>NZ_JAMJWE010000005.1 GCF_023554105.1 Brucella sp. 21LCYQ03
GCCCGGTAGCTCGTCAGGCTCATAACCTGAAGGCCGCAGGTTCAAATCCTGCCCCCGCAACCAAAGCATTCCCAAAAAATACGAAAACCTTTGATGCATATGCCATACATGTATGCTGTACGGCTTGTGCAAGCTTCATGGAGCAGCCCGTTCGAGCTAAAATCGATAATCAATCGATTTTTGAACGCTCTCACCTCGTCAGGCTCATAACCTGAAGGCCGCAGGTTCAAATCCTGCCCCCGCAACCACTGATACAGACAATCCCGTAGCATTCGCTGCGGGATTTTTTGTTTTTGCAGTGTTTCCAATAGCTTGACGCTCCGTCCAGTTCAGGATTGTGCCCAGTTCGCCGTGCAGCGTTGCGTAAATCTCTCCACGTTCCGGCCCCGGCGTCAGCGAAATCTTCTCGATCAGGCCGCGCAATGTCTCCGCAGCTTCCTGCCGCTCTTCCTTGCGATTGAGCGCTTTGGTCAGGGCAGAAACTTTCTTCGCATAGATCGCCGAGGCGCTCGGCAGAATGTCCGGTGTGTCCTCTGGCGTATCAGTTAGCAGAGTGTTCAGTTCGGTTTTACGCGCTTCTAGCGTGTCCATCTCTGCCTTCATACTCTCGTGGAACATGCCAGCTTTGATCGCTTCTATGATGCCGCGGATCTGCTTCTTGATCTTTACTAGTTCTGCTTTCCAGGCATCGCCGCTGGAGCGGCGTTCCCGGTTCAGCCGATTGGTTTCTTCGGCATAGGCGCGCATCGCCTCCTCAACGATCTCAGGCGCCATCATCCGGTCCTTCAGACCGGAGAGCACGCGGGCTTCCAGATCCTCGCGCGGGATTGTGCGGCTGTTTGAACACGCGCCCTTGCTGATGTGGTTCGAGCAGGCGAACCGATCAGCGCCGCGAAGTGAGTAGGGGCCTTCGCAGCAGCCGCAAGACACTAGGCCGGACAGCAGGGACTTCGGCCGACGTGTGCCGTTCAGGCGGTTCTTCTTGTGGTGCTTGCGCACGGCTTCGGCGACGTTGGCAAACTTCTCGGCGATTGCGTCCTGCCGTTCGCGGACCGACTGCCAAAGCGCGTCATCCATTATGCGCAGTTCCGGCACGTCCTTGATGACCCATCCCGATTCCGGGTTCAGGCGTGAGACGCGTTTTCCTGTTGAAGGGTCTTTGATGTAGCGGAGACGGTTCCAGATCAGACGGCCGATGTAGAGTTCATTATTCACCAGACCCGTGCCGCGCTTCACATGGCCTCGGATGGTGGTGTCGCTCCAGAGTTTGCCGTTTGGGCCGGGCACACCTTCTTCGTTCAATGTACGGGCGATCGTGCGCGGACCGACACCCGCGGCGAACTCGCGGAAAATCCGTCGCACGACATTGGCCTCCGCTTCATTGATCTCGCGATCGCCACGAATGGGATCGCCGCGCGCATCGAGCTGTTTGACGACATTGTAGCCAAAGCACAAACCGCCGCCAGATTTACCGTCCTCGACGCGGCCACGGATGCCACGATGCGTCTTGGCGGCAAGGTCTTTGAGGAACAGCGCGTTCATCGTGCCTTTGAGGCCGACATGCAATTCGCTGATCTCGCCCTCGGCCAGCGTGACAATCGGAACGCCAGCGAATTTGAGATGCTTGTAAAAGGTGGCGACATCAGCCTGATCACGACTGATGCGATCCAGTGCCTCCGCCAGAACGATGTCGAACTGGCCTGTCTGGGCATCCTGCAGAAGCGCTTGAATGCCAGGACGCAGGATCATGCTTGCGCCGGAGATGCCAGCATCATTGTATGTTCCGACGATCTTCCACTTCTCACGCTTCGCTTGCTCGCGGCAGATGCGCAGTTGGTCCTCGATCGACGCCTCGCGCTGATTGTCGGAGGAATATCGGGCATAAAACGCAACGCGGATCATCAGCGGTCTCTCCTAAGCTACCTTATCCATCCGGCTCGGCTGGATAAGCACCTCGGCCGAAATGCCGAGCCGGGCATGCAGTTGACGGATCATGTCGATCGATAGGCTGCGCTTGCGGTTGAGCACGTCCGCAACCCGATTGCGTGGGCCGATCATCGGTTCCAGATCCTTGCGGGTCAGTCCTTGTTGGTCCATGCGGAAGCGGATCGCTTCTACCGGATCAGGTGGATCCATAGGATAGTGTTTCGCCTCATAGACGTCGATCAGCGTTGCCAGCACATCCAAGCGGTCGCCTTCCGGCGTGCCGCTCTTGGCACCCCACAGCCGTTCGACTTCTGTCAGCGCGTCTTCGTAATCCGATTCCGTGCGGATCGGCTTCAGTTCAGTTGCCATGGTCGATCTCCTTCACGTCGATCCTGTCGTAAGCCTTGTGCGTGCCGAGCCACTTGATCCAGACGATACCCTTCTCGAAGTCCGCCGACACGACGAGGCGGTAGTCATTGCCCTTGATGTTGAAGACGATGCGCTCGGCACTGACGATGCTCGCCGTCGCGTAGAGCCGCTTCACATCGGCGGTGCTTGTCCATTCCGACTTGCTGACTTCGTCGAACCAGGCATCGAGCACGGCCTTCACGGCCGGCTGCTCTTTCTGCCCCGCGAGGCTTTCGACAAATTCGCGCAACGTGCGGCGTGCAATAATCCTCATCTGTCACCTATAGCATGGGACCAAAACGGTCTCAAGAGAAAACTGCATCAGCCCGGCGCAGGGAGCCCGCACCGGGTGAAACTCGCGTGCATGTCGCTTGCCGACGAGGCCGACTGTTGGACCATCAGGGCGAAGGAAGATGTTGTTTCTGGGCCTTACGTTCTTGCGCAATTTTGCGTTCGAACTGCTCGCGGGCGATCTGGCGGCCGATCAAGCGGGCGATGGACCGGATCGCTGCGTCGGTGCGGGCAGGATCGTTCCCGCCCATTTTCTGTCCAGGCGAGGGCGAAATAGCCTTGTTGCTGATCCTGTTCCGTTTAACTGACATAGTCTCCATAATTCCATGCCCGGAGAGGGCAGGGACATGGAAGCGTGGAATGCCAAGCTGAGGAAGGTTACGCGTCGCTCCGTGCGGGGAATAGGATGCCTTGGCGTAGAAAAGGGATGGGTCACTCAGAGGCTGAGAGAGGGTGAGTGAGGCCAACATGCTCAATTCGTGCTCGGTCGAGTTCGAATCGCTTCCGGTCGATTGGTCGTTTTTGGCCCTGCGTAGTCGTAGCTTATGGGGCATTAAACGACCACTATGCGCCTCATTCCGGTCATTCAAATCTCAACTCGGAATTTCCAAAAGCAGACGCAAGTCATGCAGTTATCTCAATGGTCAGGAGAAAGTTCGAATCCCGTCCGGCGCGCCAAAACCGCCGATTGCCGCACAAATTAATCCGGATTGTTATTTATAATCAGTCAGATATCGGGCGCGCGCTGATTGGTGGTGTTTTTCACGTATGCCCTACCATCCGGCATTAGCCCTTCGGGCTTCGTAGCTAGTTAAGCTCGTATTTGTTGGCGATTTCGGCAGTGGCCTTCTCAATGCCCGGGTAAACCGTGCTCGATTTGATATTGAGTTTTGCGAGTTGACCCAAAATGGCTGCTTTATCGCGAACGGTAATGCGGTGAAGATTAAGCGAGCTATGCCCCGTTTCAGGTAGAACAGCGTCTTTCCCGAAAATAAGAAATGCACCGGATTGCGATATAATTCTCGCATTCGTGTTTCGTCCCCTCACGAACAGTATGCGGTCCAGATCGGCAGGGTCGATCCTATTTTCGAAATACGGCTTCTCGCGCCTGATAAAATGAAGCAATTTTTGACAAGCAGGCGTGACATTGAAGGCTGTCTTATCCTGCGACGTATCGAGAGCATCCTGATCGCCTTCGGACATCAGGCATAGATTGGCGACGCAACTCACCGTGTCGGAGTCGAAAAACATGACGTTTTCCGATTTTGTTGCCAGAACGATAACCTCCCCATCGATTTCGTTTCCATCAACATCATACTTCGTAGATGAGCAGCAAAAGTAAAGCGCGATCAGTGGATTTGATGTGACGTCCAGCAGTCGCGTTGGCAGGCCGAAATGCTGCATGCGGACAAGTCGATCCAGCATGTACTGGTCACTGGAAAATTCGTTTGCCTGCGCGGTCAGGATTTCTCTAACGAGCGTTGCTTCCTTCTGTAGATAGCGAAACTCGCCTCGCTCATTCCTGCGGAACAATGTTGGTTCTAGGCGATACTTTCGATCAGAATGACCGCGATAGAAAATCTCTTCGTCGGCTGCCGGGTTGAGCGAAAGCACATACGCCATGTACTCTTCGACGTTGGTAACGACCGGCTGGTCCGATGGCGGTTCATCGGGCGGTGGGGGTACGTTTACAGGCATCGCGGGTGCCAGATTATTGAAATGCTCGGCAAGACCCGCATGATTAAGCGCCTGCATAAGGTCGCCTTGCTTGACGGCCCAATGGGTTCGGTTCAGTTCCCATCGACCAAGCTCGAATGCCAACTCGAATTGCCGGCGATCGTGGACCGTGATTTCTGCGAAATCGCGATCTATGCGAAACTCATAGCGAATTTCATTCCCGACAACTTGCAGATTCCAAACCCGCCCCACGCGCATGGTAAGGTATTCACGACGGTTGTTCTCGTAGTCGTTTCTTAGCTCGCTTAGAAATATTGTCGGAATTTCTGACAGGAATGACAAGGTAGAGGAGGAAACCGGCTTCAACTTCTCTTCGAGAGCCGCGTCAGTGTATTCCAAATATCGTGAAAGCGAAAAGCTCGATAGTTGGGCAGTGCCAACCGGAGTACTCCATGCGCTGTCATCGCTTGACATCACCAGGCTATACAAAGACGTTCTCCAAATTTATTCCCTTAATCATCCGGTTGACCATTACGGTTATACGTGCCGATAGTTGGGAGGCAAGCGACAGAACCCGATCACGGTAGGAGCCGGATCAAGTTTATAATCGTGAATGTCGCTTGGATTTTTCTTGATCATCGGGCGATCAAGGGTGTCATAACGCACGGCTAGAATGACGCGGTCCCCGTCTTTATTCGCCAGATGCGTCAACGCTGCCATGCTTTTATAGGCAAAGGACACCGACGTCAGATTGCCGACACCAAGTGTCGCTGCACTTTTGAAGCCGTCGCGTAGGATGGCATCCATGTTCTCAGCCAACGTGCCATGAAATAGAACCAGTTGGTCGTTTTCCAGAAGAGGCGGGAATACGCAATATCCTGCGATTTCCAAATCCGCCTTCTCAGGAAATGAATATTCCTGAATAGTCATTTTCAACTCCCGAGACTTAAATATTCTACCCATCTCATTGGACGCCTCAGCGTCGTTTTAGGCAGCCTAGATGCCCTTGCGTTATGGGCTGAACGATCGTCGCGGCCCCGGCCAGTCGTCTACTTCCATCTGCATGGAAAGGTCAGCATCTGCGATCCGCCGAAGGCTGGATGCGGCGATGAACTGAACGCCAAGCGCCAGCCTGACCACTTGAAGCCGCCTTAACCCTGCTGGTTTATAGCGGCTGGCAACATAGGGCGGCAGATTCGCCACCACGGCTTGAACTCGCGCATCGTCGCGGTGCGGTCGCACCACACCCATACGCTGGGCTAGCAGAGCAAGATTGTGACCATCCTTGCTTTTTCGGAAGGATTCGGGATCGACACCATCCCATACCAATGCGGCCTTCATCGATAACTCCGCCACCATACAAATCGGCTGGATGACCGAATCGTGGCTGAACGCGGACGGCAAGGTGTTTGCTGCGTCTTCGAGATTCGACCCTGCCATCCGCCAGAGCGTCACCGCATCAGCATTGCCTTGCTCAACTTGGTTGAGACCCATCGTGAAGTCGTGAATGTCAGCGCCCGCAAAGGCGACATCCGCGGCGATCATCCGATCCTGGCGGCACCAATTCCACCATTCTTTGGCATTCTCGAAACCCGTCATCTGCCAAGGCTGGAGAGAATTCTGGCCGAAGACGATCGGGAAAACGGCCTTTCGTGCCTGATCGACAGACGCGACCAATCCAATCCCGGCTCCGGGCCAACTCGTTTTAACTTCCGGCATCATGGCCGCATAAGCATCCATGATGCGTTTGGCCTCGGGATTGCCGCCAACACCCATCACGAAACCGGAACCGAGCAACTCCATCGCAGCCCGGAACGGCCTCTGGTGAATGTGAACGCCTTCCTCGGCATATTTCAGGTCCAATTGGCGCAGTTCGTCCGCCGTCCATCCACTCATTCGCGTCTCCTATTGCCCGTTGGCCAAGCGCCGGAGGAAGGTGCGCGCGGTAACGAGCACGACGTGGAGACGGAAAGTGCTGTGATCCTCGTCCGAAAGACCGGGATGCGATCCTTCGGTGTGCAGCATCTTGAAAAGGCCATTGACGTAGTTCTTCCCGTCTCCGGTCCATTCATTGCGGCTTGTCGATAGGAAGCCGATTTCCGCCAGCAACGCCCGGCGATTTTCGGCGTTGGGCCTTTTCGCTGCATCTTCCGGGCGGACGTTGCGGGCAATGTCGTCGAACAGGCTTTCAAGGAACGTGCGAAGCTGTCCGTTGCAGGCAGCCCAATCGCCGCGGGTGTGCGCCTCGACCGCCTGATCGAGATGACCGAGTGGCGTCATGAAAGCGAAGAATTTTAGGAGCCGATGCACTTCATCGTCGGTTTCGGGAAGCTGTATTTCCCCCGGCAGCGCGGCTCGAATGGAGGCATTTCGACCATCGTCGTCCCAGACCAACACAAAGGCGTCGCGGGCAAGCCCACGGGCAAACGCTGTCTGTAATGGATGAATCGCGTCGGGTTGTGCCAGCAGTGCGGCTTGGCGTACGACGGCTTCGCCGAGCGTCATGCGACCATCGAGCGTGTCGAGGACTGCATCGGCGCGCTGAACAACAAGGCGTCCAAGCAGATCGCATTTTTTCGCGACGCTGATGGTGGAGTTCGACGAAATCTCATCCTCAAGCCCGAGACGAAGCACGATTTGGTTGAAGCGCGCCTGGCTGTGCTGTTCGAGCAGTTCTACGGCAGCAATCAGGGTTGAACGGGTGAAGGGAGCTGATCGCATGGGCGGGCCTACTCAAACCGCAGGCCGAATAGCCCCCCAGTGTCCGTCGCGTCGGTCAGCTTCGTTTCCATGACATAGGAGCGGATATCAAAGCCGGCCTTGAACCCTTCACGCGGCAGCGCGTCAGAGTTCATTGTGACGATGTACTGAAACCCAGCTGCCTCAGCGCGTTCGGCGCCGAGTTGCAACGCCTTAGCAACCTGCCTTTCGTCCACCCCATCGAATAGATGGCTGTCATGGATCAGAAAGCCGGGACCGCGACCGTTCTTCAGGCTGATTTCGGTCAACATGAGATCGAAGCAGAATATCTGCATGTTGGTGATGCCCTTGCTTCGCTGTCCATCGATATGGACCTCGAATTGGGGGCCGCCTCCGGTCTCGGCAATCGTTAGGCTGCCTGCCTTTTCGTAAAGGGACTCGGAGAGCGACTCGAAAATGAGGATGGCCTCGCGGATGATGTCGGTCCGCTCGTGGATATCGTCGCGTAGCGCCTTGGTCAGGTTGGCTCGTTCGATGTCGAGTTCGGCCTTGGTACTTTCGATCCGCTCAGCGGTATCGAGCCGCTGGCGAAGTCCTTCGACCTCAGCCTCGGCCCGGCCGGCTTCTTCGCGCAGCGATGTATAATGTTCGAGTGCGCCGCCGGAGCGCAGAACACCCATTATCTGCCGCCGCCGCCGGTCACGCTCGGCTGTGCGCTGATCGCGTTCAGCGATACGAGCCTCTGCCGAGGCAATCTCGGCGGTCAGGTGCGCGCGCCGGTTCTCAATAATAGTCCGGTGGAAACGCTCCACCTCGTCAAAACGCCGCCGCACCATGTCGGGTAGAACGACGCCGGCCTCCGCATAGAGTTTCGTAACATCACCCAAGTCGGGCGCATCCTCATCGACCAGCGATGCACGGAGCTGTTGCAGGAGATCGCCGTCGATCACGTTCTCGACGTTCATCCCGTCAATCTCGCGAGTAATTTCGTTAGCTTCACGCTCCAGAGCTTTGTATTCTGGCACCACCTCGAACGTTTCAAGCTGCCGGCGAAGCCGCACGGCACGAGCCTCCGCGACAGTCAGCTTCGTTCTGAGATCGGCCGCCTTGCCGAAAAACCGGCCAAGATCGCCGCTGCGGGCGGCCTTACGTAGTTCCTGAGCGACCTTCTCCTGCGCGCGCAGTTCCTGAAAGCGGCCGGGAATGCTCCAGTCGAGGCCAAGCAGATAGCAGATCGAGACTTGCTGATCCCACGCCTGCTGCATTCCCGAATGTTGCATTGGCTGCTGAAAGCCGCCGCTGTTCTGACGACGGGCGAAATAGGAGAAAAGCGAGCGGAACGATGGCTGGAAACGCTCGGCTTCGTCCCCAGCCGAAATGGGCAGGCCGAACCAGAGCTGGCCAAGATTGACTTTCCAGTTCTCGTTCGACAACTCGAAAAGGCCGGCGCGCGTGTCGAACTGCGGCGGGATCGGCCAGTTCTCGACCGCGCCATTGACAAAGACCCGGCTCGGCTTGGCACCGCTACGGGCGGCCGAGATGGTTTCTTGCGCTATGTCGACGGAGACGTCGAAGGTCCACGCCGTCAGCGCATCAGAACGGAATATGCTATCCTTGCGCGCGTCGGCGCCAAACAGGAAATGGACCAACTCGATGAAGCTGGTCTTGCCCGCACCATTCCTCGACTGGCGATCGTTGGCGCCCTCGCTCTTGTCGGCCAGCAGGATGTTCAAACCCGGCTTGAAGGTTAGTGTCTTGAAAGACGCGAGGTCGCTACCGAAGCGGCGGATCATGGTTGAACCCTCCGCACCAGCCCGCGATCGAAGTCAACCGCACCAATCGTGAAGAGCAAGTCGAGCGAGAGAATGAACCACTGATAGTCAATTGGAGCATTGGGCGCATGAAGCGAACGGCGTCCGCGCATCTCGTCCCACAGCCGCGACATGGTCATCGGTCGCTTTAGAATATCGAGAACCTCTGCGCCGACGCCAATGAGCGCGCGATCAGGACGGACATGTTTTGTCGGGAGGATCATGACGCCTCCACGGAAATGATGGCCGGATCTTCGAAGATGTCGCAGCTATCAAAGAAATAAGCGAGGACTGCCAGTGCTGCTCCCTGGCGTTTCGGCTCGCCGTTGAAACCGGCATAATCCTGAAGGTGCTTGAAGATCGTATCGGCCGGAAGATCGAGAGCTTTCAGCTCAGCGTATCGCAGTCGGAAAGCCTCGGCGATGCGTTCGCCGAGATCAGGACGGGGAATCTTCTGAAAGAACGTATCAACGAGCGCCGACTTCCGCCGGCCAATGCGTAGAAATAGGCCCGATTCCTCGGATAGCGCGTTTTTTTCCAGCTTTTCCGGCGACGGCGGCGTCAGGGGCGGATCGCTTGGATTGGGCTCCTGCCGCTGGAGCGCCTCGATGATCGGCACCAGATCGGACATGACAAGGCGATCCACGATCGCTATCGACGCCGCGGGACCGAAGAGGGCCTGAAGCGCGGCCAGATCGAGCATCATCGTAAGATCAAGCAACTCTGGCTCGGACCAACTGGCAATGTGCAGAGGCGCATGAGCCTGACGGAGGCCATCGAGATGCTGAACCGCATTCGGCGGAAGTCCGCGCCCGTCGTTATGAACGAAGACCCACTCCTTCATATTGTCGCCCCAATGGGCACGAGCGCCGTGAAAGTCTTCATCGACTTTGGCGATGAGGTCGGCTTCCTTCATAGCATCGGGGGCGTAGCACTGGAACACGGAGCCGGAGCTGATCCGGCGGCCGTCGCATTTTAGGTCCCCATAGGGACCGTACGGGCGGACTTCCTCGAAATCAGCACCGAGGGCATGGCCTGCGAGAAGCACGAACCAATCCTGAAAGGCGGTGCCTTTCTTGGTGTGAAACGCCAAACGGAAACGATCGACGTAGATGGACCGCTGCAACTCATCCATGGCGCCGCCTTGATGTCGGATCGCCGCTTTTCTTCCGTGCCGAAATGGCACCGACCGACGCAAGATCGCCAAGATGATGAATCCGCAGCACCGGCCGCTTGGGCAGCTTGACAGTCAGCTCCATTTCGCCGCCGACGGCTTCCACATAGTTGCGAAGCGTCGAGAGGTGCATGTCGGTCTGCTTTTCGATCTTCGAGACCGAAGGCTGGGTGATATTGAGCGCGGATGCGATGTCCGCCTGCGCCTTGCCTGCGATCTGCCGCAGTTCGCGCAAACCTTCGACTTCCTGTTTCAATTCGTCACGGCGCGCTTCGATTGCGACCTGCTTGTCATGAGGAAGGGCGGTGATGATGTCGTCGTGTCTCCGGCCCATCCTGCTGTCCTTCCTTGATGAGATTTGGTGAAAGCAGACCATTGCCCTCCGGGCATGACCTACCGTGATGCGATTCCACCACTGACATATTCATGCATATAGCCTTGAAGCTATGTTGGGGGCAATGGCAGAACTGACAATCCATCCCTTGGTGGGACGTGACGAACTCGAAGTCCGCTTGCGCGGTTCGGTGCGGGCCGGGCTTGACCACGCCGCAGCGTCAGCCAGCTTTCCGACGGTCCTCGTTGAGCGTGATATTAAGGAAGGCAATCGGGGGCATTGCTCGGCCGAGGCGATTCCTTCCAACTTACGAGAATCCGCGTGCCGGCGAGGCGAGGAGTCGAAAGCCGCTGTGATTTCAGTGGCTTCCAGTCCGGTTGCAGCCCCGAATTTAGAGGGCTATAGCGTAAACGTAGTTATCATCATCGCCCGGTGCGGCGCGGTATACGGAAACGAGCCTGTTCCGCACCAATGCGGAGCCTTCGGCGTTCCCCTAAACCCCCCTCGACAAGGAAGCGCTTCTGCTCCCATTGACCCATAACCGAGGAGCTTTCGAGCTCCTCTGGACACTCCCGATCAACCGTGAGCGGATTGGATGCCTTCAGGAATTCGCGCGCTGAACCATGGCCGAGCAAGCAGCAGGCCAATATGGACCTTTTACTTCGGGGTGTCACCATGCTAGCCTCGGGTACAGGGGGAGTGCCAACGTGTTTATACATCGCGTCGTTATTCAAAATTACCGCTGCCTAAAAGCAGCGGATGTCATAATGAACGATAAGCTAAACGTGATCGTCGGAAACAACGAATGCGGAAAATCTACGCTTCTTGAAGCCGTTCACCTCGCGTTGTCCGGTCAGCTCAATGGCCGACCGCTTGTGGTGGAGATGCACCCGTATCTGTTCAATCTCGACCTAGTACGCGAATACATCGATAGTCTAGCGGCGGGCGATAAACCACAACCCCCGCGCATTCTCCTTGAGGTTTATCTCGCCGACGACCCGAACCTGGCCAAGCTCAAGGGCGATCATAATTCGCTAAAAATAGATCGCCCCGGCGTGTCGCTCAGCATTGAGCTTAATCCATCTCACGCCGAAGACTTCATTCAGTATGTCAGCGATCCTGCAGAAATTCGTACCGTTCCGATTGAATATTATCGTATTGTATGGCGCAATTTTGCGGGCAACGACATTGCCCACTCTCGCGACATCCCACTTCACGCAAGCCTTATCGACGCCAGCACGCTCAAAAACAATGTCGCCGCAAGCCGATATGTCGTGGACATTGTTAAAGAGAGCCTGTCGGCACAGGAAAAAGTCGATCTTGCTCTCACTTATCGCTTGATGAAGGACCGCTTTCTGGAGCAACCCAAGGTCAAAACAATCAATGACGCGCTTGCTCTAAAAAAAGGGAAGATCAGCGAGAAAATCATCTCCGTTTCGCTCGACACGTCGGCCCGCGCGAGTTGGGAGGCAGGGATCATGCCCCACCTGGACGACATCCCGCTCACGCTTGTAGGCAAGGGCGAGCAGAACGCCGTCAAGATCAAGCTCGCGATGGAGACGTCCGCCAAGTCCCACATCATACTGATTGAAGAGGCGGAAAACCATCTCTCCTACGCCAGCCTCAACGAGTTGATCGGGCATATTTCCGCTAACGCGGGCACGAGACAGATTTTTATTACGACCCATAGCAGCTTCGTGCTGAACAAACTGGGCGTAGAGTCGGTGCTCCTCTTCCAGCGAGGTAGCGGCGTGCGGCTTTCCGATTTAGCAAATACATCCACACAAGACTATTTCATGAAGCTGCCGGGCCACGACACGCTGCGTCTTATTCTCGCTAAGCGGTCCATCTTGGTCGAAGGCCCATCCGACGAGCTGATTGTGCAGCGCGGCTACCAAAAAAAGCACGGAAAGATGCCACTGGAAGATGGCGTCGACGTGATTTCCGTCAACTCTCTCGCCTTTAAACGCTTCCTCGAAATTGCGGTTTTGCTAGAAACCGAGACCGATGTCGTGACCGACAATGATGGCAGCGTGGCCGGGCTGCTGGCGAAATATGCTAATTACCTCACCTCGGATGTTGTCAAAATCCGGTACGACACGGACGAGACGGCCAAGACCCTTGAGCCACAGCTCGTCAAAAAGAACGGGCTGACAACCATAAACGCGGTGCTCGGCAAAACTTTCACCGACGAGGCGACCGCCATCGAATACATGGTCAAGAACAAGGCAGATGTAGCCTTGAGGTTCTTCGAGACGACCGTGGATTGGTCCGTGCCGGACTATATAGCCGATGCCATCCGCTAGCCGCATCATTATAGCCGCCGCCGGCGGTGGCAAGACCACCCGCGTCGTCGATCAGGCACTAGGTGCTGACACCGGCATTACGGCACTTGTGACATACACGCGGAATAATGTCCGCGAGATCGGGCTCAAGATGCATGAACGCTCAAGGGCGATCCCTCCGCATGTCGAGGTGATTTCGTGGTACACCTTTCTCTTGCATGAACTGGCCCGCCCCTACCAGTCAGCGATGCACTCCCGCAGGATCGACGGAATTTTTTGGACCGAAGGAACGTCGGCCATTTATGCGCCGGAGGCCAACACGGCAGCACATTATTTTTCCGATGGCCGCCTAATCTACTCCGATAAAATCTCGAAGTTTATCTGCGCGTGCGACGCCAAATCGGGCGGTTCTGTTATGCGAAGGTTGCGACAGCGGTTTGCCCATATCATCATCGACGAAATTCAGGACATGGCGGGCTACGACCTAGATTTGCTGGAGCGGATGCTCAGGTCGAACGTCAGGGTGACGTTCGTCGGCGATCACCGCCAAGCCACCTTCGCCACCAACAATGCTCCGAAGAACAAGGCTTTCCGAGGCCCGGCTATCATCAAGAAGTTCGAAGCATGGAAGAAGGCAGGACTGGTCTCCATAGATTACGAGCGCGAGACTTACCGCTGCAATCAGGCGCTTGCCAATCTTGGTGACAGCTTTTTCCCGAACGAGCCGAAGACCAAATCTCTCAACTGCACAATTACGGGACACGACGGCGTGTTTCTCGTCAAAAGTGCCGACGTGGACGCCTACATGCATCAATTCGCGCCGCAGGTTCTACGCTACTCCGCAGCAACGCACTGCGAGGCTGCCGAGGTCATGAATTTTGGAGAGTCGAAAGGGCTCACGTTCGACCGCGTCCTGATCTACCCGCACGGACTTGCTACTAAATGGCTGAAAACCGGAAACCTCACTCACGTCGCTAAGTCGGCGGCGAAGATGTATGTTGCATCAACGCGCGCGCGGTATAGCGTCGCGTTTGTCTATGACGGCGCGACCTGCGCTATCCCCGCCACTCGGTGGATGGCAGTCGCCTGATGGACAACATCAAAACCAACTCAGCGCCTAAAATCGCCTGTATCGGCTGGGGTTCGCTCATATGGGAGCCGCGTGATTTGCCTATAATTGGCGATTGGCATTCTAACGGGCCTAGCCTTCCGGTGGAGTTTGCTCGACAATCCTCCGCAGATCATATCACACTTGTCATAGTTGAAAGCGATCATCGCGTTCCCACTCTGTGGGCCGAGTTGAATGTGGAGACCGTCGCTCAAGCCGTTGAGGCGCTCAAGGTAAGGGAGGGCGTGCCCTATGAAAGTTCAATCGGCCGTTGGCCTAACGATACTCAAAAAGAATATCCATCGAGCGATGCTATAGCCGAGTGGGCAACAGCGAATGGAGTGCAGGCAGTTGTATGGACCGCGCTGCTGCCGGGAATGAAGGGAAATAGGGGTTCGATTCCAACCCTAGACGAATTAACCGTCCACCTCGCAAAGCTGGAAGGCTCAGCTCTCGCAAAAGCCAAAATCTATATAGCGAATGCGCCGTCTCAGATAGCTACGCCCTATCGGCAAGACCTCGCAAAGGCTTGTGAAACCTCGTCGAGAGATACGCCATGACAGATGACAGTCGTAAGTTTGCTGACCTGCGCCATGACCTGCTTGATCCACAAGCGGACTACTATAAGGTGCCTTTGACATTCGCCGCGACGCTGCGTGGACATGGTTCATATGAGACCACGCGCTTCGTTCTGCGCCTCAGCCCGAAAAATCATGAACTGATGGATAAGCTTGAGGGAAACGCATACGGCGACGGTCCCATACCTTGGGAAGCGACGCAGGCTTACTCGACCTACATTCACGAGACGGTCCACTGGTGGCAGCATGTGGGCTCGACGTCAGGATTGTTGCTGAGTCTGAGTTATTTCTCGCAACTACATTCGACAATGGACGAGCTTCGGGAATGCTTGAAAAGGTTTGGCCCAATCAAATCGCTGAAACGATATACCGATGAGGTGTTGCTGGACGAAGGATGGGAGGCTCAGGAAAAGCTCGCTCCAGCGAACTTTTCTGTAAATAACGCGCTCGATATATTCTACTATAAATCATATGCCCTTCGCCCACGGCAGGCAATACATTGGATGATTAAAGATAATCATTTCGAAGACATTGGATATATGTATAGTATCGTTTACGGACAGCTTATCGGCTTGGTTTCAGATGCTATCGATCCAGAATTCCAATTTTTGCCAAGCCTAGAGCGCCTCAGCGAAGAAACTCTTCGCTTACATACAGAAGGATATGAGGGGTTTGTAAAAAACTCAAACGTGCATCTTCCTTATGTTGGACTTCACGCGATTTACGAAGGGCAGGCACGTTTCATTCAGCTTGATTTTCTAAATCGCGCGCGGGACAAGCCGTTGACCTGCGAGGAGTGGAGAACCGAGGGCTATCTTTCAGGCATATACGTTGAGGCTTTTGAAAGCTTCCTGAAGCATACGGAAACGGAATGGCCCTCTTCTCTTTCCGACCCGATTGTCCCGCTTTTCCTTTTGGTGTGCGATCTCGCGATCAATCCGACGCGCGGGCTCCCGTTTGATTTCGGCCATTTAGAACACTTGATCCACCACGTGGATGTAGGGATACGGTTTGCCGAATTTTGCTTCGCGATCAAAGACGCACCGCATTTGAAGTCTGCTATAAAGAACTTATCTTTAGAGGAATATGTTGAGGTTTCAGGCGAGCTTTGTAAAGCGCGCCATTACGACCATCCAATGGCAGCTTTGGAAGAGGTAGTGCGATGGGTGGAGGAATATCCGCTTGTTCAGCAGCTCATGGAAGAGCACCGGACATTCAAATTCAACCCTGAGAACCTGAATATCAGAGTCTTTCTTTCGCACTACATTTCGATGTGTAAAGACAAGTACGAACATCCGCAATTTTTCTGCTGGCCGGGGGCATATATGGCGGGTCATCCGAGCGAGGTGGATTTCCGACAAGTATGGTTGCACCACTTGTCGCTGTTTAGCGACAAGGCCGATAAGGACGGGGTGTACCCCCGAAAACGGCCCGGCCGCTCTGAAAAAGCGGTGATGGAAACCTTCAATCGCTTTTATAGCACGATGGCGCTCTATGAACTGACCGAACAGTGGATTTTGCGTGACGGCCCGTTCAACTGCGATTTTAGCTGGATGTCTGACAGTTACGATGAACAGTCTTTCAGCGGCTGGGCAAATGAAAGTTTCAGGAAGGCTTTCGGGGTTGATCTTTCCGCGTTCAAAATTCTAGCCTCCAAGCCGCAGACGTAAATGGCAGAGGCGAAGCCTATCCACACGTTAAAGGCACGTGGCAATGTCATGGTTGAGGTCACGCGCGACTATTTTAAATTATCTGATCACGCTTCACGGTCCGGAGCCGGTGGAAAAGGCAATTTCCACTAGGTTTTTCGTTGGCGCGCCAACGTCTAAAGCCGGGACGCAAGGTCCCATATTTCTCCGCCCGTTGGGCAACGCTTTCTAGCCTCCATTTTGTAGGGCTATAGCGTAGGTGTAGTTCTCAATTTCCTCGGCTTCGGCCCGCCATACACAGCCGATTGCCGCCTGCAATAGCCTATTTGCCATCGATCGCCGCACGCTACCAAGTTGGTGTGACGAACTGCCAATCCAACACTATACAACCTTGTAAACTTGGAGGCCGAGGATGATTACGTTCGGCCCCGAGCGGACGTCCGTCCTTTTGCGGCAAATGACGGCATCGGTTTTATTCTGCTCAGTATTGGACATATTCAATGAGGTGTTGCTTTGAATGTCAGACCTCTTTAGCAATCAACCAAGTCAGTTAGGTCAATTTCGACCACTTACATCCAACTTTGAAAAGGCGCGTGTATTGATATGGTGTTGCAAAGAGTAAAGCTTACTGAAGCGGATCGGCGGCACATAATTGCTCAATCCGGTGGGTGTTGTAATAAATGCAGGACGCGCTTGTTCTTGGAAAACGCATTCGGCGAGAGGGCGCGCCTTGGAGATGATGCCCACATAGTCGCTGCATCAGAGGGTGGGCCGAGAGGAGAAAGCGATCTCGACGCCCAGAACAGAGCTTCTCTGCAGAATGTGATGCTACTCTGTAAGAATTGCCATGCTGAAGTAGATCAGCAGCCGAAGCAGTTCCCTGTCTTACGTCTATTGCAGATGCGGGAAGAGCACTACGATTGGGTTGAAAGTTGTTTGGGGGATGTTGTCGGAAATCGTCCACCATTTCACTACCTATCGTACATCAACGTGCCACGTGCGGACATGTATGCTGTCGCCAATTCAATCTCTTTGCCTCAGCCACAACTTGGTGCGGCTAAGAGCATCAGAGACCTCGGCATCGCATCAGGCAGGTTGATGGCCGGTTATGTCCGTGTGCTTAACCACGACGATCTGTATGCTAATGAATTTTCGGACGACACAGCGCTGACCGATCTCCACGTCGGTGAGTACTGGTACTCACCCGAAGCTACCTTTCGCAGCAAAAAAGTCCTCGATACATACAGCGCAGCCGTGCCACAGGCTTGGAAGAGGCAAGAGTGCATCATATATCGGAAATTCGATGGCTGGGCGTTGGTTTGCATGATCGATCCACGGTGGATGACGACATCAACAGCATTAGTCACTTTGAGTTCGGGCATATTCAAAACCATTGCACTGGTGCACATAGCATCCATCGATGCTAATTCTAAGGTCGCCTTGGCATCGCCTATCTTTCTTGGGGCTCCCGACAAAGGATTATGGTAATGGGGCGTCGTCATCAGTTAGTAACTGAGCACTTCAAGGAGATTGCAGCGTCTGCACAAAAGGTCTGGCCAGGTCACCAATGGCATGGCCCAATTGACAATTGCGATGTGTGCTCGCGCCCCATGGGAGACGAACAGTTCATGATCGATGGTCCCGCTGAGGCAACGCCTGATCCCATGTGGGGCAATATCTGTGTGATTTGTGCATATAAGTATTCGCCCATAATCGGCTGGGGCAAGGCTCAACTGTATGAAAAAGATAGGGATGGTATCTGGAGACTGGTAGCTGGCGGTCCACCATACTCCGCCGATTGCCCTCTATAACTCGCTATAGCCGCCGATCACGGCAAGGCCTATTCCGATCTTACATTTCATAAGCGATATGTCCGCTTTTGGCTAGACCTGCCCAATAGCGGACGGTCTGGCATCGGCCCCTTATTGGCCGTTCATCGGCGTGTAACGGGAAACTTACTTATGGATTTCTTCGGGCTTAATCTGGCTGCCGGTCCTACCTCGAAGTTCATTTAGAGGGCTATGGCGTAAACGTAGTTCTCATCATCACCCGGTGCGGCGCAGGAGTTCTACAGTATGGTGGTGCTCAGGCACTAAGGGCGTTGCCCTCGCGCCAGCAAGGTAAGTGAACCGTTCAGGGCGGTATCCCCATCCTTCCGCACCTAAATAGGCTTGTGCAGGCCGGGTGATCCCCCTCCGCCCTGGCCGCCCTTGCTGTTTGCTACCCCAGTCTCGCCGACGGGCAAGGGTTCAAGAGCGGCGCTTCGCTGCTCTGAACCCAAACCCAAAGGATCATGAACATGACCAACGTATCCGACAGCAATCCTCGCATCTATGTTGCATGTCTTGCAGCTTACAATAACGGCTATCTGCATGGGACTTGGATCGACGCGGATCAGGACGCAGATGAAATCAGGGACGAGATTGCGGCCATGCTAGCGCGCTCCCCGATCAAGGAGGCGGAGGAATACGCCATTCACGACTATGAGGGCTTCGAAGGCGTCAACATCAGCGAATATGCTGAGATTGGCACCGTGACGCGAATGGCCGCTTTCATAGAAGAGCATGGCGCACTAGGCGCTGGCCTGCTGGAGCAGTTCGGCGGTGGCATAGACCAAGCTGAATTCACTTTGCAGGACGGCTATCACGGTCAGTTCCAGAAGCTTGCCGACTACATGGAAGAACTGACCACCGAGAGCGTTACGATCCCCGACGCTCTGCGCTACTATATCGACTGGGATGCGATGGCACGTGACGCTGAGATGGCCGGCGAGTTCTTCACCATGGAGACCGCATATGGCGAGGTCCATGTGTTTTCCAACATATGAAAAAATGGGTGGATTGGTTTCTGGGGCAGTGGAGAGAAATGCTGAACAGACTTATCGGTTTAGGCGATCCACTTATCTTATTAATCTGGCTACACGAAGCGCTGAAGTTGCGGCAGCCTCTCCGGATCGGACGATGTCTCGCGTTGTCCAATTATGAGAGGACGCGCCATGCAAAGCATAGATTGGCGTATTCCGGCGGCATATAAACACGTCAAAGATCTTTCAGCTGCTGGTTTCGCTTGGGAATATCTTCGTCGCAATGAAGATTACCGCAACGACGTCACGTGCCTTGCACAGAAGGCAGTGCTGAGTGTTACTGAGGTGGACGCCTTTGCTTGCCGCTGGGGTGTGCGATTTCCCGCACGACCCAAACGCGCGGCCTGACTTGAACCCGCCTTTCTGGTCGCCTTGTTTTAATCCTCAGGCTATTATCCTGTCACCTGTCGAGAATGTATGCCTTGAGACTGAAAGGCTTATCGCTCTCGCCGGTCTGGAGGGCCTGATCCTGCGCCGCGCGCCGGATGGCTGGCACGCAATCTGGCGTATCGGTGGGATGGAGCATCAATTCTGGCTGCCGCAGGGCGCGATCGATACGGCAGCTTTCTATGCTGTAATCCTGCCTATGGACGAATTCATGGAATTACGCGCCCATGCGGCCCGCCGCCTCTGGAGGTGCCTGACAGGCCGCTCTCCGGGGCGGGATATTCGCGCCATGCCAGCGCAGCTTCGGCAATGGCACCTTCTGTCTTTAAGGGCACTGGACGCACGGCTGCACAGCAACAGCTATCGAGCCGTAGCCGAGGTTCTGCTCGGCTTCCGTGGCAATAAGGAAGATTTCGAGACTGATCCGCGCAAAAATAAAGCACGTCGCCTTGTTGCCCACGGCATCAGGATGATGAGCGGGGGCTATCGGCTACTTTTGCATTATCCAGTAAAGACAGGTTCGCCCTCAAAGGGCAAATAAGGCAGTCTCACCGATTCCTGTTTGCCGCAGCCTGTTCCAGTATTTGCTTGTAACCTTCCTGCGATAGCCATTGAGCGCGTTCCAGATGGCTTTGCCAGCATCGCCGGGATAGCATCTCATTTGATGCGGGATCGCGGTGCAGAACAATTTTCGCCACTTCCTTCCAGTCAGCACCCTCGGCCTTGGCGTCGAGAAGGCGCAGATAGGTCACGAAATGCTGCTCGTCATAGGCAGTGATGACATCGCCGGACGGGGCCAGATCATCCACATCGGGATCAAGTTCCACCGGTGCTTTCACGGTCATTCCCCTTCTTTCAGAGGAGTTTCTGCGGTTCGCCCCCGCAAGACAACTCTCTGACTCCTGGTGATCGGGGAGTTAGTAACCGTGTTGGACGGCCCCATGGCCTTTAGGCGAGAAGCCCTGAACATACGCCAAGGGCTCCCCGACCATAGGGTCAAGGAGTGTGGCATCGTCACGGCCGACACCAACCGCCAACAGGGGTTACTAAGCCCCGGAGCAGTGCGTCTGCTCCAACTGTATTCATAGCCGAACTGCGTGCGGATGTCTTGTGCGAATCCGCATCGGCCTCCCTGAACTGCTGAAATCTCACGCATTTTCGCGCTTTTGCAGCCCTTTTAGGGGTGCCGTCTGTGCATAGGCGCAAATGCGGCACGCTACACGCCGCCGATCTCTCCCCATAGTTCGCCATAGCGCGCCGCCGTCTCCGGCAGCCGCATCAATCTGACGAACCGGAGGTGATCTCATGGCAGAGCGCCGCAACACGGAAATGCCACCGCGCATGCTGCGCACCCAGGAAGCTGCACGTTTCCTCGGTATTTCTCTTCGCACGCTGGAAAAGCACCGGACCTACGGGACCGGTCCGACCTATCGCAAAATCGGCGGCCGTGTCCTTTATACTGTCGATGATCTCCAGTCCTGGGCTGACATCGGCGCGCGAAAATCTACCAGTGACGAGGGCGCGGGCACGGTCTTTCCGGCGCGTCCCCTGACGCCAGCAGAGAGGAGCAAGCTCTAAATGTGGCGCGTCGATCAACATGACACCCGACGGCGAGAAGGGGACAGCGAGCGCAGTCACCTCGATCCATTCGTGGTCGCAACCGGCGACGTTAGTCCGCGCGATCAGCGCGATCTGATGGAACGGCCTTTCTTCTCACTGGCGAAGACGCCGCGCACGAAGCCCATCATCTACAAGACCGTCGATGTCGAAGTGCAGGTATTCGGGATGCCTGAACATGGCATGGCCACAATCTGGGATGCCGATTTGCTAATCTGGGCTGCGAGCCAGATCGTCGCCGCCAAAAACAACGGCATCAAGACATCCCGTTTCTTCCGCTTCACGCCCTATCATCTGCTGCGCGCCATCGGACGCGAAACCGGAAACCGGCAATATCTGCTGCTGAAGGCAGCGTTTGCCCGGCTGCAATCCACGGTCGTCGCCACGACGATCCGTAACGGTAAGCATTGGCGCCGCCGCCAGTTCTCCTGGATCAACGAATGGGAAGAGATAACCACGCGCGATGGTCGCGTCGAGGGCATGGAGTTTGTCCTGCCCGAGTGGTTCTACAACAGCGTCCTTGACCGTTCTCTCGTCCTCACCGTCGACCCAGACTATTTTCGGCTGACAGGCGGTATCGAACGCTGGCTCTATCGTGTCGCTCGTAAACATGCCGGACATCAGCCGCATGGCTGGTTGTTCGAGGTTGCGCACCTCCACCAGAAATCCGGCAGCATGGCCCGGCCATCGGACTTTGCGCTGGACCTGCGCCGCATTGCGGCACGCCAACCGCTGCCCGGCTACAGGCTCAAAATCCTGCGCGAAGATCGCCGCGAACTGCTCCGAATTCGCCCTGAAAATCTATCCACAGTGCCTATGGATAACATTGTGGATGCCGTCGGTACATCAGGCGCAAAGGGTATCGGTACATCAGGCGCAGCACTATCGGCACATCAGACGCACGAACCCCAGTTAAGTCTCTGGAACGAAAAGCAGAATCCGACTGCTAACTTAGAATCTAACATAGAATCTAACTTTTCTTCTTTGACGCGCGCGCATGAAGGGCACGGTGCCAGTGCCACTTTCCGCCGACCTGGGCGGGGTACGCCATGATCGTCGCGCTCCTCAACCAGAAAGGCGGCGTGGGCAAGACCACGCTGGCGCTGCATCTCACCGGAGCCTGGGCTACGGAGGGCAAGCGTGTCATCCTGATCGATGCCGACCCGCAAGGCTCCGCACTCGATTGGTCGCAGCGGAGCAGTCATGAAGGGCTGCTAAGGCTGTTCACCGCCCGTCTGACCATAGACATCACGCTCGAGCTGCGCGGACGCATCAAGGTTACCGCTTTCTGGCGCGGTGTCACCGTCGCCGTGATGCTGCGCGAGCTGCTGGTCCGCGAGTTTCCACCCATCTAAGGAGATCAGCCATGACCGGTAAAACCGTGCGGGCAGCGAATGAACATCCGCAGGCGGAAGGGCCAGCTCCGTTCACCACATTGGTCGAACTGACCTTCCAGAAAAAGAAGGTCGAGCGGTGGATACGCTTCGGCCGCAAGAGCTTTGAGCAGATCATCGACCGCCGCCGCAGTCTGATCGGTTTTGAGCCCGAAAGCATCTTCGCCTTCGTCCGCTGGGCCTCCAACGATTACGGCACCATCGTTTCGCGTCTCGACATCCTGCGCGCTGTCGGACGCGGCGCACCATTCCAGACAGTTCCCTTCGTTCGCCCAGGCGGTGAGATCTTGTTGCGGACCGATGGCTGGCGACAAGTACAGCGAGTGTTGGCCTTGATTGACGCCGTGGACGCGCTTGGCGTCGATCCGGCGGATGTTGCGCCGGACCATTGGCGACACGTCCACAACCGTTTGAGTGCCGGTCAGGAACCCAATCCCTACACCCCGGAGCGCCATGCAGCATGGGTCAGCCGCCGGAGGATCGCGCCATGAGCCGCCGTCATATCCTTGCTGTGTCCATGCTGGCCATCGGCACGCTTGTCGCCACGGCGGTTGCCAATCTGCCAACCCGACTGATCTGGAATGCGACTGCCAGCGCGCCCATCGGCTTCTACACAGTTGCTCCCGCCGATGCGCTCGAAGTTCCCGAACTGGTCGCCATCATGCCGTCTGAGCCGCTGGAGCGGTTCATGGTCGAGCGAGGCTATATCGGACGCGGCGTGCCGCTGCTGAAGCGTGTCCTCGGCCTGCCGGGACAGCGCGTCTGCCGCAACGGTGCGACCATTACCGTCGATCATGTCGAAATGGGGGACGCGCTGGAGCGCGACCGCATGGGCCGCGATCTGCCGGTCTGGCAGGGCTGCCGCATCATCGGCGACGGTGAACTCTTCCTCATGAATTGGGACATCCGCGATAGCCTCGACGGCCGTTACTTCGGACCTGTTCCCGCCAGTTCCGTCATCGGCCGGGCGCTTCCGCTCTGGACCGATGGGGAAGGTGATGGCCGCTACGAATGGCGGGCGGCCACGCATTGAACCCACGCCCAATCCACCAACACAGGAGACATACCATGCCACAGATCGGTCAATTTGCGCGTGACGCATCCGGCTTCGCCGGTCAGCTCGTCACGCTCACCATGAAGCGCGATCTCGTCATCGTGCCCGCTGAACATTCCGATGCGGAGAATGCGCCGGACTATCGCGTCCATTACATTGAACATGACGGGCCGGAAGTCGGTGCTGCATGGAAACGCACCGGCGAAAAGGCTGGTGAATATCTCTCGGTGCTGCTCGACGATCCCGCCTTGTCGCAGCCGTTCCGCGCCAATCTGTTCCGCAATGACGACACTGGCTCGTCATGGTCGCTGCACTGGAGCCGCCCGCGACGCCGCGAAGATCGGGACTAAGATCATGCGATCCCGCGCCCTTCTTCTCTTCACGGCCCTGCTGTCGGCTGGCAGCGGATTGACGCCAGCGATTGCGCAGGTCACGCCGCAGCCCGCGCCTGTTACCGCGCATCCCCATGCTGCTTTCATTGCCGAGGCGTCACAGCGTTTCGACATTCCAGAGCACTGGATTCGGGCCGTGCTGCGTGTGGAAAGCGCGGGTGATGTGCGCGCCATCTCATCGGCGGGTGCAATGGGACTGATGCAGGTCATGCCCGACACCTGGGCGGGCCTGCGCAGCCGCCATGGTCTCAGGCGTGATCCTTACGATCCACGCGACAACATCCTCGCAGGTACGGCGTATCTGCGGGAGATGTGGGACCGCTATGGCAATGTCGCGGCCATGCTCGCCGCCTACAATGCCGGTCCGGGTCGCTATGATGAGCATCTGGCGACAGGCCGCGCTTTGCCCGCAGAAACACGCGCATATGTCGCCACGCTCGCACCTCTTCTAGGGCTTGCGACTGCGCCTGATGTGCCGATGATCGTGCCGCCGCCACCGCCGGATTGGCGCGAAGCTCCGCTCTTCGTTGCGCAATCCAGCAGCAATTCGGCGGCGGCCAATCAGCCGTCGAACGACGTCCGCGCAACCGTTCCGCTGCGCGTTTCCGTCGATCAGGAGCCGCAGGACGGCGGCATCTTCGTGGCCCGTGCGAGCAATGGAGATGCGCCATGAGCATGGCGTCTACACGCGCTTTCGGTCCGCTTCCGGTGTGCAGTCAGGCAAGGGGTCGCCTGGCTGTATTCCCGGCAGGAAGGGCAAAAAGGGCAGGGAAGGCGGAGGGCAAGATAAAGGAAACCGGCACCCTGTCGGGCCGGTTTCTGGGCAAGCCCTTGTCTGCACACTGTTTTGGGGCGCGGCGCACGGCACCATGCTTTTGGGTCTCGCGTGCCGCGATATGGCGCAAAGCCTTGGCTTTACTGGGTTTTGACCGGCACTATAGCCGAATATCTGCCGTTTGCGCGCCTAAACGGCATGGAATGCGATCATGAGCGCCGACGACGAGAACCGCTTTCGACCCAGGCCAGGTCGGATCAAATCCAACGTGCCGAAAGCGGGCAAGGCGAAGAGCTTTCTAACGCAGGCGAAGAAGCTGGCGCGTCAGCACAGCAACAGCCCCGGCAGATCTTCATCATCCGCATCACGGACGTCCTCGTCGCCTTCATCTGGTTCGGTCGGAAAGAGCGGGAAGGCATCGCGGGCTGGCAAAGGTCCGGGCGTCAAGCGTGGCCGAGGTGCAGCCTTTGTCCGCGCCCGAACCCTGTCGGGCGGTTGGCGTCACAGTGCGGCTGGCGTGCGCCGCGTCGTCGTTAAAACCCGTTATGTCCAGAGCGCGGGGAAGAACGGCAAAGGGGCTGCCCATCTGCGCTACATCCAGCGCGACGGTACCTCGCGCGATGGCGAACGTGGCCAGCTCTATTCGGCGACCGAGGACCGCGCCGATGGTGATACGTTTCTTGATCGCGGCAAGGATGATCGCCATCAGTTCCGTTTCATCGTCTCGCCCGAAGATGCCGCCGATCTTTCCGACCTCACCGAACACACCCGCGATCTGATGAGCCGCATCGAGGCCGACCTTGGTACGAAACTCGATTGGGTGGCGGTCAATCATCACAATACCGGCCATCCCCATATTCATGTCATCGTTCGGGGCAAGGACGATCTGGGCGAAAACCTGGTCATCAATGGCGACTATCTCGCCAATGGTGTTCGTGAGCGGGCGAGCGAACTGACCACGCTAGAACTCGGCCCCGTGACCGAGATCGAGCAGAGCCGCAAGCTCTCTGCCGAAATCGATCAGGACCACTTCACGCGCATCGACCGCGCCATGACCGAGGAGGCCGACGAACGGTTCCTCGATCTGCGCCATGAGCCGGCAGATGTACGCCGCCAGTTCAACCGCACGCTTCGCCTGCGCCGTCTCGCCAAGCTGGAAAAGATGGGGCTGGCCACGGAAAATGCACCCGGCGTCTGGGAGCTTGGCGCGAAGATGGAACCGGCGCTGCGTGAACTCGGCGAACGCGGCGACATCATCCGCAACATGCACAAGGCGCTGAAGGCCGATGGGCAGGCGCGTGATCCGATGACCTTCCAGCTTCACGATGCAGCACCCGCGGCACCCATCACCGGGCGCGTCGTGGACAAATATCTCACCGACGAGATGGGCGAGAACATGACGATCGTGGTGGACGGCATCGACGGGCGAACACACCATCTTCCCGGCATTGATCCGGCCCGCGTCGAAGATGCCCGGATCGGCAGCATCGTCGAAGTTGGCCCCGCCGATACGGCGCAGCCGCCGTCCGATCGCACCATAGTTGCGATCTCGGAGAATGGTATATATCGACCGAGCCGCCACCTCGAACAGGCGAAGTTCGAGGGACGTGTGCCGGGTGGTGATTACGAGGGCTATGTCGATGCTCATGTCCGGCGACTGGAGGCGTTGCGCCGCGTCGGCATCACGAAGCGGATCGACGCAGACAAATGGCGCATCCCCGATGACTTCGAGAGCCGCGCCACCGCCTATGATGCCGGTCGCAACCGGCAGGCCAGCATCCGTGTCGTCTCGACCTTCGATCTGGAAAAGCAGATCGGCGCCGATGGTGCTACCTGGCTGGACCGGCGACTGGTGACGCCGGACGCTTCGGACATTACCCCGGCAGGGTTCGGACAACAGGTGCGGGAGGCGATGGATCAGCGCCGCGAGCATCATATCGCACAGGGCGATGCCAC
The DNA here is from genome assembly GCF_023554105.1 of Brucella sp. 21LCYQ03. Taxonomy (GTDB): domain Bacteria; phylum Pseudomonadota; class Alphaproteobacteria; order Rhizobiales; family Rhizobiaceae; genus Brucella. The sequence continues at coordinate 26,380 of NZ_JAMJWE010000005.1, forward strand.
GCGGCAGCAGAATGGACGCATCCTCTATCGGCGCAACCTGCTTGCCAATCTGCGCGAACGGGAAGTGGCCCGGGTCGGTGCGGAAATGGCGGGGAGCAAAGGATTGCCGTTCCGTGCGGCTGCCGATGGAGAAACTGTCAGTGGCAAGTTCACCGGGACCGTGCAGCTATCCACCGGCAAGTTTGCCGTGGTCGAGAAATCCCATGAATTCACCCTTGTCCCATGGCGGCCGGTTATCAACCGGCAGCTCGGGCGTGAGGTGATGAGCGTTGTGCAGGGAGGTTCAGTGTCGTGGCAGTCGGGGCGGCAGCGGGGGCTGGGGCTGTAGTTCCTTTTACTCGACCGCTTGCCGAGCTTCGCCGCCGTCTATTTTTAGTATCATCTGCTACGACAACTAGGCAATTAGATAAACCTCTAACCAGATTTCCGGGATGAGCCTAATGCGGGAAATCAGTAACATGTTCTGTCCTTGAGACCCCGACACGACTTTCAATATCCGCTGGTTTCAGGATGGGGCGTTGCTCGAAAAATGCGGGGTTCATTAACAGCGGGTCAATTTTCCAAACTAGCGGAACAAGATTATGCTGTGCCCCATATATTTTCCCTCGCCACGCACCGACCGAACGTCCCACGCCGCCGCGTAACGTTTCCTGCTCGCAAGAAAACATCGTAACGACCACTTTGAAGTGCCGATGAATGGTATAATGGCAGCCAAGTCGGTGCAACGGATTGCGCTACTTTGCCGGAATTGGTTAGTAGCAACTATTAATGGATTTCTAGATTAAGAATTGCACTCGTGTCGCGTCGGCGTGGGGTAAGCTCATCGGCTAAATTACGATCATCTTGGCGGGCAGTAATGATTATTCAATGGCCGTTATATGTTGGGCCAGTCTGAGTACCCTTTAGAACCTCCACCATACCAATATTCTTTTGGAGCCTCCGCCAAGGGCGCGCCGACAAGAAATCTATGAACTAGATCTGGATTGGCAATAAAAGGACGACCAAAGCTAAATAGATCAGCCCTGCCATTCGAGAATTCCCGTTCTGCTAAGCTGAGGGTATACTGATTATTCGCGATATACAGTCCCTTGAAATCCCGTCGAAGCTTGGCAAATGAAATCTCCCCAGGTTGTTCGCGGTTCAACTGAGTAACACCCTCAATGTCATGTATGTAAAGTAGTTGCCGATCGGATAGTTCTTTCACGTATGCTGAAAAGGTTTCCATCGGACTGCTGTCGAGAGGTGTCTCCCCAGGTGTTGTTGTCACTGGTGAAATCCGAATGCCAACGCGATCAGCTCCCCACACGTCAACGACTGCGTCAATTACCTCCAAGGGGAATTTCAAGCGATTGCTAATCGTTCCGCCGTATTGGTCGGAACGCCAGTTTGTGCTGTCACGAATGAATTGCTCGAGCAAATAATTATTGGCAGAATGGATTTCGACACCATCGAAGCCTGCCGACCTAGCATTCTGGGCGGCAACACGATAGTCATCTATGATTGCTGTAATGTCGTGGGCCTCTAATTCTCGGGGGGTAACAAAGTCTTTCATGCCTTCATGGACGCGAATTTGCCCTATGGGTCGAATTGGAGAAGGCGCAACGGGCAAATCTCCACCATGCATGTCTGGATGTGATATACGACCTGTATGCCATAACTGGAGAAACATCTTGCCGTCTTTGGCATGGACAGCATCTGTTACGTTTTTCCAGGCATGGACCTGGACTTCGCTCCAAATACCTGGTGTTTGCGGATAACCGCGAGCTTGCGAAGAAATATTGGTGGCTTCTGTAATGATCAGGCCCGCACTTGCACGCTGCGCGTAGTAATCAGCAGAATAGGCGGGAAGCACGCCTGCCTCATTCGCTCTGCTACGCGTCATTGGCGCCATAACGATTCGATTTTTCAGCGACAAGCTACCGATTGTCACTGGTTGCAAAACAGGGCTTATTTCATTGTTGCGCATTTAGGTGCTCCTTACTCTGTATACAATTTATCGGCTTCAGACGACTGACTTTGCCCACACTGCCTGCGCATTCGTGAATTCACGCAAACCGAAATGAGAGAGTTCTCGCCCATATCCGCTTCTCTTTACGCCTCCAACGGGGATGCAGGCGCTTGAGGCGGAGAAGCCGTTGATAAAAACGCCCCCGGTCTCAAGGCGGGAGGCAACACGATTCGCCATTTCAAGATCGTTCGTCCAAACATTGCTGCTCAAACCGTATTCGCTGAAGTTTGCGAGCAGAATTGCATCTTCGCTATCATCGGCGATGGTGATCGAGGCTACCGGGCCAAAGGTTTCTTCGTCGAAGGCCGCCATTCCCGGTGTGACGTCGGCGAGCACCGTCGGCTGATAGAAGTTGCCTGGGCCTTCGATCTTTTGTCCTCCCAGCAGGAGACTGGCGCCCGCTTTAATCGTGCGTTCGACTTGCCTGTGCAACTCATCGCGTAAATCGGATCGTGCCATTGGCCCTACTGAGGTATCAGGATGAAAGGGATCACCGGCTATTAGCTGTCGTGTAGCGGCAATGAATTTTCGCGTAAACTCTTCGGCAATCGGTTTTTCAAGAATGAAGCGCTTCGCTGCCAGACAAACCTGACCGGCATTCTGGAAACGAGCTTTGATGCCAGCATCGACTGCACGGTCGATGTCTGCGTTCGCCAAGACGATGAAGGCATCCGAACCTCCCAATTCCAGAAGGCTCTTCTTAAGATGCTTACCCGCTGTTGAGGCGATTGAGGAACCTGCTCCGACGCTGCCGGTCACTGTAACAGCTGCAATGCGACGATCTTCTATCACACTGGCAACAGTCTCGTTATCCGTACTCAAATTGGTTAACAGCCCGATTGGGAACCCGGCCGTCTCGTAAATCTCCTGTAGGGCGAGAGCCGAACCCATGACATTCGGTGCGTGTTTCAGTAAAAAGCCATTCCCTGATAGCATGATCGGAGCTGCGGCACGAATGACCTGCCATATGGGAAAGTTCCAAGGCATGACCGCCAGGATCGTACCGATCGGAAGATAGGAGACATGGACATTGTCGTCTCCCTGTACGCAAACCCGTTCATCTGCGAGAATATCTGGTCCATTCTGCGCGATCCAATCGATTGTGATCGCGCATTTTTCTATCTCTGCGCGCGCTGCGCTTATCGTCTTTCCCATTTCATTGGTGATGAGCGTTGCCAGATGATCTGAGCGATCACGCAAGATTGTGGAAAGACGACGGTACGTGGCAACCCGTACGCTCATTGGCGTATCCCGCCATGACCGGTAGGCCTTCTGTGCGTGATCCAGGACTTTTTCTATCTCGTCCGGCGTTTGAAATGGATAGGTCGCGATCAATTCGCCTGTTGCAGGATTGCGCGAAACTGCAGCACGGTCGTGAATGTGAAAAGTATGCAAAATGTCTCGTCTCCTCAGTTCCTCGGCAGCAGAAAATGGCCGGTATTTTTGCGGATCAGAGACGAGTTCGTTTATTTGAGTAAGATGTCTTGTTATCCTATGATTGATCATCCCCGTCAGAACTGCGCGGTATATAGGTTACGAGTGAAAGATCCGGACGACCCTGCGGAGTGAGTGAGACATAGGTAAATTCGATTTTTCCCATTTTAGGATGCTGCAGGCGCTTACATCCTTCATCGAAGCCTTGAACATCCTTGTCCTGCCACCATTCATTGAACTCTGGGCTTCTATCCGAAAGCTCTTCGATTAGACTGTCAAAGGGCGCTTTATCTACAGCCAGTGCGCGAGCCGCTCGAAACGTCGCTATCATGCCTCGGGCCATATGTTCCCAGTCAATTATCAAAGTCCTGTAAGGTTCGAAGAGAAATAGCAGCCATAGCGTATTTCGTTCGGATGCTGGCAATGAACCGTAGTCAATGAATAACTTGGCAATAGCATCGTTCCAGAAGAGAATGTCCAATCTTGGATTACGGATATAGACTGGTATGGGATTCATGGTCCGGACAAGTAATTCCAATCCATTGCTGAGCCCCTCGGGGGTATTGAATTGGGGAGGCTGACGGCCGGACAAGGCAAAGAGATGGGCGAATTCGACACGATCAAGTTGCAGAACTTTAGCTATGCGGCGCAAGGCATCGGCTGATGCTTGTATATCACGCCCCTGTTCAAGCCATGTATACCAACTTACGCTAACCCCCGCGAGAACTGCGACTTCCTCTCTGCGCAGTCCTGGCGTGCGTCGCCCTTCCATCTGTAGGCCAAAATCGACAGGTTTCAGATGCGCGCGGCGGGTGAAGAGAAACGTCCCCAATTCGCGGCGCTGTTCTTCAGAGGGCTTCTTCTGCATACGGTATCCAGCTATGATGAATTGGCATCTTCCTTGATGAGGCAACGGTTCTACTGATCAGGACGAAGTCGGGCTCCGATTTCAGAGGCGGCGGCGAGTACAAGAGATGCAGCACGAGGGCGACCCTCTTCCATCGCAAATTGCGGGGTCAGAGTAGTGATGCTGACGCTCGCAACGACTTTTCCTTTCTGATTGAAAACCGGTGCTCCGAGGCCTGCCATTCCGAGTATGTAATCGTCTACAGCAAACTCCCAGCCACGCTGGCGTATTTCTATAGCTGCAGCTTCCAATTCAGATTTGTCGGTTACTGTAAATTCGGTGTGACGCTCCAAGGATCCGCTCAGAACCTGGTTACGCTCTTCTGGATCCAGATAGGCGAGAAGAACACGCGGGCCGCCACTGCGATTAAGTGAAACCCGGGAGCCAATTGCCGACCATCGCGTATCGATGTGAAGATTTGGACCTTTTACACGGTCGACGCAAAGAGCGGCTCCATCAAAATATGTCCAGATAAAAGAGGTGGCACCGGTTTGTTCAGCAAGTCGAGCTAGGACTGGTGCAGCGACATCACGTAAGTCTCGCCCAAATTGCACAGCCGGAAAAAGTAAAAGAATGCCTGGGCCTAGAGCATAGGTCTTCGTCGCTTCGTCAAACTCAATGAAGTCGTCAGCAGCGAGCGTTTGCAACAGGCGTCGGGTGGTGCCTTTGTCGATGTCGGTCATTCGCGCGAGGTCAGTGAGAGACAATCGCGGTGCTGTAGGGCCGAATGCTCGTAGTAGTGCCATTGCTCGCTCAACAGCACGGACCTTCGGCAAAGGGTTTTTCTCAGTAGTCAAAGTCGGTCTCCAGTTTGTGGCAATGATCCATAATTGTGTCATCTGATAACACTATAAATCATTGCTTGACACAAATGCAATAATTTTGTTTTTTCCACGCTCGGTATTTTGCTGAGCCGTGATCACTCGAAAAAAGGGAACAGGCGCAGCAAGCAAGTTAGCATCGGAATTTTTTGGCTGGATCGCACTGCGCTTGTCTGAGTGTAGCTGTTTTGCGGGAAGGAAGATGTGCGCCTTGCGCTGTGCAAACTTTAGCAATCAGGAGGAATATATGACTGATACGATGTCCCAGCAGGGGCGCCTCAAATCGTTACGTGCTGTCGCTGTTGGTAACGCACTGGAATGGTTCGACTGGACACTTTACGCGACATTCTCTGTCTACCTAGCCCGCAACCTATTCGACAAGTCTGATGCGCGGTCCGCTTTACTGTCTACTCTCGCAGTATTTGCTGTGGGGTTCTTTGCTCGCCCAATTGGTGGGTTAGTATTCGGACGTCTAGGCGACCGAGTTGGGCGCAAGAACATTATGGTAATCACCATATCGCTTCTGGCGATAAGCAGCCTAGGGATCGCACTCATCCCCAACTACGAAGATATTGGCCTGTCCGCTTCTTTAGCACTGTTAATACTGCGCACTGTGCAGGGGTTAGCTCATGGTGGGGAGACGGGTGTATCCTATACGTATGTAGCGGAAATTGCTCCAAAAAAGCACAGGGGTTTGTGGTCGAGCTCGGTATTCGTAAGTGTAACCTTGGGAGTGATGGCGGCAACTGCAGTTGCTGCGGGTCTTACCTCTCTGCTTGGTTCGGACGCGATGAATGATTACGGTTGGCGTATAGGCTTCGCAATCGGAGGCTTACTTGGCATCTACGCGCTCTTCATGCGTCGTTCCGTCGAGGAATCGCATGTTTTTAAGCAGCAAAACCACCAGCGCGAAACGCGCAAATTATCCCGAATGGAGATGTTTCGCATCGCGCGAAATCTAATAATGCTGAATTGCACCACAAACGTTGCATATTACACTTGGGTCACGTTTGGTCCATCGACCGCTATCGCACGTGGTATGGATGCGGGAGGGGCCTATCGCGCAAGTTTGCTAGCCATGATCCTGTGCCTATTCTGGCTGCCGATCTGCGGAACCATCTCGGATCGAATAGGGCGTAAACCTGTGATGATCATCTGGGGCGTTCTGGTTGTTATATTGACTTACCCGATTGCCAATATTGTGACCACTGAACCCCAAACCCTCTTTTGGGCGCAAATCATGGGGCTGGGAGCGTGGGGTTTTATCGCTTCAATTTTTCCCGCTGTGTTGTCAGAACAGGTTCCGACGCAAGCACGTGCGCAGGGCGTAGGTTTCGTATCTTCGGTTTCCGTCGCAATTTTTGGTGGAACTGCACCTTATCTGAATACCTATCTTGCAGATATTGGCCATGAGTATCTCTATCACTACTACCTCATCGCATTGGGGTTAGTCGCAATTGCTGCAGGGCTTTTGATCCGGGAAACCGCAGGCGTAGATCTCGCAGATATTGACCCGTCTGGTGCTTCCTCACCGTTAGCTGACATCAAGCCCAATATATCAGTTTCTTCGTAAAGATTTTGGTTCCAACTCGGCAGCCGCGACCGCAGCGGCTGTGCAGCAGTCAGCTGCCCATCGATGTTGCAAATCTACCTAACGCCAACCTATGAGAAATAAGTATGAAAAATAATCAAAACGCGATGAGTGCCTGGTCGGAAACGACCGATCTTTGCCGCATGGACAGTACAGCTCTTAGGGCAGCTTACCAAAAGCGCGAGCTATCACCGGTTGAGGTTGTTCAAGCAGCACTTGATTGCGCTGAAAAAATTCAGGCTCCTCTCAACGCTTTCACCTTTATCGACCGGGCTGGAGCATTGAGTGCGGCGAAAGAATCGGAAATGCGTTGGAAGAATGGTAGGCCTCTTTCGTCTGTTGACGGTATCCCGACAACAATAAAAGATATTGTTGATGTAGAAGGCTGGAAGGTCCGGTATGGTAGTTTGACAACACCTGATACGCCTGCCAGACAGGATGCGCCTTCGGTTTCGAGGCTACGCAAGGCGGGGGCCATCTTTATTGCGCAAACGACGACACCCGAATATGGCGGTAAGGCTGTTACAGATAGTCCCGCATTCGGCATAACACGCAATCCTTGGGATACCTCCCGTACGCCTGGTGGATCCTCGGGGGGGGCTGCCGTGGCAGCCGCCTGTGGTGCCGGTGTCCTTCATCTTGGCACGGACGGCGGCGGTTCAATCCGGATTCCGGCGTCCTTTACCGGTGTTTTTGGCCACAAACCGACCTATGGTCGCGTTGCTGCCTATCCCCCGAGTTCGTTTGGGACAGTCGCACATGTCGGACCGATAACACGCACGGTTGCGGACGCTGCCACGATGCTCGAAGTCATGTCAGGCAGAGATATGCGTGATTGGACGCAGCCACCGATGCCTTTTCCTTCTGTTTCTCTTTCCAAGATTGAATGGCGTGGAAAAAAGATAGGCTACTGGAAAACGCCTTGTGTCGGAGATGTCGATAAATGCGTAGCGAACTCTGTCGAACGTGTTTTGAAGGACTTTGAAACCGCTGGTGCGACAATAGTCGAGATACAAATTCCATACCAGGATGCTCTGCTGGACATATACAATCGTCATTGGTGTGTAGGTGCCGCCAATCGCCTCGCATCAATTGATTCATCCCGTCACAATGAACTTGATCCCAATTTCCTCCGGACAGCTCACATTGGTCAAAGTTATAGCGCCGTTCAAAGGATGGATGCAGAAGTAAGTCGCAGCCGATACGGTGCTGAGATGGATGAGTTGCTTTCCAAGTTCGACTACATCGTGTCGCCAACAGTACCAATCTTACCGTTCGAGGCTGGAGTGGACATTCCCAAGGGTTGCGATGCTCAAAGCTGGATTGAATGGTGTTCGTTCAGCTTCCCAATCAATCTAAGTCAACAGCCAGCATGTTCTGTACCCTGTGGCTTTAGTGAAAATGGTTTGCCGATAGGCTTGCAAATAATTGGCGCGCGAGGAGATGATTCGTCAGTTCTTAGCGCTGCATTGAGCTATGAAGTGATGTATCCTGATAGGTTCTTGGGTCCTGGGAGCCAATGGCCGCAATTTTGAATAGATGGAAGCACCACATCCCGTCAGTAAGGTTGTTCACCTACACTTGTATAGAGCGGTGAAATGAAACTTTCGAATTAGAGTGCCTGATTAATCTGGGCCCTCTAATTCTTTATTTTCCGCCATGAGGTGATATCGGACGGTCATACTCTATTCCATTAAACGCCGCCTTCTACTGGGCTTTTGGCAAAGCAATTCGCTTGGACATATTCGGCATAAAAGAAGCCCGACCGGCTGCATATGGTCATGCATCCGTTTTGCCCCAAATCAAGACATACATGTTGTCCGGGCTATTATTGGGTAGCAACCTTTAAATGGCGGCTTGCACCTGGAGTATTACCCATCACACGTTTGTAGGCGCGGCTAAAGGATGCCTGTGATGTATAACCAAGACGATGTGCAACTGTATCGATTGGTAGGCCATCACGGGTGAGCCACTGACTTGCGAGCCGCATTCGCAGTTCCGCAGCATACCGTAATGGAGGTATTCCTATTGTAGTTTGGAATCGTCCCGCAAAAACTGACCGCGAGATATTGCATTGCGCTGCAAGCTCTTCAACCGACCAATCATGCCCCGGTTCACGATGAAGGGCAAGAATTGCCCGAGCCAGACGGGGATCGCGCAGCGCGGCAACGAGACCAGTAGCATCGTCGCATCCACACTCAATCCATCCCCGGACGATCATAGCTGCCATGACTTCGGCCAGACGCGCGAGAATGCTTGCATACCCTATTCGTCCTGAGCAGATTTCATCCTTCATGGCGGTGAATATTGGTACAAGGCCCGGATAACGCCCATTTTGCGCGTCGGCTAAAATGAAAGGCGGCATTAGTGAGCCAAGAGCCTGCATGCCGCCTAAATCGAATTCCATGCAGCCGTAAAATAGGATTGCGCTTGGTATATCGCTTATGGACGGGCAGGTATTCACCCCGCTGACGCTTTCGCCAAGCGCAGCGACGGCAAAGCGATCAATGGGTTTAGCGCGCACAGTCTCAGCAGACAATAACGCATGTCCCTGGCCCTGAGGAATAAGCACCGCATTCCCTGCTGTAAGCTGATGCAGACTGCCATCTGAGCAACGCAGAAGCGCTGCCCCGACAGCCAAATAGTGAAAGTATGCATGCCCCGGCTTGGCGTCAAAGCTCAGGCCAAATTCCGAACCCGTTTGGATGCGACGATATTGAACACCGTTCAGGCGCATTCCGGAAAGCAGTTCGGTCACGAGATTGGATGACAGTGCGAAAGGATCGGTAGAGGACATGTCAGGAGTTTCTATCAAAGAAATAGGAGAATTGAATATAGATCATCTTGATAGCATTGTCTAGGTTCCATCTTCCGTGAAGAAATATTCCGAAGGTTGAAAGCATATGAGTGACATTATCTGTACGCACCGTTCCAAAACGAGATGCAGCAGCGAAATTAATGAAAACCCGGAATCGGCGGCATGGATTGCAGTACTTTCCCTCACGATGGGTGTGTTTGGTTTGTTGACGGCAGAATACCTACCAGCAAGTCTTCTAAGCCCTATGGCTGCCGAACTTGGAGTGTCGGAAGCGCTTGCCGGACAAGCAGTGACAGTCACAGCGGTTATTGCAGCGTTCTCAGGTTTACTGCTGCCTGTTATGACTCGGAACTTTGATCGTCGGTCGGTGTTGTTGAGTTTGTCTGGACTGATGATTGCTTCGAATTTATTGGTTGCGATATCATCAAGTTTGACAATCCTTTTATTGATGAGAGTTTTTTTGGGTGTCGCCTTGGGCGGGTTTTGGGCTATGGCGGCGGCAGTTACTATGCGACTGGTGCCGGCATCGGTGTTTCCGCGTGCCATATCGATTGTGTTTAGCGGTATCGCCGTGGGCTCGGTGGTTGCCGTCCCATTGGGAAGCTATCTGGGAGAGCTTTTTGGCTGGCGAAGCGCTTTTTTTGCAGCTGCGGCCATCGGACTGGTGACGCTGATCTTTCAGTTGCTAACCCTGCCTAAACTGCCGCCTCGTACAACGACTGCTGGATTGCGATCCGTATTGGAGGTTGTATTACGTCCGGGTATCGCCATAGGTATGCTGGGGTGCATTCTCGCTCATACCGGTCACTATGCTCTTTTCACATATATTCGTCCTTTTCTGGAGAGCACCGCAGGAGTGAACGCGGATGGGCTGGCGCTTCTTCTGCTTGGGTTCGGTGTGGCAAATTTTGCAGGGACTCTTCTTGGCGGTTGGATGATGGAACGGAGCCTGCGTGCAACACTGGTGGTTATGCCAGCTTTGGTCGGTATAGCGGGTTTAGCACTAGCATTTCTTAACGTAGCTGGTCTTGGATTGGCGCTTCTTGTTGCATTTTGGGGGCTTGTTTTCGGAGGTGTGCCCGTTGCCTGGTCGACTTGGGTCGCCCGTTCCGTTCCCGATCAGGCAGAAAGCGCGGGTGGAATGGTTGTCGCCTCCGTACAGGGCGCAATCGCTGCGGGAGCTGCTGCGGGGGGATTCATGTTTGGACTGAACGGTATCATCGGCGTATTTGTCAGTGGTAGCTGCATAATGTTCGTTGCAGCATTGGTGATCATGCTTTTCGTGAAAATGCCTGTATTGCGCACAGGAGAAAGCAAGACGGCCGGCGTACATTTGTGAACAACACGGATGAGATTGGATTGGTTTGGGGAAGGTTTTTAGAAACCTTCCCCAAATGAGCAATCCCGAAAGTGGAAACGCGCAAATGCCAAACCACACAACGGCTATTCGGGTCCATAGATGCTCCTTCGTTCCTCGGTGCAACAATGCGCAGTATCACCCGAAAGACAGTGTGGATGGTTGAATGCTAAGTGGGTCGAAGGTCTGTTGGACCTCGTTTTTCGGGCGAGAAAATTCCTGCGATTTGAAACAGGTTAGCAGTGGGAGAGAGAAATATGCGTCGTAAAAAGCTTTGTGAGGTAGCGGCCTCGCCAACATCTTTGCTACTGAGTGGTCGTGTACCAATGGCCGTTTTGATACAGGTACTTGCTGTTGCTCGGTATTTTAGTTTTTATAGGGCAGCACAAGCTCTCGGAACAAGTCAATCCAGCGTTAGCACAAGAATAAAAGCGTTTGAGACTGATCTGGGAATCGCTCTGTTCGACCGTAATACGCGCGGCGTGCGCTTAACAGAAGCAGGACGTCGTTTTGTCAACGAGATCAACGATGCAATGGGGATCTTGGACCGTGCTATCAACACAGCTGGGATGCGCGCGAATGGCCAAAATGGTGCAGTTAGAATAGGCATTCATGCTATCACGACGGGTTGCTTTCTAGACCGCATGCTGGGGGTATTTTATACCAAGTATCCGCAGGTCCGTTTGACCATCACTGAGGGTACGGCACAGGACGCTTGCTCTATGCTCCGCGAGAGTGTGCTTGATGTGGCCTTTATGGCAAGTACCTACGAAATTCCCGACCTTAACTCCCGCATAATTTGGCGTGACCGTCTCATGGTAGCATTACCGGCGCGACATCTATTGGCAACCCGACATGATGTCGAATGGCGGCAACTAGCAAAGGAAACATTTATCGTACGTCAAGGTGGTGCCGGACCTCAGGTACATGACTTGATTGTGGCGCGTTCCGTAGGAAAATGGCCTACACCTGAAATCATTCGGGTCAATGTCGAACGCTATACACTGATGCGAATGATAGCGGTTGGGCACGGCATTTCTTTATTTTTTCAATCAGGTGCAACTCCTTGTGCAACGAATGTGGTCTTCTTGCCGATACGTGATGAGCTTGAAGCTATACCGTTTTCAGCCGTTTGGTCGCCACGAAATCGAGATCCCGCGCTTTCGAACTTGCTTATGATTGCGCAAAAAATGAGTAGCAACATTCCGCAACCTATTTCTTGATAGTTTACGATACATTGTGACAGATATTGCTTGTTTAGAGTAGCGCTAGCTCTTAGGGGAAACATTCCTCGTCCGCTATGGGAGCACCATGCACCAAGATGTTCCGATCCAGCTCGTCGATGTAAGCTGTAGCGCGCTGTTGTCGATGGATACGGCAAAGCACGGTATTTTTCTCTTCGTCGAGGAAAGTGTGACTGCCAGCACAGCAAACGTCGACTTCCTACCTGTCCTTGACAACTATGACCATCTCATTTTTAGATCGTCTGATCAGCGGGTAATCGTAATTCTGCGATTTTGTGCCCTTTCACTTTTGCGACGAAAAACGGGTCGCTCACATTCGGCATATGACTTGCTACAATCGTCGGTAAGGGTATCGCTGTGACCCGTCCTTTTTACCGCCTGTAATATCCTACTGCCGTCGGGCAAGCACTTTTCTGTTGCCACTCGCGTAAATTGCTATTCTCTGATCGGCTCCGTCTCTTTTGCCGATTGGAGCCACTATGCGTGGAGGCCGGATACTCTGGGGCCAGATCATTGTCGTGTTCACCATCGTCGTGGTAATGATCTGGGCTGCGACACAATGGGTGGCTTTCCGGCTCGGCTTCCAGCCCCAGCTCGGCAATCCCTGGTTCGATATTGCCGGCTGGCCGTTTTATTATCCACCAGCATTCTTCTGGTGGTGGTTTTCCTATGACGCCTATGCGCCCGGCATCTTTACCGAAGGCGCGTTCATCGCCACGTCCGGGGCGGTTCTTGCCATAACTGCCGCCTTCCTCATGTCGATCATCCGGGCACGGGAAACCCGCAATGTCGCCACCTACGGTTCGGCGCGATGGGCCGAGGACAAGGAAATCCATGCGGCCGGATTGCTCGGCCTCGATGGCGTCGTGTTGGGGCGGCACAGCAAGGATTATCTGCGCCATGACGGTCCCGAGCACGTCCTGTGTTTCGCTCCTACAAGGTCGGGCAAGGGCGTTGGCCTTGTGGTGCCGACGCTGTTGACGTGGCCGGGAAGCTGCATCGTCCACGACATCAAGGGAGAAAACTGGACGCTGACAGCGGGCTTTCGTTCTCGCCACGGTCGCGTCCTGTTGTTCGACCCGACCAATGCGAAGTCCTCCGCCTATAATCCGTTGCTGGAGGTGCGGCAGGGCGAATGTGAAGTCCGCGACGTGCAGAATATCGCGGACATATTGGTCGATCCCGAAGGTAGTCTCGACAAGCGAAACCATTGGGAAAAGACCTCTCACTCGCTTCTGGTCGGCGCGATCCTCCATGTCCTCTATGCCGAGCGGGACAAAACCTTGTGCGGTGTCGCCAATTTCCTGTCCGATCCCCGTCGCCCGGTCGAGGCGACCTTGCGCGCGATGATGGACACGCCGCATCTGGGCGAAGCCGGCGTTCATCCCGTCATCGCCTCATCGGCGCGCGAGCTGCTGAACAAGAGCGAGAACGAGCGGTCGGGCGTGCTGTCCACTGCCATGTCGTTTCTCGGCCTCTATCGCGATCCGGTCGTGGCGCGCGTCACGGACCGCTGCGACTGGCGGATTGCCAATCTGGTCGGCAGCCGCCGGCCGGTCACACTCTACCTTGTCGTGCCGCCGTCCGACATCAACCGGACCAAGCCGCTGATCCGGCTCATCCTCAACCAGATCGGCCGCAGGCTGACCGAGGAACTGACCCTATCCGGCAAGCGGCATCGGCTGCTCATGATGCTGGACGAGTTTCCCGCATTGGGCAGGCTCGACTTCTTTGAATCGGCGCTCGCCTTCATGGCGGGCTACGGCCTCAAATCCTTCCTGATCGCCCAATCGCTCAACCAGATCGAACGCGCCTATGGGCCGAACAACAGCATTCTCGACAATTGCCATGTGCGCGTCGCCTTCGCCACCAATGACGAGCGCACCGCCAAGCGTGTGTCGGACTCGCTCGGCACGGCGACCGAAATGCGCGATTCCACCAACTATGCAGGGCATCGGCTGGCTCCATGGTTGGGACATCTGATGGTGTCGCGGCAGGAGACGGCACGGCCGCTGCTGACGCCGGGCGAGATCATGCAGCTTCCGCCCGCCGACGAGATCGTCATGGTCGCGGGCACGCCGCCGATCCGGGCAAAGAAGGCCCGCTATTTCGAGGATGCGCGATTGCAGGAGCGCATCCTGCCGCCGCCCGAGCTCCCATCCGCACCAGTGGCGAAGCCAGCAACCGACGACTGGACGAGCCGCGTCATCGTAGCAGCGGACGAGCCAGCGACGACCGCCGCCAGTGGCGTCGAGGGCGATCCCAACAATGCCGGCATCCGACGCGAGCCGGAATTGCCAAGCCAAGAGGAAATCGTCCCGCCGCCGACACCGCCAGCCCAGGAGTTCGACATTTTAGACGACGAGCCGGACGTGGACGCCGCCAAGGCCCGCGCGCTGCGCTCGCGGATGCGGATGATCGCCCGGCAGGCGTCCATGAATCCCGATGACGGCATCGAGCTTTGAAAGAGCACCCATGACAAACCGCACCCGCATGAATGTCTATTTCGACCCGGAGCTGCTCAAACAGGTCGAGGCGCTGTCGCTGCGCCGACAGGTCTCCAAGTCCGCCATCATCGAGGCGGCGGTTGCATCCTTCCTGTCGGGCGACACGTCGGATCGGCTGGAAGCGGCCATGTCGCGCCGCCTCGACAAGATCGGCCGTCAGATTGGAACGCTGGACGAGGATCTCGCCGTGCTCGGCGAGACCCTTTCCTTGTTCGTCCATTTCTGGCTGACGATGACCCCGCCGTTGCCGGACAGCGCCAAGCAATCCGCACGCATCAAGGGAAATGAGCGGTTCGAGGGCTTCATGCAGAACCTTGGCCGCCGGCTGGCGACTGGAGACAGGTTCCTCAAAGAGTTGTCACGCGACATAGATTCGCTGCACGACAGTCCGCCGCAAGATCAAACCGGCGCCGATGGCGACGCAGCCTAGATTTTCAACCCATCCTATTTACCGCCGATAGCCGCCGATCACCGCATCCTCTTCGATACTTGTTGAAGCGGCCTGATTTTAGGCTCTTTTAATCAACCCCGTTGCGGGGTCCGTCTTTTGTGCCCCGCCGGAAATGGGGCCGTTATGACGACACATCACCACAAACCGGAGGCGATCGCACGCGGCGCGCGGATGCTGCGCACCGCGCTCGGGGCATCCATTGCCCGGTTTCTGGAAGATCCCGGTGTGGTCGAGGTGATGCTGAACCCTGATGGTCGTATCTGGGTGGATCGGCTGTCCGAAGGGTTGGCCGATACGGGGGAGAGGCTGTCCGCTGCCGATGGCGAGAGGATTGTGCGCCTCGTCGCCCATCATGTCGGCGCAGAGGTTCATGCCCGCAACCCGCGCGTCTCGGCAGAGCTTCCAGAAACCGGCGAACGGTTCGAGGGGCTATTGCCGCCCGTTGTCGCCGCACCTGCCTTCGCCATCCGCAAGCCAGCCGTCGCGGTGTTCACGCTCGACGACTATGTGGCCGCCGGGATCATGACCAGTCTTCAGGCCGAAGTGCTGCGCCTGAATGTCGCCACGCGCGCCAACATCCTTGTCGCGGGCGGCACCTCTACCGGCAAAACCACACTGACCAATGCGCTGCTGGCCGAGGTGGCGAAGACCTCGGATCGCGTGGTCATCATCGAAGACACGCGCGAGCTGCAATGCGCCGCGCCGAATCTTGTCGCCATGCGCACGAAGGATGGCGTTGCCACGCTTTCCGATCTGGTGCGCTCTTCGCTGCGCCTGCGCCCTGATCGCATTCCGGTCGGTGAGGTCCGCGGTTCCGAAGCCCTCGATCTGCTCAAAGCCTGGGGAACAGGCCATCCCGGCGGCATCGGCACCATCCATGCTGGTTCCGGCATCGGTGCACTGCGCCGTCTCGAACAGCTCATTCAGGAAGCCGTCATTACCGTCCCGCGCGCGCTGATCGCCGAGACCATCGACCTTGTTGCTGTCCTTGCCGGGCGCGGATCTTCCCGCCGTCTGGTCGAACTCGCCCGCGTCGATGGGCTGGGACCCGACGGCGACTACGCAATCACCCCCGCAACCACCTCGAAAGGAGATCCTTCATGATCCGCACGATTTCGCGCGGCTGCTGCATCATGGCAACCGCCGCTGCCACTGTCTCCATCAGCCTGATGCTGGCACCTGCCGCACACGCCTCCGGCTCCTCCATGCCCTGGGAGGCACCACTTCAGTCGATCCTCCAGTCGATCGAGGGTCCTGTCGCCAAGATCATCGCGGTGATCGTCATC
This sequence comes from Brucella sp. 21LCYQ03, assembly GCF_023554105.1. Lineage (GTDB taxonomy): Bacteria > Pseudomonadota > Alphaproteobacteria > Rhizobiales > Rhizobiaceae > Brucella. Next base: position 42,804 of record NZ_JAMJWE010000005.1, read on the forward strand.
ATCGCCACGGGCCTTGCACTGGCCTTCGGTGATACATCCGGCGGATTCCGCCGCCTGATCCAGATCGTCTTCGGTCTGTCTATCGCATTCGCCGCCAGTTCGTTTTTCCTGTCGTTCTTCTCGTTCGGCGGCGGAGCGCTCATCTGATGGCGGGCGGCCTCGAACAGCTCGACGCGGTGCCAGGGTTTTCGATCCCGGTTCATCGGGCGCTGACCGAGCATATCCTGCTCGGCGGTGCACCGCGCTCCATCGCCATTGTGAACGGCACGCTGGCCGGAGCCGTCGGCCTCGGCCTTCGTCTCTGGCTGGTTGGCATCGCCATCTGGGCGGTCGGACACTTCCTCGCGGTATGGGCAGCTAAACGCGATCCGCTCTTCGTCGAAGTCGGGCGCAGGCATCTGCGCATCCCCGGTCATATGTCTGTGTGAGGGCGCGAGCATGATGAACCTCACCGAATATCGCCGCACCTCCGCTCGGCTTTCCGACTATCTGCCATGGGCAGCCCTGGTCGGTCCCGGCATTGTGCTGAACAAGGATAGCAGCTTCCAGAGGACAGCGAAGTTTCGGGGGCCGGATCTGGATTCTGCTGTCGCCGCCGAACTGGTCGCTGTCGCCGGTCGCATCAACAACGCCGTGCGGCGTCTTGGTTCCGGCTGGTCGATCTTCGTCGAAGCACAACGCTCCGAGGCTGCGACCTATCCCGACAGCCGTTTTCCAGATGCAGCCTCTGCACTGGTCGATGCCGAGCGCAAGGCCGGTTTCGAGGAAGCTGGCACGCATTTCGTGTCCGGCTATTTCCTGACCTTCCTCTGGCTGCCACCTGCCGAAGATGCCGCCCGCGCAGAAACATGGCTTTACGAGGGGCGCGAACAATCCGGCGTCAATCCGCATGAGCTGCTGCGCGGCTTCATCGACCGAACCGACCGCGTGCTGGCGTTGCTCGACGGCTTCATGCCGGAATGCCGCTGGCTGGATGATGGTGGCACGCTGACCTATCTGCATGCCACGATCTCGACCAACCGTCATCGCGTCCGCGTACCCGAAGTGCCCATGCACCTCGATGCGCTGCTGGCCGACCAGCCCCTGACCGGCGGACTGGAGCCGCGTCTGGGCGATCAGCATCTGCGCATCCTGACCATCATCGGCTTCCCGACCGCGACCACGCCAGGCCTGCTCGATGAGATGAACCGGCTCGCGTTCCCGTATCGTTGGTCCACCCGCGCCATCCTGATGGACAAGACGGACGCAGTGAGGCTCCTCACCAAAATCCGCCGCCAGTGGTTCGCCAAGCGGAAGAGCATCGCCGCGATCCTCAAGGAGGTGATGACCAACGAACAATCGGCGCTGGTGGACACCGATGCGTCCAACAAGGCACTCGATGCCGACATGGCCCTGCAGGAACTCGGCGCTGACGTCGCGGGCATGGCCTATGTCACGGCCACCGTCACTGTCTGGGACGCCGATCCGCGGATCGCGGACGAGAAGCTACGCCTGGTCGAGAAGATCATTCAAGGCCGTGACTTCACGGCCATGCCCGAAACCGTCAATGCCGTCGATGCCTGGCTCGGCTCGATCCCCGGACATGCTTACGCCAATGTTCGGCAGCCGCCGATCTCGACGCTCAACCTTGCCCACATAATCCCGCTATCGGCCGTGTGGGCGGGGCCGGAACGGAACGAACACCTCGGAGCGCCCCCCTTGCTGTACGGCAAGACCGAAGGTTCGACGCCGTTCCGGCTTTCCCTTCATGTCGGCGACGTGGGCCATACCCTCGTCGTCGGCCCGACCGGCGCGGGCAAGTCGGTGCTGCTGGCGCTGATGGCACTGCAATTCCGCCGCTATGAACGCAGTCAGATATTCGCCTTCGATTTCGGGGGATCGATCCGGGCATCCGCGCTCGCCATGGGTGGCGACTGGCATGACCTCGGCGGCGGATTGACCGAGGGATCGGAGGTTTCCGTCTCCTTGCAACCGCTTGCGCGAATTGATGACGCTTATGAGCGGTCATGGGCCGCTGACTGGATCGCTGCAATCCTGATGCGTGAAGGCATGACCATCACGCCGGAGGTGAAAGAGCATATCTGGACAGCGCTGACCTCGTTGGCATCTGCCCTCGTCGGCGAGCGCACCATCACTGGCCTTGCTGTCCTGCTGCAATCCAATGATTTGAAACAGGCGCTCCGACCCTATTGCATCGGCGGCGCCTACGGCCGGTTGCTTGATGCCGAGGCCGAACATCTTGGCCACGCCGATGTGCAAGCCTTCGAGATCGAGGGACTGGTGGGCACGGGCGCTGCACCGGCTGTTCTGGCTTATCTGTTTCATCGGATCGGCGACCGGCTCGACGGTCGGCCAACAATGCTCATCATAGACGAAGGCTGGCTGGCGCTGGATGACGAGGGGTTCGCCAATCAGCTCCGCGAATGGCTGAAGACGCTTCGCAAGAAAAACGCTTCCGTCATCTTCGCCACGCAGTCGCTCTCGGACATTGACGGCAGCAATATCGCACCTGCTATCATCGAAAGCTGCCCGACACGGCTGCTTCTGCCGAACGAACGGGCCATCGAGCCGCAGATCACCGCGATCTATCGCCGTTTCGGCCTCAATGATCGGCAGATCGAGATCCTCGCACGGGCAACGCCCAAGCGGGATTATTACTGCCAGTCGCGCCGAGGCAATCGTCTGTTCGAGCTTGGCCTCAGCGAAGTCGGCCTCGCGCTCTGCGCCGCGTCATCCAAAACCGATCAGACCCGCATCACCGATCTTGTCGCCGAGCATGGGCAGGAGGGCTTCCTCGCCGCCTGGCTGCGCGATCGCGGCGTCGAATGGGCGGCCGACCTGATCCCGAACCTTACCAATCTTGTCGAACGGACAGAGCCCGCTCGGTCGGTCGCGCCAGATCAAATCCATCCAGATGACAGTCAAGAAAAGGAGACCCTGCCATGATCCGTATCCCCATTTCGCGTTTTGTCAGTGCATCCATGCTGGCATTGAGTTTCGCCATGCCGGTTGCCATGTCACCAATCCTGACAAGCCCGGCTCACGCTTTTGGCTTTGGCCGTATCGTCTATGACCCGACCAACTACGCGCAGAACCTGCTCACGGCCGCACGCACGCTGGAGCAGATCAACCACCAGATCACCTCGCTTCAGAACGAAGCGCAGATGCTCATCAATCAGGCGCGCAACCTCACCAGCCTGCCATATTCCTCACTTCAGACCTTGCAGCAGAATGTGCAGCGCACGCAGCAGCTTCTGGCCCAGGCACAAAACATCGCTTTCGACGTGCAGAACGTCGATCAGATGTTCCAACAGAAATACGGCAATGTCTCGCTCTCTGCCACCGATACCCAGCTGGTCGCCGACGCGCGGTCGCGCTGGCAAAACACGGTTGGCGGCTTGCAGGATGCTATGCGCGTGCAGGCCGGCGTTGTCGGCAATATAGACACCAATCGCGCCGAGATGTCCGCCTTGGTCGGGCAGAGCCAGAATGCCACTGGCGCATTGCAGGCAACGCAGGCGGGCAATCAGCTTCTCGCCCTCCAGTCGCAGCAGCTTTCCGACCTGATCGCGCTGATGTCGGCCAATGGCCGCTCGGAGGCGCTGATCGAGGCCGAGCGCGCCACCGCCGCCGAACAGGGCCGTGTCCAGCGCGAGCGCTTCCTGACGCCGGGATCGGGCTACCAGCCCGGCAATGCGCGGATGTTCGGCAACGGCAACAACTGACCGAACAGGAGGGGCGCGACATGGACGGCAAGATGCTGGCACGACTGGGCGCGATCATATTCGTTGCCATCACTATTACCGCCACGGTGATCGAAATGACCCGCGAGGATGAGCCGGCGCAGTACCGACCGGCTCCATCGCTACAGCCCTCTGCCGATCCGCTGCGCCAGAACCTGCGCCGTTGCCAGCAGTTAGGCGAGGCCGCCGTGAGTGATCCCGGTTGCCTCGCCAGCTGGGCCGAGAACCGCGACCGCTTTCTCGGCCGGACGCCGGTGCCCGCCGCCCCGCATCAGAACGGGGGAGAGTGAACCATGGGTGGCACCGGCGTCATCGACAATTTCCTGAGCGTATTCACCTCCTATATCGACAGTGGCTTCGGTCTGCTTGGAGGTGAAGTTGCCTTTATCGCCACCACGCTGATCGTCATCGACGTGACGCTGGCGGCGCTGTTCTGGAGCTGGGGCGCAGACGACGACATCATCGCCCGGCTGGTCAAGAAAACGCTGTTCGTCGGTGTCTTCGCTTATCTGATCAGCAACTGGAACAATCTCGCTCAGATCATCTTCGACAGCTTTGCCGGTCTGGGCCTGAAGGGATCAGGCACCGGCTTCTCCGCCGCCGATCTGCTGCGTCCTGGCAAGGTGGCGCAGACCGGCCTTGATGCTGGGCGCCCGCTGCTCGAATCCATTTCTGACATGATGGGCTACTGGTCGTTCTTCGAGAACTTCATCCAGATCGCATGCCTGATGTTCGCCTGGGTGCTGGTGCTTCTCGCCTTCTTCATTCTCGCCGTGCAGCTCTTCGTCACGCTGATCGAGTTCAAGTTGACCACGCTGGCCGGTTTTGTGCTGATACCCTTCGGACTATTCGGCAAGACCGCCTTCATGGCCGAGCGCGTTCTCGGCAATGTCGTTTCCTCTGGCATCAAGGTGCTGGTCCTGGCTGTCATTATCGGTATCGGCTCGACGCTGTTCAGCCAATTCACCGCAGGCTTCGGTGGCGTAACGCCGACCATCGACGACGCCATGGCGATCGTGCTGGCCGCACTTTCCCTTCTCGGCCTTGGCATATTCGGTCCCGGCATCGCTTCCGGTCTGGTGTCTGGAGGCCCGCAGCTTGGCGCAGGTGCTGCCGTTGGAACCGGCCTTGCCGCAGGTGGCATGATGCTGGCCGGAGGTGCCGCCGTTGGCATGGCCGCGAAGGGAGGAGCCGCAGCGCTCTCTGGTGGAGCGGCTGCCGTCCGGGGTGGTGCTACCGCCGCAGGTGCGGCGAGCGCCGCCTATAGTGTCGGTTCGCTTGGCCAGTCCGGCGCTGCCGGTGTCGCCTCCGGTCTGGGCGGTGTTGCTCGTGCCGCAGGCTCTGCCGCCGCATCGCCCTTGAAGCGCGCTACTTCCAAAGCCTCCAAAAGCGTCAAGTCCAGCTTTTCCGATGGAGCGCGTGCCGGCTTCGGCGCCACCGGCGGCTCTTCCACGGCTGGAACAGTCGCAGGTGCCAGCGAGGCCGCGAGCGCCGCCCCATCACCCGCCACACAAGCTGGCAGCTCCCCGGCATGGGCAAAGCAGATGCAGCGCAAACAGACACTCAGCCACGGCACGTCGATGGCCGCCCATGCCGTGCGCGCTGGCGACAGCCATGGCGGCGGCTCCTCCATCAATCTTTCTGAAAGTGACCGCTTATGAACATCTTCAAACGTCCATCTGCCCATTACGGCAAATCGCCCGAACCCGAGACGCCCTATCAGAAAGCTGCCCAAGCCTGGGACGAGCGTATCGGTTCGGCTCGCGTGCAGGCAAAAAACTGGCGCATCATGGCCTTCGGCTCGCTGATCCTCTCGGCCGGTTTCGCATCGGCGCTTGTCTGGCAGTCGGCGCGCGGGACGGTCGTGCCCTGGGTGGTGCAGGTCGATAATCTCGGCCAGTCACAGGCTGTTGCGCCCGCCGTGGCTGACTATCGCCCGACTGATCCACAGATCGCGTTCCATCTCGGCCGCTTCATTGAGCAGACACGCTCGATCCCGTCCGACGCCATCATCGTGCGGCAGAACTGGCTGCGCGCCTATGAGTTCACCACGGACCGGGGTGCTGCAATCCTCAATGATTATGCCCGTGCCAATGACCCGTTCACCAAGGTCGGCAGGCAGCAGATTGCAGTCGAGGTGTCCAGCGTCATCCGCGCCTCGAATGACAGCTTCCGTGTCGCCTGGACGGAGCGCCATTACGAAAATGGCCAGCTCTCCACGACCGAACGCTGGACGGCGATCCTGACCATCGTGATCCAGACGCCGCGCGATGCTGAACGCCTGCGCGCCAATCCGCTCGGCATCTACGTCAATGCAATTTCATGGTCGCGGGAGATGAGCCAATGACCCGCATGATGGTTCGTAATTCCGACTTGCCGCTTTTCCGTAAACCCGCTTTGGCGGCTTTATTGCTGTCAGCAACCATGCTCGCAGGCTGCGCGACCAACAAAGTGCCGCAGTTCAGCTATGACGCCGACGTGCCATCGCTTCCTGTCGTACCGACAGCCGTTGCCGATGACCGGCCGAGGCCATTGCACACGCCGCCGGCATGGACTGTGGCGCGCGGCGGAACCGCTGCCGGAACACCGACTGGCCGCGTCGAGAACGCCAATGCCGCCGCCCGTGTCGAACCACGCCGGGAAGGCTACTATAACGCCATCCAGATCTACCCGTGGTCGGAAGGGGCGCTGTTTCAGGTCTATTCCGCACCGGGGCAGATCACGACAATCGCGCTGGAGCCGGGCGAAAGCCTGACCGGCGCGGGGCCGATTGCGGCAGGCGACACCGCCCGATGGATCATTGGTGATACCGAAAGCGGATCGGGTACAAGCCGCCGCGTCCATATCCTCGTCAAACCGACCCGTGAGGATATTTCCACCAATCTTGTCATCAGCACGGATCGCCGCGTCTATCTCATTGAGCTTCTCGCCCGCGCGGCGCTCTACATGCCCGCTGTGGCCTGGGCCTATCCCGCGCTACCTGCCGGTCAGCGCCAGAGCGTTCCGGCAGCCCCCATCATCCCTGTCGAGACGGCCCGCAACTATCGTTACGGACTGACTGGAGACACGCCACCGTGGCGTCCGATTTCTGTCTTCGACGATGGCCGCCGTGTCTATGTCGTCTTCCCGCGCGGGATCGTGCAGGGCGAGATGCCGCCGATCTTCGTCATCGGTCCGAACCGCGAAACGCAGATCGTCAATAGCCGCATCCACCAGAACATCCTGATCGTGGATCGCCTGTTCGGTGTTGCCGAACTGCGCCTTGGCAGCGGTGATCGCAAGCAGACCGTCAGGATCGTCCGCGTTGAACAAAGGCAGGCGGCCCAGCCCGCAAAGACCGGGGAGAAGCCGTCATGAGCGACGAGACCACCACCAATACGCCTCCTATGCGTCTGCGCGCCGAGCCGCCGCGCGTGACCCGCCTGTCGCGCAAGATGCTGGCCGGCGTCGGCGCTGTCGCGCTCCTCGGTATTGGGGGGGCATTGATCTATGCGCTCCAGACCCGCGACATGAGTGGAAATGGTGAGGAACTCTATTCAACCGAGAACCGCGCAACAGCGGACGGGCTGGCTGGCCTGCCGCGCGATTATACCGGCCCCGTCCTGGGGCCAGCTTTGCCGGGCGACCTCGGAGGTCCGATCCTCGACGCGCAGAACAGGGGGCAACCCGTTACGCCGCCCGCTATGGCAATGCCCGCTCGCGATCCTGCTGAAGAGCGCCGTCTCGCCGAGGAAGAGGCCGCACGTCTCAGCACCGTATTCTTCCAGTCGGGCCAAAGGACGGCGACGACACCTGGCTCCAATATGCCGGGTCTTGCTGGCCTTGACCTTGGCGGTCAGCCTGCCACACAAGATCGCCATACGGTATTTCTGAATGGTCCGGTGGACCGTCAGACCGTCGCCATGGATCGGATCATGGCGCCAGCCTCGCCCTATATCCTTCAGGCAGGAGCCGTAATCCCGGCAGCGATGATTACCGGCATCCGTTCCGATCTCCCCGGCCAGATCACCGCTCAGGTCACGGAGAATGTCTATGACAGCCCGACGGGCAGCCTACTCCTGATCCCGCAGGGAACGCGCATCATCGGACAGTACGATGCCGGTGTGCAGTTCGGCCAGCGCCGTGTGCTGCTGGTCTGGAACCGCCTGATCCTGCCCAATGGCCGTTCCATCGTGCTGGAGCGCCAGCCGGGTGCTGACGCTTCTGGTTATGCCGGTCTGGAGGACGGCGTCGATTACCACTGGTGGGATTTGATGAAAGCAGCGGGCCTGTCCACGCTGCTTGGCATTGGCACGGAACTGACAACCGACGACGAAGATCGCTTGATCCGCGCCATCCGCGCCGGGGCGCAGGATACCATCAATCAGGCCGGACAGCAGATCGTCCAGCGCCAGTTGCAGGTCGCGCCAACGCTGACCATCCGGCCGGGCTTCCCGGTCAGGGTCATCGTCACCCGCGACCTGGTACTCGAACCTTACAGGAACAGACCATGACAAAGCTGAAACTTGGACCGCTTGTTGAGGACAAACCCGTCAAAGTGACGGTGGAGCTGCCGGGCGCGCTCCACCGCGATCTGATTGCCTATGCCGAGGTGCTGGCCCGCGAAAGCGGTCAGCCCGCCGCCGACCCCGTCCGGCTGATCGTGCCGATGCTGGAGCGGTTCATCGCCACGGATCGCGGCTTTGCCAAGGCGCGGCGTGTCCAACAGCACGCCAAGATAGCAAAAGTGAGCAATGATACGCGATGATGACATTTGCTCGCTGTGTCGGTCCAGCAGACAGTTCAGTCAATAGAGGGGAAAGTTGCCAAAATCTCCGAGCAGTCTGGGCTGCGAAGCGCGATCCGCTCTTTGTCGAGGTCCGGGGACAGAAACTGTGCATCTGCCGTCATCTGTCGGTGTGACTCGGCTTCCAGAATACCGCCAACGCGCTGCAAGGCACCTAGGTCGGCAACCAGCTTCTCGCTTTGCAAAGCCAGCAGCTTTCCAACCTGATCTCGCTTATGTCGGGCAATGGCTGGGTTGCCCCTTACATGAGGCATTTTGCTATCGGCGGTTCCGCCGCAAAATCATTGACTCGACTGAAGTTGTAGAGATACTTGTAGTTGTTTCGGGGGGGGCGATGATGCGTCTAATTGGTCTTACAGTTGAGAACTTTCGTTGTTACTCAGCACCTGTCACGGTACGCTTTGGTAATTTGACCGCGCTTGTTGGTAGAAATGACGTAGGTAAATCTACTCTCATGGACGCGCTTGCAATCTTCTTTGAGACTGCTTCGCCTGACAAGGATGACGCCTGCAAGGCAGGTGATCCCAAACAGATGCGCATAACATGCGAATTCGATCATCTTCCTGTGCAGATGGTGGTGGATGCTGAATTTCCCACCACGCTCTCTGGGGAGTATCTTCTGAGTGCGAACGGAACGCTTGTGATTCAGAAGACTTACAATGGAAGCCTCGGGACGCCGAAGATTACTGCGATAGAAGCATTGGCTGACCATCCGACAATAGAAGGGTATAACGACCTTCTTACTCTCAAAAAAGCGGACCTTGCCAAACGGGCGGCCGATCTCGGCGTGAATTTGGATGGTGTGGACAAGAGAGCAAACGCTCTCGTGCGAGCGGCGATTTGGCAGAGCTGTGACGACCTTCAACTAGAAACGGTCTCAGTGCCTCTGGATGCAGAAGGGAGTAAACAGGTTTGGGCTGAGTTGCAGCAATACCTGCCAACGTTCGCACTGTTTAAATCCGACCGAGCTAGCACAGATCAAGACGCGGAAGCTCAAGATCCTCTAAAGGCCGCAATTAGAGAAGCGATCAAGGCCGTCGAGCCAAAGTTGCAGGAAATTCGAGATTACGTTGAAGGTGAGGTGAATAAAATTGCTACCGCAACTGTAGAGAAGTTGCGGGAAATGGATGCGTCCATTGCTGAAACCCTCAATCCCGTCATTACGACCAAGAAATGGGATACGTTATTTTCTACGAGTATTACTGGTGACGAAGGCATTCCGCTAAATAAACGTGGCAGCGGCGTAAAACGCCTCGTCCTCCTCAATTTCTTTCGGGCGAAAGCCGAGAAGGCTGCTGTCGAGAAAGGCTCAGCATCGGTAATCTATGCTATTGAGGAACCTGAGACCAGCCAGCATCCTAGAAACCAACGCCTACTATTGAACGCTCTTCGAGAACTCTCGGATGGAGAAGGTAAACAAGTCATAGTTACCACGCATACTCCTATGTTGGCCCGTTATCTGGACGAGACTGATCTTCGCTTCATACAGCGAGGAGAAGGCGGAATTCGTTCGATCAACGAAGGCAATGAAGAAACGTCCGCTGAAATAGCAAAATCTCTGGGAGTGCTTCCCGACCACAATGTTAAAATCTTTATCGGCGTGGAAGGTCCACATGACATTGCATTTCTCAAAGGTGTATCGCGAATACTTATCGCCGCAGGCGAAGAAGTGTGCGACCTCGAAAAACTAGAGTTAGATGGGGAACTCATCTTCGTGCCACTTGGGGGCAGTAACCTAGCGTTATGGGCATCGCGTCTGGCCCCGTTCAATAGGCCAGAGTTTCACATTTGTGATCGTGACAATTCTCCGCCTGGTCTGCCGAAGTATGCCGATCATATGAATGCAGTTAACGCCCGCGCTGGATGTCAGGCAGTTGCAACCCAGAAGCGTGAGTTGGAAAGTTACCTGCACCATGAGGCCATTAATGAGGCCTACGCTATGAACCAGATAAACATTGCATTTGCAGCACCCTTCGGTAATTTCGACGATGTACCGAAAATCGTGGCGCAGGCAGTCCATGCGGCTAATGGTGCTGATCCTTGGGACAATCTTGATGAGGAGAAGCGGCGGAAGAAAGAGAGTGCAGCGAAGCGCTGCCTTAATAATGCGGCGATGTCTCGTATGACCCTCGATAGGCTTGCGGTAACAGATCCTCAGAATGAGATCAGGGGGTGGCTTACTACAATTTCACAAATGATGGTTGCGGTCGATATATAGCCATTTGGGCTGGCGACGAGCTGTCTCGGGGGGAACCATATGCCACTGTCTATAACTCATTCTCCAACTACAGAATGTGATTTTTCGGAATGGACAATAAGCAAGAAAAATCGTGCCAAACTAATCGAAATTATTGCCTATCTTTATTTGCGACAGGAGGAAAACGCTCAGCGAGTGATCAATGCTCTGGAGCCGCGACGGCGCGTTTCAAAAGGCAGGGTCGCCCAGAATGTCGTGAGGAAGCTGACGGCTCCGCGTGCTGAGGACGTCGAGCTATTCCGGTCGGGAACCGACGAACAGAAGGAGGCGGCGAGAAAGCGGATGAGGACGTCCGTTGTTCACCGGGATGGACTGCTATTCCAGCATATCTCCTGGGTTGCTGCGCGGCTAGCTCTTCCGAACGGCTATATGACATCGCCTCATGTTCGACAGGCAGATAAGGGATTTGACGGTTTTATCATCGAACTGGAAGATAGAGGGCGTGAGATCAAGCGCATTGTACTTTGTGAGGATAAGGCTTCGAAATCGCCGCGCAGCCTTATAAGCTCTAGCGTATGGCCCGAGATCGGAACCATTCTGTGCGGTGAGCGCGATGATGAAATCCTCGCCGACCTCGTAACCTTGCTGAAGAGTGTCCCTGACATCGACGCTGAGGCAGCGGTCGACGAGATGTTCTGGGAAGGTGCTCGCGAGTTCAGAGTTGCCGTTGCGACCGGCGAAGATCAGCGCAAAGCCGGAAACTTTCTGCATATCATAGCCGGGTTTGAAGCGGTCGCTGGTGGTGAGCTCGAAACTCGCACGGCCGGAGTGCTGGCTTTCAAGGACGTGCGCAAGGGCTTGGCTCTTATCGCCGGCGAGGTGGCGGCTAAAGTCCAGGAGATCGCCGGTGTTTGATCCAAGTTCTCGCGCTCTTCTACGAGAGGCTCCGGACCTACCGGGTCTCGATCCTGAAACGTTGGATGAGTTGTTGACGGCGGCTCACATTGAGTTGGCGACAGTTCGCCTTCTGTCACGTGAAGGTGAACCTGAGCCTGCAAGCGGAGTGATCGACCGGGTGAGGCGTCTTGCTTCGACTTTTGAAGCCTATGTCGCACTCAATCTTCGACCTGAGCAGACGCGTGCCACAGCCTTCGTCGCCGCTAGTGCTCATCAGATATTGAGCCGCGTTCGTGAAACTGCGTTGGATCGTCCAACCATTGTTTCGAGTGATGCAATTGGATCATCAATCTCGGCAACGCTACTGTTCCTGGTTGCTGATCGGGCGGCGGACGCGGCGGAAGTGGCGGGGCAACTCCGGGCCAGGGGCGAACGGCGGGCGGTTCGACGATCTCTGATCCTGAGCCTTCGGGAATTGGCAACTGGCAATCTCACGACGCTGATAGAGCGTGACCTTGGCGAAGACTCCATCGCAACGGGAGATAGCCGAGAAGTAGCCACTGACCTTCTTCTAAGGGAATGTGCTTACGTGGTTCAGGGACTTGGACAGGAGGCGCGCGGGAGCGCTGTGTCCGACCCTGATATCCGTTCAAGGCTCAAGCGTGTTATCCGCTTGTCGGAGGCCACAGCCGTAGATATCAACGTTGCGCTGGAAGGAACCGTGCATCACCAGTTTGCCGGTCCACATCATCTGGCCACACTGTTGAGTCGGCTTGTTGATGGAATGCAGGCCGGGATGCTGGTTCGACTCCCAACACCATCTGGAGCGCAAGCAAAGGCATGGGCCGACTGGCTCCTGTCTCAGGCGCAATCGCGTCCGTTTCTGTGGATCAATCATCTGAAAGCTGTCAGGACGGGATACCTGAGCCGTGGCAGGTCCATGGTCATGACATCGCCCACTGGTTCGGGGAAGACCACGCTATCCGTCCTGAAAATCGCAGCAACCCTGTGCGCGGGCGAGAGCGTCGTCTACCTGGCTCCTACTCACGCTCTCGTCGATCAGGTAGAGACCGATCTCTCTGCACAAATCGGAGGCCTAGAGGCGGTCAGCGTCGTTGAAGACGTTGCGCTCGAAGAGCTTGGTGACAGGCTGCCAGCATTCTCCGTAATGACACCCGAGCGTTGCCTTGCCCTCCTTGGTTTCGCGCCTGAGCTTTTCGACAAGGTCGGCCTCCTTGTCTTCGATGAGTTCCATCTCATTAGTGCCGACGATCCGGCTACTTCATCGAAAATCAGCGCACGCGCCATTGATGCGATGTTGGCGCTCCTGACGTTTCTCCGCCGTCGCAAGGAAGCAGACCTGCTGCTGCTGTCTGCTATGGTCGCCAACGGTGCCGAAATCGCCCGTTGGCTGCGGGCCGTGACGGGAAGGGAAGTTGAGGCGTTCGACGATCCTTGGAAGCCAACACGGCAACTTCGCTCTTGCGTCATCTATGATCACTCTGACGTCCTTGAGGCCGTTCAAGTCGTCTCGAAGGCGAAAACCCAGTCGGCGCGGAGCCGGGTTCCCGCACAGCCTCTTGGACTCTTTTCGTTGATTTCTGGATGGCACCCCAAGCGGTCGGAAAAGCTGGTCGTGCAGGCACTCACGGATCAACGGCCGCCGCTCGTGAAAAATGCCAAGGGGAGATTGACATCGAACAGGAACGAAGTCGCTGCGCGAATCGCGGCCGACTATGCGGCTCTAGGAAAGCGCGTGATCGTCTTTTGCAACGATACTAAAGCATGCAGGAGCGTTGCGGATCAGATCAATGGACTATTGGCCCCGGCCACCATCGCTCTGGATGAGACGCAGGAGGAAATGCGCAAGTCAGTTCTCAGGGATGTGGGAGCGGTCGAAGCCACATTCGATCCCACGGGATGCAGGGCAGCGGTGCATCATGGTGATCTGCTGCCATTGGAGCGGAGGCTGACGGAAAGCGTTTTTCGGGTTCGCAGGGATGCCGAGAGTGAGGCCATGGGCCTTGATGTGGTAGCCGCGACCTCCACGATTGCGCAAGGGCTGAATCTTCCCTGCGATGTTGTGATTCTTGCGGGTACCGACAGGAGCGCGGTTGATGACCCAAGCGGCAATCCCCGCACGGATTTGCGTCCTCACGAGATCCTCAACGCGCTGGGGAGGGCGGGACGCGCGGCGTATGCTGCAACTGGTCTAGCAATCGTTATTCCCGCAACACCCATCCGTGTGGAAATAGGGAACCTCTCTCTTCCGCCCGAGGGAATTCTGAAGACTGTTTTCTCCGAGCAGGATGCCTGTGAGGAGATTTATGATCCGATAGAGTTGCTGCTTGATCGGATCGAGGTATCCGCTAACCCTGATCCAAAAGTGCAGTCGATTATCCGGCGTTTGTCTGCTGTCACGACAGCAGGAGAGAGCGGCTTTGACGATATCGTTCGCCGTTCGCTGGGGTTCTTCCGGCGCAGGGAGGCAAATGCTCCGGGGGCGGACAAATGGCTCGAACATCGCCGAACCGCGCTCAAGTCTGCCGAGGAACAACTGGAAGATCCACCTGTTCTCGATTGGCAACGGGAAATTGCTGTCCGCAACGGTGTTCCGCCAAGGCTGATCGAACGATTGGTCGAGGTATTTGATCAGGCTCCAGTTGAAAAGACGGCTACCGAGGACTGGATCAACTGGCTGCTGGATATCGTGGCTGAACATCCTTTGGATTTGACGATCTTCGTTAGGGAAACAGCTCTTGAGTCCGTTTTCGGCCGCGCCTACACGAATACAACGAAACCCAAGGCCACCGCTAAGCGGATATTGGGAGCGCTCAAGACGTTAGTTTCAATGTGGTGCGCAGGGCGCACGCTGATCGAGATCGAGGCTTGGCTTCTCGCGTTCATTCGTAAGCACGAAGGAGACGTCAAACAGCGAGCAAACCAATCCTCAACAGCGCAACGGGCCCGCCGCTTCGCCATACGCATCGCCCCTGATCTTGGCTTTCTGTGTGGTGTGCTTGGACAAATCGCCGCTTACAAGACCGCTGAAGAGGGCGGGATTTCGCTTCCTGTGATTGACATGCTGCCGCAGATGGTACGAGCTGGGGATTATGATCGTCATCATACGGCCTTAAGACAAATGACAACAACGGCCTCGCGAGTTGAGACGTTTGAAGCGCATGTCGCATTACGTGGGGCATTCAACGCGGGTGCATCCGCAGAAATGGACGTTGTAAGAGACGAGGTAACTACAGTGATGTTGCTCCAGTCATTCACGTCTTTGGAAGACGAGGAATAGGTGTGTAATGAACTAAGTACCCGTTAGCCAAATTTTAGACGGCGACTTGTAGCGAATGTCGGTATCGGTGGTTGCGAGCCCCGCAACCAAAATCCCAAAAAAACCCTCAATCAATTCAATCGGTTGGCTGAGGGTTTTTTTGTTAGCTAAAAATCCTTAAAACACGCGAAAATCTCGTTTTGTAAGCTATATCAATGCCTTAGCAAAAACAGGTTCAAATCGGGGGTAACGAACCACGCAACCACCCACAATACTTAATGATCGTGATCAGGGGGGCAGGAAGCGATCCCAAAAGTGTGTGCCATCTCAATATGTACTTATGTTTGACTTGCATTTGGCTTTATTGGGACATGCTATTAATCAAACAGCGGTTTCCCGACTTCATCTTGGGCATTGAAATGAACATGCCTAATTTATGAGAACTGCCAGTCTACTTGCGATGCTGATATTGTTTTGTTGATTTATGGATTTCAAAATCTTAAAGAAAAAAAACGTATGTGAAAACGTATGTTAAGTTAAATTTCTTTAGTTATATTTATTATAGATAGATATAATATTTCAACAGGCCATTGTTTGAAATATATTAATGGCCTGTTGATGTTCTATGAAACTAAGACAAAAACGTCTTCTCCGCGACTTTGATGTCTTCCATTCTTTGAAGTCTAAACACCTCTTCGACGGAAATAATATCTTTATTGACCTCGTGAATCCCTCGATCTCTTATTATACGCGAGAAAATAGTTTGCATCGCAGTAACTGAAGCTCTGATCGCATGATTGCCATAAATGACAATCGCTACTTTTTCGAGTTGTTGGATGCGGTCTTCATTCATGTCGGGATAAGCAGTTGGCACGATCACAATAGGAATCTGCCCGTTCCAAGCACGAATGAAACTTTCAATCTCATCAGGTGTTTTTTGTTTCGAATGAACCAAAATCATGTCAGCGCCTGCAGCTTCATAAGCAGCAGCTCGACGCAAGGCTTCGGCTTCACCTAGACCTGCGATCAAAGCCTCTGTACGGGCAATAATTAGAAAATTTTCATTGGTTCTGGTGGCAACTGCCGCACGGATTTTACCCTGAAATTCTTGTGTGCGAAGTAATTCTTGCCGACCTTCTGCAATGAGACTCGTGACTTTTGGGAATGTTTTGTCTTCAATAACCACAGCCGCGGCGCCCGCACGTTCATAGCGTTCGATAGCATGGATGACATTGATTGCATTGCCAAAACCTGTGTCTATATCTGCGATTATCGGCAGCGTAGTCTGTTCAGCCATTGCGCGCACCATTTCCAGGTGCTGTGTCATGGTAATCAGACTGACATCAGGCAGTCCATATAGCGCTGAAAGTTCAAACCCTGATGCCCATAAGCCGTCAAAGCCTGCTTCTTCTGCTAATTTTGCTGAAAGAGGGCTATGTGCCGCCATGACACGTAATAAGCCGTTTTTTGCTATTTTGGTACGAAGATTTGCTGAATTTTCATACATATTATTTGCCTTTTTGAGCTCAGGACAACTTAGCAATGGACTGCGCGATTTTATCCGTTGCGCGCTGTAATGTTTCATCGTCAGTTGCATAGGACAGCCGTAGGAAACCCGGTGCCTGAAAACCACTGCCAGGCACGACAGCTACACCAGCATCTTCCAGTAAGAAGCTTGCGACATCAGTATCATGTTGCAGCGCATATCCGTTCGGTGTTGTTTTTCCGAAGAGTGCGTGACAATCGACAAAAACATAAAAAGCACCATCCGGAGCAGAACACTCTAACCCATCGATATTGGAAAGAGCTTCAGTAACAAAATTACGACGCCGTTTAAAAGCTGCGCGGAACTCTATAATAAAGCCCTGCGGCCCACGCAAAGCTTCTACTGCTGCATATTGAGATATGGAGCTGGTATGAGATGTTGACTGTCCTTGAATTGTATTCATGGCTTTAATGAGCTGAGCAGGTCCTGCAGCATATCCTACACGCCAGCCGGTCATTGCATAAGATTTTGAAACACCATTGACGGTGAGAACACGGTCCTTAAAGTCTGGCACAGCCTGCGCGAAAGTGAAAAATACCTTGTCGTCATACACAAGATGCTCATAAATATCGTCGCTGAGTACCATCACGTGAGGGAAATCACGTAATACTTCTGCGAGTGCCTGCAGATCATGTTGAGTATAGACTGCTCCTGTCGGGTTGGACGGAGAGTTGAGCATGAGCCACTTTGTGCGTGGCGTTAATGCTGCCCGCAGTGCCTGAGGTTTTAAGATAAACCCGTCCGCAGGTAAAGTTTCAATAGCAATCGGCGTGCCACCGGCAAGCTTTACCATCTCCGGATAGGAGACCCAGCAAGGTGTCGGAAAAACGACCTCATCACCTTCATCCAATGTTGCCATAAGTGCATTGAAAAGGAGCTGTTTTGCACCGCAGCCTACTGTGATCTGGTCGGGAGTGAAATAGAGACCATTTTCACGCTCAAATTTTTCACAAATGGCTTCACGCAGAGGAAGAATACCTGCAACAGCGGTGTAAACCGTCTTGCCTTCATCAATGGCTTTAATCGCTGCTTGCCGAATATTGTGTGGTGTCGCAAAATCCGGCTCTCCCTGACTAAGGGTAATAATATCCCTGCCTTGTTCGCGCAGTTGCGCTGCTAGTTGTGTCATTGCTTTTGTTGCCGAAGGAGCAACATGTGTCATTTTCTGTGCGAGTTTCATCATAGATAATACCGAATTTCGTGGCTATGCGTATCGGCATAGCCAAATGTAAAGATTGTAATTTACTGATTACCCAACGCTTTTTGCCAAATGGCGATAATTTCGTCGCGCTGTGCTGAGGCCTCTTTCGGATCGATATTAATCACTTTGATATCATTCAGATTTGGCAACCCAGAAAGGGCATTAACGTCAACTTCTGTATTTGCCGGGCGGCGGAAAGTAGCTTTGAAGACAGCTTCCTGCGCTTCTTTCGATGTCATGATTTCCAGAAGACGATTTGCACTCGCGGTGTTTTGGGCATTTTTAATGACTGCAAGACCTTCAGGGGAAAGGAAAGTACCTTCGCTAGGATAGACGAGTGATATCTCACGCTGGCCACCTGCGACATAGGCTTGCGCCGAGTACTCCATGGTAATGCCAAGCGGATATTCTCCGGCAGCAGGCGCGGTATAGGTGCTGGATGAGCTGCCGACGACCACAGCATTCTCAGCTAGTTTTTCCAGCCCTTCGCTGCCGAATAATTTGTAAAGGCCAAAAAGCTGAGCATAAGCGGAAGAAGAGTTAACCGGATCACCGAAAACGAATTTTCCTTTCCATTCCGGTTTCAGAATATCCGACCAGCTTGTCGGGGCAGGGAGATCACCAAGCTGGCGCTTGTTGATCATAAGCACCATGACATGCACATTGCTGCCAGCCCACAGTCCGTTACTACCGGTCATATTCTCCGGTAGCGCTGTTTTGATTTCATACGGCTGGAAATTATCCTGATAACTGTCGAGTGTTGAGTAGCCTGCACTCCAGAAAACATCAGCCTGAGGATTAGCAGCTTCCGCTTTGATACGTGTCAGTAAAGCGCCTGTTGAGGCGCTGACAACCTGAACATTCAGGTCAGGTGCTGTTCGCGCAACAACACCAAGTAATGCATCGACAGCTGCAGTATTATTGGAGGCGTAAAGCGTGACATCGTTTCCGGCAAAGGCTGAGGACAGTGTGCTGCCGAAAATTAAGGATGCGACTGTCAGGGATTTGAAGAGGTTCAATGGCATTTGGTAACTCGTTGTTTGAGTGTCAGAAAAGTGATTGCAAGGTGAGGGAGAAAACTTAGTGGGCATCGGCTTTGCGGGTGCTGAAAATATCAATTTTGAATATTTTCGTGGCGACAAGCAGAGGGATGAAAATCGAGCCAATAAGAATGAGGCTATAGGCAGAGGCTGCGCCCATATAGCCGCCATCGATCTGGCTGTAGATCTGGATCGGCATAGTTTCAAGACCGGGCGTATAGAGCACGAGCGTTGCGCTCAGCTCGGACAAAGTCGTCACCCACATGAAAATCGCACTGCTGATCATGGCCGGCCGCAGAAGCGGGAGAATAACATTCACAGTACTGCGTGCTGGTGGAACGCCTAAGCTGACCGATGCTTCTTCCAGATTATCCCGCATGGAGTATAGCGCGGAAGATGTATTGTTAATTGCGTAGGGAACACGGCGGACAAAATAGGCAGCCGCCATGATGATCCATGTTCCGGACAAGACAATCCAGCCATTATTATAGGTATTGATTAGTCCGATACCTAGAACAGTTCCGGCAACCGCTAATGGCAGCAGACTGCAATAATCGAGGAGAGCTGTCAGAGGGGAGCGACGCTTGATAATAAGGTAGCTGACAAGGGCACCAAAAATTACGCCGGCAATGGATGCGATTGCTGAGAGAAAGAATGAATTGAGTAAGGCCTGTACACCACGGCTGCCTAATGTCGCAAAGTTATCAAGTGAGAACTGACCCCAATGCAGAACAGGGCCTACACTTTTAGTAAATGCACCAAGAATAACGACAGACAGCGGCAGTAAAGACAGTCCGATAACAGCAAGAAGAATAACTGAGACCCAAATACCGTGCCGACCCGTTAAACGCTGCGTTGCCGCTGCCTTACCGGAATCCATTTGAAAGTTGCGGCCTCGTACAACCAGCTTTTGTGCAAAAAGCATGAAGACTGCAATAAAAATGAGCAAGACGGACATAACCGATTGCATCATTGTATTGCCGGAAAACTCGCTCAGATAGGCATTATAAGCGCTGACAGAGAGAATGGGTGTACGTGGAGCCATAATAACCGGCACACCAAAATTATCGACGGCGAGTGTGAACACGACGAGAGCGGCAGTCAGGCATGGTGGCAGCAACAAACGCGCAGTAATCGTCAAGTAAACACGCAGCGGCGCGGATCCAAGGGTCCTTCCGGCTTCTTCAAGTGAGCCATCTACACCTCGAAACGCTGCAAGCACGAGGAGATAAGCATAACCATAATGCTGTAAAATCATTACCAGACTAAGGCCTGTCCAGCCATAAATACTCGGTAAAACAATATCAAATTGTTCCCAGAATATATTGGTAATGATGCCATTGTTGCCAAGCACCATAAGCCATGCCTGCGTAACAATAATATCAGGTACTACAAAGGTAATCAGCGGCAAAAATGCAATCGTGTTTTTGAAAGGAAAGTCATATCGTGCCACCACAAATGCGACCGGCAGACCAATGATCAAAGCTCCTAATGTCGTTATAACACCCAAAGTCAGGCTATTGCGTAAAGCTTCAACATGGCGCGGCGTAGAGAAAAAATCACTATAACCTGAGAGGGTGAAGCTGCCGTCTTCTGCGCGAAAACTATCGATGACAAGCGTGCAAAGTGGAGCCACAACGAATGCAACAAGAACGATCAGGCAAACCAGTTTAAGCAGAGTCCATACGGAAGGACGAAACAATGTCATGGCTGACCATCCTTCACAAGACAGGCATCCTTTGAGACCATCAGAACAACGTCCTGACCGGTTTCCGGAATATATGCACCAAAGCCGCTTTGAACTTGGGCTTTTAACAGGGCTCTATTGGCAAGTCGCAATTCAATGCGATAGACCTCTCCCATATAAATCACACGCTCTACATGGGCTGGAAGTATATTGTCTTTTTTTGATATACCTGTTTCCGAAGGCAGAATTTTAAGAGCCTCCTCACGGATACAAAGATGAACCTTATCTCCTGAAACGCAATTATTGCGTGCTACAGTGACCGACTTACCTGCGATAGTGCACTGCGCCAGATCACCATCTAGCTGAACAGTTTCTGGTTCGATAAGATTGGCAGAGCCGATAAAATCAGCCACATAAGTTGATTCTGGCCGTGAATAGATCGTTTGCGGACTGCCGATTTGCTCCACACGTCCAGAGCGCAATAAGGCGATCTGATCTGACATAGTCAGAGCCATTCGCTGATCATGGGTAACGAAAATTGTTGTCACACCAAACTCTTGTTGAATATCGCGAACGAAACTCTGCATTTCGATAGCGAGCTTTGCATCAAGCGCTGACAGAGGTTCATCCAGCAGTAGCACTTGTGGCTGAATGACGAGTGCGCGCGCCAATGCCACTCGCTGCCTTTGTCCTCCGCTTAATGCTGTAGGGGAACGTTCGGCAAAATTAGCGAGACCAACCCGTTCCAGATACTGACCAACCTGCTGTTTAATCTCGCGGTCTTTTATGCCGCGCGCTCGTAAGCCATAGGCGACATTTTCAAAAACAGAACGATCCGGAAATAATGCGTAATCTTGAAATACTACGCCGCAACCGCGTTGATGAACTGGCGTGCGGGTAACGTTATTGTCACCGAATAAAATTTTTCCATTACGAGCAGAAAGAAAGCCGGCAATTAGTCTTAAAAAAGTTGTTTTTCCACAGCCGCTTGGACCAAGCAATGTAAAAAAACTTCCTGAAGGAATAGAGATACTCTGATCGTCGATAATCAGGTTCTTACCATAGCCGACCGATATATTTTCAATATGAATAGGGATCATGATTCCGCACCGTTAAAACACGGTTTGGAAATGTACGTGCTTCATGAAGGTGTCATGACAATCATGATAAAATTAGATCAATTCATAACTGTTAGTGAATGATCGGAAACAATGACCAATAGTTTAGATGCTCTGCCATTGAACGCGCTTCGTGCATTTTGTGAAGTTGCGCGGCTCCAACACGTCACTCATGCTGCCAATAGTCTTGGGGTCTCACAAAGTGCGATCAGTCGTCATGTTGCACAGCTTGAAATATTTATGGGTGTACCTCTGCTAGAGCGCCGGGGCAGGAATGTGATGCTCACAGATATTGGTCGGCAGCTAGCAACAGCCGTTAGTGCACCTTTTAATGAAATTGAGTTTTCTATCCAGCTCTTACGAAGACGTCAGCAAAAAGACCTGCAAAGGCTGGTTGTACGTACATCTCTGCCGACCTTTGCTTTCACATCGCTTATCCCGTCACTTCCTGAATTCAGTAAGTTGTATAATGATGTGCCGGTGGATGTTTTGACATCTACCACGCCACAGGAGTTACTGGGAAATTTTGATGTTCTGATTTCAAGAGACTTGTCTCTTCCTTCACCAATGCATGAGTGGACGATATGTGATGAAAATATTGTTTGTGTCGGATCCCCTGAGACTGTGAAAGCTGTTTTAAGAGCAGGCTATTTAGCTAAACCAATATGCACAGTGAATTCACGTCCTGATATTTTGCCAACATGGCTGAATGCTATGGGTTTACAGGAAAGCAGTATTAAACTTGGTGCTCGTTATGCCCATCATTATATGGCGCTTCCTGCAACAATTGCCGGAAGTGGGTTGCTGATTGTGCCGGAAATCGTGGCAATGGATTATATTGCCAAAAATTTGCTTGTAGTTGTGGAAAATTCTCGGATCAAAACAGGCATGAAATATTCTGCTTTTGCCAGCGATCGGTCTGCTTTTCCTGATCTC
Source organism: Brucella sp. 21LCYQ03 (assembly GCF_023554105.1). Taxonomy (GTDB): domain Bacteria; phylum Pseudomonadota; class Alphaproteobacteria; order Rhizobiales; family Rhizobiaceae; genus Brucella. Next base: position 65,235 of record NZ_JAMJWE010000005.1, read on the forward strand.
GCCAAAAACTTTTGTCGTTGGTTATCGCGCATGCACAAAAAAACGTAGCTGGAGAATTTGTACGGCATGCTCTGTGTAGGGGGGGGAATTATCCGCGATTGAAAGACTTCATTAAATTATGATTTTAAGTTTATGTCTGTATCGGTGGTTGCGTGCCCCCGCAACCAAAAATCAACAATAATTACAATCACTAAGCCCAAGACACCAGTCCGGGGCCTGTTGTCGTTCTAAACACGTGAGAAACGACGACAAGGATTGCCCCCCATATGGGGAGAAGTATCGCCGTCAACAGCGCTGATTGATTATTATCGAGGCCGTGTTGCTTCGCGGATTCCTTTGCGTCGGGGCAGAGGGAGGCGCTTTCCAACCTTCTGCAGCATGGCTTCCAACGGATTGATACCCTTGGAAGCGGCGTCCAGCATGACGGCCTGAATATCCACATCAATGCCAGAAAAGTTTTGATCGTGCGCTCAGACAGCGCTTTTGACAGGAAGTTTGAAAGATTTTTCGCAGCAATTGACGGATCGGACGTGCCTTTCATGGCAATCTGAAGAGCGGAACCAAGGAAATCGACGGCCTCACGGCCGTTGACGCCAAACTTTGCAACCTGAGAGGTCAGGCGCGGGAAATGCTGCGCCATGTCCTTCAACTCGAACGAGCCTTCCTTACCGGCGATGACAAGCGCGCCAATGCTGTCGCGCTTCTGATCGGCTGGAAGTTTCAGGTTGTTGAGCATGGAGGTGCCAACACCTGCCATGTCTAAGAACTGCGCATTTGCGGCGGTGGCAGCGCGACCGATGTCAGCAATGGTGGCGTCGATCAGGCTTTGAACAACGTCAGCAGCGATCATCTGACCAGCACCAGCTGCGATAATCTCCGAGGTTTGGCCTACGGCAAAAGCCAGCTCTTCATATTCTGCCTTGGCCTTGCCGAAGAATTCAAACGCCGCTTTGCCTGAGAGCTCGGCGATACCGGCAATATCGAGCAGTTGCTGCTAAAAGCTTGCTGCCTCATTGACTGGGCCCATAAAGGAAATAGCTGCGTTCGCCGTACCGAGAATCCCGATACGACGCGCAAAGCCGGTCAATTTCTGAAGGTTGTTTGTCAGGCTACGCATTGGCCTGGAGAGCTGATCGCGAAGCCTGACCAGAACATCAAGCGCCATAGAGTGGTTTGCCATGATCTAATCTTTCTTCTGAACGGCTTCGCGAAAAGCCATGATGCAGTTCCACCAGAAGGTGGCAGTTGCCGCATCCATCGTTTCGATTTCAGCGGCTGAGAACCCGGAACACTCGGCGAGACTGCCGAGAAATTATTTGCCAGTCTTCCGGCCACTGCCCAAAAAGTGACTAAACACCTGCGCGCCTGCGGAAATATCGGCTGCATTCATCTTGTCGAACAACACGTTCATGATGGCCTGACTGATACGGGTTGAACGTGAGAACGCCACAACATTGAACATGCTGTCATTTGCGGCAGCGATTGCGAGCTGATCGGCACCATTAAGGCGGTGGAAGGTGAGCTGCTCGTACTTTTCTTCACGAACCTTGTCGCCCTTTTTGACAGTGAGCGTCTGCGGATAAAGCAATGTGAGCGTCACGCTTCAATCAGCATTTAGCACGGCGTTGTCAGGCAGGCGGTCGCTTTCAGCAATATCCTCGACAACATCGGCGGTTGCACCCGACAGAGCCAAAGGTGCACTTTCGTCGACAACAATCGTCTTGTTGGCCTGATCAGTGTCTGTCATGTCGAGATCAATGATTTGTTTCGTACCCATTAAAGCACCTCGTCAGGAGCGCTATCCATCTGATCAATCGGCAAACGGCTCTTGCTAGTATTGGTAATGTTGGGCAACGCGTTCATGCTTCACCTGCGGTTTCCAAACCGATCAACACATCAGTTGCCAAGTCTTCGGCGTGCTCCAACACTTTTCTGAGGTTTCCCGGTACTGATTTGGTAAAGTTGCCGTCATCTTCTTCAACCAAATACGCGGCAGCGCGGCATACGTTGAGAAGGGCGGCTAAAGTCAAACCTGTCTCAATTGCTGATTTGATTTTCTCTTGTTTTTTCGACAAGCCTTCGGCGTTAGCCGGAATGATCTGTTCCGTCATTGGATTTCTCCAGAGATTTGAAAGGGTGGAGCGCGGCTGATCGCGCTCGCTGTTCAATTAGTCGCGGATGTGCCGCAAGAACGGGCCAGCTTGGTTCTTGAATGCTGCGAATATGTCTTCGAAGCATTTCGGCGCGTACTCCATGCCAACTTTCGCGCTGGCTATGCAGTATTCCCAGTGTGCGGGTCCATTCGGATCATCTTCATTGTCAACGTGGTGGCCGTTCTTCGCATCAATAAAGCCGCAAAAACCCTAGGCGATAGCATGAGACACAACTGTCGCTATTCGGTCCCCATTCTTAACCGTCGCCACGCACCGCTCCCCTTCGAACAGATGGTGTGAATGCTGGACCATTCTCTTGGCGTCTTCGTCAGGCATAAAGGCTTGAGCAAGTTCCTCGATATCGACCCATAGGAAATCTGGTTCGTCGTTGGGTGGCGTGAAGAATGAAACCTCTTTGCCGTTAATGGTGTAATTTGCCAAAAATTCCGCTGGTTTCAACGTCATTCACTGCCCTTAACCAGTCGAAAGCGACCGTCTATGTACGGGTGTGTACACATGGTCGGCGTGACTTGTGCGCATTCGGAGATAAACTTGGAGAAAATGAGATTGATTTCACGCTGCCAGTAGCCGTAGTTCACACTGCTTTCCGCGTTCTCATGGTGATTACGGACAGCAAATTTTGGCTGGACCGAAGCCATATCCAGAACTCTGTTGATTACCTCGAAAGACAAGTCTGTCTTTTTAGCAATGCGCTTGCGAAGATGGGTAACCAGCTCACCGTTTGGCGGAACCTTGTCATGGGTCGTAAGCGACTGGGCCATCCTATCAAGGTTTTCTGTAATAGTATTAATCTCACGCGCCTGCTCGGCCTGCCGTTGCTCAATCGCAACAATCATCTGGGCACTGTGAAGGAACATTTCGGCTGGCGTCATCTGGTGTTGAGCGGTCTTGCCTTCCATGCGCTCACAAACAACCTGGTTGCACCACATGTAGAACTCAGGTGACAGGTACTTGGCATATGCAAAAACCACTTGCCAATGAGCAGAAGAACCAGGGTTCTTGCCGCCGCGCACGGTCTTCACAAGTTCATTATGGGAATTCCCATATTGACTGATACTGTCTCAATGAAGGCTTCTGCCGTCGCAGAACGCAACCATTGCGACGGATATTGATTGGCGGGTGACTTTGCAGCCTTTCACATATCGGTAAGGCTCATCATTTCGGCTTTAACCGTGATGACGACGCCGTTGTATGAGAGCGGAGAAACCCTGTTCCCGCTTTGCACAGCTGGATTTCCGTGCAAGCCGGTGCTATATGAATGATCAGTCACTTTATGGGTCCTTACCTTGTGACAATCGGGAACCGTGGTGCAAACACGGTGGCTCATTTGAAAACGGCGATTGAATTAGAGGTGCAAACTCTTATTCGGTTGCCGTTTTCGTTTGCTGCGATAGCGCTTCCTTTGTCAGTCGTCTGATCGCTTCGGCTCTCGTCGCTATTCGCTGTGAGAACCTGAAGGTATCGATTTCATTACAAATACATTGCTCCATCATCAGCGGTATGCGCTGGTCTTTCCTCTCCTGCATAAATGCCTTTCTGTTATGTTGGGCAACTTGTGCAACTTTATATTAACCTTGTTTCGATACAGGTCAACAGAAAAGTTGTGCAAGTTGGGCCATCTGTGTATAAACTTCCGTATGACCGACGAAAAAGAACTCAAAGATCAACGTATCCCAATCATGATGACGCTTTCCGAAGTGGAGGCCATTGACGACTGGATGTTCAAAAACCGTATCCGATCACGCGGTGAAGCAATCCGCCGTCTTTGTCAGATGGGTATAATTTTTGATCGTGAATTGACCCCAGCAGTAGAATTGGTGGTTAATCATCTTCGAGATACTATCGCTGGGAACAAGCCGAAACTCACTCCTGCGCAGCATCAGCAAATGTTTCAAGATATGGCTATATCTTTGTTTAATGCCGGAACCGTCTTCACCAAATTGGACAATGATATACCAACCGAAGAAGCAATTCAGGCCGTTATCGACCTTTACGAATACTACAAGAAGGCAGAAAAGAATTAGCTGTATCAAAAGCCTATTTGGTTGCTTGTGTCTATATTCATGTAACTCCTCTGAGATTTAACGAACTTTCCCTCGCAGATCGGCGCGCCCTCGAAGTGCGAGTCTTCGTGCTGTTTGCATATTCGTAATGTATGCGTTTTGAGAACTACCAGTCAGGTAACAAAATGCGTTTAGAATAATTTTAGATGTCGCCATTCGTTATCATCAAGATAATTAGGCCTTGCTTATCTTCGCTCTTGATTTGTACCCACCCCTATCACCCACCGCCAAACCGTGTAGAATCAGGGCTAAAGAATGAGAGGCGTTCTGCCGTTTAAATCGTCTAGAATTGCGTCGCTTCTGCCGTCTTGATGAAGCGGCCTATAATAATACTTTGAGGTTTTAATCTGAATATAAAATATTTGGCTCAGGATATTGATCTTTTTAATTATGGAAAATAATTAGCTCCTACTATATTAGTTAAACAATGGGGGCGCAATGCTTAAAGTTGCTGTAATAACTCATGATTTTTCTGGATTTACCGGTTCAGAAATTGTTGCGCTTGAGATTGCAAATTATTTTGCTGAACGTGGAAACGATGTAGTTATCCGAGCCGAAAGATACTCAGATTTAATTTATCCTCACTTACATGAAAGAGTGAGTGTTTCACCGGTTAGAATTGACATATCAAAATTTGATATAGTTTGGTCGCAGCACGGACATTTCTCTTTTAATACACAAGATTTGCATGAATTAAAAAAATGGGAAGGTCTTTTTATTTCTTGTCATTTATCGTCATCAACTCCCGCAGAAATTTATCATTATCCTTTTGCAGCTAAATACGCTGGGGGCCTAATTTTTAATGCTGAAAGAGTGGAAAACGAGCTTACGGCCAAACGAAAGCCTAAGGGGCATGCGTGTAACTTTCGGAATGCGGCACCCAAAAGATTTCACCAGTCTAATGTGAAAAAATCTGATTCATTGACAAAGATACTAGTTGTATCAAATCACCTTCCGGATGACGTAAGGGAAGCTTTGTCGATTTTGCGCAGTATGGGCATTTCCTGCCAGCATATTGGTCGCGAAGGGATAAGTAAGCTTATTGAGCCGTCTGATATACTGGCTGTGGATGCGGTTATCTCCATTGGGAAAACAGTTCAATATAGTTTGGTCGGCGGTTGCCCTGTTTATTGTTACGACAATTGTGGCGGTCCAGGTTGGCTTTCGGAGACTAACTTTGAGCTTGCTGAAATGCGAAATTTTTCTGGTAGATGTGCTGGTATTAAGAAAACCGCTCAACAGATAGTTGACGAACTCGTTATTGGTTATGCTGGCGCGCAAGAGTTTACTAGCGGTCGAGTGTCGTACTTTCAGGAACGGTACAACCTAGAAGCTACTCTTGATTCATTTATGGATAGTGTAAGAATTAGCGGATCAGGTAATTACTTTAATTCTGAGGACTGTATAGACGATATAGATTTGATGCGTGGGGGTTTTGCTCACTTTGGGTGGATATGGCACGATGTGTTCGCAAAAGACCACATTCAAAACGCTCAATTGATGAGGCGAGAATTAGATACTCTAGAATCCCGAGAAATAGAGCACAGAGCCGCGCATGAATTACTTGAATTAAAAGTGCGGGAACTAGAAAGATTAAGTGCTGAAGAGGCTAAGGGGCATTTGGAGACTATTCGCGTCCTTTCGAGATATTGGTTTCTAGGTCTGGTTCTAGAGCCGTGGCGCCCGAGAAAATGGAATAGAATTCGAAAGCTGCAACATCAAATCAAAAGCGAATTAAAAGCCGTCTCTTAAAGAGATGCGTGCTCTTAACGAGTTTTGCAAAGCCAAAAAGAAACCCCGCCGAAGCGGGGCTATTTGCATAGAAGTTTTAATTTCTGCCTTCTGGCTCTTTTTGGTCCTGTAATGAAATTGCTTTGCCGAAATCAGGGTGAGTGGAGAAAGAATTTCGGATCGCATCTGGTGGGGGCACGTTGCTTTCTAGCTTTGCCTACGCTTCATTAATGGCAATCTCACGTCTGATCTTAAGAAGTCGCCGAAGAAAGCCCGTTATTTGCCCTGCGCGCCATATCACGATAGCCGCCGAAGCTACAACTAATGCCTGACCAGTACGAGGAAGGATCTCTGTCGTCAGAAATGGAACTTTTGTTAAAATATCAGCTGGCTGAATAGACAAAGCAAGCAGCGCTGCAATCGCGACGCCAATGCACCCAAACAGAAAAAAGAGCGCATCCATTGCTAGTTCTAGAGCGTGTCCGTTTTACTCGGGGTCATATTCGCACGATTTGAAGTAGTTGGCGCATTCTTGTGGTTCGAACAGCGTTACGATTTGGCCAACGGTATTCCATAAGCCGTCGATCGTTCGCTCGGCTTTTGCGCGCAAGACGGCCTTGAGCTTCGCGAATGCCTTCTCGATGGGGTTGAAGTCGGGATTGTATGGAGGAAGGTAAAGCAACCGGCATCCAGCGTCTTTGATTGCATGACGTACTCCTTCCGCTTTATGTGCAGGCAGATTATCCATGATGACGATGTCGCCCGGCACCAAGGTTGGAATGAGAACCTGCTGGACATAGGCCTGGAATGCTACCCCGTTCATCGCGCCGTCCAAAACTATGGGTGCGGTCATTCCAGATAGTCTTCCCAGCCTTTGGCCCTATGACGATGAAGGCAATCAGCCAGACGCTTCTTTACAGAAGGTCTTAACTCCCTATGGCATCTTTATTCATCTCTCTGACCTCAAGGCTAACTTGAAGGCTCAGGTCGATGCATCGGCAGAAACCGAACGTCTTAAATATATCACGCCGGGCCACGGTCAGGCGATGACGTATCAGCAGAAGGTGACTGAGGCACAGGCGTTCAAAGCTGCGACCAATCCGCAAGCTACTGACTATCCAATCCTGTCATCAGAAGTTGGTATCACGGCGGATACGCTTGCCGAAGTCGCTGATACTGTTCTCACCGCCTTCGCCCAATGGCAGCAAATCGGAGCAATGATCGAAAGCATTCGGCTTGGTGCCAAGCGTGACATTGACGCCGCCGAAGATGAGGCCGAAGCCCGTGCCATCGTAGAGGCCATTGTATGGCCGTCTGCGCAGGTGCAGTCATGACGGCGGTTGTGGGTGTCTTGCTGGACGAACTGCGCGGCCTCATGTCCGTCGAACATGACGGCACTATAACATGGGACGAGCTTCAAGAGTTGAAGAACGAATATTTCGGGCCTGATGTCGTCGCGATTGAGGTCTATCCGCCGCACAGTAATGTCGTGAATAGCCTGCCAATGCGCCACCTGTGGCGGCTTGGCGCTCACGGATACTGGCCTGATTTGACCGGCCAGCGGCCTATAGGCGACCTGACACTTCGCGATCGGGAAACGTTTACGCGGTCAGAGATTGAGTTTCATTTGGACAGGAAATCTCGGACTAACCTTTGAAAGTACCTGCTCTCAAGGCCAATATGGTATTCTTCAATTCTTCAATTAGCTTAAATATCGGCGGCACTTGTTGCTTCAACGCATGTTCTAAGTCTGAGGCTGAAAAGCCCAAGACGGCACCTTTCGCCATTTTTTCGAAATCCATTCTAGTGAAGTCGAATGTGTTTGACGTGAGTCTGACATGATTTTTAGCGGGAGCCGATTCTGGATTTACCCACATTGCGGAAATTGTTCCGTGAGCCACAGTATTTCTCATATCCTTGGATTTTTTGAGAGCGCCTCTTAATGCTTCCCACCGTTTCCAAGCCGCATTTTGAGATGCTGGATCAGAAGCGAGGTTTGTTAATGCTTTGAAACTGTCTTCAACGATTTTAATTCGCGGCTCTAATCCGGTAGGACTGAAGAATATGGAAAGTGCGATCATTTGATCTATTCCATTCTTATTCCCGATAATATGGACAAGTAGATAAGCTAACTGAGTTTCGATCTTTGACCACTCAAGCAGAATGGAACTCATCGCCAACCTTAGTCTTTGATGCTCTTCGTCGAGAGCATCCATCTCGTCGATTTGCTCCTGCGATGGAGCTTCAAGTGCGCGTGGCTGTGCTTCCTCGATTTTGCCATCAACCCACTTCCGGGTATTGGAATATTGCAGAAGCTCCTGCCACTGCTGCTCAGTTATCTGAACAGCATTTTTCGGAATAGAACCGCCATGTATGTCGGGAGTATAAAAACCCTCAGAATATCCCTGTGCATCAAACACCGCGAAAATCGTTTTGGTCATTGTTCTCTCACTCTACGAAATTGGAGAGCACTCAATCACAATGGGAAAATAATGTCATCACTCTAGAAGAAAGTGTTGCCACTCGATCTTGCGTTACGTGCCACGCGATTTTGCGCGCTACAACCCTGAATGTTACCCAGCAGTAGAATTGCTTATTACTGCCACATCAAAAATACATGTTATGATATTGATTTTATTTGGTTTTTAGTGGTGCCGCTTAGCAGACTCGAACTGCTGACCCCATCATTACGAATGATGTGCTCTACCAACTGAGCTAAAGCGGCCCGGAATAAAAGTTACTTAAGGACTATCAGTCAATTGTGACCGAACGCTGCGCTCATAACTAAAAGCATAAAAGAAAGCAAGGTCCAAAACGCACATTTTGTCTGTTTGTTTGGCACTTTTAAAAATGGCTTCTTAAAATGAACACATATTAAACCGAGAGGCTTTATGCGTCGCCGCAGATACTGTTGCGCGCTGCAGTATATTCGGATGAGAGGCGCTCAACCAGCTTTGACACAGGCACAACTTCTTTAATTGCGCCAACCCCTTGTCCGCAGCCCCAAATGTCTTTCCAGGCTTTTGCGCCTTCCTGTTGTGCTTTATCGAAGTCCATTTTTGTTGGATCAGCTTGCGGCAGATTTTCCGGATCAAGGCCAGAATTTGCGATCGATGGCTTGAGGTAATTGCCAGCAATGCCAGTGAAGTAGTTCGAATAAACGATGTCGGACGAATTCGATTCCACGATCATTTGTTTGTAGGCGTCTGATGCGCGGGCCTCGGTCGTCGCGATAAAAGGAGAGCCAATATAGGCGAGGTCTGCGCCCATGGCTTGTGCTGCGAGAATGGCGCCGCCATTGGCGATCGCACCCGAAAGCAGCAGCGGACCATCAAACCATTCGCGGATCTCCTGAATAAGTGCGAAAGGCGAAAGTAAACCCGCATGGCCACCAGCGCCCGCTGCAACGGCAATGAGGCCGTCGGCACCTTTGCGGATAGCTGAGTTGGCGTGGCGGTTGTTGATAACGTCATGCAAAACGATGCCGCCATAGGATTGGATCGCGGCGTTGACTTCCGGAACCGCACCCAGCGACGAAATTACAATTGGAACCCTATATTTCACACATAGACCAAGATCGTGCTCAAGGCGTTTGTTCGAGCGATGCACAATCTGATTAACGGCAAACGGTGCAGCTGGGCGATCAGGATTGTCGGCATTATACGCGGCTAGGCTTTCTGTAATTTCGGAAAGCCATTCATCGAGCTGCGCTTCTGGGCGCGCGTTCAGCGCAGGAAATGATCCGACAATGCCCGCTTTGCATTGCGCCAATACCAATGCCGGATTGGAGATGATAAACAGCGGCGCTCCTACAACAGGAATGCGCAGTTTGTTTTTCAAAATTTCCGGCAATGCCATTTTATCCTCCAAAATTGACGTTTTCGTAAACGTAATATTTCTAACACGGTTAAACCTTACGGCAAGTTGAAAATATATGGAGAGCTAGTGGGTCACAGTGAGACGGGTCCGGCGTTGAGCAGTATGAACTTTCGGCAGAGGCCTGGTGGAAAAAGAGGTATAAAGTTAATTTTTGATATCTTTATCAGGTGTCAAGGGTAGCCAAAATTGATGCAGAACCGCTAAATGCCTTGATTCAGACGTTAATTTCGCTGAGGCTCACTTAATCTGCTTCTTTCTGAGGACTCAGTCAGACTATGACGGCTTGGAAACTTGCAGAACGGATTTTAGAAACCGAGGAAGAACTGCCCTTTGGAAAGCATCGAGCGCGCTATAAGAAATGCATTCGCAAAGTCGGACGCGCATAGTCCGGCCACCCGGCAGCGTATCTATGAGGCTGCATGGGGCGCGCATGAGCGTGCGCTTGTTGCTAACACAGCACTCAGCGAAGAGCAAAAAAGGCAGCGGCGCGAGAAAGTCAAAGACGCGATCTCGGGTATTGAGAGTGAATTCAAGTCCGTACAAGCGGCGCCAACCCGTCGGGAACACTCGCTTGGCTCGCCGGAATCCGTTGATCCGGTACTTGGTGATAGCAGCTTTGAAGCTGGTCCAGCTCTCGATAGAGCAGATATTCGGAGCGATCCTAAAAAGAAAAAGCGCGGTTCGGCCCGGTCTGAGACTGTATCCGATTATGATGCTGGAGTTTCGCGCAAAGACCGCAAGAAGAAGCGCCGCTCGCCGCTTATCAGCGTCGGTGTTCCAGTACTGGTCATTGTTGTCTTGGGGCTTATCGGGTTTTCGCTTTATAACAGCTTTGCCGATTTCACGCGCGGAAATGGTTCAAGCCCGCTTCTCACTGAGAACAATATGGCTCCGATCAAGGAAGGTGAGGATCCTGAAGGCCGTAACTGGATCAATATTTTCACACCGACTGATGCTACACGTATGTCTGTACAAGGTGGAGCCAAAGCTGACATTATGCGCGAAGGCACAAACAGCTTTGTGCGGGTTCAGTCAAACGGCGTAAATGATACTGTGACATTTGATGTCGGTGAAGGCGTGCTAAATCAGCTTGCTGGAAAGAAGGCTACCTTCGATATTGTTGCCCGTAGCGATGATGGCAAGACGACGCAAATGTCAGTCAATTGCGATTTTGCTGGTCTCGGTGACTGCGGCCGCAGGCGGTATGACGTTCGCGATTCTGTGAGTGATTTCCTGTTTGATCAGGAGTTTCAGACAGGCCAGGCTGCGGGACGTGGGGGCAAGATTATGATCAATTCCGATTTGAGCGGCTCTGGCAAAGCTGTCGATATTTTTGCAATTCGCGTCACGACTGCGGCCGCTGAATAATCAGCCCAACAGTTTTTCAAGCGTTTCAAGCCGGTCCGCTTCGCGGGGCGGCTTATCCCAGCGCAGGCGAGAGAAGCGCGGAAAACGCATAGCGACGCCTGACTTGTGCCGGGTCGACCGGTTAAGCCCTTCAAAGGCAACCTCTACCACAAGGCCGTGGTCAGGCTCAGCGCGCACAGAACGTACCGGACCGAAACGTTCTATAGTGTTTTCACGAACGAATTTGTCGAGCAGCTTCAATTCTTCATCGGTAAAGCCAAAATATGCCTTTCCGACGGGTACAAGAACAGGCGCGTCTTCGGGGCCAGTCCACACGGCGAAGGTGAAATCAGAATAATAGCTGGAGCGTTTGCCGTGGCCTCGTTGTGCGTAGACAACCACGGCATCAATGGTAAACGGATCGCGCTTCCATTTGAACCATGGCCCTTTCGGACGTCCCGGCACATAATTGCTATCATGCCGTTTAAGCATAAGCCCTTCAATAACCGGATGGGGCGGGGTGAGGCGTAGTTGCGCGAGTTCGTCAAAGTCTGAAAACTGAAGGACCGGCGACAGATCAAACCGGCGCTTATCGAGCTTGTCGACGAATTGAGCCAGCCGCGCGCGTCGCTCTGAAAAGGGCAGCGCGCGTAAATCTTCGCCCGATTGTTGCGTGCCATCCTGCAAAAGATCATAGGCGCGGATGAAGGCCGGATATTCCCGCAACTGTTTGGTCGTAACTGTTTTGCGATTAAGCCGCTGCTGTAAATCCGAAAAGGTTGCGGTTTCGATACCAGTTTCGCCGTGATGGCCCACCAGCAATTCGCCATCAATCGAGCCTTCGAAATCCATGGCCTCCAGCACATCGGGAAAAGTGCCGGAAATATCATCGCCGGTGCGAGAGTAAAGCCGCCGTACGCCATTTTCGGATACGGCCTGCACGCGAATGCCATCCCATTTCCACTCTGCACTGTAGTCAGATGGATTAAGAGAGGTGATCTCAGCCTCATCCAGTGCCGTGGCAAGCATGACGGGCCGGAATGGTGCATCTGCGGTGGCCGCAGGCTTTGGAGCTTTGCCTTCCAGCCATTCGAACAGTGCGGTGTAAGGCTGAATCTGGCCGTACCACAACTCTTCGATTTCGACCACGTCTACATTACCGAAGTTCGCTAGCGCCTGTTTTGCAAGGCGTGCTGAAACACCGATGCGTAAGCCACCAGTCACGAGCTTCAGAAGGGCATAGCGTTCGGAAATGCCAAGTACATCAAGCCAGCTTGCGATGAGCTGCGGACCTTCGCGGCGTGAAGCATTCTGCAATTCGTGCACAACCACGCTGAGCGACAGATTGGCACCTGCTGGCGTTTCATTCGGGCCGGGCCAGATTAGCGAGATCGTTTCGGCAAGATCGCCGACATAGTCATAGGAATAGGCAAAAAGCGTCGGGTCGATGCGATCAGTCATAAGCGCGCGCAGCATTGCAGGTTTGACGCTTTGTAATTCGAGATCGCGTGTAATCGCTGCGAGCGCCAGCCCGCGATCTGGATCTGGCGTGGTGCGGAAATAATCGACCAGCAGGCGCAATTTTCCATTGCGCTGCGGGGTGAGGACAAGGCGGTCGAGAAGTTCAGCGAAAGCGCGCATCAGTCTCCCTCGTCCTCGTAGCCGATAAGATGCAGGGGTCTCGCTGGAATGTTCTGCAATTCGCACCAGCGAACCAATGCTTCTTCTCGCCCATGTGTGACCCAGACTTCTCCGGGCTTTATCTCACCGATGGTGGTGGTTAATTCGTCCCAGTCACAGTGATCGGAAATAATAAGAGGCAATTCCACCCCGCGTTGCTTTGCGCGCTGGCGGATGCGCATCCACCCCGATGCGAATGCGGGCAGGGGATCAGGAAAGCGTCGTGCCCAGCGGTCGGCCAATGCAGAGGGTGGGCCAACGACGATCTTTCCAGCAAAATCGGGCGTTGCTTCACCACGTTCAAGCGTCGCAGGTTCCAGCTTGCCGAGATCGATGCCCTGAGATTGATAATAATCACAGAGTTTTTGCAGGCTGCCATGGATGTAGATCGGCTCGTTATAACCTGCATTGCGGATGAGTTTTATAACACGCTGCGCTTTACCAAGGGAATAAGCCCCGACCAGATGCGCCCGCTCAGGGAATTGTTTGAGCGATTTGAGCAGCATCGCGATTTCGTGTGCTGCTTCAGGATGCCGAAAAACCGGAAGGGCAAATGTTGCTTCCGTAATGAACACATCGCAAGCGACGGGTTCAAAAGGCGCACAGGTCGGGTCGTATGCGCGTTTGTAATCACCCGATGCCACAATACGTGTGCCGTTTTGCTCGACAGCAATCTGTGCAGACCCGAGCACATGCCCTGCGGGATGAAAGCTGACTCTGACGCCGTTAATATTAAGCACGTTGCCAAAATCGGCATGCTGCGTACTGCCTGCAAAATCTGCACCATAGCGGATCGCCATAATGTCGAGAGTTTGCCGGGTCGCAAGCACATGGCCATGACCAGCGCGCGCATGATCGGAATGACCATGCGTTATCAGCGCCCGATCAACTGGCCGCACCGGATCGATATAAAAATCGCCGGGCGGGCAGTAAAGACCTTTGGGTGTGGAGTGCAGAAGCTCGTTGAAGCGCATGAATGGTTAGATAGGTCAGCACCTTCGCGCTGGAAAGAGGCGACGAAAATACTCCCGATAAAATGAGAACAAAAGTGAACAAACATCTTGGCGGAAAGACTTGTGAGCACTAGATTGGTGGGGTGACGCTGAACCTGACCCCGACCACTCCGACGGATGCCTTTGATCTGCCAGACCGTTTTGTAAAATGGTTTGCACAGAAGGGCTGGTCGCCGCGTGCTCATCAGCTGGAATTGCTTTCACGCGCCGAACAGGGGCAATCGACGCTGCTGATCGCGCCCACGGGTGCTGGCAAAACACTGGCTGGCTTTCTGCCTGCGCTGGTTGATCTGGAGCGACGGGGCAGAAAAAAGCCGGGCATGGCAAAACAACAAGGCGTGCATACGCTTTATATATCGCCGCTTAAGGCGCTTGCGGTCGATATTCATCGTAATCTGACCATACCAGTCGAGGAGATGGGCCTCGATATTACGATTGAGACACGCACCGGCGATACGCCTGCACATAAGCGTCAGCGGCAGAAACTGGCACCGCCTGATATTCTGCTCACCACGCCGGAACAGCTTGCTTTGCTGATCGCCTCCAAAGGGGCGGAGCAGTTTTTCAAAGGCTTGCGTTATGTGGTGCTGGATGAGCTGCATTCTCTCGTCATTTCCAAACGTGGTCATTTGCTCGCGCTGGGGCTTGCGCGTTTGCGACGTTTGCAACGGCAACTGCAAACAATTGGCCTGTCGGCAACTGTCGCGCAGCCTGATGAGTTGCGTCGCTGGCTGGTCGAGCAGGATGGAACAGAGCCGAAATCTGGTCTCGTGACGGTTGATGGTGGGGCAAAGCCGGAAATTACCATTCTCAATTCTGAAGAGCGTGTACCATGGGCGGGGCATTCTTCGCGCTATGCAATCCCGGATATTTATGAAGCGGTCCGCGCCCATCGCACGACGCTGCTGTTCGTCAATACGCGCAGTCAGGCGGAGATGCTGTTTCAGGAACTCTGGCGCGTCAATGAGGATACGCTGCCGATTGCGCTGCATCATGGCTCGCTTGATGCAAGCCAGCGCCGCAAGGTTGAACAGGCCATGGCAGCCAATACATTGCGCGCCGTGGTTGCCACCTCAACGCTTGATCTTGGCATCGACTGGGGAGATGTCGATCTGGTCATTCATGTTGGTGCGCCAAAGGGTGCCAGCCGTCTTGCGCAGCGCATAGGTCGTGCAAATCACCGCATGGATGAGCCAAGCCGCGCCATTCTTGTGCCTGCCAATCGTTTTGAGGTGATGGAGTGCCGCGCAGCGCTCGATGCGAATTATATTGGAGCACAGGATACGCCGCCATTGATCGATGGTGCACTGGATGTGTTGGCGCAGCATGTGCTAGGCATGGCTTGTGCCGAGCCTTTCAATGCCGATCAGCTTTATCGAGAAGTGCAAAGCGCTGCGCCCTATTCAAATCTCACGCGCGAAACCTTTGATCAAATTCTCGATTTTGTGGCAACTGGCGGCTATGCGCTTAAAACCTATGAGCGCTTTGCCAAAATCCGTAAAACGGCTGATGGCACATGGCGGGTTTCAAATCCGCGCATTGCGCAGCAATATCGTCTCAACATTGGCACGATTGTTGAAGCACCGGAGCTGAATGTCCGGCTTATACGTGGCGGCAAGGGAGCCAATGCGAGAGGTGGCCGGGTGCTTGGCCGGATTGAGGAATATTTCCTCGAAACACTGACACCGGGCGATACGTTTCTTTTTGCAGGCAAGGTGCTGCGCTTTGAAGGCATTCGTGAAAATGAATGCATGGCTTCTAACGCTGCGGGACAGGATGCTAAAATCCCGGTCTATGCGGGCGGCAAATTTCCGCTTTCAACCTATCTGGCGTCTCAGGTGCGTGCGATGCTGGCAGACCGCTCACGCTGGCAGTTTCTGCCCGAGCAGGTGCGGGAATGGCTGGAAGTGCAGGCGTTCAAGTCGGTTCTGCCGCGCACTGATGAATTGCTGATCGAGACTTTCCCCAAAGGTGGGCGGTTTTACATGGTTGCCTATCCGTTTGAGGGCAGGCTGGCACATCAGACGCTTGGCATGCTGCTGACCCGACGTCTTGAGCGCATGGGCGCGCATCCGCTGGGCTTTGTCGCGACCGATTATTCGCTGGGGCTTTGGGGTATTAAAGACATGGGCGCGATGATTGGCGCGGGTAAACTCAATCTGACGCGTCTGTTTGATGAGGACATGCTGGGTGACGATCTCGAAGCATGGCTTGATGAAAGTTATCTTCTGAAGCGAACTTTCCGCAATTGTGCCGTGATTTCCGGGCTTATCGAGCGACGGCATCCGGGGCTCGAGAAAACGGGCCGTCAGGTGACGGTCTCAACCGATCTGATTTATGACGTGCTGCGCACGCATGAGCCGGATCATATTTTGTTGCAGGCAACGCGTGCTGATGCTGCGACCGGTCTTTTAGACATTAAGCGTCTGGGTGATATGTTGGCGCGTGTGAAGGGTCATCTGCTGCATAAACCGCTGGACCGTATTTCGCCGCTGGCGTTGCCGGTGATGCTTGAAATCGGGCGCGAACGCGTGGCAGGTGAAGGCGATGACATGCTGCTTGAAGAGGCAGCGGATGAACTGATCAGAGAAGCGATAGAATGACCGCAGTTTGGGGAAATGGTGAGGCTTACAGTCTTGCGCATAGTGAGGTGCGCGGGGTCGCGACCATTTATGATCCCTGCGGCGCGCTGTATCTGCCAGACCTTCATATGCTGGTTGTGTCTGACCTGCATCTTGAAAAAGGCTCATCTTTTGCCCGGCGTGGCCAGCTCTTACCGCCTTACGATACGGCCGCGACGCTCGATATGCTAGCCGCTGTGATTGCGCGCTATCAGCCGCGCACAGTGATCAGTCTTGGTGACAGCTTTCATGATGCAAAGGCGAGCGAGCGGCTGCCGTCGCTATATGCAATCCGTCTTAAATCACTCATGGAGCGCCGCGACTGGTTCTGGATTACGGGTAATCATGATCCTGATCGTCCGGTTGATCTGCCCGGCGATTGTGTTGAGGAATTGGCGGTCGGCCCGCTGACATTCCGGCATGAGCCATCGCGAACAACGGCGCAAGGCGAAGTGGCGGGCCACCTTCATCCAGCGGCGCGGATTGTGCGACGGGGGCGTTCTGTGCGGCGTCCATGCTTTGCAAGCGATGGGGAACGGCTGATTATGCCAGCCTTTGGCGCTTATACCGGCGCACTCAATGTGTTGGATCGTGCATTTCGCGGGCTGTTTGTGGATACAACTTTGCGCGCTTACATGCTGGGGCAGGGTAAGGTTTACCCGATTGCACATGCTGCGCTCGTCGCAGGTTAATCGCGCTTAAACAGAATGCGGCCTGCCCATCCGGTGAAGACGGCAAGAAACACAGCAAACAAACCGTAATAGAAGCTATATTTATGTGCTGCATCATAAATGCTCTGCTCGACACCGGCCTTCACGATTTCAAGACTTGCATTGGCTTCGCGCAAGAAAACACCGTTGCGGAAAAGTAGCGCGCGGGCGCGATGACGCCCTACCGGCACATTGGCTGAAAGGTTAAGCGTTGCGCGAAACAGAGTGCGTGAGAGAAACTCAACGCCACCGATACGTTGGCTGTATAGTCCTTGCCGGATTTTCATCTCACGCAGTTCATTGCCAAATTTCGGGATGTTGCCTGACAGACTGGCTGGATCTTCCGGCCGCAGATAAAAATTGCGGACACCAACGGACAGCTGGCGATAGAGCTTATCGTCAGCAATATCTTGCAAGTTACGCGTTGATGCGAGCGAATAGGATAGCGGTACATTGAGAAATGTTTCGGAATCCGCATTCACCCACACACCGAGATAACGTTCTTTCTTACGCACCACCAGATCGCGCGACGGGCCTTGTAGCACGACGATAATGTCGTAGCGGCCTCGGCGAAGAATTGACGGGTCAGCATTATCGAGAGCGCCGAAAATCGTGAGATCAGTACCACCGAAATTGGAGGTGATCGCGATTGTTTCGGTGGAAAGGCCGATTTCGATCGTTTCCTCAGCAGGGTTTTGCAGCTGTGGAACGCCATTGCCGTCGCCACTTGAATTGATTTGCGCGGATGCGGGCATTGCAGCAAGGCCGGATAAAAGCGCGGATATGAGTGCGAATTTCCGCATGTCACATATCCGCTATTGATATCGAGAACAGATTATCAGGTCGCACGAACAGGCCGAAGGCGAGACGCAGACCAACGGCGAGGACGAGCAGCGCCAGCAGCAAGCGCAACTGTTCACCGCGCAGCTTTTGTCCGGCACGCGCGCCGTATTGCGCGCCGATCACGCCGCCGAGCATTAGGAGAAACGCCAGAACGATGTCAATGGACTGGTTGGTTGTTGCCTGCATAACGGTTGTGAAAGCGGTGACAAAAGTGATCTGAAACAGCGAGGTGCCAACAACCACATTCGTTGGTACATGGAGCAGATAGATCAGCGCAGGCACCATGATGAAGCCACCGCCCACGCCCATCACCGATGATAGCAGCCCGATGAAGAAGCCAATGGCGAGCACGGGTATGATGCTGACATAGATCGTTGATGCACGGAACCGCATCTTAAAAGGCAGCTTGTGAATCCAGGTATGCTGACCGGGGCGGCGGATAGCGCCCGCCTGTCCCTTTTTAACGCGTCGAAGTGCACGTAAACTTTCAACCAGCATTAGCCCGCCGACAGTGCCGAGAAAGAAGACGTAAAGGATGGAGACGATAAGATCGAGCTGTCCGAGATCACGCAGCCACGAGAAGACAAAGATACCGAGTAGCGATCCGAGTATACCACCTGCAACCAAAAACAGCCCAAGTTTGATGTCGAGTGTTCGCCGTTTGAAGTGTGCAAGTGCGCCTGAAACAGACGAGGCGATGACCTGATTTGCACCGGTTGCAACGGCGATAGCGGGTGGAATATTATAAAAGATCAGCAGTGGTGTGATGAGAAATCCGCCGCCTACGCCGAACAATCCGGAGAGAAAACCAACGGCAGCACCCATGCCAAGCAGAACCAGCATGTTGACCGACAATTCCGCAATGGGAAGGTAAATACCCAATTCCGAACCCGGTTTTAAAACGCACCACACGCAGCCCTATGCGGTCGCGCGGTGCCGCTAGGTCTGTTTTAATTTCGCTAAAACCCGTTTTCGTAGAAATTTATGAGAACGCAGTTCTAACAATTTGATTTGGCGTGCATGTTAGCTGAAAATCTTGACAGAAAATGCACTCTATGGGTTTGCTCTTTCGACGTTGTGAAGTCAAACGCCGATTGCAAATAGAGTTACTTTGAAGTGACATGACCAAAGAAAATAGAACATTGTTGTTTGTGGACCACAATATGACAATGCTCATTGCCGAAAAACTGCTTTATCTTTGCTATTCAAGCGCATTCTGGCGGTTGCTGATTACGATTTGAATGCCATCTTTTGGCGTGATCGCCGAGTGTGCTGATGATGGGTAAAACTGTGCTTTGATTGCAATGAGGTCAGACATTCTGCTGTCAATGAGGTTGCCAGTTTTAATGATATAAAGGAACGCGTTGCTGAGGCTTGCACTGTAATTTCCTGCGAATTTGCTACCGGATGTGAAGCCAAACGATGTAGTGGTATCGCAGTAGTAGTCGCCGTTGGTAATAAGCCATTCATCGGTAGGACCGGATCGCGTCAACGACGTTTTCTTACCGTCTGGGGTGACGAAATTGAGATTAAACGAAAGCGCCATATAAATATTCTTTAACTCAGAGCTTCCAGAGAAAATTCTGAACATAGATTTATATGGTTGCACATCCTCTACAGGAATGAGTTGTCCATTCATTGATGAAATTTCAAAGTCGATGGCATCGCCCTGAAATCCCTTAATGTCCTTGTCGAGGGCAAGAGGTAGTTTTGCAATAATGCCATTTTCCATCTCATTATTTACATATAGCAGCATGAATCTTCCCCTTGTTATTCCATTAATATTAATCCGCATGAAGAAGATTCAACCTGTTACTTATGGCAACGAGTAACGACCTGAATTAAATGATTTTTTCGCTTTTTATAGAGCTAATATTCTAATATATCCGTTCATTCGTAAAACACGATTAGAGCGGGAAGCGATAAGCTATTATGAAATATGTGGTTCTGGCGCTGACGACATTTCTTCCACTGCCAGCAATGGCCAATTGCATTCCACCGTGGCAGACGCAATTTGCCTGCAATATTCCTGATCGCGATGCGCGTGTTGAGTTTTGTCGTATCGCAGACCCAAAAGCGCATCCTGATAAGAAAGAAGCCTATTACAATTATGTAACTGGAACCAAGCCGTCCGAACTCTATTTTGAAACTAACTCGACATGGTTTTCGACTAAAGACACTAATGTCGATCACCCGACGGATATGACTATGGCACTGGGCTACGCGCGTGGCGAATATGTTTATGCCTTTGTTGTAACGGAAGATAAGCGTCTCGGTGGTGCTATTCGAGACGCAGAAGTGCGGGTCTATTCGTCGACAGAAAAGTTTACGAACGACGCTAAAGACAATGAAAGTGCAAGGCTTTATTGCGATGCAAAATCGATCATTGCCGATAAGGACAGTATCGCACCCTGATCGACTGATTATTTATTCTTTTCAAGCAGAAGCTGGACGAGCTGCTGGTTGACTTCGCCTGTGGGCTCTTGTCCGTGTGCTTTCTGAATTTCTGAGATGGCATTACGGGTCTTATTCCCCATTAAGCCGTCGGCTGTACCTACGTCATAGCCGTTTTTCTGTAAGATCAGCTGAATATTGCGCACGGCTTTTTTCATGTCGACGGAAGCTGTAGCCTCCTGCTTTGGGTCGAACCAGGAAGCTGGCATATCGATTGCATTCGCATCCTGATTAAGCGGCTTTGCTTTCCAAAGTTCTACGCTACCTTTGGCACGTTCGAGTTGCTTGGGGTCAAGAGCCGCCGCAATCTGGTCGCGCTTGTCTGCAGCATCTTTATCACCAGACTTTGCTGCAAGCGTAAACCATTTGTAGCTTTCTTCCAGATTGACAGGCATGCCAAGGCCTTGAGCTGCCAAAATGCCGAGATTATATTGGCTGTCCTTTACACCGCGTTCTGCAGCTTCAGTGAACCAGCGAACTGCAGATACATTATCCGGTGAACCACTAGCGCCGGAAGCAAAAAGAACTGCGAGATTATGCATCGCACTCGCGTTGCCATCTTTTGCGGCTTGCTGATACCAGTCGATAGCACGCGTGAGATTGCGGGGCATGCCAAGCCCCTTTTCGTTCAGATTGCCGAGACGATAGAGTGCAGGGGCAAAGCCGCGTGCCGCTGACTTTTCATACCATTTCGCTGCTTCTGTCAGGTTTTTTTCAACACCCAAGCCTTCCATGTAGCGATTGCCGATTTCAAAAAGCGCACGTGCATCACCGGTTATTGCGGCTTCGCGAAGAGCCGCTGGACCAGCATCAACTGGAACTTGTGTCGAGTCAGTAGCAGGTTGTACAGCCTGAATTACATCTTCGACACTCTGCCCATGATTTGATTGCATGGGTTGGGGTGCAGTGAGATTGCTTTCGTATTGCGGCTTATCAATTGTTGTTTCAGGCACAACCATTTTTGGCATTGGCTGCCCGGTTGGTGCAATCGGTGTTTTTACAGCAGGGGCGATGGATGCAGTTGTATTTTTGTCAATATCGGGCGTTTCGGCCTTTACTGAAAGTTCAGCTTGCTGATTGTCTTCAAGAAACGCCGTGCCTAACTGCAAGCCAGCAATCGCGAGCATCACGGCGCCAATTGCCATTAGAATTGGTTTGCGTTGACGACTAAAGAGATCGCTAATTGATCCCTTCTTTCTGTCTGATTTTACTTCAGCCTTCTGTTCGAGCAGTGTCGATTCTTGGGCTGCTTTTTGCGCCGCCTGCCGCGCAACACTAATTAAATCGGCTTTGCTTTTGGCTTGCGTCTTTTCATCATCATATTGGTTGCGCTCCTCACGGACGCGCTTCATGATCGTGTTAAGATCGAGCGAACCGTCACTGTCCGGCTGAACGGAATCCAGCGATGCACTAAGCTCTGGTTCCCGCCGCGCTTTTGGCGTTAGCTTTGCAAGTTTTTCGTCAACATGTTCTATATGATCGGGAGATTGCACCCGCTTCTCGACTGGTTGGTCTGAACGTCCTGGAATGGCTTGGGGTGCGGCCGCGTAGGGATTAGCTACAGGTTTCGGCTTTGATGTAACCGCTGAAGCGCTGGACTGGACATCGATTTGATGTTCTAGATTAGTTAACCGGTCAACTACTTTGACAAGCGTCGCATGGACCGCCTCAAATGTCTTGCCATTACGCTCGTCCGCGTTACGTGCAAGAGCTTCGAGTGACTTCATGTCGGTGGCCAGCTGAAGTGCAATCGCTGTATCTTGCTGCGTGCCGTGTTTCAGAACACTGGCGATTGCCGTTTCAGCTGCCTCGCGCGCCGCATCCAGAACCGTTTCCCGATTTTCCGTGACCGCACGTTCCAATGTATCAAGTCGGGGCTTTAGTTCTGCAAACTCCGATGATGGCTTGGCGAGTTGACGCGCGAGATTAGCGATCTGGCTTTCGAGGCTGCGAATGGCGTCGCCTTCTGCAATATGGACTTCTTCGGAGCGCGAAGATTGTAGAAGGCTAAGCGAAATCTGCTGTGATATGTCGTCAAGACGCCCTTCAAGGGTTCTAACAATTCCCCCATCAGTGTAATGGCTCGCATATTGGGCATCCAGCCGCTTGGTCAATTCTTTGAAGCGGCTATCGATTTTTTCCAGAAGTGCAGGATTAGGTTCATTTGCCCATTTCTCAACGGCTTCGAGCTTCTTGCAGATTGCTTCCAGTCGGGTATCAATGGCCTGATAATCGGGCTGGCTGAGATTTTCCATAACCTTTCCGACCTGGTGAGCCAAAAGATTAATTTGCTGTGCAAGGTGCTCGATTGCGTCGTCCGGCAGATGGGCTCCCTTACTTAAAGCATCAATTCTCTGCGATAGCTCACCAAGACGGCGAAAAAGCGTATCAGCATTCTGTTCAGCTACAGAATTGTCCAGCTGTTGAGTCAATTCCGTAAGGCGAAGTTCAATGCGCTCCAAACGAAGGGCTTCTTCGTGGTCTGGTTCGTGATGCTGACTGGCGGCAATGACTGCACGGCTTATTTCATCCATTCGGCTGTCCATATGGCGCAGTATATTGCTTTCGAACGACGGTGTGTGCCGCTGTTCATTCACTTCTGCAAAGCGTTGCGGAAATGGGGTTGTTAATCGCGTATTGTCGAGTTCGGCTGCGCTTTTTTCTCGCTCAAAGCGACGCAGATGTTCAGCAATTTCTGCAAGACCGGCAATATTTTTATCGTATGAGTCTGGTTGTTTTGAGCGCGCTTGCGGAGCTGGTTCAATCGAATTGCTAAGGCGCTTTTCCAACTGAGCCAAAGTATTGTGCAATTCATTCGTGGCAGTTAATTTCGGTGCTGCAGACGATGCATGACGCTCACGCAGGGCGTTGAGTTCGTCGACAATGGAACGAGAACTGGATGCCTGATGGGTGTTTGCCATGTGAAATTCACTTTTCAAAACAGGAACAGTCGAAGGCCGAATCCACGAACAAGCGACACAATGATTTGCGAATGAGTTTCTTACAAACGTGGTAAATAAGTCGTTAAGAAATAGTTGTGATTGAACAATTATGGCCTCCGTAACGGAGGCCGTAATTGTTCCTTAAGCTTAAGAAAATTATTGCTTATTCAGCGATCGACGAAGAATGAGGACGCAATGTAAGTGCCAGTGCCAAAAAGATCAGACAGGCAATCGTGACGAACGCCGGCAGGCCGTGGCTTATATACTGTTGAGCGATGCCTGCAAATAGTGGCCCGATCAAAGCACCCACACCCCACATCAACCCCATGCTGGCATAAATGCCGACAAGTTGAGCGCCTTTGAACTGGCTACCGACTACGCTTAGCATGATTGTGTAAATGCCGACGAAGGCACCACCCCAGAGAAAGAGCAGCGTGTAAGTAAGCCATGGTAGCGTAAGTGCCCATGGCCAGACGGCAGCGCCGGCAGCCGACAACCCAGCCAGGATCATAAGAAGTGTTTGGCGATTCATTTTATCGCCCAGAAAACCAATAGGAATCTGCAAAACAATTGCGCCAAACATCATGACCGACATCAGTTGCGTCGCCTGATTTTCATTCCAGCCGAGATCGACCGCATAAAGCGGAAGAAATGAGAGACCAGCCGATTCAATCGCTGCATTGAGCACGGTGGCGGCAAGTGCCACCGGTGCAAGTGCCAGATAGTGTAGCGGGCTTCCGTGTGGCTTGTCGTTGATGGGTGGCGCACTTACTTTTGGGCTGGCTATAGCAAGTGCTGCGACAATAGCGAGAGCTGAACCAATCAGATAGGGAAGATAACCAGTGGAGCCAACGAGCGAAAGGATTAGAGGCCCAAGTGCAAAGCCGAGCGACAGGGCGGCGGTATATATGCCCATTGTCTTTGAGCGATTGTGGTCTGTGCTAAGCGAATTGAGCCAGGTTTCTGATACAACAAACAATGTTTCAGACGCTGCGCCGAGTAGAATTCGTAAGGGAAACCATAGCCAGATCAATGGAATGGCAGGGAACAAACCAAGCAATAATGCTGCTGCTCCCAGCGCTGCTATAACCAGAAGACGCATGCCAAGCAGAGCACTCAATCTTGGCAGCAGGAACGCCATGCAGAGAACGCCGACAGCATGCATCGCGGCGTTTGCGCCGATAATTGCCTCGCTGTAGCCCATTTCATCCAAATCAAGTGCAATAAGGGCCGCACTGAGACTGTATGTCAGGCCGAATATCATTGCGGTGCTGGTCACGGCAGCGCGCGAGAAAACGACGTTTGAAGCGGTTTGTTCTTTGGTCAAAGGGGCGATCCGAAGGGCTTGATACTGAAAATACTTAGATATTAAGCCTTGGGAGAACTCAACCGTGTAAAATTACTTTTGGCAGTGTGTCTGATGTGATTTTAGCGTTGCAGCTTCTCATAGCGCTTGATCAGTCGTTCGCGGCGCAGGCGTGATAGCCGTTGTATCCAGAAAATACCGTTAAGCTGATCGATTTCATGTTGATGACAGATTGCAAGAAGACCGTCTGCATCTTCTGTTTTTTCGACGCCAACAAGATCGTGATAACGGATACGGATACGCGCACTCCTTTCGACTTCGTCCACGACGCCCGGCATTGAGACACTGCCTTCCTGATGGCGAATTGTCTCTTTCGAAGTCCAGATTAGTTCTGGGTTCACATAGATTTTTGGACCTGCTTCCTTGGAAAGTTCAAGAACAACCAGTCGCTTTGGAACACCGATGTGCGGTGCCGTAATGCCAATACCAGGTGCAAATCTCATGGTGTCGAGCAAGTCGTTTGCGAGATCATGCAGAGACTGATCGAATAGAGTAACCGGTTCGGCAATAGCGCGCAGACGCTGATCAGGATATTTAACGATAGGACAAATAGACATCTTACACTGACTGGTTTGGTGGTAGCTCCGTTCCAGCTAAAGCATTTTTAAAGAGGCGGCAAAACCAATTAAGAAGCAGCTTTACGTTTTTTGGTTAACATTGGCCCGTATTCAAGAACATAGAGAGCGAATGCGAGCATCCATAGCAATGCTGAGGCTGCGAGGAATGTATGAAAGAAGTTCGGCATCATTTCTGCAAAAGGACGAACCAGTGCTGCGGCAATAATGCATAAGTATGCGATCTGAGTTGTTAGTGTTGCGGTTAGCGGTCTTCCTGTGTGCCCGCGTGTGGCACGCGTCATTACCGCGAGCATCATGCAACCAATGACGCCAATCGTCATGACATGAAGTGCCGAGTAGGGATTGAGGTGGCCGAGGGCTGAACATGCGATAGCAATGAAACCTGCGGGTACGAAAGCATAGGCAATATGAAGGACAAGCAGGATTTTTTCATGCGCCACTGTCCAACCGCGCCACCGATACAGACGGATCGTGTGAAGAGCAGCCGTTATGATCGCAAAAACAGCGGTTAGCGTTGATTCAGGTATCGCTACCCACGCAATGCATGCGGCAGCACCCACAAGAATGCATAATCCATCATAGCGATTGAAAGGAACCGGAAACTGCGTTGCTCCGGTTTTGTTGAGCCAGTTGCGCGTGAAACTTGGAATAATGCGACCGCCAATCAGCATGATCAGTAGCACATAGGCACTGACGCCAATACGGTTTGCCATCGCAACGTCACCACCGCTTAAAGCGAGATAGTGAAATGTGAGATTGGCGAGTGTAACGACACCAACCGCCATGAGAACCTTAAGATTTTTCCACTGGCGGCCCGCAATGATTTCACGCGCGCAAATGAAAAGCAGCATGGGCAGAAACAGGCTTTCAATTGCAACAGCCAAATAAAGGTTTGTGATGTCGGGATTGAGAAATATCAGCCGACCCACAAGCCAGGCACTAAAAAGTATCGCGAGTGGTATGCCGGAAACGGGTAGCCTACCTGTCCAGTTTGGCACCGCAGTCAATAAAAAGCCTGCGAGAACTGCAGAAGAAAAGCCGAACACCATTTCATGGGCATGCCAGTTCAGCGCACCATAGGCACCTCCGACAGACAGGCCAAGGGTTAGGGATAAGATCCAAAGCAGCATTGCCAGAACTGCCCAGATGGCTCCGCCCAAAAAAAATGGGCGGAAGCCGTAGCTAAAAATTGCTGGTCCGGTTTTCTTAAAACCGCGCGCTATTGCGCCGCGACGTTCGGAGGGCTTAACTGCGGGGGCAGCAAGCAGACCTTCCTGTATTGCCATAATATCCTCGTCACCTGACCGGTTTTCTGCAATTTATAGCCGTCTGTTACTGCGCACTGGCGATTGCCTTCTCCAGCCTTGCCTGCACAGGCTTTGGCTTCTTAGCCGCAACGATCTGTTCAAGATTTGCTGGATTGTCGCCAACAACGACTAGTGCAACCATACCCATTGCATAATGCGGTGTGCATTTGACGAAATAAGCGCCGGGTTCTGTGACGGTCAATACGTAATTTTCGTTGACCTTGCTTTTGAAAGTATCGACGCCTTCCGGGATCATTCCTTTAATCGACTCGACATTGTGGCCTTTGTCTGTCGGGATGAATGTGATCGTGTCGCCGGGATTTGCCTTGATATAAGAAGGCTCGAAAACCATTGCGCCTTCTGCGCCCTTGTTGAGCATGTGGACTTCGATATTTTCAGCCAGCGAAGGGGCTGCCATCATCAGGCTAAGGGCTGCCGCAGCGAACGAAATTGCAAATTTACGCATCTGTTTGATCTCCATAGCTGGCTCGGACGACTTCATAATGATGCCCATTCGCCAGGCTGATGTAGATTTAGAACGGCTCGAGACTCATATCTTTGATTGAGATCAAATAGATTTAAATAGTGGAGGATAAAAGTCAGATATCACTTTCAGAAATGTATTTAAGTCGCTTGAGATCACGGACGATCAGAGATTTACGCCCACCTTCTACCCATCCTTTGCCCTGCCACTGGCTAATGATACGTGAAACGGTATGCAGTGTCGTACCCGTTAGTTCCGCGATGTCTTGCCGCGACACGGGAAAATCGATCCGGATACCGCTATCATCTTTTACGCCCGCTTCATCCGCAAGCCGGATAATCGCATGGGCTACGCGCTGCTCGACTTCTTGCGTTGAAATTTCACGGATACGTGAGTGTGCAGCATCCAGACGACTTCCAATCATCTGCATAGTTTTTACAGCCAGAGTGGGGTGGCGCGCCATAAATTCGGTCATAAGCTCCATCGGCCACGCCAAGACGCTGCTATCGACCAGCGCAAGCGGTGTGCCAGGGTAATCCTTGCGTCCCAGCGCAAGCGCAAAGCCAAACAGATCGCCGGGATTGACCACCCGGACGATGAGCTGCTGTCCGTCAGCAGTGACCTGGGTTACTTTCAGGCGGCCATGCACCAGAATATAGAACAGCTTGGCTTGTTCGCCCTGCTGGAAAACCGTGCGCCCCTGCAGAACTGATCTGTGTGTGGACTGATCAAGTAACTTATCGAAGGCCTGTGCTTCCATACCTGCAAAAACAGGAAGGTTACGCACCATATTTCTCAGCACTGTATCAGCAGCCATCTCTTACTCCAGATACTCAAACTGCATCATTATCAACAATGCAACAAGCTGGTGGGAATGTAAGAGAGCGCTATCAGACCCGACGCATGAAATAAATAGTATTATGCGCCCTTTTGCATCTGTTCGGCTACAAAAGGGCGCATCAAGGGACTTAATATTTAGCTTTCAGGCCGACGAAGAACCCGCGGCCATCGCCGGGCAGAAATGCTGCCTGATCGGGCCGAGCCTGATCAACAATAAGCGTTGAGCTTGCATATTTTTCATCAAAAACATTGGTGACTTCACCGAAGAAAAGAAGGTTATCGCTGATCTTCACTTCTGTGCGTAGATCAACAACCGCGTAGGGATCGGAATAGAGTGTATTCATGTTATCGACAGGTGTTTTTTCGGGCACCCATTTAACAGCCCCCTGCAAAGTCCAGTGGTCGTTGACTTCATAATTGAGCACCGTGTTGATAATCTGGCGAGGCGCACCGGCAAGCCGATTGTCGCCGCGAAGCGGATCATCATGGAAGCGGAAGTCTTGATAGGTATAGGCAACCCGACCGGAAATTCGATCTGTGATTTGTGCTGCCAGTCCAAGCTCAATACCAAAATGCCGTGTATCGTCAGCATTAATAGCACCCAGCGAAGCGCCAGTAACATCACGTAAGCTCAGCAGTTCATTATTGACCCATGAATAATAAGTGGTCACGTCCCACGCAAATTTTCCCATCTCGGAACGCCAACCTGCTTCAATTGTTGTTGCGGTTTGTGCGTCAAGATTGGGTGTTCGGAAAGCATCAGCAATCGCAAAAGGTGCGCCCGGGTTTGGGCGACCAGCGCTGCTGTTGGGGGTGCCATTAATGGTCGCCAGAAAGTCGTCATGTGTTGGTGGTTCAAAGCTGCGGCTCACGGCTGCAAAAAATGTGTTGGTGTCATCAGGCTTGTAACTCATACCAAGGCTTGGGCTCCAGCCCTGATAATTACGGTCGTAGCTGTTATTGTTTGTTGGCACTGCACCGTTGGGCAAACGTACCGTTGGATTGGCCGGATTGTATGCAATGGTTGGCCGCGTCAAAAGGCTATAAGTGTCGTCATTCTTGCGCGTTGCGTATGCGTAGGAAAGTGCGGGCGAGACGGTTATTGAGTCGTTGAGCGGCACGTTGAACCCCGCATGAAGCGAGAGCGTACTGGCGTCCAGATCGTTTTCACCAAACTGCGCGCCCTGAGTGCCGGATTGGTTGAGGTAATAATTGCGGTCTGCCGAACCGATGGAATATTGCGCAGTGGTCTCAAACAGCGGCAAAGCGGCTGTATCGTCGGGGCTATAAGCATAACGCACAACGCCGGTGAAGTCACCGCCTTTGGTTTCGCGAATACCTGCGGAAATCGGGAAGCGGAAGGTGTCGTCCGTGTAGGTGTAACCCATCGCGACATCAAAGAGATGCGCGTCGAATTCGGCGGTGGTGCGTGAACCGATCAGGAATTGTTTTGCATCGCGTCGTGGCCTGTCACGCAGGACATTAGGGCCGGGATTGATCGCGCCTTTAGGGGTAACTGTTGGACCGGTGTGAACCTGACGTGGATCGGATTCGAGTTGGCTTTTGGTAAGTGGACCAGATACATCAAAGCCAAGATCGGTATAGCCCCAGAAGAAGCGGG
Source organism: Brucella sp. 21LCYQ03 (assembly GCF_023554105.1). Classification (GTDB taxonomy): domain Bacteria; phylum Pseudomonadota; class Alphaproteobacteria; order Rhizobiales; family Rhizobiaceae; genus Brucella. The sequence continues at coordinate 94,888 of NZ_JAMJWE010000005.1, forward strand.
TTTTGATATTATCGTTTACCTCAAAGCCGACATTGCCTCCAACGCTGACGCGTTCGGACTCATTATAATCACGAAAACCATTGCGGCGCGTGTAATCGGCCTGAAACAATCCATCCATCGTGCTAGTCTGAAAGCCTGCTTTACCCGAAACGCCGACCTGTCCGAATGAGCCGCCGCTGACCGTCCCCTGTATGCCCTGATATTGTGCACCTGTGGGCGATACGAAATTGAGTGCGCCACCCAGTACAGTCGCACCAAGCCGATTGGCCATATAGCCGCGGTAGATTTCTATCGTTTCCGCAAGGCTGGGGTTTGCAAATCCGACCGCGTAAGAGCCATCGGCTCGGTTGAGCGGCAATCCGTCCTGAAGCATTAGGATACCACGCTCGACAGGGTTTTGTTGCAGTCCAGAACCACGGATCTGAATGCGCGGCTGGTCATTGCCGCCAAAAAAGTTTTGCACAACGACGCCCGGAACAGAACGCAGCGCACGCGATACAGTCTCATTGGCAGTAACGACCCGATCACTCTGTTCGACAAGTGCCACACCGCCCGGCATTGCATCAAAGCGCTTTCTTAGCGCCGCATTGTCATCGGCACCAATGATGATCGGATCTAGTACAATCGTTGATCCGGGTAATGCTGATTGCGCCAGAGCAATGCTGCATGCACCGATCAGTATTAATCCGGTTGATGTCAGAAGATGCAGCATTCGCTTTTGATGAAAGCCCTCTGGCTTATGCGCGCTCTGGTCGATCAGCATGAATATTCCCCTGTAATTTCGAGCGCCCCGCGCTCAGAGTGATAGGCCGTAAATAAACATGAGGGAATTTCTCTTCTTTGATCTAAATCAAAGAGGAGCGCTAACCACAGCTATAATGATGAGGGAAATCTGAGGCCCATTGGAGTAGAAAATGAGTGAAACATTGAGAGCTGCGATGGCCGCGCCCGTGAACAGGCGTGCATTGCTAGCTGGCCTTACCGCCATTCCGACAGGCTTACTGGCGTCTCAACTGATGGGTGGCTTTGGCTCTGCACACGCCGATACACTGGAAGAACTTGTGATTTATGGGCCTCCGGCCGGGCCATCGATCATTCTGGCCGAAGCACTGGCATCAGGTGAACTCAATGGACTTGTAGACAAGACCAGTTTCAAAGTCTGGCGTAGCCCCGATGAAATGCGTGCCGGTCTGTCCTCCGGCACAATGTCGGCGGTGGTTCTGCCGGTTCAGGTCGCGGCCAACCTCTATAATCGTGGTATGAAGCTCAAGCTTCTCAATACGATGACCGATGGTTTGATCTATATTGTTTCAGACGATGCAACGCTCAACACGATTCCTGCGCTCAAGGGCAAACGGCTGGCTGTGCCATTCAGGAATGACATGCCTGACCTTGTCCTAAAACGCTTGCTTAATCATTATGGTTTGTCGTCTGAGACAGATGTTTCTCTTGAGAACACGTCGTCGCCTGTTGAGGCAATGCAGATGCTGCTGACAGGTAAGGTCGATGCAGTTCTTGCGCCTGAGCCTGCCGTTTCTGCGGCCATCATGCTTGGTAAAGCCGCAGGCAAAAATATCACTCGCACCATCGATGTTCAAAAGCTCTGGGGCGAGGTAACGGGAAAAGCACCCATTCTGCCGCAAGCTGGATTGGTGCTGACGGACAAGCTCCTGACAGAGCAGCCCGACTTAGCCGATCGTTTGCAGAGCGCTTTGGAAGCCGCATCGCAGCGCGTGAATGCTGATCCCGCTAAGGCTGCGAGCATTGCAGCGCGATCGCTTGATTTCCCCGAACCGGTTCTTGCTGCATCCATTGCAACATCGCGCCTTATGGCAACGCGTGCCAGCAAGGCACGGCCTGCAATTGAAACGATGCTTGAAACGCTTGCATCGAATGATCGAGCCATCATTGCCGGAAAATTGCCGGATGACGGGTTCTATCTTTAATTGGAAACGCGATGACTAGCTGGGCTGAAAGGGTGGGGAGGACAGGACGCTTTCTCTGGTCCGCATGGTCGGGCCTCGCAGCGTTAATGTTGCTTGCAGCGCTCTGGCAGTTTGGTCATGAGACCTATGGTGATTTTATCCTACCATCGCCTTTGGCGACGCTTCACGCTGCAATCGCATTACTGGGTGATCACCAGACATGGGAACTCACCTTTCTTACCACGCGCCGTGCACTTAAAGGTTTTGCATTTGCAGCGGCTTTTGGTGCTGGTCTTGGTCTCGTGGCGGGTTATTTTCCGGCAGTTCTGCGGCTGGCAAGACCGCTTGTCACGGTGTTGCTTGGGGTTCCGCCCATCGCGTGGATCGTGCTTGCCATGATCTGGTTTGGTTCAACGGACGGAACCGTAGCCATGACTATTCTCGTATCGTCGTCGCCACTCATTTTTGTTTCCGTTGCCGAAGGCATCATGACCCGTGATCGTAAGCTTGACGATATGGCGCGTGCTTTTGGTGCAAGCGGCTTAAAGCGGCTGACGACACTCAGTCTGCGCCATGTTTCGGCCTATCTGTTTCCCGCACTCGCCGTATCGCTCGGCTCGGCCTTCAAAGTAGCTGTCATGGCAGAATTGCTTGCCAATGTTGGTGGCATTGGTGGCGAGCTGGCGCGCAGCCGTGCCAATCTCGATATCGCCGGTTCGCTTGCCTGGGTGCTGATCGCGGTAACGGCGCTGATCGTGATTGAATACGGGCTGATCCATCCGGTGCGTGCCGAGTTTGAACGCTGGCGTGTTGCAGCCCAACCATGGGGCGTCAAGCGTTGAGGTGGTTGAGATGACAGTTCTGGAGCTTGATCGTATTGGACATGCTTATTTCGGGCGCACCGTGCTTGATCATATCAGTCTTGATGTAGAATCTGCTGAGATTGTTGCACTCGTCGGACCGTCAGGCTGCGGTAAAAGCACACTGATCCATATCGCTGCTGGTATTGTCGATCAGCGCTATGGGCGGATCAGACGCCAGTATAACCGGCACGGCATGATCTTTCAGGAGCCGCGCTTGCTGCCATGGGCAACCGCCAGTGATAATATTGGCTATCCGCTGCGCATTGCAGGTAAGAGTCGTCGGGGCCGCGATGAGGCTGTGAAACGTGCCGCAAACCGCGTTGCTTTCGAGCTTGCCGATCTTGATAAATATCCGTCTGAACTTTCGGGCGGAATGCAGCAGCGTGTCGCCATTGCGCGTGCGCTGGTCATTGAGCCGGATTTCCTGTTCTGCGACGAGCCGTTTACCGCCCTCGATGTTGCGCTCAAACGTCGGATGCAGAATATTATTATCGATGCTGGACGAACAACGCGCTTTGCCGCGATTTTCGTAACCCATGATCTCATGGAAGCAGCTCGTATTGCGCACCGGATTGTCGTGCTCAACAGCGATGGGTATGGCATTGCGGGCGAACGTAGGCTACCGCTGTTGCCGGGCCAGCGCTCGGACGAAGACGTGTTTGCGACTGTGCAGGATTTTCTCAAACACGATCCGATTTTCCGTCATATTGACGATGTTGATGAGCGTAGACGGCCATGACTGCTATCACAGAGCGACCAGACCAGCCATTATTGGCCATATTGACCGATGAAGGTTTTCGACTTTTTTTCCCGCTTGCAGCAGTTTATGCAGCGCTTTGGCCATTTCAATGGGTACTGGTTTTTGGCCTTGATCTGCCGCTTGTCCGTTCCACGCCGCCTGCTTTGTGGCATGCACATGAAATGATTTTCGGCGCCTTTGGCGCTGCACTCATCGGCTTTATTACCACGGCTGTGCCTGAATGGACCGACACGAAACGCTTGCAAGGCAGGCCGCTTCTCGTGCTCGCAGCTCTCTGGTTGACGGGGCGTCTGGTTGGCTTTCTGGGTGCCGACAGCCTTGGGCTTATCGGCGCATTGTGCGACCTTGTATGGCTTGGCTTTCTTATTGCTTACATGCTCCGACTGACTATTGTGCGACGCACTGACCGGCTTCTTGCATTCATCGGCTGGATATTAGCTCTGACGCTTTGCGAGGCGCTGGTGCGATACGGTTTCTTTGTTGAGAATATTGAGTTTGCAAGCAAGATGCTGCGCATCGCGGGACTGGTGTTTCTCGGGCTTCTTGGCATTGCACTGGCGCGTATTACGGTGCCGATTACCAATCTGGTGCTGGATCCAACGCGAAGCACAGCCCCCTTTCGCCCGCATCCCGGCAGACTTAATCTGGCGCCGGGGCTGATCGTTGTTGCTGTATTGGTCGATCTGTTTGGCTTCTCGCCTGAAACATGCGGCTATGTGTTGATTGCAGCGGGTGCTGCTTTTATGGACCGTGTGGGCGAAGCCTTTATCGGTAAAGAGGCTTTGCGCGCTGAAATCTTAGCACTTGCTGGTTCTTCTGCTTTGGCAGGTATTGGCTTATTACTGAGTGGGGCTGCGAAGCTTGGCGCACCTGTGCCTGAACTTGCAGGCCTGCATGTAGCATTTATGGGCGGTCTGGGACTTGGTGTGCTTGCGGTTTTCTGCATCGCTGGTCTGCTGCATACGCATCAGCCGCTTGGCCTGCCGCGCGGCGCAAAGCTTGCGATTTTCCTTCTGGTTGCAGCCGTCGTTTTTCGTGTTTTGCCGGATACCCACTTTATGCCGGAAGTGCCGGGTTCACCTTATGCGCCGGCAGCAGTTTTATGGGCGGCTGCATTTCTGCTGTGGCTCAAGAGCTATTGGCCCGCAATACGCGTGTTGCAAAGCGGAGATAATCAGCTTGGCTGATAATCAATATCAGCCAAACACTTCACGCTGTTCGGATTTGGCTGCGAGCAGCGCTTCAATCATCAGCTTTTCTGACAGAATGTGACGGCGAAGGCTCTCAAGAAAGCCACGGATCATGTAAGACACTGTCTCAGGCGCGCGCGTGCTTTTGCCTTCTGCAATCGCTGTCAGTGTCTGCGCAAGTTCATCAGCCGCCAGCCGATCACAGCGGTGCTCGGCCTTCAGACGTTCGATGATAACGCCCGCAAAATGAGAATTGGCTTGCTGACTAAAATCAGGGAAAAGCACTTTTTCTTCCAGCGCATGGGTCTCGCCGACAAGCTGTGGAATGAAAGCCGCCAGTCTTAAATAATCGTGCGGTGAGCAATTGCTTTCCAGCTCTTCCGCTGTTTCTTCCAATTGCAGGCACAGATTAAGCAAATCGCCATGATGCGCTTCAAGATGGCTCACATCGGATGCGTGGAGTTGAGAGGTTTTCTCCATGATCACTGGCCCAGAAAAAGAATGACGGCGATGACAATAGACGCTGCTACCGCTGAGAGCGTGCCAGCCCCCTGCAAAGCACCCATCCGGTAAAGCACCAGCGAAAAACCTATAATGACGGGCGTTGCTATCAACAGCCCAAACTGTGCTTCTGTCATTGAAACATTCCTTTGTTTTGAAAACGCACAATGCATCCGCAGTGCCGATTTTTCTTTGACAAAACGCAAAGAAGGCGTGTGCGCTGCGCGCTAGGCATGGCCATGCTTAAAACAGAAGAAACGGCCTTTGCGGCAACGATTTCAGACGATGCACCGGAGGATAATCTCCTCCTTTGGATTCTCGTCTGGAGCGAACTCGTCACTTTTGCAATTTTACTGATTGCCTTCATCGTGATGTCCATCATCAATATTGAAGGCGTTGCGCAATTACGTTCGTATCTCAGCCCCGGACTGGCGGCGACCAATACGATCGTTTTGCTGATGAGTGGCTGGCAGGCAGCGATTGCTGTTCGCATACGTCACGATATTGGCAAGGTTCGGCGTCCGCTTTTATGCGCCGCATTTTTCGGCGCTGTTTTCGTGGTTGTGAAACTCGTTGAATATTCGCACGAAATTGGGTTCGCAGGCGATGAAGCCGCAGGTTCTTTCTTTGAGCTCTATTTTCTGCTGACCGGCTTTCACCTCATGCATGTGTTGTTCGGGTCGGTCATTCTTGCATTGGTCGCATGGCGACCATCTCCATCCAATGTCCTGCTGATCACCACGCTCTGGCACGCGATTGATCTCGTTTGGCTTGTAATGTTTCCGATTCTCTATCTTGCGTGAGGTAACAAAGTGATGACCCACAAACACACTTCGCTCAACCACACGATGATCATTTTGCTGGCACTTGCGCTGAGCGGGGCGCTCGTTGCGAGTTTCAGCAAAGGCATGCTTGCAGCAATTGTCGCAGTGCTGATTCTTGCTTTCGCAAAGGGCTGGTTCGTCGTGCTTGACTTCATGGAAATGCGCGGTACCAGAGGCGCTTTGAAACCTGCTTTGCTGGCTTGGCCAGCAATTCTGCTGACGCTTGCACTCGCGCGTTCTGTCGCAGTGCGCTTCCTCCTTTAAGCAACTGCTGTGGTCTTTGCCAAAACGCAAAGACGCCTTTTCACCTCCCGATAGAACAGTGTCGTCCCATGATGCTGGGGAGGGGATTCACCAGCCAAACCATTGATGGGAATTAGAGCGCATCCCGAAAAGTGTGAAACGGTTTTCGGAAAAAGATGCGCGTTAAAACAAATATTCAGAGCGAAACGGCTCTGAATGCCGGGGCTATGCCTTCGGCCAATGAAAGGACGAAGGGGATGGCAGAACGCCTAACCAAGACCGGCGCGCGAAACGTCTTCTATGGCGGTTCCATATTCTTTTTCGCGATCTTCGTGGGACTGACGGCGCACAGCCATTACTACATGAAAACAACATCCACGGATGAATCCACGCTGACCGAAGGGGTCATACGCGGCAAGCACGTATGGGAAAAGAATTCCTGCATCAACTGTCACACGCTGCTGGGTGAGGGCGCTTATTTCGCTCCTGAGCTTGGCAATGTCTGGAAACGCTATGGCGGTGAAGACGATCCCGAAGGCGCGCGTGACACGATGAAAGCGTGGATGCAGTCACAGCCGACTGGCATCGAGGGACGCCGCCAGATGCCGCAGTTCAATCTCAATGAACAGGAACTCAACGATCTGGCTGATTTCCTTGAATGGACAAGCCGCATCAAGACGCAAGACTGGCCACCGAATGACGCAGGCTGAGGCGCGGATGAACGGAGTTTTATGATATGAAATATGAAAGTCAAAAGGTTGCGATGCTCTATTTCTACGGAGCACTCGCCCTGTTTGTTGCGCAGGTCGCGTTCGGTGTTGTGGCCGGTTTGATCTATGTGCTCCCCAACACGCTCTCCGAGCTTCTGCCGTTCAATATTGTGCGCATGATCCATACCAATGCGCTGATCGTCTGGCTGCTGATGGGGTTCATGGGGTCGACCTATTATCTTCTGCCGGAAGAAACAGAAACCGAGCTTTACAGTACAAAGCTTGCCGTCATTCAGTTCTGGATGTTTTTTGTGGCTGCTGGCGTCGCGGTGGTGGGGTATCTCTTCAAAATCCACGAGGGCCGCGAGTTTCTTGAGCAGCCTTTCATTATCAAGGTTGGTATTCTCGTTGTCTGTCTGATGTTTATGTTCAACATCACTCTGACCGCCTTGAAAGGCCGCAAAACGACAGTCACCAATATTCTGCTGTTTGGTCTTTGGGGCCTGTCGCTGTTCTTCCTCTTCGCTTTCTATAACCCGGTTAATCTCGCCATCGACAAGCTTTACTGGTGGTATGTGATCCATCTTTGGGTTGAAGGCGTGTGGGAATTGATTATGGCTTCAATCCTCGCCTTCTTGATGATCAAGCTCAATGGTATCGACCGCGAAGTTGTTGAAAAGTGGCTCTATGTCATTGTAGGTCTGGCCCTGTTTTCAGGCATTCTCGGTACTGGTCACCACTATTACTGGATCGGCGCGCCCGGTTACTGGCAGTGGATTGGTTCCCTTTTCTCGACGCTGGAAGTCGCTCCCTTCTTCACCATGGTAATCTTCACCTTTGTGATGACATGGAAAGCTGGTCGCAAGCATCCAAACCGTGCTGCACTCCTGTGGTCGATCGGTTGTTCAGTAATGGCATTCTTTGGTGCAGGCGTATGGGGTTTCATGCACACGCTGTCCTCGGTCAACTATTACACGCATGGAACACAGCTCACCGCAGCACACGGTCACCTCGCTTTCTTCGGTGCCTATGTCATGCTCAACCTTGCGGTCATGGCCTATGCGATCCCGGAAATTCGCGGTCGCGCGCCCTATAATCAGATGCTCTCGATGGTGAGCTTCTGGGCAATGTGTACGGCGATGTCTGTCATGACCTTTGCTCTTACATTTGCAGGTGTGGTGCAGACCCATCTGCAACGTGTGCTGGGTGAAAACTTCATGGTTGTGCAGGATCAACTCGCTATCTTCTATTGGATGCGTCTTGGCTCGGGCGTTGTCGTGGTGATCTCGGTCTTCATGTTCATCTGGGCCGTTTTGGTTCCCGGCAAGGAACGCCGCGAAAACGTAACTGGTTTCGTACAGCCTGCTGAATAAACAATGCTAAAAGCCCCGTCGTCCGGCGGGGCTTCCTTATTTAATAAAAAGGAAGACGGTCATGAACAGCACAATCAATTCCGTTTTGAAAAGCGTTGAGACAATTGACGCTTCCATTCCCGCATATAGCCCTTCGGGGAATGAGTGCGCCTTGTTTGAAATGGCATGGAAGCGCAAGCTGCCGCTGCTTTTAAAAGGCCCGACAGGTTGCGGCAAAACCCGCTTTGTCAGCCATATGTCGGCAAAGCTCGGCCTGCCATTGTCAACGGTTTCCTGCCACGATGATCTGGCGGCGGCTGATCTCACCGGGCGCTATCTGCTCAAAGGCGGCGACACGCATTGGGTGGATGGACCACTCACACGCGCAGTGCGTGAGGGCGGTATTTGCTATCTTGATGAGATTGTTGAAGCGCGCAAAGATGTGGCGGTGGTTCTGCATCCGCTGACCGATGACCGCCGTGTTCTACCGCTGGAACGCACTGGTGAACTGCTTGAAGCACCGGACCGCTTCATGCTCGTTGTTTCTTATAATCCCGGCTACCAGAACTTGCTCAAATCACTCAAGCCAAGCACGCGTCAGCGTTTTGTGGCTATCGAATTCGACTTCCTGCCAAAAGAGCAGGAAATTGCAGTTGTGAGCGAAGAAAGTGGCCTTGATGCAAAGTCCGTCGCGCCGCTTGTTGCTCTTGCGCATCGTTTGCGCGGTCTGAAAGGGCATGATCTCGAAGAAGGCGTTTCAACACGTCTTCTGGTCTATTGCGCTTCACTGATCGATGCGGGCATGTCGCAAAGAGAAGCTGCGCGTGCGGCCATGATCGAACCACTGACCGACGAGCCGGATGTGAAAGCAGCACTCTTGGAAATTGCCGACGCAATGCTGAAATAGGCGGTCATATCATGCTGGATTTTCTGGAGCTTGAGGAAACTGTTGGCCGGGCGTGGCATCGCCTCATCGGCAAAACCGGGTCGTGGCCGCAATATCCCGATGAGGCGGTAAAGCTTGCCGATATTCGCCAGAGGCTAGCGATTTGCTTCCGGGGGTTTGGCGGCGATATTGCTGTTCAGATCGCGCCCGCTCGGGCACGAACTTCGGGACATCGGCTTGGATTACGACAGCGTATGGCTTTGGGGGAGGAGAAACTCAACCATCCCTTACGCGATGAAGCAACGTTGATGTTGCCGCCTGAAATAGCACTGTTTCCTGACCGCAAGCTCAATTACGATCTTTATGTCTGGCTTGCAGGTTACATGGCCGTCATGCCGATGGATTTGACCGCAATGCCGGATGATCCCTTACGTCGCGATCTGGCATCGCTTGATAGTGCGAGAGAGACGGTGCTTAAAACCTGTGCGATGTTTCCGGGTTTGCAGGATCGTTATGCGCAGCTTTGCGACGCGGTGCTTGCTGCACGACCAAAGCGGCCGTTAAACCAGCTTGAACAACTTGTTGAAAAGCGAATTCTGTCGTTGCTGAAAGAGGGAGCAGGGCTGCCGGATTTTAGCTTCCCAGCGATTTTCCCGCATCGTGCGCCAGCGGGTTATCTGCCGATGCTGCCCGTACCGCTCTGGCCGGGACTGATACGGCGTGACGAAACCGCTTCACGTTCAGATGCAGATGAACCAGTGCGCAATTCCAATGCAGAAGGTGTTGAGACAGGGCGGCAGATTGCCCAACGTGAAAAGCAGGATAATCGCCAGACCGATCGAAGTCCCTTCATTCTCAACCGCTTTGAAAAAATCCTCGCTATGGCTGAAATGGTCAGCGTTGATCGCCCTTCGGATGACAGCGACGAGCAGAGCGCAAAATCAGCAGATGAGCTTGACGATCTGACATTAGGTGAACGCAAGGGCAAACCCGCAGCGCGTTTTCGGTTCGATCTTGATTTGCCGCCAGAGGCTGTCGATCACAGTATGCTGGCCGCGAAACTCACTTATCCTGAGTGGGATTATCGCAAGGCAAGTTATCTTCAGGATCATTGCAGCGTATTGGCTGCACCCGTTCAGGATCGCGATGAAGCGCTGGAACTCGACGATGAAGCACGCAGCCTTGTGCGAAAAGTGCGGCGTCAGTTTGAGATTTTGCGCCCCGGCCGCGAGATGATGCGCGCGCAGCTTGATGGCAATGATCTTGATCTTGACGCGGTTGTACGGTCGCGCTGTGACTTCGCAGCTGGCGGACAAGGCAACGAACGCGTGCATCTGATGAGCCGTCCGCAGGCGAACGATCTGGCAGTGACCATTCTTGTCGATGTTTCGCTATCAACCGATGCCTGGGTGGATAATCGGCGGGTGCTGGATGTCGAGAAAGAAGCGCTGCTCGTGCTGGCCAACGGCATTGCCGCATGTGGCGACCGCTGCTCGATTCTCACATTTACATCGCGCCGTCGCGCATGGGTACGTGTTGAAACGGTGAAAGATTTCGATGAGCCTTTTAGTAAGACGGTTGAACACCGGATTGCGGCGCTCAAACCCGGATTCTACACGCGTATGGGTGCTGCGATGCGTCATGCAACGGCCAAACTCAGTGAACAGCATAATCGCAAAAAGCTGTTGCTTTTGCTGACTGATGGGAAGCCGAATGACGTTGATCATTATGAGGGACGCTTTGCTCTTGAGGATACACGCCGGGCGGTTAGCGAAGCGCGGACCAAAGGTATCAATGTCTTTGCCGTTACCGTTGATCGCGAAGCCAATGCCTATCTGCCCGCACTTTTTGGGCATGGTGGCTATTCTCTGATTGCAAAACTCTCGAAGCTTCCTGCTGCCCTTCCTGCAATCTACCGCATGCTTGCGGGATAAGTCTGTCACGTTCGATTTTTTATCTTGTTTGAGATGAAACAAATCGCTCCCGCATCATCCAGTTTAGAATTGGTCTTGTGATGATGTGGGGCTGTCATCATCATCTTTCGATAGCCGACGGCCATGGATGAACCTGATGACAAGCGAAGCTGTTTCCACGATCAATATTATCGACGTACGCACCATTCCGCCTATCTCCCGTCACGCGACTATTTTCGCGATGATTGATGCGCTTGAGCCGGGCGAAACGTTGCAGATCGTCAACGATCATGATCCGGTTCCGCTGCGCTATCAGCTTGAAAACCGTAATCCGGGTGTTTTCTCTTGGGAATACAAGGAAAACGGTCCCATCTGGCGCGTAGAGATCGGCCGCCCGAAGAACCATGAGCATGCCGATGGCCACGAATGCACTTGTGGTAACCATTAACTCCTTTGCTGATGAAGGCCTGCCATGTTCGGTGCCGCGCTTTCCCGATGGACACTCTCATATATCGCCGCCTCGTTATTTTTCCTGATTGCAGGAATGGCAATGATGGTCGGAGGTTTCGGCTATCCGTTTGATGACTTGCGGGCACCGGAAACGCTCATTGTGGTGCATATTATCGCCATCGGCTGGCTTTCATTATTGATGTGCGGAGCATTGTTGCAGTTTGTGCCTGTTCTGGTGGCAAAGCCTTTACAGCTCAGCAATGCCGGTTTTCCGGCATTGCTGTTTTTGCTGATGGGCCTTTGCGGTCTGATCACAGGATTCGCGGCTCTCGCTGGTATTGCCGATTTGCCGTTATGGCTGATGCCCCTCTCAGCACTGTTTCTAATAGTAGGCTTTGCAATCATTATCATAATGCTTGGTAAGACAATCTGGAGCGCAAGGCCTCTCACGCTGCCAGCGCGTTTTGTCGTCTCAGGCCTCGTGTGCCTGCTGGTTGTGGTTATTCTGGGCAGCCTTTTCACCCTCATGCTGTCGGGCATGCTAGAGCAGATTTTTTTGATGGAAATCGCTTCTTCAGGGCTTTCAACTCATGTCATTCTGGGGCTTGGCGGCTGGATGACCTTTACTGCAATGGGTGTCAGTTATCGTCTTTTAAGCATGTTTATGCTAGCGCCGGAGCCAGCAAAACGGACGACGTATCTGGTCCTGGCAGCGGGTGTTGCCGCTCTGGCTCTACTGATCTTCGTGACAGTCTTCACACACTGGGGTTATGAGTGGACCGATATTGTTTTCATGGTGGCGCTGGTTCTGGGCGTTACCAGCATTGGCCTCTATGTCCATGATGTGCATTCGATCTACGGTCAGAGAAAACGCAAAACCATTGAGCTAAACAGCGCCGCATCCGTTCCGGCCTTTGCCGCAATGTTGATTTCGCTTCCGGTCGCAATTGCTTTGCCGTGGGTCGGCGCAACAGATGGCATTGTTGCAGCGCTGGTCTATCTTTTTACATTTGGCTGGCTAACCGGCCTTAGTCTGGCGCAGCTTTATAAGATCGTTCCGTTCCTGACATGGCTTGAATGCTATGGCCCAGTGATGGGCAAAGTTCTGACGCCGCGCGTGCAGGATATTGTCGTTGAAAGCCGGGCAAAGCGCTGGTTCTGCGTCTATTATGCCGGTGTTGCAATTGCTATGATCGCGCTCATTACCGGACAGACATTGGTATTTCGACTGGGCTGTGCATTTAATCTTGTTGCAATTCTTGCCTTGTCGTCTCATTTCATTCGCGCGCGTCGACTGATGGATGTGCCGGAAGCCATGAAGCTTTCAAATGTTATTACAATGCCACATTTGATTTACGCTGGCGGGCCAGTTTCGAGGGGGAGAAAATGACAGTGTCAGTTTACGAGTTGATTCCACACGAACTTGATGTTCGGCCGCTTCTGAAGGCTGGCGTCGAGCCGTTTCAGGCAATTATGAGTGCTATAGAAGGACTGGCACCTGGACAAAGCCTCATTTTGATTGCTCCGTTTAAACCAGTTCCGCTGTTTGCAGTGATGGAGCGCAAGGGATTTTCCGCTAAAGCCGAACCGCTTGGCGATGGCGACTGGCAGGTTTTGTTTGCACCAATCGGACAGGACACGCCAGTTGTACAGATTTCCGATAATGCTGGCTCGCCTGATGACTGGCCGGAACCTTCGCAATATCTTGATTGCTCGGATATGGACCCACCACAACCAATGGTCAGCATCCTTGCAGAAGTTGAGAATATGCAGACAGGTGAAGTACTGTTTGCGCTTTTGCATCGCGAACCGCTATTTCTGTTTCTTGAACTTGAAAAGCGCGGCCACCAATGGGTAGGGAATTTCGACGAAACAGGTCAGGCTTATCGGATCATGGTCCGCGTCGGAACAGCGTGAGGAACGATGATGCAAAGTGAACAACTCGACCGGCTGGAGGATGATGTACGCAATGCATTGCGTATTGTGATGGATCCTGAACTCGGCATTAACCTTGTCGATCTAGGAATGATCTATATGATCACTGCGCATGCGAATGGTGATGTGTCGGTAAAAATGACCACAACCACGCGTGGCTGTCCCGCAGCCGGATTTCTGACGCAAGCCGTACAGGCTTGCGTTGAAGAGGTTACGGGTGTCGCTCAAGCTGATGTTGAACTGACCTATGAACCGGCATGGTCGCCAGATATGGCCATCCCCGAAGCACGCGCCCGTTTTGCGGTGCCAGATTTCTGATATCTATCTCAGCACCCAAATTCACAAAAGCAGCTCCTTTCAGGGCTGCTTTTATCGTTGTGGGGGCAAAAAGAACTATCAGTAAAGAACTGTTCTAAACTAGGTTAAGCATATCATGGGAACGTAATCAGGGTGCTTAATTGTCGTTTTTGCTCTTCTTACTTGTTCTGGCGCAAATGGCGAAGTTGTCTCTTTAGATTTTTACTATAACCATATGATTTATATACATAATTATTATTAGAATAATCAACGGATATTGATCATAAACAATGAGCCTCAGCGGTATTGGCCTATAACTATAGTGACAGAGCGAACAGAGTGCTCGGTCCTATCGGAAGGAGAGAATCGATGGGTGACCATATCAATATTAGTCGTCGTACAATTTTGGCAGGAGCCGCCCTTGCAGGCGCACTGGCACCAGTTTTGGCGACAAGCTCAGCCTGGGCCACAGGAACCTTGAAAAAGGCAAGTGCTGCAGAAATTGCAGCGCTGCCAAGAGAGAAGGTCGAGCTGGTTAAGCCTCCTTTCGTGCATGCGCATAGTCAGGTTGCAAACGGTGGTCCGAAGGTGGTTGAATTCACCATGGTGATCGAGGAAAAAAAGATGATCCTCGATGATGCTGGCACCGAAGTTCATGCGATGACATTTAACGGCACCGTGCCAGGACCGCTGATGGTGGTGCATCAGGACGACTATGTTGAGCTGACGCTCATCAATCCTGAAACCAATACGCTGATGCATAATATTGATTTCCATGCGGCGACTGGCGCGTTGGGCGGCGGTGGGCTGACTGAGATCAACCCCGGTGAAAAGACGGTTCTGCGGTTTAAGGCAACCAAGCCCGGTGTGTTTGTTTACCACTGCGCACCTCCCGGAATGGTTCCATGGCACGTTACGTCGGGCATGAATGGTGCAATCATGGTGCTGCCACGCGAAGGCCTAAACGATGGCAAGGGCAATCCGCTGACTTATGACAAGGTCTATTATGTTGGCGAGCAGGACTTCTATGTTCCGCGCGACGAAGAGGGGAATTACAAGAAGTATGACGCGCCCGGCGATTCTTATGAAGATGTTGTCAAGGTCATGCGCACTCTAACTCCAACCCATGTCGTCTTTAATGGCGGTGTAGGTGCACTGACAGGCGATAAGGCCATGACAGCCAAGGTGGGTGAAAAGGTTTTGATCGTCCATTCGCAGGCTAACCGCGATACGCGTCCGCACCTGATTGGTGGACATGGGGACTATGTCTGGGCAACCGGCAAGTTCAATACTCCGCCGGATGTTGATCAGGAAACATGGTTTATCCCAGGTGGTGCAGCGGCAGCAGCCTTCTACACCTTCCAGCAACCTGGCATTTATGCCTATGTGAACCATAACCTGATCGAGGCTTTTGAATTGGGTGCTGCCGCTCACTTCAAAGTAACGGGCGAATGGAATGACGATCTGATGACGTCGATACTGGCACCATCAGGCATGTAAGCCTGAGATGACAGCCAATAGTTCGGGGGACATGCGAGCACTGGAGGCTCGTCTCCCGGACGACTGATCCTGTAACTGATCGTGTGAACATCATGAAACAGAGTGCAAAGAAAAAGCTGCGCGATCTTGGCGTTGCTGTTCCGGCTGTCCTTCTTGCTGTCGCAGCGGGCCTTTTCGTGGTCGATGCGGCAGGTCAGATCGGCGTCAAAGGCGAAGCGTTGGAGGTTGGTCGCCCGCAAACCGTAACGGTTAATCAACGTAGCATGACCTATCGCGCGGACGGCGATTTTCAGAAGAACAATTATCCAACCGATGCGCCGCTGACGACACGCAGGCTTGGCCGGTCGTTTGAGATTATGAAATATCAGGTTACGGTCGCAGACTATGCCAAGTGCGTAAGCGACGGCGCATGTATTGCAGCCGATACGCAGTCTAAGAGTGCAAACGCTGCACAATCGACCCATCCGGTTGTTGGCATCAGCTATGACGATGCAGAAGCTTATTCGCGGTGGTTTTCAGCAAAGACGGGCGAAGTCTGGCACCTGCCAACAGATGAGCAATGGGCCTTTGCTGCTGGTTCCCGCTTTGCTGATGATGCATTGGGCGGCGATGACAACGGCAGTGTTAATCCAGCGCTGCGCTGGTTGCGCGATTATGAAAAGCAGAGCGCACGCAAGCAGGATCGAGATCCGGCGGTCCGTCCGGTGGGCAGCTTTGGTGAAAACGAGCTTGGTATAGCCGATATTGGTGGCAATGTGTGGGAATGGACTACGACCTGCCATCGCCGTGTTAATCTCGATGCCTATGGCAAAGTCGCAAGCGAAAACGTGGTCTGCGGCGTCTATGTGGTTAATGGCAAGCATCGCGCGGCCATGAGTTCCTTCATCCGCAACCCGAAATCCGGTGGATGCAGCGTCGGTTTGCCACCCGATAATCTTGGATTTCGCCTTGTCCGCGATGGTCGCTGGTATGCTCCCGTACTTAAGCGGCTAAAGGACCTGTCAGTGTAATGGTATTTGATTAGAATGCTCAACTTTATGCCCCTAAAAACATGCCAATCCTGCTTTGTTGTGCTAAGCAGGATTGGGGATTCATAGTAGGGGTATTGTAATGGCCACGATTGATCGCGGTCTTGTCAGGAAGCTGTCGTTATTCGCCAAGATGGGTGACAATGAGCTGGATAAGCTCGTCTCCTATGCTACGTCGCGACGTATTCCGCAGGGTGAATCCATTTTTGAACAAGGTGATGAAGCGGTAACGTTTTATCTGCTGCTCTATGGACGTCTAAAGGTCAATCAGGTCACATCTGACGGGCAGCAGATTATCGTTCGCATGGTGCATCCGGGTGATCTTTTCGGCTTTGCCAAAGCTCTTCAGCGCAACGACTATCCGGGCACTGCCATGGCAGTCACAGAAAGCATTGTGCTCGGCTGGCCAACCGAACTGTGGGATTATTTCGTCGAGCAGAATCCCGGTCTTGCGATGAATGCCATTCAAACAATTGGTACGCGTCTTGAGGAAGCGCATACGCGCATCCGAGAAATGTCGACAGAGGAAGTCGAGCGCCGCGTTGCGCACGTTGTGCTGCGTCTGGCGCAGAAAGCTGGTAAGAAGGAAGACGGCGGTATCCGTATCGACTTTCCGATCACAAGGCAGGACATCGCCGAGATGACGGGAACCACGCTTCATACTGTGTCGCGCATTTTGAGTGGATGGGAAACAAAAGGATTTGTGCTCGGCGGACGTCAGAAGCTGACCGTGATCGATGCGCAAGGCATCAGGAAGCTCGCAGAGGGCGAAGTCTAAGCGCCTGAGTTTGATGCAGATTTTAAATCATAAAAAGGCCGCGCTTTCGTTTGAAAGCACGGCCTTTCCCGTTTTTGATGTCTTAGCCATGCGTGACTGATGCAGTCTTCTGACGACTGACATATGCTGCACCGATGCTGCCATGTAAAAAGCCGTTGGAAAGCGGCGCCGCCAGATAAATCTGCTGCAATCTCGCCAGCGCTTCCTCAGTATCGATTCGACCATGCAGTACATCTTCATGAATTCTTGCGACGGAAACCATGTCGCAATCTTGCGGAGATAGCCTGAAACGCTGAACACCCGCCCGCACCAGATCGGGCATATCCTCAATCAACGACTGGCAGGTGTGCGAAAGTGTCTGCACACCGTTGAGTGCCAGAAATGGCTGACTGTCGAGGGTTTTAACGGGCAATCCGTCTGGCTCCTCACCACAGACAAATTGGCAATTATCCTTGATGTGGCCTTTGGAGCGGGCATGGGCGCAACGTGCCGAGATCGCCAGCGGAATGCGTCCAAAAGCGAACACCTCAAAGGCTATTTCCGGCGCACCTTTGATAATTTCACGAATGGAATTCAGAGGCAGTTCTGGCGGAAGGCAAATGGATGTTGCGCCACGCGCTGCCAGAACTTTTGCCGTTGCGGAATTATACACATTAACCAATGGGCCGACGATATGCGGCTTGCCTGCGAGCAATCCCAGCGCTGAAAGGTCGTTGGCCTCAACCGGAAAGGGTGAATCCTCTGCCGTCTGGCGCACATGTTTTGCTTCGCGTTCCAGCATGACCAACGCAAGCGAACCAAGGCTCACGCTTTTGCCTGCATTTTGCAGCCGCTCGACCACTTCCTCCATAAAAGGATCAATGAAGTGAAAGCGCTTGGAGCAGACGATTTCCCCTACCGTTACATGTTTGACGGGAGATTCATCGGCGATGCGAAAATAGAAATCCCGCCATTTTGGTCCGTCCCACAAAAAAAGAACAGGTCCCAGACTGAGGCTGGGAGTGGAGCGTTGATCTGACATGATTATCTCCAGCGTTTTTCATAAGCGCCTGAGGTGGTCTGCTGACCTTCACTCAATGTACGCAATCGCGACAAAAGGGCGGCGCGTCGTTCCGGTCCCGCCGATAATGTCTGACGCAAAGTCGAAACAACTTCCGCAACATAGGCTTTACCGCGCTGACGGCCTTCGATTTTCAGGGCCGAAACGCCTGCAGCGCGCAACTCATCAATATGGTTCATCACATCAAGCGAAACCGGATCTTCAAAGGCGTAGCCTTCTTCGTCGCCAATATTAAAACGGCCTTTGCAAAGCGTCGGATAGCCCGCAGCTTCTCCTGCCGGAAACCGGTTGATCGTGTAATCGCCCAGCTCCGATACAAGTTCAGAACCATCATTGCGGTAACGAACATGGCTTGCCGGAGAGCAGACGCCATTCATATTGGGTGACTTGCCGGTGGCATATGAGGAAAGCGAGCAGCGTCCCTCTGCCATCACGCAAAGGCCGCCAAAGACGAAGACCTCCATCTCGCAGGCGATTTTTTTGCCAAGTTTTGCAATATCGGGAATGGTCAGAACGCGCGGCAGCACGACGCGTTTTGCTTTGAAAGCATCGATCAGAAAACGCACTGCATCGGCATTGGACGCCGAAGCCTGCACCGAAACATGCAAGCGCTGCTGCGGATGTTTTTCCGCCGTGTAAGCCATCAGGCCGAAATCGGCTAGAATTACCGCATCCGCGCCAAGAGCTGCGGCGTCATCGACAGCGGAATACCAGATATGTTCGTCGCCAGCGCGCATGAAAGTGTTGATGGCAACAAACACCTGCGTGCGGTGGGAATGGGCAAAGCTTATTGCTTCTTTTAATTCTGCGCGGCTGAAATTAAGGCCGGGGAAATTGCGCGCATTGGTTTCATCTCGAAAGCCACAGTAAACGGCATCCGCACCTGCCTGAACAGCTTCACGCAATGCGGCCGGTGTGCCGGCCGGGCAGATCAGTTCCATGTGCGTTCTCCCTGATCCGACCCTTTGACATGCAATGCCTTGTCGCGAACATAGCCCGCAATATTCTGAATGATTGGGGCAAACGGGCCTGCTGCTTTCCCAAGATCGGCGGGAAGATCGACATTGCAATCGTCCAGCGCATTGCGCAGAGCAAGCATCGCCTCCATGTCGCCGGTCACTGTGATGTCACGCGAGAAGAACAGCGCATCACCATCAAGCTTTCCTTCAAGCAATGCCAACAGCATGACGAGCGGACCATCAATCGCCGCATCGGTTTCAACGCCCGTATCTTTGCGCATAACGGTGATGGCAGGCCGTGCAGGCTCGACCACGAACATGAATGGCAGATCGGAGGGACTGAAACCAAATCGCTTGTTGACGTAATCGCCGAGGCGCTCAAACAGGCCCGGATGTGCGCGGATAACCTGAAGAAAAACGCGTGAAATAAGCGGGGTCAGTAGAAATGGCGGAACAAGCCGGGCAGGAGCAGCCACGGCTGGCGGAATCTTCATCATTGCTCAGCTCCTGTTTAACATATCAGAGAAATATGCGATTCAGTGCTGTCTGAGTTTGATTAAGATCAAAGACGGTGAAACAATTCGGCACTCATACAGGAAGCATGAAAAATGCTTCTGTTTTGCCGCCGAATTATGCCTGTTTGCAAAGCTTCATGTGTGAACTTGAAAAGCGCGGCGATCTGGTTCGCATCACGCATCCGGTTTCGCTCCTTCACGAAGTCACAGAAATCCATAAGCGTGTGCTTCACGCCGATGGTCCGGCGCTGCTGTTTGAAAAGCCTGTCGATGCTGATGGGAATGTTCAAACAATCCCGCTGCTTGCCAATCTGTTTGGTGCTGAGCGGCGGATTGCGTGGGGACTTGGACGGGAAGTTGAAGAACTTCCAGCACTTGCTGAAATGCTTGCGGAGTTGCGTGCGCCAAAGCCACCGCGTTCAGCAAAGGAAATCTGGAGCAAGCTTCCACTCGCGCGTGCAGCGCTTGCGATGCGTCTCCGCCGGATAAGCCGTGCACCCGTTCATGAAACGGTTCTATTGGGTGATGAAATCGATCTTGGCAAACTGCCGATCCAGTGGTGCTGGCCGGGTGAACCTGCGCCGCTTGTGTCGTGGCCGCTGGTGATTACATGCGCGCCCGACGATCCGTCAGACGTGAATGTCGGCATTTACCGGATGCAGAAATTAGGATCAGACCGTCTGATCATGCGCTGGCTCGCGCATCGCGGCGGAGCGCGCCATCATCGCATGTGGCAGCAGCGCGGGCTTGATATGCCTGTTGCCGTTGCAATCGGTGTCGATCCAGCCAGTATATTGGCCGCTGTCATGCCGCTGCCGGAAGGCATGAGTGAACTGGGCTTTTCAGGTCTCCTGTCGCGCCGCAGACCTGTTATCACTGATGCGCTCACGGTTCCGCTGAGCGTGCCTGCCAATGCAGAAATTATTCTCGAAGGCCATGTTTCGGCATCACATACGGCACCTGAAGGACCTTATGGCGATCATACCGGCTATTATAACAGTGTCGAAGAATTCCCCGTCATGCAACTTAGCGCAATAACTATGCGCAAACGCCCCATTTATCTCTCGACCTATACCGGGCGCCCGCCAGATGAGCCGTCGAAGCTTGGCGAAGTGATGAACCAACTTTTCGTGCCGGTTGTTCGCGCGCAGTTTCCTGAAATCTCTGATCTGTGGCTACCGCCCGCTGCATGTTCTTATCGCGCCATGGTGGTTTCCATCGACAAGCGCTATCCGGGACAGGCGCGGCGGGTGATGATGGGCCTTTGGTCAATGTTACCGCAGTTTAGCTATACCAAGCTTATCATCGCGGTTGATCCTGACATTAACGTGCGCAACTGGGATGATGTGCTGTGGGCTTTATCGACACGCTTTGACGCAAGCCGCGATCTTGTCACACTCGATAATACACCGGTCGATTATCTCGATTTTGCATCGCCGCGTTCTGGTCTCGGTGGCAAGCTGGGACTTGATGCCACCAATAAAATCGGGCCGGAAACGGATCGGGAATGGGGCGAAGTGCTGACTATGAACGACAGCACCATTGCGCGCGTCGATGAGATTTGGGATGAACTAGGTTTGAGCGGAGTGCCACGTAAATGAAGCGGATTGTTATCGGTGTTTCCGGCGCATCGGGCTCTATTATCCCTCTTAAAATCCTCGAAAAGCTGGCAAAGCTAGAAAATGTAGAAACGCATCTGGTTGTCTCGGAAGCCGCGGAGCACACCTTGCGCTACGAGCTTGGCCCCAATGGCTATTCGATGTTGCATCGGCTTGCGGATAAAACCTATTCAATTGAAGATGTGGGTGCGACGATTGCCAGCGGCTCGGTGCCGACAGCGGGGATGATTATAGCTCCTTGTTCAATGCGCACGCTTGCATCGATTGCGCATGGTTTCAGCGACAGTCTGCTGACGCGTGCTGCGGATGTGCATTTGAAAGAAAGGCGCAGACTGGTTCTGCTAACCCGCGAAACCCCGCTGCATCTGGTGCATTTGCGCAATATGTGCACCGTCACCGAAATGGGCGCTATTGTAATGCCGCCGGTTCCGGCCTTTTATCTGCATCCTCAAAATGTAGACGAAATCGCGGATCAAATTGCAGCGCGCGCAATTGATCTGGTTGGTGCAGGTGTTCCTCTGGCGCAAAGCTGGAATCCGGATGCAGATTAATTACTGATCAGGCTGATTTGCGAACATTGCGTGCAAGATTTATCGCATCGAACCATTCAATGACGTTTTCTCTACGGGGTGATAGAAGCACTCCGCAATCGCCCGCAAACTCGCGCCAGTCGCCTGCATAAGTGTCACGTACCACTGTCAGCACGGGTATCTGTTTTGCATAAGCGGTCTCGATGACTGCGCGAAAGCCGTGGCCCTCCGCTTCGCCTTTGCCGAAACGATTGAGGATGAGCATATCTGCGCCTGCATCTATTTCTGCAAGAAGGGAACCCGAAACATCTGCAAGTGCTGCCGGATCAAGCCTGCAGCCGCGTGAGCCGGAACCAAGTGGCTGCGATATAAGCTGTTTGACGCCGGAGCCGATCCGTTCGATCACAATCTCACGACAGCAGTCATCGGTATCAGGGCCGCGGTGCTGTACAAAGCCCGCAACCTTGAAACCACGTTCGCCGGCCCGTGCTGCAACCGCCGCCAGAAGCGGATCGACCGGCACATCTTTATCGGCCAGAATTGCTGCTAGGATCGGCTGTTTGGTCATTGGCTTTCTTCCTCAACGGAAAGAAGATCTATACCGGTAATATCTGCGTCAGCGGCCAGAATAGCAATATATTGCGAAACCGCTTTTGACCATGTGGAGGCTTCGAGCCAGCCCGCGATGCGTTCGGAAACGAAATCAAATGGCAGCACTTCGCCATCGACACGGTGATCAAGCCGGATGATATGGAAGCCGAAACGGCTTTCAATTGGGGCAGCGGTTATCTCGCCGGGTGCAAGCCTATCCAGCGCACGCTCAAATTCCGGCACTGTACTGCCGCGCGTTAGCTGGCCAAGATTGCCGCCCTGTGCGCCTGACGGACATGCTGAATATTCACGTGCCATAGTCGTAAAGCTTGCAGGATCAGCGATTACCGATGTTGCCAGAAACGATGCAGTTGCACGGGCTTGTTCGCGCGCATTTTTGTCTGCGGGATCGGCTGCAATCAGAATGTGGCTTGCTTGTATAAGGGGTGAACTGGTGAAACGCTGGCGATTGTTTTCATAAAAGCGCAGGCATTCATCGCTCGATGCGGAAGGAACTTCCACCTCTTGCTCTATAACGATACGCACCAGCGCATCTTCATCGGTTTCAGGGCGTCCCTCGGCATCTTTCTCGCGTTGAGGATGAATGCCAAGTTCTTTTGCTTGCTGCAAGAGCAATTCGCGTATAGCGAGGGCGCGGGCGGCCGCGAGAAGTGCTGCACCCGGATTTTCTGCCGGATGGTTTTGTGCCTCCGTCAGAATATCGCTTTCAGCTATTTCAACGCCATTAACCGAAACCGCATCGAAAATTGGACGAGGTTTTGGTGGAATGCGTGTGTCCGGCTCCTGATAAGTGGAGTAGCTGCCCTTTGCGCCAGAGTGCGTCGACGATTGTTTGCTTTGAAAAAGTGTTGCCATTAGCCTCTCTCCACCTGAACGCGCTTATGTGATGGTGCGACGCTGTGATTGCGCTTGCGCACAACTTGATAGCCAGGGCGCCAGATATAGCGCACGGGAGCGCTGAGCATATGAACCAGTCGCGTGAACGGGAACAGAAGCAGGATCGTCAAGCCAAGGAAAATATGCAGCTTGAAGATAAGCGACGCATCCAAGACATAGCTTGAAGCCTGAAGGTTAAACGTGAAAATGCCTTGTGCCCAGCTCATGAATTTCACCATTTCATGGCCATCAAGATGTTGGAGCGAAACCGGGATTGTCGCAAGCCCCAGCAGCAACTGAATCCAGAGCAGAATGATGATCAGCTTATCGGTGGGTCGTGAGGAAGCACGAATACGTGCATCAAACAGTCGTCGATGGACAAGAAGTGTGGCACCGATGATTGCCATAACGCCCGCAATGCCGCCAGCGACGATGGCCAGTATCTGCTTGGCTTCATGGCTGATGCCGAGCGCATCAAAAATCCAGATTGGTGTTAGAAGGCCGACGAAGTGGCCGGCAAAAATGACGAGCACGCCAAGATGGAACAGCACTGATCCCCACATCAGTTGCTTACGGCGCAAAAGCTGGCTGGAACCAGCACGCCAGGTGTAAGGCTCCCGATCATAACGAACGATAGAGCCAAGCGCGAGGACGCTGAGCGCGATATAGGGATAAATCCCGAACAGGAACGTATTGATATGATTGGCCATTATCAATCTCCTAAATTTGGTTCGGATTTGATGGCGCTGCCGGATTGCGACGTGCCGCACGAACCTGCATACGCAACCGATCCGGACCGCAGGCATTTTCACCGGCGTTTGAACTGCCGAAAGTTACAGCTTCCTCTTCCCAGATGCGGTCGAGGGCTTCGAGATCATTCGGATCGTCTTCTTCCTGACGCAGCAGTTCTCCAACCAGCTTTTCATCCGGCTTGGCATTTGTGACATGTGTGAGCACCGCGAAAGCGTTGGAATAGATCGAACGACGCTTGCGCAGGCGTTCGCCAATTGCTGTGGTAATGTGTGCAGTCTGCGCCAGAAGATCGTGAATTTCCTCAGCCGAGCGTGTCGACAGGAATTCAAGAAACAGCGGCAGATAATCGGGAAGCTCTTTGGCATCGATCTCAAAGCCGTTGTCTTCATACATTTTCAGCAGATCGACCATTGCCTGACCACGATCGCGGCTTTCGCCATGAACATGCTCAAACAAATGAAGCGAAAGTGAGCGTGTACGATCAAAAAGATGGACATATCGCTCTTGTGCTTCGTAAAGATCACCTTTGCAGATGTCGTCGATCAAATTGTCGAGGAGCCGCCGCATGCCTGTTGAAAGAAGATCTGTTTCTTCTGCAACGGCGGCTTTGAGTTCGTTCTGACCAACGCGAATATCCTGCGACGGATATGAAAGCAGCAGCGAAAGGATTTTCAGAACTTTGTTCATCAAACCTGCTCCCTGAAAATATCGGTTGGTGTCTGGACCACTTTCTGGCGCTTGGCACCAAACAGATCTTCCGTGGAAGAACCACCCGAACAGCCATTGCCAAAGGTGAAACCGCAAGAACCATGAAGATCATAAGCATCTTCCGTCACTTCGCGATGCGAAGTCGGAATGACAAAGCGATCTTCATAATTGGCAATTGCCATCAACTGATACATTTCTTCTATCATTGCGCTGCTCATGCCGACGCGATTAGCAATCGCTTCGTCAATCACACCATCAATGGTCTTGCTGCGCATATAGGAGCGCATGGCGAGCATGCGTTCGAGCGCCGAGATAACTGGCTCTTCTTTACCAGCGGTCAGAAGATTGGCGAGATAGCGGACCGGAATGCGCATGGAGCGAACGTCGGGCAGTGGACCATCCATACCGAGTTTGCCTGCGGCTGCAGCCGACTGAAGCGGCGAAAGTGGCGGCACATACCAAACCATGGGCAACGTACGATATTCAGGATGCAGCGGGAATGCGATCTTCCATTCCATCGCCATCTTATAGACTGGTGAATGTTTTGCTGCTTCCAGCCACGCATCCGGCACACCATCCTTGCGTGCCTGTTCGATCACCTTCGGATCGTTCGGATCAAGAAAGACGCTCAGTTGCTCTTCATAAAGATCCTGCTCATTGGCGGTCGATGCTGCTTCCGAAATACGGTCTGCATCATAAAGAATGACGCCGAGATAGCGTATACGTCCGACGCAGGTTTCCGAACAGACCGTTGGCTGACCGACTTCGATGCGCGGATAGCAGAAAATGCACTTTTCTGACTTTCCCGAACTCCAGTTGTAATAAATCTTCTTGTAAGGACATCCAGAGACGCACATGCGCCAGCCACGGCATTTTTCCTGATCGATCAGAACGATGCCGTCATCTTCGCGCTTGTAGATCGCACCTGATGGGCAAGCCGCAACGCATGTTGGATTAAGGCAATGTTCGCACAAGCGTGGCAGATACATCATGAAAGTGTTTTCGAACTGGCCGTAGATTTCTTTTTCTACACCTTCGAAATTGTAATCCTTCGAGCGATTGGCAAATTCCCCGCCGAGAATTTCTTCCCAGTTTGGACCCCATTCAATCTTCTCCATCCGCTCGCCAGAAATCAGCGAGCGCGGACGCGCGGTTGGCATGGTCTTGCTTTCAGGCGCAGTCTGCAAATGACCATAATCGAAGTCGAATGGTTCGTAATAATCGTCGATTTCCGGCAGGTCGGGGTTGGCGAAAATCTTTGCAAGAATGCGCCATTTCGCACCCATTTTGGGTTCGATTTTGCCATTTTTCTTGCGGACCCAGCCGCCGTTCCATTTTTTCTGGTTTTCCCATTCCTTGGGAAACCCAATGCCGGGCTTGGTTTCAACATTGTTGAACCATGCATATTCAACACCTTCACGGCTGGTCCAGACGTTTTTGCACGTCACGGAGCAGGTGTGACAGCCGATACATTTGTCCAGATTGAGGACCATACCGATTTGCGCACGGATTTTCATTCTGCTGCCTCCTTCGTGTCAGGTGTCTGCGAGTTGCTGTCATCGAGCGGACCTTCCATCCAGTCGACATTTTCCAGCTTGCGCACCACAACGAATTCATCGCGGTTTGCGCCAACAGTGCCGTAATAATTGAAGCCATAGGATTGATGGGCATAGCCGCCGATCATGTGGGTTGGCTTGGTGATGATGCGCGTGACCGAGTTGTGAATGCCGCCGCGCTGCCCCGTCAAAGGTGATCCGGGCACGTTAATAATCTTTTCCTGCGCATGGTACATAAAGATCGTGCCGTCCTTGATGCGCTGTGAGACAACAGCGCGGGCGATAATCGCACCATTGGCGTTGTAGACTTCAACCCAATCATTATCGATCAGGCCAGCACGCTTGGCATCGGGTTCGGAAATCCACACAACCGGACCGCCACGATTGAGCGTGAGCATCAGCAGGTTGTCTGAATAGGTCGAATGGATACCCCATTTTTGGTGCGGTGTGATGAAGTTAAGCACCAGATGCGGCTTGCCGTCGGCCTTTTCGTGAATGGCTGGATTGACTGTCTTCGTGTCAATTGGAGGGCGATAGACGCAGAATCCTTCGCCGAAAGCGCGCATCCACAGATGATCCTGATAGAGTTGCTGACGACCAGTCAGCGTACGCCATGGGATCAGCTCATGCACATTGGTGTAACCGGCATTATAGCAGACGCTCTCCGATTCAAGACCTGACCAGGTTGGCGATGAGATGATCTTGCGTGGCTGCGCGACAACATCACGGAAACGAATTTTTTCGTCTTCTTTAGGGATTGCCAGATGGCTGTGGTCGCGGCCGGTAAATTTTGACAGCGCTTCCCATGCCTTGACGGCCACTTCGCCATTGGTTTCAGGAGCAAGCGAAAGAATGACTTCCGTTGCATCAATGTCGGTCATGATGCGTGGACGGCCTTCGGTAGCGCCCGGCTCATGAACCTTGCCGTTGAGTTTGCCGAGAAGTTCCACTTCATGATGGGTATTCCAGCCGATACCCTTGCCGCCATTGCCGAGCTTTTCGAGCAAAGGCCCAACGGATGTGAACCGCTTGTAAAGATTCGGATAATCACGCTCGACGACCACGACTGTCGGCATGGTCTTGCCGGGGATCGGTTCGACTTCGCCCTTCTTCCAATCCTTCACATCGAAAGGCTGCGAGAGTTCGCCTGCCGTATCATGCAATGTTGGAACGAGAACAACGTCCTTTTCAACACCCAGAACTTCCGGTGCCACATCCGAGAATTTTTTCGCAATGCCCTTGAAGATTTCCCAGTCGCTGCGTGCTTCCCATGCAGGGTCAGCCGCACTTGAAAGTGGATGGATGAAAGGATGCATATCGGAGGTGTTGAGATCGTTCTTCTCATACCATGTAGCGGTTGGCAGAACGATGTCTGAATAAACACAGGTCGTGGACATGCGGAAATCCAGCGTTACCAGCAGGTCGAGTTTTCCTTCCGGCGCATCATCGTGCCAGACAGCTTCCTGCGATTCCTGAGCACCTTGCTGCCCGAGGTCCTTGCCCAGTAGGCCGTTCGATGTTCCGAGCAGATGCTTGAGGAAATATTCATGACCTTTGCCGGACGAACCAAGCAGATTGGAACGCCAGACAAACATGTTGCGTGGCCAGTTTGCTTCATTGTCCGGGTCTTCGCAGGACATGTTGAGCGAGCCGGATTTCAGCGCCTCCGCTACGAAATCCTTGGCGTCCTTGCCGGATGCTGCTGCTTGTTTTGCAACTTCCAGCGGATTGGTCTGCAATTGTGGCGCAGATGGCAACCAGCCCATGCGTTCCGCACGAATATTGTAATCGTGGAATGTGCCGTCCCAAGAACCTTCTGGCGCCGTCGGCGACAGGATGTCATTGACCTTCACCGTTTCATAGCGCCACTGATCAGTATGCGCGTAGAAGAATGAGGTCGAGTTCATATGGCGCGGTGGGCGGTTCCAGTCAAGCGCGAAGGCAAGTGCAGTCCAACCGGTCTGCGGACGTAGCTTTTCCTGTCCGACATAGTGGCTCCAGCCACCGCCAGATTGACCGATACAGCCACACATCACCAGCATATTGATGATGCCGCGATAGCTCATATCCATGTGGTACCAGTGGTTCAGACCAGCACCGAGAATGACCATGGAACGGCCCTTGGTCTTCTCCGCATTATAGGCAAATTCACGCGCAACAGCGATAATCTGGTCCTGCGGCACACCAGTGATTTTTTCGGCCCATGCAGGTGTATAAGGCAGAGTCTCGTCAAAGGTTTTGGCGGAGTTCTTATCGCCAAGGCCGCGATCAAGACCATAATTGGCGGCAAATAGGTCGAAAACAGTCGCGACCATAGTTTCTCCTTCAGCGAGGTTCACCTTGCGGGCAGGGACCTTGCGCACGAGCACACTGTCGTGGTCTGTGCCTTCAAAGTAATCATGTTCGCGATTGCCGAAGTATGGGAAGCCAACATCGGCAATCACATCATGATCGCCCTCATTGATAAAGCTTTTGGCCAGATCAACAGCATCGCCCTTGCCATCTTTTTCCTCAAGATTCCACTTACCATCTTCGCCCCAACGATAGCCAATAGAACCACTTGGCGCGACATAAGCACCAGACTTCTTGTCGAATGCGACTGTCTTCCAATCAGGATTGTTGCTTTCGCCGAGTGTATCGACGAAATCGGAAGCCCGGATAAAACGCTCCGGCACATAATGCCCATCCTTTTTCGTCAGGCGGACCAGCATCGGGAAGTCGGTATATTTGCGGCAATAATCCTCGAAATACTCGACCTGACGATCAAGATGGAATTCGCGCAGGATCACATGGCCGATCGCCATGGCAAGCGCTGCGTCTGTACCCTGTTTTGGATGCAACCAAAGATCGGAGAACTTTGCTGCCTCCGAATAGTCGGGCGAAACAACGACCGACTTTGCGCCCTTATAGCGGGCTTCAGTGTAGAAATGCGCGTCCGGTGTGCGGGTCTGTGGAACATTTGAACCCCAGAGCATCAAGAAACCCGCATTATACCAGTCGGCAGATTCTGGCACGTCGGTCTGCTCGCCCCATGTCATTGGCGAGGCAGGCGGAAGATCGCAATACCAGTCGTAGAATGACATGCAGACGCCGCCGAGAAGCGACAGATAGCGCGAACCGGCTGCGTAAGAAACCATCGACATGGCAGGGATTGGCGAGAAGCCAACCACACGATCAGGGCCGTAAGTTTTGGCTGTATAAGCATTGGCTGCGGCGATGATTTCGTTGACCTCGTCCCAAGTCGCACGAACGAAGCCTCCGAGTCCGCGCACTTTCATATAGTCAGAGCGCTTGGCCGGGTCCTGCTGAATTGCAGCCCAAGCTGCTACCGGCGTTTTGAGCGCACGTTCCTTGCGCCAATGTTTCATGAGGCGCGAACGGATCAGCGGATATTTCACGCGATTGGCCGAATATACATACCAGCTATAGCTTGCACCGCGTGGACAGCCGCGAGGCTCATGATTGGGAAGATCAGGCCGCGTGCGTGGATAATCGGTCTGCTGGGTTTCCCATGTGATGATGCCCCCTTTTACATAGACTTTCCACGAGCAGGAACCGGTGCAGTTTACACCATGGGTCGAGCGGACAATTTTGTCGTGCTGCCAGCGCTTGCGATACGCATCTTCCCAGTCACGATTTTCAACTGTGGTAACACCATGCCCTTCAGAAAAGGTGCCGACATTCTTTCTGGCAAGAAAGTTCAACCGGTCGAGGAGTAGACTCATAATTTTGTCCTCTCAAATATCTTTAAGCAGCTTTAGTGGCTGGCTTGCGGTGGTGCTCAACGTCGTAGAGCAGGCCACCTTTTCGGGTGTAGACGGCCCAGGTGATGATCAGGCAGCTCACGTAGAAGATCAGAAATGCCCAGAGAGCTGCTTCCGGCCCGCCCGTCATGCTGATGGACGTGCCGTAACCTTTCGGAATGAAGAAAGCGCCGAAGGCAGCGATGGCTGATGTAAAGCCGGTGATAGCAGCAGATTCCTTGCCAGCTTCCAGACGGCGTTGTTCAGCGCTGGCTTTGGGCATCAGACGATCCATTTCCTTCGACATGATCGCAGGGATCATCTGGAAGGTGGAAGCGTTACCGATACCTGTTGCAAAGAACAGCAGAACAAAAGAAGCGAAGAATCCGGTGAATGCATGTGGTTGATCCTTCATGCCGACAAACCAGAGCACGCCGCTGACACCGATCATCATCAATACAAAAGCCCAGATGGTGACGCGTCCGCCGCCGTATTTATCGGCGAGCCAGCCTGAACCGGAGCGCGACAGGGCGCCAACCAATGGCCCAAGGAACGCGTAATGCAAGGCATTCACTTCCGGGAACAAAATGTTGGTTAACAGGGGGAAACCCGCCGAATAGCCGATGAAGGACCCGAACGTACCGGTATAAAGCCAGCACATCAGCCAGTTGTGCTTGCGGCGGAAAATGACTGCCTGATCTGCGAAAGATGCCTTTGCCGATGCGATGTCATTCATGCCGAACCAGTTGGCGAAGGCCGTGATGATGATGAATGGTACGAAGAAGAAGCCAGCATTCTGCAACCAGAGTGGCGAGCTGCCAGCTTCGGTAGCGACAAATGCCGGATCACCACCAAGCTTGCCGAAAATGCCAGCGGTAATCACCAAGGGTACGACGAACTGAACGACGCTGACGCCCAGATTGCCAAGACCTGCATTGAGTGCGGCTGCATTACCCTTCTTAGCTTTCGGGAAGAAGAAGGAGATGTTCGACATGGATGAGGCAAAGTTGCCGCCACCAAAGCCGCAGAACAAGGCGAGCAGAAGGAATACGAAATAGGGCGTATCTGGATGCTGCACGGCATAGCCGATTCCGATGGCCGGAATTGCCAGTGACCATGTTGTCAGCGTTGTCCACAGACGACCGCCGAAAATAGGCACCATGAAGGAATAGAAGATACGCAGTGTTGCCCCCGAAATTCCGGGGAGGGCGGCAAGCCAGAATAGTTCATCCGTGGTGAATCTAAAGCCGACCAGCGGCAGCTTTGCCACGACCACAGACCACACCTGCCAAATCGCAAATGATAACAGCAGAGCCGGGATCGAAAGCCAGAGATTGCGCTTGGCGATACGCTTGCCCTTTTGTTCCCAGAAAGCTTTGTTTTCTGGTTCCCATTCGGTCAATACGGCATCGCTTTTACGGGTTGGCTTGAGTTCAACTTTCTTGAGCCCCTGTAATTCTGCGAAAGCTGGAAGCTCTTCAGTTGCCTTGCCCTGTGCGGCGCGTTCCATCTGGCGGATCGACACATGCATCCATGCAAACGAGACTGTAACGATCACGAACAACAGCATGAAGCAGCTTGTCCACAAACCCGTGAGATCAAGCAATGCACCAAACAGGATCGGTAAAATAAAGCCGCCAAGGCCGCCAATCATGCCGACAAGTCCACCGACGGCGCCTACATTTTGGGGGTAATAGACTGGAATATGCTTGAAAACAGCGGCCTTACCCAGCGCCATAAAGAAGCCGAGGATAAAGACGGAGACTGTAAAGCCAACCACGCCCATTTCCGCTGTAAACCGCAGGGGGCCATTATCGCTCTGAATAATATATTCTGTTGGTGGATAGGACAGAATGAAAGTTGCAACAAGCGCTACGAGGAAGGTCCAGTACATGACCTTTCGTGCGCCATAAACGTCAGACAAATGGCCG
This sequence comes from Brucella sp. 21LCYQ03, assembly GCF_023554105.1. Lineage (GTDB taxonomy): Bacteria > Pseudomonadota > Alphaproteobacteria > Rhizobiales > Rhizobiaceae > Brucella. Next base: position 126,905 of record NZ_JAMJWE010000005.1, read on the forward strand.
CCATAGGCGCGGAACAGGCTCGCGGGGATTGAGAATGCCGCTGCAATCATACCCGCGTAACGAATATCGACCCCATAAACGTGAATCAGATATTGCGGTAGCCACAGCGCAAGCGCGACGAAAGCTCCGAAAACAAAAAAGTAATAAAGTGAGAAACGCCACACCTGAACATTTTTAAGTGGTTCAAGCTCCAAAAATGCGCTGACAGGCTTTTCGCCTTTGCGCTTGCGTTCGACCTGAACCGGGTCATCGCTGGTCGTGAAATAGAAAACCAGCGCCATGATGACCATAGCTGCCGCCCAGATTTCGGCAACTGCATGCCAGCCAAAAGCGACCATGACCATGGGTGCGAAAAATTTTGTGACAGCCGAGCCGACATTGCCCGCACCAAAGATGCCAAGTGCTGTGCCTTGCTTTTCTGGCGGGTACCAGCGCGAAACATAGGCCACACCAACTGAGAATGAGCCGCCCGCAATGCCAACACCCAAAGCCGCAATCAGCATCTGTGGATAGGTTGTTGCATAAGTGAGGAAATAGGTGGCTACCGCTGAAATCAGCATCGTGAGCGCGAAAATTGCGCGCCCACCATAGCGATCCGCCCAAACTCCAAGAATAACGCGTATCAGCGATCCCGTGAGGATCGGTGTGCCAACGAGCAGGCCGAACTGCGTCTCACTTAGACCAAGTTCCGAGCGGATTTGTATGCCAATGATTGCGAATATGGTCCAGACGGCAAAGCAGGTCGTAAAGGCGACTGTGCTCATCGTTAGTGCTGTCGTCTGTTTCCGATGGGTGGTGTCTCCAGCGGCGTGTGGCATAGGCGTACTCCGACTTGAATACCGTGAAAGGTTTCGATTGCATATATGCAACCTCAGTCAGGTGAATACATTGATCGAAATCAACGGATGGTGATTCTCAAAGAATATTCAGATGTATTCGCATGTTAATGTGACAAATAGATTTAGTTATTGTCAAGTATTGACCAAATACGGTTGTTCAATTGATATTTATCAAGTATGATAAACTTAAGACTTAAACTTGATATTATAGGTATGGTTTAATGCGGAAAGAAGATATTGATGCACTGCGGAATCTGCCGCTCTTCGCAGATGTTAATGAAAAGACGTTTGAGCGCATTTTAAGCCCAAGCTTTATGCAGTCATTTCCGCCGAAAACCGTCTTGTTGAAAGAGAATGAACCTGCCGATTTTCTTTATATAATTCTTGATGGTCTTGTGCTGATGTCGGCAAAATCCAACGAGGGCGAGACAGCACTTGAGATTTTGCGCGCAGTTGATGTTTTTATTCTAGCGGCAGTGCTCAATGACGATGTTTGTCTGCAGGCTGCTCAGACACTCACACCGACACGCGTTTTGATGGTTCCATCAACGCTGGTGCGGGCATTGATGAGCGAAGATGCTGGCTTCATGCGCGCAATTGTTTTTGAAACCGCACGAGCTTATCGGCGTTTGGTCAAAGAATTGAAAACCCAAAAACTTCGGAGTAGTGTTCAGCGGCTAGCCAACTGGATTCTGAAAGAAGCGCTTACCAGCGTTGAGCCAGATGTTGTCGTAATTCCTTATGAAAAACGGATACTAGCGGCGTATCTCGGCATGACTCCAGAAAACCTCTCGCGGAGCTTTGTGAGTCTTGGACTGCATGGAGTGAGTGTCGAAGCATCAACTGTCAGGATCGTAAACAATGAAAAGCTTAAACGCTTTGCAGCGCCATCGCATCTAATTGATAGTCAGGAGCCTAAGGATCGTCTGTCACGATAATTACGACCGATTTATCTTCAACTTGAATGACGAGTGGGAATGCTCTCACATGGCCTGATGTGACTTTATAAGGTCTTTGGGGTGTTGCTAACGCTGTTCAGACGCTACTGAGGAGAATGCTTGTTTCGCTGTTCATTACACCCTCAATTGTGCGGACATCACGTAAAGTTCTGTCAAACTCATGCAAGCTGTCAGCGTGTATCTCCGCAACCAGGTCCCAGGAGCCATTTGTCGTGTGAAGCGTTCGGATTTGTGGGAAGCCTCGAAGTAGTTTTATGACTTTGGTGGTTGAGCGTCCCTGAACCTCAATCAGCATCACCGCGCGAATGGCACCATCATCGTAATCTTGTCGAACACGAATGGTAAATCCCAATGCTGCTCCAGTTTCTAAGAGCCGGTCAAGGCGCGCTTGAGCGGTCCCACGCGACACGCCCAGGATGGTCGCGAGCTTTGACAGCGGCGCGCGTCCGTCTTCTCTTAAAATTGCGATCAGGCGATGGTCCAGTTCATCAAAAATATGCATGACACTTTGTATGGTTTAACTATACAATTTGCTAGTTTTTTTAAATCATACCCAGCATTTTTTTAATTTTAACTGGCTTTGTGTCGGCTTAGTCTGATCCTAGGCGGTTGTCGTAAGAAGCGCTGGAATTGGTGGAATTATTTTCGGTAAAATGGTGTGGTTAGGTTGCTAACGCCGTTTAGATCGACCGGTTTTTCCTGCTTTTCTGCTCACTTACGAGGCGCGTCGCTTCCTTATTTATTTTTTTCAGAGCTTCGCTTGAACATGACCAGACCATCCGTACAGACTCCGAAATCAGCAGTTATGATCCGGCCGCACCACTTCACGCCCAATGCGCAAACCGCGAAGGATAATGCATTTCAGTCAGTTGATGAGCGTCGTTCGACGCTTGCTATTGAGAAGGCTGCTTTTGAGGAGGTGAGCCGCATGGCGGAAGGCCTGGCACAAGCCGGTGTCACCATTCATCTTTTCGAAGATAAGACCCGTTCTTTGCCGGATTCTGTATTTCCGAATAACTGGTTTTCAACGCATTCGGGTGGCCATGTCGCTATCTATCCGATGTTTTCGGAAAGCAGACAGAGAGAACGTCGGCCTGATATAATTGAGATGCTCAAGAAAGAGTATCGTGTTCAGGACGTGATTGATTATTCTGGCTTGGAGCGTGATGGGTTTTATCTTGAAGGCACTGGCGCAATGGTGCTCGATCATATTGGTCGTGTTGCTTATGCGGCGCGTTCTAATCGTACCAATGAAGTCGCGCTTGAGCGTTTTTGTACGCATTTCAATTTTGAGCCGATGGTTTTTGATGCCGTTGATGATGCAGGGCGTCAGATTTATCACACCAATGTGCTCATGTGCATTGGTACCGACTATGCGCTCATTGGAACGGACATGATCGTTAACGAGGCGCGCAGGCAAGAAATTGTCGAGCGGTTAGAGGAAACTGGTCGGACGGTAATCCATCTTTCACATCATCAGATTGCGGAATTTGCGGGAAACGCTATTGAGCTTGAAGGCCAGAAGGGTCGGGTTCTGGCACTTTCAGCACGCGCTTTTGCTTCGCTTTCTGCGGATCAGATCAGTGTTATCAAGCAAACTGCCGAACCTCTGCCTTTTGAAGTTCCGACCATTGAGCTTGCCGGCGGATCGGTTCGTTGCATGCTCGCAGGCATTCATCTCTCCAGACGTAATACAAACGGCATACATCTGCTTTACGAAGCAGCAAGAGCCGAGTAGATAAGCACCAGTAAAAATGAGGGTACCTTTCATGTCTTCTAACAGACCAGTTTATGAGTTTAATTCGATCATCGTTCGCGAACCTTCCCGTTCAGTCGTCAATGGCTTGCGCGCTTATGATACTGGAAACCCTACCTATGAAGGCGTGAAGGCTGAGCACGACGCGTATATCGATGCCATGCGTGCTGCTGGCGTTGAGGTAACGGTTTTGCCAGCTCTGGAAAATTTCCCTGATTCCATTTTCGTCGAAGATCCTGCACTTGTTTTCACACAGGGCGCTATTCTTCTGCGTCCGGGTGCTGAAACCCGTATCGGCGAGACAGCAGAAATCGAACCAACGCTGCGCAGCATGTTTGACAATGTGCTTGATCTACCGCATCCGGGCTTTGCCGATGGCGGCGATGTACTCAATACTCAGAAGAGCGTCATGATTGGCCTCTCGGCGCGTACTGATAAAGCAGGTGCAGCAGCGCTTATTGCCACGCTTGATAAGATCGGCCTTAAAGGCGAAGTCGTAAATACACCTGAAGGTGTACTGCATTTTAAAACCGATTGTTCGCTGGTCGACGAAGAAACTGTTCTTTCCACTGCGCGTTTGGCTAAGTCTGGGGTTTTCTCGGATCTTCGTCAGCTTATCGTGCCTGAAGGTGAAGAAGCGGCAGCAAATGCGCTTCGCGTTAATAATGTTGTGATGGTAGGGTCTGACTTCCCGCGGACAATCGAGTTGCTGGATAAGAGCGGCTACAATGTCGTTCCGCTCAAAACAACGCAAATTGGTAAGATCGATGCCGGGCTTTCCTGCATGTCTCTGCGTTGGTATCGCCAGTAAGTAATAAACGGTTCAGTTCTCTTACGAGACTGAACCGTTTTTTTGATAGCATGACCGTCTGATCACTACTCCCAAAGCATGGCGGTTTATAAAAGGAGAACGGGAACATGCGTAGATTTACAGGGAAAATCGCCGGTATTGTCGCACTTTGCGCACTGGCAGGCACAGCACATGCAGAAGACGTTTTGCGTCTCGGTATGACGCCAGAACCATATATGCCTTTTACGCAGGTTAATGCAGCGGGTGAATGGGAAGGGCTTGAAGCTGATCTTTCGCGCGCTTTATGTGAAAAGCTTACTGTAAAGTGCGAATTCAAATCGATGGCGTGGGATGGTCTTATTCCGTCGCTGACCGAGAATAAGGTCGATTTCATTATCGGCGCTTTCTCGGTTACTGATGAACGCCGCAAGGTTGTCGATTTCAGCGCGCCTTATTACACCGAAGGCACTGTCATCGTCGGCCCAAAGTCGGATGAAGAGAAGATTACCGTGGTTGCTGCATCCGATGGTTCGGGTGAGGTGATTGACGCGGCTAGCATTGATGGCAAGATCGTTGGCGTACAAACCTCCAGCGTTCAGTCGGCTTATATGGGCAAGTACCTTCCTGATGTGTCACTGAAAAGCTATGACACCGCAGACAATTCGGTCGCAGATCTGGTCGCTGGACGCGTCGATTATGTTCTTGCTCCAGATCTTTTCGTACAAAACTTCCTGAAGTCCCCACAGGGTGCAGATTACGAAGTTAAGGTCGTCGCCCCTAAGAACGTGGTTCTTGGTGAAGGCGTTGCCTATGCTATTCGCAAGGATGACAAGGCAACACTCAGCAAGGTTGATGAAGCACTTGCTGCACTCGATAAGGACGGAACTCTCAAGACGCTTGTTGATAAGTGGATTTTTGAGAAGAAGTAAATCGGATCAGAGCGGGCGCTTAGAGCGCCCGTTCGCCGGAGGTATTTTATACGTCTCTGCGGGATTATCTGCACTCCACAATAGGCGAGGGATGCAAGATATTCCGGGCGGCATGGACCGCGCTGTCTTCTGATCGGATCAAAACGCATGGAAACATATTGGCATTTGCTCTCATGGGGGAGTGAGGGCTGGGGCGACGAGTTCTTTTATGGACTGATAATGACATTGCAGGTTTCTGCGGTGGCATTTGCAATTTCTTTTCTATTCGGCCTTACGGGCGCCGCAGGCAAGCTATCCCGTGCTAAATTCCCTAAACTGATTGCAGATCTCTATACGACCGTTGTTCGTTCCTTGCCGGAACTGCTTGTCATTCTGCTTTTGTATTTTTCTGTTGCTACAGGTGTCGAACGGCTCCTGAAAACAACCGGACTAGTCGGCAATAACTTCCAGTTTAGCGCTTTCTGGGCTGCTGTGATCGCTCTGGCTTTTGTCAATGGTGCGTTCATGACGGAGGTATTGCGTGCAGCCTATCTCGCCATCCCTCGCGGGCAAATCGAGGCCGCACTTTCTATTGGAATGCGTCGACGCCAGATTTTTACGCGGGTGATTTTTCCGCAAATGATGCGCCATGCTATTCCCGGAATTGGTAATCTCTGGCTATCCATCACTAAGGAAAGCGCCATTATCTCGGTGTTGGGCTCCTTTCATGAGTTGCTTTACACAGGCTATCGCGCCGCAGCATCGACAAAGCAATATGTCTTCTTCTATGGGCTGACCGCGTTTCTTTTTCTGCTGATTACGCTTGTATCGGTCATCATCATTGCGCGCTTTGAAAAGCGCCTTAACCGGGGGCATTGATGATGGAGTCGATTACCAAAGTCATAGAATTTCTGCCGCCGCTGATTAAAGCATTACCACTGACACTGCTTCTGACGGCAGTTGCGGGTGTTATCGGACTGGTATTGGGAACACTTGCCGCATTGGCAAGGCTTTCGAAAAACAAGCTTTTATCCACGCCTGCCTTCGTCTTTACATTTGCGTTTCGCGGCACCCCATTGCTGGTTCAACTTTACCTGATCTATTATGGCCTCGGTCAAATATTGCCAGGCACATGGGTTCGGCACAGTTTTCTTTGGCCATATATGCGTGATGGATTGTGGTATGCGATCTTCGCATTGAGCCTTAATCAGGGCGCTTATAATGCAGAAGTTATTCGCGGTGCGATCAAGTCTATCGCACGCGGGCAGATTGAGGCAGCGCTTTCTATTGGCATGAGCCCTTACAAGGTTCTGCGACGTATTACACTGCCACTTGCCTTCCGGCATTGTATGCCGGTGCTGACCAGCGATCTTATTATCCTGCTTAAATCGACGTCTCTTGCCTCCACGATTACGATTATGGAGGTCATGGGAACAGCGCGCGCACTTCAACGCAGCTCGTTGTTGATTTTTGAGCCGCTGATTGCCGCTGGCATCATCTATTTCACCGTCGTCTTTATCCTCACCCGGATTATGAATGGGGTTGAGCGACGTGTTAGCGGCCACAGTGCCGCTATGATCTGACCCGTTTCAGGAGTGATTTCCCATGACTTCCATGGCTCTCGCCGTCGAGAATATTCACAAAAGCTTTTCTGGTGTTGAGGTTCTGAAGGGTATCTCATTTGAAGCGCGTAAAGGTGATGTCATTTCTCTTATAGGCAGCAGTGGCTCCGGTAAGAGCACATTACTGCGCTGCATCAACTATCTTGAAACTCCAGATCAGGGTTCAATTTCTGTCGCTGGAGAAATCATCAGGACAAAGACAGATAAGTCCGGAAAGTCACATGCTGCTGACCCACGGCAGCTTGAACATATCCGCACGCGTCTTGGTATGGTGTTTCAGAGCTTCAATCTTTGGTCGCATCGCACTATTCTTGAAAACATTATCGAGGGTCCGGTTCATGTGCTTGGCATGTCAAAAGCCGAGGCGATCGCGGATGCGGAAGTCTTGATGGACAAAGTGGGTATAACGCCGAAGCGTGACCAATACCCCACCCAGCTTTCAGGCGGGCAGCAGCAGCGCGCAGCCATTGCGCGTGCGCTTGCGATGAAGCCAGAGGTTATGCTCTTTGATGAGCCGACATCAGCGCTTGACCCTGAACTTGTAACCGAGGTGCTTCAGGTTATTAAGAAACTCGCGGAAGAGGGGCGTACCATGGTGATGGTGACCCATGAAATGGCGCTCGCACGTGAGATTTCGAGCGAGGTTATTTTTCTGCACAAAGGATTGGTAGAGGAGCGCGGTTCGCCTGATATTGTTATGTGTGATCCGAAGTCCGCACGTCTGCGCCAATTCCTGAAGATGGATTAAGGGGAACGTCATGACCGATCAAAAAATTTCTGGTTTTCTTGACGAATTGACCTCTATTCGCCAGCATCTGCACAGCATTCCGGAACTTGGCCTTGAAGAGCTGAAAACATCGGATTTTATTGCATCAAAACTCGAGGAATGGGGTTTTGAAGTTTCGCGCGGCCTAGCAAAGACTGGTATCGTTGCCAGTTTGCGTAAGGGGAACTCTAACCGTGCCATTGGTTTTCGTGCGGACTTTGATGCGCTTCCAATTCTGGAAGAAACGGGCTTGCCTTATGCGAGCATAAATCCCGGTAATATGCATGCCTGTGGTCATGATGGTCATACGGCAATGCTGCTTGGTGCGGCGTGGTCACTGGCGAATGATTCCGATCTTTCGGGTACAGTGCATTTCATTTTTCAGCCCGCAGAAGAGAATTTCGGCGGCGCCCAGATCATGATCGAGGAGGGGCTTTTCGAGCGTTTTCCCTGCGATCAGATTTTTGCGATGCACAACTGGCCCGGCATGAAGGCTGGAAGCTTCGCTTCAAAGTCTGGTCCCGTGGCTGCTTCGATAGATGCGCTGACACTTACCATTAGGGGAAGTGGTGGACATGGTGCAGAGCCGGAAAAGACGATTGATCCGATCGTTGTTGGTTCAAGCTTCGTTATGGCATTGCAGACGATTGTGTCACGCAATATCTCGCCGCATCAGGCAAGTGTCGTGACAGTAGGGGCATTTAACTCAGGGTCCGTGTGCAATGTTATCCCGGATACTGCAAAGCTCGAAATTTCTATGCGCGCGACGGATCCTGTGGTTCGAAAGATGTTGCGCGATAAGATTGAGATGCTTGCAACGATGCAGGCTGAAAGCTTTGGTGCTCAGGTTTCGTTCGAATGGCTAACGGGATATCCAGCGACCATTAATGATGAGGCGGCGGTAGAACAGGTCAAAGCAACGGTTTCCCGAAGCTTTGGCGAAGAAGCCTATTCGGAAATGGAAAAGCCGCTGATGGGCAGCGAGGATTTTTCATTCATGCTTGAAAAAGTGCCGGGTGCTTATGTGTTGATCGGTAATGGAGACAGTTCAGGACTGCACACATCAACCTATAATTTCAACGACGATATCCTGGAAAATGGTGTCCGGCTGTTTTGCCAATTGGCAAAGGACTGCTTGCAAAAATAAAGTTAATCATCGAAAGGCGGCGTACTTGAATCACAATCGACGCCTTTATCGCAATGGCTTCTTAAGAAGCAGCGAGCCATCCGGTTGCGGTGCAGTAATCCTCATGACGATACGAATAGTTCTCGATTTGACGGAGGTTTGACTTGCACATTCTTGCAACGCCCGCTGAGCACTAATCGCAAACAGTTCACCGGCGCTTCGAAATGGTTGATATTAAATGGCTACAATTCTCGATAACTCGCCTTCAGCGTTGTAAGTCAATTCAAACGTTGCTGACGCGCTTTTTATGTCTTTATTTTCTGGTATTTCCCAGCACTTGGTCGCCATTTCAGTCACTACTTCCGCATCCGTAGCTGCATAAATAGTGGTGGGATAAAAAAATATCGTTGCAAGACCCAGTGCAAGTATCGTTTTCATTCTTCTCTCTTGATGGCTAGCGATCAGCTGTTATCGCATTGGCCATAAGGTAGTTATCCTGTGCTTTTCAAAAGCGCTAGCCTTAAAACCACCATATGCCTGACAGCCAGCCAGTAGGCTTTAAACTAGTCTTACGAAGTCACGGGGCATCATATGTCGCATATATCCATTAACCGGTAAGAAAAAGCTAGTTCCCTTCCCGGAGATCGAATGCAACAAAATCAGCGCCTTCTAAGAATAAGGAAGTAAATAAGAATTACAGCAACAAGGGGTACACCGAATAGCCACATAACACCTGCAGTAAGCATTTTGATCTCCTATTGTATCAAATGGAAAACGAGATCAAGGCTGGTTTGTTCCGCGTTAGTTTGTCAGTTAGTGCAAGCATTCTGCAATTAGGGTCATAAAAAGAAACAAACATTCTGGGTGTGATTTTTATGGCCGGAGCAGAATCACAAATCTATGCACCCAAGACAAATTTATTCAGGATATTTTGGTTCGAGAGCACGTCTGAGTTCGCGCGGTATGCAATGATTTTTTTCAAATGTTGAAAGCGCTATACCAGCAGCATTGAGAGAAATAATATTAAAGGATAAAAGTGTTTTTAATTAATCAAACTCAATTACTTAAGTAAGAGAGCTGGCTCCCCGGGCCGGATTCGAACCAGCGACCAACCGGTTAACAGCCGGTTGCTCTACCACTGAGCTACCGGGGAAGAGGTGCTCGTTGCGTCAGCGATCTGGCGTATAGCAGGAGGATTTCTGATTTGCAAAGCCCTATTTTCATTTTTTTCAATTTTTTGCTTTTTGCTCATGAAACCCTATATTTTCCGGCAGGTGGTTGGTTAGATATCCACAAATTGCAGTCTGTGAGAATGAATAATTGGTAGAAGAATCTGAACCAAGTCAACAAAAGCGGACAATTCTGATTCTTGGAAAGCGAATCCCGGTGCCGCAATCAATTGCCATGCGCAGAACGCTGGGGTGCGCACTTGTATTGGGAGGGGCGCTTGGTTTTTTGCCCATCCTGGGCTTTTGGATGCTTCCGATTGGATTAGTCGTCCTGTCCAATGATTCACATCGGGTCAGACGCTGGCGTCGTCGGAGTGAAGTTCATATTCTGCGTAAATGGCGTAAGCGCCGTTAGCTTTGCCCCTATCTTATTTGCAGCATGTTCAATTAATTAAATAAGCTTGGTAATCATTCCAGATACAAGTCGTTAAATCATGACATTGATTTTATTTAATATTTTGATGCGCATTTTATTCATACTCCGTTCATTGTCATCGCAATAGGTTCATGCCAGAATAAAGGAGCGTTCAATGTTTAAAAAAGCTGTACTCGCCGCTATTGCACTATCGTTTATTGGTGCTCCACTAGCTCAGGCTCAGAATTATCATTCCACACGAAAGCCTGGTTATAATCACACCGAGCCTTCGCGTCCTTCGCACGGCAAGAATTTTCAGCGTCACGAACGGCGAGATCGTGATCATAAGCGTTTCTCACGCGGAGAGCGTTATAATGACTGGCGTCGTCATCAAGAAGTTCGTGATTATAAGCGTTACGGCCTTCGCAAGCCTGGTCGTGGACAGCATTGGGTGAAGGTCGATAACCAGTATTTGCTAATCACGGCGGCAACAGGCTTGATTGCAGGTATTCTGGCTGCTCGTTGAGCAACAAATTGTGGATGTCGTTGAGTGGTGCGGGTAGTTTCTATCCGCGCCATTCTACATTTTATTGAGCGACAGCAAAAATAGACGTATATCTGCAGACGTTGACACACAAAATTGCGTCTAAAGCGAAGAGGCTTGTATGAGTGGCTTTTTGGCACTTCTTGATGACGTCGCTGCGATCGCGAAGATTGCAGCCGCGTCTGTCGATGATATAGCTGCAAATGCTGCAAAAGCTGGAACAAAGACAATTGGTGTGCTGATCGATGATGCGGCCGTTACACCCAAATATGTCGTCGGGATAACTGCCGCGCGGGAACTGCCTATGATCGGCAAGATCGCAATGGGCAGTCTCAAAAATAAGGCGTTGCTTATTCCAGCTCTATTAGCGCTGGACTATTTCTTACCCGTCGCGGTCACAGCACTGCTGATGATCGGTGGCGCATATCTTTGTTTTGAAGGTGCGGAAAAAATTTGGCACAAGCTCTTTCCGAATGACGATCATCAAACCGATTCTTCCGAACAGAGCAAGGATGCGACAGCGCTCGAAGAAAAACGCGTTGCTGGTGCGATTAAGACGGATTTGATCTTATCTGCCGAAATCATGACTTTAGCGCTTTCCATGATTGAAACTAACTCTCTCTGGATCGAAATCGGAACTCTTGCGGTCGTTGGCATTATGATAACTGTTCTTGTCTACGGGGTTGTCGCTGTCATTGTGAAGCTCGATGATTTTGGTGTTTTGTTGGCGCGCCGTGGAAGGTTATCAGCAACGCGCGCATTGGGGCGTTGGACTGTCCGTTCAGTTCCAAAATTATTGCTGGGGCTAACGATTGTCGGAACAGCAGCAATGTTATGGGTCGGCGGCAACATCTTTATTCACGGTCTGCATGGGCTTGGTGTTCATCAGCCATTTGAATGGATTGCGGAAAATGCGGCGAGCATTGCCGGTCAGGTAGCGACTAATCTTCATGCAGCCGTTGATTGGGCGGTTACAGCCTTGGCAGATGGTATATTTGGCTTCGTACTTGGTTCAATAATTGTGTTTCTCTTTACAAAGGTTGTGACTCCGCTTGTACATGCCGTCAAAGTGAAGGCCTGAACCTCATTCTCATTTCTACGACATTGGTTGTGAACCAATTAGTTCGACGCATAATGCGCGAGCAGTTTCTGAAATGTCAGGATTAAAAACCAGCCAGTATCCTTTGTCGCTTTCTAAAACTGTATCGCAAGCGGGGACGAGCTGACCGCGTTGAATTGCTGTATCAATGAGTCCGGCCCAGCCCAGTGCTACTCCTTGTTCAGCAATTGCCGCTTCCAGCACCAGATTATAGGTATTGAAGACCAGTCCGTGATTGCCATCACGGATATCTTCATTGATCTTGTTGAGCCATGTTTGCCATGTATGCTACCGATCACCCTGAAGCGTATCTAGGTGCAGCAATGCGGTTGTTCCGAGGCCTTTGCCCTTGGGGAAAGGTCCATTTTTTTCAAGAAATCCCGGCGAGCAAACGGGAGTAACAACCTCTTGAATAAAGCGTGTGGCACCTTTCGGAAAATCATCACGGGAGCCGAACAAGATTGTAATGTCGGCCTCCCTCTGATCGAGCGGTTGCAACATGGACGATGCTGTAATTCGTACATCGACTTCCGGATATTTGGGTCGGAACATTGCAACGCGCGGCATGAGCCAGAAGGCTGCGAAGCCGTAGTCGGTCGCGATGCGTAGCCCGGGAGAGCGTTGCACGCGTCTGATCTGCTGTATTGCTTTACCAATTCCATCAAGGCCTTGTCGTACAGCGTTATAAAGGATGCGTCCCTCAGGCAAAATTTCCACGCCGCGTGCGCGCCGGGCAAAAAGTGTCACGCCAAGACGGTCTTCCATGCGTTTTATCTGATAACTCACGGCAGGTTGCGTCATACCCAACTCACGCGCTGCAAGGGTTAGATTTTCCAATCGACCGACAGCTTCAAAAACGCCGAGACTACCAAGATCCCATACTGGAGAAACCATAAACAATCCTTATGCCTTCAATAAAAAATGAATGTCTTTTCCCCTTTAACCAAAGATGTTTTTGTTAAAGCAAGAATGCAAGTCATAATTAAATTTGATTGTAAAATCATTTCTCGAAGCCAGACAGGGGATAAAAATGGGCACTATAAAATCGACTACACTGGCGCTGGTTCTGATCGCCGGTGCTACCACTGCGGCATCAGCCGCTGATCCAGCAGCATGTGAAACGATCCGGCTTTCCGATCCAGGTTGGACAGACATCACCTCTACAAATTCTATTGCAAGCGTGTTGCTTGATGGCTTGGGCTATAAGGCTGACGTTAAAACTATGTCGGTGCCGATTGGGTATGAAGCCCTGAAAACAGGTAATCTTGACGTTTTCCTCGGTAACTGGATGCCTGCGCAGCAGAAGTTCCGCGACGATCTGGATAGTGCGAAAGCTGCCGAAGTGCTGGTGAAAAATCTCACCGGTATTCGTTTTACGCTGGCCGTTCCAGATTATGTAGCTGCGGAAGGCGTTAAAGACTTCGCCGATCTGGCAAAACATGCTGATAAGTTCGGCAAAGAAATTTACGGCATAGAGCCGGGAGCGCCTGCTAACCAGAATATAGAAAAGATCATTGGTGATCAGAAGTTCAAGCTTGATGGCTGGAACCTGGTGGAATCAAGCGAGCAGGCAATGCTTGCACAGGTTGATCGTAAGAATCGCGACAAGCAGTGGGTTGTGTTTCTCGCATGGGAGCCACATCCGATGAACAACAAGCTTAAAATCGAATATCTTTCGGGTGGTGATGCCTATTTCGGGGCGAATTATGGAGCTGCCGAAGTTTACACGCTGGCTCGTACTGGTTGGTCTGGCGAGTGCCAGAATGCTGCGAAATTCTTTAAAAACCTGGTTTTCAACGTCGATATTGAAAACGCTTTGATGGATAAAATCCTCAATGAAGGCACTGAAGGGTCTGCCGCTGCAACCGCGTGGCTTAAGGCAAATCCCGATCAGATTGACACATGGCTTAATGGTGTAACGACTTTTAAGGGTGAGCCGGGGGCCGCCGCAGTTAAAGCTAAGCTTGGTCTCTGAGAGACTTCAATTTCATATTTGGTGGGCGTGTTTGCGCCCGCTTATTTGTGTCCAAAATACAATGGTTTTGTTGATGAAAAAGCCTAATATTCTTGTTCTGATGGTCGATCAGTTAAATGGAACTTTTTTTCCAGATGGCCCTGCCTGCTTTTTGCATGTTCCGCATCTGCGTAAGCTGGCAGAACGCTCGGTTCGTTTTTCGAATTGCTACACAGCTAGCCCACTCTGTGCGCCGGCCCGCGCATCCTTTATGTCGGGTCAGTTGCCGTCACGCACTGGCGTTTATGATAACGCTGCTGAGTTTTCATCCGAAATTCCGACCTATGCGCATCATTTGCGTAATGCAGGCTATCAGACGGCTCTATCTGGCAAAATGCATTTTGTCGGCCCCGATCAACTCCACGGGTTTGAACAGCGTCTGACGACTGATATTTATCCAGCAGATTTTGGCTGGACACCCGATTATCGAAAGCCCGGCGAACGCATAGACTGGTGGTATCACAATCTTGGCTCGATCACAGGCGCTGGTTCTGCAGAAATAACCAACCAGCTCGAATATGACGATGAAGTGGCTTATCAGGCCGAAGCAAAGCTTTATGATTTAGCACGTCGTCAGGACGAGCGGCCATGGTGTCTGACAGTCAGTTTCACTCATCCGCATGATCCCTATGTGGCACGCAAACGGTTCTTTGATCTCTATGCTAATATTCCTGAACTCGACCCCGAGATTGGTCCCTTGCCCGAAAGCGAGATTGATGCGCACAGCGAACGTCTTTTGCGTGCCTGCAAGTCGGAGGACTATGATCTCACGCGTGATCAAATCAGGGCGGCTCGACAGGCTTACTTTGCCAATATTTCCTACGTGGATGAAAAAATTGGCAGCATCCTTGACGTGATTGCGCGGTGTGGCATGGGAGAGAATACGATAGTTGTTTTCACTTCCGATCACGGCGACATGCTTGGTGAACGCGGTCTTTGGTTCAAGATGAGTTTCTTCGAAGGGGCTTCTCGTGTGCCGCTGATGATTTCAGCGCCTCAGTTAAAGCCGGGTAAAGTAAACGAAGCTGTATCAACGCTTGACGTTTTACCGACCCTATCCGATCTCGCCGGTATCGACCTCAACGGTATTATGCCTTGGACGGATGGTGTATCGCTTGTTGATGTGGCGTCAGGGGTGATTTCACGCGGTGCAGTCCCTATGGAATATGCGGCTGAAGGCACGATTGCTCCGATGGTTTCTTTGCGCGAAGGAGATTGGAAACTTAATATCTGTCGCGCTGATCCGGATCAGTTATTTAATCTGGTCACTGATCCGAATGAGCTCAATAATCTAGCAGAACATCCCGAATATAGGGATACTGTCGAGCGGCTGAAGCTTAAGACAAAGAAGCGCTGGAATTTGGAAAGCTATGATGAGCAAGTTCGCGCCAGCCAGGCGAGACGGCATGTCGTCTATCCGGCGCTAAGAAATGGAGTTTACTATCCATGGGATTACCAGCCATTGCAAAAGGCTTCAGAGCGCTACATGCGCAACCATATGGACTTGAATGTTCTTGAAGAAAATCAGAGGTTTCCGCGCTAGACTTAATAAAGAGGTGGATATTTGATCCACCTCTTCCATCAACCATTATTTCAAGACATCCGAGAGACGTTTTTGCTCTTTCTCACTGCGATTGAGGTTAAGTCCCGCAAGCAGATCCAGAATGTGCTTTTTCATCAAGGCAGATGCATCTTTACCCTTATGCTGCTCAATGGCATCGACCAGTGCAGTATGTGCGTGACTCTCACATGTCGTTTCACGACGCTGCCAATAGAGTGCAATAATTAGGGAAGATCGCGGCAGAAGGTCAGCTACAAATCCTGAAAAAATTGAGTGCCCTGAAAGGCCTGCAAGTTCCAGATGAAAGCGCGCTGACAATCGAATAGCATCGCTATCGCGTCCCGCATGCAGCGCTGCATGTTCGTCATCAAGATGTTTTCGTAGCTTTTTGACGTCTTCCGCTGTGGCCACGCTTGCAGCCAACATTGCTACTTGTGGTTCAATAAGCATGCGTGCTTCAAAGACTTCACGCGCTTCTTCTTGCGATGGCTCGGCGACAAATGCGCCGCGGTTCGGCTCAAGCCGCACGAGACGATCATGGGCAAGTGCCTGTAATGCAGAGCGCACAACTGCGCGACTGACCGAATAAATCGAAGCCAGTTCGTCTTCGGGTAATTTGGTCCCAGGCAATAATTGATGGCTCACGACAGCATCTCGCAGCCCCTCATAAACGGGATGCCAGCGCGTTGCCCCGTTATTACCACCAGTTTCATTGCTGTCTGTTGTTTGAGTGTCCAGAAAGTTCATTTTATCCAGATACAAACGATACAGGGTTGCGCCTGTGTCGAGTGTGCTTGAGTTTCAACTAATTTACATATCGAAGCAGTAATCCTCATTGTCAACGATATTGAGATTATGGTTCACAAAATAACGTACCATCCCTGATATGCAATATTTTATGCTTCGCCGTCAATTTGCTGGCGAAAACGGCGCAAAGATGCCTTGGAAGCCTTTTGACCGTGGTGCTTGATAACCTCCGATTTTGGACGTTCTAAGACCAAGTGTGATGAGGCTTTCGCATAGCTTTACCGCTGCTGTTACCCCATCAATCACTGGAATCCCATGTTCTATTGATAGGGATGTTGCAAGATCGGCCATGCCGGCACAGCCGAGAACTATTGCTTCGGCATGATCGTCACGTATTGCACGCACAATTTCTTCAGAAATGCGAAGCCGTGCATCTGAACCCGGAATTTCGAGATCAAGCACGGCGACATCACTGGCCCTTACTTTCGCGCAGCGCGTTGCAAGACCATAACGTGTGAGATTGTGCTCAATAGCTGGAACCGAACGGGAGAGGGTGGTTACGACGCTGAATTTTCCCGCTATCAGGCTTGCCATATGAAAGGCTGCTTCGCCAATGCCGATGACCGGCATAGAGCTCGCGCAGCGCGCAGCATCAAGACCTGTATCATCGAAGCAGGCAATCACGCAGGCATCTGCATGAGGATGTCTTTGCATTTCGCCAATCATTCCGGGAATTGCGAAAACTTCGTCGAAATAGCCTTCAATACTGGGCGGTCCGTCAGCGGGATTGATCGCGATGATATTTGTTTCGGTTAGTGCAACGCTGCGTGCAGCCTCACCGATTTTCCGCGTCATGGATGCGGTTGTATTCGGATTAATGACAAGAATGTCCATTTCCTCGGACCCTAGAATGTTTTTATTGTTGTGGATGGTTCAGGGCGCTTTATGCGCCCTGAAACTAGATTTCGCCGCCGAGATAGAGTTTTTTGATGCGGTCGTCAGACACAAGCTCTTCAGAATTGCCTGACAGAACGATCTTGCCAGTCGTAAGCGCATAGGCACGTTGTGAAATACGTAATGACATGCGCGAGTTTTGCTCAACGAGCAACACGCTGACCTTCTCATCGCGATTAATTGCCACGATGGAACGCGCAATATCCTGCACGAGCTTGGGTGCAACGCCAAGTGAAGGCTCATCAAGCAAAAGCAGTTTAGGCTTGGCCATCAATGCGCGGCCTATAACCAACATTTGCTGCTCGCCGCCACTCATCGTGCCTGCTGCCTGCGAGTACCGTTCCTTCAGACGTGGAAATCGCCCTAGAACCATTTCGAGCGTGTTGGCGATTTCTGCTTTGGCTGACCTTGTGAATGCGCCCATCAGCAGATTGTCACGAACCGTCATATATGGGAAAACGCGTCGCCCCTCAGGTACCATCGCGATACCCATTTCGACGATCTTGTCTGAACGTGTCCCATCAAGGCGATTGCCTTCATAGTAGATCTCGCCTTTGCGCAACTTATTGAGGCCAGTAATCGCTCGCAGGATTGAGGACTTGCCGGCGCCATTTGCGCCGATCAATGCTACTGTTTCACCCTGATTGACGGTGAGCGATACGCCTTTCAACGCATAGACATGGTCATAATAGAGTTCGGCATCTTTCACTTTCAGAAGCTCTGTCATGATCAGTATCCAATCGTTTCATCTTCTGCGCCGAGATAGGCCTCGATGACTTTTTCGTTCTCCTGAATTTCTTTTGGTGTACCTTCGGCGATTTTCTGGCCGAAATTGATAACAACAATCCGGTCGGAAATATTCATCACTGCAGGCATGTCGTGTTCGACAAGCAAGACCGTGATGCCGCGATCACGCACAGCACGCACCATCTCTACCGCTTTGACGGTTTCGTCATGGTTCATGCCTGCAAAAGGTTCATCCAGCAGCAGAACTTTGGGTTCGGTGGCAAGGCCAATTGCTATGCCCAGGGCACGTAGATGCCCGTGAGGCAAGTTTTGGGCAACTTCATTGCGTTGCGATCCGAGGCCAAGAAAATCGATGATTTCATCGGCTGAACGTTCAAACTCCTGCCGGTCCTGTCGCGCAAGACCTGTGCCGATATAACAACCCAAGAAGCTTGCTTTCGCACGCAGGTGATGCGCAACAATGACGTTCTCACGCACCGTCATGCCTTTGAAGATCGTGGTTTCCTGAAAGGTCCTAACCACGCCCTTTCGTGCCACAATATGCGGTGCTAAGCCGGATATGCGTGCGCCATTAAACAGCACTTCGCCGGTTGTTGGATTGAGGAAGGAAGCTATCAGTTTAAACAGTGTTGATTTACCCGCACCGTTTGGACCTATGACGGAAAGGATTTCCTTCTCTTTGACCGAAAACGAGACATCATTAACAGCCACCAGTCCGCCGAAGCGTTTGGTTACGCCTTTGACTTCCAGAAGTGCGCTCATGATCCCGATCCTTTCTTACCAGTCAATCGCAAGCTTAGCAGGCCGTTTGGCAGGAACAGCATCAGGATGATCAACAGGCTTGAGAAAATGAGAAGCTGGAATTTGCCGGTCTGAAACAGGAAGTCCCAGCCGAAATAGAGAACAAAAGTGCCGATGATCGGTCCGAAAACGTATCCAAGACCGCCAAGGAAGCAGTTAAGCATGAAGTTAACGGAGTCCGTGACGGTGAAGCTTGACGGATAGATCGACTGCGAGATCGCCACAAACATTGCGCCGCCTAATCCCCCAAGGAAGGATGAAATCGCATATGCAAGCACACGCAGATTGGTAATATTGACGCCGATAGAGGAGGCGAGTTCTTCATTCTGTTGCAACGACTGGCAAAGACCTCCAATGCGGGAATGAATGAGCCTGTAAAGCGCGGCAAAGCATATCACCATCAGAACAACGGAGACGAAATAGAAAGCGGCACGTGGATTTTGCAGAGTTGCGAAGTCCGGCAGGATTGTGAACCCAAAGATCGATATACCACCGGGTGGCGGTATATTGACCATGCCTTTTGCACCATTGGTAATTGGCAGAGCCATGGCAAGCAGGCGCGCTACTTCTGTTAAAACCAGCGTTACCATTGCGAAATAGACACCGCGCAGGCGCAAAATCGGCAATCCGATCAGGATGCTGGCAAAGGCGCAGAAAAGGCCTGCCAGCGGCAATGTCAGCCAGAAAGACACACCGTATTTGACCATGAGAATGGCTGAGACATAGCCGCCCATAAGCGCATATGCACCTTGGCCGATATTGATGCGGCCAATGTAAAAGGTGAGCCACACGCCAGCACTGACAATGGAAAGCAGGGCGACGGAGGTTAGCGTGTAATAAAGATCGTTACGTCCAGTTATGTTGATCAACAGCGGAATACCGATGAAGACCAGAGCAAGGAAAGCAACGACGCCGATTATTTTTACTGTCTTTGTCATGATTGCCCCCATCAACCCCAAGGTTTACCCATAAGACCGTTTGGACGAAGACTGAGGAAGACCATCAATCCAGCGAAGATCACGAGATAAGTAATGTCGCCGTAAGGGCGCAGCACCGTGAGGCCAACGGATTCCAGCATTCCAAGAATGAACCCACCGGCAATCGCACCGCTGACGACACCCGCACCGCCGATCATCACCATCATGAAGGCTTTGATGGAAATCGCTCCACCAATGCCGGAGTTAACACCGGTAATGGCAACCAACAAACCGCCGACCAGACCTGCAAGCATCGCCCCCAATGCGAAGCCGATCATTGAATAACGGTTGACATTCACGCCCATTAACTGCGCCGCAACGCGGTCCTGAGCAAGCGCGCGCATCGCGCGACCGGGTTTTGTAAACTGCATGAAAAGAACAAAGGCTGCGATGAAAACCACTGCGAGCACACCAATCAGAATTCGATCGTAAGGTATGATCAACCAGTCGGAAACAAAAACACCATTGATGATCTTTGGAACACCGCGCTGCTTTTCGCCAAAAAGCAGCAAAATTACAGCATCCAGAAAGAATGCAATTGCTGCTGCAAGCAGCATCGTACTTTCGTCGCGAACACTTCGCTTTATGACGGGTCTGAACAGAAACTTTTCAATCAGCGCACCGACAATCATCAATGTGACTGCAGAAGCAAACAATGCCACCACGAAAGGCAGGCCGAGTTGGCCATAGATTGTGTAAGTGACAAATCCACCAAGCACATACATCTGGCCATGTGCGAAGTTCAAAACATTCATTAAAGCGAAAATAAGTGTAAGACCGAGCGCAATAAGCGCATATTGTGATCCAAGATACAGTCCGTTGACTATGACTTGTTCCATGAAGGCAAACTCCCTCCTGCGGAGAGTGGCCTTGCCTAAGTCTCCGTGGCGATTCATGACAATTGGGAGGCAGAAGCGGATGTTATTGACATCCGCTTCCAAGATATTTGTGCTTAGTCGACCTGTCCAACGAACAGCGTTTCGAACTTGCCGTCCTTGTATTCCGTGACAACCATCGGAATGCCGAGCTGGCGCTTTTGTGTGAACGATGTCGTGCCGACATAATTCAGCTTGGAATCGTCGCCCTTTACATAAGGATTGGGTGCTGAGAAAGTATCAACGGTCTTCTTGAATTCTTCAACATTATCGATCGCAGCCGGGTTAGCTTTCAGCGTTTCGATAATATATTCAAGAGCATAGACCTTGGTATTCGATTCATCATTATATTCGCCATAGGCTTTGGTATAGCGATCAACGAATTCCTTCATCGTATCCGATGCGATTTCAGGAGTGGATGCACCGCCCACTGAAATGAAGCCGTTTGCAAGCTCTCCGGCACCTTCTTCAAGAACCTTGGCATCCTGCGCGGTTTCGGTGGAGATGAAGCCTTCATATCCCAGTTCGCGTGCTGCACGGATCAGAAGTGGTGCATTACCTGGTGCAACACCGGACAATACAAGAAGGTCTGGCTTCTGCATAATGATTGGGGTGAGAACAGGCGTAAAGTCACGCGTATCATTTTGATAGGCATCGCTGGTTGATACCACTTCAAGACCAAGTGCTTTTGCAGCTTCGATACCACTGTCACGCTGGCTCAGAGGATCGGATTCATTGGCAGCAACGAATGCGACGGTTTTTACACCTTTGTTTTCTTTCAGATATTTGTAAATCGCTGGCCCAGACTGATAATTGGCAATCATACCAAGAATAGCGTTGGATGCAGGCGGTGTATAAAGTTCTTTCGGGAAGGAGTAAGGGAAGTAGATAATCCCTTTGGACTCCGCTACCGGGCGAACCGCTGCCGCACCGTCATCCACATTTGGACCTACGACATAATGGACGCCTTCCTGCGCCATTTTTTCCATGCCCGCGATAGCCCGCTTCGGGTCTTTCTGGTCATCGAAGGTCACAATCGTAATTTTGTAATTGTCGTCGCCGATTTTCACCCCGCCAAGTTCGTTTAGCCAATCGGCTCGAACTTGCATTGATCGCACATTCGATGTGCCCCATGCGGCTGCTGGTCCACTTGTAACGCCAACAAAGCCGATTTTTAGTTCTTTATCCGCGGCCAAAGCTGCGCCCGCAGACATTACAGCGAAAAGCGAAACGGCGCTGAGCGCCGCAGTCCTAATAACTGCGCGTCGGTTAAACATATCTAGTCCCCTTGTTCATTTACTACTCCCTCGTTTTATGGGGAGAAGCATGCAAATATTGAACGCCAGACTCATCAGATTGTCAACAATATTTATTTTTTGGTAAACAATAGCTAATTTTCATTATTACTAATCCAAGTTTTATCTGTGAATTCTAGGGATTTTTTCAGGCGATGAACGCTGATTGAACTCCTGTGAGCTATTGAATTTTAAAGGAAATCAAGGCAGTTTCAATTATTACAATAATTAAAGAGCGATTATGTCTGTCCAGCGCGCAAGTTTTTATATCCTGTTGGCATTGGTTACAGTTGCTTTTGCATGGCTGCTTATACCCTATTACTCAGCGGTGCTTTGGGGGATCATTCTCGCGTTGATCTTCTATCCGGTGCAACAAAAACTCATGGGTTTTTTGGGTGGCCGCAGAAATGTTGCAGCATTTTTGTCGGTGCTGATGTGTATCTGTCTGGTAATCCTTCCGACGATGTTCATTTTTGGGTTGCTGGTTCAGGAAGGGAACACACTGTACCAGCGCTTGATCACACGCGAATTTGATCTTAATAGCTATCTCACTCGCATTTTGGCGGCGTTGCCTGAAACGCTTGAAGAATGGATGATCCGCTTTGAGCTCGGAACTTTCGCTGAATGGCGCGCCCGCATAACCGGCGGTATTCTGCAAGGCAGCCAGATTTTCGCCAGCCGTCTCGTCAGTCTCGGACAGAATACGCTTCAGTTTATCGTCAGCTTTGGCATTATGATATACCTGCTGTTCTTTCTGTTTCGCGACGGTGAGGAACTTGGTGATAAGATCAGGCAGGCAATTCCGTTAAGTGAAGAATATAAAAACCAATTTCTTGAGAAGTTTGCCGCAGTTATACGTGCAACTGTCAAAGGCAACATCATTATTGCTCTCATTCAGGGTACGATTGGCGGGATTACATTTTGGCTACTCAACATTGAAGCAGCGCTGTTGTGGGGAGTGATGATGACAATATTCTCACTGCTTCCGGTTGTCGGCGCATCATTGGTTTGGGGGCCTGCTGCTATCTGGTTTGCCGTGAATGGAATGTGGGTTCAAACCATAAGTCTGGTTTTTGTTGGCGTTTTGGTGATTGGCTTGATCGATAATCTGCTGCGTCCGCCATTGGTTGGTAAAGGAACACGAATGCCTGACTTTGTGGTGTTAATTTCAACAATTGGCGGAATTTCGCTCGTAGGCATCAATGGCTTTGTTGTTGGCCCCATGATTGCAGCAATGTTTATTGCGGCATGGTCGCTTCTTGCAAAGGAGCAAAGCACGCAAAAAATATCAAACAAAAGCTATGACTGATTAAACCAGCCCAAAACTCCCAAAACTCTTTGAGCTAAAACAAGAACGCCCGCTGCACTGGGAGGAGGAGTGTGCAACGGGCTGATCTGAAAAGCGCGACTGGGAGGAGGAGTGCCGCGCCTTGTGTTCAGCCTCTGGGAGGAGGAGTGAGACTGAACAATATGAAAATAGGTTCGCTGCCACCCAAATACAAGAACTGATACTGCAAAGCTGATATGCATTTTTGAGTAGCCAAAATAAGAAACCGCCCCGCAGCGATTAACGCGCTGGGGCGGTTCTCAACTCCTCCAAGTGACGCAGACAATAACGTTGTGTACTCAAAAAGCAACCCCGTAATATTTGCATCACGATTTCATAAATTACTGAAAATGGTGGAAGGTAACGAACGGCTTCTTGTAGGCTGTTATACCAGTGTGGGCAGTTATTGCTGGTTTGTGAAATTTATTTACTAGATTGTAAAAAAATTCAAATGCGCCTGGCCAGCAATGTTAAATAATTAGTCCATTGAATTCTTATCTAATCGATTAGCTCCCTCTCCAGTGCGATTCTTGGGCGATCTCCACACAAACACTATCGCCACAAATAATTAAAGTTGACTAATAATATCATGATTTATATAGCCCTCAATTAACATGAGTCTTTTATTCATCTTAATGGCATGACGGTGTAAAGCCAGTATGGGGGTTGTAGTGAAACGGAATTCTGAACGTGTTCGTTACCTGTTGGATACAACAGTTTTGGCGGGGGTTTTTGGAGCGTGCCTTTTGTTGACGGTGCCAGCTTCTGCGCAAAGTTTAGTGAAACCATCGACTCAACAGAATCAGCCCGCAAATAAGGTTGAAGCTGAAGCGAAACGTAAAGAGCAGGCCCTTCAGCTTGATACGATCACGATTTCACCGACCATTCAGAATGAAGCGGTTATTGATGCAATGGCGTCGACGAGTGTTATCACTCAGCGCGACATCGACCGTATACAGGCAACAACTGCGGCTGATTTGTTCAGAGCGACGCCTGGTATCCACGCGTCTTTGAACGGTGATGATCCTGCAACTTCAATTAATATTCGCGGTCTTCAGGAATATGGCCGTGTCGCGGTAACACTTGATGGTGCCCGCCAGGATTATTGGCGTGTTGGTCACGGTTCCGGTTCTTTCTATATCGAACCTGAAATGCTCAAACAGGTCACCATTATTCGTGGGCCAGTTTCCAATGCTTTTGGCTCTGGTGGCATTGGTGGCTTGGTCGCCTTTGAAACAAAGGATGCAAGTGATTTTCTTCGCGATAGCGAAACTTGGGCGTTGAGCGAAAAGTTGCGTTATGAAAGCAATGGAAAGGGTTGGATGACCAGCACTCTCGGGGCTTATCGCTTTCATGAAAACTTTGATGTGATCGGAAATCTTAATTATCGAGACAGTGATGCATATAAGAATGGTGATGATGATGTGGTCCGGTGGACTGGTGAGCGTGTCGTCAGCGGCTTAGGTAAAATTACAATTCGTCCTGCGGAAGGACATGAGTTGAAATTTGGCTATTCCCGGCAAAAGTACAGTGACATCATGACAGGCAGCAGTGGTTCTACTTCCAGTACATTGTCGCGTTATAATGCAGATACAATCGTAAGCACATACACCGGAAATTACACTTACAAACCGGAAGATAACCCGTTCTGGAATCTGTCTGTAAACGCCTATTATAGCGATACGGATAATGATCAATATCAGGTGTGGCCAAAAGCCAATATCGGCAAGACGCGATATTATGACGTGTCTACGGCAGGATTCCGCGCATACAACAGCTCGCGTATCGAAACAGACGCGATGATACATACGATCACCTATGGTGTTGATTACTACAAGATGCGTGGTGAATCTGACACTGATAACTTTGGCAATGGTGATCAGCAGGCTTATGGTGGTGTCCTGCAATGGCAAGGTGACTATCAGCATTGGCTCGAATTGATAGGTGCTCTTCGTTACGATGGCTATCGACTTGATGGAACGACTAAAGCAACGAATTTGCTGGCATCTGAAGATGTCAATGTTGATGGAAACCGTGTTTCCCCACGCTTGAGTATTGGCATTACTCCATGGGATGGTGTTCAGTTTTATGGGCTTTATTCACAGGGTTATCGTGTACCACACATGCAGGACATGTTCCGCCAGAATGGTGCGCATGGCGCAACTGGCTACGAACCTAATCTGGGTTTGCGTCCTGAGGTGGCAACTTCATATGAGGTGGGTGTCAATTTAAGACAGGATGGCGTTTTCGATGCTGGTGATCAGATACGCGCTAAGCTCAATTTGTTTCACACTGATGTTAAAGACTACATCGAAACAGTCGCAGTTTTAAGGGCGCCGAGGGTAACGATAACGACTTCTGAAAATGTTGGCACCGCACGATTGCAGGGTGTCGAGTTTGAAGGCACATACGACAACTGGTGGGGGTACGTAAACCTCGCTGCGTCTTATACAGATGCTGAGATGAAAGATGGCATTTATAAAGGCGATAGTCTGAGCAATACGCCGTTGAATAATTTCAGTACCACGCTGGGATTGAAGGCTTTCGAAGAAAAGTTAATTTATGGCGTGGAGTATGAAAGCATTGGTAAGGTTAATCGTGCACTTACGACAGGTGGTGTTAAAGTATATCCACGTGTTGATCTGGTAAATGTATTTGCGAACTGGCATGTGAATGATAACTTTAAGCTCGATTTTGGGGTCGATAACCTCTTCAATAAAGCTTATACGGATGCACAGACCGGTTGGGCTACGAGCACGGATATTGATCAGGCCAAGGGAAGAACCTTTAAGATCGCTATCACTGGTCGCATCGGCGGCTGATATTCGAGAATGAAGGCAGAAATGCCTTCACATTTTCACATAAAGAACTGATTGAGAAAGCCTGTGTCTAAGCCATCTCCTAAGTTTTCCCGCGCATTGCTAAGTCATGCAAACATTCCGCTGCAAAATGGCGGCGTTTATTTGCCCAATATTGTAGATAGACTGAATTCATACCATGCTGAGTATGACACGATTGATGAAAGCCATGTGTTTGATTTTTCCTTTGGCCGCATCGAGATTGATAACAAAATACATGGTTATCGCGTGGCATTGCATGCCGATGACGATACTGGATTGCACCGTCTGAAAGATCTTGCGGCGGTTGCTATTAAACTTTACACGAAAGAAGAAGCTCCTGAGATCATTTGGCAGGGGGACAGGGCGGGAGAGCAGGTGCTTCCGCAGTTTCGACTTATGCGGGTTGTTGCTTCTAGTTTTATTACGCCCCATATGCTTCGATTGCGCCTGACGGGGGAAGACCTTAAGCGTTTTGCGCTATTTGGGGCTATGCATATACGGCTGCTGCTGCCGACAGACGCTGTGCCTCAACCTATTTGGCCGATAATGGGAGCAAACGGTCTTCCGTTTTGGCCCGATGAAGGTCGCAAGCCCGCATCGCGTGCTTACACAGTCCGCAACCTTGACATTGATGCTGGTTGGCTGGAGATCGATTTCTACCTCCATGAAGTTGAGGGACTAGCCGCTAAGTGGGCAGTAAATGCCAGATCAGGCGATTTGGTCGGTTTAATGGGGCCGGTTGGTAGGCCGCTTCGTCATGCGAAGTGCTATCTTATGGGCGCTGATGCAACAGGCCTGCCAGCAATTGGGCGGATGCTTGAAGAGTTTTCGGCCGATGTCACTGGTCGCGTTGTTATTGCTGTCGATACTAAGGAAGATGTCCAGCAACTCGTTCATCCGGAGGGTATTTCTGTCGAGTGGATTATCGACGCTGATCAGAAACGCGCTGGTGAAACATTGACTCAGATTTTATGCGAGGCAGAGTGGCCCGAAGGGCCTGATAGTTTTGGGTGGTTTGCAGGCGAAGCTGATCAGGCAAAAGTTATACGCCAGCACTGGCGGCAAACCCTCGGTAAAAGTAGAGAAGTGACGCTTGTCGCCGGCTATTGGCACAAAGATGCTGTTGGCTTCATGGCTGGTTAAGCAGCAATAATCGAATTTTTATTAAGCGCTGATTTTGTCTCGCTGAATCAGCGCTTAATGCTTTTTATATGATTGGTGGTCAAAGCACCTTACCAACTTTTGTTTTTGATCGTATTGTAGAAACTAGGCTTGCATCAGAGCCTGTTCAATAGCGTCTTTCAAAACAAGGCGTTGTTTTCGAAGGTTTGTTTCCTCTTCCTGACTGACAGGCGATATCTTCGTTTCCGCACGGTGAATCTGGTCGTTGACCGCGTCGTATTCCTCCAGAATGCGCGCGAAACGGGGGTCCGCGGCCTTAAGGGCGTGAATGGCAACCAGTTGCCCTGGAAACTCTTCACCAAGAGTATGCGGTGTATTGGACATAGTCTTCTCCTTCCTTTGATAAACATAGTTTGTCAGTTGAAAGCGCAACTCTCATTGATCCCAATCAATAGTGTAAGTATCAGAATATGCACACCGTGCATGGCACTTATGCAAAGTGATGCCTTCAAATAGAAGTTGCATAGCACCATCTAAGAATTGCGGACTAATTCAATAATGTGTCCGCGATGGAGATGAAAATGTTTGCCCGTTTGAATAATCGTTTCGGTCGTGCATTTGCGCAATTTGGTAGTGCCGTGCGCGCTTCTGCTGCGCTGCGAGTTGGCCATCAGCCGATGGCAAAAGACCTTGAGACACTTGGTATCGACGCCGCTCAGTTTCGCAAGATTCATGAGTAAATTAAAGCCCCGTTTTCCCGGGGCTTTTTGGTATTAATCTTCGTCCGTTGCCATCTGTTTAAGCATATCGCCTTTGCCGCGGCTGCGCATGATCATCGGCACCACGACTGCGGCGATAGCCAAAGTAATAAGTGTGATCGATACCCAAGAACTGACCAGCGTCATTGGATTGCCCTGGCTGATCTGAAGTGCCTGTCGCAGGCTTTTTTCGGCCATTGGCCCAAGGATTAGCCCGACAACAACGGGCGCGATTGGGTATGAGAAGCGGCGAAGCACATAGCCGAGCAATCCGAAGGCTAACAGTAAGCCCAGCTCGAACGACACTGGCAGACCGAATAACATCGACGTTGATGCATTTGCGCCAATTGTTCCAAGCGTTGCGAACACCAGAATGCCTGCATAGAGCCAGTGGCGCGGGATCGTCAGCATCTTAACCCATAGGCCGATCAAAGGCAGGTTAAGAACCAGCAGCATCAAATTGGCAACCAGAAGACTGGCAACAAGTCCCCATACTAAAGATGCATTGGTTACAAACAGCAATGGCCCCGGCTGTAATCCGAACTGCTGAAAGCCTGCAAGCATAATTGCAGCAGTTGCAGTGGTTGGAAGGCCGAGCGTGAGCAGCGGTACAAGCGTGCCTGCTGCGGATGCGTTATTGGCTGCTTCCGGGCCTGCGACGCCTTCAATGGCACCTTTGCCGAACTCTTCAGGATGTTTGGAAAACTGCCGCTCTGCTGAATAGGAGAGAAAACTTGAGACGTCCGCGCCACCCGCAGGCATCGCTCCAATCGGAAAGCCGATAGCCGTGCCGCGCAGCCAAGGCATCCACGAACGCTTCCAATCGTTTTTGGTCATCCAGACAGAGCCTTTGACGGCGATGACTTCATCGTCAGGGCTGAGCTTCTTGGAAACCACCGCCAGCGTTTCACCGATTGCAAATAGTGCAACTGCAAGCGTGGTCACATTTATGCCGTCGAGCAGGTTCGGTGTGCCCATCACGAGACGCGCTTGTCCGGTCAGTTGATCAATACCGATAAGGCCAAGCGTCAGGCCGATGAAAAGCGAGGTGAGGCCGCGCAATGTGGAATCGCCAAATGCCGCCGATACGGTCATAAAGGCGAGTAGCATCAGCGCGAAATATTCGGACGGCCCGAAGGAGAGGGCGAATTTTACTACCCAAGGGGCCACAAAAGCGAGGGCGAGTGTCGCAATCAGGCCTGCGATAAACGAGCCGATTGCAGCGGTTGCAAGTGCTGGTCCGCCGCGCCCGGCTCGCGCCATTTTATTGCCCTCCAATGCCGTGACGATTGAGGCACTTTCCCCGGGCGTATTGAGCAGGATCGAGGTGGTTGAGCCGCCATACATGCCGCCATAGTAAATACCGGCAAACATGATGAGCGAACCAGCGGGATCGAGCTTGTAGGTGACAGGTAAAAGCAGCGCTACAGTGAGCGCGGGGCCGATGCCCGGAAGCACACCGACGGCGGTGCCAAGCGTGACGCCAATTAGCGCATAGATTAGATTGGCGGGTTCAAGCGCTACCAGAAGACCGCTTGCGAGAAGGCTGACTGTATCCATATACTTTCGCCTTAAACAAAGTGTTCAAGCCAGCCCGATGGTAGGGAAAGCTGAAGGCCGCGTGCAAAAATGAACCAGATTATGAATGCGAAGATGATGCCGACAGGTAGGCTTATCCAGAATTTGCGATAACCAAATCCGCGAGCCGTTGCCGCAAAGAGCAATCCCGTCGCAATGGAAAAGCCAAGGGTTTTCATCGTCAGCATCTGGATTACCAGTCCGCCGACGATCCACGCCATGGGCGCTATTTCCTGATGTTCACGCTCTGGGAACTCGCGCTTAAACGCACTGATTACCGTCCAAATTGACAGAATAAACAGTCCAGCAGCGATAATGTAGGGAACAGTCTTCGGTCCGACGGGCGAGTATGAGAGTACGTTGTTGCCATAGGCAGTTGACCACGCGATGGCTACAGCAACCGCGCCTAGAATAAAAGCTATGACAAGAGCTGCGTAGTCAGGCGCCGTTCCAGTGGAACGGCGCTGTCTCTCTTTTTCAGTGACTGTCATTTTACGAGGCCAATATCCTTGAGGATGGTTCCCGTTGCGGTGACGTCTTTCTTAAGCTGATCCTTGAAGGCATCGCCCGCAAGATAAGTGTCTGCCCAGCCCTTATCTTTCAGTGCTTTCTGCCAGGATTCAGACTTCACCATCTTTTCAACGTCGGCATTGATTGCCGCTTCTTGTTCTGCAGTAATGTCCGGCGCTGCACCCACCATGCGCCAGTTCTGGATTGAAACATCGACGCCACCTTCCTTGAAGGTTGGTGAATCTATGCCTTCAATACGCTCATCGCTGGAAATACCGATGATGCGCAGCGTGCCAGCCTTAATCTGCGGATCAAACTCACCATAGCCGGAAATGCCGACCGTCACCTGATTGCCAAGGATTGCGGCGAGGGCTTCACCGCCCCCGGAAAATGCGATGTAGTTCACTTTTGTAGGATCAACGCCTACGGCTTTGGCAAAAAGCCCCGCCGTTATGTGGTCCGTACCACCAGCCGAACCGCCGCCCCATGAGACCGAGCCGGGATCTGCTTTCAGCTTTGTGACCAGATCGCCTAGGTTCTGAATGTCGGAAGATGCTGGAACAACGATGGCTTCATATTCGCCGGTCAAGCGCGCAATCGGCGTAATAGCATCAAGATTAACAGGGGAATTGTTGGTCAAGATCGCGCCGACCATAACGTATCCGCCCACAATAAGCTGGCTTGGATCACCCTTGTTTTGATTGACGAACTGCGCAAGCCCAATCGTACCACCAGCACCGGGAACATTGATAACCTGAACGCTGTCGGAAATCTTCTCGTCCTGCAACACGCTCTGCATGGTGCGTGCCGTCTGATCCCAGCCGCCGCCCGGTGCTGCAGGTGCCAAAACCTTATAGTCTTCAGCCGATGCTGCACTGGCGATTGCAAGCGCTGCCACCGACGAAATGGCCAAAATCCATTTACGCATAAATCCTCCCAGAATGCACTTTGCGTGCATTGCGCTGCTATCTTGTCGATAGCCCTCCTCAAAAACCTTCACCTCTCCCAAGGTGAAGACTCTTAATCTGGAGGTTACAACAGGGATTTACAATACGCCAGCAGGTGACTGTTTAAGAGCCGGTTCATTAGCATAAAGTCTAAGCAATTTTTTATCGATGATTTAGTGGCTCCAGTTGCTTGACCTGGCGTAGACCAGAACGTAATAGAGTTACGACGGTTCCCCGACCGAGAGCGAAGGGGATTAATAGGGAACACGGTGAGGACGACCCAAAAGGGACCAAGACCGTGGCTGCCCCCGCAACTGTAAGCGGATTGCCGTTCATCCCTGTGACGCCCAAAAGGCGTCATGCCACTGAGTTTAACTCGGGAAGGCAGATGAACAGCGAACATTCGTGAGCCAGGAGACCTGCCGTCTAACGTAGTCCATTGTCACGGGCGGGGATGCCCGGTGCAGGAGTTGGTTATGACAGCTTTTAACGTCGCAAGACGTCGCTTCCCTTTGTCATTCATATCCCCGGATATGTCCGTTCTCTATACGCGCCGGATCACGTCCGCCGTTTGATACGGCTTTTCTCACATCATTTCGGGGATTCAAATGAAACTCATCGGCAAGTTGCCGTTTGGCGCAATTGTTGGCGCTGCAAGTCTTTTCGTAACTGGTTTTGCGGCTGAAGCAGCCGAAACGCAGTATCCGCTGACGTTGAAAAACTGCGCGCGCGACGTGACGTTTAAACATGCACCAGAACGTGCGGTTGCCGTTGGTCAAAGTAGCGCAGAAATTATGTATCTTCTGGGACTTGGCGATAAAATGGTTGGTACGGCCTTGTGGGTCGGCCCTGTTCTCAAGGGCTATGAAGAAGCCAATGCCAAGGTAAAGCGTCTCGCGGATAATGATCCGAGCTTTGAGAGCATTCTCGCGGAAAAGCCTGACCTCGTTGCTAATCAGTTCCAATGGCAGATTGGACCAGAGGGCGTTGTTGCGAAGGCTGAGCAGTTCGAAGAACTGGGCGTTCCGGTCTATACATCCCCAGCCGATTGCATCGGAAAAGACAATTCTGATGGTGGTGATGGTGTGCGTCACGACGCTTTCACCATGGATCAGGTCTATCAGGAAATTGACGAGCTTGCGCAGATTTTCAACGTGCAGGATCGCGGTGCGAAGGTTGTTGCTGATCTGAAAGCACGTGAAGACGCAGCACGTAAGAAGATCGCCTCTGCCGATGGCAAACTGTCGGCGGTCGTCTGGTTCTCCAGTGCAGAACTCGACATTGATCCTTATGTTGCGGGCAAAAACGGTGCTCCAGCCTATATTCTGAAAACACTTGGCATCAATAATATTATTGATAGTGAAGAAGAGTGGCCGACTGTTGGCTGGGAAACCATTGCCAAATCCAATCCAACTATAATTGTCGCTGGAACTATGGATCGCCGCCGTTTCCCTGCTGATGATGTTGTAGTTAAGCGGGAGTTCCTGAAGACTGATCCGGTTGCAAGCCTCATGCCTGCGGTTAAGGACGGCCATGTATTCGATATGGATGCACAGGCAATGAACCCGACTATCCGTACAATCGAAGGCATTGAAACGCTGGCTGATGCCATTGCAGCTTCAGGTCTGAACAAGTGACAACACGCTCAGCCACAGCCGGAATTCTGGCTTCGAGAAGCTCAAGCAGCAGGGTGCTTTTTGGCATTCTGGCGCTTGTCTTGTTGCTCGGCGCGCTGTGGCTGGGCGCCGCCATTGGCGAAACGTCTATACCTCTGGATGTGGTGGCAAAGACTATTGCTAACCGCGTCTGGAATGCTGGTTATCCGCTCGAGCCGATTGATGAAGGCATTGTCTGGAGCTATCGCTTAAGTCGTGCGGTTGTCGCGGCTTGTTGCGGTGCGGCTCTTGCAATATCGGGTGTCGTTCTGCAATCACTGCTGCGGAACTCTCTGGCTGATCCTTATATTCTAGGTATCTCTGCGGGGGCGTCGACAGGTGCTGTCGCGGTTGCAATCCTCGGTATAGGCGCTGGTATGCTTTCGCTTTCGGTAGGCGCTTTCATCGGTGCGATCATTGCATTTTCGCTTGTTTCCTTGCTGGCACTTCGCGCAGGGCGGGGAAACAGTGCAATCATTCTCGCAGGCATTGCAGGATCGCAACTTTTCAACGCGCTTACCTCATTCATTGTCACCAAGGCTGCAAATGCTGAACAGGCACGCGGTATTATGTTTTGGCTGTTGGGCAATCTCTCCGGTGTGCGTTGGCCTGATGTGACGCTTGCGCTACCAGCCTGTGTTGTGGGACTTGCAATCTGTCTTTGGCATGCGCGCGCCCTTGATGCCTTCACGTTTGGCTCGGAGTCGGCTGCTTCGCTTGGCATTCCTGTGCGCCGTGTCTATGCCGTATTGATCGGTGTCAGTGCCATGATGACGGCAGTTATGGTCTCGATTGTCGGATCGATTGGCTTCATCGGGCTGGTCATTCCTCATGCGGCACGTATGGTGGTTGGCGTCCGTCACGGACGATTATTGCCCGCTTCAGCACTCATAGGCGCAATTTTTATGATTGTTGCCGATATACTCTCCCGCATCATCATTCCGGGGCAGGTTCTGCCAATCGGGGTCATAACAGCTCTGTTCGGTGCTCCGGCTTTTGCATTTCTTCTTGGGCAGAGAAGGGCACAGTCATGATGCTTTCAACGCATAATGTCTTTTGGTCGGCTGGCGGTGTCGAAATCCTGCGCGACGTATCGCTCGACGTGAAAGAAGGCGAATTTCTCGGTATTATCGGGCCAAATGGTTCTGGTAAGACCAGTTTCCTGTCTCTTCTTTCTGGAGTTCGCCGCAGTCGTTCTGGTGAGGTGAGGCTGAGCGGAATACCTATTCATAAGCTCAACCGCCGGGAGATTGCACGCAAGCTCGCATTGGTTGAACAGCAGGCTGGTACGACTGATCGCATAACAGCAAGGCAAGCAGTCGAGCTTGGACGTACCCCTTATCTCGGCGCACTTTCTCCATGGTCCTCCGAAGACGATATGATCGTAGATTGTGCGCTTGCAAATGTCGATATGACGCATCTCGCAGAACGCTACTGGCATACGCTTTCAGGTGGAGAGCGGCAGCGTGTGCACATTGCACGTGCGCTGGCACAAGAGCCGCAAATCTTGTTGCTGGACGAGCCGACGAACCACCTCGATATCGGACATCAGATTGGGCTGCTCGATCTTGTCAGCCGACAGAAGTTGACAGTGGTTGCGGCACTCCATGATTTGAACCATGCGGCGATGTTTTGTGATCGTATAGCCGTCATGGATAAAGGGCGGCTTGTTGCTTTAGGAACGCCGCGTGACGTGCTTCGGGCCGAATGTATCCGCAAGGTGTTCGGCGTTGAGGTGGAGGTGGAATACGAGGGCGTGGATGGCTGTCATATTCGTTATCGCGCACCGAACCATCCGAAGCTTGAACTTAAACAATCCGCATAAACATGATTGGCATGACAATGAGCAAACGACTTTTTCTGGCCGCTGCGTTGATGGTTGCTTCTGCATTTCCAGCTTTGGCTGAGACGTTCGAAGTCAAGATGATGAACCGTGGTGAAAAAGGCTCAATGGTCTTCGAGCCGGACTTCTTGAAGTTAGCGCCGGGCGATAAAGTGAAATTCATTGCGACCCATAAGAGCCATAACGCAGCGACAGTCGATGGGATGGTTCCAGAGGGTAATCCGGGCTTTAAGGGCAAGATCAATGAAGAGATCGAAGTGACTTTCGATCAAGCTGGCTTCTATGGCATCAAGTGTTCGCCGCATTACGGCATGGGTATGGTGATGTTGATTAAGGTTGGTGAAGTTGAGCTTCCGCAAAGTTATCGTGAGGTGAAGTTTCCCGCGCGTGCAAAAACGCGTTTCGACGAAATATTTGCAGAAATCAATCCAAATAAGTAGGGGTATTATATAATATAAGTCTAATACGGATAAGAGATATATCAGTAAGTATATGAAAATATTCTGCTAATTATTAGGGTAATCACGCCAATGTGAGAGATTTGGTTGACAATGTGTTTCCATTTTGTTGACGATTTGTTTATATCTCGCAGTGCATTCGGATAGCTGCTCATTTCTCTTCGAGTGAGCTTTCTTGAAGTGATTGGCACAACCATATTTCGATTGTGACATCAATTCGAGTTTCGAGTGTAGGAGTTTCCCAAGACAGTATTTGTTTTGGGTGGCTCATTTTAAATAAACTATGTATAATTTGCGTTTGTTTCTATTTTTGAATAAAATTCAAGCGCTTTAATTTTTTATATCTATTTTGAAGTTATAATAAGCGGCGACCTTACATTTCAGATGGTCGCCGCTATTTACATTTAGAATGAGAAGCGCATTACTTTCTAATTCGCCTTTACCCGATGGCTTTTTTCAGGCGCGTTTGAGTAAGGTTTATATTGAGTTCTGTTGCACGAGCAATAATAGGCACAAAGCGGCGCTGCTTCTTTTCCTCATGGTTGGTGGCGATATCCGCGATCCTATGTTTGAGGAACGGGTTAAGGAATCGCTCGCGGACAGTATTGACATAGGCTGCCGCCTGTTCGCCGAGACCATCAGCGGCAAAAACCGGCAGAACTTCTTCGCGCCAGAGCGCTTCGAGTTCATTGCGGATCGTTTCGTCACTCATGGCTTCCAGTACGATTTCATCTTTCGGACGATTACCGTTCAGCCATTGCTCGGCAATGAACGTGTGGCCGAGATTAAGCAGATAGAGCTTCAGGCGCTCATAGCTTGCGAGGTCATCCGTCAACACAATGTCAGGATGCGTGCAGGGAAGCGTTAGCCCGTCTGTCTGTTCAATGACCCATATCGCATAGGGTTCGGCAATTGCACCGACCGGATCGATCGGTTCTGATACGATGCGATCAACGAGGCTGTTGGCAAAAACACAATTGCTTTCGATCCATCGCGTGAAAGCTTTCGGCAGGCTCCAGCTTTCTGCGAGATCAAGCACAATCGATCGCAGCTTGTCGCCATTGCGCGAGATTAGCTCGCACGGGAAAATCGACAGCGGCGCATCTGGATTGATCTGCCAGCGATTATGGAGCAACACAAGCAGCTTTGCGGGAAAGCTTTTAGGAAGGCGGTCGATTTCGCTCAGCAGGGAAACATCGTCAGCAGCATCCAGCTCAAAACCTTTGTCGCCCGTATTAGACAAGATGACCTGCACTGTAGTTGCAAGGTCGCGTATGACTTGCCAGTCGGTGTGAGCGGAATAGGCGGCACTCACGCTTTTTGCCTGATGTTTTTCATCAACGGGCTTGCCGTCACGCAATCCGCGAATAATGACCGGATAGCCTTCGCCATTGTTCAACGCTGCAATGCGGCGTGCGCTTTCAGGATTGGATGTGGTCTGAACAATGGCAATTGTGCCGATGGCGTCGCCTTTGGCCAGCGCTTCCGAAATGAAGAAATCCACGTGTCCGAGCAGAAAACGGCTCGTTCCAAACTGTAGAATCGATGGCTGCGCGGTCATGTAATCCTCCCTTAGATTGTCGTGAAATAGCTACGCCAGTGGGTAAAATTGGTCAAGCCACTCTTTAAAAACCATCTAAAACATGGTGCGACAAAACTGACATAAAAGCCAATTTATAATAATTACAATGAGATAGCTAATATTGCACTTTTTGCATCTTCAAAATATGGTAAGGCCAATTTGGGAGAGAGCATGAGCGAGCATATTGGCTCCGTGGAACCACGGAGGCTTTACCAACAAATTGCCGACCGGGTCAGACTGCTGATCCGCGAAGGCCATTTTCCAGCCGGAAGCAGGCTTCCAGCCGAGCGCGAACTCGCGCATCAGTTGGGTGTGTCGCGTCCATCCTTGCGTGAGGCGCTCATTGCGCTTGAAATTGCAGGCAATGTCGAAATCCGCATGGGTTCCGGCATCTATGTCGCCGCAGAAGAAACACGGCTTCCAGCACAAGGCGGTTCGATTGGCGAAAGCCCGCTAGAAATCATGCAGGCGCGTTCGCTGATCGAAGGCAGCGCCGTTATTATGGCTTGCAGCCAGATTACCTCTGAAGCGCTGGAGCGTTTGCGCGGCAATCTTGATGCGATGCGGCTACAGATAGAAGGGGAGCGTAAGCCGATTGAACTGGATCGCCAGTTTCATCTGATCATTGCCGAACAATCGGGCAATTCGGTTGTTGCCCGCATCGTGCGTGATCTTTTTGACGAACGGCATAGCCCGCTGACTGCGCAAATGCGTACCCGATATGAGAATGCCGAAACATGGACATATGCTTTGGCAGAGCATGAGAAGATTTATGCTGCACTGGAGGCGAGGGATCCGCTTCTGGCGCAGGCAGCGATGCGCACGCATCTGGATACATCAAAGCAGCGATGGATGGAGAACGAGCCTCGGGATTAGGCTCGAACATTTGCTGTAGTGGTTTTGGGAGTGAGGTCAGAATTATGAACGACAAGGCTGTCTCGGCTGTAACGCCGGTAATCCTTTTGCATCCGTCTGATGATGTGGCAGTTGCGCGTATTTCGGTTCGCGCAGGCGATCCGATCGGGCTTGCTGACGTTATAGCACGTGATTTGATCGGGCGCGGTCACAAGGTAGCTTTGCGCGATATCGCGGCCGGTAAAGAAGTCCATAAATATGGACAGGTGATTGGTGTCGCCATCAAGGATATTGCGGTGGGCGAGCATGTGCATCTGCACAATCTCGCAATGCTGCCATCCGAGCATGAACATCAGTTTTCCGTCGATATTGAAGAGTGCGGTATGCTGCCGGAAGCGGAGCGCCGCCAGTTCATGGGCTATGATCGCGGTTTCGGTGGTGTCGGTACGCGCAACTATATCGGCGTTATTTCATCGGTAAATTGCTCTGCGACCGTGTCTCGCTACATTGCGGATTACTTCAACCGCATGGGTGGTCTCGACGGCTTTGAAAACGTCGATGGCGTGGTAGCACTTACGCATGGCAGCGGCTGTGCGCTCAACACCAAGTCGGAAGGCTATCGTCTGTTGACCCGCACCATTCAGGGCTATGCCAAGCACCCGAATTTCGGCGGCATTCTGCTGATCGGCCTTGGTTGCGAAACCAACCAGATCGCACCCATCA
This sequence comes from Brucella sp. 21LCYQ03, assembly GCF_023554105.1. GTDB lineage: Bacteria > Pseudomonadota > Alphaproteobacteria > Rhizobiales > Rhizobiaceae > Brucella. The sequence continues at coordinate 165,067 of NZ_JAMJWE010000005.1, forward strand.
TGGAACATTATCGCATGGAAGAGGGCGCACGCCTGCGCACCATGACGATCCAGCAGCACGGCGGAACACGTAAGACAATCGATCATGCAATTGCCGAGATCAAGGAAATGCTGCCGCTGGTGAATTCCGCTAAGCGCACGCCGCAGCCTTTGTCGAAGCTCAAGGTGGCACTCGAATGCGGTGGATCTGACGGCTATTCAGGTATTTCAGCAAACCCGGCTCTGGGCTATGCTTCTGATCTGATCGTGCGCAATGGCGGCACGACCGTTTTGGCAGAAACGCCGGAAATTTATGGCGCGGAACACCTTCTGACACGCCGCGCCGTGACACCAGCGGTTGCGGAAAAGCTGCTTCAGCGCATCGACTGGTGGCGCGATTATACGGCTCGCAACGGCGACGAGCTGAACAACAATCCATCGCATGGAAACAAGCTTGGCGGCCTGACCACTATTCTTGAAAAGTCGCTGGGTGCTGTTGCCAAGGGCGGCTCAATGCCTCTCAAGGCTGTTTATGAATTTGCTGAAACCGTAACCGAACAGGGTTTCACTTTCATGGATACGCCGGGCTACGACCCGGTTGCCGTGACCGGACAGGTGGCGGGTGGTTGTAACGTGATCTGCTTTACCACAGGGCGCGGATCTGTTTCGGGCTTCAAGCCTGCGCCTTGCATCAAAATCGCGACCAATTCCGAAATGTACGAGCACATGAAGGAAGACATGGACTTCAATTGCGGTGGCATCGTTACCGGCGATGAAACCATTGAAGAGTCCGGCACGCGCATTTTCGAGCACATTATCGCGGTGGCTTCTGGTGAGCAGACACTGAGCGAAATCTATGACTATGGCGATAACGAATTCGTACCGTGGCAGGTTGGCGCCGTAACCTGATCTGCCTTATGCAATAAAAATGACAGGAATATTCTGATGGTCAAAGCTCTGCGTATCGAGAGCGAGAACGTAACTCGTTTTGCTGAAATTCCGGAAGCTCCGCTCTTGCCGGGGCATGTTCGTGTAAGCGTGAAGCATGTTGGGCTTTGCGGCAGCGATTTGAATACGTTCAAGGGGCTTAACCCGCTGGTGGAACTGCCGCGGATACCCGGCCATGAAATCGGCGGTGAAATCATCGAGGCGGGTGAGGGTGTGAGCGCGGCCTATGCCAAGGGCAAACGAATTATCGTGCTGCCTTACACCAATTGCGGTCAGTGTTCGTCTTGCCGCAAAGGGCGTCTGAATGCCTGTCGTTACAACAAGACGCTCGGCGTGCAGCAGAATGGCGGATTGGCAGAACAGATCGTGCTTCCAGCCGAGAAACTGATCCTGAATGATACGCTTGCACCCCGTCATCTGGCATTGGTTGAGCCGCTTTCGGTTGGTTTCCATGCGGTTGAACGCGGCCGCGTTCAGGCGGGTGATACAGTGGCGGTGCTTGGTTGCGGCATGATCGGTATGGGCGTGCTGATTGGTGCGGTTGCGCGCGGTGCCAAGGTTATCGCTATTGATCCGAGTGCTGAAAAGCGCGAACTGGCGCTGAAATTTGGCGCAACACATGCACTGCCGGGCGGCGAAGACGTCGTCGCAAAGGTGCAGGAACTCACCAACGACGATGGTGTGGACATTGCCTTTGAAGCGGTCGGTCTGCCAATCACATTCACGCAGGCTGTTGACCTCGCAGGCTTTGCTGGTCGTGTGGTCTATGTCGGTTATTCCAAGTCGCCTGTGACCTATCAGACCCAATTCTTCAATCTCAAAGAACTCGACATTATGGGCTCGCGCAATGCGACGCTCACTGACTTTGAAGCCGTCATCGCGCATCTCGAAAAGCTCAGCGATGATGCGGACCAGCTTATTTCAAAAGTGTTTCCTTTTGAGGAAGCAGAACAGGCGCTGCCCTATTGGGATGGCGACCGCAACGTTCTGAAAATCATTATTGAACGCAACTAAATCGAAGCGAGTTTTCATGCTGTGGAAGGAACAGCGTGAAAACTCCGTGGAGGAAACCGGCCTTGTGGCCACCTGTAAGGACCCTAAAGGGAGGAATATCATGAAGAAACTCGTTACCGGCATGATCGCCGCCAGCATGTTGTTGGCAGGGAGCATGGCAGCATTGGCCGCCAATGTGTCGATCAAAGTTGCCTATGAAAACAACCCGGGCGAGCCTTTTGATGAGGTGATGCATTACTGGAAAGATGATCTTGCCAAGCGCAGCAACGGCGAAATCACGCTGGAGCTTTATCCAAGCTCGCAGCTCGGCTCGAAAAAGGATGTGACCGAGCAGGCCATGATGGGCCTCAACGTCGTGACGATTTCCGACGTCGGCTTTCTGGCCGAATATGACCCGGATCTCGGCGTGCTTTATGGCCCGTTCCTGACCGACGATCCGGCACAGCTTTTCAAAGTTTATGACGGTCCTTGGTTTAAGGAAAAGAGCGAAGAGCTGAAGAAAAAAGGTATTCACATTGTAATGCCGAATTACCTCTACGGTATTCGCCAGATCATTTCCAAAAAGCCGGTCCGTACGCCGGAAGACCTCAAGGGCATGAAGATCCGCGTCCCGAACAACGTTATGCAGATCAAGACCTTTGAAGCGATGGGCGCAACACCGACCCCAATGCCGTTGGGTGAAACCTTCCCGGCACTTGCGCAGGGCGTGATCGATGGCGTGGAAAATCCAATTTCGGTTCTTTATGGCCAGAAATTTCAGGAAGAAGCTAAGTATCTGAGCAAGGTCGGCTATCTGACCAATGTGGCTCTGATCGTCGGTGGCGAAGCCTTCTTCTCGACGCTGCCAGAAGAGCAGCTCAAGATGATCCACGAGTCTGCATATGATGCCGGTCTCTACAGCCAGAAGCTGACGATCGAAAAAGACAATGAAATGATCGAAAAGATGAAAGAAGCTGGCGTCGAGGTGATCGAAGTTGACCGTGCTCCTTTCAAAGCTTTGGCTGAAAAGGTCTACACGCAGTTTCCTGAATGGTCACCAGGTCTTTACGAAAAGATCCAGGCTGAGCTGAAAAACTAATCCTTCCTATTCGGATATTGCCATGTCGCGGCTTTTGCTGCGGCGTGGCATGGCTATGGAATTAATCCGATGAAATACTTTGAAAAACTGATCGAATGGTTGGCCGCTGCGCCGCTCTTTGTTCTTTTGGCGATGTTCAATGCCGCTGTTGTCATGCGTTATTGGCTGCATCAGCCACTGCAATGGACAGAGGAAATGGCTGGTCTTCTTATGATCTGGATTGTAATGCTGGGCGCTGTCGCGGCCGAACGCAGCAACCAGCATCTTGCGATCCCGATGTTGGTGGACCTTTTTTCGGAAAAGGTCCGTGACGTCATCAATGCGATCATCTCAATCCTGTCAGGACTGTTTCTGCTCTATGTATCTTACGCCGGATACAAGCTCTCGGTTGCAGCGCAGTTCAAAGTCACCGACGTGCTTCGTGTGTCCTATTTCTGGATCGACATCGCAGTTCCCGTCGGCTTCGTGATTATCTCTGTTTATATGTTTGCAGGTGCATTCAAGTCCTTGCGCGCAGTCTTTGCGGGAGGCAAGGCATGAACCTGACAACAATCGTCCTTATCATGCTGGCACTGATTGCGCTAAATATGCGCCTTTATGTTGCCATTCTGATTGCGGTCTTCACCTATTTTATCTTCTTCAACCAAATGCCGATTGCAATTGCTGTGCAGCGCTTTATCAGCCCCGCGCAGAATACATCGCTTCTCGCTATCCCGTTTTTCATCATGCTCGGAACCGTGATGTCACATACGGGCATTGCCGAGCGTTTGATCAAGGTTGCTGACATTCTTGTGGGCCGCATGCGCGGTGGTATGGCGCTGACCAACATCATGGTTTCGACCCTGATGGGCGGTGTGAGTGCTTCCAATCTTGCCGATAGTGCCATGCTGACCCGCATGATGGTGCCGGAAATGGTCAAGCGTGGCTATGACAAGGCATTTTCCTGCGCTGTTACTGCTGCAGGCTCACTGATTACGCCTATCATTCCACCCGGTATTGCGCTGATCATCTATGGCTTGATTGCAGACGTATCCATCGGCAAGATGTTCATGGCAGGTGTTGTGCCGGGTATTCTTGGTGCAGTCATTCTGATGATTGCGGCTTACATTACTTCGGTTAAGCGGGGTTACAAGCCAAGCCGCGAAAAGCGTATGAGTGGCGCTGAAGTTGCATCGACGCTTGCATCTGCATGGCCTGCGGTCCTGCTGCTGTTTGCGATTATCGGCGGTATCCGCATGAACATCTTCACGCCGACAGAAGCCGGTGCTGTTGCTGTTACGCTGGTTCTGATTATCGGCTTTGTCATTTATCGCGAAATGCGCGTGTCGCATGTGGTGGATTCACTGATCGAAACTGCGAAGTCCACAGCGTCGGTGATGCTGGTTATCATGGCATCGTCAGCACTTGCATGGGTGTTTTCACTTGAGCAGGCTGGTCAATCGTTGATGCAGTTGATCTCGTCTTTCACCAGTAACCCTTATGCATTCCTCCTGGCGGTCAATGTGATCCTGTTGATCCTTGGTGCGCTGATTGAAGGCACAGCATTGATGATTGTTCTGGTGCCATTGCTGATGCCGACAGTTAAAGCTCTTGGCATTGATCCGGTGCATTTTGGTATTGTTGTTATCGTCAATCTTTCGATTGGAACGCTGACACCGCCAGTCGGCACGGTGATGCTCATGGTTTGCAACATTGCTAAAGTACGCGTTGCAGACTTCACACGTCAGGCATTCAGCATGTATCTCGCGCTGTTTATCCTGTTGGCGCTTGTCACTTATGTGCCGTTTATCTCAACATTTCTGGCACATTGATTTAAAAGAAGGCGCGGAATAATCCGCGCCTTTTACTTTACGGCACCCAGTGCCAGCCCTTTGATCAAATAACGCTGCAACCAAACAAACATGATGGCCACAGGCAATGTGGCGACCAATGTTGCGGCCATGACATAATGCCATTCGACGGTGTAGCGCCCAGCCACCAGTGAGAATACCTGAATAGGCAGCGTGTAGCTCGCCTGACTGCGCAGCATGGTCAGCGCCACGACAAACTCATTCCACGCATTGATGAAAGTGAAGATTGTCGTCACGGCAATTGCCGGAAGGCAAAGTGGTAGGAACACCTTAACCAACGTTTTGAAACGGCCCGCACCCTCCATCCAAGAGGCTTCTTCTAGGTCTTTTGGGATCGTGTCGAAATAGCTCTGCAACATCCATACCGTAAAGGCGACGTTGAAGGCCATATAGACGGCACCCACCGCTGTAACGCTTTCAATCAGACCATAGGCTGCGAGAAGCCGGAATAGGCCAAGCACCAGAACGATGGGCGAAATCATCTGCGAAATAAGCAGAAATTGCCGGAATGCTCCGTCACCTGCAAAGCGAAAGCGAGACATGGCGTAAGCGGCTGGGATCGAGAATACAATCGCGCCGACTGAGGCGATTACCGATACATAGACGGAATTTAGAAGTGCTGTGCCAAAGCCCGTACGCACCCACATTTCCGAGAAATTTTGCCAATGAAACTCGCTCGGCCACCATGTCGGTGACAATACTTCCTGGGGTGGCTTCACAGCGGTAAGAAACATGACTGCAAAGGGAAACAGTGTTAGCACAACCAGCGGTGTGAGGGCGGTCCATGCTAGGATTGTACGTTTTATCTTGGGCTTATTCATGCTGGTTCCTTCCGCATGGCAAGGCGAATATAAATCGCGGTAAACACGAGAAGAATTGCCAGCATGATCAGCGATACGGCGGAGGCCTCACCAAGTTTTCCAAGGCGGAATGCAAGCTTATAGAGATGCGTGACCAGAATGTCGGTTGAGTTTGCTGGTCCGCCTTGCGTCATCACCCATATGATCGGGAACGAGTTGAAGACGTAGATTGTATTGAGCACAATCGCGATATTGATAAAGGGCCTGAGCAGCGGGAACGTAATTTCACGAAACTGCTGCCAATGATTGGCACCTTCAAGCGATGATGCTTCATATAGATCGTCTGGAATGGACGATAAACCACCGAGAAAAATCGTGGTGGTAAAAGGAACCGTTACCAAAATGCCGACGAGTATCTGCATTGGAAATGCCGTTGCCGCACTTGCCAGCCATTGAATATTGCTGTCGATCAACCCGAGATTGCGAAGCGCCGAATTCAGCATTCCGCTTTCGCCGTTCAGCGCCCAGCGCCAGACAATCGCGGTCATGGTGAGCGAGACGGCCCAAGGAAGCATGATGATGACACGCGCAACGGATCGCCCGTAAAAATCCATATTGAGAATAATTGCAACCGGGATTGAAACAAGCAAAGCGCCGCCGACAACGGCAATCGTCCAGAATCCCGTGCGCCATAAGGCATTGATAAATTCCTGTGATGCAAAAAGCGCTGAGAAGTTTTCGGTGCCGTTAAAATCGCGCAATTGCCCGAAACGGTTCACATCATGGGTAGCAATCTCTATCAGGTTCACAACCGGCCAGAAGATCACCACCGCAGCCAGAAGCAGGCTTGGCAGGATCAGGAAATAGGGCAGTGTGCGATTTTGCATCAGCCATAAACCCCATACGTCTGTTAAATGAAGAATACCCGGCAGCACGCTATGGCACTGCCGGGAGACGGGATTTATTTCTTCAGGATGGCGTCTGCTTTACCAGCCGCTTCCTTAAGCACCGCATCCGGCTCGCCTTTGCCAAGATAGATCGTCTGCATCGCATTGGATGTAATGTCAGCAATTTCTTCCCAACCCGGAATGACGGGCGCAAAACGCGCATCGGGGAGAAGGGCAGTGAAGGCTGCGAGATCGGCATTATTGACGTAATAATCCATCTTCGCTTCTTCCTTGTTCACAGGAAGGAAGCCTTCGCCCTGTGTGAACTTGGCGCGCCAGTCGGTCTGGAACAGGAAGTCGAGTACCTTCCATGCTTCTTCCTTGTTCTTGGAGTTCTCGAACATGATAACCGAGTCCGTCACGCCATAGGTGCCACGCGCGCCCGTCGGACCAGCAGGAATTGCTGCAACGCCATATTTAAGATTTGGCGCTTCTTCCTTGATCTGGTTGGACAAAAACGGCGCGGTAATCATCATGCCGACTTTGCCCTGCTTGAAGAGGTTCTGCACGTCCTCACGCGAATAAGAGGTCACGCCCGGCTGTGTCAGTCCGTCATCGATCATCGACTTGTAGAGCTTGGCCGCTTCAAGCGCGCCGGGCGAGCTCAGGCCCGACGTGCCATCCTTGTTAAGGATTTCAGCGCCTTGTGACCACATGGCGTAATAGTAATAGACGTCAGTCTCGATTTCCTTGCCCTGCAAGCCGTAACCATAGTTTTCACCACCCAGTGCTTTGATTTTCTCTGCTGCGGCTTTTACTTCATCCCATGTTGCAGGCGGATTGGCGACACCTGCTTTTTCCAGCAAATCCTTGTTGTAATACATGGCGCGCGCCGATGCCGCGATTGGCAGACCGTAGGTTTTGTCCTCAAGGACAGAAGGCGAGAGGAAAGTTTCGATGAAACGTCCCTTGAAAGCATCATCCATATAGCCATCAAGCGGCTCAGCAATGCCCTGTTGTACGAAATCGATCAGCCAGCGTGTGCCGATAATCGAAAGATCAGCATTTGTTCCAGCCGAAATATCAGTGGTCAGCTTTTGCAGCAGTACATCCCATGGCACGACTTCAAAATTGAGCGTGATGCCGGGATTCTCGGCTTCAAAAGCCTTCTTGACTTCATCAAAATAAGGTTTGGTTTTGGAGCTGTATTCAGCGACCGTCATGCGCACTTCGCCGGCTTCAGCAAAAGAGCTCAGTGCGAGAATGCTTAATCCGGCCAGAAGGCCAGCCTTCCATTTTGCTATCGTCATGTTTCCGTTCCCTTTTTCGGTATTGCTTGATGCAAACTTATGCTTATTTTTGTTATTTTCTTACATTATCGGCAAATCGAGCGCTTTCAAGTAAAAAGTTTTGTTGCAAACTTACATTTTCACTTTTAGGCTGAAGCCAAATAAAGGTGCGAAACGCGCCGTATAAAGGGGAATGAAGTGGAGAGTTCAGGCGAATTTGCCGGAAAATCCGTATTGATAACGGGCGCAGGTGGTGGGGTGGGAACGGCACTTGTTGAGCTGTTCGCGTCTCGCGGTGCACGCGTTATTGGTTGCGATTTGACGCTTGAGGCGATGCCGGGCGATTGTTTCTCCAGCCGTCATGCTTTTGACCTTGCTGCGCCTGAAACCTTGGAGCAAGCGTCGCAAGACATTATCGCTTCAGACGGTATCCCCGATATTGTCATCAACAATGCGGGCTGGACCCGTGCCGACACGTTTGAGGCGCTTGATCACGGCAAAACCATAACGGAAATCAATATTAATCTGACAAGTGTTACGGTGTTTTCAACGGCTCTCGCGCGTGCAATGGCCGAGCGAGGTAGTGGCGCCTTCGTTTTTATTTCGTCGATCAATTCACTCATGCATTTTGGCAATCCTGCCTATGCGGCTGCAAAGGCGGGTATCAATGCTTTTGCCCGCGCATTGGCCGTTGAATATGGTCCGAAAGGTCTACGTGCAAATGTCGTTTGTCCCGGTTCAATCCGAACCGCTGCATGGGATCATCGGATTGCGAAAGACCCCGCGGTTCTGGAAAAACTACGCAGGCTTTACCCACTAGGACGCATCGTCAATGTGGGTGAGGTGGCGGAAGCCGTGGCGTTTTTGGCATCTGATCGAGCCTCCGGCATAACGGGGACGGTTCTGCCAGTTGATGCAGGCCTGATGGCTGGGTGCAGGCCTTTTATTGATGATATTTTAGGTGGGAACTGAGCCATGAAGAATGTTTCCTTGCGCGGAATTACCAAGACTTTCGGTCAGCTCAACGTCCTTGATCGGATTGATCTTGATATTGAAGATGGCGAATTTCTGGTTCTCGTCGGGCCGTCCGGCTGTGGCAAGTCCACGCTGTTGCGCATGGTTGCAGGTCTTGAGCCGATCTCCGGTGGCGATCTGATTATTGGCGGCGAACGCGCCAATGAGTTGTCGCCGCAAAAGCGTAATATCGCGATGGTGTTTCAGTCCTATGCGCTGTTTCCCCATATGACGGCGCGAGAGAATATCGGTTTTGGCCCGCGCATTCGTGGTGAAGATAAAGCAACGACAGCAGCCAAAGTCGACAAGGCCGCAGGTATTCTCAATTTGCATTCCTATCTTGATCGTTATCCGCGTCAGCTTTCAGGTGGTCAGCGTCAGCGCGTGGCGATGGGTCGGGCCATTGTGCGCGAACCATCGGTGTTTTTGTTTGATGAGCCGCTCTCCAATCTTGATGCGCAACTGCGTGTCCAAATGCGTACGGAAATCAAGGCTTTGCACCAGCGGCTTAAATCAACTGTGATTTATGTCACCCATGATCAGATTGAGGCCATGACTATGGCCGACCGGATTGTAGTGATGAATCAGGGTCGGATTCAGCAGATCGGTGCGCCGCTCGATCTTTATGACCGACCCGCCAATAAATTTGTGGCAGGCTTCATTGGATCGCCGTCGATGAGTTTCATTCCGGGAGCGGTTTCGGAGGCCGGAATGTTCCGCACCAATGATGGTGGGACGATTGCCGTGCCGGGACGTGTCATATCCAAAGGCTCGGCCGAATTGGGCATTCGACCAGAAAATTTCGTTGTCGATACTGAGGGTAACGGCCTGTCGCTGTCGGTTGAAGTAGTGGAACCGACCGGGCCGGAAACACATGTTTATGGAAAAATTTCGGGTTCCCCCGTGCGGGCAGTCTTTCGCGAGCGTATTCATTTTGCGCCGGGAGATCGAGTTCCTGTAACGGCAAGGCCGGAACATATCCATCTGTTTGATAAGGAAAGCGGATTGCCGCTATAGAATTCGCATGAGCAAAATCGCCGACATCCTATCGCAGCTTCACGCTGTTGCGCAGGACGGATCAAAATCCGATAGGAGGCTGGCTGCTCTGGTGCTTGCCGAGCCAGATTCCATATCGAAGGCTGCTATTTCGGAAATTGCGCAACGAGCAGGTGTCAGCGAGCCGACAGTGACCCGGTTTTGCAGATCACTTGGTTGCGATGGCGTGCGTGATTTCAAGTTTTTTCTGGCGCAGGCGCTGGCTATTGGTGGTCAATATCTGACCGCAGAAGCTCCCACGCGCGATGTTCGCGAGGCTCGGATTGCGCTTGCGGTGACCGATGGTGCAATTTCCGCCATTCAGCGCGCCAGTGATAATCTCGATATGTCGCTCATCATGAATATCGCCGAACGAATTGCCGTCTCATCTTCTGTGCTGTGTGTTGGTTCGGGCGGTATTTCTTCGATGATGGCAACTGAAATGCAAAACCGGCTTTTCCGGCTTGGCGTTCCCGTGGTTTCACATGTTGATGGGCAATTGCAGCGTATGTATGCAGCCATTGCTACACCGGAGATGACGGTCATCGCCTTTTCGATCTCCGGCTATGCCCGTTCAGTGATTGAGGCTGTAGAAATTGCTAAGCAATACGGTGCGGAAACTGTGGCCATTACAGCACCGGTTTCAGAACTTGCGGGAACCGCAAACACGGTTGTGCCGTTTCTAGTTAATGAAGATGGAAATCTTTTTAAACCAACATCTTCGCGCTTTGCTTTGTTGGCAATCGTGGACGTGATCGCAACTGCGACCGCTGAAACACGCGGGCCAGAAGTGCTTGAACGTCTGCGACGCATCAAACAAAGCCTGAATACGCTTAAAGTAGATGATCCGAGTTTGCCGCTGGGAGATTGAATGAATGACAAGACCTAATACCGTTGGCGAAATTGATACGCCTGCCATCCTGATTGATGTTAACCGCGTGCAGGCGAACATTATCAAAGCGCAAGCACATGCCGATGCGATCGGAGTTAAATTGCGTCCGCATATCAAGACGCATAAGCTTCCCTATTTTGCACGACGACAGCTCGAGGCGGGCGCCGTGGGTATTACCTGTCAAAAGCTTGGCGAAGCTGAAGTCATGGCGGATGCGGGCATCATTGATATTTTCTTGCCGTATAATATTTTAGGTAAGCAGAAACTCGACAGGCTTTATGCCCTGCACCAGCGCATTTCGATTTCGGTGACCGTTGATAATGCAACGAGTCTTCATGGGCTGGCTCAGCGTTTCATAAATGAAGGTCGCCCGCTCAAAGTGCTTGTTGAATGCGACACCGGCATGGGGCGCTGTGGTGTGCAAACAGCCGAAGAGGCGCTTGAACTCGCCCGGCAGATCAGCCAGAGCGAAGGTCTGCACTTCGGTGGCCTGATGACCTATCCTGCGACTGGCAAGGCCGAACAGGCTGAACAATGGCTGCGCGCTGCGCGTGACCTTCTGGCGGCAAACGGCCTTTCTTGCGAAACAATCTCCAGCGGCGGCACGCCGGATATGCGGCTTTCGCCGACTGACAGTGTCGTTACTGAATATCGCCCTGGTACATATATCTATTTTGACCGTTTTCAGGTGGCAAAAGGCGCGGCAACGCTCGACGATTGCGCTTTGACGGTACTTGCGACAATTGTCAGTCATCCCACGGAAGACCGCGCGATTATCGATGCTGGTTCAAAATCACTTTCCAGCGATACGCTTGGATTGCCTGATTTTGGCGAGCTGGCTGGCAGGCCGGATGCAAGGGTGACAGGTCTGAGCGAAGAGCATGGCACAGTTAAGGGCGATATTGCAGGCTTAAAAGTCGGTGATAAGGTGCGGGTTATTCCTGATCACGTCTGTGTTGTTTCCAATCTCTTCGATGAAGTTCACCTGATTTCCGGCGATGATGTTATCGACATTTTGCCTGTTGCAGCGCGCGGGAAACTTCGATGAAACATGCTGTTAATCCCTTTGTCGGAGATAAGGATCGCGAGCAAATATGGGATATGCTTGTGCGTCGGGACATAGAAGCATTCGTGAGCCAGAACTGGTCGCTGGTTGCCGATGATTTTGACGAGGTGCGGTTTCTCGGTATTCACGCGCATGGCGAAGCCAATCCTGATAAATGGGATGCGGCTTTTCCAACGTTGAATAGCTATCGTGATGAATGGCTGCGACAGGCGGCGACAAGTGCGGCAACTGAATATGCCGAGCCACTTTCAGACGGCGTGTTTCGAGCAACGCGACTCAATGTGATTGATATCAACGGTGATGTTGCCGTTGCGCGTAAAAAATTTGACGGAACCATCGCTAAAGCAGACGGAACACGGGATATTCTGAACTGGCAAACGCTTTATTTTTGTCGTGGCGACGGCGAACGTTGGCGCATAACGGGCTTCGTTGGCTATATGGTTAACGATTGATTGAAACGCGTTAAATAATCTCGCAAATTTGGGAACGGATCGGTTGGTCTGCGCCCATTTTTCTGGCAAATAATGCCATATATTGCACAAGTATAATCATACAAATTCACTGTAATTATGCAGAATTATATTCTGCGAATACTAAATTGTCTCATGTCGCAGCCGATTGCATATTTGTCGCAGCTCGCTCCTGTGCAGCCCTTCCAGCGGATTACTATCATAGGCAGGTTGACCGATTAAATCCGATAACCGGATAGGTTGGTTCGCCTTCGTATTTCGTCGCGCAACCCATCAAAAATAATCAAGGGGACGGGTCGCGCATAGATGAATCCGTGACTGTGGGTGGACATGTCGGGAAATGGCCTATATAAATAGATCACACCAATCGATAATCATTCCATGTGGGCATGTCGTTGCCCGCAAGTTGCGCATGTCAAATTCGCGCATGAATGAAGAAATAAAAATGATAAAAAGGAGATTAAACCCACCAGCACAGTGGGGTTAAACATAATGCATGGTATTTTATACAAGGATGAAAGTATGAAGTCGCCAGCTAAGACAAAGATAAGCTTGAATAGTGTTTATAAAGTCTTCGGTGACGACCCGAAGCTTGCAATGCAGGAATTGCGTGCAGGCAAATCAAAAGCCCAGATTCATAGCGATCATGGTGCCACGATCGGTGTAGACAACGCGACCTTCGATATTAAAGAGGGTGAAGTATTTGTTATCATGGGCCTGTCTGGCTCAGGTAAATCGACACTGTTACGTTTGCTCAATCGTCTCATTGAACCCACTGAAGGTTCCATCGAAGTTGATGGCCGTGACATCGTTAAAATGTCAAAACGCGAGTTGATTGATCTTCGCCGCCGCGACATGAGTATGGTGTTTCAGTCATTTGCTCTGCTTCCCAATCGTACGGTCTTAAATAATGCATCCTTCGGTCTTGAAGTGGCCGGAATGGGCGAAGCTGAACGTCACGAAAAAGCGTTGAAAGCACTGGCAGCAGTCGGTCTTGAACCCTATGCTCATTCGATGCCTGATCAGCTTTCCGGCGGGATGAAGCAGCGCGTTGGTCTTGCAAGAGCACTGGCAAGCGAACCCACTATCCTGTTGATGGATGAAGCATTTTCCGCGCTTGATCCGCTGATCCGCACGGAGATGCAGGACGAATTAAAGCGTCTTCAATCCGAAAACAGCCGCACGATCATCTTCGTCAGCCATGATCTTGATGAGGCAATGCGCATCGGCGACCGTATTTGCATTATGCAGCACGGCAAAGTCGTGCAGGTTGGTACGCCAAACGAGATCGTCTCGGCTCCCGCCAATGATTATGTGCGTTCCTTCTTTCGCAACGTTGATGTCTCTCGTGTTTTCAAGGCCGCCGATGTTGCACGCGAAGATGAGTTGATTGTGTTCGATCCTGCGCAATTATCTTCGGCACTGGAAAAACTTGATGCAAGCGGCAAGGCATACGGCGTTTTGTTGGATTCGGATCGTATTTATCGCGGTGTCGTAACACGCGATGCGCTTGCCAGTGGTAGCGTTAAGGCAGATGGCGAACATCCAGATGCTGCAGCAGCAATACAGGCGGATGCACCGCTTTCTGGTCTTTTGGTGCGGGTAGCTGAAAGCCCATGGCCTGTGCCTGTCACGGACCGGCATAATCGCTATCTCGGCGCTATCAGTAAATCGGCATTGTTGGAGACGCTTGGCCGCGCTGGTTGATCCACGCACGCTCAACTTCTCAGGCTTTCGGGATTTATTCTCGTCACGGACAAGTTAGTCCGGCCATAGGTAACTCGATCTGAAATGGACGGTAAACCATGGATTTGAATTTTAGTATCGGCGGATGGGCAGATACAGTCGTCAATTATATTCTCGATCACTTTACGCCCGCGCTCGATGCGATCGCAGCGACAATCGGGTTTGTGACCGATGGTATTCAAAACGCACTTTTAGCAATTCCGCCATTTGCAGGTATTGCAATTCTCGCTTTGCTGGCTCTTTGGCGCGTAGGCTGGAAGTTTGCAATTTTTACAGTGCTTGCACTGGCTCTCATTATTCATATGGGATTATGGGCTGGCACGATGGAAAGCCTGTCGCTTGTGCTTGCTTCCACGATTATTGCTGTTGTGATCGGCATTCCGCTTGGTATAGCCATGGCGCGCAGTGATACGGTTGCGTCAGTTGTGCGGCCGGTGCTTGATCTCATGCAAACTATGCCGGCGTTCGTCTATCTTATTCCAGCGGCTATGTTTTTCGGCCTCGGTGCTGTACCGGGCACAATAGCGACCGTAATTTTTGCGATGCCTCCTGTGGTGCGTTTGACCAATCTGGGTATCCGTCAGGTACACGCGGAATTCGTCGAGGCGGGCCTCGCATTTGGCTGCACATCCAGGCAATTGTTGTTCAAAGTTCAGCTCCCAAACGCCATGCCATCAATCATGGCAGGTATGAACCAGACAATCATGCTGTCGCTTTCGATGGTGGTTATCGCTTCCATGATTGGCGCTGGCGGTCTCGGTAATACGGTTCTGACAGGTATTCAGCGTCTTGACGTAGGCAAGGGCTTTGAAGGTGGTCTTGCGGTGGTCATTCTGGCGGTCATTCTCGACCGCATAACGCAGAGCTTCGGCAAGGGAAATTCTGGCGGCGTTCTGGGCTTTTTCAAAAAGCTGTCATTCATGAAAAAGACTGAGGGGGAGCAGTCCTCATCCTCACTTCGTAATCAACAAGCATAAATAATGGGAACTCATTCAATTCAAAGGAGAAATTATGTTCGGTAAACTGACGAAGTTCGGCCTCGCGGCCTTAGTTGCAGGCAGTATGACTGCCGGAGCAGCTTTCGCGCAGGATAGCAAAACGGTTAAAATCGGCTGGGCTCCATGGTCTGATGCAGAATTTGTCACCAAACTCGCAGCCAAGATTATGCAGGATAATCTCGGTCAGAAAGTTGAGCTTGTGCAGACCGATGTCGCTCCTCTGTATCAAGGTGTAAGCCGTGGTGATGTTGACGCGATGATGATGGCCTGGTTGCCGGAAACCCACGCAGATTATTACAAGCGTGTGGAAGATAAGGTTGATAACCTTGGCCCTCTTTACGAAGGTGCAAAGCTTGGCTGGATCGTGCCTGATTACATTCCTGAAAGCGAAATCAGCTCTATCGAAGATCTGAAAAAGCCGGAAGTTCGTGAAAAGCTGAAAGGCGAAATTCAGGGCATTGATCCCGGTGCTGGTCTGACCCGTCTTTCGGAAGAAGCAATCAAGAAATATGGTTTGGACTACAAGCTGAATGTATCGAGTGAAGCAGCGATGCTGACCACTGTTGATCGTGCGACGCGTTCGGATGGTTGGTTTGTAGCGACTTCCTGGAGCCCACATTGGATGTTTGGCAAGTATAAGCTTCGCTATATTGCTGATCCTGAAGGTGCATTAGGCGGCGCAGAACATGTTGATGCTATCGTTCGTAAGGGCTTCAAGGACGATAACCCTAAAGCTGCGGCTCTTTTGACCAAAATGAGCATTCCCATCGATGAGCTTGAAACTGCGATGTTTAATGCACAGGAAACCTCTTACGAAAAGGCGGTCGATAAATATATCGAAGACCATCCTGATCGTATTAAGGAATGGCTGGCAGAATAATCTGGTCAAGCTAATGAAAAGCCCCGATCAATATCGGGGCTTTTTCTTTGTGTAATGTTTTGTAAGTGTCCGTTCAAATTTGATGAATTTATCGCAAAAATAAGGTTGCAAATTAGCGCTAACGTGCGTTAAAGTTGCTTAGTATCAGATACATCTTCCAAAAGCTGTGAGAGACTTTAATGTGGAAGATATTGCTAGCATCGACCACTGTGGCGGGGGGCGATGCATTCGGGAGCAGGTTCTTGGGGAGGAACCTGCTCCTTTTTAATTTGTTCGGTCTCAAGATCAGGTTTGCGTCTTTATTCCAAACCACACGCGCGCAGAAACAGTGTTGAGACCTCTTTTTCGATGCGGTCAAGGTCCATCGGCTCGTCTTTGCTAAGCGACATCATGCTTCGGACCTGTGTTTCAAAGTCGGCATAGTGCTGGGTGACGGCCCATATGTGCATCTGGAATAGCAGTGGATCGACGGGCTTGATACGACCATCATCAACCCACGACTGAATGAGCTTCACTGCGTTATGAGTTGCTGAAACGTGCTTCTTCCAGTGACGGCTGAGAAAAGGCGCCCCATTGGCAATTTCGGTCGTGAATAGCCGTGAGGCTTTCGGGTTTTTCTGGCTGAATTCAAGCTTGGCGCGAATATATTGCCGGATAATTGTGGCTGGGTCTTCCTCATTGCTGACACCGAGAAAGATATCTTCCCACTCATCGAGAATATAAATGAGAATATCCTCGTAAAGCTCTTCTTTGCTGGAAATATAATAATGGAGCTGCGGCTTGGTTAGGCCGGCGCGTTGCGCAATACCTTGCGTGGATGCGCCTGCCAGTCCTTTTTCTGCAAATTCATCGATGGCGGCTGTACGAATGGCACCCTGAATGCGACGCCTGCGGCCAAGAACCTTGTCTCGTCCGGTTAGCTCACTATCGTCATTCTGGTTGTCTGTGGTCATTCGTACCAGCCGCTATTAAAATTGCAGGAGGGTTATTGGCCCAATTGCTTCTTGATGTCGAGACCTGCACCCTTGTTAACAAAAGCGTCGGTTGCAACCTTGGTCATGTCCAGCTCGTCACCGCTGACGATGCCCGACTTGCGTGCGAGTTCGTAGAACTCTTTCACACGGTTTATGTCGATTGCGCCAATGCCCTTTTCGAGTGTGTCGCCGCTATCAATAAGCTTAAGATCTTTGAGGCGCGCGAGCTCCGCATCAAGTGTTTCTTTGCTCATATCTGCATTGTCTTTGAGGATCAGCTCATAGGCTTTGCTGTTGTCGCCATAAAGGAAGTTGTTCCAGCCTTCGATGGAGGCCGTTACAAATCGCTGAACCAGCTCCGGATTTTCATCGACGAGCTGCTGGCGTGTTTCGATGGTGTTGGCATAGGTGTTGAAGCCCTGATCTGCCAGCAGGAAGGTCGTGACCTTCGCGCCTTCTTTTTCAGCATAGATCGGCTCGGCAGTGGCATAGGCCTGCTGCACGGTCTTCTTGTCGCTCAGGAACTGCGCAAGGCTATAGCCATAAGGGCGCAGCTGTTCGTCCTTGAAGCCGAAATCTTTAACCAGCCAAGGCCAGAACGAGAACTGACCATCCTTGGAAATCAGGATGGTTTCCGCATTGGCGAGGTCTTTGAAGTCCTTATATTCGCCTTCATGTGCCATCAGTGCCTGTGGGTCTTTCTGATAGAAAGCAGCTACAACCGTGGTTGGCACGCCATTGGCGACGTTGTTGAAAGACAAGAGAAGATTGCCGGTCAGCAGGAAGTCAAGACGGCCAGCAGCCAGCATCGGGCGGTTGTTGACCTGTGGTCCGCCCATTTCGATCTTCACGTCAAGGCCGTGCTTTTCATAGGTGCCATCGGCAACGGCCTGATAGAAACCGCCATGACCGGCTTGTGCCAGCCAGTTGGTGCCCAGTGTTACCTTGTCGAGTGCATAGGCCATCTGTGCAGAAAGGCCCATTGAAAGAGCAGCGAGTGCTGTAACGAGTGTCTTTTTCATTTTAGTTCCCCTTAGTTAGTCCTGTGCTACCATGTCGGCTGTCCAGCCGCGGGTCTTGCCCGGGTTGAGCAGGCCATAAGGATCAGCCTGCTTCTTGAATTCGATCTGTACGCTGTCGATTTCTTTCATGCCGCCGTCTTCGATGGTGTAGGCGTGCGGATCATAGATGTCGCAACCGTCGACTTTTTCGAGTTCTTCGATCAGGCGATACATTTCATCGCGACCTTCAAAGCGCACGAGCGGCAGTGCAAAAATCTGCAATTCCCCTTCAAGACGCGCCATTTCGTGATGCATATATTGCGTCTCGCCATAGCGCGCGATTTGCCGCGTGACGACATCGATATCGAACGGGCGAGGATAGGCAACCTGCAAATAAGTCCAGCCCGGTTCTGCCTTGAGTGCCTGAAGGGTAGTGTGGTTCCAACCGCATTCATAAGCGGGTTGCAGACCAGCCTTGTGCAACTCCTCAAGTGTCATCGAAAAAGTGACTTTGCCGCCAAATTCAGTCGCAAGAGCTTCAAAGCGCGCCACTTCTTCTGGTGCAATCATCGCAAAAACCGCATCCTTGTCGGATGGGAAAAGATCACCAAACTTCGTGTAGAAGCGTGCAAAGCGGCGATCAACCGTGGTCAGCAGATAGCAGTCGAAGTTTTCTTCCAGCGCTTTAAGGCAGAATTTCAGGGTTGCTTCATAACTATCGAAGAGCGCTGCAGTATGCACCCATTCGGTTGCTTTCGTGAGCCCGATTTCAAGCTCAAGAATAATGCCATTTGTGCCATAAGCGTGCTGTACCTTATGGATGTCGCGGCCTGTCAGTTCGATGATTTTTGGCTCGGCTTCAACCGTCAGAACTTTGACTGAATAGACATTGCCGTCATCGCGCAGCATGCCGTGGCGCAGCGAACCGATACCGCCTGAGCCGCCCGAGAAAAAGCCACCAATGGTGGCAATGCGACGGGTGGACGGATACATCAACAGTTCCTGACCCGTTTCACGCACAGCATCGTCGAGGCGTGAAATACGTGCGCCGCCTTCAACACGAACCTTACCCGGCTCGATTGCGATGATGCGGTCGATCTTGGTCATATCAAGAATGACGCCGCCTTCAAGCGGAACGCACTGGCCGTAATTGCCGGTGCCGCCACCGCGAACGGTGATTGGAATGCGAAGCTTTGCGGCAGCAGCTGCCACGCGGCGCACTTCATCCTGATCTTTTGGAATGACGACCAGATCGCCAAGATAATGGCCGATGTCTTCCGTCAGGATCGGGCTGTACCAGAAATAATCGCGGGACCGCAGTTCGACCTGCTTCGGGTCGTCATAAATGCGGATACCTTCGATTTCGGCGCGAAATGCGGCCCAGTCATAGATGCGCTGTGGTGCGGCAGAATTCATGGGGTTCTCCGATTAAATGTGTTTACCATCGCGCCAGATGGTGCGATGCGCCTGAGGGCGGCTGATGAGGTCGTTGATGTCGGTGGCGTCATGCCAAATGAAGTTTGCAGGTCCGCCTTCGGTCAGCGTCTGAACGCGGTCACTTCCGATGAAACGCGCGGGCAGGGTGGTGATGCTGTTGAGCCATTCATCTGGCTCCAGATGGCAGACCGGGGCCGCAAGGCGCAGGGCCGAAAGCGGGTCGTAATCGCCATAAGGATAAAACGCGTCGCGCACATTGTCAGAGCCTAGCATAGCGTCCATGCCCGCAAGACGCGCTTCTTTAAGCGGTGCCACACCGCGAAGACGTGGCGATTTTCCGCCAAGCCTGTCTTGCAGGTAGAGGTTGGATGTTGGAAGCGATACCAGCGCTGTTCCCGCATCCGCAGCAGCATTGAGAATGCGGCTTAGGTCTTCGGGCGAACGCAGTGAAAGGGAACAGGCATGACCGCAAAGGACGCGGCCCCCCATGTTGTGGCGCTTCGTTGCGGCAACAATCAGCGAAAAGCCATCGGCCTCTAGTTCAAGCCCTTCATCGACATGAAAGTCGAGCTTGAGGCCATGTAAAACCGCGAGACGAAACATCTCTTCGATTTTCGCTTCAAGATCAGCATTGCGATAAAAGAATGCGCCAAGAACGCCACCATCTTTTGCTACACGTTCAGCAATGGCCGCACCTGTACTGAGTACAATGTCGCCATGGATAAGGGCTGCAAGCTCCAGATCAATGCGGTCGCGCCACGCTTCGCGCAGTTCATTGAGAACTGGCCAAGCGGTCGGTACATCAGGTGTCGTCCAGTCGATATGGGTGCGCATCGCGCCAACGCCCTGAGCATAGGCTGCTTCAAGAGCACTCGTTGCGCGTGCGCGAATATCGTCGGCATTCCATTGCTGGCGATCAATATTCATCAGATCAATCGCGTCGAACAGACATTCAACTTTGGCGCTGCCACGTTCGGCAATGCGGCCAATGGTGAATGTCTTGTCGAGATGCACATGCACATCGGCGAACAGCGGAGTGATAAAGCCGCCATTTTTAGATTGTGAGGGTGTCAGCGAAGCAATGCGCCCGCCATCGATGCCGATGTCGTAAGGACCATCAAGATCGGCAATGGCGACACCTTTCAGCATATTAACGTTCACGGCGGATCTCGCTTTCATGCCAGCGTCCGAGAACGAGGCGCGATAGCCAGCTTGTGATCAGGAAAATCACGATGCCGAGCAGTGAAACGAGGAACAGTGCCGCGAACATGCGCGGGATTTCGTTACGGAAGCTTGATTCCAGAATACGCGAGGCGAGGCCGGTGCTTTGGCCAGCGCTGCCAGCGACGAATTCCGCCACCACGGCACCGATGAGCGAAAGACCACCTGCAATCTTGAGCGCTGCCATGAAGTAAGGCAGAGCGCTGGGCGCAAGCAGATAGCGCAGACGCTGCCAAGGCGAGGCGCGATAGAGCTTGAACAGATCACGCAGATTATGATCAGCACTGCGCAGGCCGATGACGGTGTTTGACAGGATCGGGAAGAAGGCCACGATCCACGCGCAGATCAGCAATGCTGAAAATGTATCGCGTACATAGATCAGGATCAGCGGTGCAATGGCGATAACCGGCGTCACCTGAAGGATGACGGCAAACGGAAAGAACGCCATTTCAATTGGTCGCGATAGCGCAAAGATCATGCCGAGCAGAACGCCACCGACAATTGCGCAGAACAACGAAATTAGTGTGAGTTTGACGGTAAACCACATCGACGTCGCCAATGATGGTCCGTATTTTACGAGCGTTTCACCGATCAGCGACGGGGCTGGGATGAGGTAATGCGGCACATTATAATAGCGCACGAGGCCTTCCCAGATGCATAGTGCGATCAGGATCGCGAATGTTGGCATTAGGATGCGCAGATTACGCTCACGACGGGCGAGGCGGTGTTGTTCTGAATTGAGAACAGGCAGTTCGTTTTGCATTTTCCCTGTCCTCAGTGATCAATATCTTGGGACGAAAGCGTCGCGGTGAGCGCATCGGAAACCCGAGCGCAATCTTTTGCGTAAGCTTCGGTGGCACGATAATTTTCGGCGCGTGGATAGCTGCCCTCGATACCGATATCGGCAACAACGCGTCCGGGACGGGCGGCCATGACGATGACGCGATTGGAGAGATAGACGGACTCGTAAACGCTGTGCGTGACGAAGATCACGGTCAGACCGTGTTCTTGCCAGAGCCGCAGCACGTCGTTGTTAAGCTTGAAGCGCGTCATTTCATCGAGCGCCGCAAAAGGCTCATCCATCAACAAAAGGCGCGGACGTGTCACCAACGCACGCGCAATGGATACGCGCATCTTCATGCCGCCGGAGAGTTCACGCGGATAAGCGGCAGCAAAGCGCGACAGGCCAACTTGCGTCAGAACTTCTTCGACGCACGGGGTGGCTTCCTTGCGGGACATGCCGGAAAGACGTAGCGGCAAATAAACATTGTCGAACACGCTGGCCCACGGCATCAGGGTTGGCTCCTGAAACACAAAGCCAATGTCTTGCGCACCAATTGGGCCTTTGCCCGGTGCGTGGCCATTGACGCGAATGTCGCCAGCGGAGATGGATTCAAGTCCTGCGATCATGCGCAGCGCTGTACTTTTGCCGCAGCCCGATGGGCCGAGGAAGCTTACGAACTGACCTTGTTCGATCTTGAGCGACATATCGCTGACCGCAATGACGCCCGTGCCATATTGCTTGTAGACGCCATTGATATCGATCAGGGAAGGTGAGGTTTGCGAGTTGGGGGCCACGCTCATCGTCCTTACCAGGCAGGCTTATTATCGAGCCAAGAGAGCGGCGCTCGCTCAATCTCAGCCAGCACTTCAACCAACCGTTCGGCGGCGAAATCGATGGTCTTGCGGCCTTTTTCGGTAGTGGCGAGCGACGCGTCACCGGCTGCGCCGTGAGCATTGATGTCCTGCACCTGCCATGCAGGTTTTGCGCCACCACTCAGCGAGAGATGTTTGTAGTCCGAAGCCAATGTTTCAGTCAGCGTGTGGAAGTTCTGCGCTTTGGACATATCCACCAGATCGGGGTGGAACTCGAGCATGACAGAGGTTTCCATATCGCCAGCATGAATGCCGTGCTTAAGCTCATGCTCGCTATAAACACCGTCCGGCATACCGAGGCCGAACCAGTTGACGCTGAACACCATCATATTGTGCTTAATACGCAATTCGCGGGCTACGGTATCCATGATCGTGATCTGGCCACCATGGCTGTTCAGAAGCGCCATTTTGCGTACGCCACTTGCTGCAACGCAGGCACCGATTTCGCACCACATGCGAATAAGCGTCTCTGCGGAGAATGTTAGCGTGCCGGGAAAACGGCTGTGTTCATTGCTTTTACCAATGGCCTGTGTAGGCAGAAAAAGCGCATGGCTTTCATCAGGCAGGCGGGCGACGGTCTCTTTGACCATGCCGTCTACGATTGCCGCATCGACTGCCAGCGGCAGGTGTGGTCCGTGCTGTTCAACTGCGCCAACGGGCAAAACCGCCAAAATCTTCTCGCGCTCGAGGCGTGAAAACGCTTCGCTCGTGTAATCAGACCAATATCTTTTCAATGCGGTGGCTCCTGCATTCTTGGGAGGCGGTAAAGCTTTTTACTAAACAATCTGACCGATCGGTCAAACTAAATGTTTTAAAAAGTTGGGATGCATGTAAATAAGGTGTGAATCCGTGACGAATTCGCCACGCGACAGCCTGCCTCATGTTTATGATGCGCGGAAATTTCCGGAGGTCCTATGGACAACAGATGTATTATTATTGGCGCGGGGCATGCCGGGTCACAGGCCGCAATCAGTCTGCGACAAGAAGGTTATGCTGGCGAAATCGTTCTCATTAATGATGAGACGGATATTCCTTATCATAAGCCGCCGCTCTCAAAATCTTATCTGAAAGCCCCAGAAGCAGGCATTCTCGTTCTGCGCCCGGAAAGCGCTTATCGCGATAATAATGTTGAGATGCTGTTTGGGCGTAGCGTTGAGCATGTTTCGCTTGGTGATAAGACCGTCACGCTTGATGATGGCAAAGTGCTTCAATGGTCGGAACTTGTTTTTGCAACGGGCGCTCGGGCGCGAATCCCCGATATGCCGGGTGTTGAGCTTGATGGCGTTGTTACGCTGCGCCGTTTGGATGATGCGCGCCGCATTGCTGAAATGATGCCACGTGTTGAGAACGTTGTGATTATCGGTGGCGGCTTTATTGGCCTTGAAATGGCACATAGTGCAGTTGCACTTGGCAAAAAGACGGTTCTGATTGAGGCTGCGCCACGTGTTTTGGGGCGTTCCGTTGCCACACATATTTCGGCTCATGTCGAAACACGCAGCCGTGCGGCGGATATTACGCTTCTCACAGGCGTTGGCGTTGAAGCAATTCTAGGTGAAACTGGTCGAGTAACGGGCGTAAAAGCTGCCAATGGCACCGTTTATCCTGCTGATATGGTTGTGCTTGGCACTGGTGCCGTTCCGAATGTCGAGCTCGCGACCGAAGCCGGACTCGTTGTCGATAATGGCATTGTGGTTGACGAGCATATGCGGGCATCAAGCGAGCATGTTTATGCGATTGGCGACTGCGTGAGTTATGATCATTTTCATGCAGGTCGTCGCGTGCGGCTGGAATCGGTACAGAACGCAACCGATCAAGCCAAGCATGTTGCGCGCGCGATTGTTGGTCGCGGTACGCCGTTCCGGGATGTTGCATGGTTCTGGTCGGATCAGGGCGACATGAAGTTGCAAATAGCAGGTCTTTCTTTCGATGCCGACCGCCATATCCTGTCGGGCAGTCTCGAAGACAATGCTTTCTCGGTGTTTCACTTTGCAGGTGACAAGCTGGTGGCGGTTGATTCCATCAATCGCCCGACAGATCACATGATGGCGCGTCGCTTGCTTGCGTCTGGTATCAGTCCGAGTGAAGAGGATATTGCAGCGGGTGCCGCGCGTTTCAAAGAACTGCTCGCAGCTGCGCCGAAAGCCTGAGGATATAGAATGGCTGTTTTAAAACATCTGCTCCCTGCCGATATGGCAGCACCTTTCGCTGCTTATAGCCACGGCGTGAAGGTAGCCGCTGGCGCTGAACTAGTTTTCTCTTCGGGCCAATTGGGTATTGGGCCAGACGGTTCTGTGCCTGAAGATGCAGGCGCGCAGGCCGAGCTTTGCTTTGAGAATATCCGCCGCATCCTGCGTGATGGTGGCATGGAACTGTCCAATGTGGTGCGCATCAATGCCTATGTCACGGATCGTGCGCATATGCGCCCTTACATGGATGTGCGTGATCGCCTGTTTCCGCAGCCTGCACCAGCGTCGACACTTATGATCGTTTCCGGTTTCACACGGGAAGAGTTTAAGGTCGAGATCGAGGTTGTCGCGGCGAAATAGCTATCCATCATTGTGAATGGATCACAATAAAGCGTATCGCCTTCGCTTGCGAGGGATGGTAGGGTTGTCCGACATCCTCCATTCCCTTCAGGCTTATTCATGTCAAATAATCAGACTTCGGCTTTGTCGCCGGAAACTTTGCCGCGCTCGTCTGTGCGACTGGCAGAGTTGGCACTTGCCCTTGGCGGCTTCGGTATTGGCACCGGAGAATTCGCAATCATGGCGCTTTTGCCGGATATCGCACGCGATCTGCATGTGACGATTCCAAGTGCAGGCCATTTGATCAGCTCTTATGCGCTGGGTGTGTTGATTGGCGCGCCGGTTCTCGCCGTGTTTGGTGCACGGCTTAATCGTCGCAAACTGGTATTTCTGTTCATGGCGCTGTTTGCATTTGGCAATCTCGCCAGTGCATTCATGCAAAGCTACGATGGCCTGATCCTGATGCGCTTCGTTGCAGGTTTTCCGCATGGCGCCTATTTTGGCGTTGCGTCGCTTGTGGCAGCATCAATGGCCGAACCGGGCAAGCGTGCGCAAGCCGTTGGGCGCGTCATGACCGGCCTGACGGTCGCAACCCTGGTTGGTACGCCGTTGTCAACATGGCTGGGGCAAATTGCCGGCTGGCGCGCCATGTTTGCAGCGGTTGGTTTGATCGCCATTCTTACGATGGTGTTGATTAGCGTTTTTGTCCCAAAACAACCCGCAGAAGAGGGCGCCTCGCCGTTACGCGAACTGGGTGCTCTGCGTCGCAAACAAGTTTTGCTGACCCTTGCGATTGGCGCTGTGGGAACGGGCGGGCTGTTTTCGGTCTTTTCTTACGTCGCAGCAACGATCACCGAAGTCTCGCATGTCGATATGAAGTGGATGCCGATTGTCTTTGCCATGTTCGGGCTCGGTATGGTGCTTGGCAATATTGTTGGCTCTAACCTGACAGACCGCTCCGTCATGGGCACGGTCGGCGGCGTTCTGCTCTATGATCTTGCCGTGATGCTGGCATTCCCATTTTTGATGCAGCATCCGGCAACGGCATTTCTGAGTGTTCTGCTTGTCGGTGGTGGCTTTGCATTGGTGCCAGCATTGCAGACACGCCTTATGGATGTGGCCGCTGATGCGCAAACGCTTGCGGCAGCACTCAATCACTCGGCACTCAATCTTGCCAACGCGTTAGGCGCGTGGCTTGGTGGATTGGCTATCGCATGGGGATATGGCTGGACCGCGACCGGAACAGTTGGTGCTTTCCTAGCTGTAGCAGGGCTGGCGGTGTTTGCCATCTCATTGTTGACGGATCGTATAACGCGCCAAAAAGCAGCGCTGGCCGTAGAGTAGTGCACAAAAAATAACACCCGCCGCGGGAGGAGCGGCAGGTGTCATTTAGGGTAAGACCGGAATGGGAGGAGGAGGTCCGGTCTTTATGTCACCGAGGAAAATGGGAGGAGGGAACACCCCGGTGAAAACTCTGGAAACTGTAGAACCGCGTGAATAAGGCATCGCGGTTCAAATCAAAGGCGTTAGCCTTCAGATGGCGCGTTCTTAGCGAACAGCTGCCTTACGTGCAACGAATGGAATTTCCGAAGGCATAATGCCGAGGTCGTTCAGTTCGCGTGGGCTCAGGCGGCTCAGTTCGTTTACAGTGTTACGGTAACGGCGCCAGTTGTTGTACGAGCGGATCAGGTTCATTTCTCTCACCTAGTGAAAATCAAATCTCTTTGTTGCCACCAGCATATAGGCCCTATGTTTTTGGAAGTGGAGAGCCAGATTTGCATAGCTGCTGTGCAATATAGCCTGTCGATTGCATGGCTTTTGCGCAACTTGGCCATTTTATAATCACAATCATCTCGCCAGACTGCCAAATCACCGGTTTTTTGGTGTTTCGCGACCTTAATCATTTAAAATTGGTAAATAAGCAGGCTTATTCACGGTTATTACGCTCTGATTTAGAGAGTTCTTTTGCATGGCTGACAGAGGCCAAAATTTGTCGCAAAAACCCCGGGATTTGTCGCCTTGTGACGATAATTATACATGACTCTGGAAATGGTTTAAGCTAAGTGACGTATGTCGTGTGATGGAGCTGTGCTTCTAGTAAGTATGTTTTATCACTGTTTGTCTGCGGGAGAGAGCTGGCGCAAGCTGGCCACCGAAGGGGAAATCGCCCGAAATCTCTCAGGTACCATGAACCGCAGATGGGTAAGGCAACTCTGGAAAGTCGGAGGAAACTCCGCGCCGAAGGTGTAAGTATAGCTTTATAGCTATGCGAGTCTCTCAGGCCTGAGACAGAGGGGCACGAAGCAACCGCATTTCGCGGAGGCACACGTGCGACTCTGGAGTTGTTATGGGCGATACCGCACACTTGAATACCCTGCCTTTGCAGGATCTGCATGAGGAAGCTGGCGCACGCTTTGGCGGTTTTGCTGGCTGGAACATGCCGATCACTTATCCGCTTGGCGTTATGAAGGAACATCTTCATACGCGTGAGCATGTCGGCCTTTTCGATATTTCTCATATGAAGCTGATTGAAGTTTCGGGCGCAGATGCAATTGCGCTGTTGAGCGAAACTTGTCCGCTTGATCCTTCGGTTCTGAAAACCGGCCAGTCGAAATATACTTTCTTTCTCAATGACCAAGGCGGTGTTCTTGATGATCTTATCGTCACGCGCCTTGGCGAAGACCGTTTCATGGTCGTTGCCAATGCGGGCAATGCCGATGCCGATATTGAGCATCTCAATGATGCAGCATCTGGCAAGGATGTAATGGTCAATCCACTGGATCGCGTTTTCCTTGCCATTCAGGGTCCGGAAGCCGAAAGCGTCATTACCGATGCCGGTCTTAAAGGTGCAGAGCTCGGCTTTATGAGCGGCTTTGAGCCTAATCCTAACTGGTTCATGACCCGTTCGGGCTATACTGGCGAAGATGGTTTTGAAATTGGCTTGCCTGCCGATGAGGCGCGCGCACTTGCAACCAAGCTTCTGGCTGACGAACGCGTCGAATGGATCGGGCTTGCTGCACGCGATTCCTTACGACTTGAAGCGGGTCTTTGCCTGCACGGTCAGGATATCACGCCCGAAACCGATCCGGTCTCTGCTGGTCTCACATGGGCAATCACCAAGTCAGTGCGTGAAAAGGCTGCCTTTAAGGGCGCCAAAGCTGTGCTCGAGGCGATTGCCAAGGGTGCAACTGCCAAGCGCGTTGGCCTGAAGCCAGAAGGCCGCCAGCCGGTTCGCGGCGGCGCAGAACTTTTCGACGAATCCGGTTTTCAGATCGGCACCGTCACATCGGGTGGCTTCGGCCCATCTGCAGGTTTCCCGGTTGCCATGGGTTATGTCGAGGCAAACCTCGCAGTCCCCGGCACCCGCATTTTTGCAGACGTCCGCGGTAACAAGGTTCCCGTTGATGTTCATGCACTTCCCTTCACACCGCATCGCTATCGCAAAGGATGATTTCCATGGCCAATATCCTGTTCACCGAAGATCATGAGTGGATCAGCGTCGAAGGTGGCGTTGCCACTGTCGGCATCACGATCCACGCACAGGAACAGCTGGGCGACCTCGTATTCGTAGATCTGCCGGAAGTCGGTCGCACCGTTTCCAAGGGCGAAGGCATCGTCGTTGTTGAATCGGTCAAGGCCGCTTCCGACGTTTATGCTCCGGTCGATGGCGAAGTGGTTGAAGTTAACGACGCCGTTTCGAGTGATCCAGCTCTCATCAATCAGGCTGCAGAAGGCGAAGGCTGGTTGTTCAAGCTCAAGCTTTCCGATGAAGGCCAGCTTTCGGGGCTGCTCGACAAGGCTGGTTACGACAAACTTGTAGGATAAAAAGATGACGCAACAGGTTCTCCCCTTTGTTGCCCGTCATATCGGGCCACGCGTAGAAGACGAGCGCGCAATGCTTGCAGCGCTCGGTCTTCCTTCCATGGAAACACTGATCACGCAGGCTGTTCCGGCATCCATCCGCTTGAACCGCGCGCTTGATCTGCCCGCGGCTTTGAGCGAACACGCAGCACTTGCCGAGCTCAATGAAATCATGGGCCGCAATGTGGTGAAGAAGAGCTTCATCGGTGCGGGCTATCACGGTGTGCAGACGCCACCTGTCATTCAGCGCAACCTGTTTGAAAATCCAGCCTGGTACACGGCTTACACGCCTTACCAGTCGGAAATCAGCCAGGGTCGTTTGGAGCTTCTGTTCCACTTCCAGACGCTCGTTGCCGAGCTCTCCGGCCTGCCGGTTGCCTGTGCATCCCTGCTGGATGAAGCAACTGCTGTTGCTGAAGCTGTGGGCGTTGCTGTTCGTCATCACCGCGACAAGCGCTCGCGCATTCTGCTTGCAGGGGATCTGCATCCGCAGAGCGTGGATGTGATCAACACCCGCGCAGAGCCACTTGGCTGGCAGGTTGAAGCCGGAAGTACTGTTGATGACAACACCGCTGCCGTCATCGTTCCATGGCCGGATACGCGCGGCGTTTATGGCGACTTCACCGCTGTCATCGCCGATGCCAAGGCCAAGGGCGCTTTGGTCATCGCTGTTGCCGATCCGCTGGCGCTAACTATTCTGGAAGCGCCTGCCAAGTGGGGCGCTGACATGGCTGTCGGCTCCATGCAGCGCTACGGCGTTCCAATGGGCTTTGGCGGCCCACATGCTGCATATCTCGCAGTATCTGAGCCACTGACGCGTATCATTCCGGGCCGTATCGTTGGTCAGTCGGTCGATGCGCACGGCCGTGCCGCTTATCGTCTGGCTCTTCAGACGCGTGAGCAGCATATCCGCCGCGACAAGGCGACTTCCAACATCTGCACCGCACAGGCGCTGCTTGCCAATATGGCTGCATCCTTTGCCATCTGGCACGGTCCTGCTGGTCTTCAGGCTATTGCAACTCGCGTCGCAACGCTTGCGTCTCGCTTCGCAACGGGCCTCAAGGCTGCTGGCGTTGAAATCGCGGGCGATAGCCTGTTCGACACCGTAAGCGTCAAGGTTTCCGGCAAGGCGCAGGCCATTGCTGACGAAGCTGACAAGGGTGGTCGTCTGCTCCGTATCATTGATGCGGATACGGTTGGCGTCACCTTTGACGAATCTTCGACGGAAGACGATCTTGCAGCACTCGCCGTTCTGTTTGGCGCTAAGCCAGTCGGTAACGACGATCTGCTGGTCCCGGGCAAAGGCCGTGGTGAAGGCTTCCTGACACAGGATGTGTTCCATTCGCACCGTTCGGAAACCGAGATGATGCGCTTCCTGCGTCGTCTGGCTGACAAAGATCTGGCGCTTGACCGTGCGATGATCCCGCTCGGCTCCTGTACGATGAAGCTCAATGCGGCAGCAGAAATGATGCCGGTGAGCTGGAACACTGTTGCCAATCTGCATCCGTTTGCACCAGCCGCTCAGACCACCGGCTATGCCAAGATGACTTCGGACGTCGAAGCATGGCTTTGCGAAATCACTGGCTTTGCCGGTGTATCGTTGCAGCCAAACGCTGGTAGTCAGGGCGAATATGCGGGACTTCTTGCAATCCGTCATTATCACCAGTCGCGCGGCGAAGGTCATCGCAACATCTGCCTGATCCCATCGTCTGCACATGGCACCAATCCTGCCAGTGCATCGATGGCTGGCATGAGCGTTGTGGTCGTCAATTGCCGTCCTGACGGCGATATCGACATTGATGATCTGAAAGCCAAGGCTGAGAAGCATCGCGATAATCTTGCGGCGTTCATGATTACCTATCCGTCCACCTATGGCGTGTTCGAAGAAGGCATCAAGGCTTTCTGCGAAATCGTCCATGATAATGGCGGTCAGGTCTATTTCGACGGCGCAAACCTCAATGCACTCGTTGGTCTTGCACGTCCTTGTGATATTGGCGCTGACGTTTGCCACATGAACCTGCACAAGACCTTCTGCATTCCGCATGGCGGCGGCGGTCCGGGTGTCGGTCCGATTGGTGTGGCCAAGCATCTGGTGCCTTACCTGCCGGGTCATGTTGATCTCGGTTCCAAGCACGCAGTTTCGGCTGCACCGTTTGGCAGTGCATCCATTCTGGTCATTACGTGGATGTATATCCGCATGATGGGCGGCGCGGGTCTCAAGAAGGCAACCGAGGCTGCAATCCTCAACGCCAACTACATCGCGCATCGTCTGAAGGATGCTTATCCGATCCTTTACACTGGCGCACATGATCGTGTGGCACATGAGTGCATCGTGGATACGCGTGTTCTCAAGGATAGCGCAGGCATTACCGTGGAAGACGTGGCCAAGCGCCTCATCGACTATGGTTTCCATGCGCCGACCATGTCTTGGCCGGTTGCTGGAACGCTGATGATTGAGCCGACGGAGTCTGAACCGAAGGCGGAAATCGACCGCCTTTGCGATGCGATGATTGCAATCGCTGCGGAAGCAAAGAAGGTTGCCGATGGTGTCTGGCCAAAGGATGACAATCCGCTTGCCAATGCTCCGCACACGGCAGGCGACACGCTGGCAACGGAATGGACACATCCTTACACCCGTGAGGAAGCAGTGTTTCCGGGAAGCGCGTTGAGCGGCGATTTTGACACGACGGCGAAATATTGGCCGCCGGTCAGCCGTATCGACAATGTGGGTGGCGACAGAAATCTTATCTGTTCTTGCCCGCCGGTTGCGTCTTACGGCTAGAGCGCATCCCGAAAAGTGTGAAACGGTTTTCGGGTAAGGTGCGCGTTGAAAAGACTTTGTTAAGCAGCAGAACGGAGCGGTACTTTATCGCTCCGTTTTGAATAGAATTTCTTGTTTAGCAAACCGGTTTTTGTTGCCGGTTTAAACAGCCGGAAATAGATTTTTAGAGCAAGAATGATGATGAGAATCCTGTTCTCGTGCGGTCGTTTTGGATGAAAAATACCCGTGATTTTATGAAGCGCTGCGGCAATGCAGCGCTTTATTTTTATTCTAAGCTTTTGTAATTTAGGCAAAAAAAGAGCCGGACTAAAAAGTCCGGCTAAGTTATGAAGGTGCCATAAAGGCAAACCTCCAGAGGGGAACACTTACCGCGCGCAATGGGAGGAAGCGCAAGCGGTAAGCAAGTGTCATATGGACCCGTTGCAACTATTCTTCAACCCCTAAAACGCGAAATTTTTGACCATTTCGGAAAATTCTGAAACTTTTCACAAACCTGTGTAATTTCCCCAACATCATGTCCGCTGATGCGTTGTGATTTTTCGATCTGTCTGACAGATCAAAAGCGTAGATATTTCCGTTAGATAGCTCTGAAAGTCGCCGTCTACACGGTGGCCTCTTCCATTAGGTATCCTATAAAGTGCTACATAAATCTATGAAATCATTAGAATAATTCTAAAACATTCCCATGGTGTTCATGTTCATTTCAGTTGCTTGGCCGCATCCAGAGTTATAGAAAGGAAGGTGATCGACGATGGTCTGACGAACTGTTGTGGGGGCTTAACAGCATTTCCTGCAATAGCACTTGGCGGCGTCGTGTGGGGCGAATGCGATAGGTAAAGATAGAGAGCGATTCCCTTCAAACGACGATGTGGGGTACCGCTCTGGTCACTGCATGAGAGTCACTCTCGTTCGGTTTCAAGCGTACTGGATTGTTTCGTAATGCTCGTGCCATTTCTCATTATGTTCCGTGAAGGCGTGGAAGCTGCGCTGATCGTTGGTATCATTGCGAGCTATCTGCATCAGACTGGACGCAGTGCATGGATGCCAGTCGTATGGATCGGCGTTTTCCTCGCGCTCGCTTTGTCTTTGTCTGTTGGTGCCATTCTGCAATTGCTGAGTGCTGAATTTCCGCAAAAGGCTCAGGAGCTGTTTGAAGCCATTATCGGATTGATTGCCGTATTCGTCCTCACGTCGATGGTTTTCTGGATGCGCAAAGCTGCGCGTTCCATCAAGGCGGAACTGCACCATTCGATTGACGCTGCTTTTGAAACGCCAACGCATAAAGGCTTTGGCCTGATCCTGATGGTGTTCTTTGCTGTGGCGCGTGAAGGGCTTGAGTCAGTTTTCTTTTTGCTCGCTGCTTTCCAGCAGAGCGAGGGTGGAGCGGCACCGCTTGGTGCTTTACTGGGTGTTCTTCTCGCAGCTTTGGTCGGTTATGGTATTTACCGCGGCGGTTTGAAACTCAATCTGCGCCGCTTCTTCCGCTGGACGGGTGTGTTCATTCTGATCATCGCAGCCGGCATTCTCGCAAATTCTGTGATGGCTTTGCATGAAGCAGGCATCTGGAACCACTTCCAGACTGTTGTTTTTGACACCAGCGAAGTTCTGCCGCTCGATAGCACGCTTGGTTCCGTATTGGCCGGGATATTCGGTTATATCGCGACGCCGACCGTTAGCGAAGTTTTCGCTTATCTGGCCTTCCTTATTCCCGCCCTTATTCTATTTCTGATGCCATCGTCAGCACCGGCGCCAAATGCGCCTGCCAAACGTTCCGCGTAATTAAAGAGATTTCTTATGACCAAGCCGCAAGACTCAAAGCCAGCCGCACCATTTTCCCGCAACCTTGTGCGAGCGGTGTTGGTGCTTGCCATTTTGTTGGTATTGGCGGCAGGAGCTGCGTTTTACTACGCCTCTAAGGTTTCGGATAAATCACGTCATGCGGATGCTGACGGTAAGGTTCAGGTCGTTATTAACGCCAAGAGCTGCGAGCCGAATGAGCTGACAGTGCCTGCTGGGCGCACTGTTTTTGAAATCATCAATAAATCAGATCGCTCGGTCGAATGGGAAATTCTTGATGGTGTGATGGTGCTTGAAGAGCGCGAAAACATCGCGCCGGGATTCAAGCAAACACTTTCGGCCAAGCTTTCTCCGGGCGAATACCAGATCACCTGCGGTCTGCTTTCTAACCCACGTGGCAAACTAATCGTAACACCTTCAGCAACCAGTGAAGCCGAAAAGGGCAAGTTGCCTTTGACCGCTTTCCTCGGTGCATTGGCTGAGTATCAGATTTACCTCGCAACAGAAGTGGCGGAATTCCAGAAGGCGGTCGGCGCTCTGTCGGATGCTATATCAAGTGGTAATCTGGAAGCTGCACAGGCCGCTTACGCGCCAGCACGCGAAGCCTATGCCCGTATCGCTCCAGTTTCAGAAGCACTTTCTGATCTTGATACGGCAATCAATGCGCGCGCTGATTTCTTTGAAAAACGCGAGCAGGATCCGGCATTTGGCGGTCTCCATCGCATTGAATATGGTTTATTTGAACAAAAGTCGGTTGATGGACTTCAGCCTGTTGCAGCCAAGCTTGTGACGGACGCGGCTGGCCTGAAAGATCGTATTCGTGCGTTGCGCATCTCGCCTGACCGTATGCTGGCGGGTACTGCATCGGCAATTAATCGCTTTGCATCAACAGCGGGTGATACCGGCGATGACCGTTATGCGCATACGGATTTACAGGTATTTGCGGGGCTTATTGAAGGCTCCGCAAAGACAGCGGACGTATTGCGTCCGATTATTGTCAAAGTTGACCCCAAGGTTCTCGATGGGGTTGATGCGCAGGTGTCTGCTGTGAAGTCGTTGCTCGCGGCTCGAAACGGCAAGACCTATGATACGCTTTCTGCTGATGAGAAGGCAAAAATCAAGGACGGTGCGACTGCTCTCGCCGACCAGTTTTCAAAACTCCGCGATCAACTTGGAGTGGATTGATGACCAAGAAGTTTTTCAAAAAAGATAATGTAAAAGACAATCCGATATCGCCAGAGCGCCGCGCACTTTTGCTCGGTGCTGGTGCGGCAAGTGTTGCGGGTGTTTTGGCATCTCAGACAGCTAATGCGCGCTCGTCGAACAACACACTATCGTCCGAAAGCGTGACGAATGCGCCTGAAAGTGACAAGCTGCATGAGGCACAGCCATTTTATGGCATTCATCAGCCGGGTATCGTGACGCCACGTCCGGCAACAGGACTTGTTGCCTCGTTCGATGTGCTGGCACGTGATCGAACCGATCTTGAACGCATGTTCAAGCTTCTCACGGAGCGGACAGCCTTCCTTATGAACGGTGGCGAACCACCTGAACTTGATCCTAAATTTCCGCCTTCGGATTCCGGCATTCTTGGGCCGCATGTGACGCCAGATAACCTTACAATTACGGTTGGCTTGGGCAATTCGCTGTTCGATGATCGGTTTGGTTTAAAGCCGCATAAGCCGAAGCAATTACAGCGTATGACAGCGTTTCCAAATGATGCGCTGCAGAAAGATCTCTGCCACGGCGATTTGGTCATTCAGTTCTGCTCGAATACGGCAGATACCAATATTCACGCCTTGCGCGACATCGTGAAGAATATGCCAGACCTGCTGATGATCCGTTGGAAGCAGGAAGGCTCTGTACCAGTGCAGCCGCCGCATTCGCCAAAAGCGAAAGAAAGTGCACGCAACTTCCTTGGTTTCCGGGATGGTTCGGCCAATCCCGATGCCGCTGACAAAGCGCTGATGGACCGTATTGTCTGGATTCAGCCAGACAAGGGCGAACCGGAATGGGCTGCGAATGGTAGTTACATGGCGGTGCGCCTTATTCGCAATTTTGTTGAGCGCTGGGATCGCACGCCGTTGCAGGAGCAGCAGACGATCTTTGGCCGCCATAAAGATAGTGGTGCCCCCTTTGATGGCAAAACTGAAGCGGATGTACCCAACTACGCTAAGGACCCTGAAGGCAAAGTTACGCCAATGGATTCCCACATTCGGTTGGCCAATCCGCGCGATGCTCATGCCGAACAACATTTGATTTTGCGTCGTCCGTTTAACTATTCCAATGGGGTCACAAAAGCTGGACAGCTTGATATGGGGCTGCTGTTCATTGCTTATCAGGCCGATTTGGAAAAGGGCTTTATCACTGTTCAGAAGCGCCTCGATGGCGAGCCTCTCGAAGAGTATATCAAGCCAATCGGCGGCGGTTATTTCTTCACGCTACCTGGCGTGAAAAATCAGGATGACTTTTATGCACGAGCACTTCTGCAGGCGAGTGGAGCGAATTTGACGTTTGATAAGGGCTAGCCGCGAATGCTGGTTCAAACGTCAAATTTAAAAGCTCCACTCGCTCTAAAAGTTTGCAGTGGCCCATTTGATGCTGACATTTGCTCGGAGTTAAATCCGGCGAAAGGCAAATGTCAGCATCGGGCCACTGGTGGGCCGCAGAATGCACGTGGGTGAAAGTTGTATCACCACGGAGAGGCAACTATGAAATATCGTCTTCCACTTCTTGCGTCGGCTTGTGCTGTCGCTCTTTCGCTGAGCTTTGGCGTTGCAAAAGCTGAAGTTTCCCCACTCGATCTCGTTCAGCCAATTGCTGACTATAAGATCTATGTTCAGGACAACCTTGATGTTCTCGTAAAAGACACCAAGGCTTTCACCGATGCCATCAAGGCTGGTGATCTGGCGAAAGCGAAAGAGCTTTATCCGTCGACACGCGTTTCTTATGAAAGAATCGAGCCGATTGCTGAACTTTTTGCGGATCTTGATGCATCGATCGATAGCCGTGCAGATGATCATGAAGACGCGGAAAAGTCAGACGACTTTACCGGCTTCCATCGCCTCGAATATGGTCTTTTCGACCAGAATTCGACCGAAGGTCTCGATAAATATGCTGATAAGCTGTACGCAGATGTTGTCGAGCTTCAGAAGCGCATCAAGGATATGACCTTCCCGCCTGAAAAGGTAGTTGGTGGTGCAGCAGCACTTATGGAAGAAGTGGCTGCAACCAAGATTTCCGGTGAAGAAGACCGTTATAGCCACACGGATATTTGGGATTTTCAGGCCAATGTTGATGGTTCACAGAAGATCGTTGAACTCTTCCGTCCGCTGATCGAAAAGGAAAATCCGGAGCTTCTGAAGAAGTCGGATGCTAATTTCAAAACCGTCAACGACATTCTTGTTAAGTACAAGAAGGGCGACGGTTATGAACTCTATGATAAGCTGACCGAAGAAGATCGTAAGGTTATGGCTGGCGCAATCAACACGCTCGCGGAAGATTTGTCGACGCTGCGCGGCACGCTTGGCTTGAACTAAGCACTTTAAATTTAATCGAAATGGCGGGCAAGGCCCGCCATTTCTTATGCCGATAAACGCAACTTGATTTCCGCATTGAGAAGAATGCGGTTCTCTGGCGGAAGGATTAGTCTGTTTTCGGTTGTTTCGCCCAGCGTACGGAACAGAAGCTCCATCGCCAGTCTACCAATCTCGTTGTAATCTTGCGCGACTGTGGTCAGCGGAGGGCAAGTATATTCCGACAATGGATTGTTGTCGTGACCCGCAACGCGAATATCACAGTCATTCAATCTGCCAATCCTTAGACCGGCCTGCCAGAGAGCCGAAACGACACCAAAGGCAATGCGGTCGTTAGAACATAAAATTGTACTTGTTGGGAAGCGGCCTTTTTCCCGCAGGATGCGCGACGCTTGTTCAAAAGCATATTGCTCAAAATCCCAGCTACGGCTTTGTTCCAGCTCTACAATTTTCGGTTCATATCCGATTTTTTCCATTGCTGTGCAATAGGCTTCCTGACGTTTAATCGCATTGTTATTGACGACAGGCATAGAGAAATAACAAGGCTCACTTCCCGAGCGACAAAGATAATCGACGATCAGATGAAACGATTTGGAATTATCTGTACCGACGAAAGTTGACGTACTGTCCAAAGGTGAATCGACATATACAATGGGCACATCTTCTGACAGACGCGTGAGCGCC
Organism: Brucella sp. 21LCYQ03; assembly: GCF_023554105.1. Classification (GTDB taxonomy): domain Bacteria; phylum Pseudomonadota; class Alphaproteobacteria; order Rhizobiales; family Rhizobiaceae; genus Brucella. The sequence goes on from NZ_JAMJWE010000005.1 coordinate 202,486, forward strand.
GAATGCTGCGATTGCTCTCCAAGGGGGGCGATTATCGCGCCTGCAACATTCAGAGAGCGTAGTGTCTCAATGGCTTCTTTTTCGAGTTCTGGCTTGCCGTCCGACGAGAGAACTATAGCAAGATATCCATGCTTTTCGGCCAGCGTTTGCAGCCGTCTGGTCATTGCCATGTAGAAGTGATCGAGTTGGTTGGGAATTATAATTCCAAGAATTGTCGTGCGTTTTCTATTAAGGTTCACCGCGAAAAGATTTGGTCTGAATCCCGACTGCTTAACGGCATTTTCGATGAGCACGCGGGTCTTCGGGCGTACTGAATGCGGATCATTAAAATACTTGGAAACCGTCGGGCGAGACAGTCCTACAAACTCAGAGAAGTCCTCCATGGTGCGAATGTTTTTGCGCACGTCTTTTGTTCTGTCTGTCATATTCGGCCCTGCGCACATCAGCTTATTGCAGAATTTTTAATACCGCATTTCGCCAGATTGCACGTTACTAAGCGCCTTCTTTCATGAGTTATATCGGCAGATACAAAGCATAAAGATCAGCGGAATCAATTTATTACCGTCAAATATCTTGCGCTGCTCCTCCTGCTTGCAAGATGAATTCAAAGTGTCAAAGGCTGATCGAAACGTCAAGCAATCAAATGATCTAGAAGAGTAAGATGCAGTGTTTTTACAAATGTGCTACAGTGAAATTGGGATGATTTCGGCAAAATTTTAGACGATGAAGCCGAAGAAATCGTTTGAATAGCGTTGAATTTAGAGGCTGAAAAACAATTTGAAAACCGTGCTTGACAAGCCACGGAACTCCGCGCGATAAATTTTACACATGTAAGGAATTTGCTATGCATTCGTAAAGGAGGAGACGAGATGCGAACCAAATCTTATATAGCCGGGCTTATTGCGTCGGTTGCAGGAGGGGTGATCATGGCGGGTTCGGCCTCGGCCGAAGAGTTGACCATCGCAACGGTCAACAATGCCGATATGATCATCATGCAGAAGCTTTCGTCGGAATGGGAAAAGGAAACCGGCAACAAGCTGAATTGGGTGGTTCTTGAAGAGAACGTTCTGCGCCAGCGCGTCACCACCGACATTGCCACCAAAAGCGGTCAGTTTGATATTATGACCATCGGTGGCTATGAAGCGCCGATCTGGGGTAAAGCAGGATGGTTGCTTGAAGTTGACGATCTCGGAGATGATTACGACTACAATGATCTGATCAAGCCTGTTCGCGCTGGCCTGACGGTCGATGAGAAGCTCTACGCCGTGCCTTTCTACGCAGAAAGCTCGTTCACGCTTTATCGCAAAGATCTGTTTGATGCTGCCGGTCTCACAATGCCGGATCAGCCAACTTATGAGCAGATCAAGGAGTTTGCGACCAAACTTACCGACAAGTCGAAAGAGCAATATGGTCTGTGCCTGCGCGGAAAGCCGGGCTGGGGCGAGAATATGGCTTATCTTGGAACGCTCGTGAACACTTACGGCGGCCGTTGGTTCGATGAAGAGTGGAAGCCGCAGATCAATTCCGACGAATGGAAAAAGGCGATCAACTTCTACGTCGATCTGATGAAAGAAGCTGGCCCTCCCGGAATTACCTCAAACGGCTTCAACGAGAATCAGGCGCTTTTCTCGACTGGCCATTGTGCCATGTGGATTGACGCTACGTCCGCAGCGGGACGTATTTATGATCCAAACCAGAGTCAGGTTGCCGATAAAGTGGCTTTCACCAAGGCACCTGTTGAAGTGACGCCAAATGGCTCGTCATGGGCTTGGTCGTGGAATCTCGCAATTCCGGCATCGACAAGCAAAGCAGAAGCCGCAAAGTCGTTCCTGAAATGGGCCACTTCAAAGGGTTATGTTGATCTGGTCGGAGAGAAAGAAGGCTGGGTCGCTGTTCCTCCGGGTACGCGTCAGTCGACCTATGCCAACGAGAACTACAAAAAAGCAGCGCCATTTGCTGAAACGGTTCTCACGGCAATTGAGTCTGCCGATCCGACCAAACCGACAAAGGATCCCGTGCCTTACACAGGCATCCAGTTCGTAGCGATCCCTGAGTTCCAGGCGATTGGTACGATTGTCGGTCAGGCTGTTTCGTCGGCTGTTGCAGGTCAGCAGAGCGTCGATGCTGCTCTTGATGGCGCACAGCGTCAGGCAGAGCAAATTATGACACAGGCCGGTTACATCAAGTAAACGGATATATGCCGATGATCTGCTGCCCGATAGTAATAAAGGGCAGCAGGTTAAATTTTCGCAAGCTTCTTATTGGAGTGAGAGTCGCGCGGAAAGGGAGGGGCATTTATGCCATCTAATAACGCTGCTGTCGCCAGCACTAAATCTCGTTTTGCATCCAGATCGCGTCGCAGCATTCGCACCGGGCCTATGCTTGCACCTGCCGTTATTGTGTTGCTGCTCTGGATGATCGTTCCACTGGCGATGACGCTGTGGTTCTCATTTCAGTATTATAATCTGATCAATCCGTTCGTAACCGGCTTTGCTGGTGTGTCGAACTACAAGTTTCTTCTCTCCGATCCCGGATTGTGGTCTGCGATTGCCAATACATTGATCCTGCTTGGATCGGTTTTGGCGATATCAATTGTATTCGGTGTCTTTTTCGCGGTTATTTTCGATCAGGACTTCTTTGGCAAGAATATTGCGCGTCTGCTGGTTATTGCACCATTCTTCGTTATGCCGACCGTGTCGGCACTGATTTGGAAAAACCTGCTGATGCATCCGGTCAACGGCTTTTTCGCGTTTGTTTCGCGAAGCTTTGGCTTGCCGGTTATTGATTGGTTCTCGCAGTTTCCTATGGCCTCAATCATTATGATTGTGTCCTGGCAATGGGTGCCTTTTGCGACACTTATTCTCATGACAGCGATGCAGTCGCTGGATCGGGAACAAATGGAAGCAGCGCGTCTGGATGGCGCGAAAGGTCCGGCGATGTTCTACTACATCATCTTGCCCCATCTTCTGCGTCCGATCTCGGTCGTCATAATGATCGAGACGATTTTCCTTCTGGCTATTTTTGCAGAAATTCTTGTCACTACCTCTGGCGGTCCGGGAATTGCTACCACCACACTCACCTATTTCATCTACCTCAAAGCGCTTCTGCAATGGGATATTGGCGGTGCTTCGGCTGCTGGCGTGATTGCCATCATCCTGGCAAATATCGTTGCCTTTTTCCTCATCCGTACTGTCGCGCGTAATCTGGATAATTAGGAGGCTGAGATGGCTGCAAAACGTAAGTTCAACAAAGCAACTGTCTCAGCTGGTATTATCGGCTGGGCAGTTGCGCTGCTGATGTTTTTTCCGATCCTTTGGATGCTTCTTGCATCTTTCAAAACCGAAATCGATGCGGTCGCGCCGCCAAAGTTGTTTTTCACGCCGACGCTTGAAAATTTTGAGGTGGTCAATCAGCGTGCAGACTATTTCCGCTATGCGATGAACAGCGTTGTTGAAAGCGTTGGTGCTACAATACTTTCGCTCATCATTGCTGTGCCTGCGGCTTATGCAGCAGCTTTTTTTCCGGGCAAGCGCACGAAAGACCTTCTGCTTTGGATGCTTTCCACCAAAATGCTTCCGGCAGTTGGTGTTCTGGTGCCGATTTATCTGCTCGCCCGCGACAGTGGGCTGCTGGATAGCCGTACCGGGCTTATCATCATTTTCACGCTTTCCAATTTGCCGATTGTTGTCTGGATGCTTTATTCCTTCTTCAAGGAAGTGCCGCATGAAATCCTCGAAGCAAGTCGCATGGATGGTGCGAAAGTCGGCCAGCAAATTCGCTATCTGCTGCTGCCGCTCAGTCTTCCTGGTATTGCTTCGACGGCACTTTTATCGATTATTCTTTGCTGGAATGAGGCATTCTGGAGCCTCAATCTGACGGCTTCAAAAGCTGCGCCACTGACTGCCTTCATCGCATCTTTCTCGTCGCCAGAAGGCCTGTTCTGGGCAAAGTTATCGGCAGCTTCCACGCTTGCCATCGCGCCAATTCTTGTCTTTGGCTGGATTACGCAGCGCCAGCTGGTGCGCGGTCTGACCTTCGGCGCAGTGAAATAAAGGGAACCCCATGGCTACACTTTCTTTCCATAACGCGACTAAGTCTTATGGCAACGTCGATGTTATCAGAGGTGTTAATCTCAACATCGAAGACCGTGAGTTTGTCGTTTTCGTCGGCCCCTCCGGTTCAGGTAAATCCACGCTTCTGCGTATGATTGCAGGACTTGAAGAAATCACCGGCGGCGAGCTGAACATCGATGGTCAGCAATGCAACGATGTACCGCCAGATGAGCGCGGGCTTGCGATGGTGTTTCAGACCTACGCACTTTATCCGCATATGAATGTGCGAGATAATATGGGCTTCGCACTTAAACTAGCAGGGGTGTCTAAATCAGAACGTGATCGTAAAGTTGAAGAAGTCGCCAAGACACTTCAGCTTGACAAGTTGCTTGATCGAAAACCACGCCAATTGTCGGGCGGTCAGCGTCAACGTGTTGCAATTGGTCGTGCGATGGTGCGCGAGCCAAAGATTTTCCTTTTTGATGAGCCGCTATCCAACCTTGATGCAGCACTTCGTATAAAGATGCGCATTGAACTCGCACGTCTTCACGATCGCCTCAAAGCCACAATGATCTATGTGACGCATGATCAGGTTGAAGCGATGACGCTTGCCGACAAAATCGTTGTGTTGCGTGATGGGCGCGTGGAGCAGGTGGGTTCACCACTTGAGCTTTATCATCACCCAGTCAACCGGTTCGTTGCAGGTTTTATCGGTTCGCCCACTATGAACTTTATTGATGTGAAGGTGAAAGCGACTAGTACAGATGGCGTTACTGTCGAATTGGCTAATGGCAAGAGCATTACAGTGCCGGTCAAGGTAGAAGGGGCCGATGTCGGCGCATCGTTGACCCTGGGTGTACGTCCCGAACATCTTCATCCGGCGAGTGATGGCATTCTTGATGGAGAGATTATGGTCGTCGAGCGCTTGGGCGGAGAAACCTATCTCTATGTTCAAAACCCTGCGGCGTCCGATCTCATTGTTGCAGAAGCGGGCGGCGGAAGCACGTCACGAACGCACGAGACCGCCAATTTGGGCTTTAATCCCGCAGATGCGCATCTTTTCAAAGCCGATGGTTTGGCGCTTGAACGTCGTGAACGTCATCCGCTTCTGCTTGCTGAAACAAAAAAGTCCCGCTGACTTGATTTATTAATGCTCCCGGAGAATTTCTATGAGACTGGAAAATAAAGTTGCACTTATTACCGGTGCTGCACGCGGTATTGGTCTTGGCTTCGCCGAAGCCTATGCGCGTGAGGGTGCAAAAGTCATTATCGCCGACATCAATATCGAGCGCGCAGAGGAAGCGGCGCGCGGTCTCGGTGATGCGGTGAAAGCAGTCAAGCTCGACGTGACCAACCTTGCAGATATTGAAAAGGTGGTCGCGGAGGTCGACAAGGAATATGGCGGTATCGATATTCTGGTCAATAATGCTGCGATTTTCGATATGGCGCCGATCAATGCGATCACCGAACAAAGCTATGAAAACGTGCTTGGCATTAATCTGAAAGGTCCGCTTTTCATGATGAAGGCCGTATCGAACGTCATGATCGAACGTGGTCGCGGCGGTAAGATTATTAATATGGCAAGTCAGGCTGGCCGTCGGGGCGAAGCGCTCGTCACACTTTATTGTCTGTCAAAGGCAGCTATAATTTCCGCAACGCAATCCGCTGCACTGGCACTCGTCAAGCATAACATTCAGGTCAATGCGATCGCGCCGGGCGTTGTCGACGGTGAGCATTGGGAAGTCGTGGACGCAAACTTTGCTAAGTGGGAAGGCCTGAAGCCTGGAGAGAAGAAAGCATCGGTTGCCAAATCTGTCCCGATCGGCCGCTTTGCAAATCCGGAAGATCTGACAGGCATGGCGATTTTCCTGGCTTCCTCCGAGAGTGATTACATCCTCGCCCAAACATTTGGTGTCGATGGGGGCAATTGGATGGCTTAGAGCATGTTTCGATCTGATCCCATCAGATCGGCGCTCTAACTCCTTTTACTTTAAGCATAATCTTATCGATGCTCATTCCACTTCGGTCGGATTATGCTCTAAGCCAGTTTTAGGTGCAGAAATGAAAGCCATTTACTTTACCGGGCATGGTATAGCGGAGCTTGCTCAACTCCCCGATCCAGAACTCAAACCAGGACACGCCTTGATTGACGTTAAGGCGTCTGGGCTTTGCCACACTGACATTGACGTGCTGCATGGCCGTTATGGTTCAAGCGCGTTTCCGCTTGTGCCGGGTCATGAATATGCGGGCGTTGTGATCGCGGTCGCAGAAAATGTGACCAACGTGAAGCCCGGCGACCGGGTAGCCGTCGACCCGAATATCCCCTGCGGACACTGTCGTGCATGCCAGAAGGGGCTGACCAACCTATGTGCTGACCTTAAAGCCTATGGCGTCACGCATAATGGTGGCTTTGCAGATAAAAGCCTTGTGAATGCGCAGCATCTTCACCCGATTGGCAACTTGCCGTTCGATGTCGCGGCACTAGCCGAGCCGCTGGCCTGCGTTCTCAACGGGCTTGGCGCAGCTGAATTAAAAGTCGGTTCGCAAGGATCTGAAACGGCTCTGGTTTTTGGCGCAGGGCCCATCGGTCTTCTGCTTGCTTTGTCCCTCAAAGCGCAAGGTGTTGAAAAAGTCGCCGTGGCGGACATCAACGAACATCGTCTGGCTTTTACCGAAAGTCTCGGTCTTGAGCCTGTTGTTTCCGGTTCCGCAGAGCTTGAAGCGCGCAAAAAGAGTTTTGATTTCGTTGCTGATGCCACTGGCATTGCGAAAGTCGCGGAAGGCATGGTCGGCTTTACGGCGGATGGCGGTACAGTGCTGGTGTTTGGTGTTTGCGCACCCGATGCGCGTATCTCGGTGGCACCATTTGAAATTTTCCGCCGTCAAATTCGCATTGCGGGGTCTCATTCCCTTAATCGCAATATTCCGCAAGCGCTCGAAATTCTTCAAAAGGACAGGGGTGATATGGCACGTCTTGTGTCGCATCGCTTGCCGATTGAAGAAATGCTGCCTTTCTTCACAAAACAGGGCAGTGATCCTGCTACGATGAAGGTACAGTTCGTTCCGGCTTGATTTCAGGAGGAGGTTTTCATGACCAAACTTACGCACTCCACTTTGCAAGGCTTCACTAAGGTTCAAAAGCCGGGCTATGATCTTGCAGCATTAAAGCCGGGAATTGTGCATTTTGGCGTCGGCAATTTTCATCGTGCGCATCAGGCTGTTTATCTTGATGACTTGTTCGGTCTTGGACTTGATCACGATTGGGCTTTGGTTGGCGCGGGCATTCGCCCAAGCGACGATGCCATGCGTGATACGCTGAAAGCGCAGGATTGGCTGACAACAGTTGTCGAACAGGAAGCTGACTATTCAAGCGCGCGCATTACGGCATCAATGGTCGATTACGTGACTATATCGACGGATGAGGGTCGAGAGGCCTTGATGACCTATCTTACATCACCGGATATCCGCATCGTGTCGATGACGATTACCGAAGGCGGTTATTATATTGATCCGGCAAGCCAGCATTTTGATCCAGCGCATCCGGATATTGTCTATGACAGCGTTCATACCGATAAGCCGAATACAGTCTTTGGCCTCATTGTGCAGGCGCTGAAACTGCGCAAGCAAGCCGAAGTTGAGCCGTTCACGGTCATGTCCTGCGATAATATTCCGGGCAATGGCCATGTTACCGAAGATGCTGTCGTTGGCCTTGCCAAGCTCAGCGATCCGGAATTTGCTGACTGGATTGCCGCGAATGTCTCATTCCCCAATTCGATGGTTGATCGCATTACACCGGCGACGGGTGTACGGGAACGCGAAATCGCTTTGAATGAGTTTGAAGTTGAAGATGGCTGGCCGGTCTTCTGTGAAGGGTTCAAGCAATGGGTGGTAGAAGATAAATTCCCGACCGGGCGTCCGCGGCTGCAAAAAGTCGGCGTGACCTTTTCCGATCAGGTTGATGCCTATGAGCTGATGAAAATCCGTATCCTCAACGGCGGACATGCGGCGATTGCCTATCCGGGAGGGCTTCTCGACATCCATTTTGTGCATGAAGCAATGGAACATCCATTAATCCGGCAATATCTGGAAAAGCTCACCAAGGAAGAAATCATTCCCGAAGTGCCGCCAGTTCCAAATACGGTTCTGGAGGACTATCGGCTGCTTATCGACAAGCGTTTTGCTAATCCGAAGATCGGAGACACAATCCGTCGTCTTTGCCTTGATGGTTCGAACCGTCAGCCGAAGTTTATTCTACCGACAGTTTCAGATAGGCTTACCAAAGGTCATTCGGTCACGGGCCTTGCACTGGTGTCCGCTCTCTGGTGCCGCTACTGTTATGGAGCGACGGATAGCGGTGCGATTATCGAACCCAATGATCCGTCATGGGATCGTCTGGTAAAGCAAGCGGTCCTTGCCAAGGATGATCCGGCACGCTGGCTCGAAATGACCGATATTTTCGGCGCATTAGCCAATAATCCTGCCTATATCGATGCCTTCTCGACGGCGCTCAAGCGTATCTGGCAGGATGGTACAGCCAAAACGCTCGAGCGCTATGTGGCAGATCAGCCGCTATAAAACCTACAGCGCGCCCGGATAGAATCTGACCGGGCGGTTGTCTTTGACGGATTCCATCACCACGAAAGTGGACGTGCTTGCCACATTCGGTAGGCTTGATATTTTTTCGCCCAGCACCTCGCGATAACGCCTGATGTTGGGCGTTCGCACTTTCAGCAGATAGTCGAAAGAGCTTGCTATCATATGGCATTCTTCGACTTCGCGTATCTTGCGGACCGCGACATTGAATGCGGTGAGGGCCGCTTCGCGCGTGTCCGATAGTTTCACGGTCGTAAAAGAGATATGATCAAGGCCAAGCTTTTCCGGGTCAATCGCTGCGCGAAAGCCGATAATATAGCCTTCATCGACCAATCGTTTCACGCGTGCCTGACACGGTGTCTTTGAAAGCCCGACCTTTTTTGACAACTCGGTCATGGCGATGCGACCATCGTCGCTCAGCACTTCTAGAATGCGGCGATCGAACTGATCCAGATCGTCTACAGAGTCTATCTTTCGCATTCAAAATGCCTCTTAAAGTCGCTTTAATAAGATCGATTTACCTTTATATGGATTAAATGAAGGCAGAATGCAATTTGTACCGGTGATAATGTGCCACGATATATAAGCATAGTTGAACTGGGCTTGAGCCTGTTTTTGCGAGCATTGCACCATGACTGATAAGCTAACCACCAACGCTACTCCTGTGTTCCAGAATTTCGCGCCGCCAATCCGCGTTCAGACGCCGTTGCGCAAGGCAATCACCGATGCCTATCGCCTGCCTGAGACAGAATGCGTAACTGCTCTTGTTCAACAGGCGACTTTGCCTGAAGAAACCGTCAAGCAGGTTCGCGAAACAGCGCGTAAGCTGATCGAAGCCCTGCGTGCCAAGCACAAGGGAACGGGCGTTGAAGGTTTGGTGCATGAATATTCGCTGTCGAGCCAGGAAGGCGTGGCGCTGATGTGCCTTGCCGAAGCTCTGCTGCGTATTCCGGATATGGCAACGCGTGATGCGCTGATCCGTGACAAGATTTCCAATGGCGATTGGAAGTCGCATGTTGGCGGCGGTCGTTCGCTTTTCGTCAATGCTGCAACCTGGGGTCTTGTTGTCACCGGCAAACTCACCAACACCGTAAATGACAGCGGTCTTTCGGCAGCGCTTACGCGCCTGATCGCCCGTTGTGGCGAGCCGGTTATCCGTCGCGGCGTAGATATGGCCATGCGCATGATGGGTGAGCAGTTCGTCACCGGCGAAACTATTGATGAAGCACTGAAGCGCGCAAAGTCGCTTGAAGAACGCGGATTCCGTTATTCCTACGACATGCTCGGTGAAGCTGCCACGACTGCTGCCGACGCAGAACGCTATTACAAGGATTACGAGACTGCGATCCACGCGATTGGTCGCGCTTCCGCCGGCCGTGGCATTTATGATGGCCCCGGTATTTCGATCAAGCTTTCGGCACTGCATCCGCGCTATGTTCGCGCACAGAGCGAACGCGTCATGGGCGAACTTCTGCCAAAGGTGAAGGCGCTCGCAGCCCTTTCCAAGAAGTACAATATCGGCCTCAACATCGATGCTGAAGAAGCAGACCGTCTGGAGCTTTCGCTCGACCTTCTGCAGAGCTTGATTGAAGATCCTGATCTGGCTGATTGGGAAGGCATCGGCTTCGTGGTGCAGGCCTATGGCAAGCGCTGCCCGTTTGTGCTTGATTTCATTATCGATCTTGCCCGCCGCAACAATCGTCGCGTCATGGTTCGTCTCGTCAAGGGCGCTTACTGGGATGCCGAAATCAAGCGCGCGCAGGTTGATGGCCTTGAAGATTTCCCGGTCTACACCCGCAAGGTTCATACCGACGTTTCCTACATTGCTTGCGCCCGCAAATTGCTTGGCGCTCGCGATGTGATCTTCCCGCAGTTTGCAACGCATAATGCGCAGACGCTTGCCACGATCTATCATCTGGCAGGCCCGGACTTCAAAACCGGCTCTTATGAATTCCAGTGCCTGCATGGCATGGGCGAGCCGCTTTATGACGAAGTTGTCGGTGCATCGAAGCTGGGTCGTCCAGCTCGCATTTATGCGCCGGTTGGTACGCATGAAACGCTGCTGGCCTATCTGGTCCGTCGTCTGCTCGAAAACGGTGCGAACTCATCCTTCGTCAATCGCATTGGCGACAAGAGCGTGTCGGTTGATGAACTGATTGCCGATCCTGCGGAAGTCGTTCGTTCGATGGCCGTTGTCGGTGCACGTCACGACCAGATTAACCTGCCGGAAGGCCTTTATGGCATTCGTAAAAACTCGGCAGGTTTCGACCTTTCCAATGAAGAGCAGCTGGCAGAACTGAGCGAAACGCTCAAAGCCAATGCTACGCGCGCCTGGACTGCGGAGCCGCAGGTTGCTGGTGCCAAGGTTAAGGGTGAAAGCCGCCCGGTTCTGAACCCCGGCGATCATTCCGATGTCGTGGGTACGGTTACGGAAATCGCCGCCGACGATGTTGCACAAGCAATGAAAGCGGCTGAGAAGGCTGTTGCAAGCTGGTCTCAGGTTTCGCCTGCTGATCGTGCAGCTTGCCTTGATCGCGCTGCCGACATCATGCAGCGTGAAATGGCAGAACTGCTCGGCCTCATCATGCGTGAAGCTGGCAAGTCCATGCCAAACGCGATTGCAGAAGTACGCGAAGCCATCGACTTCCTGCGCTATTATGCCGAACAGACCCGCCGCACGCTGGGCGTTGCGCACAAGCCGCTTGGTCCGATTGTGTGTATCAGCCCATGGAACTTCCCGCTGGCGATTTTCACCGGTCAGATTGCAGCAGCCCTTGTTGCAGGCAATCCGGTTCTGGCAAAGCCTGCTGAAGAAACCCCGCTCATCGCAGCGCAGGGCGTGGGTATTCTGCATGAAGCTGGCATCCCTGCCGATGCATTGCAGCTGCTGCCGGGCGATGGCCGCATTGGCGCAGCCCTCGTTGCAGCACAGGAAACCTGTGGTGTGATGTTCACTGGCTCGACCGAAGTTGCACGTCTCATTCAGGCACAGCTTGCGTCGCGTTTGCTGCCTAATGGCAAGCCGATCCCGTTGATTGCTGAAACCGGCGGCCAGAACGCCATGATCGTGGATTCGTCCGCTCTTGCGGAGCAGGTCGTGTTCGACGTGATCGGTTCGGCTTTTGACAGTGCCGGTCAGCGCTGTTCGGCTCTGCGCGTTCTTTGCCTGCAGGAAGATGTTGCTGATCGCATTCTGACCATGCTCAAGGGCGCGCTCAAGGAACTGTCGATTGGCCGCACCGACAAGCTGAAAGTTGATATTGGCGCCGTAATTACAGCTGAAGCCAAGGATATCATCGAGAAGCACGTTCAGACGATGCGCGATATGGGTCGTAAGGTGGAGCAGCTTCCGCTTGGAGCAGGAACTGAGAAGGGTACCTTCGTTGCGCCAACCATTGTCGAGATCGACAGTCTGCGTGATCTGAAGCGTGAAGTGTTTGGTCCGGTTCTGCATGTTGTGCGCTACAAGCGTAACGACATGGACAGTCTGATCGATGATATCAACGCAACCGGCTATGGTCTGACCTTTGGTCTGCATACGCGTCTTGATGAAACGATTGCTCATGTTGCTGATCGTATTCGGGTCGGTAACATCTATATCAATCGCAACGTTATCGGTGCGATTGTGGGCGTCCAACCTTTCGGTGGCCGTGGTCTGTCCGGCACGGGCCCGAAGGCTGGCGGTCCGCTCTATCTCGGTCGCCTCGTTGAAACAGCGCCAATTCCGCCGCGTATGGCTTCGGTTCACACCGATACAGCACTCAACGATTTTGCAAAGTGGCTTGGCAATCGCGGCATGAACGAACTGGCGCAGGCCGCTCGTGAAACCGGCAGCGCTTCTGCTCTTGGTTTGAATATCGAGCTTCCGGGTCCGGTTGGTGAACGCAACCTCTATGCGCTTCATGCGCGTGGTCGCATTCTTCTGGTTCCCGAGAGCGAAACCGGTCTCCATCGTCAGCTGACAGCAGCACTCGCCACTGGCAACGAAGCGGTAATCGACGAGGCTTCAGGCTTGCGCAATGTCCTGAAGGACTTGCCTTCAAGCGTCGCTGCGCGTGTTGTCTGGACAAAGGACTGGCAGGCCGATGCGCCTTTCGCCGGTGCGCTTGTCGAAGGTGAGGGCGACTGCCTGACCGACATCAATAAGAAGCTGGCAGCTCTTCCAGGGCCGCTCGTGCTAACACAGGCCGCGACTTCAGAACAGCTGGCGGAGAGCGCTGATTGCTATTGCCTGAGCTGGTTGCTTGAAGAGGTTTCGACCTCAATCAACACAACAGCAGCAGGCGGCAATGCGAGCCTGATGGCGATCGGCTGATAAGCCTTCCATTGATTAGAAAGAGGCGGTCTTCGGGCCGCCTTTTTTGTTATTCACATTTTTGCAAGGCTGTGCAAAATTGGAATAGAATAATCATTTTGCCGATTTTCAGAATGAAATATTTAAATTGTGATTGACACATAAATTTAAAAAACAAAGAGTATGCACAGCTTTGCAAAACCTCAGATTTTGCCGGTATTAAACTAACTATGCCATGCATCTTCATTCCTGCTGACTGGAAACCAAGCATGACCTCAGACATTTCAAAAGAGCTTGAAGCACGGTTTAAGCTTGCGCAGGATATCGCGCGCGAGGCTGGTGCGCTGGCCCTCGATTACTTCAATCGCCGTGAGACGCTGGTGATTGAAACCAAGCGCGATCTGCAGGATGTGGTGTCCATTGCTGACCGCAATGTCGAACAGCTGATCAATGAACGTGTATCAGCAGCTTTTGGTAACGATGGCTTTCTCGGTGAAGAATATGGACTGAATGCGGGCAGTTCAGGCTATACTTGGGTGGTTGATCCCATTGATGGTACCAGCCCTTTTGTCAACGGAATGCCGAACTGGTGCGTTTCCATTGCCGTGCTGAAAGATGGCGAGCCGGTGATCGGTGTTATACAGGCACCTTGCTTTGATGAGCTTTACGCATCCGCCAAGGGGCAGGGTGCAACGCTTAATGGCAAAAAGCTTTTGCTTGATGAAACGCGCACAATTCGCAACGCGGTGACGGGCATTGGTGCCAATAATTACGTAACCCCACAGGTGGTTGCGAAGATCGTGGAAGATTTGCTTGAAGCAGGCGGCACATTCATTCGCAATGGCTCTGGCGCGTTGATGATTGCTTATGTGGCAGCAGGGCGTCTGGTGGGCTATTACGAGCCATATATGCATGCTTGGGACTGCATGGCAGGTTTTTGCCTGGTCCGCGAAGCAGGCGGCTATACGTATCCATTTCCAACGGAAGGCGAGCAACTGACCAAGGGTAGCAAGGTTTTTGTTGCTGCACCCGGTGCGGTGGACGATTTGAAAAAAGTGGCAAAACTCTAAGAAAAAAGCCCCGGAAATCTGGGGCTTTCTTTTTATGCTGATGGATTATCGCGCTTATAAATCCAGTCGTGATCAGGATGGTTTTTAAATCGCCATTTGCGGATCGGTCCGGCCATGACGTTGAGATAATACATCTCATAACCATAGGGCGCGCCGCATGGGTGATGCCCCTTTGGTACCAGAACGACATCGCCGTCAGAAACGGCCATGGTTTCATCGAGACTGCCATCTTCAGTAAAGACCCGCTGAATACCATAGCCCTGCGATGGGTTTAGGCGATGATAATAGGTTTCTTCCAGATAGGTCATATCCGGGAAGTTATCTTCATCATGCCGGTGGGGCGGATAGGATGACCAGTTGCCCTGTGGTGTGAAAACTTCCGTCACCAGAAGGCTGTCGGCGACATCGCGGCCTTCCATGGCAATGTTGAAGATGTTGCGGGTGTTTGCACCTTGTCCACGCGTATCGAATGACAGCCCTTCTGGTCCAAGCTTTTGTGCCTTGCGGCCCGGTTTGCCAGGTGCTGTGCAGACAGCAAGCACGCAATCGGTTGTCGCTAACGCATCCCAGTCGCTTTCAGCAGGCACATAAAGACAATGCGGAGCGAGTTTTTCAAACACGCTCATTCGCTCGCCCATTTCGCCGAAAACTTCTCCCGAGGCTTTGAGCTTTGCTTTGCCTTCGACCAGTACCAGAATGACTTCCCGGTCGCCGGTTTTCTCGGTTGCGGTTTCACCTGCTTTCAGACGATAGAGGCCAAAGCCAACATAGCCCCAATTGGCGCTTTCCGGCGTGATGTCGTGCACCTTGCCATGCTTGCCGCTCGGTTTGCGTAACAGATTGGCCATAGCTCAGTCTCCTTTGTCTAACCCTGCTTCGCGCGCAAATGCTTTGAGCGATTTTAGCCCCAGCGACTGATATTCAAATGGATTGCGCACATCTGGGTCCTGTTCGGCTTCAATCACCAGCCAGCCCTGATAGCCATGCTGGGCTGCGACCTTAAGCACCGGTACAAAATCGACACCGCCTTCATGATCGCCGGGAACCGTGAATACACCGCGGCGGACACCTTCCAGAAAGGAGAGGCTCTGGTCGCGTACCTGTGCGGCAATCGTTGGGCGGACATTCTTGGCATGGATATGCCGGACACGTTTCATATGGTTTTTTGCAACGCGTTCAGGATCACCGCCGCCAAACAGACAATGACCTGTATCAAGCAGCAATTTGGCATGTGGGCCGGTATGTTTCATCAGAAGGTCGATCTCGTCTTCGCTCTGAACAATCGTGCCCATGTGATGGTGATAGACGAGTGCAATGCCCTGCGCGCTCGCATGTTCTGCCAGCGCTTCAACACCCGCACCAAACTCTGCCCAGCGTGCTTCTTCCAGCACCGGACGTTCGGAGAGCGATTTGCTATCGTCGCCATGAATGGCGTTCGACGTTTCGCAAACGATGATGACCTTGCAGCCCATGGCGTTCAGAAGATCAAGTGCTGGCTGCATTGCAGCCTTCTCATCCTCAAGCGAATTGGTAAGAAGGTTCAGCGAATGCCAGCCAGAAACGTAGCGCAGATTGCGTGGTTCGAGTACTGCTTTAAGTTCCGCTGCAACTTGCGGAAATTTATGACCTTTTTCGATTCCGTCGAAGCCGATTTTTGAAGTCTCATCAAGGCATTGATCAAGGCTTATATATGCGCCAAGGCTGCGATCATCATCGTTCGACCAGGCAATCGGGTTGGTGCCATAGAGGATCATCGGTCAGTTTCTTTCTTTGATCTGAGCTTCATAATTTTCACGCGCGGCGCGTACGTGGTCGCGGTCCGAGACTTCCGGCACAGCCACGTCCCACCACCAGCCACCGGTTTCAGGCGTTGGGTAAGGATCGGTATCGATGACGATAACTGTGGTGCGCGGGCTGTTGCGCGCTTCTGCCAGCGCATCTTCAAGTTCGCGGATAGAACCGACTTTTTTGCTGTCTGCACCCATCGCACCTGCATGGGCTGCGAAGTCGATATTCGATGCATTCACATGGGTTGTGTGGTCGAGCAGATTGTTGAACTCGGCACCGCCGGTCGCCATTTGCAAACGATTGATGCAGCCATAACCGCGATTGTCTGTAAGCACGACTGTGATCTTGATGCCCATCATCACAGAGGTCGCAAGTTCTGAATTGGCCATCATATAGGAGCCATCACCGATCATCACGATCACGTCGCGGTCCGGTTCGGCCATCTTGATGCCAAGTCCGCCTGCAATCTCATAGCCCATGCAGGAGAAGCCATATTCCATGTGATAGGACATCGGGCGACCGGCTTTCCAGAGCTGGTGCAATTCGCCCGGCATGGTGCCAGCCGCACACATGACGACGGTATTTTCAGTGGACTGACGCTGGACCGCGCCGATCACCTGCATGTCTGTGGGAAGCTCGTTGGCGTCACCGGGAGCGGCCGTGAAACGGTCTGCTGCTTCAAACCAGCGTGTTTTCAGCGTGGTGTCGAGTGTGCTGCGCTTATAGTCTTTCAAACCAGCTGAAAGTGCTAACAGCCCGATCTTCGCATCTGCCACCAGCGAGATTGAACCTTGTTTGTGCGTGTCATAGGGCTGAACGTTCAGCGAGAGCAGCTTTCGTCCCGGATGTTTGAACAATGCCCACGAGCCGGTGGTGAAATCCTGAAAGCGTGTGCCAACACCAATAACCAGATCGGCACTTGCTGCAACGGCGTTTGCACTGTCTGCACCAGTTACGCCGACCGGACCGAAATTGAGCGCGTGATCCCACGGCAAAGCCGATTTGCCAGCCTGTGTTTCGATCACCGGTATGTTGTGGGTTTCTGCAAAGTTTTTTAGTGCTTCATGGGCATCTGAATAGTGTACGCCGCCGCCCGCAACGATAACCGGGGTTTTGGCAGCTTTGATCGCTGCAATTGCAGTTGCCAGCTCATGTTCATCGGCTGGCGGTCGCCGCCAATGCCAAACCTTTGACGCGAAGAACTCCTCTGGCCAGTCATAGGCTTCGGCCTGCACGTCCTGACAGAAAGACAGCGTTACTGGTCCGCAATCCGCAGGATCGGTCATTGTGCGGAAGGCACGCGGCAGAGCAGTGAGAAGCTGTTCAGGGCGGGTGATGCGATCAAAATAGCGGCTTACGGGGCGGAAACAATCATTGGCGGTCATTGTGCCATCGTTGAAATCCTCGATCTGCTGCAACACTGGATCGGGACCGCGATTTGCGAACACATCGCCGGGAATGAACAGGACCGGCAGGCGGTTCACATAAGCGAGCGCTGCCGCCGTGACCATATTGGTTGCGCCGGGACCGATGGAGGAGGTGACAGCGCAAGCTCGTTTGCGACCAAGTTGTTTGCTGTAGGCAATAGCCGCATGAGCCATGGTTTGCTCATTATGGCCGCGCCAGGTCACGAGCTTGTCGCGGATGCCATGCAGTGCCTCGCCAAGCCCTGCCACATTGCCATGGCCAAATATCGCCCAGACACCAGCGATGAAAGGCTCTCCTTCTGGTGTTTTCTGATTGGCAATGTAGCGCACAAGAGCCTGTGCCGCGGTCAGTCGAACAGTCGTCATAATTCCTCCCGGCGGAAATCCGCCTCATCGCAATCTCAGATACAGGCCTCCACCCGTTGCTGAGATGCGTTTATTTCTGGCGCAGCCTGTCCCATAGATCGCAGAAACTGCGGTAGCGTTCTGCCATTTCCGAAACAGCATCTGCATCGCTCATTTTGCCTGCAAGCCACTTGCGCGCAACTTCGCCTAAAATGGTGCGGCCAATGGCGAAACCTTTGACAAGATCAAAGCGCGCCGCAACTTTAAGGCTCGCTTCCAGTTCTTCGGCGGGTGCATCGAGGCCCAGTACGACAATGCCGCGTGTGTGCGGGTCATTGCGCAGGATGGTATCGCAGGTATTTTGCCATGCTTCTTCTGTCGTCAGAGGCTCCAGTTTCCACCAGTCGGGATATACACCGATCTCATAAAAACGCTCGACGACTTGTGCTGTGCTCATGTCATCGACGGGTGCCACTTTGGACGGAATAACCTCCAGCAGGAATTCAAGTCGGTTACGGCGTGCAGCCGTATAGAGCCGTTTTACGGTGGCTTCCTGTTGGGCTTTCACCTCGTCACTGTCATCGGGATGATAGAACGAAAGCACTTTTACGACGTGCTCAAGCGGCCATTCCACAAGGCCACCGCAATCGGGTCCGAGTTCAGGTTCAAGCTCCAGGGGACGCAAACTTGGCCATTCTGTAGGGCGTCCGATCCAAAGACCAGTTCCAGCGGCACGGTAAAGTGCGTCGCGACCTAGTCGGCTATCACAAAGGATGCCATAGCCGTTTTCACCGCCTGAAACCTCTAATGCAGCATTCAAGCATAATTCTTTGAATTGTCCGATTTTTTCATCACTCGCGCCAGCTTCCCTTGCCATCTCTTCAAGCTGAATACGGTGGTCAAAAGCGAAGACCCGCATATGTGGCCAGTCGCCATTACGATTGGTCGACCAGTGAATTTGCTCGAGTGCCTGATCATTGCGTAGCGCTGTGTTGCGAATGCCGGTGTTGAAGAAATATTGCAGCTCTTCCCAACTCGGATAAGCGGGGGTGCAGCCATGGCGTGACACTGCGAAGGCGCCACAGGCATTGGCAAATTTCAGACTGGTCGGCCAATCTTCATCCTTGAGCCAGCCGCGCAAAAGGCCAGACATGAAACCGTCGCCCGCACCAAGCACGTTGAACACTTCAATGGGAAAACCTTCACCGGATTTTCCCTCGTCGAGACTATCAGGAATGTCGTCTTCAAATACCACGGCACCCATCGGCCCGCGCTTGCAAACGAGGACTGCTTTTGTGATGTCGCGAACGGCTTTGAGCGCTTCAATCGTATCAGTCGTTCCACCTGCAATGTGAAACTCTTCTTCCGTTCCGACGATGAGGTCAAACAGATCCAGTGTTGTTTGGAGTTTCGCGGTAACGGCAGCAGACTCAATAAAGCGGTTTTCACCATCGCCGTGCCCTGCAAGCCCCCAGAGGTTTGGGCGATAGTCTATATCAAGCACTGTGCGGCTGCTATTTTCCCGCGCAAGCCTCAATGCTTTGAGAACTGCAGCTTCTGTAGACGGATGCGACAGGTGCGTGCCGGTGGCGAGTACACATCCGGCCTGAGCAATAAAGTCTGGATCAATGTCATCTTCGCACAGCGCCATGTCAGCGCAGTTTTCGCGATAAAAGATCAACGGGAAATGCTGTTGGTCACGAATGCCGAGAATGACCAGTGCTGTTAGCCGCTCAGGATCGGTTACGATGCCACGCGTATCTACGCCTTCGCGCGCAAGTTCCTTCAGTAGAAATCGCCCCATATGTTCATCGCCGACGCGTGTGATGAGCGCGGATTTAAGTCCGAGGCGAGCCGTTCCGGTTGCAATATTTGTGGGAGAGCCGCCAACATATTTGTTAAAGGAAGACATATCTTCCAGTAAGCCACCGACCTGTGTGCCATAAAGATCTACCGAAGACCGGCCAATTGTGATCAAATCCAGCCGCTTCATTCCATCCTCCATCGGTGTATGCGTCTTTCATTCTATTTCTGATTAAAATGGATTTAATATTCCATTTCAACTGAAAAATGGAATGCCGCAGTATTTTATGATTGGCGTTTTGTGCCGACGGCGACAGCGAGTGTAATTGCCAGGCAGAGCGTTGCAGAAAGCGAGCGGAATGCACCGAAATCTACCTCGGAAACGAGCAATGATTGTCGTGCCAGCTTGCTCATGGGACTGACAATTGTGTCGGTGATTGCGATAACATCAATGCCGCGCGCACTGGCATTTTCTGCCATAGCGATGGTTTCAGGCGAGTATGGCGAAAAGGAAATGGCAAGAAGCACATCACCTTTGCGGATGGCGTGCTGGTTCTCCAGTTTGCCGACAGTGCTATGAAGCATCGCTGGAACCTGCATCTTCTCAAGAGCATAGGCCAAATAGCTCGCAACCGGAAATGCGCGACGAACACCGATGATGTGAATGGTTTCCGCCGTTGCCAGCAGATCGACAGCTTTTTCCAATGCTTGGGGATCTATGGTTTTTAGCAAGCTTTCGAGTGATGTGCGACTGGCTTCAGCGAACTCAGCTAATAGCGCCGGGGCACTGCCTGCTTCGGTCTCGCGCAGATGTCCAAGCCGTGTCGAATAATCCGGCCAGCCGCCAGCATAGGAGTCGCGGAAAATCTTTTGCATTTCTGAAAAACCAGAAAAGCCAAGTATCTGACAAAAGCGCATGAACGCCGAACTCTGAACGCCTGCGCCTTCGGCCATTTCCGCCACAGTTGAAACCGCAATTCTATCCTGATTGGCTGCAACATAATCCGCACATTGCTTCAGGCGCTTCGGCAGGCGATCTGCAATTTCGAGCAGTCTTGCTTCAAATTCTTTAATATTGCCTGGCGCTGTAGCAACCTGTTCGACGTCCATTGCGGTCCTTTCAGAAACACTCTCTTGACTTATATTATATCACAAACTAGCAAAATAGAATAAATATTCTATTGCGCATTGTGTTCTTACACAAAGTGGAGTGGCGAAACTGTTTTGTCGGTCAATCGAGGATGACCGTTTTGGGAGGATGAAGGCAATGGTTACACGTCTTGCTCTGCTCGGTGCTGGCCGTATTGGTAAGGTTCATGCGGGTGCAATCGCTTCGGACAAGCGCGCAAAGCTTATTGCAGTGGCGGATGCTAATGAGGATGCAGCACGTGCTATCGCCGATTCTGCAGGTGCTGAAGTGCGCACCATCGACGAGATTGAAAATTCGTCTGATGTGGATGCGGTGCTGATCTGTACGCCAACCAACACGCATGCCGATCTGATTGAACGTTTTTCCCGCGCTGGCAAAGCCGTGTTCTGCGAAAAGCCGATCGATCTCAACATTGAGCGTGTGCGAGCTTGCCTGGATGTTATCAAGAAAACCGGCGGCAAGGTTATGCTCGGGTTCAATCGCCGCTTTGATCCACATTTCGCAGCTGTTCGCAAGGCGATTGATGACGGTCGGATTGGCAAGGTCGAGATGGTCACGATCACCAGTCGCGATCCGGGTGCGCCGCCTGCGGAATATATCAAGGTTTCCGGCGGTATCTTCCGCGATATGACGATTCATGATTTTGACATGGCACGTTTTTTGTTGGGCGAAGAAATTGCAACCGTATCGGCCTCTGCGTCGATTCTTGTCGATCCAAAGATCGGTGAACTCGGTGATTTCGACAGTGCAAGCGTGATCCTGACCACGGCTTCCGGTCGTCAGTGCGTGATTTCAAATTCACGCCGTGCTTCTTACGGTTACGACCAGCGCATCGAAGTGCACGGATCAGAAGGAGCGGTTTCGGCTGAAAACCAGCGCCCGGTTTCCATCGAAGTGGCATCAAAAGATGGCTATACCCGCCCACCGCTGCATGATTTCTTCATGACGCGCTATACGGATGCTTATGCGGCTGAGATTGCTTCGTTCATCGATGCGATTGATGGCGGCAAAGCGCCTACGCCTTCAGCTGAAGATGGATTGCAGGCTTTAGCGCTGGCGGAAGCGGCTCTTCTTTCAGTCAAGGAAGGCCGCGCTGTGAAAGTTGCGGAAGTTCTCGCTTAAATACTCATTTTCATTTGCCTTTTTTCGCAATCGGCTGCGATATGCGGAGCATGGCTTATGAATTTGACAAGTTGCCGCTCGATGAGTTTTTTGTGCCTGTGGCAAATGCCACAGCTGCATTAACCAGGCTCGACGAGCGGCTTGCCCGATCACCGATCCGCGACGGAATGCTAGAGCGTATGCATATGCATGACGCTGTCGCCTCCATGTGGCTTGAGGGCGAGCTGGTGCATCTGGAAGATCTGATTTTGCATGATGCTGTGATGGATACGCGTATGCCGAGCCATGCGCTGACGATTGCGCATTCTGTTTTGCGTCTTCGCCGGCAAGTTGCTGGACGCGCAGCAGGCTGGGCTTTGAGCAGCTCAGGCATCCAGCAATTGCTCGGTCGGAATGTCGAGATTCATGTCGAACCCGTGAAGCAATATGATGAGCCGGAAGAAGGAGAAGCCGACGCACTTCTGGATGATATAGATGCACTGCTCGCGCGCACTGATGCACTCTTGAAAGGTATTGTTCAGGAGAAGCCCAAGCCTCAGCCCGTCGAAATTGACCCGCTGTTGAATGATGAGGACTGGAATGAGGATGAACGTTTGCAGCAATGGCGCAGCGTCTTTGAAAAGTCTGCTTATCTGCCTCACTTAATGCGCGCCGCAATCATGTATGATGCCTGGTTTGATATTGAGGTGGTACAGCGCTCCTCATGGGTAGGGCGCTTGCTCGCTGCCGCTTATCTGCGTCAGTCTGGAATAGCTTCTTCGCATTTGCCAGCACTGAGCATTGGATTGCGGACCAAAAGGCCTGATGAACGCCGCTCGCAGAACCGTCTGGTCCGTCTCAAAACCTTCTTTGCAGCCATTGAAGATGGTGCTGAGACAGTGATGAAAGAGCATGACCGTTTGATGCTGGCGCGAGAACAGATGCAGCGTAAACTCAAAGGGCGTCGTTCTAATTCCCGCCTGCCGCAACTCGTGGATATGATGATGCGCAGCCCGCTAGTATCGAGCCCAATGGTGGAAAAAGAGCTTGATGTTACGCCACAGGGTGCACTCAAGCTGATCGCTGAGCTTAATCTTCGGGAGATTACCGGGCGGGGCCGTTTCCGCGCATGGGGTGTTCTTTAGAGCGCGTTTCGATCTGATTTTATCAGATCAGCGCTCTATGCATTTGTTTGACGCACATCCTGGTCCGAAAACTGGTTCCCACTTTTCGGGATGTGTTTTAACTCATTTATTCATGCAATGATTGCGCAGATGCGTTGCAAAGAGCTGATATTCATTGCGTCTCGCAGCCTTGGCGCGCCAGACTAAAGCGAGCGAACGATAGTTGTTTTGCCCTTCATAAGGCACAATACTGATTTCGCTGCCACGGGTAACGCCTGCTTTGATTGCGACTTCTGGCAGCAGCGTTACGCCCATGCCAAACTCCACCAACTGCACCAGTGTCATGATGCTTGTTGCATGAACATCGCCACCCGTTTGTGTAGGCTTTGAACCAATGGCTGCCATAACGTGTTCGCGTAAGCAATGGCCAGTTTCAAGCAGCAGAAAAGGCTGATCCTGTAGGTCGCTGGCATCAATATGGTCGCGATTTGCGAGCGCATGATCGCGTCGCACGGCGAGAAAGAACGGATCTTCGCCAATTTCAGCGACTTCGAAGTCATCAAGATCATAGGGATGAGCGACGAGTGCCACATCAAGCGAACCCGAGCGCAGATTGTCGAGAAGCGTGCGCGTCAGCCCTTCACGCACGCTTAATTGCAATTCAGGAAAAGCTTTGGCTGTTGTCGGCAAGACCTTAGGCAATAAAAACGGAGCGATTGACGGGATGACACCCAGTCGCAGACGCGTGGTCAGAGGGCGTTCTGCCTGACGCGCATGTTCTGGTAGCTCCTCGATGGAGGCAACGATTTCCTGCGCACGATTGAGGAAATCCTCGCCCGCTGGCAGCAGTTGCATGCGTCGCCCTGTGCGGTCGATCAGTGTAGCGCCGATCTCGGCCTCAAGCGCCTGAATGGACGCACTGAGCGTTGATTGCGTAACGCCGACCGCTTCCGCTGCGCGCGAAAACGAGCCTGCTTTTACAAGAGCGATAAAATAGTGGAGTTGTCGAACACTGATATTGAGCATGGTCTAGGGCTAAACTTATCTCCATCGTTAAAATCGATGGATTTGATCGTTTTAATCGCTTTGACCGATTGTATTAGAATCTCTATATATGTCTAGCAAGTGGAGAGTTCTGAAACTTCTGAATTTTCTGCATAACAACGAATTGACAGGCAGGTATGAGATGCTCGGTATTGGTGACAAGCTTCCTTCTTTCAAAGTAACCGGCGTAAAGCCTGGTTTTAACTTCCACGAAGAAAACGGCGTTTCGGCTTTTGAAGAAGTCACCGAAGCAAGCTTCGAAGGCAAGTGGAAGGTTATTTTCTTCTACCCTAAGGACTTCACATTCGTTTGCCCAACAGAAATTGCAGAATTTGCACGTCTGGCTTCGGACTTCGAAGACCGCGACGCAGTCGTTCTCGGCGGCTCGACCGACAACGAATTCGTGAAGCTCGCATGGCGTCGCGATCATCAGGATCTCAACAAGTTGCCAATCTGGTCGTTTGCTGACACCAATGGTTCGCTGGTTGATGGCCTCGGCGTTCGTTCGCCAGATGGCGTTGCTTACCGCTACACCTTCGTTGTCGATCCTGACAACACGATCCAGCACGTTTACGCAACCAACCTCAATGTTGGCCGCGCTCCAAAGGACACGCTGCGCGTTCTCGACGCTCTGCAGACCGATGAGCTTTGCCCATGCAACCGCGAAGTCGGTGGCGAAACGCTCAAGGCTGCTTAATCAGCATAAATGATCTGACACGAGGCGGGTTGAGACCCGCCTTTTGTTTATCAAAAACTGAAACATGACATTATAAAGAGGGTTCCATGTCCATTGATGATCTGAAGTCTAAAATCCCGGATTTCGCCAAGGATGTTCGTCTTAACCTTTCGTCCATGGCGAGCGATGAAACGCTGACGCCACAGCAGAAATACGGCCTGTTCATTGCCTGCGGTATTGCTTCGCGCAATGCTGATGTGCGCAAGGCGCTGACTGCTGAAGCAGCAGGCAAGGTTGATGCTAGCGTTGTGCAGGCTGCAAAATCTGCTGCCTCCATCATGGGCATGAACAACATTTATTATCGGTTTGTGCACCTTGCGACCAACAAGGAATATCGCACGCTTCCAGCCAAGCTGCGCATGAACGTGATTGGCAATCCGGGTGTCGATAAGGTCGATTTCGAACTTTGGTCGCTGGCTGTTTCAGCAATCAATGGCTGCGGCATGTGCATCGATGCGCACGAAGATGTTCTGCGCAAAGCAGGTGTCTCGACTGAAGCGATCCAGACTGCTGCACGCTTCGCTTCGATCATTCAGTCGGTTGCGATTGCACTTGAAGCTGCTGACACCGAATAAGTTATCAGTCTTAAAAGAAAAGCCCGCGTGGAGTGATCCACGCGGGCTTTATTTTTTGGTATTTAGTTTGGCTTATTCGCCGCGCTTGAACGAGATGAAGGCAAAGCCGATCAGAGAAATCACGGCAGCAGCAGTCATGTAGTAACCAACATAAGCGAAGCTATAATGTGTCGCGAGCCATGTTGCGATGTAAGGTGCAACCGATGCGCCGAGAATGCCTGCCAGATTGAAGGTCAGCGAAGCGCCGGTATAGCGAACCGAAGTCGGGAAAGGTTCAGCAAGAGCCGCACCAATTGGACCATAGGTCAGACCCATCAGACCAAAACCAAGGATAAGGAAGGCGAGAACGCCAACAGTTCCACTGAGGAAGAGCGGAGCCATCAGGAAGCCGTAGATACCAATCAGTACCGTGACGATGATCATGACCGGACGCATACCGTACTTATCAGAAAGCAGCGCTGCGACTGGGATGGTGAGGCCGAAGAAGATCACGCCGATCATCTGCAGGATGAGGAACTGCTCACGGCTATAGCCGAGCGCACGCGTACCCCAACCGAGCGAGAACACGGTCATGAGATAGAACAGAACGAAGGTTGCAACAGCGCCGATAGTGCCGAGAAACAGGCTCGCCTTATGCTTTTTGAAAAGCGTTGCGACTGGAACTTCAACGCGTTCAGCCTTGTCGATAGCCTTCTGGAATTCTGGTGTTTCAGCAATCTTCAAGCGAATGAAGAGGCCGACGCCAACCAGCAGGGCACTCGCGATGAAAGGAATACGCCAGCCGAACGACATGAACTGTTCTTCGGTCAGGAGTTCAGCCAATACCAGGAAGATACCCGTTGCAAGGATGAAGCCAACAGGCGCACCGAGCTGTGGGAACATGCCGTACCATGTACGCTTGCCTTCCGGCGCGTTTTCGGTTGCGAGCAGAACTGCACCGCCCCATTCGCCACCAAGACCAAGGCCCTGACCCAGACGGCAGAGTGCGAGCAGGAGAGCCGCCCAAACGCCGATGGATTCATAAGTTGGCAGGAAGCCGATTGCGACCGTGGAAATACCCATGGTCATCAGTGCTGCAACAAGCGTTGCCTTACGGCCAACCTTATCGCCGAAGTGGCCAAACAACGCGCCGCCGATTGGGCGTGCGAAGAAGGCAATAGCGAAGGTCGCCAAAGATTGGAGCAGCGCCGAGTTACCGTCACTTGCCGGGAAGAAGAGGTGCGGGAAAACGATTACCGCAGCAGTGGCATAAATATAGAAGTCGAAGAATTCGATTGTTGTTCCGATCATGCTCGCGGCCAAAACGCGGCGTGCAGAATTTTTCTTCGGAACAACTGCTTGAGCAACAGTCATTGTTTCATATCCATACTTGTGGGCTTTACATTGTGGGGGAAGCCCAAGATGCTGCCTTCTTAGTGGCACAAAATACGAAACCGCAAGCTTAAAAGGTGTTTCACGTAATTTTCTGATTTCGAATGTGTCGTTTTCGAAACAAAATGAATGTGAAGGGTGTTTTGCAGAGTCGAAACGGAGGATGAACCACTGCCAAATGATAAGGAATCAAACAGGAGCGTGGGGGATTTTCGATTGAGTCGAAGAGCAGCAGAATTTGAACGATAAAAAGCAAAAATCCCGGACGAAGCCGGGATTTTGATGCCTAAACCAATCGGAAAAACTGGAGCGGGCGAAGGGATTCGAACCCTCGACCCCAACCTTGGCAAGCAAGAAATTGCATGACCAAAGTATTTAAAGAAAGTACCTCAAATTTCATCACAATACAGAGAGAGGCGTTATTTTGAAGCCGGTGGGACCTGTGAATCTTGGACGGAACAAAAGTCGGATTAACTGATGTCAACTGCTATGAAGCGGCAAAACGGTGACCGTGGCGTGACCGACGCCAAATTTGCTTGCCGATACGAGCAGCTCTTGAATTCCAATGTTGACGCCCTAAGGCACTATTCCAAACATGTCTCGGTCCGCTTCACTGTGCTGACGATAATAATACGCCGTCACATCATAAAACGAATACTGTGGGCGATTTTCAATGCCGCACGGTGCCGGAGAGGGTTAATTGTCTCAAGGCATCCCAAATACTAGGAAGCATCCTAGTTGCTGCGACAAGACCTTAACGATTTTAGTTACGTCCGGCACGCTTCAAGGCGTTGCCCACCTCGGGTGATTGAAAGCAGAGAGAAAAAGCGTCCTCTAAAGGTTAAAGTTGATGGCTGGTATAAGGCTGGTGCAATTCCCCTACGATAGCAGCTCTCTCGTGCTGCCCCTGCCATACGTACTAGCACGTGGGAACTGTAAGCGGGGACGAATCCCACGCGCACCGGAAAAACGTACCCCATATGGGCATCGTCACGTCAAAGCCGAAAATCCAACACGCGATTTCCAAGAGCCCGTCCATGCAACACGCCAAATTATCTGAATCTAAGATAACTGATTTTCCGGTATAGATGGAGTCCTCATCTGATTCAGGGCCGGGCAAAGAGTGGTCAAAACTCTAGAGACGTAGAGACATGGAAGCGCTGATTGCGCTATTGGTTCAGAAACGAGGGGCGGCAGGTTTCACCCAAGCAGAGCTTGCCAAAAAGCTGGGGTAATACCAATCTTTCGTTGCGTGCTTCGAAAGCGGGCAGCGTCAGGTGGATATAGTGGAGCTGATCTCGCTAGCAGAAATGCGATGTTTCGATCCTTCTGAATCGTTAATGAACTTCAACACGTAGGTGACAAGGACGAACAGGTCGACTATCTGAAATTGAGATAATGAGCAAAGCGGATCTGAGCGGGGCACTTTATGGCAAGTATCGAAATCAAAAGGGACGGCAAGGGCAAAATCTACAGTCACGTCCGGAAGAAATGGCTGATAGAGACGCCCGAAGAAGCCGTGCGGCAAGAATACCTCTTACATCTGATAAACGAGTATCAGTTTTCATTGGACCAAATCGCTGAAGAAATGGACCTAATTGGACGCGGCAGCGCAGGTGCTCGTGCTGATTTTGTTCTGTGGCGAACCGTACAGGATAAACTGGACGAGAACTCGCCATTTATTATCGTCGAATGCAAATCCGACAACGTGACCATCAAGCCAGCGGATTATAACCAAGGCGAGAATTACGCCCGTATTGTTGGCGCACCATTCTTCGTCACGCACAACTCCCGCGAAACGAAATATTGGCGGGTCAAGAAGGACAAGGTTCCCGGTTACACCGAAGAAATCGAAAACATTCCGCATGGGAATGCATCGGACAAAGATATTGAAGAACTTCTGAACAAGCTCCGCGCATTCAAAGAAAAGGAATTCGCGGATCTACTGCACCAGTGCCACAACATCATTAGGAATCGGGAAAAGAAGGACCCGGCGGCTGCATTCGATGAGATCGCGAAGGTCCTTTTTACGAAGGTCTACGTGGAAAGGCAGCTTCTGACCAGACGCAGTAAGACAAACCTCTTCACCGTTGATGTGCTGAAGGGGCAGATCGCCGAAAACCCGCTGGACAACCTGTTCCAGCAAACGAAGGCATATTATTCGACCGACAAGATTTTTGAAGGTGATGAACGGATCAATCTCAAGCCTGCAACTGGCGAAGAAATCGTCCGTAAGCTTGAGAAGTACAACCTTTCGGATACGAGTGAAGACGTTAAGGGTGTGGCATTCGAACGCTTCCTAGGACGCACGTTCCGGGGCGAAATCGGACAGTTTTTCACTCCAAGGACCATCGTGGAATTCATGGTTCATATGGTAGACCCGCAAGAAGGCGAAGTTGTTTGCGACCCTGCAAGCGGCTCGGGTGGCTTCCTTATCCGCGTCTTTGAAATCGTTCGCGAGAAGATTCTTGCGGATGCTGACCTTCAGTACAACGAGTTCAAAAAAGCCGTCGAAGGTGACAAGGCCCTCAGCGAAGGGGACCGCGCCAAGAAGCTGAAGGCCAAGTACGAAAAGATACAGCGCGACCTTGATCAAAGCGTATCCGGATCGCGCCTTTGGAAACTGTCGAACCGTTGCATCTATGGAACGGACGCGAACGACCGTATGGCGCGCACGTCCAAGATGAACATGATTATGCACGGGGACGGTCACGGCGGCGTGCATCACCATGATGGCTTCCTGAACGTGAACGGCATATTTGAGGGCCGGTTCGACATTATTCTGACGAATCCGCCCTTTGGCGCAAACGTCGAACCTAGCGATAAGATTTTGCCTTCGGAAATCGAAGTTTCACCGGCTGCGGAACGGCGGTATTTGGAAGAGTACGGTGAACTTTATCGCGAATCTCAGGAACGCGTCAAAGCGCACGTCAACAAACCGATCGCCAGTCTGTTCAAGCTCCCAGCAAACGAGAAGTCCAAGATCAAGACAGAACTCTTGTTCATCGAAAGATGCTTGGACCTTTTGAAGCCGGGTGGTCGCATGGGCATTGTTTTGCCCGAAGGTATCTTCAACAACCCGTCTCTCGCTCGCGTTCGGGAGTTCACAGAAAACCGCGCCTTCCTACGTGCTGTGGTGAGCCTGCCTGTTGATTGCCGCTAAGAACTGACCCGGGATTTCCACCGAGAATTGACCCGCCTTTTAATTAATGTTCGGGTTTTTATTCACGGTCAAGTTTCGTGTGTTCCTTTGCTCGTTTTGGTTCCTGAGCGGAACTGTTTTTGAACCTGAAGCTGTCATTTCCGGTTTCCAGTATGTGGCAGTGATGGGTGAGCCTGTCGAGCAATGCAGTCGTCATTTTGGCGTCTCCAAACACGCTTGCCCATTCACTGAAGCTGAGATTGGTGGTGATTATGACACTCGTGCGCTCGTAAAGTTTGCTGAGCAGGTGGAATAAAAGCGCGCCACCGGATGCACTGAATGGTAGATATCCGAGCTCATCAAGAATGACGAGATCGGAATAAATGAGCCGGTTGGCGATCTGTCCGGATTTGCCCTGGGCTTTTTCCTGCTCAAGTGCATTCACAAGTTCAACTGTTGAGAAGAACCGGACGCGTTTGTGGTGGTGTTCAATCGCCTGGACACCAATAGCGGTGGCGATATGAGTTTTACCCGTGCCGGGTCCACCAACCAGAACGATGTTGTTTGCATCATTGAGAAAGTCACAGCGATGCAGCTGCAGGACCAATGCCTCGTTTATATCACTGCTTGCGAAGTCAAAGCCGTTCAGATCACGGTAGGCTGGAAAGCGTGCAGTTTTGAGCTGATAGGCAACTGATCTGACTTCACGCTCTGCTGTTTCCGCCTTAAGCAGCTGTGACAGAACTGGAATAGCTGCCTCGAAAGCTGGTGATCCTTGTTCGGTGAGTTCACCAACTGCTTGTGCCATGCCATGCATCTTTAATTGCCGCAGCATGATAACGATAGCACCACTCGCTGGATTATGACGCATGACGAGCCTCCGTCTTTCTCAAAGTGTCGTAGCGTTCGACATTGGCCTTGGGTTCATTGTTAAGGGTCAGTGCCTGCGGTGCGTTAATCGGGGGTGGAATGAGAGATTTGCCGTCGACCAAACGATGAAGCAAATTGAGGATATGGGTTTTTGTCGGCACTCCAGACTTCAGCGCCATGTCGACTGCCATAAGTACGGCCTGTTCATCATGCTGTAAGACGAGGGAAAGGATATCGACCATTTCCCTATCGCCGCCCGGCTTCTTCAACAGATGAAGCTGGAGTGTGCGAAACGCTTCAGGAAGCTCCGTGAAGGGAGCGCCATTGCGCAATGCGCCGGGCTTTCGCTGAATGACCGACAAATAGTGCCGCCAGTCATAGACGGTGTGACCTGGTGCTTCGTGAGAGCGATTGAAGATGCGTGAATGCTCGCAAATGATCTGCCCTTCGGCAGCAACCACGACAAGATCAGG
>NZ_JAMJWE010000050.1 GCF_023554105.1 Brucella sp. 21LCYQ03
AATTCTGCGCCAAGCGCCACACTTTTGCCGGGCTCGGTATGAAGGCTGATCTTGCCAGCCTTAGGCGCGGCTATCCGCGTTTCCATCTTCATGGCTTCCATGATGGCAACGACTTCGCCTTCTGCGACCGTTGTACCATCTTCAACCAGCCATTGCTGGAACGTGCCGGGAATGGGTGCCGTGACAGCGCCTTCTGTAACCGGCTGCGTGGCAGAGGCTGTTTGCTGTGGCGCGCTGAGGCCGGAGAATAGGGCTGCGGGAAGGCCAAGTTCATGGCGCTTGCCGTCGATCTCAATGAAACTGCGTATAACACCACCCTCGACTGGATCAATCCTTGCCGATGGTTCAACACCACGAAACTCAGTTTCGATCCAGTTGGTGAAAACCTTAAATCCGTCTTTTCCGGTAAAGGCCTTGTCTTCCACAACCGCACGGTGAAAGGGTAGCACGGAGGCCACGCCTTCGATTTTAAACTCGGCCAGCGCGCGGCGGGCACGAATAAGCGCTTCGTCGCGGGTAGCACCCGTCACAATAAGCTTTGCCATCAAGGAGTCGTAGAGGCCAGGAATTTCCGATCCGCTTTCAACACCTGTATCAAGACGCACACCCGGACCCGAAGGGGCGCGAAAACGCGTGATCAGGCCCGGGGTTGGCAGAAAGCCACGGCCCGGATCTTCGGCATTGATGCGGAATTCAAAGGCATGACCGCGTGGCGCTGGGGTTTCGGTGACTGATAATTCCTTGCCGTCGGCAATGCGCAGCTGCTCGATGACAATATCGATGCCGGTGGTTTCTTCGGTGATCGGATGTTCGACCTGAAGGCGTGTGTTAACTTCCAGAAACGAGATTGTGCCATTCTGTGAGAGCAAAAACTCGACAGTACCAGCTCCCGTATAGCCCGCTGCTGCACAGATTGCGCGCGCGGAGTCATGAATACGGGTGCGCTGTTCTTCCGTGATAAAGGGTGCTGGCGCTTCTTCAACGAGCTTCTGGTTGCGGCGTTGCAGCGAGCAATCACGCGTGCCAAGAACAACAGTGTTGCCGTGTGTGTCAGCAATAACCTGTGCCTCGATATGGCGTGGCTTTTCAAGGAATTGCTCGGCGTAGCATTCGCCACGTCCGAATGCTTCCACTGCTTCGCGCACGGCGGAATCGAACAATTCGCCGACTTCTTCCAGACGATGCGCCACCTTCATGCCGCGACCACCGCCGCCAAATGCAGCTTTGATCGCCAAAGGCACGCCAGCTTCACGTGCAAAGGCAATGGCTTCCGCTGCTGATGCCAGCGGGCCGTCTGAGCCCTTAACGAGTGGTGCGCCGACCTTTTCGGCAATCCGCCTTGCTTCAACCTTATCGCCCAGCGACGTGATGACTTCTGGCGATGGGCCGACCCAGATCAGACCGGCATCAATCACGGCTTTGGCAAACTCAGCGCGTTCCGACAAAAATCCATAGCCCGGATGGACCGCATCGGCTCCAGCGCGTTTTGCAATGTCGAGTATCTTCGCAATGTTGAGATAGGTATCTGCCGGACGACCTGCGCCAAGACCATAGGCCTCGTCGGCAAATTCGGCGTGCAGTGAACTGGCATCGGCGTCGGAATAGATCGCTACGGATGCAACGCCATAATCGCGTGCTGCGCGGATGATGCGGATGGCGATTTCGCCGCGATTGGCAATAAGCAGCTTCTTCATCGGGCTATAACTTCTTGCGGTTCGAAATTGGAGATTGGGTTGAAGCGAATGCGGGCACCGATAGGTATCTGGCCTGCAAGATCGAGATGATGGCTTGCCACCACGCCAATAACTGGATAACCGCCGGTCAGCGGGTGGTCGGCCAGAAACAGAACGGGTTGACCGCTCGCAGGCACCTGAATGGCACCAAGAGCGGTGCCTTCAGATGGCAGCTCGTCGTCAATGGCGCGTTCGATGGTGGTAGCACCTTTAAGGCGCATACCAACGCGACTTGATTGAGGTGTCACATCCCAGTCCTGCGATGTGAGGGTGTTAAGACCCTGCTGGGTGAACCAGTCGGTACGCGGGCCCAGCACAATATCGAGTGTCACGACTTCGCCAGCACGCGGTAACGCGCGCGATGCGCTTACATCGGATGAAACCGCCAATGCTGGCCGGTCGGCAGGTACAAGAATATCACCAGCCGCAATTGGAGCAGGGCCAACTTTGGCTAGTGTGTCACGCGCCACTGATCCGAGAACAGGTTCAATCTCAAATCCGCCGCGCAGCGCGAGATAGCTCAGCATTCCTTCCGGCGGGATGCCAAGCGACAATTCATCACCTGCGTTGAGTGCAAATGGCTTTGCGAAGCCCGCTGTAACAGTTTTGCCTCCCGGCGTCCGAATGATCAGCGGGCAAGGCGCTCCGGTCACGGCAACAGTCACAGGACGGTCAGCCTTGAACGCAAAGCTGCCAAAAGAGACCTCAATTGCGGCAGCATTAGCTGGATTGCCAACGCAGTAATTGGCTTCTCGCATAGCAGTACGATCAAGCGCGCCGGATTCCGACACTCCCTGACTGGCAAGGCCCGGGCGACCCATATCCTGATACAAGGCCGGACGATCAGCGCGTGTTACCAGAAGGCCTTCTGCGGTCTGTGTCTTCACTGCTTCTGCGGCCGGCTTTGATACGGCGATTGTTCCGCTCTTCGCCATGTCGCTAAAACGTACGCGGTCGCCGGGCGCAAGCAGTGCTGCGCGTTCCCTTGTCGTGTCCCACATGGCAAGTGGTGTCGTGCCAAGCAATTGCCAGCCGCCGGGACTATCAGACGGATAAATACCGCCGAACTTGCCTGCCAGCGCCACCGATCCAGCCGGAATTTTCACGCGCGGGCTTTTGCGACGTGGCACATCAAAGCCGGGATCGTCACAGGTCATATAGGCAAAGCCGGGGGCGAAGCCGGTAAATGCAACCGTATAGGTTGCCTCAGTATGGCGCTCAATGACCTCGTTGATCGTACAGCCAAGCATGGCTGCGACGTCGGCCAGATCTTCACCATCATAGGTGACGGGTATTTCAAACATCTCGCCACTGCGGGTGCTGCGAACCGAAAGATCAAGCGCTGCAATCTGGCTTGTGAGCTTGGCACGATCTGTGAGCCAGCGGTCGAAATGCACCATGATCGTGCGCGCGCCGGGAATGACTTCGCATACGCCTTCAAGCTTTGCTGCCTGCAAAGCGTCGAGCAATGTGAGCGTTATGGCAAGATCATCAAGCTCGACCAGAAAACTATCGCTGCCGGATGGCAGAAAGCGCAGGCGTTCACTCATGATGTGACATCAACGAAAGGCTTGAGTTCCACGCCGCGTGCTTCCAGTCGCTCACGCAATGTGGCGGCGATTGCAACAGCGGTCGGATTATCGCCATGCACACAGATCGACTGCGCATCAAGCGCAATATCGGTTCCATCAATGGCGGTTACGCGCTGTTCATTGACCATGCGCAGCATC
Organism: Brucella sp. 21LCYQ03; assembly: GCF_023554105.1. GTDB lineage: Bacteria > Pseudomonadota > Alphaproteobacteria > Rhizobiales > Rhizobiaceae > Brucella. The sequence goes on from NZ_JAMJWE010000050.1 coordinate 3,464, forward strand.
CGTTCAGCAATCACTTCAGGGTCGTGGATAACGGAACCTTCAAGGCGGCGATTAACCAGACTGCCATCGACATTATAAGCGCGGTCCGCAAAGGCTTCGCACACGACAGTCAAACCGGCTTTGCGAGCCTGTTCAACGATTGGCGCACCAGCCAGTGCCATCAGCACAAGCGATGGGTCGATTGCTTTAATCCCTGTAATGACATCAGCGGCCTGCCGCGCATCATGGGCGATTGTGTTGTAAAGCGCGCCATGTGGCTTGACATAAGAAACCTTGGTCTCAGCCGCACGTGCCAGTCCCTGCAAAGCGCCGATCTGGTAGATCGTATCGGCGATAAGTTCACTGCTCGAAGGATCCATGTTGCGGCGGCCAAAGCCGACGAGATCGCGATAGCCGATATGCGCACCAACCGACACGCCGCGTCGGCCAGCTTCGCGTAGCACAGTAAGAATTCCGGCAGGATCACCCGCATGAAAGCCACAAGCAATATTGGCGCTGCTCACAATCGCCAGCATCGACGTATCATCGCCCATCGGCCAAGGTCCAAAACCTTCTCCGAGATCGCTGTTAAGATCGATAGATGCCATT
>NZ_JAMJWE010000500.1 GCF_023554105.1 Brucella sp. 21LCYQ03
CATACACGATGCAAGCGGATACGAGATCGACCTTGTTAGATTTACTGCGGGAAAATCTACAGCTTACGGGCACAAAAAAGGGATGCGATCACGGTCAATGCGGTGCCTGTACCGTTCATGTGGATGGCGAACGTACACTCAGTTGTCTTACGCTGTCGGCGATGACTGTCGGTAAAGAGGTCACCACCATAGAGGGACTATCGGAGGGAGATGATCTTCATCCCATGCAGGAGGCATTTATCGCATGCGATGGTTTTCAATGTGGTTATTGTACGCCAGGGCAGATCATGTCGGCTGTAGCCTGTGTCAAAGAAGGGCATACGGGATCGGTCGAAGAAATCAAAGCGTATATGAGTGGTAATTTGTGCCGGTGTGGGGCCTACAACGGTATTGTCGAATCAATTCAAAAAGTAGCACAGGCATGAGACCGTTCGAGTACATAAAACCTAAAGACAGCAAAGAAGCACTTCGCTCAAAAACACCAACAGGTGCTTATATAGCCGGAGGAACCAATTTGGTTGATTTGCTC
>NZ_JAMJWE010000501.1 GCF_023554105.1 Brucella sp. 21LCYQ03
GGATAGATATGGAGGATGAGGATGCCAAGCAGCAGCTTGAAAACATCAAGCAACGAACCCTCGGCAAGCTTCGTACCGCACAGCCGTTTCCGATGCGTCGCCGCTGGAGCTCGAGACTGATCTACCGGGGAGTCGCCGCCCTATTCCTTTGTGCATCCTTATTCGGCTACTTTCATTGGCGGCAGCATCCAACATGGTCCGAACCTATCGAAGCATCCAGCGTACTTCCCGGCAGCAATAAAGCCGAACTGCTCCTTTCCGATGGACAAAAGATCAACCTGCGTAGCGACAAAGATGGCATTATCCTCTCCGATGAGCTGAGCTATTCGGACGGCACGCCCCTGCTTGCCATCGATAAGGCAAAGCTTGCACAAATGACAGCCAGTATTACTGTTCCTGTGGGCGGAAAATACAAAGTAACGCTAAGCGACGGCACTCGTGTACATCTTAATGCACAGTCCAAATTAGTGTATCCACTCGTATTTAATCACGAGAAAAGACAAGTGAGTATAGCCGGTGAAGCCTACTT
>NZ_JAMJWE010000502.1 GCF_023554105.1 Brucella sp. 21LCYQ03
TGATCTTGCGCGTAGAATCTGCATAAGCAATAGAGCTATAGATCATAGCACGTGTAATATTAATGCGCACATTGGCAGAGTCACGTCTAGTCTTATAAACACCATCGATGAATTTTTTGGCATTTTCTAGATGCTTCAACTCGCCTGTCTGCGTGTATAAAGCAAAGTTATTGGTCGCTTCTTTCACGGCAGACTGAGCAAAAGCAGACAAGCTACCAATGGCTAAACCAAAAGTTAAAACATACCTTGTAATATTACTCGCTTTCTTCATCGTTGTTATCTGATACAGCACCCTCGTCACTTCCCGGTGTTGCAGCTCCTTCTTCATTAGCTACATAACCTTCACCCTGCTCTTCGCCCTCTTCCAATTCGTCTTCGCGGGCTACTTTTGTGATCGATGCAATCTCGTCATTATCATTCAGTCGGATTAGCTTCACACCTTGCGTAGCTCTACCCATTACACGAAGCGTTTCTACTCCGATGCGGATTACGATACCGGATTTATTGATAATCATCAGATTATCCTGAT
>NZ_JAMJWE010000503.1 GCF_023554105.1 Brucella sp. 21LCYQ03
TGGCTGCTTACAATTTAATCATTACGCCTAAAGTGTATACTGCTGGGATTGGGTAAACCTCGCGGTCAATACCATCAGCCACTTCCGGGTTGAACCCGTTATATTTAAAGATGGTTAATGGGCGTTCTGCTGTAAAGGTTACGCGTGTCTCTGGAATTTTTGATTCACGGCCGAAGAACGAGTAAGATAAGCGAACATTCTGCAAACGGAAGTAGGAACCACTTTCAATAAAATAGCTACTCATATTCTGATTCCAGGCACGACGTAAGCCCGAAGCAGAAGGATATTGGTTCGAAGTACCTTCACCGCGCCACATATTCTCAGCCAGATTAGCATCGATGTTGGTATCGTTAGTGAAAATCATCTCGCCGCGCTTGCGGTTTAGGATACTGAAACCTGATTGTCCTTGAAATAACGCGGAGAAATCAAAACGTTTATAGCTAAGCCCTAAGTTACCACCCCAGGTAAATGACGGTAGGTAAGACCCAAGTACCGTACGATCCTGATCGTCGATCACACCGTCGCCG
>NZ_JAMJWE010000504.1 GCF_023554105.1 Brucella sp. 21LCYQ03
GATTGTAGACTATAATCTACAATTGAAAATCTAGTATATAAACTTATTAGATATTGATTTTATAGTATCTATGTTTGTACCCACAAAATTGTAAATAAGTTGAATTTATTTTGATAATTAAGTGTGTGATTGTTTGTTTAAGTCATTTAGATTAATAAAAATATGAAGAATAACAATTCTAGAAGAAAATATGTATCTCCAGATATCCAGCTGTCTTTTGTCCAGATGGAATGCTCTATGGCAGCAGGGTCGAATGTTCAGATCGGCGGAGGTAATAATGGTGCGAGACCCGAGATTATGGAGGATGATCCAGAAGAACAATTTTATGACTTCGAGTTTTAATATACTGTAATTCGCGGGGTTCGTGTTTTAGTAATGAAATATGCTGCGTTTGTAAATTTTTGACTAGATATTTTAACTATTTAATATATGAAAATGAGGCAGAATGCTTTGATGTTGTTTTTCTTTTCCGTGTGGATGATTTTTGCGGGTTGTAGTCGGGAGGAAGATATGCAAGCTAGAGGTGG
>NZ_JAMJWE010000505.1 GCF_023554105.1 Brucella sp. 21LCYQ03
AAGGCACTGCTGGCAGCAAAATTAAAACCTGCATTCAACCACTCTCTTGCTTTTGCATCAATATTTGCACGCACGTTGTATCGTTTAAATCCAGAACCAATCGCGATTCCTTGATCGTCCAAATAGCCCCCAGATATAAAGTAACTATGTTTATCACCACCGCCACTAATGCTTAAGTCAGCCTGCGTACGTTGCCCGGTACGTTGTAATACGTCGGTCCAGCTATCATTCCACAAGGCTTGCGCTCCAGGTTGCAAACGCCCATCCAGCCCAACGGGCTGGGAGAAATTAGCACCATACGGGTTGATCCCCAAATCCGTTACCAAAGATGCACTAGCATTTCTCGCCGCGACATCGGCAGCCAACCCGTTAGACAGGTTTTTATTGCGTACGGCTTCCCAGTACAATTGGAAATAATCGTCTGTTGATAGCTGTTGGTAATCTTGAATAGCGCGGTTGGAGACGCCTTTGGTGACGTTTAAGTTGATGGCTGCCCGATCGCTGGCTCTTCCCTTTTTTGTCGTAA
>NZ_JAMJWE010000506.1 GCF_023554105.1 Brucella sp. 21LCYQ03
AAGTTGGTGATCAATTTATACAGGTTGTGAATTCGATCATTTATGGACTTCTCCAGCACGGTGCTGATGATGAGGTAACTGATGACAAAAACGACCGCGGAAGCTGTGGCAGCACGTTTCCATTCTTGCATAAAGTACAATAGGATACCTGAAATTATAAGCGCAAAAATGAGCGAAATAAAGAAAGATATCTGCCTAAAAGTCATAAGGGAATTTTGAGTCTACAAACTCAAATATACAAATCGTTTATTAACGAATTGTTAAAGGTGCGCTAAAGTGGTTTTACCACCAACAACCTTGTCACCGATCTTCACATCGATCTTAGTGCCAATGGGAAGGAAAAGATCCACACGAGAGCCAAACTTGATAAAGCCAAACTCTGCACCTTGCTCCACTTGGTCGCCCTCATTTACATACCAAACGATCCTGCGGGCAAGTGCACCAGCAATCTGTCGGAAAAGAATCTCTACACCGTTTTCTTGCTTTACCACAATGGTAGTGCGCTCATTATCCGAAGAGGACTTTG
>NZ_JAMJWE010000507.1 GCF_023554105.1 Brucella sp. 21LCYQ03
CTAGTATAGCCACCAAATAAGGAATAATCTTTACCGCCACTTCAAAACCCTCTTTGGCCCCCTCGATAAAAGCGTCGTAAACATTTATTTTTCGAAATAACGCTAAGGCGATAAAGGATACGAAGATGGTAAATAAGGTGACATTACCCACCACACGAGATAGTACGCCAATTTGCTCTTGGCTCAGCGTATTAAAGTAAAGCAACGTGCCAAATACCAGAATCGACAAACCGCCCAAATACGCTAATATGGTTCTATTCAGCAGGTTGATCCGCTGGTAGATTGCGACTAAAATCAACGCCGCTAGTGTCGAGAAGAAAGTGGCTATTAATATAGGCAAAAAGATGTCTGAAGGCTGTGCGGCTCCTGCTGTTTGTCTATATGCCATAATAGAGATCGGCAGAAGAGTTAAGCTGGAAGCGTTGAGCACGATAAACATGATTTGGGCATCCGAGGCCGTCTCCTTTTGCGGGTTAAACTCTTGTAACTCTTTCATCGCTTTGAGTCCTAAAGGCGTAGCCGCATT
>NZ_JAMJWE010000508.1 GCF_023554105.1 Brucella sp. 21LCYQ03
TTATTGAGTTCATTTTCGTCGATCTCCTTATCCACTATAACGATCGCATTGGACAAATGGCCACCTTTAACCAGACTTTGTTGTACCAACATCTCCAACTCGTGCAAGAAACAGAATGTTCTAGACGAAGATATCTCTTTTGGAAATTCTGTGATATGCGTGATAGATGCATGTTGACTTCCCAACACAGGCGAATTGAAGTCGATCATACACGTAAGACGATAGCCATCCAGTGCCATCGCGACGATCTCCACCTGTCTTTCAGGTTCGTTATAATGAATGTTGCTTGTTACTTCAAAATACTCGCGATCGGCTTCCTGTTCTACAAAACCTACTTCGCGCAATTTCTCGACGAAGATAGCGGCACTACCGTGTAGAATGGGTACTTCCGGACCGTCAATTTCGATCAGAACATTGTCCAATTCTAACCCTACCAAAGCAGACATGAGGTGCTCAATCGTACTGACAGATCCGCCATTTTGGGATATGGTAGTTCCACGAGAGGTATCTGTTACGTTATCGGCAT
>NZ_JAMJWE010000509.1 GCF_023554105.1 Brucella sp. 21LCYQ03
GTCGATAAATCTTTTGGTGATCTGGCTATATGAGTCGATACGACGATCACGTAAGAATGGCCAATGCTTCCTGAAATAATCTGTTTCTTGCAGATTCACTTCTACCACCTCTACTTCTTCTTGATCATGAGAGGCTAGGTATAGTAAGCGTCCTTGAGCATTAGTCACAAAGCTTCCTCCCCAAAATTTCATGGCGCCATCTTGCTCGTAACCTACACGGTTTACAGAAATAACGGGTACACCATTTGCAACTGCATGGGAGCGTTGAATAGTTTGCCACGCATTGTATTGGTCCTTGTTTGTTTCCTCGTCCTGATCGGTCGCCCAGCCAATCGCAGTAGGGTAGAACAGCATCTCGGCACCCATCAACGCGGTAATACGCGATGCTTCTGGGTACCATTGATCCCAACAGATCAAGATTCCGATCTTTCCAAACTTGGTAGGAAAGATTTTGTAGCCCAAATCGCCAGGGGTAAAATAGAATTTTTCATAAAATGCAGGATCATCCGGGATGTGCATTTTGCGG
>NZ_JAMJWE010000051.1 GCF_023554105.1 Brucella sp. 21LCYQ03
AATCGATTGCCCGGCGGAACGCCACCGTGTTCTTTACGAACCAAAGCAAATGAGATTTGCTTTCGTAGAAGAACACCGCAATCAAATTCCAGTCCATCGGCTATGCCAAATTATGGACGTTACATCACGCGGTTATCGTGCCTGGCGCAGAAGACCTTTAAGCAAGCGGCAAAGACAGGATATGGTGCTCCTAGCGCATATTCGAGAGCAGTACCATCTTAGCCTTAAATCTTATGGTCGTCCCCGCATGACACAAGAGCTCCGAGATATTGGATTATCTGTCGGGCATCGCCGCGTTGGGCGTTTGATGCGCCAAAACAACATTTATGCGATCAGAACACGCAAGCATAAGGTGACAACTGACAGCAACCATACTTTTAACATAGCGCCGAACTTACTGGATCAGGACTTCTCAGCTGACAAGCCCAATCAGAAATGGGCGGGTGATATCAGTTACTTATGGACACGAGAAGGATGGTTATATCTGGCTGTCATCATCGATCTTCATTCAAGGCGCGTTGTGGGTTGGGCTGTCAGTGACCGTCTGAAACAAGACCTTGCATTACAGGCATTGAACAAAGCGATCGCTTTGCGCAATCCAAAGCCAGGCTGCATTCATCATACAGACCGAGGCAGTCAATATTGTGCTCATGACTATCAGAAACGGCTAAAGCAGCTCGAATTCCAAGTCTCAATGAGTGGAAAAGGAAATTGCTGGGATAATGCTGTGTCAGAAACATTCTTCAAGACACTGAAGGCGGAATTGATTTGGCGACATACGTGGCAAACACGTCAACAGCTGACAGAGGCGCTTTTCAAATACATCAATGGATTTTACAATATATGTAGAAGGCATTCGACGCTCGGAGGAATATCGCCCGCTCAATTCGAGCAAACAGCCCCCGAAAAGAGAGGAAGAGGCGGAAACAAATCCGGACAAGTCCACTAACAACACCTGCCATTAGCATGCTCGAAAGCCTTCGTCTCTACCTCATAACTATGCAGGCAACTGCTTTTCTACTACCAATCAGGTTATTGGCGACCGGTAATTGAGCCTCTTTGCCAATCAACCGATCTTGGCCGCTTAGATAAAACGATAGCCTAAAATGATCGTTTTTCCACTTTACGATCCAGAAACGCAGGGATTTTATGTTGGCGGCCTTCAGACGAAAATTTGTTGGCTATCTTGCTCCATATTAGCTCGACTTTTAGCCGAGCTTGGAGACTCCTTCGCCCCCCTGACGATTCACAAGCTTGATTGGGACCGACTTATAAGCTGGAATCCAACTTTGCTTGTCTACGTCATCAAGTCCAATTAAGCAGTTAGCCTCAGGGTAATATGCTGCCACTGAACCACGTGAAATCGCATGAGCGACCAAAGTTTGAGAGGCCAATATTCGATCCCCCGCGACGACATCAACAACGTCCCCGTTCACAAAACCAAGTTCTCTCATATCGTCTTCATTGGCAAAAACCACATCACGACGCCCTGTTATCCCACGATAGCGGTCATTCAACCCATAAACGGTAGTGTTATACTGATCATGGCTACGAATTGTCATCAATGTGAGTGCAGTATCATCGCGGCCATCATCTTCATCCGTCGTTGTTTCGACAAGAAAATGGGCCTTTCCGTCTGGAGTGCCCCACTCGCGCTCTGATGCTCCGACAGGCAAACGGAAACCGCCTGGAATACGAATGCGTTTATTAAAGTCGCGAAAATCCGGAAATACTTCTTCAATCTTATCACGGATACGATCATAGTCGGCGATAAGATCGTCCCACTTCACTTTACTGTCCGGAATAGTAGCTTTGGCAAGTCCAGCGACAATGGCTGGTTCAGACTTAAGCTGATCGGAAGCGGGTTTTAGTTTTCCTGTTGAAGCATGCACCATCGCCATAGAATCTTCAACAGTAATTGACTGGCGCCCCGTTGCTTGAATATCCAACTCTGTTCGCCCCAAACAAGGCAAAACAATACTCTCGCGAGCAGTTAATAGACAAGTGCGATTGAGCTTGGTGCAAATTTGAACACTTAAATCCAATTGTTTAAACGCAGGGAAACTTGCCTGCGGGTCGCTCATCGCTACAGCGAGATTGCCACCCAATCCTATGAAAGCTTTTGACTGATAATCCCGCATGGCAGCAACTGCTTTTACCGCATTATGGCCATGGGCACGCGGTGCTTTTATGCCAAATGCGTTATCAAGGCGTGTCAAAAAGGCCTCAGTCGGAATTTCGGTGATACCAACCGTACGATCGCCCTGAACATTTGAATGGCCACGTAGCGGGCAAATACCTGCGCCCTGACGGCCCATATTACCCCGCAACAATAGCAGGTTTGTTAATTGTTGTACCGCTTCCGTACCATGGCGATGTTGTGTGATACCCATGCCATAACAAATGATGACGTTTTTGGATGACCAATACACCATCGCCATCTGTTCAATAGCCTCGCGTTTCAAACCTGAACGAGAGGTAATTGTTTTCCAGCTTGTGGCTCCGATATCAGCTTTCAACGCTTCAAAACCGGCGGTATGTTCAGCTATAAAATCTCGATCCAGAAGCCCAGGCTCGCCACGCTGAATTCGCGCATAATCCTCATCCAACAATGCCTTCATCACACCTTTGATTGCGGCGACATCCCCTCCAACTTTGACCTGGTAGTAAGAAGAAGCCAGCGGCGTGGAACTGACAGTCAGCATTTGCGTTGGCGACTGTGGATTTTCAAATCGCTCGAGACCACGCTCCCGCATCGGATTAAGCACTATAATCGGCTTGCCACGCAGCGACACCGATCGAAGTGTTCCCAGCATTCGGGGATGATTGGTACCCGGATTGTGACCTATACAGAATACAGCATCGGCATGATCAAAATCTTCGAGTGTAACGGTTCCTTTACCCACACCAATCGATTTCGGTAGCCCAACACTGGTGGCCTCATGGCACATATTGGAGCAATCGGGAAAATTATTGGTGCCAAATTCGCGTGCGAAAAGCTGAAAAAGAAATGCCGCTTCATTAGAAGCACGCCCAGATGTGTAAAATTCTGCTTTATTAGCATCGCCAAGAGCCCGCAATGAAGCCCCGGCCCTTTCAAAAGCTTCTTCCCACGACACGGGCACAAAATGATCGGTCTGAGCGTCATAGCGCAAAGGTGTAGTCAATCGTCCCTGTGCTTCTAACTTGTGGTCGCTCCAGTCCCACAATTCAGAGACTGTGTGTTGAGCAAAAAACTCCGGATCGACCCTTTTGGGTGTGGCTTCCCAAGTGACAGCTTTTGCACCATTCTCGCAAAAATCAAAAGACGAAGTGTGTTTTGGATCGGGCCACGCGCAGCCGGGGCAATCAAACCCATCTGGCTGGTTCATCTGTAATAAAGCCCGAGTGTTAGTGCTGGCGCCCATTTGATCGCGAACCGCCTCAGCCACAGCTTTAAGTGCTCCCCAACCGCCTGCTGGTCCGCGATAATCCTTCACACCCTTAGTCTCATCAGTCATGATCTTATCCCCCGATAATTCAAAATCAATGTGAAGAGCATATAATGCTCACCACATATTAGAAGTATTGAACAAGTCGCTTGTCCAAGCAAGCATCTTAACTTCCGAGAATTTTTGCAAGATAGACCCATACTGGAGCAGCGATCACAAAACCCAGTACGCTGACTGCAAGTGACGATGTTCCTGTTCGGGTATAAACCTGAAAGCGGCTGGAAATGATAATGCCCGAGAATGCCGGCGGAAGCGCAACACTGAGAACCAGCATTTGCAGAACGAGCGGGCTAAGACCGCAGAGCCAGCCAGCTATCAGGAACACACCTGGCATCAGAATGAGCTTAAAAGCGGTATTGTAAGCAACTTCTTTGTCGAGTTCGATTTTGTAAGCTGCGAGTGTCAGACCCGCTGCAAACACTGCCACGCTGGAGTTTGCCTGTGCCAACAGTTTGAAGGTTGGATCGAACTGAGCAGGCACGCGAATG
>NZ_JAMJWE010000510.1 GCF_023554105.1 Brucella sp. 21LCYQ03
AACACCGATTGTATTTCAGCGAAATATTGAGAATTTTCACTATTTGCGCCCGATCCCACTGGGGCAATTGGATGCGATGGAGGGAGATCGCGGAATATACCAGAACCCTGGATACGATTAGTATGGTGAGCGAATACACGCTGCTGATAGATGGACATTCTTACATGTCGGTAGATTAGCCGCTTTCGTTTATAAATAGCATATTTTCACCTTGTTACTTGTTCTTTGGTTGTTTTCTCGCGATTGACAAGTGACAGGGTGATTTTTGACGGTTTTTGTCTTGTAAATAGGCAACCGTATCATCGTCGAAAGCCATTTAAGTCGTGTGTCTAACGCCATACGTCCTTTATCATTGCCCATAAACATACATGATGTTCCGGAGGTAATTACTATCTTTATTGTCAACGCGACATTTATTTGTATGCGTAACCAATATAAACGTATTCTTTATCGCCTTTGATAAGCTAGCTGTCTATGAAAAAAGTTGCCTGGTATTTCTTATTTGTATTTGGAATAATAAGTTCT
>NZ_JAMJWE010000511.1 GCF_023554105.1 Brucella sp. 21LCYQ03
CATATAAAGGCTTTTGTCTCGGAGATAGGGCATCGGGCGTACATCGTCTAACAACAGTGGGATGATATTACTTTCCACTTTCTCGCTGTAGTAATTTTTTACATACGCGACCTGCTCGACGGTCAATTCATCTGCTGCGCGAATGAAGACGTTCTGTTTAGCCATTTCCTTGCGGACATTTTTCCAGATCTGGTCAAACTTTTTCTGTTGTCTGATGACAATGTTGTGCACCTCCTCGAGTATCACCGATGGGTCATCGAAGAAAGAAGCCATCGCCGTTTTATCTTTAATCTCTGATGCTCGCTTCAATCCGGCTACGCGTACCCGAAAAAACTCATCTAAATTGTTGGAAAATATTCCTAAAAATTTGATCCGCATAGGAAGCGGTACGCTGGGATCTGCCGCTTCTTGCAAAACGCGATCATTAAAACTTAACCAACTGATATCTCTCGGATTGTACTTCTTAGACATGTAATGTGATCTATTGCCCCAAAATTAGCCCTTGCATATGTAAGTAATATTAAG
>NZ_JAMJWE010000512.1 GCF_023554105.1 Brucella sp. 21LCYQ03
ATAAGAGCGCATCTCCTGTAAATACCGCCACATCATTTCCATCCACTTCCAAAACTACGGACAAGCTATCGCTTGAATGCCCCGGTGTATTTATCGCACGAAGCGAAACTTTATCACTGATAGATAGTAGGTCCGATTCGTCAAAGGGTTGATGCGGATAAGTCGCCTTTGCCAGCTTACTTATCAAAACGGGTACATTTCGCTCTTGATGGATTTGTAAATGAGCACTAACAAAATCAGCATGCGTGTGCGTCTCAATCACCGCGATAATCTCCGCTCCGCGTGCTGCGGCATAATCATAATAGGGTTGCGGATCTCTAGAAGGATCAATTAAAACCAGTTTCTTACCCGCTTCTATCGCGTAAGAAAAATGCGATAAGCCTTCGTCTTCGAATTGTTTGATTTCGTAATCTACCGGCTTAGCCTCAGTACTAGTACAAGATAATATCTTGTTAGTACCTGCTATAGCGAATGCAAATAAGGATTGACGGATAAATAGTCTTCTTCTCATGTGGTGTGCTATT
>NZ_JAMJWE010000513.1 GCF_023554105.1 Brucella sp. 21LCYQ03
TTATGACTCACAAGAATCTGTATATAATGCATTATTTGTAGAATTGACAGAAGCACAAGAGCAGTTGGGCGGCGGTGGACCGGTTAGAGGCGACATTCTATTTAATGGTAACGTAGGCCTTTGGGCAAAATGGGCAAACACCTTACGTATGGCTGCCGCTTTGCATATCCGCAAAGTAAACCCTGAAAAAGCTCGTACAGAATTCCTAGCTGCATATGAGGCAGGAGCCATGACTACCAATGCAGATAATGCGTTATTCCGCTACCTAAACGACGCCAATAACCAAAGTCCTTTATTCAATAATTATGAAGTAACAGGTCGTGTAGATTATGCGGTTAGTGAGTATATGATCGAGCAGCTGGAATTACACAATGATCCAAGGTTACCTATTTTTGCGCTTCCTGCATTAAGTACGGGTACCTATGTTGGTATGCCATTTGGACTGATTCAAGGGCAAACTGGAGCATACAACCGAGAAAATGTTTCTTTAATTGGAGATCGTTTTACAGCACAAAATTCGGTAC
>NZ_JAMJWE010000514.1 GCF_023554105.1 Brucella sp. 21LCYQ03
AGATGGCGACGAACCGATGAGTGATGATCAAAATATCAGCTTGCTCGAAAATATTGTCGAAGACCAACGCCAAATCATACAAAAGGTAACGGGCAAATCTGCCAAACACACGCCACAAGTTTGGGCACTTTACAAAGAGGTACAAGACTATTACGACGAAGGCATGCGCGTGCCGGATGATGTGACGCTACTATTTTGTGATGATAACTGGGGCAATGTGCGCAAGCTACCAGATCTCGATGCTAAACCACGTGCAGGGGGGTATGGGATGTACTACCATTTCGACTACGTCGGTGGACCGCGCAACACCAAATGGTTAAATGTAAGCCAAGTATCGCGCGTATGGGAACAGATGAATCTGACCTACGAACATGGAGTAGACCGTATCTGGGTGGTCAACGTGGGGGATCTAAAGCCCATGGAATATCCCATATCATTCTTTTTGGATATGGCTTGGAATCCAAAACAGTTTCATCCATCCAATATCTACCAGCATACCATAGCCTGGTGCAGGCAGCAATTT
>NZ_JAMJWE010000515.1 GCF_023554105.1 Brucella sp. 21LCYQ03
AGAAAATCAATTTGTACGTTCGGAAATGTCTGGTCGGGATATTCCAGCATCGGCCTTTCAATTTTATAATATTGGGCATGCACTGGGCGAAATTATCGTGAATCCAGATGGTCAGGTTTATGAAAAATGGGGCCTGCTGTCTTACATGGGGCGTGCCATGTATTCTTATGACGATCGCTACATGATCAGCGCGACAGTCCGTTCGGACGGGTCATCCCGCCTGGCAAGGGGAAAGAAATGGCACACCTACCCGGCCATATCTGCCGGATGGAATATCGGTAGAGAACCCTTTATGGATAATGTTACTTCGATCGACATGTTAAAGCTGCGTGTGGGGTACGGGCAAACGTCCAATCAAGCCATTAATCCTTATGCTACGCTTGGCCGATTAGCCACCAGACCGTATAACTTTGGATCGGATAATTACGACGTAGGTTATTTTGTTTCGCAGCTACCCAATCCACAATTGGGCTGGGAATATTCCCAAACCTACAACGTCGGGGTGGATTTTGCTTTGTTCAAT
>NZ_JAMJWE010000516.1 GCF_023554105.1 Brucella sp. 21LCYQ03
ACGGTACCAATGACGTTTGTCATGACGAAAGCCGACGGATCTGCGATCGAACGATCAACATGCGACTCAGCCGCCAAATGAATAATACCATCTGGTTGATATTCTTTAAATACCTCAAGAATATGATTAGCATCCGTAATGTCCGCTTTAACAAAGGTGTAGTTGGGTTTGCCCTGAATATCTTTCAGGTTCTCCAAATTACCTGCATACGTCAGTGCATCTAAGTTTACGATATGATAGTCGAGGTATTTATTGACAAACTCTCTTACCACGTGGGAACCGATAAATCCGGCTCCGCCGGTAATCAATATTGTTTTATTCATATCGATTGTTAGATAAAATTATGATAGCAAGGTTTATTTATTATTTTTAGCTGCTTCTCTTTCAGCAACAATTCTTCTTAATCCAGAACTAGAGAATCGGTGATCGCGGCTATTGAAATACAGCTCGATGCCTTTTTGTTCTCAATATTCACGACCGGTGAAATTTTTCTCTGCATATTCATCTCCCACAATACGCACAT
>NZ_JAMJWE010000517.1 GCF_023554105.1 Brucella sp. 21LCYQ03
TTTCGAAGTACCATTAAATCCTTTTCCAGCAGAATGATGTCGGCACTTTCCTTTGCTATATCTACAGCGGTATCCACGCTAATACCAACATCCGACTCTTTAAGGGCAGCGGCATCGTTAATTCCATCTCCCATAAAGCCAACCGTATGGCCTTTGCCACGCAACGCTTTCACCACACGTACCTTTTGTAATGGATTCAATTTTGCAAATACCGAAACTGTTTCGATCTGTTCTGCTAATGTTTGCTCAGACATGGATTCAAGTTCTGCTCCATTGATGATCTGATTGATGGGAATCCCCACATCAGCACATATTTTTTTGGTGACGATCTCATTATCTCCTGTTAATATTTTGATGCCAACACCAAGTTTTTGAAGTGCTTCAATAGCAGGTTGCGCTGACGGCTTGGCGGGGTCTAAGAAGCCGATAAAACCTGTTAACGTAAGATTATTCTCGTCATTTAAGCTATAGGTCAATGGATGCGACGCATCAAATTCACGAATGGCAACTAACAACACACGAA
>NZ_JAMJWE010000518.1 GCF_023554105.1 Brucella sp. 21LCYQ03
CGCCGGTTGCGCCGTCTACTACTCGGTGGTCACAGCCCAATGTCACTTTCATCACATTGCCTGGCACTACTGCGCCATTCTTGACGACAGGGACTTGCTGTATCGCGCCTACGGATAGGATCGCGCCATCAGGTGAGTTGATAATAGATGTAAATTCATCAATACCAAACATTCCTAAGTTAGATACGGTGAAGGTAGAACCCTCCCAATCCGAAGGCTGTAGTTTTTTCGCTTTTGCTTTACCGGCGAAATCTTTCACTTCTGCAGAAATGTGTGACAAGGACTTGCCATCCGCAAAACGTACCACTGGTACTAAAAGACCATCTTCAACCGCAATCGCTACACCAATATTCGTGTGCTCATTGTATCTCACTTTGTCTCCTTGCCAAGAAGAGTTCACCGCTGGGTGTTTTTTCAAGGCTACAGCTACCGCTTTGATTACGATATCGTTGAAAGATACTTTCACTGGAGCTACCTCGTTGATTTGAGCACGAGCTGCCATTGCATTGTCCATATCCAAAC
>NZ_JAMJWE010000519.1 GCF_023554105.1 Brucella sp. 21LCYQ03
ATTCATTCGATACCTTCTGCCCATGTGTGGCTTCTTCCAATTGATTTACTGCTGGCTTTACGCCTAACTCCGCGTGGATAAAACCAAATCGTGAACCGGCACCATATACGCTGAACCGACCATTGTTGTGCATAGCGATCAAAGCATTTTGGGCATTATCTTTCAGCTGTTCCTGTGCCTGTTTCAATTTCTCTTTCGTAGCGGCAACCTTTTCTTTCACGGCTTCTTCTTTTCCTATCAGCTTACCCAATAGCACCGAATTGTCCTCGAAAGATTTCATATAGTTATTGTTATCAATATCGACAAACACGGTCGGCGCGATCTTGATAAATTCGTCATAAAAACGCTCCTGTCTTGGAGAAATGATGATCAGATCAGGCGCTAGGCTGTTGATCTTTTCAAAATTAGGCTCCATCAAGCCGCCGGCGTCCTCAATTTGCGCATCCTCCTTTAGTGCCGCCAAATGATCTGGCGTGTAGTTTTTGGGGATAGCGACAGGCTTTACGCCCAGCTCATTCAACG
>NZ_JAMJWE010000052.1 GCF_023554105.1 Brucella sp. 21LCYQ03
TTTAGAAGTTGAGGTGAACGCATAATGTATCAATAGTTGTATGCTGTAATTTACGACTTTTCTGAAAAGAAAGTTTCCAATGTGTCAAAAAGGACACCTATAAACGCAAAAAAGCCCTTGCAATTTTGTTGCAAGGGCTTTAGTATAAAATTAGGCACCGACCTACTCTCCCACCTGTTACGGCAATACCATCGGCTCTGGCGGGCTTAACTACTCTGTTCGGAATGGGAAGAGGTGGACACCGCCGATATAGGCACCTGAATATCTTTGTTTAGATTTTAGTAGTGAGATATTAGTATTTAGATGTGAGTACTTAGACTATCTAAAGTCTACATACTTGATACTATTTACTATATCACAGTAGTTAGATGTAAGTAGCTAGACTTTGGTCTACATACTCGATACTATCTACTCAATACTATCTAATTAAACGACATATATTTGAAAGAAAGAAGGACAATAAGAAAATATAATCTATGTTTTAAAAAAACACAGGAAACAACAGAACACGTTTTCTATCATTGCGAAAGCTTCGGGCTATTAGTATCACTTGGCTATGGTATCTCTACCTTTACACCTATGACCTATCAACGTAGTCATCTTCTACGACCCTATAAGGAAGTCTCATCTCGTGGCTAGTTTCGCACTTAGATGCTTTCAGCGCTTATCTATTCCCGACGTAGCTACCCAGCCGTACACCTGGCGGCATAACTGGTTCACCAGCGGTCAGTCCATCCCGGTCCTCTCGTACTAAGGACAGATCCACTCAAACTTCCAACGCCCACAACAGATAGGGACCGAACTGTCTCGCGACGTTCTGAACCCAGCTCGCGTGCCACTTTAATGGGCGAACAGCCCAACCCTTGGGACCTTCTCCAGCCCCAGGATGTGACGAGCCGACATCGAGGTGCCAAACCTCCCCGTCGATATGAGCTCTTGGGGGAGATCAGCCTGTTATCCCCAGAGTACCTTTTATCCTTTGAGCGATGGCCCTTCCATACAGAACCACCGGATCACTATGTCCGTCTTTCGACCCTGATCGACTTGTTGGTCTCACAGTCAAGCGGGCTTATGCCATTGCACTCCTCGTACGGTTACCAAGCGTACTGAGCCCACCTTTGAAAGCCTCCGTTACCTTTTTGGAGGCGACCACCCCAGTCAAACTACCCACCAAACAATGTCCTCGGCTAAACCGAGTTAGAAACCGAATACAGAAAGGGCGGTATTTCAAGGTTGATTCCACGACTCCTAGCGAAGCCGCTTCAACATCTCCCGCCTATCCTACACATCCTGTATCCAATTCCAATGTTAAGCTATAGTGAAGGTTCATGGGGTCTTTCCGTCCCGTTGCGGGTAATCGGCGTCTTCACCGATACCACAATTTCACCGAGCTCATGGCTGAGACAGCGCCCAGATCGTTACACCATTCGTGCAGGTCGGAACTTACCCGACAAGGAATTTCGCTACCTTAGGACCGTTATAGTTACGGCCGCCGTTTACTGGGGCTTCGATTCAATGCTTCTCTTGCGATGACATCCCCTCTTAACCTTCCAGCACCGGGCAGGTGTCAGGCCTTATACTTCATCTTTCGATTTTGCAAAGCCATATGTTTTTGCTAAACAGTCGCCTGGGCCTTTTCACTGCGGCTTCTCCATCGCTGGAGGAAGCGCCCCTTCTCCCGAAGTTACAGGGCCATTTTGCCGAGTTCCTTAGCCATGATTCACTCGAGCACCTTAGGATTCTCTCCTCGAACACCTGTGTCGGTTTGCGGTACGGGTTTTATATACCTGAAGCTTAGCGGGTTTTCTTGGAAGTCTGATTACCTGCACTATCTGCGCCCCCGAAGGTTTGCAGTACTATCGTGTTTCAGCACAGTCTGCGGATTTGCCTACAGTCTGTATACCTACACACTTCAACGAACTATTCCGTCAGTTCGCGGCAGTGTCACTACTCCGTCACCACATCGCAGTATATAAAAGTACGGGAATATTAACCCGTTGTCCATCGGCTACCTCCTTTCGGATGCGCCTTAGGCCCCGACTAACCCTGATCCGATTAGCGTTGATCAGGAAACCTGGTTCTTTCGGTGGGCGGGTTTCTCACCCGCCTTATCGTTACTTATGCCTACATTTGCTTTTCTATAATCTCCACAATAAGTCACCTCACTGCTTCCCCGATGATAGAATGCTCCCCTACCAGACATACCTAATGGTATGAATCCATAGCTTCGGTAATACACTTGATGCCCGTTTATTATCCACGCCCGGTCGCTCGACTAGTGAGCTGTTACGCACTCTTTAAATGAATGGCTGCTTCCAAGCCAACATCCTAGCTGTCTGGGCAACCGGACCTCGTTAGTTCAACTTAGCGTATATTTAGGGACCTTAGCTGATGGTCTGGGTTCTTTCCCTCTCGGCCTTGGACCTTAGCACCCAAAGCCTCACTGCCGACCATATCTTACAGCATTCGGAGTTCGTCTGGATTTGGTAGGATTTGACTCCCCCGCACCCAATCGGTAGCTCTACCTCTGCAAGACTCATATGTCGACGCTGTTCC
>NZ_JAMJWE010000520.1 GCF_023554105.1 Brucella sp. 21LCYQ03
ATGTAAAGAAAATGGTTAGCACAAGCAGTCCCCAACTCACCTTATTGCGGGCAAGGCCCAACAACAATAACGCGCCAAGTATAATTTCGAACGCACATATACACACAGCAATCCACGTACTATATTCATCCAACATGGATAAATTAAAGACCTTAAAATATTCTTCCAGCTTGTAGCCAAAACCCTTTGGGTCATTGGCTTTAATCAGTCCAGAAAATATAAAAAGACATCCTACAAGAATCCTAGATAGGATTAACAAGATATTGGGACGCTTTTTTAGCGGTTTTGCAGTGGTGTATAGGGCAGCAGTGTTCATTATCACAGTGTTTTAGCAGGTAGTCCTAATTTAATTAATGCGAATACGGCATAGTTAAGCATGTCTTGATAATTGGCTTGCAGCCCTTCAGATACCAGTGTTTGGCCATTGTTATCCTCAATTTGCTTGACGCGATGTAGTTTGGTAAGAATCAAATCGGTCAACGACGAAATACGCATATCTCGCCAGGCTTCACCATAGTCGTG
>NZ_JAMJWE010000521.1 GCF_023554105.1 Brucella sp. 21LCYQ03
ATTTTACAAAAGAAGTTTTCCTAAACACCATAAGGTGCTTGCTTAATTTTAGCGGAGATCAAACTGCACCCAATCCTGGCCATCGTGCCCATAAACAAAGTATTTGGCCTGTATGATCTCTGCAAATATCTCTACTTGCTTCAAAAAAGCATTCGCAGAAGCATTTTCAAATACATCCTGTTGTATAATGTAGAGTTCGTTGTTAATGATTGCGGGAGATTGTGCAAGGGAATCTTCTTCCAATACCACCGGTAGATCGGCGTACAACAATTCGTTTTGCTGAACCACGATAATTTTGTCGGCCTCACTAATGTGGAGACTGGCTTGCCAGCTACCGCCTGCAATTTCTAATGCTTCCTTAGTCAATAGACTAAAATCCTGTGAAAGATCCCGAATATTACTCACCAATGCCACACGCGGGCGCGACTCCATCGGAATAAACTTAAGCTTGTGATAGACAATGTCTACTTCTTCCACCAACCGTTCATAAGCAGAGGTGTCTGTCACTTTTAATGTCTGTA
>NZ_JAMJWE010000522.1 GCF_023554105.1 Brucella sp. 21LCYQ03
AGCGGAATGCCGATCCCGGTATCTTTTACTGCCACGTTCATCTGTACCGTATCTGCATCTGTAATAGCATGGCTAGCATCTACTGTGACAGCGATTTTGCCACCCAATGGGGTAAATTTAAAGGCGTTTGACAGTAAATTAAAGAGTATTCGCTCTACTTTGTCCTTATCAAAGCGCACATACATTTTCTCGCAGCTAGACGATACAGACAAGTCGATCCCCTTCTGAATTGCTAAATCTGTAAACGAGGCGACGGATTGTTTGACAAAGGAGACAAATTCTCCATCCGTGTCTTGCAGATGAATCTCATTTTCTTCCATCTTTCGGTAATCCAACAATTGATTCACCAGACTCAATAACCGTTCGCTATTTCGTTTGACTAATTTTAACTGTTCCGCTATTTTGCCGTTTTCCATCTGGCCTAGCATAGTATCTACCGGACCTTTAATCAATGATATAGGCGTCCGAAATTCATGGCTAAGATTGGTGAGGAACTTAATCTTCATTTTATCCAGATTTCT
>NZ_JAMJWE010000523.1:0-279 GCF_023554105.1 Brucella sp. 21LCYQ03
ATTAGTTTTTGCTTCGGGCCCACGATTTACGAATTCAAAGATCCGTATGCCGCCTTTATAACAAGCTTGGAGTACTTCTATACAGGTTTGTGGGTCATCATGGTAATACACAGGGATCGCCGGATATTGTTGTATTAGGGAAAGTAGTTTGCTCATGATTTAATGAATAAAATTTAGAATTTTCCGTTTCCGAAATCCCCGGACACGAATAGTTTTTGGTATCCGGCACCCGTCGCGATATCGGCTACGCGTTGGGCTGGCATATGTGTTGTTAGTGCG
>NZ_JAMJWE010000523.1:289-521 GCF_023554105.1 Brucella sp. 21LCYQ03
AGTGCGTGAATAAGACCTGCCATAAAAGCGTCGCCACTACCGATGCGATCTACCACCTCATTCGTTTCATAAATAGGTGATAACACATCTTCTATTCGATTATGATAGGTGCCATAAAAGAGATTGTGCTGTGGATTATCAATAAAGCGGAAGGTATTCGCCACATGCTGCACAGAGGGAAACATCGAAAATATCGCTGCGGCTGACTGCTTTGCCGCTTCAAAATAATTCG
>NZ_JAMJWE010000524.1 GCF_023554105.1 Brucella sp. 21LCYQ03
CATTGAGTGGCAATGAGAATAACTACGGTGTAATTGAAAATCAACAAGCCTCGCCTATCGCTGCACTCATTGAAAAAATCACCAATTCTATCGATGCTACACTTATGCGTAGGTGCTACGAGGCTAACATCGATCCAAAATCAGATGATGCTCCAAAGACCATGGAAGAAGCTCGCGAACGCTTTTTTCCTCATTACAAAAATTGGGATCTTACAGGACCTCGCAAGTCGCAAGCAAAAAATATTCAAATCCTTGCAGACGGGCCAAAATTAAACTCTAGTTTGACGATATATGATAACGGTGAAGGGCAACATCCGAAGGACTTAGAAGACACATTCCTTTCATTATTACGTGGCAATAAAAATGAAATCCACTTTGTACAAGGAAAGTACAATATGGGCGGAAGTGGTGCTATTATCTTCTGTGGTAAAAAAGGGTACCAATTGATAGGATCAAGAAGATTTGATAAAAGTGGTGATTTTGGTTTTACCTTGATCAGAGAACATCCCTTGTCCAAAGAG
>NZ_JAMJWE010000525.1 GCF_023554105.1 Brucella sp. 21LCYQ03
GATGAAGTATCACGAGGGATTTATTTTCAGGCGAGTGGTATGAAAAAAGGAGAGGACCCTTACTTAGTTCACTATTATGTGATCGGCATGAATGGCAAAGGTTTGCGGGAATTAACACCAGAAGAAGCCAATCATCAGGCGTATTTCAACGCTTCGCACCAACTGTTTGTGGATGTGTACTCGCGTGCTGACCAATCTCCGGTGGCTTTATTGCGTGATGCGAAAGATGGAAAAATGCTGATGGATCTCGAGAAATCCGACCTAAGCGCATTGGAAGAAACTGGCTGGCAAAAGCCAGAGGTTTTTCAAGCGAAGGGACGCGACGGGGAAACGGATATTTGGGGGGTTATTATTCGACCTTCCAATTTTGATCCACAGAAAAAATACCCGGTTATTGAGTATATCTATGCCGGTCCGCACAGTGCCTTCGTGCCGAAGTCTTTTTTTGCGAATCCTTCCGGCATGCACGAGCTGGCGGAGTTGGGCTTTATTGTCGTACAGATTGATGGCATGGGTACCTC
>NZ_JAMJWE010000526.1 GCF_023554105.1 Brucella sp. 21LCYQ03
AAAATACGTGCCAGACTACGACAATATCGGCTCTAACTTTGCGAATAACGACTGGGTATTCTATCGCTATTCGGATGTCTTGCTTATGAAAGCCGAGGCTCTGTTACGGATGAACAATCAGGCACAGGCTTTGCAATATGTCAACATGGTCAGGACACGACGACAAGCCTCGGTCATGACTAGCCTCTCGCTAGATGACATGCTGGACGAACTGGGTCGCGAATTCTACTGGGAGGGACGGCGGCGCACAGATCTCATCCGCTTTGGAAGGTATCTGGATACCTGGCAGGAAAAGCCAGCATCGGATCCTCGGGCATTGTTGTTTCCAATCCCGCAGACTCAGCTCGGGAACATGAACTACAACCAAAATCCGGGTTATTGATAACTAGTTGCGACAACACAACTTATTTGAAAATACGAAAATTCCTCCGGTATCACTTTCCGGAGGAATTTCTATTTGAACCTAATGACCTTACACCAAAACTGCTTTAATTTACCTTACGTAATTAATTCAAAAAAAC
>NZ_JAMJWE010000527.1 GCF_023554105.1 Brucella sp. 21LCYQ03
TAGAACAGGCAGGCAGAGAGAGTGATACCGCTATAAATAGGTAGTACGCATAGGCGAATGTGGAGTATGTTTTCATAAGATGATATCTAAAGTGTGATATGTATTCTTAAAATTCGCATTATCTATTTTCTTTAGCAATCCACGAAAACCAGTATTTTTGCAGCAAAGCCATTCTGTATGCTAGAAAGTGAACGCCCGAAGAAAGAGTATACGCCTATGCAGGCAAAAGCAAAAGCCGAGAGCTATTGTGCATTTCAGGAACGGGCACAGCAAGAAGTGCGAGATAAGTTGTATAGTTGGGGGCTTCACTCGGGTGACGTAGAAGCAACCATTAGTCTGCTGATAGAAGACAACTTTTTAAATGAAGAGCGATTTGCTCGTGCATATGTGCGAGGTAAATTTAAGCTTAAAGGATGGGGAAAGATAAAGATCAAGCAGGGATTAAAAATGAAGCAAATTTCTAATCCA
This sequence comes from Brucella sp. 21LCYQ03, assembly GCF_023554105.1. Lineage (GTDB taxonomy): Bacteria > Pseudomonadota > Alphaproteobacteria > Rhizobiales > Rhizobiaceae > Brucella. Next base: position 469 of record NZ_JAMJWE010000527.1, read on the forward strand.
TTGATCCGAATTGCATTAACAGAGATCGAAGCAGAAGAATATTATGCTCGT
>NZ_JAMJWE010000528.1:0-282 GCF_023554105.1 Brucella sp. 21LCYQ03
CAACCTATTGGTGTCGCAAGCTTTAAAAACGTTTGAACACGAGGTTATACATACCTTCTCTGACAAGATTGATCAATATGAGGAGTTTGTATTTCTACACAGCAGGCGCAAACCATTCATGAAGAAGCTGTATTACCTCAAAAGGCAGATCGATTTGATTCGAATCATCCTTACCTTGTATCAGGATTTGGTGGAATATTTTCACATTCCAGAACGTGTAAGCACCTACCATCGTAACCTGCACGATTTATACAAAAGAACAGATTCACTGTATCGCAACCT
>NZ_JAMJWE010000528.1:292-519 GCF_023554105.1 Brucella sp. 21LCYQ03
CCTGGCAGAGAATACCTCTCAACTATTAGCTATGTATTTCAACATAGAATCGAACCATACCAATGAGATCATGCGAACGCTGACGATTATATCGGTCTTCTTTATGCCACTCACTTTCATCGTCGGTGTGTATGGAATGAATTTTGAAAGTATGCCTGAGCTGGACTGGAAATATGGGTATCCCGGAATTTTGCTTTTTATGCTTTTAGTATCGATGGCGATCTATA
>NZ_JAMJWE010000529.1 GCF_023554105.1 Brucella sp. 21LCYQ03
GTAGAAGGGAAAGAAACCTTCATTGATCAGGCCGATATTACGGCTATTATCGAAAATCAATACGGAGCAGTTATTGGTCGGCAATTGCTGGATATTCCTTTGCATAAGATCGAAGAATCGTTGAAAGCATTGCCTTATGTATCTAACGCGGATATCCATGTAGATATCAACGGTGTGATGCGGGTATCTGTACAGCAGCGGGGAATTTTGCTTCGGGTGATCAATCGGGTAGGACAGGAGTTTTATGTAGATACCGAAGGAAAGAAGATCCCAACTACGCTAAAATACGTGCCACACACGATTGTTGCGAATGGCAATATTCGGGAATCGTTTGGCAAACCGCTAGAAGCGATAGAATCTTCGGTGGTAGGAGATTTGGTGGCCATCGTTCGGCATATTAGTACCAACGAATTGTGGAGCAATCAAGTCGTACAGCTTTACGTCAATGACGCAGGCGACATTGAGTTAGTGCCGCGTGTTGGCGATCAGGATTTGATCTTGGGCGATGCCGAGAATCT
>NZ_JAMJWE010000053.1 GCF_023554105.1 Brucella sp. 21LCYQ03
AATCGATTGCCCGGCGGAACGCCACCGTGTTCTTTACGAACCAAAGCAAATGAGATTTGCTTTTGTCGAAGAACACCGCAATCAAATTCCTGTCCATCGGCTATGCCAAATTATGGACGTTACATCACGCGGTTATCGTACCTGGCGCAGACGGCCTTTAAGCAAGTGGCAAAGACAGGATATGGTGTTCCTCGCACATATTCGACAGCAGTACCATCTTAGCCTTAAATCTTATGGTCGGCCCCGCATGATGCAAGAGCTCCGGGATATTGGACTATCTGTCGGGCATCGCCGCGTTGGGCGTTTGATGCGCCAAAATAACATTTATGCGATCAGAACACGCAAGCATAAGGTGACAACTGACAGCAACCATACTTTCAACATAGCGCCGAACTTACTGGATCAGGACTTCTCAGCTGACAAGCCTAATCAGAAATGGGCTGGTGATATCAGTTACTTATGGACACGAGAAGGATGGTTATATCTGGCTGTCATAATCGATCTTCATTCACGGCGCGTTGTGGGTTGGGCTGTCAGTGACCGTCTGAAACAATATCTTGCATTACAGGCATTGAGAGCCATTGCTTTGCGCAATCCAGAGCCCGGTTGCATTCATCATACAGACCGAGGCAGTCAATACTGTGCTCATGACTATCAAAAACGGCTGAGAAAGCTCAAATTTCAAGTCTCAATGAGCGGAAAAGGAAATTGCTGGGATAATGCTGTGTCAGAAACATTCTTCAAAACACTGAAGGCGGAGCTGATTTGGCGACATGCTTGGCAAACACGTCAACAGCTGACAGATGCGCTTTTCAAATACATCAATGGATTTCACAATATACCCAGAAGGCATTCGACGCTCGGAGGAATATCGCCCGCTCAATTCGAGCAAACAGCCGCCGAAAAGAAAGGAAGAGGCGGAAATAAATCCGGACAAGTCCAAAACGATTTGGGTTTCCCAAAATTCCGTTGGGATTGACGGATTTGTACGCATGTCTCTTGGCTCCATCGCGCCAGTCGACGACTGTTCCGACATGGAAATCTCAACCCACTAAGTTCAACCAAGGCATCAGGGGAACGGAGAAGGCAGAAGGCTACTGCAAACAGAACTGAAATTTTGTGCTGACGCTGGCAGACCGAACGTTTGGTTAGCTGTTAACGCGGAAAATGAACAAGCAACGTCTTTTTACATCCGAAATGGTTTCGAGGAGGCTGGGGAGACACATTTTCAGATCGGCGATCAAGCCTATCCAATCACATCCTTCGAGCTTCTCTGTAATAAATAACTATGAAGCTTAGCCATGTTCGCGATGAGATTTCCCTGCCGTATATCTGTGCCACTTTAATGTTCAAGGGCCATGGTGTTGGTACGCCACAACTTGATCTTTGCGCAAACCTTTGGGCGGAAGCAGTTCACTCGCTTCCCAATGGCTCAGACAACACGGCAATATTCCGCTTCATTCAGGAACGCCTGCAGAGCGCCAACGAACAAAACTGAGAAGGGCACGGCTTATGTAGCTTGTTGATATTCGCAAAAGATCACTTACTGTCGAAACATTATATCGGGAATAGGAACCTGCGCCATTAACACCGCTTAAAATTGCAGCGGCTTCAGCCGTAATCACAAATCCCTATGCCGGAAAATATGAGCAAGACCTCATACAATTCATGACAGAATTACGTGCACTCGGCCACAGTCTGGCAACTGATCTTTTGGAAATGCTTGGGGGCCGGGATAAAATCGAAGCCTATTCAAAAGCCGCGATTGTTGGACTTAATGGTGAGATGGAGCATGGGGCTGTCTGGCACGAAGCTGGCGGCTGGGCGATGCGCGAGGTGTTTGGTCATCCTAACGCAATGGTTCCTGCAAATAAAGCCGTGGCAAATGCTGGGTATCGTATGATGGTACCAGTCCATTATATTCACGCCTCTTATGCGCAGTCATTTTAACAGCATTGAAATAGGAATTCAGGACGCACTGCGTCCTAACGAGATTCTCTTTTCCCTCTTAATGGGGACGGGAGGTCGCTTAAGTTCTCGCCTCGGCGGCCTGTTCCAAGAAAACGTTAAAGGTGAAGATGGGCAGCGCTAAAGAACGTCGCGGAAGACTAGGAACCACTTTCGCGGGAAAATCAGTTCTCTGGACTGGACTTCCCCTTCAAAAGTGGAGGGCTTCTGTTAGATAAAACTGACAGGAGACTTAGAATTG
>NZ_JAMJWE010000530.1 GCF_023554105.1 Brucella sp. 21LCYQ03
GTAAATGGTAATGATTGAGGTGCATAGAATCTGTGAAGGAGTAGGGTACCAGTGTAGTTTTTCGACAAATAGCTTCAGCAATAAATAATTGAGCACCACAGAACCCATATTGGCTACAAAATACCTGAACAAACGATTGCCGATCGGAAAGCGCATTCCATCGCTCCGAAATACGAGGTAATAGTTCAGGAAGAATCCGGTGAAAAAGGTGACGGCAAAAGACAACAAAAAAGCAAAAATATGCGGGCTGATTGTTATCAATCCAAACACATCCACATAGCGCTTTGCAATCACGTAATGATAAAACATAAAATAGAGGATCCAACTCAGCACGACATTACAGCCTCCAAAAAAGACATACTTGAATTTTTGGTAATTCAATAGATTTACCTTTCGGTTTTTGAAAGATATATTGATATCCGTATCCGCAATATAGCGTTTTAAAGTTTTTATCTTGCTATTGTTAGAATCCATAGAGGTGCTAAGATAACCAGCAAATTATAAAAAAACACCCTCGA
>NZ_JAMJWE010000531.1 GCF_023554105.1 Brucella sp. 21LCYQ03
TATTTATGCAAAAAAATTCTGGTTATCCCGCTATTGAAGACCATGGCGTTATCGGTAACATGCACACCGCTGCACTTGTAGCGATGGATGGTACGATTGATTTCATGTGCTTCCCCACATTCGATTCGCCTACAATCTTCGGCGCACTTTTAGATAAAGATAAGGGCGGCTATTTTAGCATTACGCCAGAAATGAAGGATGTCAATATCAAACAAATTTATATCCCTGGCACAGCTGTGCTGATCACCCGATTCTTTTCGGAAGATGGTATTGCAGAGATTACCGACTATATGCCGGTAGTAGAGGATTCTTGTTACACGTTTAATGCAATTGTTAGAAAGGTAAAAGCCATTCGTGGAAACATTAATTTCAAGATGCAATGCAAACCTCGGTTTGGCTACGCCAAAGTGGAGCATACCGCAGAACGTATCGACGATGCAATCTTGTTTCAGACAAAAAACAACGGACAACCTACCGTACGGCTATCTTCTACCCATGATATGATGTTACGGAATAAC
>NZ_JAMJWE010000532.1 GCF_023554105.1 Brucella sp. 21LCYQ03
ATTTTGATCGTCCCGTGTTTAATGTCTGGGTTTTGCATCAGCAAGCGAGCCGCATCCATAATCTCCGCCACACCGGCTTTATCATCAGCGCCCAACAAGGTTTTGCCACTAGCGGTGATCACATCGTTGCCAATCTGATTGGCCAAATCGGGGTGCTCGGCAAAACGGATCACCACCGAAGGATCGTCTGGCAGTACCAGATCCGTACCTTGATAGTTGGTATGGATCAAAGGCTTTACGTCTGTACCTGAACTGTCCGGCGAAGTGTCTACGTGTGAGCAAAAACAAATCACAGGAACGTCTTTTTCGGTAGTGCTTGGAATGGTCGCGTATACATAGCCATGCTCATCGAGATGGGCATCGCTTATACCTAAATCCAAAAGCTCCTGTACTAATATCCTGCTTAAATCCTTTTGTTTTTCCGTAGAGGGAAAGCTAGTGGAATAAGGGTCAGATTGTGTGTCCACCTGTACATAGCGTACAAAGTGGTCGGTGACTTCAAAATTATTTATATCGTT
>NZ_JAMJWE010000533.1 GCF_023554105.1 Brucella sp. 21LCYQ03
TAGAGACGACCCTCGACGCCTAATCCAAATAGTGCGAAATCATATTTTACGGGATCCTGAGCATCCAACAAGCGAAGTTGGCGAGTCAATTCCATGGCCATATTCCAGTTGACGGTTGGAGTCGTAATCAGCCCTAATTTCTTTCCTACCCGCTCTACATGCACATCGCAGGGACAGACCAAGTTGGCAGGTCGTATTTTCGACCAAATTCCGAAGTCTACACCTTGCTCATCCTGGCGTACCATCCAGCGCAAAAACATGTTCAAACGCTTGCAGCTGGATTTCTGTACGGGCGAGCTGATGTGCTTGCGCGTGCGTTCGGGATAATCCAATAAAGAGAAAAAGTAAGATTTAAAATAATTCAGGGCCTGCTCCACAGATACCTCCGCCTGTTCTTCTTGTCCCCAAATGAATGCCATTTCTAGGGAATCATGCTGCGCATAATGATGACGCAGAAACGAGATAAAATAAAGCAGATCGGTATCGTTGAAAGTACGATGTTTAAATCCAAGAGGGCC
>NZ_JAMJWE010000534.1 GCF_023554105.1 Brucella sp. 21LCYQ03
AAACCTTCTCCTTAATGACAATTAGCATATTCAAGGAGACGGAATCAAAATGTGACAAGTCCAGACATGTCACCCCTGAAGCTATTCCGGCAGCGATTAGACACGCTCGATATTGCCGAGCTTTTATCACTGCCAGAGCATGAGGTTGATCGTCTTATTCACGACGAGCGCAACCAAGAAGCCAACGAACAAGCCCTTTTGAAAGAAGAGATTTAGCATGAAGCCAGAAGCCATTTTGATCAGCCAGCACATTGCAAAACATGGTGTTCGTTGTTTTGAGCGCGGCGCATCATCTGGATATGATGCATTGCAACGTTTTTTCTTAGAGCGCGGGTATGACATGCGGCGCGTTCAGACGACCTACGTTCTTAGAAAATTCGGCCAGAAAGGTCCGGGACAGCGCATGGGGTGGGTGAAGCTCATTACCATTGTTGATGAACTTCGCTTGGCCGAAGTGTTGATTGCCGCTAAGAACTGACCCGGGATTTCCACCGAGAATTGACCCGCCTTTTAATTAA
>NZ_JAMJWE010000535.1 GCF_023554105.1 Brucella sp. 21LCYQ03
CGTATGGTATCTATCACCAGTGCCGATGCTTGGAAAAGTATCTCCAATAGATTGCGAAACCATTCCTTTATGGCTTTCTCAATCTTGTAGGCTTGTCTGTCAAGGTACATTCCCGACATGGTAGCCAAATCGGACGGCGACCATCCCAATTCGTCCAGTTTCTTATCAAATTCCTCATCGCTTACGAGGTAAGCGGTTTCGGGATTGCGGAGCATCGCCTCTCTCTCCAACAGGTCTTTTTGTTGCTGTAACTGGTTGAGGTCAAGCACTTGGTTTTCGAGCATGGCGTGTGTTCCTTTTACCACCGGAGACATTACCGCATTGATAGTTCCCAATACGATGGTCGGGAAGAACATAATGCAAAGCCCGATGGCGAAAGGTCGCAGGAGCGGAAACACGTCTATCGGTTCTGCACGGCTCAATGCCTGCCAAACTTTCAGTGCCACGTAGAACAGTGCGCCCAATCCGGCGATGCCCTTAGCCACTGTCGCCATATCGGCGGACAGTGGGAGCATCT
>NZ_JAMJWE010000536.1 GCF_023554105.1 Brucella sp. 21LCYQ03
AGTTCCGGCTGTATTTGCAGAATCTCTTTAATTACCCGAATATTATTACCACCAGGCATATTGATGTCCAATAGGAGTAAATCAAATGGTTGTTTGGTTATGTATTGATAGACTTCTTCATAAGTCTCTGCCTGCAATATGAGGGCATTTTTTATCAATCCTGAAATAATAACGGAGGCGCCCAGCCTCACGATACTATGGTCATCTGCAATTAATATATTTCTCATCTGGCGTAAGATCCAAGCAAACTGTAAATCACTGCAATTTAATGAAATCTTTATAAGATAAGCGGCTATTTATAAAATACTCGTGCTAAGGATAAAAAAACATAGCCATCCCATATTTTTTTCCTAGAGTGCTTTGTAATGTCAAAAATATATACAACTTTGTATCGATATAATTTATTTTTTGATCTAAATCATTCTAATCATGGGGATTTTAAAAGAGTTTAGAGAATTCGCATTACGTGGCAACGTCATCGACTTGGCGGTCGGTGTTGTCATTGGTGGCGCTTTCG
>NZ_JAMJWE010000537.1 GCF_023554105.1 Brucella sp. 21LCYQ03
TTTTCCGATTTCTACGGTCGAATTTCACAGCGGAAAACTGATCTTTGGTACATTAAATGGAAGAACCGTTGTGGCTATGCAAGGAAGATTGCATTACTACGAAGGATATGATATGCAGGAAATCACTTTTCCAGTGCGTATTATGAAGTTGTTGGGCATTCAGAAACTATTTTTGTCTAATGCTTCGGGTTCTTTACACCCGGATATTAAGAAGGGAGATTTGGCTATTATTGACGATCATATCAATCTTTTACCGGATAATCCGCTCCGCGGAGCAAATAATAGTGATTTCGGACCGCGTTTTCCAGATATGAGCCGACCATACGATACACAGATGATCGATCAAAGCTTGTCTATCGCTAATAAATTAGGATACAGTGCACATAAAGCGGTGTACGTAGCGGCACCCGGTCCGAATTTGGAAACCCGTGCGGAGTACCGATACATGCGTATTATAGGGGGCGACATTGTCGGGATGAGTACCGTGCCGGAGGTGATCGTGGCAAATCATATGGGT
>NZ_JAMJWE010000538.1 GCF_023554105.1 Brucella sp. 21LCYQ03
GGAAACTCTGCGACATCCATGGGTGTCGAGAAAAACTGCATCGGACTGGGACGCACCTGGAGTGCAGGCTTAAATGTTTCATTTTAATTTTTTGGAAAACATGCAAAATTATATCCATAAACACCTTAAAAAATACCTGGCATGGGGTCTGCTTCCCCTTACGCTATCACAGGCCTGCAAAAGCGAATCGGGATTGTATCCCGTGCCGGAAACCAGTATTTCCGACCAGAATGTCTTCGACACGCCCGCGCGGATAGAAGGCCTGGTGAATGGCATGTACCGTAGTCTTAAAGCTGCCAGCTTATATGGAGGGCGCTATCTCCTGTATCAGGACGTGCGCGGAGAAGACTTTATCAACTTGACGGCGAATAGCTATACCGCCTTTGAAAGCTGGAACAACTCTTACAGTTCAGGTTCTAACGATGTCAATAATTTGTGGTCCGCAGCCTATGCTACGATCAATAGTGCGAACATCGTCATTCAGGGACTGAATACTACTCAGGTTATTCCGGAAGCG
>NZ_JAMJWE010000539.1 GCF_023554105.1 Brucella sp. 21LCYQ03
ATCGTTCACGGGGAAGTCGTTCGGAAATTTGGCACCTATAGCGGTAACAAAGAAATTGAAGCCATAGCCGTAGATAATGAATTGGGTTATGTATACTACTCCGATGAGACTGCAGGCGTGCGTAAATACTATGCAAACCCCAATCAGGGGAATGAAGAATTAGCTTTCTTTGGTCAAGAAGATGCGTTACGCGACCACGAAGGGATTGCGATCTATAAAAAAGAAGGCGATGCGGGATACATACTGGTATCTGATCAGCAGAATAATTCTTTCCTGGTGTACGACAGAGCGGGCACCGATGGGAATCCTCATATGCATACCCTATTGGCAGAAATTCCAGTTTCTGCGATAGAGTGCGATGGCGCAGATGCCGTTAACATGAATCTGGGACCAAAATTTCCGGAAGGCATGCTGGTCGCCATGAGTAATGGTCGGGTATTCCATTACTACGACTGGCGTATCGTCCAACAATGGATTGATGAGCATCCAATCAAGAAGTAAACTATTCGCTGATCTG
>NZ_JAMJWE010000054.1 GCF_023554105.1 Brucella sp. 21LCYQ03
AAAAATATTATTAATACTTGATGCATTGCTCCGATCCGTATTTACTCATGATTTGTAACGGGTATTTTTTTGGGAAGGGCAAATTGATGACTGATATTGTGCAGCCAATACGTGGCACAAAGGGTGCGGATATTGTTGGACCGCGTAATCTGGAAGTGGAAGCGCAGAATCCTGATATTCTGCTTCCGCCTGAAACAGATCATGGCGGCATTCCAAATCTGAAATTTCCTTTTGCCATGGCACATAACCGCCTGGAAGATGGCGGTTGGGCACGTGAAGTGACCCAGCGCGAAATGGGCAGCTTGAAGGAATTGGCAATCGTCAATATGCGCCTTCCTGCTGGCGTTGTGCGTGAACTGCATTGGCACAAGGAAGCCGAGTGGGCCTATGTTCTGAAAGGTAAGGTTCGTTTCTATCTGGTGGATGACAAGCGTCAGACATTGGTTGAAGATCTGGAGCCGGGTGATCTTTGGTTGGCACCAGCGGGCTTCCCCCATGCAATTCAGGGTCTGGAAGAGGGCACGGAATTCGTACTCGTCTTTAACGATGGTAATTTCTCTGAAAACCAGACGCTGCTCGTGACCGAGCTATTTGCGCATACGCCGCGCGAAGTTCTCGCCAAGAACTTTGGGGTGCCGGAAAGTGCTTTTGACGGCATTCCTTCCGAAGAAAAATATATTTTCCGTCAGCCAGTTCCTGCTCCTCTTGAAGAGGTTCGTCGTGATCTTGGTGCCGTGAGCTTCACGGACAAATATGTGTTCCGCGCATCCAAGCAGCAGAAAAATCATTTCGAAGGTGGCGCTACGCAGGTTGTCGACAGCAGCAATTTCGCAGTGACCAATCTTGCAGCTCTGTTCATCGATCTGGAGCCGGGCGGCATGCGTGAAATTCATTGGCATCCGGATGCTGATGAAATCCAGTATTATATCAGCGGTCAGGCCCGTATGACGGTTTTTGATGCGGTCAACAATGCGCGGACCTTCGATTTCGTTGCGGGTGATGTGGGTTATGTACCCAAGACACTGGCACATTACATCGAGAATACCGGCAGTGAACCAGTGCGTGTCCTGAACGTCTTTCATACCAGTGAATATAAGGACGTCTCCCTTAACAACTGGCTTGCTTTGACTCCAAAGGAGTTGGTGAAGGGGCATCTTGATGTGGGTGACCCACTGATGGGAGCACTGCGTCAGAAGTACCAGACGATCGTCAAAGGCTGACGCATCAGCTCAGATCAAAGGAGTTCGTTCTTAGGGGCGAACTCCCTTATTTGACGTACGATACTATGTGAAATTTGGGGGGCTGTTGATCGCGTCGGATTACATGTCTGATGTTTCGATGCGGCAGCTATGTCAAGGGGAACGATCATGGAAGAATTCATGTCGAAGATGCTGGTCTCTGACCTCATCCCGATCTTTGTCGTTATGATCTTGGGTTATGTCAGCGGTAAGAAGAACATCTTCGCGGAAGATCAGGCAAAAGTTTTTAATAAACTGGTTCTGGATTTTGCACTTCCGGCCGCACTGTTTGTTTCCATCGTGCGTGCGGACCGTGCGATGTTGTTTGAAAATGCAACATTGACGATCATCTCTTTCGTCGGTCTTGTTGCACTTTTCATGCTTTCCTACTTCACGATGCAGTGGTTCTTCAAGCGAAGCAAAGCGGAAGCTGCGGTTTGCGCTTTGATCGCTGGCTCACCAACAATCGGATTTCTAGGCTACGCTATCCTTGACCCTCTCTATGGCACAGGCGTTGAAACTGGCCTTGTCATCGCGATTGTGGCGATCGTTGTTAACGCTGTTACCATTCCGATTGGGCTTTACCTCTTAAATGCGGGCGGCGGCGGTGACAAATCGGCAGCCGGCGCACCCAAAGACAATGCCTTGATTTCTGCATTGAAGGAGCCGGTGGTCTGGGCGCCAGTACTGGCCGTTGTTCTGGTTCTTATTGGCATTCGCGTGCCTGCTCAGTTCGATCCAACCTTCAAACTGTTGGCACAGGCAAACTCCAGCGT
>NZ_JAMJWE010000540.1 GCF_023554105.1 Brucella sp. 21LCYQ03
CATATTATGCTTTATCTCATCGGATTCTTTCTGTTGGTCTTTGGGCATCCCAATTTCTGGGACAAAATAACGGAAGCAGACCGGAAGAAAAGGGAAACGAAAAGAATACAACAAGAAGCCGCAGTGGCCTCCGCTAAGCCTTTTGAAGTGCAGGAATTGGTATTCGATACGGCTTCGAATACCTGGAAAAATAAACTGCCTTATTTTCAAACGATCCACGTCGGACAGGTAAATCTCAAAGCGTTCAGGAATTCTGGCAGCACGACGGTGGAAACCAATGATGATGAAAATGCTTCCGACAGTCTCTAAATCCTACATAACCCAAACTCGGTGGCTGTTTCATTGCCATTTCAAAATTAAAATACCTTTTGAATGTGGCGAACAAACCCTAAATGACTGTTTTGAACTGCTCAGTGCGATAGACCGAAAGTACAATTCCTATCAGGCGGGATCCTATTTTGACCAGATCAATCAACAGGCAGGCAGTTGGGTAACCGTAGACGACGCGTGTATCCAG
>NZ_JAMJWE010000541.1 GCF_023554105.1 Brucella sp. 21LCYQ03
AGGCCCTGTAATCGCCAAACGCCACATTCTCACAATTTTCTAACACAGGACGGTAAGACTCCTGCAGAAATCTCGGCAATAGCGAGAGAACAGGTAGCACAGTATAATACCATTGAGTTTGCGTCCGACTCCGTAGTCACAGCTAGCCAATTGAATGGGCTTTTTGTAGTTGATACAGCGAATGGATTACACTATCAAACACGGAAGCTAATCCTAGCTACAGGTATCCGGGACATTATGCCAGAGATCCCTGGTTTCTCTGAATGTTGGGGAGTATCGGTGATTCATTGTCCTTACTGTCATGGATATGAGTTTCGCAGAAAACGCACGGGTATTCTTGTGCCCGAGGATCCAACAGCTGCCATTCATCTGTCTGGTTTGGTCAAAAATCTTACTTCGTATGTCACCCTATTCACCAATGGCAACACTCCGTTTGATGCAACGCAGCTAATGAATTTTGAGGAGCTTAATATCAAGGTTAACACGCAAAAAATCAGTAAAATTCAGCATCAAGAT
>NZ_JAMJWE010000542.1 GCF_023554105.1 Brucella sp. 21LCYQ03
CTGCGCCAGTGGTAATACCGACATCATAAAGGTCGTGTGATTTCTTCCGCTTTTTAAGGGCACCATATATCCTGGTAGATCTACCTGCTTATTTTCTAGTGCTTTTAGCACGGGCGGATATTCTGGCGTGTACACCTTTTTGTTACCTTGGGTGGTCACTTTATACATCATTTTATCGATGGCCTCCCAGGTTTTATTCATCATGGGAGTATGATCGGGTACTTCCATACCCGGATACTGACCACCGCCAATCTGTGCCTGCGACGCGAACGCGGTGAAAGTAAGTGCAATTGCAATAAAGATCTACTTCATCATTTTATCAAATTATTATTTGTCACCTAGTATGGTTGATATTGTTGTGTTGTAGGCTTTGATAGCCGGCAGTATGGCCGCAATAGTGCCTATCGCTGCCGCAATTAACAGAATGAACAGCTCTGTTGGACTAACAGCCAATGCCTGTATGAAATCGGCGCTTTGCCCGGTTTGAGTGCTGATATAAAAGAGCGCCAAATGACC
>NZ_JAMJWE010000543.1 GCF_023554105.1 Brucella sp. 21LCYQ03
TCGCTGAAAACTCTGTGAAACAAATGGCAGACAATCCAACAATGCCGATTGCCAATAGAGCCAATCATGTGCTCCATCTCTTATTCTAAATTCAAGCGGAATTTTGGCGTTGCGCATGGCGCGAAAAAAATCGATATTGGAATCTAATAGGAAATCGTCATCGCCGCAATCTACAAACCAACGAATACTCCGCAAGGCCTCCTTCTGCTCTTCTGTGGCATTAATCACATAATCTACACAGCTATTTTCGATTACTGATTTAGTGAGCAACGCGCGCTTGGTCTGGCTGTTTTGATCCGTCTGATTGTTACGATTTTCAGGAAGGTCCATCAGTGCACTCATGGCGTACACCGATCCAAATAACTCTGGGTGACGTTGCCCATAGGCTGTGCTTCCTCCTCCGCCCATAGATAGACCTGCTACGGCTCTATTCTGCTTATTGCCAATCACCCGGTACATACTTTCAATATGTGGTAAAAATTCTTTGTAAAAGAATTGCTCATAATTCCAACCGGG
>NZ_JAMJWE010000544.1 GCF_023554105.1 Brucella sp. 21LCYQ03
TCCGCGACGACATTTCCGGCGTGATGGTAAATCAGGGCGTACTCAATATTAGTAAGCAATACAGCTTGCCGCGCAATCGAGCACAGGCGCTAATACAGCATGAGGTTGGTACGCATATCGTCACCTATTTTAACGGTAAGCAACAGCCTTTCAACCTATTTAAGTTAGGTGTGCCTGGCTATGAAAAACTACAAGAAGGATTGGCTGTGCTCTCCGAGTACCTCGTGGGCGAATTGACCAATGCTCGGCTCAGGATCTTGGCAGGCCGCGTAGTTGCCGTACATCATATGGTGGCTGGCAATAAATTCATAGATACCTTCTCTATGCTGGTAGAGCGATACAGTTTCGACCATGAAACGGCTTTCCAGATGACTATGCGCGTATACCGAAGTGGTGGATTAACGAAAGATGCGCTATACCTGCAAGGCTTAATCGAGCTGGTAAAATATATTAAGGAGGGCAATGATATTACGTTGCTCATGATGGGCAAAATCAGAAAAGAATACATCCCGATTA
>NZ_JAMJWE010000545.1 GCF_023554105.1 Brucella sp. 21LCYQ03
CCAGGTTTCATCAGCAAATGTGCGCAACGATTTTGTTGAAGTCAATGCAGGAATAGGATTCACTTTTACTGCCCAATTCGCCACTTCCTCCCAGTTACTAAATTCAGAACATGTCAATGTAGGGACGCTTACGTACCAAGAGGGCACATAGTCATAAAATGTTCCTTTCGCAACTTGGTTCGCTTCGTAATAGTAACTGGTTGCAGCGCTGCTCTGCTTCACATTCAAAGCTTCGGCACCACCTTGGTACGAAAAGTAGAGGTCGCGATTTTTTGGAACAACATAATTTACAAGAAGCAATCCAATTGGTTCAGAAGCTTGTAGATGGGCAAAGTCGAAAAATTTATTGTCAAATACAGGATTAAAACCCTTTACTGTATAGGAGATAGATATACGATCTCCCTTCCTTAAGTCATCAATAATACAATACGCCGAATAGGTTCCGTTGAAGATAGATCTCGATAAGTCCGATTCTGTCGCTAGTAATTTAAACAACTTAGTATCCGCTTTGTCGAC
>NZ_JAMJWE010000546.1 GCF_023554105.1 Brucella sp. 21LCYQ03
AAAACCTCTTGTGCAATAATCACATCCGCATCCAATAACGCCATTTTTTGAATGCGCTCGCCTAGCTCATAGGCCGTCGCCTCATCATGAATCAGTTTGATCAATTCGTCGACCAAATGCATCCGCGCACTCAGATCACTTACCATGATGGCGGCCTTGTGCTCTGATAAAGCCAAAGCATTTTTAGTTTGGTGATCATCCGCTACATTGGGCGATGGCACCAAAACAACGGGCTTGCCAATTATTGCTAATTCTGAAATAGTGCCGGCTCCTGCTCGGGCTACTATGAAATCTGCTGCCGCATAGGCATAATCCATGCGCTCCAAAAATGGCAATAGCTTCACCTCATCCGTCAATCTTGCTTCTAATTCTTTCGACAGCTTATCATAATAGTAACTACCACACTGCCAAATGATTTGCACATTTTCGGCTAACAGCCGCTCTAAACCTTCGGTTAGGCAATCATTCAATGTTTTGGCGCCTAAGCTACCTCCGGTAATCAATACCGTTTTTTTC
>NZ_JAMJWE010000547.1 GCF_023554105.1 Brucella sp. 21LCYQ03
GTGGGTCGTTTTCCGGATACATTACCGAGACCTCTGGGAGAAATAAAACGTCGCATTCTGCAGCGATTAAAAGTGCTTTATCCCGTTCGATTGGACGAGGATATTTTTCCAAATCCTTGGGGTCATTAAATTGAGTAGGATTTACGAAAATACTGCATACAACAATGTCTGTGATAGATTTGGCTTCTTGTATTAAAGAGATATGTCCTTCGTGCAACGCACCCATTGTAGGTACAAAGCCTATCTTCTTTCCGTGTTGTCTGAGCGTCGCTAAATGTTGTGCAAGTGCGCTTGAGGTAACAATAATTTCCACGATGGTATTCTTTAAAATAGCCTGCTAAGGTGCGGAATATTTTTTGGATTATAAAGCCATGATTAGCAATAGATTGGTAGGAATGATAAAAATTTCGTATCTTTGTTCACCGATTTTATTTATCAAAACAAAAAAAGTAAGTGGAGATGGCAAAAACGAAAATATTGTTTGTAACCCATGAAATGTCGCCTTTCCTCGAAAT
>NZ_JAMJWE010000548.1 GCF_023554105.1 Brucella sp. 21LCYQ03
GTTCAAGAAGCTTACAACCGAATTTTCCGATTTCGGTCTGTAGGGCTGCTATCCGGTCCGTTTCTTTGATTTTCAGTGTTTCCAAACCGGTAAATGTTGTTGGAATACGTAGGGCTGCAGCGATAACTACTATCGTCTGTGCCAGATCCGGACATTCCTTTAAATCTAGAAAAACAGGTTCGCGTGTAAGCGTTGCTTTCTGAATAAAAATTCCATCTTCCTGAAAAGTAGTATGTACGCCAAAATGTGTCATGATGTTTGCAATAGCAATATCACCTTGCAAGCTGTTTTTCTTCAAGCCCGGAAGAAAAAGAGATCCTTCTTTCGCTAAGGCAACCATAGCGTACCAATAGGAAGCGGCGCTCCAATCGGGCTCCACATAGAGTGTTGCCTGACCGAATGACTGTGCCGGGATAGTAATTGTTTGCTGATCCCATTGGTATTCAATTCCAGATTCGCGCAGCATATCCAGCGTCATTGTCACATAGGGCTTTGATGTTAGCTCCCCTTCAATA
>NZ_JAMJWE010000549.1 GCF_023554105.1 Brucella sp. 21LCYQ03
CTTAAACAAAACCTACACCATGGGTTTATCGCTTAATTTTTAACCTGACGCAGACCTAAGAACAACGAATATGAAACGAATTATTCCAATTATACTGACACTGGCCTGTACATTGAGTAGTATGCAGTCCTGTGTGAAACTGGACATTATCCCTAAAAATATCGTTACGGACAACGAGTTGTTTAATACACCGGCCAGTGCGGATATCTACATGGCCAGAATGTATTCTCAGATGCCGTTTGAAGACTTTAAATATATGGGGCAGTGGGGGTTTCGATACAATGGCTGGCTAAACTCTATTGGCATTGATGGAACGGGAGAGGCCGTAAACCGAGATGGGATCACCACCGCGTTTACCGGCGAGCAGACGACGTACTGGGGACAAGCCTTTGAGTTAATTCGCGATGCGAATCACCTTATCGAAACCTTGCCACAATATCAGGCCAATTTTAGTGAAGAATTATACAACCATTATCTGGGCGAAGCCTATTATATCCGTGCTACCGTGTTCTACA
>NZ_JAMJWE010000055.1 GCF_023554105.1 Brucella sp. 21LCYQ03
TACGACCAAAGAAAAGCAATATGCTGTACTTAATGTAACGAGTTGCGATCCGTATGTAAATAAAATGATTACTGTTACGGCTGTAGTTACAACTACATGTGGGCAGACCTATACATTTACAAAACAGTTCGGCGCAGGACCAGGCGGTGATTTAGAAGATTCTTAACAGGATCTATATGCCATATAAGCCCCTTCGTAGCAAGGGGTTTTTTTATACCCACACCTCACCAATCAAATCCTCTTCCCTAATATTCTCCAAAGCACCTGATATAAGCAACAGGTGCTCTTTTGCAAATTTAGAACATTCTGAATTTACTTTTTCTCCCTACCTTCACACCATGCCCACATTAACCAAATTCGAAATACTACTTATCAATAAATTGAAGCAAGGACAAACACAAAGATATATCTCCGAAGAGTTCTATGCTGAAGGCATCAAACCGCACAGCCTTAGTTCAATAGAAAAACATCTTGTCGCAATACGTGCAAAGTTTGGAGCTAAGATGATGTTTCATTTGGAGGTTCTGGTGGGACCGGTGTAAATAACTACACACCAATTATTTACTCATGCTGGGTAAAAATATCATATTGAGATAACACCTAATTAGCTATTAATGCCACTAATTTTTATATTTTTGCCGCCATTGGTATAATTAAAATGATTATAGGCAATTACATTATGAAATTTTAACTTAATATTTTATGAAAATCAATCTGTTTGCCAAATTGGCAACAATTTCAACTGTGGTCTTATTTGCAATTGGCTGTCAGAAATCCGTAATCACTGACGGTACCGAGTCGGGCAAAAGAGCTACCACTCCTAGATCAGTAACCTACAACCAGTATAACGTCTCTGGGTTTGGCTACGACATTACAGGTCGTTACTCTAATGAAAAATCTGCCAAAGGCCCTGTTATTGATCCGAGAAAAGTTAAAGCTGCAGGCCGCCTGCAAGATACTGAACCATCTGGAACAGATAGTTGGGAAGAATACGGTGAAAATGCATCTAGTTATAGTCAAAAAATGTCAAGAAGAGTAAATGCTGGAGCTGGTTTCAAAATTTTCGGCATCGAATTGAGCGCATCTTTCAGCAGTCTAGATACTTCTTCTAATTATTTTGATGCAAAATATATTTATAGCACATACTATTTCACCGTTACAAAACGGAGCATAAATATGAATGGGACCGCTGCGACTTTGATGCCACATCTAGACGATAATTTCAAGAGTGATGTCCTAACTTATACTCCTCAGGAATTAGTGAGGTTTTACGGAACACATGTAATGACTCATATTTACACTGGCGGTAGATTGAATATATCGTATCAAGCCGAAACGCGGCACTCAAATAGAACAGCTGCCGCTCGCGCTGGTGCAAAAGTGACAGCATCTAAATTTAATGTTGAAGTTGGAACTTCCAGCGATGTAAGCGAAACAGATGCATCTCATAATTACAATAGAACACTTGCATATAGTACAATTGGAGGAGATACTAGGCATCAACTTGTTGGAGAAATTAATCTTGAAGTTACAAATACAGTTTTTAATAAAACTAATTGGCAGAATAGTATAACTAAA
>NZ_JAMJWE010000550.1 GCF_023554105.1 Brucella sp. 21LCYQ03
CCGGAGATCAAAACGAAATCACGCTGGCAAAGCACGTACTGAACATTCATTAAGCTTTTATGGAATACGATCCTTATGGTGACGCACTATTAGCAGTGTACCATCAATCGCCAAACAGGCAACCGCTATATCTACACACTAGCTATGGCGATACCGACGAGATGCCTGTTGATGTTTTTTTTCGCACGGAAGATGACTTTTCCGAACTGGAACACATTGCGCTGGCCCTTTGTGATGGCCACGTTTTAGATGTTGGAGCTGGGGCAGGCGCACATGCCTTGTATCTACAATCGAAGAACTTTGCCGTCACCGGTCTGGAAATCTCTTCTTTAGCAGCAGGCGTTATGCAGCAGCGCGGTGTACACGACATTTTGCAGGCAGATTTCTTCGAACATAAAAACGCCACCTATGATACCCTTTTGTTTTTGATGAACGGAATTGGTATTGCAGGAACACTAGCTGGATTTCGCGCATTACTCAAACATAGCAAAACTTTATTGAGCGATCGTGGACAG
>NZ_JAMJWE010000551.1 GCF_023554105.1 Brucella sp. 21LCYQ03
ACCTAGACATCACTGGCTTCTTGGTAGCTATTGGGCATACACCAAATACGGACTTGTTTAAAGGCGTGTTGGATATGGATGAAACCGGTTACTTGATCACACAACCAGACGCAACTGCTACTAATATTCCTGGTGTATTTGCTTGTGGTGATGTGCAGGATCATGTGTATCGACAGGCAATCACAGCTGCAGGAACAGGATGTATGGCGGCATTAGAAGCAGAGCGTTATCTGGCAGCGAAAGAAACTTTTGCGTAGAAGTTTCGCAGCATAGCCAAACAAAATCAAAAAAGCGTCGTTTCAATCATAAGAAACGACGCTTTTTGCGTTACCATCACACACTAATTGAACACATTAAATATGAAATCATTACTGTTTATGTTGCCGTTGGCATTTGCCATATCCTGTACTTCTGCTGATAAAAACAAAGCAGAGCCCAATGAAGGTCCAGATGTAAATCCAGCCATAGATTCCCTTCATTCTGCCACCAATATGTTAGATTGGCCAGGTAATTA
>NZ_JAMJWE010000552.1 GCF_023554105.1 Brucella sp. 21LCYQ03
ACCATCATTGGCATGCCGACGGTCTTACTGATCCAACTAGTCCAAACTACGACCCGCTGATAGCAGGTAAAGCAGCATTTTTAAATGTACCAGGATTCTTGATCCGTCAGGTATTATTTATGGGCTCATACAGCATTTTCGCATTTATCTTGGCAAAGCTGTCTTATAATGAAGATTTAAGCGGTGGATTAAACGGCTACAAAAAGAGCTTTAAGCTATCCGCATTATTCTTAGTAATTTTTGGTTTTACAACACCAATCTGGTCATTCGATACCATCATGTCATTAGAGGCACACTGGTTCTCTACCATGTTTGGTTGGTACAACTTTGCGGCGATGTGGGTAAGCGGTATTTCTGCTATTACATTGATCTTAATATTGCTGAAGAAAGCTGGATATATGTCATGGGTTAATGAGAACCATTTACATGACTTAGGTAAGTTGATGTTCGGATTCTCTATCTTCTGGTCTTATGTATGGTTTGCCCAGTTTATGTTGATCTGGTAATCAAACAT
>NZ_JAMJWE010000553.1 GCF_023554105.1 Brucella sp. 21LCYQ03
GCCCAGAAGAAACGCAGGAAGCCGTTAAATTGATCAAAGGTCGTTTAATTACAGAGTCTTCCGGCGGGATTACATTAGATACGATCAGAGCGTATGCACTTGCCGGCGTGGATTTTATTTCGGTTGGCGCATTGACGCATTCTGTCAAGAGTTTGGATTTGAGTCTAAAAGCCAAATTAATTTAGTAAATTTAGGAGTATGATTTCTGTTTATCTGTCGGGCATCGTCATATTGGCTTATCTTTTTGGTTCAATACCCACGGCGGTTTGGTTCGGAAAGGCATTTTATGGGGTGGACGTACGTGAGTATGGGAGTGGTAACGCCGGAGCTACTAACACCTTTCGAGTATTGGGTGCTAAAGCAGGTTCCGTGGTGATGTTTGTAGACATCCTCAAAGGATGGACAGCTACTAATCTTCCTTACCTCTTAGATTCTTCTGTAATCGGAAATGCCAATGCCACCACATTTGTTAACTTTCAATTGGCTTTAGGAGTTATCGCAGTGATAGGTCATC
>NZ_JAMJWE010000554.1 GCF_023554105.1 Brucella sp. 21LCYQ03
GGCTTCTACCAGGCGGTTTTCATTACAGGCATAGTAAAGCTCGCCAATGCTCTCTATGTTTAATGATTTCCAGATAATCTGAATTTTTTTTGGGCCTAATCCTTTGATATGTAGCATCTCCAATACGCCTTCCGGTACTTTCTCCATCAGCTTATCCAGTTCAGGTAATGTACCCGATTGGATGATGAGTTTGATTTTTTCGGCCGTACTATTTCCTATGCCCGGTTGTTGGCTCAGCTCTTCCATGCTAGCCTTATCAGCAGCGAATGGAAGCTTGTCAATCTTAAAAGCGGCGCCGGTAATGGCCTTAGTTCGGAAAGGGTTTTCATTCATCAATTCCATCAACTGACCATATAGTTTGAAAACCTTTGCGACGCTTTTATTATCCATAGAAATAGGGTGTTTAAGTGTTGAAATGTATAGGCAAAGATACTCAAATATGCGTAATCCCAAATGTGTTTACCACTGGAATTCCTGTAAAATACAAAAGGGGCTTATGCCCCTTTTGTATCAA
>NZ_JAMJWE010000555.1 GCF_023554105.1 Brucella sp. 21LCYQ03
TATCTAGTTGAAACTTGACCTGTTGATCTACATGTATAAAACCTATGGATGTTGGCGGAACCATGCATTCAGCCAATAATCCCTCTACAGGCGAGATTGTCGCGACCTGTTGGCCCTGCACAATATAATTACCTGACTGTAATCCAGAGAAATCGATAATTCTGCCATCCATTGGTGCAGTAAGTATATGATTCGAGGACTCAATATTGAGTTGATGTATGTCATTTGATATTGTACGAAGTTGGCGCTCCATATCAAGCTTTTGGCTTTGCCATAGTGCCATCTGTTGCTCTCTAGTAACTTTTTTCTGAATGGTCAATTGTTCATGAAGGTGCACACTTTTATCAAACTCTGCTAGAGGCAAAATTCCGATCTCAAACAATTGCTGATTACGTTTTAATTCTTTATCAGAGAGAGCAAGTTGTGTTTGTATTTCTCCTAGCTTTTCTTTCCAAGCAGATAATTCCATTTGATATTGCCCTGTTTTCAATCCACTTTCCACACCAGTAGTCAA
>NZ_JAMJWE010000556.1 GCF_023554105.1 Brucella sp. 21LCYQ03
ATGTACTTGAAGACTATCCGGATGGATGATCTTACGATGTATATGTATCTCGTCCAAGATCACAGTATCTGCATAACTTTCTGATGATGCTGAACTCTTAAACACGCTGAATGAAAAAGGCTGGGCGGTAAATTCTGGAAAAGTCCCGGCGGCTCCTGATATCAACACGCGATGTGCAGCATCTTTTGCGAGCAACGTCGTAAAAGATAAGACTATAAAATAGTTACAAAGGATCAATAGCTTTTTCAATAGGTCGTGATAATTTCAATGAAGATAACAGCATAGTATACTGATTAAAAGAATTTTAACCATCATTAACAAAAATGAGTAATGCGGGTATGGAACGGAGTATACCTGCATAGCTTGCGCTCAAAAACGCTTAGTGTTATTTTGTAATTCTTCAAAAAAATTACCTAGATTTATAACAATACAAATGAAACTAACGACCGTTCCGGATAGCGGAATTATGAACACGTCACGTTATTATTAATATAAACTTAACGCAATGGTGAAG
>NZ_JAMJWE010000557.1 GCF_023554105.1 Brucella sp. 21LCYQ03
TGATACCAGTAACTTCCGCCCGCCGCGTCGGTGCCCGACTGCCTATCAAAGTTTGCTAAGCTGTAGGTATTCCCCCATTCATCTGGTCTGCCGCTACGCGCCAAACATAGCGATACACGCTTCAACTCGACGTTGCGCCATTCCTCCCAATACAATTCACGCGCGCGCTCATTCATAATATCACCGATATTGACTGTCCCTTGGTACAATTGGGTACACTGTGCCCGTTGGCGGATACTATTCAAATCATCCTTAATCGTTCCATCGTTTGGATTCAGATAATATTTAGCCTCTGCGCGGAGTAGGTATGCTTCTGCCAGACGGTATAAGTACCAATCGGCAATACCCCCGTTAGTCGCTCCGCGAAGACCATCCGAACCGACAATGTTTGCTTCATTCACCGGGTCATTTAAAAAGAATTTGTAGTGGGGCACATCGAACCACCGGCGAATCGTATCGCTGCACAACAGCGCGCCCGTGGTAGGGTGAAATAGCGTTAGGTTCTGCCCAAAT
>NZ_JAMJWE010000558.1 GCF_023554105.1 Brucella sp. 21LCYQ03
AAGCCTTGGATAAGGTGCAAGGAATAGATCGTATCCGAATTTCTTCTATTGAACCAAACTTGCTTTCTAACGAAATTATTGATTTTGTCGCTCAATCACAGCGTTTTGTGCCGCACTTCCATATGCCACTACAGTCCGGTAATAATAAAACGCTTGCAGCCATGCGTCGGCGTTACAAGCGCGAGTTGTATGCGGAGCGCGTAGCAAAGATTAAATCCCTCATGCCCAACTGTTGTATTGGTGTGGATGTCATTGTTGGCTTCCCTGGCGAAACACGCGAAGACTTTATAGAGACCTACAATTTTCTAAACGAGTTGGACATCTCCTATCTGCACGTTTTTACGTATTCTGAGCGCGAAAATACGATTGCTGCGCAAATGGAAGGAGCTGTACCAGGTGCCCAGAGAAGTGACAGAAGCAAAATGTTACACATTTTATCCGAGAAGAAACGCCGAACAGTCTACGAACCTCAAGTAAACGCGGTGGGAGATGTACTCTTTGAAGGCGATGAAA
>NZ_JAMJWE010000559.1 GCF_023554105.1 Brucella sp. 21LCYQ03
TATAATGATCTAGTGACTGTCTATAAGAATGTTGTGTATGCCAATACAGATGGAGTGGATTAATTTTTTAAAAACTAAATAGCTGATATCCATTAAACCACACGCGTATATACGATTGCCAATACGCAAACTCCGCAGAAAATACCCGAGAAATGTTCTGCAAGTAAATATCATTATTCCATTCAGCCGTCAATTTTTACGGTCGTTTTACATGCTCTGTTTTACACCCACCATTTCCAGACAAACCTGCTCAAAACGGACGATCTATTATCGGAATCAACGCTAAAAATAGCGCACGATGCGTATGGGATAGTGTATTATTTACAATACAATTAAATAAATTAATAACTAATGTTTGTTAAAATAATTTAATTGCAATATAATTGATTTTAAGTAGCAATAATTTCTATTTATAAACCACGAGTAATTAATGTTTTCACAAAACGCATTAGTATTTCTATATCATTGCAAATAAGTGAAAGTAGTTAAAACCTTTATTTTATTTTTTGTTAA
>NZ_JAMJWE010000056.1 GCF_023554105.1 Brucella sp. 21LCYQ03
GCTTCCCGAACGCGAGAGCATGGAATTTGATGTTGTGATTGTTGGCGCAGGCCCTGCTGGCCTTGCTGCGGCTATTCGCTTCAAACAAATCAACCCAGAGCTATCGGTCGTTGTTCTTGAAAAGGGCGGGGAAGTCGGCGCGCATATTCTGTCAGGCGCGGTTGTCGATCCGAGCGGTATTGATCAGCTTCTACCCGGCTGGCGTGAAGAGGAGGGGCATCCCTTCAAAACACCTGTAACCGCCGATCACTTCATGTTGCTTGGCCCTGCGGGTTCAGTACGTCTGCCAAACTTTGCCATGCCGCCACTGATGAACAATCATGGCAACTACATTGTTTCGCTTGGTAATGTCTGCCGCTGGCTTGGCACGAAGGCCGAAGAGCTCGGCGTTGAAATCTATCCGGGCTTTGCTGCGACTGAAGTGCTTTATAATGATGAAGGCGCAGTGATTGGTGTTGCGACTGGCGACATGGGCGTCGAGCGCGATGGCACGCATGGTCCAAACTATACGCGCGGTATGGCTTTGCTCGGCAAATATGTGCTGATCGGCGAAGGCGCGCGTGGCTCGCTTGCTAAGGAACTGATCGCCAAGTTCAAACTTGATGAAGGCCGTGAACCGGCCAAGTTCGGTATTGGCCTCAAAGAACTCTGGCAGGTTGATCCATCCAAGCATAAAGCTGGGCTGGTTCAGCATTCATTCGGCTGGCCGCTTGATATGAAGACAGGCGGCGGCTCGTTCCTCTATCATCTTGAAGACAACATGGTTGCGGTCGGCTTCGTGCTGCATCTCAACTACAAAAATCCATACCTGTCGCCATTTGAGGAATTCCAGCGCTTTAAGACGCATCCGGCTATCCGTGATACGTTTGAAGGTGGCAAGCGCTTGTCTTATGGCGCACGTGCAATTACCGAAGGCGGCTTCCAGTCGGTGCCGAAGCTGTCATTCCCGGGTGGTGCCTTGATCGGCTGTTCGGCTGGCTTCGTCAATGTTCCGCGTATTAAAGGCAGCCATAATGCGGTTCTGTCGGGTATTCTTGCTGCCGACAAGATTGCAGAAGCATTGGCCGCTGGTCGCGCCAATGATGAGCCGATTGAGATTGAGAACAGCTGGCGCGACAGTGCCATTGGCAAAGACCTCAAGATGGTCCGCAACGTTAAGCCGCTCTGGTCGAAGCTCGGAACGGTTGTTGGTGTCGCGCTTGGTGGTCTTGATATGTGGACCAACCAGCTGTTTGGCTTCTCATTCTTTGGTACGCTGAAGCATGGTAAGACCGATGCGCAGAGCCTTGAGCCTGCTGCCAAGCACAAGAAGATCGACTATCCGAAGCCAGATGGCGTTCTGACTTTTGATCGTCTGTCGTCGGTGTTCTTGTCGAACACCAATCACGACGAAAACGAGCCAGTGCATTTGCAGGTCGCCGACATGAAGCTGCAACAGACATCAGAGCATGATGTTTTCGCAGGTCCATCGACACGCTATTGCCCAGCTGGTGTTTATGAATGGGTGGATGCAGACGGCAATTCTGCTGCTGATCC
>NZ_JAMJWE010000560.1 GCF_023554105.1 Brucella sp. 21LCYQ03
CCAACGCCAATATCTGTTTGATAGAGCGCTTCTGGATTGCCTGAGGATTCTCTAGCTCTCGCATTTGCCGCATTGACCTCCTCCTGTGAGTTCCAGAAGCCGTCTGTTTGATAACCAAAGAAAGAACCCATCGGGTTTCCTACAGAATTCCGTACTACATAACTACCATTAAAGCGGTATTGTGATCCAATTACATCGAAATAATCACTGTTTTGAGAAACGCTTTGGATCACATTTTTGTAGGTCGTTAAGGTACCTGTGGTGGTTAATTTTAAATCTGGTCCTAGATCAAAATTTCCAGTAATTGCCACGTCTAATCCGGAGTTTTTCATACGAGCCACATTGGCAAATGGCTGTGTAGCGCGTCCAGCTGTGCCCGGTAGCTCGGGGTTGTACAATAGGTCGTCAATAACTTTGGTGTAATAGTCTACGTTTAATTCTAGACGAGAAAATAAGGTCGCATCGAAACCAACATTGGTATTGATGTTTTTCTCCCAACGTGCATCAGGATTG
>NZ_JAMJWE010000561.1 GCF_023554105.1 Brucella sp. 21LCYQ03
TTTCGAACGCCGCCAGATAGAATAACTTACTTACATCTTTATTCAGTACATAATCGCTGATGGATGAGCTATTGATCGTCAGGCGCACCATACGGTCACGTAAGTTTTCGATATTAGGTACAAATTCTGGTTCGGGTGTTTTTTTCTTGGTAGAATCTTGCTTATCTCTTTCTTCGAGTAATTTAAATTCATCTTTATTGAGCTGAAAGCGATCGTAGGCTTCTTGATCAAAAAAGGCAGCAAATACATCGACTTCTCGGCTTCCCTGATAAGCGAGTGATTTACGGCCATAACGGCTGCTCACCCAGGTCATAATCTTACCATCCTTAGACCATTTCGCTCCGCTATCACCAAATCCACTTTGTATAGGATGACGCAGTTCGCCGCTGCCATCCGCTTTCACTAAGGCGGTATTGCCACTTAAAAAGAAACCACCTTGATCGTCCACAAATAACCAGCGGCTATCCGGACTCCATTCAAAACCCCAATCGCCATCAGCATAGGAGTGGTTGC
>NZ_JAMJWE010000562.1 GCF_023554105.1 Brucella sp. 21LCYQ03
CCGACACTTCAGTCATCGTGAAATTACACTGTTTAAAAGAACAATCTTCAAAAGTATTCCCTTGCAAGTCGCTCTTCGTAAAATCACAATTCACGAATGTACACTGCACAAATTCCCTGTTTCGAAGTATCTTTTGCTCGTAATTTATTCCACTGAACGTCTTTTCTTCATGCGTGATGATCTCCTCCATACAGTGGCTAAGATACATTTTTGGAGACATAATATAAGCAAGAGATGAGCGTCTTTACGAGAAGGAGGCACGACGACGACCACCGAAGGCAGCTCCGAAGGAAGCCAATCGTATGTTTGTCAAATTACTAACTTGCCCAACTATTTTTTCTTCAAATGATTCTCTATTGCACGATGCATTGTGTTTTTAAATTAATTCATGATCAAATTGTTAAGCGATGATTTTTCCGAAGTGCATCGTATTTCTTTTTAAACTCAGAAGGTTTCATTCCAAAAACCTTTGAAAACTGGGTTCGGAAATATTTAATATCGTTGAAGCCCGCG
>NZ_JAMJWE010000563.1 GCF_023554105.1 Brucella sp. 21LCYQ03
TCAGATTTTTGATTTCAATCGTATCCAGGTGGAAGATATGGCCAATCATCTGGCCAGAATCGCTAAGAATGAAGGTATCAGCTACGAAAATGATGGCCTGCATGTGATCGCACAGAAGGCCGATGGCGGATTGCGGGATGCACTGTCTATGTTCGATCAGATTGTGAGTTTCTCTAACAGGGAAGTCACTTATCGGGCAGTAATTGACAATCTCAATATTCTGGATTACGATTATTACTTTAATCTATTGCAGTACATTGCGCAGCAAGATGCTGCACAGGCTTTGCTCGTGTTTGACAAGGTGTTGAGCAATGGCTTCGATGGTGGACACTTTATGGCCGGCCTATCCACGCATTTGCGTAATCTACTGGTTGCGAAAGAACCTGTTACATTGAAATTACTGGAAGTAGGGAATACTATTCGCCAAAAATACTTAGAACAATCTCAACAGCTTAATAGTGGCTTGCTGCTGTCGGCACTGAATATCGCCAACCAATGCGAGATTAATTATCG
>NZ_JAMJWE010000564.1 GCF_023554105.1 Brucella sp. 21LCYQ03
ATTATCCACATTCAGGAAGTGATTGATAAGATTGAGGGATATTCCCTTAATCGCGATGTACTGCTTCCAAAGTTTATCATTCCAGAACAATTCCAATCGCCGGAAGACCTAACAGATGGTGGAAAGCGTGGTGAAAATGCCTTCTTGCGCCATCTCACTTACGTAGGCGCTGAAAAGAGATACCCTGACCTCACCCCCGAAATTCGGGAACGTCTGGATTTTGAATTGGCCACGATCGAAAATACCGGATATCCGGGATATTTCCTGATTGTACAAGATTTCATTGCAGAAGCCCGCAAGATGGGCGTATCGGTAGGGCCGGGAAGGGGTTCGGCAGCAGGGTCGGCCGTGGCATACTGTCTGGGGATCACCAACATCGACCCTATTGCCTACGACTTACTTTTCGAACGTTTTCTAAATCCTGACCGGGTTTCCATGCCCGATATCGATATTGACTTTGACGATGAGGGCCGCGGCCGCGTTATGCAATATGTAATCGATAAATATGGTGCA
>NZ_JAMJWE010000565.1 GCF_023554105.1 Brucella sp. 21LCYQ03
GTATTAATTGTGATACCACGCTCTTTCTCTTCAGGAGCAGAGTCAATTGAATCAAATGAACGAGCTTCCGAAAAACCTTTGTCAGCCAAAACTTTAGTAATAGCTGCAGTAGTTGTTGTTTTACCGTGGTCAACGTGACCGATTGTACCAATGTTTAAGTGTGGTTTACTCCGGTCAAATTTCTCTTTTGCCATGTTTATGCGAATTAGTAATTATAAATTATTTCTTAATTAAATTGTATTTACAAAAGTAACAAACTTATTTAAATGAGCCAAAGATGGGATTTGAACCCACGACCTCTTCCTTACCAAGGAAGTGCTCTACCCCTGAGCTACTTCGGCTTTCAATCCTAAAAGCTCATTTACAGATATATGCCCCTACCTCTTTTAGATCATTACACTAAATAAAGACAGAGACATTACATTGTTCTATAAATGGAGCGGAAGACGAGGTTCGAACTCGCGACCTATAGCTTGGAAGGCTATCGCTCTACCAACTGAGCTACTTCCGCT
>NZ_JAMJWE010000566.1 GCF_023554105.1 Brucella sp. 21LCYQ03
CACTACTTTCAACGTAGGCAAAAAAGCTTTAGCATCTGCTAATACCATTCCTACCTGTATGCCAGATTGTACCGCTAAAGGATTGGCCGACCTAATTACCTGCCTTCCTTGTAGGGTAGTAACCACTACTAAAGGAAGGTCACGCAGATGCTGATGACGGATCGTCAACCAATCCGTCAATAAATAAGGAAACCAGATAGATAAACATCTTTTAGACATATCATGATCCTAATTGGCGCGTTTGTTGGCTTAGCTCTTCCTTAGTAGTTTGAGCATATGAAACAGGTATAATTTGAAAACCGGATGGACTCCATTCTACCAACCAATTACCGGGATGACCATTTCGTACTTTCATTAAGGATACCTCCCAACGCGGAAAACCCAATCCAGGCAAACCGCCCAGCTGCTTACTGGGCACAGATTGAATTTGCCAGCGTGCCACGCAAGCGGTAGAACCCGATGTCTGTGCAGCTCGACGTAGGATAAAACCGGTTACCTGGCTTTGCTCTACC
>NZ_JAMJWE010000567.1 GCF_023554105.1 Brucella sp. 21LCYQ03
TGAACCAGCCATATTTGAGGTACACCTCGTGAAAAAGTAGTGCATTATCTCCAAAATGGCAATGTACAACATCTATTGATTCAGACATTGTCAATAAATCTTTATTTTGATACGCTCTATTACCTAAAAATAGCTTCAGAAATCGGCGACGTAGACGGGAAACTAAACCTACACTTTGATGCGCCGGCACCAACCTGGAGTATAAATCATTGCGGTTGAAGAGTGAACTATCAATGGTTTTCCCAATACCAGATGAAAAAATAGTCACCTCATTACCATGATCGATCAGGTCGTTGATCTGGTTAGCGATGAAGGTTTCCGAGTACGAAGGAAACTCTGAAAGAACGAAGAGAATACGCATATGACTTTACTTGCACTATTATTTCTGAAATATAGATGTTATGACCGAGATAAATAAAGCGGGTGACCTCTTACCCATTTTTAAAAATGAGCGATTAAAGAACAAAGCCCTCAGTCTGAACAAATCCTGCCACAAATCCACACACTGCTTT
>NZ_JAMJWE010000568.1 GCF_023554105.1 Brucella sp. 21LCYQ03
AGCATGTGCTAGAAAAACATGGTGTGGAAGTTTTACGGCCGCACCGTGTCGAAAACATGAACCAGATCTTCACCAGAGACATAGGATTTGTAGTAGATGATGTTTTTATTAAGGCCAACATATTGCCTGATCGCGCCGATGAGTGGGCAGCTATTCAAGGAATCGTGAATCAGGTAGACCGTCAGAAACTGGTCTTTCCGCCGGAAGAGGTACACATTGAGGGCGGAGACGTACTAGTTTGGCACGATCATATTCTGATTGGAACATATACCGGCGCAGATTACAGCGAATACAATACGGCACGTACCAATGCGGCCGCCATTTTGTTTATGCAAGAATTATTTCCTCATAAAAAGGTTAAAGGGTTTGATTTGATCAAGTCAATGACCGATGCTCGGGCTAACGCCCTGCATCTGGATTGCTGCTTTCAGCCAGTAGGTAACGATAAAGCTATTGTTTACGAAGGCGGGTTTCGCAATCCAGCAGAATACCAATATCTGGTGGATCTATTT
>NZ_JAMJWE010000569.1 GCF_023554105.1 Brucella sp. 21LCYQ03
TGCGCGGAAAAAGAAGCTAGTCCAAATAAGCCCAGACAAGAAATAATAATGGACAGTACCGCAAACACGGTCGCCAAATGTTGGATCATCATCACAGAGCTAAATTGGCGATCAAAGGTCTCATCGAGGAACTTATATTCAACGGGATAAGCCGGGTTATTCGCTTTTATGATCTTTTCCATTCGAACTAACATTTCAGGTAAATCAATGCCTGCCTTTGTTTTCATATAAAGCTGGCCGTAAGCGTAATCCGTAGGACTGATGATCAATGGTTCGGGACTACTGGAAAATACATCGTTGTACACGAAGTCTTTAACCACACCCACAATCATACGTGCTTCATTGTTCCAATGCAAAGTTTGCCCAGCGACCAGTCCATCCCGCTTAATCATTCGAGCCAGTGTTTCGTTAATAATTAGCGCAGTACTGTCGCCTACAAGTTGTGGTTTAAAGTTTCTCCCATCGTGCAGTTGCATGCTGAGGCTAGGAATCAAACCATCATCACCATTTAA
>NZ_JAMJWE010000057.1 GCF_023554105.1 Brucella sp. 21LCYQ03
GACGTGTAACCTGATAGGGCGACCCTGCGTGTCGGTGACGGCGTGCAACTTGGTATTCATGCCACCTATTTCCGGCCGATCAGGCGTCCACAACCTTCTTTTTTAACCCTAAGATTGCGGCCGTGCAGTGCGCTTTCAAATAGGTAGCATCCATCATAACGGCCTGTCCGACCGACCACTTGGAAAACAAGCCTTCCAATTTTTGAGCAAATATCCCCTTTCAACACCAAAGGTTCCAACGATTAAAGCGCGTTTTACAAGGCGCATATTCCCGAGGGGCATCATACCATCGTATCCCATTGCGAAGAATGAACATAATTCCATTCTAGACACGCCTGTCAGCAACGCGTGTACATCTGTGGCTCTTGGGAAAAAAGGACGAAGTCGTGACATTTGTCCTTCGTTCAGCCAGTAAAGATTACTCATTGATCAGTCTCCTTGCGAGAAACTGAATCAGCGCAACATTCCAAAATCAATGGGTCCTGAGGCTAATGCTGAACTTGATAAGTCGGCCGGTTCAGCGCCTGATATCGTTACACCCATTCTCATTCAGGCTTTAACCAAGTTACATATTCACTATTATCAGTAATCGAAACTACGCGCTGTATAGATGATCATTTACAGAACCTAAGAATTGGCGAGAGCGTTGTATCTGATTTATTCAAGACTATCAACTTTTCTTGATGCTTTGCCAACTTGGCGAAAAGTATTTCGCGCTCATTCAGGTAATAGTCATTTGACCATCCAATCTCCTGCCAAAGAGCTTTCAGGGTTCCTCGTGTACCTGCCGGGGCGGATCGACGGCGCTCTATAAAACGATGAAGAATGCGCAGGCGGTTACGCCACTGCGGGATATCCAGCACGACTATATAATCCGCGCGAATAATCGCAGCGTCTGCCCACTTAAATTGAACTCCTTCAATTATCCAATCGTTTTCCTGTACGATCTTTTCCAACATCTGAGCGCGCTCCTCAGAAGAGCGTCTATAGTCGCCGGAAGGATCTAAAACCCAGTGGATATTATCGAGTGAATGCGAGCGGACATTTTCATGAACAGCGATCTTCGTGGCGAGGGTTGTCTTGCCGCTGCCCGTAGGGCCAGTAATGAATAGCCGCATCTGTATGACCTGCCTCGGAAAAAATAATACAAACCATATAGGTTACTAAGCCCATTCCCAAAAGTTAACGTTTTGTGACATGCTTCTGCATTATTTCTGTATGAGGATAATCAAGGTGTGAAAGCGAACGAAAGACTAACCCCAGAAGGCCTCGATTTAATCTCAATAAATAAGAGTGTTGATTGCCGCTGAGAAGTGACCCGCCTTTTAATTAATGTTCGGGTTTTTATTCACGGTCAAGTTTCGTGTATTCCTTTGCTCGTTTTGGTTCCTGAGCGGAACTGTTTTTGAACCTGAAGCTGTCATTTCCGGT
>NZ_JAMJWE010000570.1 GCF_023554105.1 Brucella sp. 21LCYQ03
GAAAGCGGTTTCATTTACATTACATCCTTCCCGTAACAGTAATTGCTTGGCGTGTTCCATACGATGGGAGGTAATGTAATGGAATACACTCGTACCAAACAATTCTTTAAAGCCTTTTTTTAAATAATATTCATTGGTGCCTACCATCTTTGAAAGTGCTATAAGACCCATGGGATTATGGAGGTTTTTGTCGACAATATCTTTAGCATGTACGATTTTATCTCGTAGTTTTTTAGTGATAAATGAGGCATATTGATGACCAACCAATTGATTGTACTGTTGGAACTGCAACAGCAGAAGCTCAAACACTTGTGTTTCGATATGCAGTCGCCTCATTAATGGGTCTGAGCGCTGTTGAATTAAGCTGTATACGATATCCAGCATCTGCTGCGTAATGGGTAATGCTTTTGGGCAAAGACTTGATGGCAAATGCAGCTCAATCGCCTGCATAAATTGAGCAAAGATTTTTTCTTCTGGAAAATACTTCCTGATGTAGTTCGCACTTAAGTTT
>NZ_JAMJWE010000571.1 GCF_023554105.1 Brucella sp. 21LCYQ03
AAGGGTCGAAAATCTGATCGAAGGTCTGCTTTTGGCTTTTCGTAGCAATTATCGTCATGATGAGGACAAAAAGAGATTAGCGCCCATACAGATGAAATTCATCGAAAGGCTACCCAATCCTGATTTAAGAGATAAGATCATAGATGATCTGGGGATGAAACAGCTCCTAACCGAAAACAACTAACGATGAATAGAGGAACGGAAAATAAGCGAATATCCAATGGGATGATCTACGGCATTATCGCATGCGTGGTGATTGCTGGAGTAGCATTTGGTCTGTATACATTCAGCCAATCAAATAAAACAGCCATGCCAAAGCCTACAGTTGCCGATTCGACAACCGTAGCGGATAGCGCAAAAACAAAAGTGCTGGAAGAGTTGCACCATCAGGATTCTGTGCCTTCTCGCTTACCCATAGCATGGGATGGGGACAATGGGCCTTGGACTGCTTACCGAATAATTGGGCACACCAGCGATTTAGTAGATCGGGATCTTAAGTTCGGTGACAAGG
>NZ_JAMJWE010000572.1 GCF_023554105.1 Brucella sp. 21LCYQ03
CATTGGAAGTTTTCACGCTGAATATTTAGGGTGTTTAGGGTAAATTCAAAACCTCTATTGTCTACCTGTCCTAGATTCGTCGCGATACGCTCAAAGCCGGTAAACGATGGCAATCGCTGCTGCATAATCATATCATGCGTACTCATGGAATAAAACTCCATGGTCGTAGATATGCGATTATTAAGTAGGGAAAACTCTAGACCTACATTCCAGGATGCTGTCTTTTCCCACTGTAAAAAAGGGTTAGCCAAACGATCGGCCATTAAATACCGGTATAACGCCAATTCTCCAGCGCTGTTCAGGTAACCTTGCATTTTACCTGCTCCTTCATAGAGATTCGCCAATGCCAGATTAGGATCTGCTAAAGATCGATTACCATTCTCTCCATACGATACACGGAGCTTACCGTTATCGACAATATTTTTCAGATTGAAAAAGCTTTCGTTGGTAAAATTCCAGGCTACTGCGGCCGATGGGAAAAAAGCATGCGGGTTGGAGGTACCAAAACCGG
>NZ_JAMJWE010000573.1 GCF_023554105.1 Brucella sp. 21LCYQ03
AGGGGTTGTTATACGTAATCTGTTTTTAAATTAAAGTACAAAATAAGTAATTATACCACAGAATCCCATCAATGGGCACACTCTTTTAAGAATTTTCCGACGCGCAGGGCATTCAAACACCGAAGAGTAGTTCAGCGAAAGCACTTTAGGTCTATCTGCTTATTTTCTATCTTTACTGCCATGAACTGGGCGGTATGGAAAAAAGATTTTAAACGCTACCTGCTCTTGGAGCGCGGGCTGTCTGCCAATTCGATAGAAGCTTATCTTTTGGATGTTTAATATCGAATTACTACCAGCTCGTTTATCAATAATTATAATTGAGCTCTATTCTCCAAAACCACTTGCTCTGTACCATTCGTACCCGGTGTAATAATTATAGTAGCTATCGTTAGAATCAGGAATATAGCATGTGACGCCTGAATTAGCTAAAATCGGTCTTCCCAAAAAATTGGGAGTATTATTTTTGTAAACTACTACTTTAGATAGACTTTTTTTTAAAGAGACAAGTTGT
>NZ_JAMJWE010000574.1 GCF_023554105.1 Brucella sp. 21LCYQ03
GGCAGCAGCCTTTTCTGCGCCGAGTTGGATGACTTTGCTCAGGTAGGCCTCATCTGCAGAGATCTCTTCTATACGCGAGCGAACCGGCTCTGTCGCCAAAACCATATCTTCTGCCAATTGCTTCTTAAAATCACCGTAACGGATAGCGCAGTTGTTATACAAATCATCAAAGTGCGTATACGTATCTGCGCTGGATACGACTTTCATTAAATCAAAGAGATTCTGAATGGATTCTGGCTTAGCTTGGTTTGGTGTTGTTGGGCCTGAGTCTGACACCGCGCGCATCACTTTCTTACGAATTACTTCCGGGCTATCCGACAGGTATACACAGCTAGCATCGCCATTGGATTTACCCATTTTTCCTTGTCCATCCAGACCTGGTATTTTGACCAATTTGTCTGAGTAGCTAAAAGCGTAGGGTTCCTTAAAGTAATCCACTTCATATAAACGATTGAAGCGATTACCAAAAGTACGGGTCATCTCTAAATGCTGCTCCTGATCTTTTCCGACC
>NZ_JAMJWE010000575.1 GCF_023554105.1 Brucella sp. 21LCYQ03
ACGAAGAATTTCACAAGGTAGTTGAAAATGAGGAAGGACTGATGGTGGTGACGAAACGGCGAATTGCCATGCTGCACCGCATGAATCTCGGCGTGATTGTGAGTGAAGCCATGATGCGCGTACGATTTACTTCCGGAGGTTATATTGGTATGATTGAGGAGTATTTTATTTCAAAACTAAAGGCAGGCGAAAAATTCATTTTGGCCGGTAGGGTACTGGAATTGGTGCGCATTAAGGAAATGACGACCTACGTCCGCTTATCTTCTGGTAAGGCGATCACACCAAGCTGGCTGGGTGGCCGACTGCCACTGAGTTCCAATTTAAGCCATTTTCTACGACAGAAGTTAGCGCGTTCCGCGCACCCTTCTGCCAAAGAGCAAGAATTACGCTTTCTGCATCCACTATTTTCCCGGCAAAAAAATTTCTCCCATATACCCAATGAAGATGAATTTCTGGTGGAGCTGATTGTCACCAAAGAAGGATACCATCTGTTTATGTATCCTTTTGAAGG
>NZ_JAMJWE010000576.1 GCF_023554105.1 Brucella sp. 21LCYQ03
AGATCTAATTTTTAGGATTTTGAACGTAATCTTTTAAAGCCATTTGATTGTATTGTAGCGTATAGTAAGGGTTATACGTTTCTTTTGGAGAAGTACTTATTAACTTTACCAATAACCCGTTATGACTTATGCTTAAAAATATAATCATCATTTGTCTGTTGATCTTTGCCTCTTGCAACAAGCAAGATATTCATTCTAAAGAACAGGATGAGCTACTGCTGCAACAGAACCTGGCGAAGATTCTGGAAATAGCTAATTCAGTGCCCTGTACAAATCCCACTGACTGGAAGTATATCGCGCTTGGACAAAAAGCATGTGGAGGCCCTAAGTCTTATATTGCTTACTCAGTCGCTATAGACACTGCCGCTTTTATTAAAATGGTTATGGATTATAATAGGGCTGATGGTACTTTTAATGTAAAATACGGAGTGAATTCGGATTGTGCTTACGCGATACCTTCGCAAGAGATAATCTGTCGTGATGGAAAGGCACAGCTTCTATATAAAGATCG
>NZ_JAMJWE010000577.1 GCF_023554105.1 Brucella sp. 21LCYQ03
CTATAGCACATTAAGTTTTATCTATCATGAAAAACAGCACTTACAACGATACCCATACATTTACCGAAGATGCTTTTGATGCCAATAATGACGTGTCTTTTTCGGAGCTTGATCCTATATTGGGAAGTTTGGGCGAAATGGTTGGCCTTCTTGACAAGGAAAATGGAGAAAGTGAAGTCTATCATCTCAACAATGCCTGGTTTAAAGACCCTATAGAAAATACGAAAAGTGGATTTACCGAAAAGTTTGCACATTTTGGAGATCTGCTCGGGCAACTATTAGGTAAAGTAGGGGGCAACGCATTGGGAATTCCGGTGATAGATCCTTCATTGTTAGGCACCTGGTATCCGGTGAAGTATGATGATAAGCTTACAGGGCTGTATTTTGTGACCTATGAGAGAGGAACGGAAACGGTTTTAGGCTTTGGTGTTTTACATAGTTGGACAGTTACTTCTGATAATCCATTAATAAAAGTGAATGTATGGGGTCAGATACCTTTTTTGAGAATAGA
>NZ_JAMJWE010000578.1 GCF_023554105.1 Brucella sp. 21LCYQ03
GCATGTACTTAGACAATACTTCTTCGCTTGACAGAAGTATAGACCCATCTTTTGTAAACAACCTGCGTGCACTCTACACATTATCTGCCTGGGGATTGGAACGGGTGGATCTAAATTTGGCGGTCAACAATGTATTAAACACAAAATTTGCAACCAATGGATACACGTGGGGGTCTATAGACCCATCCGGTACACATAATTTTTATAATTTCTATTTCCCCCAGGCCACCATCAATTTCTTACTAGGGTTGAATATTCGATTCTAGCAAAAGTCTACACTAACCCCCTTAGCACTGTTCGTTGCTGAGGGGTTCGTTACTTTATGCCTCTTAGTTGCGTAACATCTACCTGCCTATTCCCATGCTAATTTGTAGGTAAACAGTGCCAGTACGATCATTTGGTGCATTAATTAATTCGGCATTTCCTACTTTCCAGGCTTGCCGGCTTACTCCCATTTGATAGCCTACTTTGAACTTAGGGCGATAAGTAGCCGTCAGCAAATCATAGGTC
>NZ_JAMJWE010000579.1 GCF_023554105.1 Brucella sp. 21LCYQ03
GATACTTGGTTGGCCGCAGAATGGGGGCATCCGTCCGACAATCTTGGGGCGATCCTTGCTGTAGCCGACTGGACAAGTCGTACCGCAATCGCGGCTGGTAAACCTGCTGTAAAAATGCAAGCGGTTTTAGAAGCTATGGTGATGGCTCATGAAATCCAAGGCGTATTAGCACTCGAAAACGCATTCAACAAAGTAGGCTTGGACCATGTTTTATTGGTAAAAGTAGCCTCTACCGCTGTAGCAGGAAGATTACTTGGCTTAACGCATGAAGAAATTATCAATGCACTTTCTTTAGCATTTGTAGATGGACAGTCTTTGCGTACCTACCGGCATGCCCCCAACACCGGAAGTCGCAAATCGTGGGCTGCTGGAGATGCTACCTCTCGTGCCGTACGGCTGGCTTTGATCGCGCAAACGGGAGAAATGGGCTATCCTTCCGTCTTAACAGCACCGATCTGGGGATTTTATGACGTTTCCTTCAAAGGAAAGCCTTTTCAGTTTCAGCGCGG
>NZ_JAMJWE010000058.1 GCF_023554105.1 Brucella sp. 21LCYQ03
TACCAAACGGTTATTTACAATATTATTATTCCCAGGGATGAAGTCTGTACTTCTCCAGTCAAATGGTTCAATCGGCAGGTAATTAGATGCATCTTCTCTATTTGTATACAACGGATTACCTATCACCTGACGTTCATACTCCCAGCCGGTCTTCATGGCGCCATTATTATAATAGCTTTGCATTTCTTTCCCAAAACTTTCCATTTGTTTGGTATGAATAAATTCTACGACTAAATCCTGTACTACATGATCGCTCCTTTTGTTGCGAAAATGTATTCCTATCAAACGATCAATATTCCGAATGTCAATACCTGTTCCACTTTCAATCGGTGTCTGGTTGTAGAAATGTAAGCTGTAGGCATCATGATCATAGTACACCCCCAACTCGGCAAGACCACGTTGTGTACCGGCCCTATTTGGTCTTTTTCCGTTCTCTTCCAGTTCCGTCGGGAGGGATCCATCGTTTGCTTCACGAACAAAAAACACATCCAGAAAACCTCGGAAAGAGCGATCCAGATAGATGTTTTCTGATGGTCGCTGACCTCCCCATTCCGCATAATGTTGTATTCCTCCGTAAGGCTTCCATTTTCCCAAATTTATTCTTGCATAAAACGATTTCTCGTGCAGCCAAGAATCCATGTATCGATTAGTCCCAAACCATCCATGTCCCATCATACCCTTAAATTCTAAGATTCCTTTGGTATAAGGAATTTTAATATAATCATCGATCCCGATTGTGATTTTAGGAATAGGCAAGGCATTTCCACTAGTTCCGAGAGAACCCATAGAAAGTTGTGGATCAAGGTCGTCCCACAAATCACGATGACGTCCAGCGCGTAGAAACCAGCTTTTGTAGCGCAGTTGTGCATACGCCTGTTGTAGTACAAGGCGGCTATAGTGCTCTGAATTGAACGCGGTAGCGCCATAATCCAATGTAAGTGGTGATACCGAATCGCTTAACAGCTTTAACCCTGTAAGATAGTGTGCATTGGTAGCCTCGATCCAAGTGATCTGATCGAATTGCCGATCGCTTGCCATGCCAAAACGATTGGCTTTGGCCCAAAGCGGCTGGAAGGCTTCGGAAGCGACCTGAACTTGTGATCCCACTTGCACACGAAGGGAATCTGGAAAACGAGATTGTGCATTCGCGTGTGCTGTTAAAAATAGGGTGCTTAATAATACAACTAGTTTTCTCATAATACGTTTCATCTTAATCGTTCTTCAATAGTTCTATAAGCTTATTTTCGAAGGATTTGAGTATTTCCTCCTTTTCCAGGTACTGCTGTGCATAATGTCGTGCGTTCTGTTTCAATAAGTTCACATCTGTAAACAAGGCTTTATAGATACCTTGTTCCAATGCCGAATCATCTTCAGGATCTACCAAAATACC
>NZ_JAMJWE010000580.1 GCF_023554105.1 Brucella sp. 21LCYQ03
GGCTGTACTTAGTCGCATCGCTCGATTCAATTCATGGAGAGATGGGATTACTTGGGGAGGTATCTTTTTTGTTGATGCCATTATTGCGTACCAAGTAGCCTCTGTGGTGCATCGTGTAATGATTTTGAGAGGTGATACTATCGAAAAATGGCATTTCAATAAGATATTTTCAGATGCAAACTTTTATGTGGTATTCATTTTAGGGGCACTTGGACTTATCCTCTTTAAGTACATCTACAGCAAATTTATTAGCTACTTTGAAGATAGAAATCCCGATCATGCCGCCTTAAAAAGTAAAACATCAATTAATCAATACCAGCAAAATAAGTATAAGTGCTCAGAAACCATTCGCCAGCTAGCTGATAATAATGGGATATTGGAGCAACAAAATATTCTATTGAGAGCAGAAAATCAACTTTTAAAAGCCGAAATAGAGGAAGCTCCCATCACTCTAGTTAGGGAAAAAGAGAAAGCTTCGCTGCTACTCAATCAGAAGAAGCAGTATATTC
>NZ_JAMJWE010000581.1 GCF_023554105.1 Brucella sp. 21LCYQ03
TGAACAAGGCTTGATGGTAAACACTATCCCTCACCGCCTGCAAAAACATATCCCGATGCTTCGGTGTGTCATCGAATAGTTCGACTTCTACCTCCCCAACAGCGGTTTGAAATACGACATGCGTTTTTTGTCCGTAGGCTACAAAAGCGGCACAACAACTGAGGAATAGAATGGATATGATTTTTTGCATAGTACCAATCTACTAAAAAAATCGGCACGCTCGGAAAAAAAGAAAAGCCTCAGAAACGGAATTCTGAGGCTCTTAGATCATTGTTGCTTGCGTAAGGATTTTGAATAATCCAAAATCGCTTCGATAGTCTTTTCGCTTGGACTTTTAGTCAGTTTTTTGATGCTTGCCTGCAAGCCTAATTCAAATTGACCATCAGTAAGCTTTTTGGGCTGCCGGTCTACGGGGTAAGCTAATGATTCATCTTTTGTAAAAACTTTAACCATAAGCGTTTAAATTAAAATATACTATCTAAACGCAAGATAAACATTAATAGTATCC
>NZ_JAMJWE010000582.1 GCF_023554105.1 Brucella sp. 21LCYQ03
CCTGGTTTCTGATGAATGAGCTGCGTAAAACGAGCTTTGAAAACCCTCTTTTCAACACCTATTTGATCGGTACGGTATATGGGCTTATGGGCGATTACCTAGATCAGGTTATTGACCATGATATTGTCCTAGATAAGGTTTCTCAGGAAGACATTGTAGGGATTGTTAGTTCGCAGTCCGCCATCATCGATGGTATACATGGTACATTTTCGGGAATCGAGACGCTAGCAGCTTCGGTAAATATGTCTGAAAGCAAATACAAGCAACTCTTTAAAAAAATCACCGGTATGAGTGCCCATGTTTTTTTTCTGACCAACAAATTGGATGCCGCAAAGCAAATGCTGGAAACTGGAAACTATTCCATAGCTGAAGTGGCCGATTCGTTTGCTTTTTTTGATGCTTCGCACTTTATAGAGCAATTCAAAGATACATATGGTTTTACTCGAAGAGAATACTTAACCTTTGTATAAGTGGATCTGATCAGAAAAAAGTTTCTCTTCAATTATAC
>NZ_JAMJWE010000583.1 GCF_023554105.1 Brucella sp. 21LCYQ03
TATTTCCAGTTGTCCATTCATCGTTATGGGGTTCATTATAGTAAAATATCCTAGTGCCTGGATTGCATTGTGCAATTTGTCCTGAAGCCTCACTAACTGATAGCTTTTGGAGCCAACATGTGCATCAAAGAGAGTCTTAAAAGAAATCGTGGAAAGTAAAGTACTTCCAAAGGTGTACAATGCTTTGAGTTGAAAACCACAATCGTTAAGCGCATAGTCTGTAGCGGCAATACTTGCCACCGCACCACCGATGTCATGCCCAGTTAGATACACATTTTTATTTGGTGCTATGGTTTTTAGCTCCGCTATTATCGCTTCCGCCAATGTAGTTGGTACAGTTGTGGAAGCACCTTCTACGGGGAGGTTATAGATTGCTGCGGCCCCCGCATGTACATATACAGATGAATTATCAATGAAACTTAAAGAAGCGTAAGTAGACTTGCAATTGTAGGTATAAAACTCCTGAAAGCTGATACTACCCCTGAAAGCAACCACCACAGAATCCGGA
>NZ_JAMJWE010000584.1 GCF_023554105.1 Brucella sp. 21LCYQ03
CCCAATATTGATCATAAAGCATGGCGAATGCCGATTCGTCTCCATTACGAAAAGCCGATAAAAGCTCTTTTTCGTCCAATAACATATTCTCTTTTATTAAGATTAAATACGATCAACGAAATCCTGTTATTTCGTTTAAAAATGGTTTGAGGAAGATTATTTCACCTTGCCTTAAGCAATAGTAGTAAAAAAGAAAATAAATCGCAAACTTCACTTTTTGACATACGTTCACGTTGAGTGAAATGTATCTTGCAAGAAAATGCGAAAAATTTTCAAAGAAAATTGCAATGGCCAGACACCCGTTATGAGTCATATCTTCTTAAGCTTTGGTGTACAAAATTCTAGGATTAAAATCACCTTTTCTGGGTTTTTTCCATTTTAACATCAGATATAAAATGCTATTACCCGACGTAAATTACACGCAATTTTCATACATTTACTCAAATGAAACCGACTTTTTAGGCTGGTACGTTATTATGAACAAACAAATTATTCTTATCGCAGCAT
>NZ_JAMJWE010000585.1 GCF_023554105.1 Brucella sp. 21LCYQ03
ACACACGAATCAAATCCCGTGAAGGCGTGATCCATTTGGCCCACGCGAACTGATTATTATAGTTGGAAAGATCACGACCCAACATCCAGGTCACCCAGTTACCATTGCCCGCAAAGAATTGTGCTTCGAGAATAGATTCCCGGGTGTTACGCATCTTGGCATCGGTATTATTACTGTTCATTCCAAACAAGTTGGTAAAATCTGGCTCCAACGCAAATCCGTCTGCCGTGAGCTGATCGGCATATTGTACCACTTTGGCGTAATCACGCATTGGCTGTTCCGCGTACACTTTCGCCAATAAAGCTCTTACCACAGATTTTGTAAAGCGAGTTTTGTTAGCTGGATCGTTCGTTGGAGCATATTCTAGGGCTTCCAGTAAATCTCTCTCAATTTGCTGGTACACTTCCAACTGCGTATTTTGATCCGGGAAATAGTCATCATAGACATCGGTAATATTTTCTGAGGTAATATCACGCCCCTCTCTGGTCAATACCGGTACATTTCCCC
>NZ_JAMJWE010000586.1 GCF_023554105.1 Brucella sp. 21LCYQ03
TTGCAAATTTTCGACTTTCAATAATTCAATTTCTTTTTCTTTACTTCTTTGCAGTTGATACAATAAATAAATATGTCCTATCAACGCACTGAGGATGGCGACGATAAAAAACTGAAACAACACTAGGCTTCCGAAGTGACGTATGCGGCCATATAAAGAATAGGAAATAATGCCATACAAGATATAGGCTATTACGACAACCATTGCACTATGCAAAAGGCGTTTCAAAAAACTGGTAGTTGACCATTTTTCTAGATTCACCTTGATTAACTGATAAACTAATAACGTAAAATAGACGTATCGCAATACCGAAAATAAAATATGGAATGGTCGTCGATCTGCGGGCATATCGCGCATCTCGTAGGGCGTCCAAACAATATCCGGAAAAATTAGAAATAGCGCCACCAGCGAACTGAGCAGAAGAATTTGATAGGTTGTATAATATCGCTGTACCATGATCCTTAAAATAGCTGTAAAGCTATCACTTTATAAAAGCAAAATGACACT
>NZ_JAMJWE010000587.1 GCF_023554105.1 Brucella sp. 21LCYQ03
GTGTGTATCCTGAGCGAAATGATTTCACAACCGATCAGTTGCGCGGATTGCCGCTGGTGGTAACTAGTCATCGCGGGCGCTCGGCTTTCAACCTGAGTCCGGTAAACGGGTCTCAGCATGCCGCTTGGAAAAATGTGTATGCATATGCTTATGACAACGAAGAAATAAAGCCTTACTATTATGGCGTATCGCTTTTAGAGGAGCAAATAGACGTTGCTTTTGCTCCTTCGCATCAATCCGGCATTTATGCGCTAAACTTTCAATTGGGAAAAGATAAGTCAGTTGTTTTCAACTCTGGGTCGGGAAGCGTGAAGGTGAGTGGAAATAGCATTACGGCTTCACAGGAACTTCAAAATAATACCACGGTTTACTTGTATGGTGAATTTGATCAAAAAGCCAGTACTGCGGGTGTGATAGAAAACGGCAAATTGATCGCTAAGAAAACAGCCGTTTCCGGTAAGCAGTCCGCTGTGGTGTTAACTTTTGATAGGGGAGGGCAAGAATTGC
>NZ_JAMJWE010000588.1 GCF_023554105.1 Brucella sp. 21LCYQ03
TTTTTATTTAGAATAATTAAAAATAATTATGTCGATGGGAAAATATAATTTACATTTGCGCATTATTTAGATTTAATATAAATAATGGTCAACCTAGGGAAAATATACATTAAAGCTATTGCTACGATGCTTTTAATGTTTTTATTTATGTATTTAATGCCATTGCAAGGACACGCACAGATTCGTAATATTCCCATTTTGTCGGGCGTAGTTTACGATGGGCAAGTCGGTAAACCGCTTCCATTGGCGAACGTATACATTGACGAAACACAGCAACAAACCAGGACGGATAAGGACGGTAAATTCACTATTTCACTGTCGGCTTATAACGGCGACATCACTTTGACAGTGTCTTATATTGGGAAAAAGACCATCAAGCAGAAGATCGCGAAAGACGATATCAATAAATCTATTGTGATTACGCTAGTTAATAACAGTCTGACGCTGGAGCAGGTAGATGTTAATCCGATATTTGAAGGCACGAAGAACTCTATATCTTCGATAAC
>NZ_JAMJWE010000589.1 GCF_023554105.1 Brucella sp. 21LCYQ03
ATAGCATTAATGTCGCGGAATACTTGATTCATACGTATGTGATCTGGTTGCCAAAGATGTAGAAACAGAGCTCGCCAGGCACCATTGTCGTCCCAGTCGCCTCCCCGGGTCGGCGCGATTGCCTCGTCGGTGGTAAGTTCTTGCAATGCCCACCACGACTCGGGTGTCTGTAACGCTGCGCGTGTAGAAAAGTAGGCCCCCTGCAAAAGGGAAGGGATATCGATGTTGCCCTCATCTCGATCTGTAATCTGTCCGAAAAGCTGTTCTTCCAGCCGGGTACAGCCGCTCAGTGCGATGCTGCCAACCAGCAATATCATGGGTAAAAAATTATTTTTCATGTTGCTGAATGTATTATTTATAGTGAGAAATTTATACCAAAGTTGAATATCCTAGCCGGAGGGTATCCGATGTAGTCGATGCCTAGTGAGCCGGTTTCATTCACCCCTTTGTTGGTATTTACTTCCGGGTCGAATCCAGAATAGTTCGTAAATACGAGTAGATTGACA
>NZ_JAMJWE010000059.1 GCF_023554105.1 Brucella sp. 21LCYQ03
ATGAAAAGTGATTTTCTGCCCTTCGTCATCTTTTTCCTTCTCTTTGTCTGTACCCAGTTCTCGTAGAACAAATGTGTCATAATGATAATGTTCTAAACACAGATTCTTTGTCGCTAAATGTGTTTTAAGCGTATCATTTTCAAGACGTATTTCGAACTGTCCATATGCTGAATGATGATATTGTCCAACATAATCCGCCAACAGGTGTGATGGCTTAGTGCCTTTCACCTGTCTTAAATCTTCTGTAGCAGGCTTTACTGCCGTTTCAACACTATCTTTTTCCACACCACGGGTATTCCAATTCACGAAAGATAACCCCAATAATTCATCGGAAAGGACGTTACGGACTACGCCGGGAACTTCAGAGCCATTTTGATTAGTCAGCACGACGATTCCTAAAGAATCGGTAGGGAAGAATGCTACTGAAGCGGAAAACCCATCTATATTGCCACCGTGCTCTACCTGATAGTGGCCTCGATAGGAACCGATCATCCAACCTAAACCATAATTTTTCAAATGTACATCTGGTTGCTTGACAGAGGGTAAGGCTGATGCGATCACCATCTGTGAACTTAATGCTTCTTGTACATAATTTGCTGGTAGAACCTGCTGGCCTTTGAACTTTCCATTGTTCAACCAGGCTTTCACCCAATTGGCCATCTCCGCTACACTGCTATTGATGCTGCCTGCTGGCCCCATACCTCTGATATGATAATAGGGAATATATTGGATATTCTTTTCTCCATCTACCATATATCCAAGTGAAGCGTCTTTATTTTGCAGCATATCAGCAATAGTGAGGTTGCTCTGCTTCATTCCCAGAGGATTCATAAAATGCGTGCGAATATTGTCCTCCCAGGATTTTCCAGTTAACTTTTCGGCGATCATTCCTTGTGCCAGATACATAAAGTTGTTATATAGCCAGGAAGCGCGCAGATCAGAACTTGGTTTCATATGTTGCACGCGCGCAATTAAGCTGTCGCGGGAATCGGTGTTAAAGAGATACCAAGAAAAGTCGTAACGGGAAAGACCGGTGCGGTGTGCCATTAAATCTCGTACGGTGACTTGACTTTCACGCCCATCCTGAAAACGTAAGGCAGGCAGATGTTGCGTTATTTTGTCATCTAAAGAAAGGCTATCTCCAAAGAGTTTGCCTATTAATCCTGCTGTGAAGGCTTTGGTCGAAGAGCCAATAGCATACAAAGTTTGAGGAGTAGCGGGCAGCGTTTGCTCATAATTGCGATAGCCATAC
The DNA here is from genome assembly GCF_023554105.1 of Brucella sp. 21LCYQ03. GTDB lineage: Bacteria > Pseudomonadota > Alphaproteobacteria > Rhizobiales > Rhizobiaceae > Brucella. Next base: position 1,253 of record NZ_JAMJWE010000059.1, read on the forward strand.
CCTTTGCTATACAACAAGCTATCTTTGTGTACTACAGCCACAGAAAAGCCAGCTACTTGGTAATCTACTCTTACTTTTTCAAGTAGAGAATCGATTTTTGTCCAATCGATGGAAGCTTTG
>NZ_JAMJWE010000590.1 GCF_023554105.1 Brucella sp. 21LCYQ03
TACATCAATATTATCCATACCTACACCACCACGACCAATCACTTTAAGATTTGGGCAAGCATCGATGAGATCCTGGCGCACCAAGGTAGCGCTGCGTACCGTAATGGCATCGTATGCGGGTAACTTCTCTGCTAATTCTGCTTGTGGTATATGTACTGTATCTATGGTAAAACCCGCTTCTTCCAACAAACGTTGTCCGATTGGATCTATACCATCATTTGCTAATATTCTCATGTTCAAAAAATCCTTAAAAATGTAACTTAACTATGTGTCTCTTCAAACTCCCGCATCGCATCGATCAAGGCATTGATCGAAGAAATGCCCAGTGCGTTGTAGATCGAAGCCCGGAAGCCACCCACAGAGCGATGTCCTTTTAATCCAACCATGCCACGCTCCTTAGCCAAAGCTAGGAACTCTTCTTCCAAAGCAGGGTTGTTCATGACAAAGGTGACATTCATACGGGAACGATCTTCCACTTCTGCCGTACCACGGAAGAATGGATTGCG
>NZ_JAMJWE010000591.1 GCF_023554105.1 Brucella sp. 21LCYQ03
CGTCATATACATAAGAAAGCCGCTGTCTATTTAGACAGCGGCTTTCTTATGTATTAGGTAAAGTCTACAAATTTTTGGAAACTAACGCTGGATTAATCACCACAGCGGCTTCTTCCCGTTCTTTTCCACGCACATGCGTAATAGAGATAGGGCCTTTGATGTCTACCGTAAAATCACTGATCTGGTCGGAATCCAAGTGTTTTGCCTTCGCTTTGAATGCTAATTCGATAAAGCCCTGATTGTAGATTAATCCTTTATCACCAGGTTTGTTGCTTGTATCAAACTTTGGTAGATCCAGACGTTTGATTTTAACTTTAAAATCCGAGCTGGTTTCAGGCGTCAGGGCATGGCGCGTCGCGTGTGTACCAAAGTTGTACGCGGCATTTCCTACGTAAGCTTTCTTTAGATCTAGCGTGCCGTCAGCAGCAACAGGGACTTCTATATATAGCTTGATACCTTCTTTGGCAGACTTTAGTTTGTAATCCTCAGATTGATCTGTTTGCATC
>NZ_JAMJWE010000592.1 GCF_023554105.1 Brucella sp. 21LCYQ03
CCACTTTGTACCGTGCGTAGGTTTCATCAAATTGGCGTTGAATGCGCTGGAGATTTTCTTGAATAATTTTAATTTCTTCTTCCGTGGTAAGAATGTCGAAGTAGGCTTTGCTTACATCAACAACTGCCTCTATCTTTTCGTACTCTACTTGCTGTTTATACCCTTCTCGCACATGTTTTGATGCTCTCGAGGCGCGCATCAGATCAGGAGTCAGTATAGCTTGCTTTGCTTGTACCCCTATGTTACTGGTATTTCGTTGTCCCATCTGGATCAGTTCGTCATTAATGACGGTAGCGGGTATGTTTAGAAAGTGATCCAAATCACCAAAAGCATGAATCTGAGGATAGTATCCTGAAAGGCTGGCTGTGATCTCCTCTTCTCCGATATCTTCTCCAATAAGAGCTGAGCGAACAGTTAAGCGATGTTTCAATGCGTAGTCTATGAGTTCATCCAGCGAAGGAGTGGTTGAAAGCTTGTCTTGGGCCCAAGATTGGGTATGAAACAAG
>NZ_JAMJWE010000593.1 GCF_023554105.1 Brucella sp. 21LCYQ03
CACAACTGACACAAGAACAGCAATTGGAATTTGTACTGGATCTCTACCAGCAGGCAAAAAAATCATCCGCTAAGTAGTACGGAAATTTAATTTATGCCTTTCAATAATAATATTCCTGCTTATTTGTAGCAGCCTTTAACTGATGTTGCCAAACGGATGAGAAATCAAGTCAAATAGATCAAGAATAATTATTTCTAGAGGAATACAAAGAAACGTACGTTATTAGTACTTGTAAGCATAATTGAGGTAAATTTCGACTTGATTATGGTGTCTTAGTGATTAAAAAAGATGGAAATATTTAGGGCACTTATCTTTTAATAATGTATAAGCACCCTAAAAGACCTAGATAGCTACATTTCAGAATTTTCAGATTTCATCAATAAAGCAAACGCATTTTTAATAACGACATTTGAATTTTCAGTTATATTACTATTGATAATTTGCTGTTTATGATCCCTCTGAACGCCAATCCTTACTTCAATCCTATTAAACTTTCCCTTAGACT
>NZ_JAMJWE010000594.1 GCF_023554105.1 Brucella sp. 21LCYQ03
ATTGGTATTTGCACCCATCACCGACATGGCATCCAAATACATTTCGAAATGGCTTAATCGGCGGCCATCAATATATAAATCAGATTCCTCTGCCAACACAATTTCGTTGATCAAATACCGCGTATTGGGCATGCTGCTGGCAAACCAAGGTACGGAGGTGCAGGTAAGTTGAACTTGTAACGCCTTTAGTAACGACATGAAATCCCAGACTGCATACACGTGCCCTTCGGTAAAGGCTTGTAAGTCTTCTACGGTACTTATGCGTTCATACAAGGGATGGCGTAGCAGCAGCTCGCGCTCGCTAGCAATAAATGTTTGTAATTCTTCAATCCTAGACATAAATGCAAAGATATCACAAAGTTTTAATGCTATTTAACGATGCTATAGAAGGAATGGTAGTTTTCACATTGGCATGACGAAAAAAAGCCACGTATGTAAGTACATACGTGGCTTTAAAGATGTATAAGATCTAAATGATCAATAATTACATCGTTGAGAAAGCCAA
>NZ_JAMJWE010000595.1 GCF_023554105.1 Brucella sp. 21LCYQ03
GCACTTACAATAGCACTTTCTCCCGCATATGAACGTGCTCCAGCAACTGTCCGTAAGTTAACTTCATTGAGGTTATTGTCGTATTTGTTTAAGCCTCCCTGGTAGGTGCCTACCCAGGATATGCCAAAATCATCAATCAGAACAGAACGTATGGAGCGTGTACTTAAACTATATAAATTACTTTTATTGGGCTGATAGTAATCTAATTCAAATGTATTGATATCTAAAATATGTAATCCTTTATCGCTACCAATCCAGAGATTTCCCGATTTGTCGACATCTGCTGCATACAAATTACTACTATGCATTTGATTACCTCTCAGGAGATCTGATGATGATTGCAACGCTGTACGCTGTTTATTTAAGCGAAATAAGCCCTCTGTCGATACAATCCATATGTATCCATTTGCATCTTCCACAATCCCCCGAACTAAGGGGTCTGAGTTGCGCACTCCCGCACTGCTTGGAAGTTTGAAAACAGATTCTAACTTTAATTGTGCATCGT
>NZ_JAMJWE010000596.1 GCF_023554105.1 Brucella sp. 21LCYQ03
AGGTTGGTTCGCAAATTGGTGCAGAGCTTAGCTCGATGAATGTTACCGAACAAATCGATGCCATGGAGGTTTCCGGAACCAATCCTTTCAAATTCTTGATCGTAACACGCATACTTGCGACGACTTTCATGATTCCGATACTGACGTTTTATGTTGCGGGTATTGGTCTTTTCGGCGGTTATCTCAGTATTATTTCTAAAGAACAGCTCAGCATGTTGAGCTTCCTCAATCAGGTATTCAATTCAATCACGATGATCGATATTTTTGCAATGTCGTTTCGTGCATTAGTCTTTGGTTTTACCATTGGTTTTGTAAGTACCTACGTGGGCTTCTTCTCTTCGAAAGGCACAGAAGGTGTTGGTAAGGCCGCCAATAGTGCTGTAGTAGCTTCCATGTTTATTGTATTTATTGAGGAGTTATTGATTGTCCAGGTGTTAGCATTAATCGGATAGAGACATGGAGAAAAAAAAGGTTGCTATAGACCAGCAAGATGTGGTTATTCATG
>NZ_JAMJWE010000597.1 GCF_023554105.1 Brucella sp. 21LCYQ03
CTGTTTAAGTATTTTTGGCGAAAAGATATAGACGTGGTACTGGCCGGACAGGCAGATGCTGAAGTACTTATTGGCGACCGCACTTTTGGCCAGAAAGAAGCTCATGCATACGCCTATGATTTAGGTGCCTGTTGGAAAGAGTTTACCGGATTACCATTCGCCTTTGCCGTTTGGGCAGCCAATAAGCCATTGCCAGATACATTTGAAAAGGTTTTTAATGAAGCATTAGCCAGTGGTATTGAACACATGGATCAAGTCATTGCAACGCTACCGAATCTTCCAAACTTTGATTTTGCCGATTACCTTTTAAAGAAGCTAGATTTTAATCTTACGGACGAAAAACGCCAGGCTATCGCCCGTTACCTCGAACTCTACCAGACTTTATAAGGTAACGCTCCGTATTTTATAAGATACTTAATAAGATACAAGCCCAGCCTACCAATAGCAATAGTCCGCCAAGTGGGGTGATCGGGCCGAGAAATTTTAGGCCATCAGCTTTTAAATA
>NZ_JAMJWE010000598.1 GCF_023554105.1 Brucella sp. 21LCYQ03
GAGAAAGCTGCCCTTAACAAATTGAAATTTGCACATGCTGTTTCTGCTGTTGAAAACCCTAACGTGATCAAAGCAGCTCGCAGAAATATTGCGCGTATCTCTACAGAGATCTCTAAGCGTAAAAACGAAGCGAAGACACAAGAAACAGCCTCTGAGGCATAAATTAAAAGTCGAAATGGAAAGAAATTTAAGAAAAACAAGAATCGGCTTAGTAGTTAGCAACAAGATGGACAAGTCTATCGTAGTAACCGTTGAACGTAAAGTGAAACACCCTATCTACGGTAAGTTCGTGAAAAAAACTACTAAATTTAAAGCTCATGACGAAACAAATACCTGCGGTATCGGCGACACGGTATTAATCATGGAAACTCGTCCGCTGAGTAAAACAAAGAACTGGAGATTGGTAGAAATTTTAGAAAGAGCTAAATAATGGTACAACAGGAATCAAGACTAAATGTAGCCGACAACTCTGGAGCTAAAGAAGTTTTAGTAATCCGTGTGTTAG
>NZ_JAMJWE010000599.1 GCF_023554105.1 Brucella sp. 21LCYQ03
CAATCGCAAGATCAATGACAGGCTGGAATGGGCGGAGAAAAATGTCGATGCAGATAAAGTGGTTCGCTTTCTAGAGGTTTTAGGTCGTCCAGTAGGTGAGCTCTATTCGAAAGATGAGAAGCTTAGCCAGATTTTGGATTTAGGCATTACTTATTATAACAGATTAGCTTTTGACGTGGCCAAGCAAGAGGGCTATCCGGTAGGTAAGCTAGATCAACCGTTTTCTCTTCTTGACAATAAGGATGTGCTGAAATTGGAGGATATCTACAGACTGTTGGAGGAGAGCGGCGTCGGTATTCCTGCCTATTACAATAAGATCGAGTTTGAGATTGACGGTGAGAAGGCTACTTACAATAGAAGCAGATCTGGTTGTTACTTTTGCTTTTTCCAACAAAAGATAGAGTGGGTCTGGTTATACGAACAACATCCCGACTTATTTGCGCAAGCAATGGAGTATGAACGTGGTGATTTCTCATGGAATCAAGATGAGCCTTTAGAAAAGTTG
>NZ_JAMJWE010000006.1 GCF_023554105.1 Brucella sp. 21LCYQ03
GAATGGCGGGATTATCCCGACGACCTCCATCGGCAATTCTGCAAGTTTCGCAATTCTTGCTGAAAAAGTTATTGTTGAGGTCAACCTCAATCAGCCACTCGCGCTTGAGGGGCTGCACGATGTATATATTCCAACGAAGCGCCCTTCCCGCGACCCTATCCCTGTTACGGCTTGCGATAGTCGTGTCGGCTTGCCCTATATTCCCATCCCGCCGGAGAAAATTGCTGGCATCGTTATTACGCATGAGAATGATAGCGCATCCACAGTTGAACCTGCCGATGGTGAGACGGTGGCGATTGCTTCGCATCTCATCAAATTTCTTCTTGATGAAGTCGAAGCTGGTCGCCTTGATTTGACGCTCAACCCGTTACAGGCCGGCATTGGGACAATTGCCAATGCGGTTCTGAATGGTTTTGCTGAGAGCCCATTCCATAATCTTCGCATGTATAGCGAAGTATTGCAGGATAGCACTTTCGACCTGTTTGACGCAGGGAAACTTGATTATGCATCCGGGTCGTCGATAACGCTTAGCCCCGCCTGTGGTGAGCGGGTATTCAACAATATTGACCGTTATCGCGACAAGCTAATTTTGCGTCCGCAGGAAATCAGCAATCACCCGGAAGTTATCCGTCGTCTAGGCATCATCGGCATCAATACGGCACTGGAGTTTGATATTTACGGAAACGTGAATTCTACCCATGTGGACGGCACACATATGATGAACGGCATTGGCGGTTCAGGCGATTTTGCACGTAACGCTTATATCTCAATTTTCGTCAGCAAATCTGAAGCGAAGAACGGCGCAATATCATCCATTGTTCCGATGGTAACCCACGTCGACCATACCGAGCATGATGTCGATATCCTTGTAACCGAACAAGGTCTTGCAGACTTACGTGGTCTTGCACCACGTGAGCGTGCAAAGCTCATCATTAATAATTGCGCTCATCCAGATTATCGGGACCAGCTTAATGATTATTTTGAACGCGCATGTCAGCGTGGGGGACATACCCCTCATCTGCTTGAGGAAGCCTTCAGCTGGCATAATCGGCGCGTTCAGACTGGATCAATGTTAAAATAATTCAGAAAAGTGCGATTGGCGGTTTAAACCGCCAATTTCCCTACTTATTTTTTGGGAACCTTAATCTCATTAGAACGTTAACCGGCACATCATCTTTACACTCGGGATGATAGAGATTGGGGACAGTTTCACGCTTGGATACAAGCTACACTTCCCATTATTGCATCAGTCGTTCGGCATCGTGATGGAACAGTCACCGAATGATATACGTAACAGCTGTTCCGGGAAGGGTTTGACTGCCTATGTCCATCCTCATTAGTCTGCTGATAACAGTTCTGGTTATCTTCCTTGTTCTTTACCTCATCAATATGTTGCCACTTGACGGTAAGGTGAAACAGATCGCTCAAGTGATCGTGATCATCATTGGTATTATATCGCTTTTGAAGTATCTGGCAGTCTTCTAAGAACCCAATAATATAAATTCAAACATCAAGGGCATCCTTTGGGGTGCCTTTGATGTTTTTTGATAATGAATATGTAATTTAGCAAGATGTTAAAAATTACATTTCATGTAATTTTTATTAAATACTGTTGCCGCATTGATAACATTTAGATAATATAATTGCTATTCACTACCTTGGATTGTGCTAATAATGGCACGCATATATAAAAAATTGTATATCCGTGTTAACGTGACTTTCTTCATAAGTGCTCTCCTCCTATAAGGCCCCAAACGAACAAGCCTGTTCATAAAGGGTTCAGAAACAGGCACATAAAAAGCATTTGCAGCGGGTTTGGGGGAGTTTGTAGATATGAGGTCGGCTTTTTGGAAGGCAGCGTTGATAACGTTGTCTGTCGTCTTGTTTTCGTTGGGAACGAGCCTGGCCGTCGGATTTCTTTCTGGTTCGGAGCCCGGCCTGACGACAATTGGCCTTAGTACTGGTATTCCAGTCGTCACAGCATTCCCATCTCTACTCTATATTTTCCTACAACATAACAAACTCGGCGAAGCTTATGTTCAGCTTGAAAAAGCCCATACCGAGCTTCAAGCACGTTCCCGTGTCGATCACATGACTGGCTTGCTTAATCGCGAGGCGTTGTTCGATGCGATGAAAATCAGCCGCTCCCGCATTGAAAATGGAACCCTGCTGGTCATTGATGCCGACCATTTCAAGGCAATCAATGATACGTTTGGGCATAGTGTAGGCGATCGCGCGCTGAAGCTTATTGCTTTTGCACTTCAAAACGTGACGCGAAACGGTGATTTGGTAGGCCGTATTGGTGGCGAGGAGTTTTGTGTGTTTCTCCCGGGTGCAACACGCGAAACCGGTATGCGCGTTGCGCAAAGAATACGCGCAGAAGTAGAACACACGCCGTTCCATGCCACAGAATATCAAATTTATCCGCTCACCATAAGCATTGGCGTTGCATCAGCCCCAAAAAACGAAAGTAATTCTCAGGTTTTGAGCCGTGCTGATCGTTGCCTTTACATGGCTAAGCAACGCGGTCGCAATTGCGTGGTATTTGATGAAGAAAGCAGTCGTGTTACAAATGGTTCCGTCGTTTCGATCACCAACGGACGCGAAATCGCACGCGGTTAATTCATTCCCACGGGGTGACTTCTTCCTCCGACCAGCCGACAGGCACAAATCCCATTCTCTGATACAGTTGCAGCGCACGCGGACTATCAAGCGTATTCGTATGAATAGCCACTTTCTGCGGCCCGTGCGACCATGCGGTCGAAATGGCTTCATTCAGGAAAAACTTGCCAAGTCCCTTCCCCTGATAGTCCGGCATTAAACCGAAATAGAGGATTTCAGCCGTTTCTGGCAGCGCCGACAGATCAAGCTCTAAAAGCCCTGCTGGGTTACCATCGACATAGAGAACATGAATATCGGTCGTTTCTGCATGGATTGCCGCCGCCACTTCCGCGTCGCTTTGCACGCGGCGCATCATCCAATGATGCTGGCGTCCGACCTGCTCATAAAGGTAGCGATAGAAATGCACAGGCGTTTGTGTCGAACGCATCAGTGCAAGGCGAAGGCCAGACGGCACTGGAGCCGACAGCGCAGGACGCGCTGTCATTTCCAGATGGGTCACTCTGGCAATCAGTTTTTCAGCCATGCTTAATCTGCTTCGCCGGTCACCACAGGCGTATCCTGCCTGCTCCCCCATTCGCTCCACGAACCATCATAAAGCCTATTGTCTTCATGGCCAAGCGAAGTCAACGCCAGTGTGATAACGGCAGCGGTTACGCCGGAACCGCAACTGGTGACGACCGGCTTGTTGAGATCAACACCCGCATCAGCAAAGATTTCACGCAAGCTATCGAGGCTCTTCAGTTGGCCATTTTCAGACAGTGTACCGACAGGAACGTTACGTGCTCCCGGCATATGGCCTGACCGCATGCCTTCGCGCGGTTCCGCATCGCGACCCGTAAAGCGGCCAGCGGCGCGCGCATCTGCGATTTGGGAGCTATGTCCTTCAACGACTTTGCACATCTCTTTGAAAGAGACGACTTTGGCTTCGTTGAATGATGGCGTGAACAGCGTTGGTGCGATCTTTGTGATTTCATCCGTAACGGGCAAGTTTGCAGCCTTCCAGCCATCAAAACCGCCATCGAGAACCAAAACATTCTTCACGCCCATCACGCGGAACATCCACCAGACACGGGGTGCCGAGAACATGCCCGGACCGTCATAGACAACAACGGTTTCATCCGCTGTGATGCCCATCGAACCCACATTTCGCGCAAACAATTCTGGTGACGGCAAGGTGTGAGGCAGATCAGAATCCTTGTCTGCAATCAAATCCTGATCAAAGAAGACCGCGCCCGGAATGTGCGCTGCATCATACTCGTCGCGCCCATTGCGACCGGCTGCGGGCAAATACCAGGATGCATCCACGATTGCGAGACACGGTTCGCCCAGACGAGCTTTCAGATCATCACGGGAGATAACAAATGCGCTTTTATCGGACATGATTGCTCCTGAAATTATAATACTGGTGCATTGCCAAATCGAATGCGGAAGCGGCGGTTTTCCTTGCCCTTCTTTTCGATCTTGCCGATGTGGATTTCACCCACTTCCTGCGTGGTAGAAACGTGTGTTCCGCCGCAAGGTTGCGAATCCACCGAACCATTTTCGCCGATAACTACCAGACGAAGACGGCCTGCACCCACAGGTGGGCGCACGTTCTTCGATTTCACAATATCTGGATTGGCGAGAAACTCTTCATCGGTAATCCAGTGCAGCGTAACTGGATCATTGGCCTTCACCATTTTCATCAGCTTTTCAGTGACGAATTCCTTGGTGTAGGTCGCGTCCGGCAGATCAAAATCGACGCGGCTTTCCTCTTCACCAACGGCAGCACCCGTGATCGGAAATGGACAGGCTACAGAAAGCAGATGACAGGCCGTGTGCATGCGCATCAGCTTGAGACGACGATCCCAGTTGATATGCAGCGTAAGCTTTTCGCCAATCTCGGGAGCCGCCTGCCCTTCGGCTGGCACATGGATGATTTCGCTTTTGTTTTCGCCGGTAACAGTCGCCGCAATCTCAATACGTGAACCATCGGCTCGCTCAAAAAAGCCAGTATCCCCCGGCTGTCCGCCGGAAGTGGCATAAAAATTCGTCCGATCGAGAATAATGCCGCCGGTGTCTGTCACAGCCAAGACAGAGCCCTCCGCGCTTTTAAGATATGCATCTTCGCGGAATAAAGCTTCAGTCTCATATGCCATGGTCAGTCCTCATAGGGGATGTCAATTTCAGTCTTCGTTTTCAGCCAACCCGGCACTGGCAGGTTTTTGCCGCGCAGGAAGGCCGGATTAAACAGCTTGGACTGGTAACGATTACCATAGTCGCAAAGCACGGTCACGATTGTGTGCCCCGGCCCGAGATCTTTTGCAAGGCGGATTGCACCGGCAATATTGATGCCGGAAGAACCGCCGAGACAAAGCCCCTCCTCCTGCACGAGATCAAACACGATATCGAGCGCTTCTGCGTCGGGAACAAGATAGGAAAAGTCAGGTGTAAAGCCTTCGAGATTAGCGGTGATGCGCCCCTGCCCGATGCCTTCAGTTATTGAATCGCCTTCCGATTTCAGCTCGCCTGTCGTGTAGAAGGAATGAAGCGCTGCACCATGCGGATCAGCAAGTGCGATCTTGATGTCCGCATTCTTATCTTTAAGACCAAACGCGGTGCCTGCAAGTGTACCACCTGAACCTACAGCCGAGACGAAACCATCGACTTTGCCATTGGTGTCACGCCAGATTTCCTGCGCGGTGGTTTCAATATGCGCGATGCGATTGGCGACATTGTCGAACTGATTGGCCCAGATTGCGCCGTTGGGCTCGGTTTTGGCTAGTTGCTCGGCCAGACGCCCGGACAGACGCACATAATTGTTCGGGTTACGATAAGGCGCGGCAGGGACCTCAATCAGCTCAGCACCAAGAAGGCGCAGCGCGTCCTTCTTCTCTTGGCTCTGCGTTTCTGGAATAACAATCACTGTGCGATAGCCAAGCGCCTTCGCAACAAATGTAAGGCCAATGCCAGTATTTCCAGCTGTACCTTCAACAATAACGCCACCGGGCTTTAGCAGGCCGCGCTTTTCAGCATCACGGATAATATAGAGTGCTGCGCGGTCCTTAACCGACTGGCCGGGATTGAGAAACTCGGCCTTGCCGTAGATTTCACAACCTGTGATTTCAGAAGCCTTTTTCAAGCGGATCAGTGGGGTGTTGCCGATAGCATCGAGTGCCGAATTGAGCATGGCTTCTGTTCCTTCTGTTGAGAGGAAACTATGTTGAAGCATGGCTTTCTTCAAGCAAGCGCGAAATAATTTTCCGTGTGAAACCGCAATTGCAAACCAGCTATCTCTAAAGCCACGAAAAAACCGCCCTGTTGAGGGCGGTTTAAAGGAAATGTCATTCTGGCAGATTACGCAGCGCGCTGACCGCCACCGCCGCCACCTGTGCGACGCTTGCGATGGAATGGACGCTTTGGCTTCGCAGCAGCTTCACCACCCGCAGGCTTTGAACCCTGGGAACCCTGACCCGAACGATGTTCACCAGACTTTGCCATCTTGTTTACAGGACGGCGATGCTTCTGCGGCACCGAGTGCGAACCAGGCTTGCGGTCCGAACGTGGCTTGTCTTCTCCATCATCGAACTTTGCGACTGGTGCAGGTGCCAGCTTAACAGGCGCTTCCTTGATGGTCAGCTTGTTACGCGTCACACGCTCAACGGCGCGTAGCTTTGTATCTTCCGTTGCTGCATCGTAAAGGGTGATCGAAGCGCCGCTTGCGCCGTTACGACCAGTACGGCCAATACGGTGCACATAGGTTTCAGGCTCATCGGGCAGGTCGTAATTGACGACATGGCTGATGCCCGGAACGTCAATGCCGCGCGCGGCAATGTCGGTCGCAACCAGAATGCGCAATGTACCATCGCGGAAACCGTTCAGCGCGCGCTGGCGGGCGTTCTGCGACTTGTTGCCGTGAATTGCAGCAACATCAAAACCATCGCGTTCGAGATGGCGAACAACGGCATCTGCACCATGCTTGGTGCGGGTAAAGACGATAACCGACTTCATGCCTTTATCGCCAAGAAGGCCAGAGAGCAGACGGCGCTTATCTCTGGTTGGAACCGGATGCACAACCTGTGTGATTTCAGCTGCCGTGGTACCCTGCGGCGCAACTTCAACGCGTACAGGGGTTCGCAGCAGGCTCTGTGCAAGTTCTGCGATTTCCTTTGGCATGGTTGCCGAGAAAAGTGCTGTCTGGCGGTTCTTATGTGTGCCCTTGGCGATACGCTTCACATCATTGATGAAGCCCATGTCGAGCATACGGTCAGCTTCATCGAGAACCAGCCAACGGGTTTCCGACAGATCAATGCAGTTTTCACGCACGAGATCAGTCAGACGGCCCGGGGTTGCGATAAGAACGTCAACACCGCCCTGCATGCGCTTGATCTGGCTCAGGCGCGATACGCCACCCAGAACGAGTGCTGTCGAAATATGGGCCTGCTTGGCAACGGTACGGATCGTCTCTTCAATCTGTACAGCCAGTTCGCGCGTTGGTGCGAGGATCAGCGCGCGTGCAGTTTTGCCTTTGCGCTTGTCACCAAGTGCAATGATTTTTTGCAGGATCGGGAGGCTGAATGCAGCGGTCTTACCGGAGCCTGTCTGCGCGATACCCAGAATATCGCGGCCTTCCAGCTGATGCGGAATGGCCTGCGTCTGGATCGGCTTTGGCTCAGTCATACCAGCAGCTTCAACGCCCTTAAGCAGAACGCCGGTAATACCAAGAGCGGCAAAGCCACTGATGCTTTCAGCAATATTTTCAGTCGTCAATTTAAACTCTTTCGGCGGCACCGCAAAGTTGCGGTCCGCTTTTAAACTTCGGACAAGCGCAACTTGCCGAACGGGAATTTCATGGATGTACGACGGGACGCCGGAAACAATCCGGTCGACTTGCGCTGCCGTGCCCGAAACCAGCCGGGTCTCCCCTGCTATCAGACCATTCTGACTGCAAGAGGCGAGACGCAACAAGTCCGATTCCGGGAAGGCTGAAACTGTTCAGCCCATGCGCCTGAGCCGCCATATGGGGTATTATGCCCCAAAAAGCAAATGAATTTTGCGTTTCGCTCTATCAGATGATGAAATCTGCAAGCACCTGATTGTCCGTAATATCCTGATAAGCCCAGCCCGCTTCCGCAAATTTCTTTTCAAGAATTTTGAAATTTCCAGCATTCTTAGTTTCAATGCCAATCAGCACAGAACCAAAATTACGTGCAGACTTCTTCAGATATTCAAAGCGGGCAACGTCGTCTTCCGGTCCAAGCAGGTCGAGGAACGAACGAAGTGCACCGGGGCGCTGCGGGAAGCGGAAGATGAAATATTTCTTCAGGCCTTCATAGCGAAGCGCGCGTTCTTTCACGTCCGGCAGGCGTTCAAAATCGAAATTGCCACCAGAAACAACGATAACAATACGCTTGCCTTTAAGCTCGCTTTTCTTGAAATCCTTGAGTGCATCAATGCCGAGCGCGCCGGCCGGCTCAAGCACAACGCCTTCAATATTGAGCATTTCAACCATTGTGGAGCACAAACGGTTTTCTGGAACCGTGATCACAGCACTCTTGTCGAAGCCTTTGAGAAGTTTGAAGTTTTCTTTGCCAATTTCGGCAACCGCAGCGCCATCGACAAAATTATCAACCTGTGAAAGCTTAATCCGCTTTCCTGCTTCAAGGCTACCTTTAAGGCTAGCAGCTCCCTGCGGTTCGACGAAGCGATAAGATGCTTTCCAGCCGATACCATCGAAATACTGCGTCACACCCGCAGACAAGCCACCACCGCCAACTGGCAGAAATACGAAATCTGGCTTTTTGCCATCCGGTAGCTGACGTTCGATTTCGAGCGCGACTGTCGCCTGTCCTTCAATGATGCCCTGATGATCAAATGGCGGCACCATCACGCCGCTATTTTCTGCGGCATATTCCTGCGAAGCGGCGTAGCAGACGTCGAAAATATCGCCGATAAGTTTGATTTCGATAAATTCCGCACCAAAAGCGCGTGTCTTATCGATTTTTTGCTGTGGCGTCGTCACGGGCATGAACACAACGCCCTTACGGCCAAAATGCCGACAGGCGAAGGCAAAGCCCTGTGCATGATTGCCAGCCGAAGCACAGACAAAAACTGCATTTTCGTCCGTTGTCTTCACTGCGCGCGAAATGAAATTGAAAGCACCGCGTATTTTATAAGAGCGAACTGGCGTCAGATCTTCACGCTTAAGCCAAATCTCTGCGCCATATTTCCGTGAAAGATAGTCATTGAGCTGCAATGGTGTCTCTGGAAAGAGCGCACGCATGGCAGTTTCTGCTTGAACTACGGCTTTAACGAAGGCGTTCATCGGTCGGCTTTCTGCATCCATAACAATATTCGCGCATGGCTACATGGCTTTCGCGCCGCAAACAAGCGCGAAACACAAAACATGAGTAAAATTGTTATGTTTTACCGAAGAAGACAGGTGGTGCGGTCGGCGGGACTTGAACCCGCAAGCCTAAAAGGCGACGGATTTTAAGTCCGTTGCGTATACCAATTTCGCCACGACCGCAGCTAAGACTTTCTATGTCATGATTTGTGAAGCAAATTCAAGCGGTTTTGAGCAGTTGTAACAACTGGTTTTGATGACAGTGGAAAAAATTTAGAAAATAGCCCGCAACGTTTTCGTTGAATAAAAGTTATATTGATAACAATCAGTAGCATGCGGGGTCTCCAGCTTGAAAAACACAGAAAATCAGTTGCAGCTTTCATCTGCCGGGGATTAACTGTGCATATACAGAATGGAGTCTGGGCATGACGAATACCCCGCAGCAGGCCGTAACGGCTGCAATGCTTGCTATTGGCGATGAACTTCTCTCAGGACGCACCAAAGATAAGAATATTGGCCATTTGGCCGATGTTATGACGGCTGCCGGAATCGATCTTAAAGAGGTTCGCATCGTTCCTGATGATGAAGACGCCATCGTTACAGCGCTCAATGCTTTACGCCCCAGTTATGACTATGTTTTCACCTCGGGCGGCATTGGACCGACCCATGATGATATAACCGCTGATGCTGTATCGCGCGCTTTTGAAGTGCCGTGCATCTATGACGAAAAGGCCATGAAGCTGCTGGCTGACAATTATGCCAAGCGCGAACTTGAATTCACGGATTCGCGTAAACGCATGGCGCGGATGCCACGGGGATCAGAGCATATCGACAACCCGATATCTGCTGCACCCGGCTTTCATATCGGCAATGTTTACGTGATGGCAGGTGTGCCGTCAGTGTTTCAGGCAATGCTCGACAATGTTTTGCCGACGCTGAAAACCGGCCGTAAGCTTTTATCCAAAGCTGTACGCTGTCCTTTTGGTGAAGGTGTGATCGGCGCACCGCTGACAGCAATTCAGAAAGAAAACCCGGAAACAATAATCGGATCATATCCGAAATTTGAAAACGGTCGTTTCAGCACTGAACTCGTGGTTCGTGGCAGTGATGAAGCAAAAATCGACGTGGCGGTTGCTGCAATCGAAGGAATGATTGCGACACTGCAAGAACAAGGTGCAGCTTAAAGGCCCAAGCTTTACCTAAGCTTACACTGCACCATATGTTAAAATGAGAGTGTAGCCGGAAGGAGATCTAATATGTCCTACAAAACGGTCGTGGCCTATTCCCGCAGCGAGGCAGAACTGAAGCGAGTGTTGTCCGCAGTTGCTCTTCTGACACGCAGAAAGCCTGATATCCATGTTATCGGCCTTTACTCTGTTCCCTCGCCCATCGTTTATGCCGATCCAAATGGTTTTATCGATCCGGGCATGTTTGAGCTGCATGATAAGCAGCACAAAGAAATATCTGAGCATCTGAAAGCGCATTTTGAAGAAGAAATGCGCCGTCAGGGAATCAATCATGAATTCCGCATCACACGCTCTGAAACCGGAACTGCTGCCGATGGTGTATTGACGTCATGTCTCGGCGCTGAATTGCTCGTTGCAGGTCAGCCCGATCCAGACGATCCAGCGACCAACGATGAAACCGCCGATACGCTGGTGTTTAATTCGAGTTGTCCCGTGCTGTTGGTGCCTCATGCGCCCGTGGTTGCGATGGAAGCCATTGATCGCATTGTGGTTGCCTTCAACGGCAAGCGTGAAGCATCACGCGCTGCTTTCGACGCGTTACCTTTAATGAAACATGCGAGCCGAACGGAACTGGTTTGGATTGATCCACCAGAGCGCGAAGGTGAAGATGAAGCCCTTGCTGGAAGTGAATTGGCTGAAGCCTTGTCGCGTCACGGGGTGGATGTCAGCCTTACACCGCTCGCATCCAATAGCCGCAATGCACAGGACGTGCTTCGGGAGCATATTATCGCGCATCGCACTGATCTTTTGGTGATGGGTGCATATAGCCATTCGCGATTGCGCGAACTGGTTTTTGGTGGTGTTACCCGTTCAATGTTGAACGACCTTCCCATCTTAACGCTGTTCTCACGCTAAAAATCTCCGTGGCGTCGGGCTGTTTCATGCAGCCTGGCGCTATATTTTTAGTGTTGGGAGAGCGTGCGATCTCACGCCGCTCTTGCGCAAAAGGTGATTTTGCGGTTATCAGCATCACCCGGCGCTGACTGTGCCGGGCGGAGAGCCTTTCCTTCTTGGGCAGCATGCATATGAAATGCTGTGCGCGCATCAGGGAAAGCAGCAGATCCAGACAGTTCAGCGCGAGTGGCACCCGTCATCGCGCATTTTTGGTTTGACAGATCCGGAGTGAAACTCGCGGATTTTCCATGGAGCGTTCCGATGTCGTTGCCTGATAAAGCCTTTCCCGTTTCCTGGGATCAATTCCACCGTGATGCCCGTGCACTCGCCTGGCGTATTGCCGATATGAATCAGGAATGGCGCGCTATCGTCGCCATTACTCGCGGTGGTTTGGTCCCAGCAGCTATTGTTTGCCGCGAACTCGGCATTCGTCTGATCGAAACAGTCTGCGTTGCATCCTACCACGATTATACGTCGCAGGGCGAAATGGAGATTCTCAAAGGCATCAGCGCTCCGCTTCTTGAAAATGGCGGCGAAGGCGTAATTGTCGTTGATGACTTAACGGATACCGGCAAAACCGCAGCTATCGTGCGCGAAATGATGCCGAAGGCACATTTTGCAACTGTTTATGCAAAGCCGAAAGGCCGCCCACTGGTCGATACTTTCGTAACTGAAGTCTCGCAGGATACGTGGATTTATTTCCCATGGGATATGGGCTTCACCTATCAGGAACCAATTGCTGGCGCAAAACGCGGCTAAACGAAAACAAATGAAAATCGATTGCGGTGGTAAAGCTGCCGCAATCGCACTATATTGAAAGTCTGCCAAAATTAGATGGAGGCGTGACTTCAAGCTGTTTAGCTAAAGCGTTGCGTTTACTAATTTAAGCAAGGCCTTAAAAATAAAAGCATTTTAAGCTTCTTATCTCGAGACCCTGTTAAATATTTCCATTGTTATTTCGGCGAATCGATCCATTCTGTTTGGAAAATGGTGGGACTTTCGCAGTGAAAACACAGGCTAAAAAATTTGTTGCAACGGAGAAGCGTATTCTGACGCCTTCTGGCCGTTTGCAGCAGGTTGCGGCGCTTGTTTACCGCTATGAAGCCGGAGAACGGCAGGTTCTCGTCATCACCAGTCGTGGAACAGGCCGTTGGGTCATTCCTAAGGGCTGGCCGCAAGTGGGCCGTACCCTTGCGGAGACGGCTGCGCGTGAAGCTTATGAAGAGGCTGGCGTGCGTGGGGAGATTTTATCTCATCCGATTGGCAGCTTTGATTATTGCAAGAATGATCTTCCGCCGGAATGCATCAATCAGTTTACCGTGGCGGTTTATGCTTTGCACTTCGTTGAACGTGCGAAGGACTGGCCAGAGCGCGAGCAGCGTATCTGTGAGTGGGTTTCTCCTCATCAGGCTGCGGAACGTGTGGATGAAACAGATCTCAAGCGTATTTTGCTGGGTTTTGACGGGTCGCTCAATGCCATTGCTGCGGAATAATGGCCGCAACAGCGCGATAAGCCGCTATTCTGTCAGATAATGCCTCGATACAATGACCGGTGTTGCTGATTGGCATGTGTCACAGCATTATTTGAGCAGGCCTTCATATATCTGTCATTCTCCCCGTTATCCACATTTACCCCCAAAGCTCGATCACAATATCTAGCGGCGTAAGCCATATGGTAAACCAAAGCTTGACGCTCATGTCCGAGTCGTTTTTTATGAAATTATCGTTGCGTGAGTAGCGTGGCCGAGCGTAAAATTATGTCGGTCTTTTCTTCAATTTAGTCGGTTGAGTGACGGGCGTAGCGTTGAAAATACGTTTATCGCACGAGATTTTTTGCGTCTAAATTTCAAATGCTTAGCTTGGCGGAAAGATTTCGGTTTATTGGTGTCGATGTCGGATTAATACTAGATTTAGTATTTTTAATCATGATAACATACCAGATAGGCAAAAATCTTATCCGTGAGCATGTATGAATGGCTCTAAAACTGGCCCCATGGCTGGAACGTTCATCATGCCCTGTTTGAGGCATTTGATCGAAAGAATTCTTGAGGAGCTTGCTCCTCGATATGATTGCCCTCCCGCATTGGGAGGACGTTCGAAACCGATTTGCAAGACGCCGGTTGTGGCTGGCGTGCCAAGGCTGAACCGGGGCTGAAATCGATCAGTCCAGTTACTATATATAGAACGTTTGGATGGGACAGATGAAGATCGAACGCCGTTTTACGAAAGAAAACCAGTCAGCTTATGCGGAGATTGAATTTCGCACAGCGACGAGCGAGATCAAAAATCCCGATGGTTCGGTGGTGTTTCGCCTTGAAGGCATCAATGTTCCGGCACAGTTCAGCCAGGTAGCAGCCGATATTCTCGCGCAGAAATACTTCCGCAAAGCCGGTGTCCCTGCCCGCTTGAAAAAAGTTGAAGAGAACGATGTCCCATCGTGGCTCTGGCGTTCGATCCCGGATGAAGATGCTCTTGCAAAGCTGCCAGAAGAAGAGCGCTTTGGTTCCGAAATGGACGGCTGTCAGGTTTTTGATCGCCTGGCCGGAACATGGACTTATTGGGGCTGGAAGGGCGGCTATTTCAATTCCGAAGAAGATGCACGCGCTTTCCGCGATGAACTGGCTTATATGCTGGCGACACAACGTGTGGCGCCGAACAGCCCGCAATGGTTCAACACGGGTCTTCATTGGGCCTATGGCATTGATGGTCCGGGTCAGGGTCACTTCTATGTTGACTGGCAGACCGGCAAGCTGACCAAATCGAAGTCTGCCTATGAACATCCGCAGCCACACGCCTGCTTCATTCAGTCGGTTGGCGACGATCTGGTGAATGAAGGCGGGATCATGGACCTTTGGGTTCGTGAAGCCCGTTTGTTCAAATATGGTTCCGGCACTGGCTCCAACTTCTCGCATTTGCGTGGCGCTGGTGAAAAATTGTCTGGTGGCGGCAAGTCGTCTGGCCTGATGAGCTTCCTCAAGATTGGCGACCGTGCAGCTGGCGCGATCAAGTCAGGCGGCACAACACGCCGCGCAGCCAAGATGGTGGTTGTTGATGTCGACCACCCGGATATTGAAGAATATATCGACTGGAAGGTGAAGGAAGAGCAGAAAGTTGCTGCCCTCGTCACCGGCTCCAAGATCGTTAAGCAGCATCTGACTGCAATCATGAAGGCTTGCGTAAATTGCGAAGCTGATAATGACGACTGCTTCGATGCATCGAAGAACCCTGCCCTCAAGCGCGAAATCAAGGCTGCTAAGAAGAACCAGGTCCCTGAAAACTACGTCAAGCGCGTCATCCAGTTTGCGCGTCAGGGTTATACGGACATTGAGTTCAAGACCTATGACACCGATTGGGATTCAGAAGCTTATCTGACTGTTTCCGGTCAGAATTCCAACAATTCCGTGTCGCTTAAGGATGAATTCCTGCGCGCTGTTGAAAATGATAGCGACTGGGCACTGACTGCACGCCGCGATGGCCGCGTAATGAAGACGCTGAAAGCCCGCGATCTTTGGGAAAAGATTGGTTATGCGGCGTGGGCGTCGGCTGATCCGGGTCTCCACTTCAACACCACGATGAATGATTGGCACACCTGCCCTGCGGCTGGCCCAATTCGCGCATCCAATCCGTGCTCGGAATATATGTTCCTTGATGACACGGCTTGTAATCTGGCATCGATCAACCTGCTGACCTATCGCAACAAGGACGGCTCGTTCGACATCGAAGCTTACGAGCACACCGCGCGTCTCTGGACAATGGTTCTCGAAATCTCGGTGATGATGGCGCAGTTCCCTTCCAAGGAAATCGCCCGCCTCTCCTATGAATATCGCACGCTTGGTTTGGGCTTCGCCAATATTGGCGGTCTTCTGATGACGTCCGGCATTCCCTATGATTCGGATGAGGGTCGTGCGATCTGCGGTGCGCTGACCGCAATCATGACCGGCGTTTCCTATGCGACATCTGCGGAAATGGCTAAGGAACTTGGCGCATTCCCAAGCTATGAGCCAAATGCTCAGAGCATGCTGCGCGTTATCCGCAATCATCGCCGCGCCGCTTATGGCGAAAATGATGGCTATGAAGGTCTGGCCGTTAATCCGGTTGGTCTGATTGCGGAAGATTGCCCTGATCAGAACATGATTACCCGCGCACGCGCTGCATGGGACAAGGCACTGGAACTCGGCGAAAAGCACGGCTACCGCAATGCACAGGCAACCGTTATCGCGCCAACCGGCACGATTGGCCTTGTCATGGACTGCGATACCACAGGTATCGAGCCTGACTTCGCACTGGTAAAGTTCAAGAAGCTTGCTGGTGGTGGTTATTTCAAGATCATCAACCGGGCGGTTCCTGAAGCGCTGCGCACGCTCGGCTATTCTGAAAGCCAGATTGCTGAAATCGAAGCCTATGCTGTCGGTCATGGCAATCTCAATCAGGCACCGGGCGTCAACCCTTCAACGCTGAAAGCCAAGGGCTTTACAGATGAGAAGATTGAAGCACTGAATGCTGCTCTGAAAAGCGCTTTCGACATCAAGTTCGCTTTCAACAAGTGGACGCTTGGCGAAGATTTCTGCAAGGACGTTTTGAAGCTGACCGATGAGCAGCTCAACGACTTCTCGTTTGAAATGCTGTCAGCAATTGGCTTTGGCAAAAAGGAAATCGAAGCAGCAAATGTTCACGTTTGCGGTGCGATGACACTTGAAGGTGCTCCTTTCCTTAAAGAAGAGCATTACGCCGTGTTTGATTGCGCCAATCCTTGCGGCAAAATCGGCAAGCGTTATCTCTCTGTCGAAAGCCACATCTGGATGATGGCAGCGGCACAGCCGTTTATTTCGGGTGCGATCTCGAAAACCATCAACATGCCAAACGAAGCAACTGTTGAAGATTGTAAGAGTGCTTACTTGCTTTCTTGGAAGCTGGCTCTCAAGGCCAATGCACTTTATCGCGACGGCTCCAAGCTTTCGCAGCCGCTCAATGCTTCACTGATCTCGGATGATGAAGACGAAGATGATGCGGTTGAAGCATTGATCGAAGCGCCTGCAGCTGCACGTGCGGTTCAGATCACCGAACGCGTTGTCGAGAAGGTCATCGAAAAGATCGTTCATGAGCGCGAAAAACTGCCGAACCGTCGTCAGGGCTACACGCAAAAGGCTGTCGTCGGCGGTCACAAGGTTTACCTGCGTACAGGTGAATTTGGTAATGGTCGTCTTGGCGAAATCTTCATCGATATGCATAAGGAAGGCGCTGCTTTCCGTGCGATGATGAACAACTTCGCTATCGCTGTGTCGCTCGGTCTGCAATATGGCGTGCCGCTCGAAGAATATGTCGAAGCCTTCACCTTCACGAAGTTCGAGCCTGCTGGAATGGTCATCGGTAACGATGCGATCAAGACAGCGACGTCGATTATTGATTATGTGTTCCGTGAACTGGCTGTATCCTATCTTGGCCGCAACGATCTTGCGCATGTCGATACGAGTGATTTCTCGAACACCGCACTTGGCAAGGGTATTCAGGAAGGCAAGACCAATCTCGTTTCGACCGGCTGGACACGCGGCTACAAGCCAACGCTCGTGTCGAACACACAGGCCGGTACTGAATCAAAGGGTTCGGTCACATCAGCACCGCAAGGTTCCAATGTTACCACGCTAAAAGCTTCTGCGCCGCGCGCGGCAACTGTTGGTCTCGCTACTGATGGGGCAACTGCGCTGAAGCGTGAGTTTGAACAACAGCCAACGACCGCACCGCAGCAGGATAATGTCGCGGCAACGGAATTGTTCTCCGACAAGGCAGCGGCTGATGCAGCATCTGCACGAGCTGAGACAAACAGTACGGCTAAGAAGCTTGAGGCCGACCGTCGTATCAAGTCGATGATGCAGGGTTATACGGGAGATAGCTGCTCTGAATGCCAGAACTTCACGATGGTTCGCAATGGCACTTGCCTGAAATGTGACACATGTGGCTCCACGAGCGGTTGTAGTTAATCTGAAGTTCAATTGAATATAAAAAACAGGCCGGATAATTCCGGCCTGTTTTGTTTTGATAGATTTGAATTATTTTTCCTAACCGACAGATTATAGAAAAAACCAAATTAAAAATTGGAACCCTATTCACATCTCTACGTTCAACTAATGGAATATGATGAACAAAGGAGATGATTATGCTTAGAACAACACTGCTGACAACGACATGTGCGCTGCTGATTAGTGGTTCGGCTTTTGCCCAGACAGCGTCTCCCGCACCGACTGAAGCTGCGCCTGCTGCCGCAGAGCTTCCAGTCTCTTCGCAGAACATGTTTGGTAGCCCGCCAGCTGCTGAATCTGAAAAGATTGGTTTTGTGGAAGCTAAAGATGGACAACTGCTCGTTTCGAGCTTCATCGGACAGACCGTCTATGAAAGTGATGCAGCCGATGCAGCCTCCGTAGGTAACCTCAACGATCTGATCGTTAGCCCTGACGGTGAAGTGCAGGCCGCAGTGATTGGCGTTGGCGGTTTCTTGGGCGTTGGCCAGAAGGATGTAGCGGTAAGCCCTGACCAGTTGCAGCTCGCAACACGGAGTGACGGTAAAAAATGGCTGGTGATTAAGGCCACCAAGGATCAGCTAACTGAGGCCCCTGCCTTTGATCGTTCGGTGCTGTTTGTAGATGGCGTGGCTGATCCAGCCGCGGCGGGAGCGACGAATGCACCGGCTACGGATGCGCCAGCGGCTGACCCAGCTGCACCCGCTCCAATGTCTGATCCAGCCCCGGCACCCGCAGCCCCTGCTGCGCCAGCGCAGTAAACTGAAATATTCATATATCGCGATAAAAGTCCCGGCCACTGGCCGGGATTTTCTTTGAAATGAGGCCTAAAGGTTGATTTCAGCGGTTCACACACGTAGGACTCCTGAAAATCACCAAGCTATTCGGGAAAATATATTGTCGGAATTTTTTATTGCCCACCCTTGGGCGCAAACCGTTGCGGCGCTTGCAGGTCTTTTCCTTGCGGCTTTTATCGCAAATTTTCTTATCAAAGCGATATTGCTGAAAATTCTCGACCGGATTGTTCAGAAAACTGCTTTTGGTCAGGATGAAGAACTCAAGCAGCACGGTGTGATTGCGCATTTGGCTAACATTGTGCCGGCGCTGATCATTGCAACTGGCATTGTGGCTGTGCCTGAACTTCCGCAGACTGCATTAAAAGTTATCAGCAATGTTGCCATCGCCTTCATTATTTTAACGCTGGCCTTTACCGTCAGTGCGGCTCTGAGCGTTGTCGACACACTCTATAGCCGCCGCGAAGAATCGAAAGACCGCCCGATCAAGGGCTATGTCCAGGTCAGCAAGCTTGTCATTTACATCGTCGCGGTGGTGTTGATTATCGCAACACTGCTGGATCGTTCGCCGGTTATCCTGCTGTCGGGCGTTGGTGCAATGGCTGCCGTGCTCATTCTGGTGTTTCAGGATACGCTGCTTTCACTCGTTGCCAGTATGCAGATTGCCTCGTCGAACATGGTGCGGGTCGGTGACTGGATCGAGATGAAAAACCTCGATGCCAATGGCGATGTGGTTGAGATCGCGCTTTATACGGTGAAAGTTCAGAATTTCGACAAGACAATCACCACAGTTCCGATCCGCAAACTCATCACCGAACCGATGAAAAACTATCGCGGTATGCAGCAGTCGGGTGGACGCCGCATCAAGCGTGCCTTGTTTATCGATCAGGCAACCATCCGCTTTTTGAGCGAAGATGAGCTTCAAAGTCTTGCTTCTATCGATCAGCTCACCAGCTATCTGTCGAAGAAGGAAAAGGAAATTGCCGACTGGAATGCCAAGCTGGGTGAAAAGGCGAATAACCCTGTTAACACGCGCCGCTTTACAAATATCGGCACGTTCCGCGCTTATGTGGAAACCTATCTGCGTAGCCATCCAAATATTCACAAGGGCATGACGCTTCTCGTGCGCCAGATGGACCCGACACCGGATGGTCTGCCGCTTGAAGTCTATTGCTTTACAAACACGACGGTCTGGGCATCTTACGAACAGATCCAGTCCGATATTTTTGATCATCTTTATGCGGTGATGCCGGAATTTGGGCTTTATCCGTTCCAGAATCCAAGTGGTGGCGATTTCCGCAAGCTCAATCTCGCGGACCTCACTCCTTCTGCTGCAAAGCCTGAATAATTTCTGCCTGAAGTTCAGGCACCTTGTATCCGGTGCGCGATGGCGTGAGCCCAAGGCGCACAATCGCAAGGTTCATGGATGGTACAATGATCAGGCTTTGACCATCGTGACCCGACATCCAGAAGGCATCTGCCGGAATGCCTTCTGTTCCAGCTTTAACGCCCGCAGTTTGCAGCCAAGTCTGCGCTGATCCGTAGCGACCATCAGAGGCCTTGGATGGCTCCTGCATCAGTTGAATGAAATCTTCGCTTAGAAACTGTTTGTCGCCCACTTTGCCTTTATCGAGCAGCAGGCGGGCGATGGAAAGCCAATCATGTGCATTGGCATAAAGATAAGATGAGCCAACAGGAACGCCGCTGGCATCAGCCTCCAGCGTGGCGCTTGCAATACCTAATGGTTCAAAAAGCGTCGTCTGCGCATAGGTCAGCGCCTGTTCGGGCGCATCGAAGCTTTCCATATAAAGCTTTGAGAGAATGTTGGCCGTGCCGCTGGAATAATTAAATTTGGTGCCGGGCTGCGCTTCGAGCGGCAATGAGGCCGCAAATTCCGTCATATTGTTTTCGAGGAACAGCATCCGCGTCACATCGGTGACGTTGCCGTAATCCTCATCAAACTTGAGGCCACTTTCCATTGCCAGCAAATCTGCAAGCCTGATCTTCGATCGGTCGTCGCTTTCCCATTCCGGTAAGAGATGATCGCGCTGCAAATCCATTTTGCCTTCTGCGATGCGCATGCCAATCAGTGTTGCCATAACAGATTTTGTCATCGACCAGCCGAGCAGCGGTGTGTTGGCATCAAAGCCAGGCCCATAAGTTTCGGCGATAATCTGGCCGTCTTTCAACACGGCAATCGCGCGCATCCCCGGCCGTGCCAATGCTGGATTCTCAATAATGCTTTGTATTGCTGGATTGATATTCACATCGGCAATGAGCGCTGCCGCATCCATAGGCTGGTTCAATGAAGGACGCAGATCGGCGTCGTGCACATTGGCGCAGCCAAGCCCTGGGCGATAAACAGCCTTGCTCGGTGCAAAGAAACCGAAAATATGGGAGGTAACTGTTTCGCTGGTATTATCGACTGAAACATCGACAAACTTCAGTAAAGGGTGACCGGGAGCCTGCACATCAAGAGCCAGCACTTCTTGCGGATCACGATTGGCCAGAAACACATTGGAGCAGACGATTTTGGCAGCATAGCCGGTGCCAACTTTAAGAAGTTCGGGCGGGCGAAAACCAAGCCATAAGACGACGGCCAGAATAGCAAGAAGGAGAATGGCACCGGTAACTTTCAAAAAGCGCATCGCATTTCCTCTTTGATATTGAAGTGACTAACTGCCTTTCGTGAGCCAGTTATCTATGCCGTTTGCCGCCGCTAAGCCCGTTGCAAAACACGCGGTCAGAAGATAGCCGCCAGTAGGCGCTTCCCAGTCAATCATCTCGCCAGCGACAAACGTGCCCGGCAATTTGGTGAGCATATAATGCTCGTTAATCTCACTCCATTCTATGCCACCAGCCGAGGATATAGCTTCCTCAATCGGGCGCGGACGAACGAGCGGAATTGCAAGTGCCTTAATGGACTGCGCAAGCTTGGCAGGGTCTTTTTCGCGCTCAAACTCGAGAACAAGTGCAGCTTTAACGCCGGCAAGTCCCGCACCCTTTCGCAATAGATTACTTATACTTAGCTTCTTATCCTGACGCGATAGATCATGCGTTAGGCGTTCAAGTGTACGACCCGGCGCAAGATCGAGAATAAGATTTGCATGGCCATCACGTTGCAACGCATCACGTAAAGCACTTGAATGCGCATAGACAAGACTGCCTTCCACACCGCCGCGTGTGATCACAAACTCACCCTGTGTGATACCCGCCTCGCTGGTGATGGTCACGGACTTAATCGGTTCACCCGCGAAACGCTCGGCGAAAAAAACGCTCCAGTTTACATCAAAGCCGCAATTGGCCGGGCGCATTGGAACAGACAGAATGCCCTGCTCCGCAAATGGTTCAACCCATGCGCCGTTGGAGCCAAGCTTCGGCCAACTCGCACCGCCAAAGGCAAACAGTGCTGCGTCACAGCTTATCGCCTCTGTACCTGTCGGCGTTTCGATGACAGGCTTTTCATTCTCAAAACCTGCCCACTTATGGCGGGTGAGAATTTTGACGCCCTGCGCTTCCAGTCTCTTTATCCATGCGCGCAATAGCGGCGATGCTTTCATGGCTTTTGGAAACACACGGCCGGATGAACCAACAAAGGTTTCCGCACCCAGCGCATCTGCCCAGTCGCGCAAATTCTGCGGCGTGAATTGTTCCAAAGCTGACCGGAGTCGCTCATTGCTCGCACCATAGCGCTGTGCAAATTGAGCAAAATCTTCGGAATGGGTGATGTTGAGGCCGGATTTTCCAGCCAGCAGAAACTTGCGCCCGACGGTTGGCATCTGCTCATAAACAGTAACGGAATGCCCAAGTTTAGACAAATGTTCGGCGGCAAACAGCCCTGCTGGCCCACCGCCGAAAATTGCAATCACGCGCTTACGCATCGCTGTCTGCACCGCGTTCAGGCATTAATCTTCTTTCTCCAGCATTTCTTTAACAGCAGTTGCTAACTGCTTGAGAGAAAAAGGCTTTGGCAAGAAACCAAACTTCGCATCGGCTGGCAGATTACGCGCAAATGCGTCTTCTGCATAACCAGAAACGAAGATGAACTTGATATCCGGATGGGTCTTGCGCAATTCGCGCAGCAGCGTTGGGCCATCCATTTCAGGCATCACGACGTCGGAGACGACAATATCTACCTGACCGTTCAACTCTTCAAGTACTTCGAGAGCTTCAACACCGGATGCGGCTTCATGCACGGTGTAACCACGCGATTGCAGCGCACGCACACCACCCATACGCACCGCATCTTCGTCCTCAACGAGAAGCACAGTTGCGGAGCCGGAAAGATCGGCAGCTTTTTCGACCTTCTTTTCCTTGACCGCTACCGGGGCATTGTCTGCGCCCTGTTCCTCAATATGGCGCGGCAGGAAGATTTTGAAGGTCGTGCCTTTGCCGACTTCGGAATCGCAATAGATGAAGCCGCCGGTCTGCTTGATGATGCCATAGACCATCGAAAGGCCAAGACCCGTGCCCTTGCCGACTTCCTTGGTGGTGAAGAACGGCTCGAAGATTTTTTCTAGCACATCGGCTGGAATGCCGGTGCCACTGTCTTCCACTTCAAACACAACATAATCAGCTTCGGGCAATTCACGATAATTGAGTTTTGCCGATTCCGACGCTGTGACATTGCGTGTGCGCAGGGTGATTTCGCCCCCCTCTGGCATTGCGTCACGTGCGTTAACAGCCAGATTGACCGCAACCTGCTCGAATTGGCCAAGATCGGCCTTAACTGGCCAGACATCGCGTCCGTGCTCGATTTTGAGTGCAATATCCTTGCCCACCAAACGCGCCAGCAGCATACGCAGATCGGCCAGAACATCAGTGAGGTCAAGGACCTCTGGACGAAGCGTCTGACGGCGCGAGAACGCCAACAACTGCCGTACGAGCGAAGCCGCACGGTTGGCATTCTGCTTGATGTTCATAACATCTGGGAAGGACGGATCAGACGCGCGATAATTGCTCAACAGCAAATCCGACGACATGATGATTGCAGTCAACACGTTGTTGAAATCGTGCGCGATACCGCCAGCCAACTGGCCGACTGCCTGCATCTTCTGGCTTTGTGCCATCTGATTTTCGAGCGCTTTCTGCTCGGTGGTTTCCACGGCAGATATAATCGCTGCTTCTTCGCTGGTTTCGCCAAGATCGGTAACAGCGCTGAGGTAAAAGCGGATGTGACGATCTTCATTGCCCGGAAGCACTGTATCAACCGGCGAAATACTCGCCTGCCCTGCAAAAGCCGCTGCAAGCGCCTTATTGAAGGTTTCGCGGTCACGCTCATGCACGACATTTTCAAGCTTCACACGGTTATCGACCGCATCACGATCAACCACTGGCGCAAAAATATCGAGGAAGCGTGCATTGGTACGCAGTGTATGGCCTTCGGCATCGACTGCTGCGATAGCCATTGGAGCCGAATTAAAGAAGCGCGTGAAGCGCACTTCGGCAGAACGCAGTGCGGCGGATGAATCTTCGCCCTCTGCACGATCCAGAACAATCGTGCGGCTTGTGCCGCGCGTGCCGTCGCGTGCAGCCTGAACACGGTGATAAAACCGAACCGCAAGGCTCTGACCGTTACGCTTGATAAGATCAAGATCAATCACCGTATTGCGGCTGGTGCCCGGCTCTGCTTTGACGGCCTTGATAAGCGCCATGCCGCTGCCCGCGACAATGTCTTTCAACGTAAGCGAGCCCGGCGTGAATTGCGTCAGGTCAACGCCAAGCCATTCGGCAAGCGTGGCATTGAGATAGATAATGCGGCCCGAAGGATCGGCAGAGAAAAAGCCAGCAGGTGCATGGTCAAGATGATTGATCGCTTCTTGCAATTCCTGAAAGAAGCGCTCCTGTTCGGCGCGTTCGTCTGAAATATCAGCAATCTGCCAGGCGACGAGCTGGCCTTTATAGTCCTGTCCGCCATCGACCGGGCGCGCTTTGATGCGATACCAGACCGGCGATGCGGAGCCTTGACCATCCCGCGAAAGACCACCAGAAATGCGCACTTCTTCTTGCGCGGAAAGTCCATCGCGCACCGCATTTGTCAGGCGATAGATTGCGTCGGACGCTGCCGGTTCGCTTGTCAGAATGTTATCAAGCGAGCGCACGCCATCAGCCGCCGCTACACCTGTCATTCCGGCATAAGCATTGTTTGCATAGACGATCTGGCCACGCGCATCAGAAATAACGGTACCTTCCGGCATCGTATCCATAAAACGATGCTCAAGATCCCGCTCGCCATGGCGTTGGCCGAACTCGATCAATCCGGTTGCAGCGCCAAAAAGATAGAACACGCCGATCATCGACAGAATGCCCATCAAAACGATAGCAAATCCATCGCCAAGCTGATCGCGGAACACGAAATAAACGAGTGCGGCAACGGTCAGCACAATGCCGATGATCAGCAGCCGCAAAGCTGAACTTGAGCCACGCTTCGGCATGACGAGCGGTTTCGGATAATTATTGTCCGTCGGTCGCGACATCAGGCCCACTGCCCTTTCATGCTGTTTAGCTGAACTACAAGGGCCGCAAATCGTCCCGCTGCTGTTTGTTTCAGCTTAAGCGCTATCTTATTCATCAAGCAAAACCAATCACGTTCCCTGCTTCGTTTTCCAGCTTTATATCTTGTGCCAGATTTTGACGCATATTGCAGGGTATATACGATTCGCAGAATGCGTTAATCGCCCGGCAGCACAAGCTTGCAGACCTTAAATCAGAGTTAGAAGGCGCGTTTTGCACTGTTTTGGCTGGGGATCATATGTTTTAGCCAAATGGATGGAACATTCCCAAGCGAGACAAATTGAATTAGTGTTGCATAAGAAATGCGTTGTCCGTGATTTGTGGCTTGGGGATTTAGGCGCGGGGAATTGTAGTTTCCGTCACGGACATTATTGGTTTTAGTATGAGAGGGTTACCCGCATGAAAGAATGGCTCAGCGGTCTTGTTGGGGAAAGTGCTGCAAATATTATCGGCTTCATCCTCATTTTTGCGATCATTCTTGGCGGAATTTTCGTTGTTCTGAGCATTATCCGTCGGTTCAGCGGCAATGGTTTTTCCACGAATGGTCGAACAGGCCGCCAGCCAAGGCTCTCAGTCATGGATGCAGCAGCCGTTGATGGGCGCCGCAAGCTGGTTCTGATCCGCCGTGATGATGTCGAACACCTTTTGCTGATCGGTGGCCCTACTGATGTTGTTGTTGAGCAAAACATCGTCATGGAAGCACGCGCAAATCCGCGTTTGCAGCCTTCGCGTATCGAGCCGGAACACATTGAGCGCTTCCGTCAGCATGAAGCCAGTGTCACATCGGAAGTTGCAGAGCGTCCAGCACTTGCTCAGCCTGTTGCTCAAGTGGTTGAAAAAGACGAAGCCATTCAGCTCAATTCTCCAATTGAGCCAGTTGCCCAGCGCAAACCTGAACCAGTTCAGCAGATTGCTCCTGAAGCCCAGCAGTTTCGTGCGCCTCCGCGCCCGCCAGTAGCGCCGCCTGTAACCCCAGTTGCCCCACAGGCTCCGAAAAAGGTTGAAGCACCGACGGTCGCTGCTCCAGCGCGTCCACAGCCGCCTCGCCCTGCTCCTAATTATCCGCCGCAGCCGCGCACTGTTCTTCCAGCTGCGCATCCGTCTGAGCAACCGCAGTCGCCGCGCCTGCATCCTGCCTATCCGCTAAGTCAGGTTTCCCGCGGCGTTCTGAGTTCAACGTCCGCAGCCAGTGCTGCCGCTGCTGCGAGCGTTGCAGCTGCCAATCTTGGCAATGTCACGCCAGCCAATGAACAGACGACGAGCCCACAGGTTGCTGTACCTGAAGTTAGCACGGCTGCGCCAGTTGCGCCGACGTTCAAAACTGAACCAGAGCCAATTGTCTCAACAGTTAAAGAAGAACCCGTTGTCGTCATTGCTTCAGAGCCTGAACCGCAGTTTGAGGACGATCTGGGTGATATTGGCGGCGCGCTGCATGATGCTATCATGGCTGATCTTGCGACAGACGGTGTCGATACGACAGGAAATAAAGAACCGGAAATGCTCGAAATCGATATTTTCGAGGAAGAGCTGCTTGGCTCGCTCGACATTTCTCCAAATGGCAGCAAGCCGGATGATAGTATTGAGGACGAAATGGAAAAACTGCTCGGTGAACTCACCAGCGATGAAACCCGTAAGTTCTGATTAAATACGTGATCTCAAAAAGGGCGTCGGCAGAAATGCTGATGCCCTTTGCGTTTGACCTATAAGCCAAAGAAAAAAGGCTGCGAAAACGCAGCCTTAAAAATTTCTGTTCGACTGAAATAAATCAATCGTCGCGATAAACCTTTTCGCGGCGCTCGTGGCGCTCTTGTGCTTCAATGGAAAGCGTTGCGATTGGTCGTGCATCCAGCCGTTTCAAACTGATTGGATCGCCGGTCTCCTCACAAAAACCGTAAGTGCCCTCGTCAATACGGCCAATGGCTGAATCGATTTTGGAAATCAGTTTGCGCTGTCTGTCACGAGCGCGAAGTTCAATGGCCCGATCCGTTTCGGAGGATGCCCTATCCGCCAGGTCCGGGTGGTTTGCATTTTCCTGCTGTAACGCGTCGAGAGTTTCGCGCGCTTCGCGCAGAATATCATTCCTCCATGCAATAAGCTTTCCACGGAAGTAAGACTTCTGCCGTTCATTCATGAACGGCTCGTCTTCAGTGGGCCTATAGTCAAGGTCGATCAATTCACTCATTCTGAATTACCCCACATCTAGGAGACGCGTGCGGTATATAAGTCGATCACATCGATGACACAACATTAAACACACGCTGCATGCTATTTTTTAATTCATCAAAATTATGTGATTATGATGAATTTATAAGCAACTAAAATTGAAAATATAATTTATTCGATTTTGTTTTTGTAAAACGCTTCAAATCAGCAGTCATAGAACATTTTACGAAACATAATTACCGGATAAGGACAATCCTCGATCAATCTTATGCCCAATATTCAAGCAAAACTACCTGTGCATATTTATTCTTTTCGTAGATAAATTGGCTGAAATGGGAAACCCTATCCCTATTTTGAAGCAATTGTGGCATGAAATGTGTTCGTTCCTCATCAAAATTTGCCCGGGAGTCCATGATGAGTCGCCTCTTTCTTCTTCGCCATGCCAAAGCAATCTGGCCAAAACCAGCCATGAAGGACTTTGACAGATCGTTGGATGAAGAGGGCATAGCTTCACTGGATGGACTGGCAAATGTGATTAAATCATCTGGCGCGCTTCCAGACAGGATTGTTTTGTCCGCTTCTTCCAGAACGCGCGAAACCGCATTTGGTTTGATAGAGCGACTTGGGATTGATGTTGAGACGGTTGTTGATCAAACCATCTATAGCGGCGGGGCTGGTGAATATTTGCAGGCTATAAAGAACAATTCGAGTTCCGAACAGCTAATGCTGGTCGGACATAATCCGAGTATTGAAGATCTCGCACTGGCGCTTACAGGTGATGGTGATCCGCAAAGCATAGCGCGGCTTGAGGCGGGGTTTCCCACCGCTGCACTCGCAACATTCACATTTGATGGCCCCTTGTCGCAGATTGCCCAGAAGCAGGGTTTTCTGGAAAGTTTTGTTGTTCCTCGCTGATTGCGCAAACCAATGATATTGCTGACACCTTGTTGATATGCCTCACAAGTTCCTATCTATGGCTTTGACAGGACGTAATTTCTACGAGGGCACAATTGGTAAAACTGACCAGTTTCGGCGATGAAGCACGGATCGCACTCGACACATTGACCGATCGGGCAACCGGCCTGATGTCTCCTTCGCTTAGGCTTGGTGTCACTGGTCTATCCCGCGCGGGCAAAACCGTTTTCATCACCGCTCTGGTGCATAATATGGTGCATGGCGGTCGTTTACCGCTGTTCGAAGCCTATAAGTCAGGGCGCATATCCCGTTCGCAACTTGAGCCGCAACCAGATGACGCTGTGCCGCGTTTTCAGTATGAAGAACATCTTTCAGCACTGCTTGATGATCGCATCTGGCCGGATTCAACACGCGCCATATCGCAGCTTCGTCTGACAATTGAATATGAAACCGCATCGGCATGGGGACGCTGGCTTTCACCGGGTCGACTTTCCGTTGATATTGTCGATTATCCGGGTGAGTGGCTGCTCGACCTGCCCTTGCTTGGTAAAACTTATCGTGAGTTCAGTGCCGATTCCTTTGCGCTCGCAAATGAACCAACGCATAAGGATCTGGCTCAGGAGTGGATTGCTGAAGCCCACACTGTCACGCCTTCCGATAATGCCGATGAACTGACTGCGCAGCGCCTTGCGAAGAGTTTTACTGCCTATTTGCGTGCTGGTAAGGCTGATGAGCGCGCATTATCGACGCTTCCTCCGGGGCGCTTCCTGATGCCCGGTGATCTGGATGGCTCACCTGCCCTGACATTCGCGCCTCTGCCTGATCTGAAGCCGGAAGATTTCAAAACCGGCAGTCTGGCGGCGATGATGGAGCGCCGTTACGAAGCCTATAAAACGCATGTCGTAAAGCCGTTTTTCCGCGAGCATATTGCAAGGCTTGATCGTCAGATTATCCTGATTGACGCAATGCAGGCCATGAATGCCGGTGGCGCTGTGGTTGCCGATCTTGAACGCGCACTGACCGACATCATGTCCTGCTTCCGTCCCGGTCGTGCAAATTTACTGACGGGGCTTATTCAGCGCCGCATTGGTCGCATTCTGGTGGCCGCCACCAAGGCAGATCACCTGCACCATGAAAGCCATGACCGCTTGCAAGCCATTGTTCGACGCCTTGTCGAACGCGCCATTGAACGCGCGGACTTTTCCGGAGCCGACATTGAAGTTCTGGCTATGGCTGCCGTTCGCGCCACCCGCGAAGCAACGGTTAAAGAAGGCAAAGACACGCTGCCAGTTATCATTGGAACGCCGTTGAAAGGTGAGCGGATTGACGGCGAAGTCTTTGATGGTGAAACAGAAACTGCTATATTTCCCGGTGATTTACCAAAAAATCCTAATGTAATATTTGAACCATCGCTTTCGAATGATGATCCTGCAATTCGTTTTGTTCGTTTTCGTCCGCCGCGCCTTGAACGAACGGCAGAAGGTATCACGCTTTCACTGCCGCATATCCGGCTTGATCGGGCATTGCAGTTTCTGATCGGAGATCGTCTGGCATGAGTGAGCAGCCTCCACGCAAACCAACGGCCTTTAGCGTTCAGCAGCCAGCGGAAAAGGTTGTCGCGGCGGAATCACCGCGCCGCCCGCGCGCCGTTACCGATCTTGAAAAGGTGGTACCAGAGGTTGATGTTTTTGCGCTGAGTGAAGAAGAAGCTGCAGAGCTTGAGATTCTGGATCCGGCTTTTGAAGCGCCACCGCGTAGCCGATGGTCTTTGAGCAAGGTCTTGTTTGGCGCTCTGGGTGTTCTCGCGTCCTTTGCCATTGGCATCTGGATTGAAGATCTCATTCAGGCGCTGTTCTCGCGCGCTGACTGGCTTGGCTGGACGGCGCTTGGCGTGGCCTTGGTAGCCCTTGCAGCCTTTATCGCTATCATCGCGCGTGAATTGATTGCTTTGCGCAGGCTGGCTTCTGTTCAGCATTTACGAAAACACGCGGCAGATGCGGCTGAGCGCGATGATATGGCAGCAGCGCGCAAAGCGGTTGATGAGTTGCGCGGTATCGCGGCAAGCCTGCCGGAAACCGCACGCGGACGGCAGATGCTGGATGGTCTGACCGACGAGATCATTGATGGTCGTAATCTCATTCGCCTTGCCGAGACGGAAATCCTGCGCCCGCTGGACCGTGAAGCACGTGCATTGATCCTCAATGCGTCGAAGCGTGTTTCGATTGTCACGGCTATCAGCCCGCGTGCGCTTGTTGATATTGGCTATGTCATCTTTGAATCGGCGCGTCTCATCCGCCGACTGTCGCAGCTCTATGGCGGACGACCCGGAACGCTTGGCTTTCTCAAGCTGGCACGCCGCGTTGTGGCGCATCTGGCCGTCACCGGCACGATTGCCATGGGTGATAGTGTCATTCAACAACTGATCGGTCATGGGCTTGCATCGCGCCTCTCGGCAAAGCTCGGCGAAGGTGTCGTTAATGGCTTGATGACTGCCCGCATCGGGATTGCGGCGATGGATGTGGTTCGGCCCTTCCCGTTTAATTCGGAAAAACGCCCCGGTGTTGGCGACTTCATTGGCGATATCGCTCGCTTAAATGGTGACAAGGCTGTAAAGCCAAAGGATCGGGGTTAAAAAGCTTTTTATTCTCGCTAAACTTGCCAGCTTTAATAGCGATGACAATAAAGCATTAACCATTCACGACGATTATAAGAGATGAATTTAGGATGCTCGAATCTTTGATCCTTGCACCATAAAACACTCTGCCCTTCGGTTGCGGCGTGTTTACAAATAATCTATTGGAAGCGTGCCCTTCAGGCCAAAATTCCGGGACAGAGCTGACTATGAAAAACACCATCGCTGCATGCCTCACGCTCCTGCCCGCATCGCTTTTCGTTGCGCCATCTTTGGCCGCAGATAAGGATGAACAGTTTTTCCAGACAATCGAAGGCCAGTGGTCAGGCCCGGGTGAAATTGTTGCCGGTAAATACAAAGGTACGAAATTCGTCTGTAATCTCGCTGGCACAACGCCTGATGCCGCAGTCGGCATGACACTTGATGGCACATGCCGCGTGGGTGTTTTCTCGCAAGCGATGAAAGCGACAATCACACGCGATGGCTCTACCTATTCCGGTAAGTTTAATGATGGTGCAGAAGGCAAAGGCCTGAACGTCACCTCCGGTACGGTCTCAGGCAACAAGGTTGTTCTTGGGCTTAACCGCAAAGAACTGAATGGCGCCATGCTCGCACGCGTTGCGGACAAGAACACCATGAATGTCACAGTATCTGTGCGCGTTGAAAAAGAACTGGTTCCAGTGATCGGCATGAGCCTCAAGCGCGTTGACAACATCGCCGTTGGCAGCATCGCCAAAAACTAAAGCTCTCTATTCTTCAAGCCACCAGCCCGCATCCGTGCGGGCTTTTTCTATGTCTGAACTTGCGCAGGCAGCGTTCCACTCGGAAACGCTTTTGCAAGCGATATTAAGTTCCGGTGCAATATCATTAAGTGGAACCAGCACGAAAGCGCGTTCCTGAATGCGTGGATGCGGCAGTTCTAGCTTTTCATCATTCATGATGATCACCTCTCCTGCTTTTGTTTGCATCGCAAGAATATCAATATCAATGATGCGCGGTCCCCAGCGCTCAAGGCGAACGCGCTTAAGCGAACGCTCAACATCAAGACAGGTCTGGATCAATTGAAGCGGTTCAAGCGCGGTTTCAATTTCCGCACAGGCATTATGAAACCAAGCCTGATCCGTCTTACCCCAAGGCGGTGTGCGATAGACCTTCGATACTGAGACGACTTCTGTGTCGTGCCGGGCATCAAGCAGCCTTAAGGCTTTTGCCATAGACGCAATTGGATCATCAATATTGCCGCCAAGACCAAGCCAGGCGCGATAAGGCAATTCATTGTTCATCAGCGCGGATAAACCACCGTGACTTCAACATGGTCAAGCACGCCCGGAACTGGCGCATTTGGCTTACGAATGGTGATTTCGGCGCGTTTGATCTGCGGGAAACGTTCAGTCAAAGCTTTACCGACATCCAGCGCAAGTGTTTCGATCAAATAACGCTGACGACCCGTGATAATGTCCTGAATAACGGTAAAGGCGATGCCATAATGAACCGTGCCTTCAATATCGTCATTCTCCAAAGATGAACCGGCATCGACATCAAGTATTGCATCGACATAGAAGCGCTGTCCGAGCTTATTCTCTTCGTCAAAGACACCGTGATGCGCGAAGAAAGCGCAATTCATAATGCGGATGGTGTACACGGCTCTTTTCCTATTGTGAACTTGCCCTGCTTTGCAGGATAGCATCAGCAACTGCAAGGGCGTCTCTGTTAAACGCGACATTATGAACGCGGAAAATGTCGGCTCCTGCCAAGCGCAGCGCTACCGATGTTGCAGCAGTACCTACATCGCGCTGCAAAGGCTCAGTCTGTCCCGTCATCGCACCGATAAAGCGCTTCCGCGAAGTCCCGACCAGCAGAGGATAGCCGAAACGCTGCAATTCCTCCATGCGCGCCATCAGCGCAATGTCCTCATCCTGACTTTTGCCAAAGCCAAAACCCGGATCAAGCGTGATATTCGAAGCGCTGATGCCTGCCCTGCCCGCAATTTCGAGCGACTTATTCAGAAATGCAAACTGATCGGCGATCACGTCTGCATTTGTCTCCCGGTCGCGGCTTGTATGCATAATGACAAGCCCCGCACCCGTCTCTTTCGCAACTTGTGCAATTTCCGGCTCTTTTTGCAGCCCCCACACGTCATTGACGATATGTGCACCCGCTTCCACAGCAAGCCGTGCCGTTGAAGCGCGATAGGTATCAATCGAAATGATGCAGCCAAAATGTTCAGTCAACGCACGAATGATTGGCACAACGCGCGCAGCTTCGGTTTCTGCGTCGACTTTGGCCGCACCCGGACGGGTGGATTCACCACCCACGTCGATTATCGTAGCGCCTTCATCGAGCATCGTTTTTGCAGCAGCTAGCGCATTATCCAGCTCAATATGCTTGCCGCCGTCGGAAAAAGAGTCTGGTGTAACGTTCAAAATACCCATGATGACCGATTTTGAACCCAATTGGAGGCTACGGCCATGAGCGAGCTGCCATTGTTTGATCATTCAATGATATTCCAATTGTTTATTAACGCTGCTGACACAACTCTCTGCTGAGAGTGCCATTTTATGAATGCGTTATAGTTCTCTTGACGATTGCATGCCATGTTGCTCATCAATGAATTTGCAATTTTCTTTCTGGTTTATGTAGAGGTGCCGGAACATGTCTTTGAAAAAACGAGTTCTGGCATTGGGACTAGCTTTTGCCGTTATTGCTCCACAGGCGCAGGCGGCCTCGATTTTCCGTACCTTCAGCTATTATAATGTGAACGGAAAGACTGCGGAAGATCTCGATAAAGCATTATCGCGGAGCGGGCCTTTTCTGAAAAAGACCGGCCAGCATCATCCGGGTGCTGCCGAGATTCGTTTTGATGCCAAAGTTCGTTATGGCCGCGCTACAGGTCAGCAAGCCTGCAAGGTGCAGGATGTTTATGTGAACGTTCACGCTAAGGTCATGCTGCCGCGCTGGAAGCAGCGCCGCAAAGCTGAACCGGAAATCGCACTGATCTGGGATACGCTATATCAGGATATTCGCCGCCACGAAGAAAGTCATATCGTGATTGCCCGTAGCCACGCGAGCGAAATGGAACGTCAAATACGGTCCCTACGCAGCCGCAAAGACTGCGCCTCGCTCCGCGCTGACATTGATAAAGTAACGGAAAAGCTGATGGCGGCGCATGATAAAGCGCAGGAACGCTTTGATCGCGTAGAAACCATCAACTTCGAGCGCCGCTTTGAACGCTTGCTGACATACAAGCTCGAAAAGATGGTTCAATAGCCGAAAATTACAAATGCCGCTGAAGTGCATAAACACATTTCAGCGGCATCTTTATATAATGTATTCTTAGTTCTGGCGTTCTGGCACTCTGATCACAACACCATTGAGCTCGTCGCTTACACGCACCTGGCAGGAAAGACGCGAGTTGGGCTGCGGCTCGTAAGCGAAATCCAGCATGTCTTCTTCCATAGCATCTGGTCCGCCGACAACCTCGGTCCATTCATCGTCAATATAGACGTGACAGGTTGCACAGGCACAAGCACCGCCGCATTCGGCATCGATCCCCGGCACACCATTGCGAACCGCTGCTTCCATCACGCTTGATCCGTTATCAGCCTCAACTTCAATGCGTGAAGCGCCATCGGCCGATACGAAGATAATCTTTGTCATTTTAAGTTCCTGAACACGCGCGTTCTGCGTGTTTGATAAGCTCGTGCGATGTAAATTGATCGCTGCGAGTTCT
Organism: Brucella sp. 21LCYQ03; assembly: GCF_023554105.1. Lineage (GTDB taxonomy): Bacteria > Pseudomonadota > Alphaproteobacteria > Rhizobiales > Rhizobiaceae > Brucella. Next base: position 33,847 of record NZ_JAMJWE010000006.1, read on the forward strand.
ATTAATGTCTTGCAGACGCAAATACGGCCTTATTCAAAGAGTTTCAACCGCCATAATCCGCTGTTTATGCCAACTGCGCCAATATGCCGTTATGATCTGATCTTATCTGCTAAATGCCGCATTATCCGCGTCAATAAGCCTGTTGGTTTCCCGAACCGTGCAGCTCAGATGAATCAACCCTTCAATGGTACAATATTACCGGTTCACTTTTTACGTGTAATTTTGTTAACGAATTGATGTATCGGCATTATGGTTGTAAGATGGTTAGGAGTGATTTCCACAGAATGATTATTAACTAAAAAACGCCGCATTTACGGGCTTTTCTGCAAGCTCCCTCTCTTTTGTTAACCTTGTATTTAAAGTTTTACACATCAAGCCCGGGCGCCTATTTCCTTAACAAGCCCGAGCCGATACGATGAAAAATGGCGGAGTAAGTTTTGTAACGGCTCTCAGTTGATCCGGCCGTCGCAGTAAAGAGTACGAGGTAGGCAAGGCTATGGCTTCTAAATCCAAGGCGCAAAAGCTCGACCACGAGGTTGAACAGGCACTTGAACATGCACTCGACATCGAATTCGGTGACGACTTTGACATTGATATGGATCTGAGTGCACTTGACGAAGAGTTCTCTGTTGATGACCTCGAAGAGCAGATTTCGCGTGCTGCCGAAGAACTGGTTGCTGAGCAGAACACGAAAGTGGTCGATGCTGCGACTGTCTCTCCTGTAGACATTACTACTGAAGGAACTGCGAAGGCTGAAACGATTGCGACCGTTTCCGTCATTGCAAGCCCTGCCGCACCGCCTATGCCACCGGTTGTTAATGCTGCCTTCCCTTCTACTAAGCCAGAAGCTGCCAATGTTACGCCAAAGTCAGCCAACAAGGCAAAACCTGCCGTTGAGGAAGCAGCACCGAAGCCCGCCGCTTCACCAGCGCCTGTTGTTGCTGCCACGCCTGCCGCAGCTCTTACACCGGCCAATGACGATTCCCGTAGCAGCCGCACCATCACTGCTGCACCTCGCCGTGTAACGGAACGCTCTTCCAAGCTTTACTGGACGACAACCGCCATGAGCGTCCTTTGGGCTGCCGGTGGTGTTGCGATCAGCAAAGCAATCAGCCCTGACGTGTTTTCGAGCCTGCAGGCAACCACGAATTTCTTTACCTCTCCTGCTGGTATCGGCGTGATGGCTGGTGTCGCACTTCCAGTCGCGATGTTCTGGGGCTTTGCGCACATCGTTAAACGCGCTCAGGAAATGCATATTGCTGCACGCAGCATGTCGGAAGCTGCACTCAAGCTCTTGCAGCCTGAAGCAGCAGCTGGTGATCGCGTATCGACGCTCAGCCAGGCAGTTCGTCGCGAAGTTGCTGCGATGAATGAAGGAATTGAACGCACACTTGCGCGTGCTGTTGAGCTTGAAACGCTTGTTCAGTCTGAGGTCAATCAGCTCGAGCGCGCTTATACAGATAACGAAGTTCGTATTCGTTCACTGGTTAGCGATCTTGGCAATGAACGCGAAGCCGTGGTCAGCCATGCGGAGCGCGTACGCTCGTCCATTACAGGCGCGCATGAGCAGCTTAAAGAAGAATTGTCGAGCGCTGCCAATATCATACGTGATAATGTTGCATCTGCATCTGAACAGCTCAGCTCGCTCCTGGGCGATTCCGGTGAGCGTCTGATCAGCAGCATCAATGAAAGCGGTGGCGCAATTGCTGATGCAATTGAAACGCGTACCGGCGACATTGCTACCCGCATCACGACTTCTGGCGAAGCTTTCTCAAGCCAGCTCGACTCTCGTATTACGACACTCGACCAGCAGTCGCGTGAAATTTCAGAACGGGTCAGCGCGGCACTTGATGAGCGTACTGCTGGTATTGCAACGTTGCTCGGTGGTGCCACGCAGTCGATGGTCAGCGAGTTTGATGCACGTCTGACACAGCTCGACACAACGCTTAATGAACGTGGTCGCTCGCTTCTTACTGAGTTTGAAACGCGTGCTCATGCGCTTGATAGCAGCACAGAGAAGCTTAACGCGGCTCTTGAAACCCGCTCGCGCCAGATCAATGAAAACCTCATTGCACGTACCCGTGAAATTGCTGAAACCTTCTCTGGTGGCCGCAATGCACTGAGCACGATGATCGACGAGACAAAGGCCAAGATCAGTGATGATCTGACCTCGATCAGCGTTAGCGTTGGCAATGTTCTCAATGAAAATGCCACAGCCTTTGCCGGTAAGCTTTCAGAAAGCCGTGATGTTCTTGCAGCGTCGCTTGAAGGTGAGACCGAGCGCGTTTCCGCGGTTATTCGTGGTCATGCAGACACACTCGCTGCACGCACCAACGACATTGAAAGCGCCATCAACAACAGCGCGTCGGCTCTCAATTCGGCTGCCGAGCACCATGCCGCTATTCTTGCTGACAGAACGAGCGTTCTTCAGGAAGAAATGGCAAACAACGCTTCGCGTCTTGATGCGACATTCGCTGATCATGCCCGTTCGCTGGATGAACGCGCCGCCTCCCTTAGCGGTGTGATTGCCGGCAATCAGGCTATGCTTGCTCAGTTGATGGATGAGCGCACCACTGCACTGCGCGATAACTTCAATGAAAATCGTGAAGTTCTGGCACGTACTTTCGATGAGCGCGTTGCATCGCTGGAAGCGCTTATTGCTGGAAATCAGCAGGAACTGGCCCGCGTGTTCGACGAGCGTTCGCATGCAATCAGCGAAACGATTGGTGCCAGCCGCGATGCATTCGAGGCGACATTTACCGATCATGTTCAGCGCGTCGAAGAACGCACAAGCGGTCTTCGTTCTGTCCTGAACGACCACAATAGCGCCCTTGCCCAGATTCTTGATGGTCATGAACAGACCATTGAAGGTCGCACGGCTGCAATTCGTGAAACACTGACCGAAAGCACAGCATCGCTGAGCCAGACGCTACAGGATCACGGTGATATTCTTTCGCAGCGCACAGCCAACCTGCACAATGCGATTGAAAACAGCAGCGATAGCATCAGCCGCGCCTTTGAAGGCCAGACTGGTATTATCGAAGAACGCACCCAGACGATGGAAAAGGCGCTTACGATCGGCGTCGATAATGTTCGTCGTGCGCTTGAGCAGAGCGCCGGTACTGTTGCAGGCTCGCTGCGTGACAAGATCACAGAAGCAGCAAGCATTCTCTCCGCAGAAGCTGCAAAAGCTGGTCAGTCACTTGATGGATTTGGTCAGAGCTTCAGTGCTGATCTCAGCAGTAATCTTGCAGCTACGGAAGAACGCCTCAGCGAACGTGCCAATGCAATTGCATCGCGTATGTCTGAGATTGAATACAGCATTGCAGACACCGCTGCCAAAACCAGTGAAACACTCGCCGGTCATGGTGAAGCCTTTGCTGCAAGCGTTGCTGAAAATCTCGCAGGTACAGAAGCTCGCTTGAATGAGCGTGCAAGCACGATTGCTGGTGGCCTTGAAGCTATTGAAAGCCGCCTCACCGGCGAGCTTTCGGCGATTGAAGCCCGTATTGCTGATACTGCGAGCAAGACCAGTGAAACGCTGGCTGGCCACAGCGAAGCCTTCTCGTCGAGCGTTGCCGACAATCTCGCAGGCACAGAAGCGCGTCTTAACGAACGTGCGAGTGCAATTGCAGGTGGCCTCGAAGCCATTGAAAGCCGCCTGACCGGCGAGCTTTCGGCGATTGAAGCGCGTATCGCTGATACTGCAACCAAGACCAGTGAAACACTGGCTGGCCATAGCGAAGCTTTCTCAACAAGCGTTACAGAAAATCTGTCGGGAACCGAAGCTCGTCTTACAGAACGCGCAGATGCTATTGCGACACGCCTTGGAGACATTGGTTCGCGTATCACGATGGAACTCGGTTCAGTCGAAGCACGCATCGCTCAGGTGACGGATACAACTGCTGTTACGCTGGAAGAACGTACCCGCGAACTCAATGCAGTTCTCTCCGCTCGTTCGCAGGAAATCACACAGATCCTCAACGATACTGCCGAACCACTTGTGCAGCGTTTGGCTGATAGCGGTCGCGGACTGGCAGAACAGCTCGAACAGGCCACCCACGCAGCAACTGATCGTCTGCGTACGGAAAATGCTGCTCTCGTCAACGCACTGGCTAACCGTACAGCTGAAACCATTGCTGCGGTTCAGCAAGCAAAATCCGGTCTTTCGGAAAATGTCAGTGAGCTGATTGAACGCCTCTCAGCGTCGAATGGCGAACTTGGCAAGTTGATCGATGCGGCTGCAAACAACCTCAACAGCATTGATGGTCGCCTTGTTGAAACAACAAGCAGCTTTGTTGAGAATGCAAACCGCGCCGCGCAGATGTTCCAGGCTTCAACTGGTCTCATCGATACAAATATCGGTACATTGCGTGCACTCTCCGACGGAACACTGTCGCAGATTGCAGATATTGCCGAGCGCTTTGAAGATCATGGAAAGGTTCTCTCGACCGCTTCCGATATGATCAATTCAGCACAGAACGGTCTTGCTGGTACGCTTGAAGATCGTCATCTGGCGCTCGACAAGCTGGCTGCTGGTCTGGTTGAAAAGTCGGAAGGCATCGAAAAGTTGATGCAGTCGTTTGAAGCTGTCGTGACACTCGCATTCCAGCGTGCCGAAGGCCAGACACGTACATCGGCTGAAAAGATGCGCGAAAGCGTCGCTGAGATCGTTGAACAGGCGTCGCAGAAGTTCTCTGCTGCTACCGACGACATTCGTCGCACGGCAACGGAAATCCGCAGCGAACTCGATACTACCCGCGGCGAACTCAAGCGTGGCGTTCTCGATATGCCAGCGGAAGCCAAGGAAACGACGAGCGCAATGCGCAAGGCAGTTGGCGAGCAGATCAATGCTCTCAAAGAGCTGGCTGAAATCGTCAATAAGTCAGGCCGCCTGGTCGATGTTGGCGAAAGCCGCGCAGACCGTACGGTATCGCGTCCAGTGCAGACACAGCGCGCAGCACCTGCTCCGGTTCAGGCACCTGTAGCAGCACCGCGTCCACAGCAGGCAGACGTCGCAGTTCGCAGCCGTCCTGTTGAGGCTCCAAAGGTTGCGCAGCCGGCGCAGTCTTCAGAAAAGCCACGCGGCTGGGTTTCTGACCTTCTGGCACGCGCATCGCGTGAGGATGAAGTTGCTGCTCCTTCTCAGGCACAGCCGACACAGACGCCACGTTCGCCAAGCCACGTTGTTGAATCACTCAACTCGCTCTCGGTGGACATCACACGCGCAATTGATCATGAAGCATCGGTTGAATTGTGGGATCGTTACCGCCGCGGTGAGCGCAATGTCTTCACCCGTCGTCTTTATACCCTCAAGGGTCAGCAGACCTTCGATGACATTAAGCGTAAGTATCAGACAGATGGTGAGTTCCGCCGCGCTGTTGATCGCTACATGGACGACTTCCAGCGCCTTCTTGAAGACGTTGCACGTAACGACCGCGACAACATGGTGACACAGACTTACCTGACGTCGGACACCGGCAAAGTTTACACGATGCTGGCTCACGCAAGTGGACGCCTTCGCTAATCAAAGCGAGCATAAATCAGAAAAGCGCAGCCAAATGGCTGCGTTTTTTTATGTTCATTTTAATGATTGCTACGGGTTTTAGCGTCAACTTTATGCCAACCCCACGGCCACGCTCAAATTTAAGAAATCAGGCCAACAAAAAAGGCAGCTCGTTTTACTGGGCTGCCTTTAGTTTTTGGGTGACTTGGAGGATCAGAGTGAAGAGATTGTCCAGCTGACAATTTCGCTGGCGACCTGATCAAATGCTTTGTCCAGCGCGCGCACATATTCACCATTTGACGTGCCGGAAACAGGCGTTGCAGCGCGGAACACGCGTGTGGAACGCACTTCGCCATTCTTGTCATTCATCAGCCTCACAGCGATCTCTACGACCGCTGCTCGCTGCGAGCCATAGGCCTGAATGCTGAATACCCGCAGATCGCTCAGTATCTGGTAATTGATCGCCAGACCGTCACCCGGACGGCCTACGCCACCGAATACGCCAGCGTTTTCATAGGCCTGCACAAGACGAGACTGAACGAGATTTGGCAGTCTGTCGCCCCATTGTGCACCTTTGAGATACTCAATCGCACCGGGCGCGGTGTTGACAACGATATTCTCGCTATCAAGCGCCTTCAGCGCATTGGGAGAAGGCACCAGTATCTGGAGGTTCTTACGGCTGACGGATGTGCCCTTTACCTGTTGTGGCGCTGACAGGCTGAATGTGTCGAGTGGCGTCGTTGTTCCGCAACCAGCAAGCATAGTTGTTAAAAGAAGCGGAACAATCAGCTTACGATGGGATTTTGTCACGATGGAACCTGCAATGGACATTAATGACGCGCCCTTCCGTTATACTGCGGTACACTGCCGGAACCACCAAAGATCAAACGCTGTGGATTACGTTCGAGTTCCGTTATCGCCTGCTCTACGCGCTGTACAGCGCGACGACTGTCACCGATCAATGCCTGAACATCGCTCAGGCCTGAACCCGAGAAGCGTTCAAGATTGCTGGCAATCGGCGTAATACGTTTGTCGAGATTGTTCGATAACTGACGGATCGATTCAAGTGTAGACTTAGCTTGTGCAACAAGACCATCCTTGTCATCACTCGAGAGCAGCTGGTCGGCCTTAGCGATAACGTTTTCAACGCGTGCAGACGCGGCGTTCAAACGCTCCATCATCTGCTTTGCTTCCGACACGATCTGGTTGATGTTGCCTGCATTTGCACCCAGTTCATCAATAACATCGGCGTTCTTAGCCAAAGCGTCGGTGAAGGTTTTCGTGTTGTTGATCGTATCAATCAAAGGACCACGCGCTTCTTTCGCAAAGCCTTCGAGTTCACCAAGCACTGAATTTGCACGACCGAAAATGTCTTGTGCCGTTGCAAGTAGATTGTTGATTGATGAAGGATCAGCGTCGATGCGTGCAATTGTGTCTTCCTTCGCTGCTTCCGTAAGCAGATTAGGCTCTTCAAGGCTGCCGCCGTTCAGTTCAATATAGGCTTGACCAGTCAGTCCCTGAAAACCAAGTGTTGCCTTGGTAGAACGGGTGATCGGTGTGGTTGCATTCACGCGCGTCTGCACGATAACCATACTCGGATTGGATTCATCAAGGTGCAAACGCCGTACGTCACCGACCTTGATGCCGTTGAAAAGAACCTGACTACCCACGCTCAGACCTGTAACGGAACCGGGTATGCGAACATCAAGACCAACCGAATCCCGCGCTTCGCCGTAACGCGCAATCCAATACACGAAAGCGAAAGCCAGCAGGCTGACGACTAGCGTGAAAACTCCCACCACAACATAATTGGCCTTCGTTTCCATATCTTATCCCGTCTGCATTCGGTTACTAGGCCGATGCCTGCTTGGCGCTGAAGTGTCGATCTGACGTGCACGCTTTCCTCTAAAATAGGATTTAACCCATGGATCTTCCACAGTTAGCATGTCTTCAATCGTACCACTCACCAAAACTTTTTTATTACCCAAAACTGCGATGCGGTCGCAAATTGCAAAAAGACTGTCAAGGTCATGCGTCACCATAAAGACAGTGAGACCCATTGTATCGCTTAGATTTGCGATCAATTCGTCAAAGTCTGCTGCACCGATCGGATCAAGACCAGATGTAGGCTCGTCAAGAAACACAATGTCGGGATCGAGAGCCAGAGCGCGCGCGAGTGCTGCGCGCTTGATCATACCGCCTGAAAGCTCTGACGGAAATTTCTCTGCTGCATCAGGGCTAAGGCCAACAAGATCAATTTTAAGGCGCGCGAGTTCATCCATCAGCTTGGGCGGAAGATCGAGATATTCGCGCATTGGGACCTGAATATTTTCAAGCACGCTCAGCGCCGAGAACAGTGCACCGTGCTGAAACAGCACGCCCATGCGCATATCAATGGCCATTTTCTCAACATCGGTCAGCTTGTCGATGTTATTGCCTAAAATCTCAATCTGCCCGGACTGTTTTTTATTCAGACCCAGAATTGTACGGGTCAACACAGATTTACCTGAGCCGGAAGGCCCAATGAAGCCGAGAACTTCACCCTTATAAATATCGAGCGAAAGATTATCGAGCACAGGTGCGCGACCGCCGAAACCAACGGTAACATCCCGTACCGAAATGATCGGTTCAGGCTGACCGTTGCTACCAACGTCCTGCGATTTCGGCTGATTATCTATATTCGTCTCCATTAATATTCTTTATCCGAGCTTATTGTGAGACTGAACCTTGAGAAACAGCTTTCTACGGTTTTATCCCTTACTGTGTCCGAAACACCCCATAAAATTGCGAGAATAAAGGGTTAGAAGTCAATCGCGGCATAGAAGATGGCGAACATGCCATCAACAACGATAACAACGAAGATCGATTTAACGACCGAAGCTGTTACCCGGCTACCCAGTGATTCTGCGCTTCCGCCGACTTTCATTCCTTCAACAGAGGCAAGTATGCCGATGATCATTGCCATGAAAGGTGCTTTAATCAGACCAGCAAAATAGGTGTTGAGTGCGACTGCATCATGTAAGCGGATGATGAATGCTTCAGGCGAAATATTTGAATAAAAGTAAGTAACAGCCGCAGCACCAACCAAAGCTGATAAATCAGCAATAATCGTCAGAAGAGGCAAAATCACCACCAAGGCGACAAGCCGTGGGAAAACAAGCACACCCACCGGGTTAAGCCCGATAACCGTAAGCGCATCGGTTTCCTCGCGCATTTTCATCGAGCCGATTTCTGCGGTGATCGCGCTGCCGGAACGACCGGCAATCATGATTGCAGTCAGCAGCACGCCCAATTCGCGCAGAACCAGAATGCCAACGAGATCAACGACAAAGATTTCTGCTCCGAAGTAGCGAAGCTGAAATGCGCCCTGCTGTGCAATGATTGCACCAACAATCGTGGACATGAGGACGATGATCGGAATTGCGCCGACCCCCATGCGGTCAATCTGTTTGACTATTGCTGGAAATGGAATGCCACTGCCGCGCCCGGCTTTAAGCTGCGCGCCGCGAATAGTTGCACCCAGAATGTGCATCGCCATCAAAAAATCTTCGTAGACCGAGGCAACACCACGTCCAACAGAATCTAGAAACTTTATAAGAAAGAATGGCTTTTTCGCAGGCGTCACATTGATGGTGCGTTCAACGGAGTTACCAACTTCTTCAACGAGCGGGAGCCATGCTGGTTTAATGCCCTCCAACTTAACGTCGATATTTTGAGAAAGAAGGCTTTGACGCAGCCGTTCCATCAACCAGGCACCAGCCGTATCAAGACCTTCAACATTAGAAGCATTGATAATAACTGCCTGCGAACCACCGACGTTTTCAAGTTCGCGCATCTTTTTATCGACAACGCCAATAGTCTGTGAAACCCAACGGCCACTTAAGCTGATAAGGCGCGCACCATCGTGCTCGGCCAAATCAATTTTTGGCGCGGTCGCGGCGGCAGCACTTGCTTTGTCGGCAGTGTCGGTCAACATGGACTAACCCCTTATACGAGTCGTTGCGCAGCCGAAATACTGCATCCCCAAAGGCATATCCATGCACAATAGTTTGAAAATCATTCACGAACGCTATCCTATTGCTGGAAAATTCACAATCTCTCGGGGCTCGAAGACCGAAGCTTTGGTGGTTGTTTGTGAAATTGGCAGGGACGGTAAGTTTGGGCGCGGTGAATGTGTTCCTTATGCACGCTATGGAGAATCGATTGAGAGTGTGAGCGAGCAGATTGAAGCTGCGCGTGATGCTATCGAAAATGGCGCCACTCGTCAGGATATTCAAACAATCATGCCAGCAGGTGCGGCACGCAATGCAGTTGATTGTGCTTTTTGGGATCTTGAAGCAAAGCTTTCGGGCGTGAGCGTTGCGGATATGCTTGGCACATCAGCACGCGCAGTTGAAACTGCAATTACCGTATCGCTTGGTACGCCTGAAGAGATGGCGGAATCCACTGCAAAAGTCGCCCATTATCCTTTGATAAAGGTGAAAATGGGTGGAGATAACGACATTCAGCGCATTCAATCCGTTGCAAATGCGGCTCCAAATAGCCGCATTATTATCGACGCCAATGAAGGCTGGACTGATGAAAATATCGCAGAAAACATGGCTGCGGCAGCAAAAGCGGGTGTGGTGCTTATTGAACAACCCCTGCCCGCCGGAAAAGATGAGATTTTAAGCCGTATTGATCGCCCGGTTATCATCTGTGCAGATGAAAGCGTGCATACATCGGTTGGCCTTGAAGAACTTGCGACCCGTTATGACGCGGTGAATATCAAGCTCGACAAGGCTGGTGGCCTTACCGAAGGGCTGGTGATGCGTGAGAAAGCCACATCGCTGGGGCTGAAGATTATGGTCGGCTGTATGGTCGGAACGTCGCTCGGTATGGCTCCCGCAGTTCTTCTCGCACAGAAGGCCGATGTTGTTGATCTCGATGGCCCCCTGCTTTTAGCTCAGGATCGCGTTCCGGGTCTTCGATATGAAGGAGCGCTTGTTTATCCGCCGGAAATAACCGTTTGGGGTTGAGTGTCGATGTAGCCTGATCGCTGTTTCACACTATTCGTTGCTGCAAGTACGTTTTCAAAAATATCCGCACAGGCATCCCATGTGAAGGGTTTTAGCACCTCAGCAGGATCAAAGGCAGGCATTTCAAGCGCCGCTAAACAGGCGGCGCGGAGGTCCTCCGAGAGAATACCGGCGCCCGTGGCACCGACCACATCTGATGAACCCGGAACAGGAAACGCCGCAACCGGTAAGCCCGATGAAATCGCTTCAAGCAGAACTAAGCCAAACGTGTCGGTTCTGCTTGGAAATACAAAAACATCTGCAGAAGCATAGGCTTGTGCCAGATCATTACCTTCTTTTTTACCGAGAAAGATGGCGCTTGGGAAACGAGATTTGAGGTCTTCAAGAACCGGACCGTCACCGACAATGAGCTTGGTTCCTGGCAAGTCAAGCTCCAGAAATGCAGCTAGATTTTTTTCTGTAGCGACACGTCCCACGCAGATGAATACGGGTTTTGATAGTTTGCTTTCGACGTCAGTACGCGCATGAAACAGCGTGCGATCAACGCCCCTCGTCCAAAGCTCAAGTCCGGTAAAGCCACGCTCGTGCAGATCGTCTAAAATTGACTGGGTTGGGACCAGAGTGTGTGAAGCGGCATTATGGAAGCGACGAAGAAAAGCATAGGTCCAGTTCAGCGGAATTGGAAAGCGATCGCGGACATATTCCGCAAATCGTGTGTGAAAGCTTGTCGTAAAACTCCAGCCCATCTTCAGACATGCGCGTCTTGCCATAACACCAAGCGGTCCTTCGGTGGCGATATGCACATAATCGGGCTGCAAACTGACGAGCTTGCGCTGAAATGCTGATGGCGTTGTCATCGCAAGGCGGATTTCCGGATAGGTCGGGCACGGAAAAGAGCGATAATCCTGCGGCGAGATGACAATCACCTCATAACCGCGCTCTGTCATCAGTTCGCAGCATTTCGCAAGCGTTCTAACGACACCATTGACTTGTGGATGCCAGGCGTCTGTAACGATGACGAGTTTCTTCATCTGCCGCTGTTTGCTGCTTTTCGGGTTAATCTTGGCAATGTGATGACTTTGGTATTTTCCTGAGATGCAGGGAGCGACGGACTCCGGCCAAGCCGGTCTGTCCATTCCAGCAGTTCCATTCGGCCATCAAAATGCTCAACGACGGCGGTGCAGCTTTCGACCCAGTCGCCCGTGTTGATATATTCAACACCATTCATTTTGCTGATTGTCGCATGGTGAATATGACCGCAAATGACACCATCAACACCGATACGTTGCGCTTCCTCGGAAACCACATCTTCGAAATTCCCGATGAAGTTGACAGCCTTCTTAACGCGAAACTTTGCCCATGCGGAGAATGACCAATAACGCAATCCGAACTTTGCGCGCACGCGGCTCATAACTGTGTTGATCCAGATGGCTGTGTCGTAAGCCCAGTCGCCAAGATACGCGATAAAACGTGCATTGCGCACGACGACATCGAACTGATCGCCGTGAATGACAAGAAATTTACGACCGTCCGCAGTTTCGTGGATCGCGCGGTTCATCACTTCGATACCGCCAAAATGGGTGCCCTGAAAGTTTCTCAGAAACTCATCATGATTGCCCGCGATGTAGATGATTGAAGTACCCTTGCGGCTCTTGCGCAAAAGCTTCTGAACCACATCATTATGTTCCTGCGGCCAGTGCCAGTTGCGGCGCAGACGCCAGCCATCGACAATATCACCGACCAGATAGATGGTTTCTGCTTCGTGAGTTCGCAGAAAATCAAGCAATAGCTCGGCTTGAGCTGCCTTAGATCCGAGATGCACATCAGAAATAAACAGAGTGCGATATTGTTTCGGCTCGATCTGTTCTGTGCTCATTTGGTTGTCCTTCCAACTGGCAACCTGAATTTGAGCGCAGAAAACCCGATTCATGTCACAGACATATGACGGGCATTTTGAATACAGATTTGTTCACTGATGAATAGGCATATTCGTGGACATTTCCGCGCGTCAACCAGAATCCGGTTGATTGCTGCATCGGCTTGATGGCATGTCTACGGCCTTAAAATAGCAGTTTCGTTCGAAATAGGATGCAATTGCGGAACAACTGCTTCTCTAAATCGGGCCTATAAGTGATTTGATAGTTTGAGATAAGAACGATATTGGCTCAAAAGACGCGAATAGGCGTCTCTGCGCAGCTCTCCTTAAGCTCGCGCAAATGAATCGGAAAGCGATGCGAAAATGACAAACAAAAAGACCCCCTCTACTTCCACGCGTTCAGATTTTGACGAAGCGGCACTTTTCTTTCACCGCTATCCGAAGCCCGGTAAGCTTGAGATTCAGGCAACAAAGCCGCTCGGAAATCAGCGCGATCTGGCACTCGCTTATTCGCCGGGCGTTGCAGCACCCTGCCTTGCAATTCACGAAGATCCATCCACCGCTGCCGAATATACGGCGCGTGGTAATCTTGTTGCTGTGATCTCCAACGGCACTGCGGTGCTTGGTCTTGGTAATATCGGCGCGCTTGCATCCAAACCGGTGATGGAAGGCAAGGCCGTTCTTTTCAAGAAATTTGCCGATATTGATGTTTTCGACATTGAAATTGACGCGCTTGAAATTGACCGTATGGTCGATGTGGTTTCGGCGCTTGAGCCGACTTTTGGCGGCATTAATCTCGAAGATATCAAAGCACCAGAATGTTTCGAAGTGGAAGAACAGCTTCGCGCAAAAATGAACATCCCGGTTTTCCATGACGACCAACATGGAACGGCGATTATCGTTGCGGCGGCTGTTTTAAATGGTCTGGAACTCGCCAGCAAAAACATCACCGATGCCAAAATCGTAACATCCGGTGCCGGCGCTGCGGCGCTCGCCTGTCTTAACCTACTGGTTAAGCTCGGTGCCAAGCGCGAAAACATTTTTGTCTGTGATCTTGAAGGTGTCGTTTACGAAGGCCGTGAAAAGCTGATGGACCGTTGGAAAGACGTGTACGCACAAAAAACTGATGCGCGCGTGCTGGCCGATGTTATTGGCGGCGCAGATGTGTTCCTCGGCCTTTCCGCTGCTGGCGTTCTTAAGCCTGAACTGCTTAAGCAGATGGCTGACAAACCGCTCATCATGGCGCTGGCCAATCCAAATCCTGAAATCATGCCGGAAGCCGCGCGCGAAGCCCGCGCCGATGCGATGATCTGTACTGGTCGTTCAGACTATCCGAACCAGGTAAACAACGTTCTCTGCTTCCCATATATTTTCCGCGGTGCGCTTGATGTTGGTGCGACTGCAATCAATGAGGAAATGAAGCTTGCAGCGGTTCGCGCCATTGCAGCGCTTGCCCGCGAAGAACCATCAGACGTTGCCGCTCGCGCTTACTCCGGCGACACGCCGACATTTGGCCCGAACTACATTATTCCATCGCCTTTCGATCAGCGCTTAATCCTGCGCATTGCACCTGCCGTTGCGCAAGCAGCAATGGATAGTGGTGTTGCTACGCGTCCGATTGAGGACTGGGAATCCTATACGGATCGTCTGACACGATTTGTCTTCCGCTCGGGTCTCATCATGAAGCCGGTATTTGCTGCGGCGCGGGCACAGAGCAAACCAATGCGCGTGATCTATGCCGACGGTGAAGATGAACGTGTATTGCGTGCAGCGCAGGTTGTAATTGAAGAAGGCATCGCGTCGCCAATTCTCGTTGGTCGTCCGAGCGTTATTGAAACACGCCTGAACCGGTATGGTCTTAAAATTCGTGCAGGCGTTGATTTTGATCTGATTAATCCCGAAGATGACCCGCGCTACCGCGATTATGTCGATCTTTACCTTTCTTACACAGGCCGTCAGGGTGTAACACCGGAAGCAGCACGTACAATCGTCCGCACGAACTCGACGGCTATTGCAGCACTTGCTGTGATGCGTAACGAAGCGGATGCAATGATTTGCGGTCTGGAAGGACGCTTTGAACGCCACACGCGCATGGTCAGGCAGATTATTGGCAAGCTCCCGGGCATCCGTGATTATTCGGCACTGAGCCTGCTCATTTCACAGCGCGGCGCGTTATTCCTGACAGACACTTATGTCACCGTAGAGCCAGAAGCCGAAGAAATTGCTGAAATGGCAATTCTGGCCGCGAAAGAAATCCGCCGCTTCGGCATTGAGCCAAAAGCTGCGCTTGTTTCGCATTCCAATTTCGGTTCAAAGGAGTCGGCTAGTGCTGAAAAGATGCGGCGCGCGGCTGCAATCCTCGCTGAAAAAGCCCCGGAACTTGAATCCGATGGCGAAATGCATGGCGACTCCGCGCTATCACAGGCACTACGAGACCGTGTGTTCCCGAATTCGCGCCTCAAAGGCGAAGCAAATCTATTGGTCTTCCCAAATCTTGATGCCGCAAACATAACGCTCAATGTAGTCAAGACAGTTACGGACGCACTGCATGTTGGGCCGATCCTGCTCGGCGCTGCCCGCCCAGCTCACATCCTGACCCCATCAGTAACATCGCGCGGCGTGGTGAATATGACTGCACTCGCAGTCGTTGAAGCTCTTCAAAGAACAAATGAACATACTAATGGATCATAAATAGAAAAAGACTAAATTAGATTATTATATATTATCGATGAACGCCAAGTATTTAAATAATACTTGGCGTTTACGTTTTTTTAACTATAAAATACAAACATTCATACATACGGACAACGGGATAGGCTTGTTCTATGATGTTTAATTATCAAATTTTTTCGAATTTATCGCCAACAATATTCGTTTTAACAGCAACTGCTGTAATTAGTGGATGCACAACAACACAGCCATTACAGCTTTGTAGCAATCAGCAAATAGAAAGACTGAGCAAACAAATCGCGCCAACGAAAGCAAGTTTGAGTAAAAATCAGACACAGCTTACATCTATTCGTATAGAACTAGCTAAAGAACAATGCGTTGCTGGATTGTTTACACGAGCTACAAAATCACAAAAATGCGACCGCCTGAAAAGTCAGGAAGATAAATTAAACTCTGAAAACAAAATACTTGAAGAACGTCTGCATGAAACTGATGCGGCAATTACCGGGAGGGCGCACCCCGGACAACATGTTAAATCATGTTCGGCCAGTTGGCTGCCAGTGCGCGTTACAAAGAAAGCTGCACCAAAGCGTCCTCCGGTAAAAGCGCAAGTTAAGAAGGTCGAAAAACCTTCAAAGCCTGTTGCCACAGCAGGGCTGCCTATCGAAGATTATGTCGTCCCTGCGTATTCATCGGCACAGCCAATGCAAGCTGAGCCAATTGGCTACACATCGCCATCACGACCGATATCGCACGCCCCCAGCCATGTGGCGCCAGTTGCACCGACACCACCTGTGGAACGTGCTTATTCAGAAAATGCAAATGTCAGAGTAATCGGCTCTTCGTTCTTTCATGACCAATCAAAACCAGTAGGTCCGCAAGCTCCGGACCGTGAAGCTGCCCAGTAAGTGCAAGGCGCAGGGGCATGAACAGTGTCTTGCCCTTACGTCCCGTTGCTGCCTTGACAGCATCGGTCCAGACCTTCCAGGTCTGTTTGTCCCACGGCTCTGCGGGAAGCAGAGTGAAGGCCTCTTTCACAAAAGCCTGATCCTCTTCGGATAGTTCAGGCTTTTCGGGCAAGTTGCCGGTAATGATCTGCCACCAATGGGCAGCATCATTGAAGCGTTCAAGATTGCCGCGCACAGTCAGCCAGAAATGCTCTGCCTTTTCGCCCGAAATACTCAATGCTTCGAGACGATCTTTCGCCTTATCAAATGGCATTTCATGCAGCAGTGCACGGTTGAGCGTATCAAGCTCTGCCGGATCGAACTTTGCCGATGACTTTGAAATTGCAGCCAGGTCAAATCGCTCTGCCAGCGCATCCATATCGGACGCAGCTGACACAGATTCCGAAGTACCAATCAGGATTGCGAGAGACGCAACCGACATCGGTTCATAACCGCCTTCGCGCAAGCTACCTACAGACAACGCGCCAGAGCGCTTGGAAAGCCCCTCGCCTGAAACTGTGGTCAGCAGGTTGTGATGGCCGAAAACAGGCGGTTCTGCGCCAAGCGCTTTGAAGATGGCAATTTGGACGCCTGAATTGGTGACATGGTCGTCACCGCGAATAATATGCGTGATGCCAAGATCAATATCATCGACAACCGATGGCAGCGTGTAGAGATATGTTCCGTCTTCACGTACCAGCACTGGATCAGACATCGAAGCCAGATCAACCGTCTGTGGACCACGCACCAGATCATCCCAATGCACTTCGGTGCGTGTGGTGTTGAAAGGATCGCTTTCAAAGTTCGGCAAAAGAAAACGCCAATGCGGCTTGCGTCCTTCTGCTTCAAAGGCCGCTTTCTCTTCGTCGGTTAGTTTCAGTGCTTCACGGCCATAAACAGGTGGAAGCTTACGCGCTAAGCGCAAACGACGACGGCGCTCCAGATCCTCGGCTGTTTCATAGCAGGCATACAGAAGACCCGCCGCCTTCAGCTTTTCAACGGCCTTGGCATAAACGTCAAAGCGCTTTGACTGATATTCGACACGGTCAGGCGTAACACCGAGCCAAGCCAGATCGATAGCAATTGCGTCCGCATATTCCTGCTTAGAACGCTCAACGTCGGTATCATCATAGCGCAGGATGAAATTACCACCGTTCTTCTTGGCATAAAGCCAATTTGAAAGCGCGGTGCGTGTATTGCCAATATGAATATAGCCCGTCGGGGACGGCGCAAAACGAACAGTTACGGTCATGACTAAATCTTTCAGCGGTCGCGGAAGCGGTTCGTTATTGGATAACGACGATCACGTCCGAAATTTTTCTTGGTAATTTTGACACCGGGTGCCGATTGTCGGCGCTTATATTCAGCCAGATTGAGCAGATGCTCGATCCGTTGCACTGTCTCAAGCGGATGGCCACGCGCAACAATCTCGGCATTACTCATCTCGTTTTCTACGAGGCATTCGAGAATATCGTCCAGCACCGGATAAGGCGGCAGGCTGTCCTGATCGGTCTGGTTTTCACGCAACTCGGCCGATGGTGCCTTCGTAATGATGTTAGTCGGGATCACTTCGCCGGATGGACCAAGACTGCCCACCGGAACATTGTTGTTGCGCCATTCAGAAAGCGCGAACACCTGCATCTTGTAGACGTCTTTGATGGGGTTGAAGCCGCCATTCATATCGCCATAAAGCGTTGCATAGCCGACTGACATTTCCGATTTGTTGCCGGTTGTCACAACCATTGAGCCAAACTTGTTGGAGATGGCCATAAGGATGGTGCCACGCGCACGGCTTTGCAGATTTTCTTCGGTGACGCCGCTTTCAGTACCTTCAAACATTGGTTTGAGCGCAGAAAGGAAACCTTCAACCGGCTCTGCAATCGGCACAATATCGTAACGCACGCCAAGCGCCTTTGCGCAATCGGCAGCGTCTTTCAACGACTCTTCCGAGGTGTAGCGATAAGGCAGCATGACGCAACGCACGCGATCTTTGCCCAGTGCATCGACGCCAAGCGCAGCGCAGATTGCCGAGTCAATACCGCCCGACAGCCCAAGCACGACATCCTTGAAGCCGTTCTTGTTCACATAATCACGCAGGCCCAACATACAAGCCGCATAATCGGCTTCATGACCTTCCGGCAGTTTTGCCTTTTCAGCATCTTCACAGCGCCAGCCGTCAGCTTCGCGCTTCCAGATAGTCAGTGTGAGGGCTTCTGCAAATTGCGGCATTTGCAGGCAAAGACTCTTATCCGTATTGAAGGCAAACGAGCCGCCATCGAACACCAGTTCGTCCTGCCCGCCTATTTGGTTGGCGTAGAGCATTGGTAGTTCGGTTTCAATAACCTGCTTCAGCACAACCTGATAACGGCGCTCGATCTTGGCGCGATGATAAGGTGAACCATTTGGCACCAGCAGCAGTTCTGCGCCGCTCTCTGCCAGCGTTTCTGCAACACCCAACTCGCCCCAAATGTCCTCACAGATCGGAATACCGATGCGTACACCGCGGAAATTGACTGGTCCCGGCATCGGGCCGGGCTGGAAAACGCGCTTTTCGTCAAACTCGCCGTAGTTTGGCAGATCGACCTTGAAGCGTTCGGCAATAATTTCACCACCGTCGAGAACCGCAATCGAATTGTGCAAACCACTATCGCGCTGCAAAGGCGTGCCGATAATCACACCCGGCCCACCGTCAGCTGTGTCTTTGGCCAGTTCTTTAACCGCTTTTTCGCAGGCTGCAACAAAGGCAGTTTTGAGAACCAGATCTTCTGGCGGATAGCCCGCAATGAACAGCTCCGTGAACATCACAAGATCAGCGTTCATTTGCGCGGCTTGCGCGCGTGCTGCACGCGCCTTGGCAAGATTTCCGGCGATGTCACCCATTACAGGATTGAGCTGTGCAACGGCAATACGAAGCATATCGAGATTCTCGCTAACGCTGGTCATGCGCAAGCTTTAGCGCGCTTGTGCATTTAATTGCAACGGATTGCGTGGAAGAACGACAGTTCTTTGTCAGATCAGATAGGTAGTGACGAGAATGTAGCCCCATGTAACGGCTACAAAAATGACGGCGATCAGAACGGCCAGCGAACCACAATCCTTGGCAATCTGAATTTCCTTATGGAAATCACGCGAAACGGCATCACAAGTCGCTTCAATGCCGGTGTTGAGTACTTCAACCAGAATGAGAAACAGGATCGATCCTGTCATCAGCAGAAATGTCAGCCACGTTGGGGCAACAAAGAATGCAATTGGGAGCGACAGAAGAAAAAGTACCAGTTCCTGCTGAACAGCCTTTTCATGCTTCGCCAAATGCCTGAGAGCACGCATTGAATTAAGAAACGCCAGAAAAATCCGCTTCATGGATGCCCTCTAAAGATTTTGCAAAGATCAATAAGCGTCTTCAACTGAAAAGCAACAGGGCGGAGAATGAATTCTCCGCCCTGCCATTATTTCAAAGAGGGATTACCCAATCAGGCGTTAACAGCCTGCTTTTCTGTTCCTGCATCGCGTTCCTTCTTGAGCAGTTCTGCCAGAAGGAATGCCAGCTCAAGCGCCTGATCGGCATTGAGGCGTGGGTCGCAATGCGTGTGATAACGATCATGCAAATCTTCTGCCGAAATTGCGCGAGCACCGCCCGTGCACTCGGTGACGTTCTTGCCGGTCATTTCGACATGGATACCGCCCGGATGCGAACCTTCAGCGCGATGAATCGCGAAGAAGGATTCCACTTCCTTGAGGATACGGTCGAACGGACGCGTCTTGTAGCCGCCAGCGGTGATCGTGTTGCCGTGCATCGGATCACAAGACCAGACGACCTTACGGCCTTCACGTTCAACAGCGCGGATGAGCTGTGGCAGATGATCGCCAACCTTGTCGTAACCGAAACGAGCAATAAGCGTCAGACGACCAGCTTCGTTTTCAGGGTTGAGAAGATCGATCAGACGGATGAGATCATCCGGCTGCAACGAAGGGCCACATTTCAGACCGAGCGGGTTCTTGATGCCACGGCAATATTCGATATGCGCATGATCGGCCTGACGTGTGCGGTCGCCAATCCAGATCATATGACCCGAAGTGCCGTACCAGTCGCCAGAGGTCGAATCGACGCGTGTGAGCGCTTCTTCATAGCCAAGCAGCAATGCTTCATGGCTGGTGTAGAAATCGGTTTCACGCAGCGAATGATTGCTATCGGAAGTAATCCCGATGGCGCGCATGAAGTTCATCGTTTCCGAAATACGCTGTGCGAGAGCGGCATAGCGCTCTGCCTGCGGGCTTTTGCCAACAAAGCCGAGCATCCACTGATGCACGTTCTCAAGGTTTGCGTAGCCGCCCTGTGCGAAGGCTCGCAGCAGGTTCAACGTCGCAGCAGACTGGCGGTAAGCCATGTCCTGACGCTGCGGATCAGGAATACGCGAAGCCTCATCGAAATCGATGCCGTTGATGATGTCGCCGCGGTATGAAGGCAGCTCAACACCATTAAGTGTTTCCATATCGGACGAACGCGGCTTCGCGAACTGACCGGCAATACGGCCAACCTTAACAACTGGCTTGGAAGCACCAAAAGTCAGTACAACGGCCATCTGCAAAAAGACGCGGAAAAAGTCGCGAATATTATCCGCGCCATGTTCTGCGAAACTCTCCGCACAATCGCCGCCCTGAAGCAGAAATGCTTTTCCTTCGGCAACGGCTGCAAGCTGTGTTTTCAGCTTGCGTGCCTCGCCGGCAAAAACGAGCGGTGGATAGGTACGAAGGCGAGCCTCAACATCGGTCAAAGCCTGCGCGTCTGGATAAAACGGCACTTGCTTGATCGGTTTGTCTCTCCAGGAATTCGGGGTCCAGTTCTTCGTCATTTCACACCTGTTTAATTATCCGCGCGATTTCTCTCGGATTTTGTCCTCCTTGCACGAAAGCTGGAACGCGCTTGAGCAAGACAATTTAATGTCTTTGCACGCAAACCAGCACGCGTGATCGCGTTGATATAATGCAGACGCTCACTTTATACCAGCAAGAATCGTTAACAGGATTGGAAGGATACGAAAGTTCAGTTTTCGACCTTCTTGCCGTTCACGACACGGTAGGTCGGCTTATACATTGTGACCAGCTCTTCCGCTGCTGTGGGGTGCACGGCCATGGTGCGGTCGAAGTCATCCTTGGTTGCACCAGCCTTCAATGAAATGCCGAGCAATTGCGCCATTTCGCCTGCATCCGGCCCCATGATGTGTGCGCCGACAACCTTGCGGCTCTCAGCATCCACAATGAGCTTCATCAGCATCTTTTCTTTGCGTCCCGAAAGCGTGTTCTTCATCGGACGGAAAAGCGCGCGATAGATTTCCAATTCAGCATATTTCTTGGCGGCTTCATCTTCTGGCAAACCAACGGTGCCAATTTCAGGCTGCGAGAACACTGCTGTAGCAATCAGATCGTGATCAGGCTTGGTCGGATTGTTCTTGAAGGCTGTTTCAAGGAAGCACATGGCCTCATGGATGGCCACAGGGGTCAGCTGAACGCGATTGATCACGTCACCCACGGCCCAGATGTTCGAGGCGCTGGTGCGTGAATAGTCATCCACTTCGATTGCGCCGAGCGCGTCTGTTTTAACGCCAGCTTTTTCAAGTCCAAGGCCTTTGGTATTTGGTTTGCGGCCGATTGCCATCATCACCTGACCGACATTAAGCGTCTCACCATTGGTCAGCGAAACTTTCAGCTCGCCATCAGCCTGTTTTTCAATCTTCTCGAACACCGCGCCGCAAATGATGCGGATACCTTTGGCTTCCATAGTTTCATGCAGCAAATGACGCAGATCATTGTCAAAGCGCGACAGGATTTCTTTGCCGCGATAGACAATTGTGGTTTCAACACCAAGACCATGGAAAATATTTGCAAATTCAACAGCGATATAACCGCCGCCAGCAATCACGATTGCCTTTGGCAGCTCGTCCAGATGAAAGGCTTCGTTTGAGGTGATGCAATATTCGCTACCGGGCAAAGTGTCATGCACACTCGGATGTCCACCAGTTGCAATAAGAATCTGATCCGCAGTGACACGACGGCCATCAGCTTTCAGTTCAATCGTATGAGCATCAATCAGCTCTGCACGGCTTGCGAAAATCTCGACCTTTGAATTTTCCAGACCTTTGCGGTAAAGGCCTTCAAGCCGGTCAATCTCTTTGTCTTTGGCTTCAATAAGCTTCGTCCACTCAAAGCTTGATTTGCCAACGTCCCAGCCGTAGCCAACAGCATCTTCAAAATGCTCTGGAAATTGCGAGGCATAGACAAACAGTTTTTTAGGAACACAACCACGAATAACGCAGGTTCCGCCCATGCGATATTCTTCGGCCAGACCAACCTTTTTGCCCATGGCACCGGCTAGTCGCCCTGCCCGTACACCACCGGAGCCACCGCCGATAACAAAAAGATCATAATCATAACCGGCCATGGGATTCTCCATTCAAATCTGTTTCTTCGACTTATGTAAGCAAAAGAAAAAGCCCGGCCAAGTCGCCGGGCTTTTAAATTCTACGTGACTATCGCAAAATATTACTGAGCTGGCTGCTCAGGAGCAGCGGCCGCACCAGCCTGTGCTGCGAGAACTTCTGCAACAGAGGTCGCGAGATCGCGGGCAATGCCATTCTGCCAGATATTTGCAGCTTTCACGACTTCACGGGTTACGATTGGGCCTTCTGCAAGAAGCTTCTTGCCTGCATCCGATGTGTAGAACGCAGCGATTGCCTTGAGTTCGTCTTCGCTGAACGCATTGGCATAAGCGCGGGCAGATTCGGTTTCGAGATCAGCGCGGCGCGCAGCCAAAGCAATAGCCTTGTCATCAACGGTCTTGGTGATGAGGGCTTCAAGGTTTGGATCCTTCTGGATCAGCTCACCTTTAAGAGCGCGTGCAGCGCTTGGCAGAATTTCGTCGAACTGTTCAGTTGCCTGAATCGAAGCGATTGCCGCGCGGGCAGCATCGAGATGCGATGCAGAAATTTCCTGCGCAGATGCCGCATGGATGCCTGACATCAGGACAAGTGCGGAAAACGGTGCAATCAGACGGCGGAAGCCAGTTGCCGGGATCATATGGTCGGTACTCCGTTCAAACAATTCGTATCGGCCTTTCAAGGCCGGTTCATGGTTCGGATACCGTCAGCGCCAGCGATGATTGCGGCGCGTGCCAGTCCGATAAAAAGTCCGTGCTCAACAACACCCGGTATGGCGAAGAGAGCGTCAGAGAGAATCTTTGGATCGGGAATGCGGCCAAAAGATGCATCCACGATATAATGTCCACCATCCGTTACAAATGGCGCGCCATCTTTTAACCGCAGGACGAGTGGACCTGCAAGACCACATTGCGATGCAGCGGCCTCAATACCGAGCAAAGTCGCTTTAAGACCAAAGCGATTGACTTCGATTGGCAGAGGAAAACGGCCGAGTGTTTCAACAACTTTCGATCCGTCGGCAATAACGATCATCGAATCAGACGCAGTTGCTACGATCTTCTCCCGAAGCAAAGCGCCACCGCCGCCTTTGATAAGTGCAAGGTTAGGATCAACTTCATCAGCGCCGTCAATTGTCAGATCAAGATGTGGCGTTTCTTCAAGCGTCGTCAGCGCGATACCAAGTTCAGCACAGAGTTCTGCTGTGCGCTCAGATGTCGGCACGCCGATGACCTTAAAACCGCTCTTCACCTTTTCTGCCAGCAGACGAACAAATTCTTCTGCGGTAGAGCCAGTGCCAATTCCAAGACGCATTCCGTCTCTGACGTGCGTCAAAGCCTCGGCGGCGGCGGCGATTTTCAGCTTGCGTGCTTCATCCATGCTCAGAATTCCTGTCTTCCCAGCGGATTCTCATCCTTCTCCGGCAACGCCTCTAGCATGCGTGCGCAACGCAACAAAGCTCTCAATACAATTTATCGTTATTTTTGCGATGAACTCTTGTTTCAGCTTTGTCTTGAGAAGACACAAACTTGAGCCTATCTGAAAGATCAGCTAGCAATGGGAAGATCAATTCCAAAAGGAAACATTATGTCCGCTGCCAATTCCAAACCAATCATTGTGTTCGATCTAGACGGAACATTGGTTGAAACTGCGCCGGACCTTCTGGACAGCTTAAATCATTGCCTTTCGATCTCCGGTTTAAAGACAGCAGATAATGACGCACTTCGCCGCTTTGTCGGCCAGGGCGGACGCGTTATGATTGAACGCGCCTTTGCGGCACAACAAATGCAGGTAGATGACGCGAAGCTGGATGAGTTGGTTGAAGAATTTCGCGCTCATTATAGCGCAAATATGCCGGGACATTCATCATTCTATCCGGGCGTGCTTGAAGCCATGGATCGCTTCAGTGCCAATGGCTATACGCTGGCGGTTTGCACCAATAAGTTTGAAGCCCTGGCAGTAAAGCTGCTGAAGGCAATGGGTGAAGCGCATCGTTTCGCTGCCATTTGCGGCGCAGATACATTTGCATTCCGCAAGCCTGATCCTCGTCATTTGACGGAAACCATCGCTCTTGCAGGGGGCAATCGCGACCTCGCTATTATGGTTGGTGATAGCCGTACAGATATTGATACTGCAAAGGCAGCAGGCATTCCTGTCGTGGCGGTCGATTTCGGATATACTGATCTGCCAGTTCAGCATTATGAACCGAGCCGCGTCATTTCGCATTATGATGAGTTTACGCTCGAAATGGCGGACCAGCTTTTAGAGGCCGTCGCAGACAAGGTGTAAGGGAGTATGATTATGAATAAAATACTTATGCTTACCGCTGTTTTCTTGACAACAAGTTTAGCATTTGCTTTTGCAAATGAACCGGTGCCAACTGGCCTGCCGGGGGTAAAGCCGCAAACGCCGATTGTATCAGCGCCACCGCCTGCGCCTGAACCAGACAATCAGCAAGGAGGAACATGGAAAAACTTCCGTGTCGGTAATACTGATGTGTCGGTTTCTGGTAGTATAACAGTCGACGTTGGCAGCGGCAACAGCCGCATTTCAGGACGCTGATCGCTCAAGAGCTGACCAAACGGCCGGCAGTTGTAGCGGTAAATCCTCGGCAATAAGACCATGACCAAACCGACGTGCAGCATCTGCATGTATCCAGACGGCGGCGCTTGCCGCCTCAAATGCTGGCATTCCTTGTGAGAGCAATCCGCATATGATGCCAGCAAGCACATCGCCCGATCCGGCAGTCGCCAAGAGTGGCGTGCCATTGGCATTGATTGCCGCACGCCCGTCAGGTGCTGCAATCACTGTATCTGGTCCCTTATAAATCACCACAGCATTGGACAGTTTGGCTGCTTGACGTGCTTTATCTGGCTTTGATGTTTCGTAATTGGCAGCAATATCAGGAAATAAACGTCGAAACTCTCCTTCATGCGGAGTGAGTACGAGCGCCGTGTGATCACTGCGTTTTTCATTGAGAAGTTGTTCTGGCTTTTCCTCAAAGGCGGTTAAGCCGTCCGCATCAAGTACCAATCCCTTTAAATGTTCCGCGCGATTATTCGCTGCTGACAGAAGCATCAGAGCGTGATCGCGCGCAAACTTGGCACTGCCATAGCCCGGGCCGAGAACACAGGCTGCAACCTTGCGATCAATCAGGAATGCTTCAACATCTTTGATACTGCGCGTCTCGCGCACCATTATGCTCGTCAAATGAGCCGCATTCGTCGCAACCGCGTCAGGTGGCGACAGAACAGTAACGGCTCCGGCACCACTCCGTGCAGCAGCCATTGCGGACAGTCGCGCTGCTCCTGTTGAATGAGCCGGGCCAGAAAAGACAACGGCATGACCACGACTATATTTATGCGCATTGATTGACAGTGTTGGTAATTGATCCCGCCAAAGTTCCGGCGCGTTTTCAAATGTATTCGGCGCAATCTTTTCGAGCACACTATCCAAAATGCCAATGTCTGCGACATTAAGCACACCGCAATGCGTGCGACCGGGTTGTAAAAGATGTCCAGGCTTTTTGCGAAAAAAGGTCACGGTTACACGCGCGTTGATGGCATAACCAAGCACCTGTCCGTTTGAACCCGAAATACCGCTTGGCAAATCAATGGCAAGCGCCGGAACATCTGATGCGTTGACGCTGTCGATAATACGCGCCTCAACGCCATCTATCGGACGTGACAAGCCCGCACCATAGAGCGCATCTACAATACCCACAAAATCAGCCGGCACCAACGCGCTCAGGCGACGAACTTCGCCCTTATAAAAATCCAGAGCGCGCATTGCATCGCTGCCTTCATGCGGCTGCTTCGTTCCAAAGCAAATGACTTCGCGTCCCGCCTCCATAAGAAACTGCGCTGCAACATAGCCATCACCGCCGTTGTTCCCCGGCCCGCATAGAATTGCGATTGGTCCTTGTGCGGGAAACATATTCCGCGCCACTTCAGCAACTGCATGGCCAGCAGCAAGCATAAGAGAAAAACCATCATGCGTACCGCTTTCAATGGTTATCGTATCTGCACGCGACATTTGCTCCGGCGTCAGCAGTTCAAACATGGCTTACTTTCCCGTTCATTCTCGATTGAGAAAATACGCGGCAGACGAGTTTATGCAAGTCTGATGAATTTTACTGCATGGAGCCTATTTTTTAATCACAACTAGCAAGATTGAAACCCTGTTAAAAATCTTTCACGAAGGGCGGCTTGTGTAGATGCCGATAATAATGTCAGTTTGCTGGAGAGGAAGCTGAACTTCTAGAATTTTTGAAAATGCGCAAGCATCAACAATAGCAACACTTTTTAGGGGTTTTATAGGATCCGTTCAGGAAAATTTGCCTGAAAAAACATAAAATTTGAAAAAACTGGCCATCACTTATCGAATTGGCACAGTTCATGCTTATACTTTAGGGAAGCGGGCACGATGCCCATTTCCGAACAAGAGCGGAGACCATTCTCTGATGAAAAAGATCGAAGCCATTATTAAGCCTTTCAAGCTCGATGAAGTGAAGGAAGCCCTTCAGGAAGTTGGTTTGCAGGGTATTACGGTCATTGAAGCCAAAGGCTTCGGCCGTCAGAAGGGCCACACCGAACTCTATCGCGGTGCGGAATATGTCGTCGATTTTCTTCCCAAGGTGAAAGTCGAAGTCATCGTCGCCGACGAAACCGTCGATGGCGCTATCGAAGCTATTCGCAAAGCTGCCCAGACAGGCCGTATTGGTGACGGTAAGATTTTCGTTTCCAATATTGAAGAAGTTATCCGTATCCGTACCGGTGAATCCGGCGTGGACGCGATCTGATAAAACCAGCATACCGAACCCAGACTACCGAACATCGCCGTGCAAACAGGATATTACAATGACGACTGCCAATGACATTCTGAAACAGATCAAAGATAACGACGTTAAGTTTGTTGACCTCCGCTTCACCGACCCAAAGGGCAAGCTGCATCACGTTACGATGGATGTTGGCCTTATTGATGAAGAAATGTTTGAAGACGGCGTTATGTTTGACGGCTCTTCCATTGGCGGCTGGAAAGCCATCAACGAATCCGACATGGTTCTGATGCCAGATCCAGAAACCGCGCACATCGACCCATTCTTCGCGCAGTCCACACTGGTTATTCTCTGCGACATTCTTGATCCGATTTCGGGTGAAGCTTATGGCCGCGATCCACGCGGGACTGCAAAGAAGGCTGAATCCTACATGAAGTCGCTCAACATCGGCGACACTGTCTATGTTGGCCCGGAAGCTGAATTCTTCGTCTTCGATGATGTGAAGTTCAAAGTTGATCCATTCAACACCGGCTTCAAGCTCGACTCGACCGAGCTGCCGTCAAACGACGATACTGATTACGAAACTGGCAATATGGGTCATCGTCCACGCGTTAAGGGTGGCTATTTCCCGGTTCCACCAGTGGACAGCCTTCAGGATATGCGCTCCGAAATGCTCACCGTTCTGACGGAAATGGGCGTAACCGTTGAAAAGCATCACCACGAAGTCGCCTCTGCACAGCACGAGCTGGGCACGAAATTCGACACGCTGGTACGCAATGCCGACAAGATGCAGATCCAGAAATATGTCGTGCATCAGGTCGCTAATGCCTATGGCAAAACCGCAACCTTCATGCCAAAGCCGGTTTTCGGTGACAACGGCTCGGGTATGCACGTTCACTTCTCGATCTGGAAAGATGGCAAGCCTACTTTCGCGGGCAATGAATATGCTGGTCTGTCGGAAAACTGCCTGTTCTTCATCGGCGGCGTTATCAAGCACGCTAAGGCTGTGAACGCATTCACGAACCCATCAACTAACTCCTACAAGCGTCTGGTTCCGGGTTATGAAGCTCCAGTTCTGCTGGCTTACTCGGCTCGTAACCGTTCGGCTTCCTGCCGTATTCCTTTCGGCTCGTCGCCGAAGTCGAAGCGTCTTGAAGTTCGCTTCCCGGATCCATCAGCAAATCCATATCTTTGCTTCTCGGCGCTGCTGATGGCTGGTCTTGATGGTATCAAGAACAAGATTCATCCAGGTCAGGCTATGGACAAGGACCTCTACGATCTGCCTGCAAAGGAACTCAAGAAGATCCCAACCGTTTGCGGTTCGCTTCGCGAAGCCCTTCAGGCGCTCGATAAGGATCGTGAGTTCCTCAAGGCTGGCGGCGTGTTTGAAGACGATCAGATCGATAGCTTCATCGAACTCAAAATGGCTGAAGTGCTGCGTTATGAAACAACGCCGCATCCAGTCGAGTTCGACATGTACTACTCGGTTTAACCACTATTGCGGGTCGGAAACGGCCCGCATCGGTTAAGACAGTTACCGAGGGGAACGACGTGCAGAATGCACGCGAAAGAAAACCCGGCGAAAGCCGGGTTTTCTTTTAATATCAGACTGTTATGTTTATTAGCTAAATATTGACTAGAGCGCCTGTAACACGCGGGCTGCAACCAGCATTTCTCCATGACGGGTCTTGCGACGCGCTTGCGCTTCAGCATCTTCACCCCAATGCTCGACCGTCCAGTCCTCATCGAGATGGGCACGGTTCCAGCCGTCTTCAACAGAAACTTCGCCCTTGGCAATTGCCAATGCAATGAGTGCGGAGCCCGTTAGCGTGGTCATGGTGTGGAGCGAAGCCAGCGCAATCGGATTTTTAAATTCTGTCAGATGAACGCCGAAAGCTGCAATCGCTTCGCGGGATTGTTCAACATGCATCACGCCTTCAGCCAGCGCAAAACGTGCGCCGAGGCTTTCTGCCCAGTCAATCAGTGGGTCCCACTGCTCGGTCTGGCGAGCGACCAGTTCTTTCGGGCTTGCGGCGCGATAGCAAATCATATCGGTGCCAGCAAAGCGCAATATATCTTCGAAAACCGCCTGCGGGTCTTGCGCAATACCGTCAATGGCCGTGTTCACCATACGCGTTGCAGGCATTTTGGAAGGGTCAATAACTTCCACCTGTGCACGAAACTCTTCCGCAATGATTTCAGTGGCTTGCGCTGTTGGCAAAAGCAGAACTGCACGCGCAGGCGTTTTTACCGGGCGACCATCCAGATGCACTGTGAAACCACCCTCGGTTTCAGCGACTTCCGCCTTTTCATAAAAGCGCTTTGGCAAAGGTGTGCGCATCAGTTCCTGTGAGCGCTTTACCGGGTCGGTTTGCGAGATCGGCATTTCGGCTTGAGGATCGCTCAGTGTGTCACGCATAATTCTATCCAGTTGTTACGGTCAGGATGCAAGGGCATCCATTTCATGCAGGATCGCATGGAGTTCTTCAGGCTTATTCATAACATAGTGGGCGCCTGCATCTTTCAGTGCGTCAGGCTTATGATAGCCCCATGAAACACCAGCGGCACGTGCACCCGCTGAACGGGCCATTTGCATATCGTAAATCGCATCTCCGATCACGATTGTTCGCTCTGGTTCTATCCCTATTTCGGCACAGGATTCAAGCACCATGGCCGGATGCGGTTTGGACGGGCAATCATCAGCAGTACGAACAGTCATGAAATGATGTCCAATGCCGTGTCGCTCAAAAATCGAACGCACGCCACGCTGCGACTTGCCAGTGACAATGCCGAGCAGCAGATCGTCGCGGCTACCAAGCTCAGTTAGAAGCGGTAAAATGCCGTCATAAAGCGGCTCTGCGAAATCAGGGTTTTGACGGTACTTTACAAAGTTTTCTTTGTAACGCTGCGTGAGCCAATGCGCCTGTTCGTCAACCTCTCGACCAAGCAATTGCGCAATAGCAATTGGCAATGAAAGACCGATGATGGAATGCGTCTGCTCAATTTCCGGCGGCGTCAATCCGGCATCGACAAAACTGGCCGCCATGCAATGGTGGATAGTGTCACCACTATCGACAAGTGTTCCGTCGCAATCAAAGAGAACGAGTTTCATGAAGTTGCTCCGGCTTTTCCGCGTCGGTTGATAATAATAAGGCCAAGTCCGATCAGAGCCAGTGCTGCAAAGATTTTCCAGCCAAGTGTTTCATTGAGTAGCAGTCCGCTCAACAACACGCCAAACGCAGGCGTCAGAAACGCGAAGTTCGACAATTTAGATGCGGGATAACGACTTATCATCCAGAACCACAGCGGATAGGTAACGGCCACCACGAACATCGATTGAAACAGAAATGACAGAACCGAAAGCAAATCAGGTTCGCGGATCAATGGGCCGCTTAGAAACATGAATGGCAACGGTACGATTGCGGCGACAGCTAACTGGTAAAGCAAAGTCTTTTCAGGTGCGGCACTCGCAAGCTTCGAACGTTTGATGACAATCGTCGTCATCCCCCATAACATACCGGATATCAGTGCCAGAATATCACCATACAGCGCATAAGGTCCGGGCCGACTGCTATTGTCGGCGAACACGATCACGACACCGAAGAATGCCACACACATGCCGATAAAAGCGCGCATCGACATCCTCTCGCCCAACAGAAAATGACTGCCGATTGCCACCCAGAATGGCATGACATTCATCAAAAGAGCGACACGTCCGACACTGGTCAGTTCCATCGCCAGAAAGATCAGAACGAATTCAACACCGAACAAAAGCCCAGCCAAAATGCCGGGCTTTAATGTTCCGTCGCGCCTGAAAAGCGGAATATGCTTCCAATAACACCAAAGGAATACACAAACCCCGCCCAATGCAGAGCGACCGGCTGCCATGAGCATGGGATTAAAACCGCGATTGCCGATCTTAATGGCAACCTGATTAAGTCCCCATGTGAACATGATGAACATGACAAGCGCTATGGCCAGCCCGTCAAATGCCGCCTTGCCCGGAACTGTTCCCGTTGCCGATCCCCCTCCAGCACCCGACATGTTTACTCTTCCGTGTCTGCCTCATCAAAGCCCAGCAAGTTCCACGACTGCACCATATGCGGTGGCAATGGAGCAGTGACGTCGATCATGCCGCCAGATGGGTTTGGAATGCGAATGCGTCGTGCATGAAGATGGAGTTTCTTCTGAATGCCGCCGGGGAATTCCCAGTTTTGGTCAGCCTCAAAGTATTTAGGGTCGCCGATGATCGGATGACCAATATGTGCCGCATGAACGCGCAGCTGGTGCGTACGGCCCGTATAAGGCTCCATTTCCAGCCATGTCAGATTGTTACCGACCTTTTCGATAATCCGGTAATAAGACACCGCATGATCGGAATCCGGCTCACCATGCTGGCAAACGCGCATCTTGTCGCCATCGGGCGTCTGCTCTTTGACAAGCCATGTCGAAATCTTGTCCTCGCGCTTACGCGGAACGCCCTTTACCAAAGCCCAATAGGTTTTCTTGGTATCACGTTCGCGGAATGCGGCGGTCAGTGCCTGTGCAGCACCACGTGTTTTTGCAACAACAAGGCAGCCTGACGTATCACGATCGATACGATGCACGAGGCGAGGCTTTTCGCCTTTTTTATTCCGCCATGCTTCCAGCATGCCATCGACATGGCGAACAAGACCCGAACCGCCCTGCACTGCCAAACCCGCAGGCTTGTTGAAAACATAGACCTTCGGATCTTCATAAATCAGCATTTGCTTCAGAACATCGCCATCATCCTGAGAGCGAATGGTACGCGCGGTCACCGGGCCGGTTGGCGTTTCATCGCCACCAATCGGCGGAATGCGGACAGACTGGCCAGCCTGTAAGCGCGTGTCTGACTTTGCACGGCCACCATCAATGCGAACCTGACCGGAGCGCAATAGCTTTTGCAGGTGTCCAAAGCCGAGCCCCGGAAAATGGACCTTGAACCAGCGATCAAGACGCATACCCGCCTCGTCTGTAGCCACAGTTTTTTGTTCAACGCCTGCCATGGAAAAAACCCGATCAATACTTCTTTGGGGCACAAGCCTTGCGTGCCGCTCTTTTATGACTGTCAATAGACGCGCGAAGGGCAGATTGCTAGGCATAAAAGCATTTGCCGCTGTCACAAATGATCGTCAGAGTCTTCACGCTCGGTTACATGTGTTTTTAATTTATGGTCAACCTTGTCACCTATTCGACACTTCTTGCCATCATTGCATATTGATAGAATAGGGCGACTGCACCATGTAGTCCTCTGAAATAGAACGAGCGGGAGTGCTAAGGTGTCATTGCTCAAAATCTACTGGCGAGCCATGGAATATCTTGCGGCGGAGAAAGCTGCAACGATCACCATGTGTATTGCAAGCGTATTGGTTGCCCTTGTCATGCTGGCTGAACCGATCCTTTTCGGTCAGGTCATTCAGGCTATCTCCGATAAGGGCGATATTTTTACGCAGCTCGCCATGTGGGCCGCACTTGGCGCATTTAACATCATCGCAGCCGTGTTTGTGGCGCGCGGGGCTGACCGCCTCGCCCATCGCCGCCGTCTCGGTGTGATGATCGACTCCTATGAACGCATCATCACCATGCCTTTGTCATGGCATCAGAAGCGCGGCACATCAAATGCCTTGCACACGCTGATCCGTGCAACTGACTCGCTCTTTACGCTCTGGCTTGAATTCATGCGCCAGCACCTGACCACTGTTGTGGCTCTGGTAGCACTCGTTCCTGTCGCGATGACGATGGATATGCGCATGTCCATGGTGCTAATCGTGCTTGGTGTGATCTATGTGATGATCGGCCAGCTCGTCATGCGCAAGACCAAGGACGGTCAGGCAGCGGTTGAAAAGCATCACCACAAGCTGTTTGAGCATGTGAGCGATACAATCAGCAACGTTTCTGTTGTGCAGAGCTATAACCGTATTTCTTCGGAAACCAAGTCGCTGCGCGAATATGCGAAGAACCTCGAAAACGTGCAGTTTCCAGTTCTTAACTGGTGGGCGCTTGCCAGCGGTTTGAACCGCATGGCTTCGACACTGTCGATGGTTATCGTGCTGCTGCTCGGTGCATATTTCGTGACCAAGGGTCAGATGCGCGTTGGCGATGTGATTGCCTTTATCGGCTTCGCACAGCTGATGATCGGACGTCTTGACCAGATCAGCGCATTTATCAACCAGACTGTAACGGCACGTGCCAAGCTCGAAGAATTCTTCGAGATGGAAGACGCGACTGCTGACCGTCAGGAACCACAGGGCGCGACCGATCTTGAAAATGTCAAGGGTGGCATTGTGTTCGACAATGTGACCTTCGAGTTCCCAAATTCGGGTCAGGGCGTTTATGACGTATCGTTTGAAGTAAAGCCCGGTCAGACAGTCGCTATCGTTGGCCCAACGGGTGCTGGCAAGACAACGCTGATCAATATTCTTCAGCGCGTGTTCGATCCCGCTGCCGGTCGCATTCTGATTGATGGTACGGACACACGCACCATCAGCCGCCGCTCATTGCGTCATGCGATTGCAACAGTGTTTCAGGATGCAGGTCTGTTCAACCGTTCGGTAGAAGAGAATATTCGCGTCGGCAATGAGAATGCTTCGTCTGACATGGTTCATGCTGCTGCGAAGGCTGCTGCTGCGCATGACTTTATTCTCGCCAAGGGCAATGGTTATGATACTGTTGTCGGTGAACGCGGTTCGCAGCTTTCGGGTGGTGAACGTCAGCGTCTGGCCATTGCACGTGCTATCCTTAAAGACTCACCAATCCTCGTGCTTGATGAAGCGACCAGTGCGCTGGACGTTGAGACCGAAGAGAAGGTGAAGCAGGCCGTTGATGATCTCAGCCAGAACCGCACGACCTTCATCATTGCGCACCGTCTGTCGACTGTCCGTTCTGCCGATATTGTCCTGTTCATGGACAAGGGCCATCTGGTCGAACGCGGTAGTTTCGATGAACTGGCTGCGCGTGGTGGCCGCTTCTCCGACCTGCTTCGTGCCGGTGGCTTGCAGCTTGAAGACAAGTCTGCAAAAGCCGACGAGGAAGAGGCCGAAGTCAGCAATGTCATGCAGTTCCCGGTCAAGGGTTCGGTTGCCTGATAAAGCTAAAACATCAAAGAAAAAGGCCCTTAGCGGGCCTTTTTTTATGTCATGGGAACTTCAAAGCTTAACCCGTCATAGCCGGGCTCGACATGTTCAGGCGTCTCGCGCATGACCGTGTCGTAATCGAGTGGAACATGCATGTGCGTCAGGATTGCACGCTTCGGACCGAAAAACTCAATCCATTCCAGTGCTTGTTCTAACGAGAAATGACTTGGATGCGGGCGATATTGCAGCGCACCGATAATCAGCACATCAGCGTGGCGGATATATTTCAGACTCTCATCCGGGAACGCGCTTACATCCGTACAGTAAGCGACATTGCCAATACGGAAGCCCAGCGATTCAATATCGCCATGGACTTGGCGGAACGGTTCAAAGCGGATCGCCCCACCTGCTCCAGTAATTGAAAAAGGCGTTTCAGCCATAATGTCGTGCATCGATAAGATCGGCGGATAACTCGATCCCACTGGTGTCTCGAAACAATAACCGAAAGCTTCAAACAGGCGGTTGCGTGTTAGCCGGTTGGCATAGACATCCATCAGCCGCCTATTTTCAACGACATAGGTTCGCAAATCATCAATGCCATGAATATGGTCGGCATGTGGATGCGTATAGATGGCAGCATCGAGCGACGCCACTTTGGCATCAATCATCTGGTCTCGAAAGTCCGGGCCAGTATCGATAACAACGACCGTGCTTTTCCCCTCCGCATTGAAGCGTTCAACGAGTAAAGCAGCGCGGCGGCGCTTATTCTTTGGATTCTGAGGATCGCAATTGCCCCAATCGCCATTGATACGCGGCACACCGGGTGACGAA
This sequence comes from Brucella sp. 21LCYQ03, assembly GCF_023554105.1. GTDB lineage: Bacteria > Pseudomonadota > Alphaproteobacteria > Rhizobiales > Rhizobiaceae > Brucella. Next base: position 68,994 of record NZ_JAMJWE010000006.1, read on the forward strand.
CCGCACCCGAGAATTGTGAAACGCAAACAATTGCGAAGCGATACCACGATGACTATTCCCCGGCAGGCTTTGGCATTTTGGAGAAAAGCCGGAAGACATTTTCGCTCGTAATGTCAGCGACTTCATCGCGGCTTACGCCAATGGTTTCAGCCAAAACGGATGCTGTGTGCTGCACGAATGATGGCTCATTGCGGCTTCCGCGATGCGGCATCGGCGCGAGATAAGGAGCATCTGTCTCAACCAGCAGACGATCACGCGGAACAATCTGCGCTACTTCGCGAATATCGGCGGAGTTCTTGAAGGTCAGAATGCCGGAGAACGACACATAACCGCCTAGCTCAACGCCTTTTTCAGCCAATGCCTTGCCTGATGAGAAGCAATGCAGAATGAAAGGAAATGCACCCTTAGCCGTCTCAGCTTCCAGAATATCGGCCATATCCTGATCGGCACTGCGTGCGTGGATAACAAGCGGCAACTGTGTGCGGCGGGCAGCTTCGATATGCACGAGAAAGCCCTGACGCTGGGCTTCCTGCGGCGCATAATCATAATGATAGTCTAGCCCCGCCTCGCCTATGGCGACGACTTTCGGGTGCTCTGCCAGCTTCACGAGATCGTCAGCCGTAACATCCAGCTCCTCATGCGCATTGTTCGGATGGGTGCCAACCGAACAATAGACGCTTTCGTATTTCTCGGTGAGTGCGAGGATCGTATCGAACTTGCGCACACGCGTTGAAATCGTGACCATGCGCTTGATGCCAGCATCAAGAGCGCGTTGCACGATCGCATCGCGTTCCGGCTCGAAATCCGCAAAGTCGAGATGGCAGTGACTATCAACAAGCATATTCGGCTCAGTTCTGCTCTTCTGGTTCCACATAGCGCGGGAAAACTGGCTGTGGTGCTGGCAGTTCTGCACCGCCGACAAGTGGATGTGCGCTTACGTCAGAAAACTGACGCTGATCTGCAGGGATTGCCAGAATATCGAGCAGCTTTTCTGCCGACTGCGGAATGAACGGCTGCACCATGATACCAACGCGGCGGATCACTTCTGCAGTCACATAGAGCACCGTGCCCATGCGTTCTATGTCAGTCTTACGCAGCGCCCAAGGCTCCTGCCCGGCAAAGTAACGATTTGCTTCTGCAACCACCGCAAAAATGCTGCCCAGTGCGATATGCAATGCCTGATCACCGACGGCTTTACGTGCGGTTTCCAATGCAGCATCGGCCTGATCGAGAATGGCCTTATCCGCCTCCGAGAACGCGCCCGGAACCGGCACCTTGCCTTCGCAGTTCTTTGCAATCATTGACAGCGAGCGCTGCGCAAGATTGCCCAGATCATTGGCGAGATCGGCATTGGTGCGGTTGACGATGGCGTCGTGGCTATAGCTGCCATCCTGACCAAATGGCACTTCGCGCATCAGGAAGTAACGCAATTGATCAAGACCATAGCGTTCGACCAGTTCAAACGGATCGATAACGTTGCCGAGAGACTTCGACATTTTTTCACCGCGATTGAACAGGAAGCCATGCGCAAACACGCGCTTTGGCAGCGGAATGCCTGCTGACATCAGGAATGCTGGCCAGTAAACTGCGTGGAAACGCGAAATATCCTTGCCGATGATATGTGCATCAGCAGGCCAGTAAGCCCACTTCTCGTCGGTTTTATCTGGATAGCCGAGCGCAGTAATATAGTTGGTCAGCGCATCGACCCAGACATACATGACGTGCTTTTCATCGCCCGGAACCGGAATACCCCAATCGAATGTCGTGCGCGAAATCGAAAGATCTTTCAGGCCAGACTTAACGAAGCTGACGATCTCGTTGCGACGCTCCGCAGGCATGATGAAGCCAGGATTGTTTTCATAAAGCTCAAGCAACTTGTCCTGATAGTTCGACAGGCGGAAGAAATAGCTTTCTTCTTCGACCCATTCGACAACGGTCCCCTGTGGACCGTAGCGAAGATTATCGGCACGGACTTCGGTTTCTTCTTCGCCGTAATAGGCTTCGTCGCGCACCGAATACCAGCCCGCATAACCGCCCTTATAAATGTCGCCACTGGCTGACATTGCCTGCCAGATTGCCTGACTGGCCTTGTAATGGCGCTCTTCCGAGGTACGGATATAATCGTCGTGCGAGCTGTTCAGAAACTCGCCCATGCGCTGGAAAGCAGCCGTGTTGCGATCTGCAAGCTCGCGAGGCGTGATGCCCTCCTTACGCGCGCTCTGCAACATCTTGATGCCGTGTTCGTCCGAGCCGGTCAGGAAGTGAACATCCTTGCCATCCAGACGCTGAAAACGCGCCATAGCATCGGTCGCAATCAACTCATAAGCATGACCGATATGCGGCTTGCCATTTGGGTAAGCAATCGCAGTGGTGATATAGAATTTTTCGCGGCTCATCTAAAATCCGGCTTCTTCAAGTGTGATGTTCAAAAAACGTTAGCGGTGACATAACGCAGTTATAGCGGCATGTCACGTAAGCGGAGGCACGCCAGATCGAAAAGCGCGATGCGTTTTTTCCAAAAGGATCATAACGGCCTGCTTGCGGTCGAGATTATAGGTCTCGGCGTTGGTAATTTCGCGGGTCAGTTCGCTCCAGTAGCGCGACCATTGATCCGCTTCACGCGTTTGCCCCGAATCTGCATAGCGACGCGCCTCATCAGCGATCAGGCTCATCAGATAGTCGCGGAACAGTTCATACTGAACCTCAGCCTCGCGACCATTGAGAACATTTGAAAGCGTCTGCGCTTTCGGCAGATCAAAAGTCTGACCGCGTAAAATAGCATCCAACGTATCCGAAATTTCCAGACCACCATGCGCGACAAGCAGCAGCGCTTTGCGAACGCTGCCTTCTGAGCGCGTCAGCAGTGCTGGTGTGATATTGCCCGCATCAAGGCCAACGCTTGGCCCGATATGCGTCAATGCATCGGTGAGAGGCTCATCCGCTAGCGGTTTAAACTGGATACTCTGACAGCGCGACCGGATCGTCGGCAAAAGCCTGCCTGACGAATGCGAGATCAGGATAAACATCGCCCGCGCCGGTGGTTCTTCCAGCGTTTTTAGCAGAGCATTGGCGGCATTGCGGTTCATGTCATCTGCCGGATCGACTATGACAATGCGCCATGCGCCGTCTGATGCCGTGCGGGTCAAAAAATGCGTTACGCGGCGAATTTCCTCGACCGGAATACCGGTTTTGAATTTGCCCGTTTTCTGATCGAAAGGCCGGTTGATGTGCAGCACCGCCGGATGCATACCGCCTGCAATCTGTCGCCAGAGCGGTTTGCTGAAATCAGGTGTTTCAATGGTTTCAGGCGCAGATGCATGGTCACCATGCGCAAGCATGTGGCCTGCCAGATGAAACGCCAGCGTTGCTTTGCCTATGCCCTGCTCGCCCTCAAACAACAGCGCATGATGCATACGGCCTTCGCGATAGGCTTGCGCAAGGAACGAAGTAATTTCATCGTGACCAGTCAGATAATCGCTGGCAGATGGTTCAGCCACACCTTCGGTTGAATCATGGGCTTTGGGGACGTCGAGTTCTTCGATCATAGAAGTCCCCTTTTCTTCAGAATTTCATCAGTAATGCCGATAATATCGGCAGAAATCGCATCTTGATTGCGGTCAGCATTGATCACCTTGCAGCGATCAGGCTCGGCTTTGGCGATAGCGAGAAATGCTTGTCTGCGCGCCTCATGCACGGCAATCGCTTCTTTCTCGAAACGATCTGCCACATCGCTCCCGCGGCGCTTATTGGCGCGCGACAGCCCCTTCTCGGCAGGAATATCGAGAATGATTGTGAGATCCGGCATCGCGCCATCAATCGCAATGCGTTCAATGGCCGCCATATAGATGGCGTCGAGATTGCCGGTTACGCCCTGATAGGCGCGACTCGAATCGATAAAGCGGTCACAAAGCACGATGCGATTTTCAGCGAGCGCCGGACGGATAAGCTGGTCAACGTGGTCAGCACGGGCAGCAGCGAACAGCAAAGCTTCCATCGCCGGGCCGTAGCTCTCCGCATTGCCGCTCAGAATCACATGGCGCACAGCCTCAGCACCCGCAGAACCACCCGGTTCGCGCGTTATCAGTGGATCAAGGCCAAGAGTGCGCAGATGCTCTGCCAGCAAGGATATCTGGGTCGATTTCCCCGCACCTTCCCCACCCTCGAATGTAATGAACAATCCGGTCACACTGACTTCCGCAAAATTGAGTTTCTCTCAAAACAAGCTTGATCTTGTTTAATGAGGTTTCACTGTCAGGTCGAGCGTTTAGAGATACTTACGCAGCCAACCAGTGGAAAGTTCGAGTGCTGCACCCATTGCGCGCTGAGAAAGTGTGCCGACAGGCACTGCTTGCGCTGTATAAAGTGGCATTTGCTGAACCACATTGCCGTTCAGTTCAAAGGCAATTGTCCCGATCTGCGTATCGGCTGCAACAGGCGCGTTGAGCGGCCCTTCATACGAAATACGTGCTTTAAGCTTATCACGGCCTTCTTTTGGCAGCAGTAATTCCACCGCATCCTTGACTTTAAGCGGAACGCTTGAAGCTGCACCGCCAAACACCTGTGCCGTGCTTACCTCTTCATTAGCCACATAAAGATTGACGGCATCAAAAGACGTCATGCCCCATTGAATAAGCTTTTTGGCTTCCTCTTCGCGTTCTTTGATGCTGGAAAGGCCACTCATCGCAAGAAAAAGCCTGCGGCCATTCTGCTCGGCGGAGCCAACAAGCGCATAACCAGATGCTTCAGTATAGCCAGTCCCCATGCCGTCCGCACCAATATCAAACCGCAGCAGTGGGTTTCGGTTACGCTGGAAAATCTTGTTCCAGGTGAAAGCGTCCTGCGCATAATACCGATAAGGCTCTGGATGCGCGCTGTGGATGTGCCGTGCAAGCTTTATGAGATCAGACAAGGTCACAGTCTGTCCGTCTGCTGGCAATCCGGTGGCATTCACAAAACGGGAGCCGGTTAGCCCCAGCTCTATCGCACGAGCATTCATTTTCTCGGCAAATGCAGATTCGCTGCCGGAAATTCCTTCAGCCAGAATAATTGCACCGTCATTTGCAGCCTGCACGATCATACCTTGCAGCAGATCTGCCACTGTTGGCGTCGACTTCAAGGCAGCGAACATTGTTGATGTGCCAGAAGGCGCGCCACCCGTTCGCCATGCATACTCCGTTACCGGATAGGTCGTCTCAAGCGTTGTTTCGCCTTTTTGAAGCGCCTCGAAGACCACCTCTGCCGTCATCAGCTTAGCAAGTGACGCAGGTGGAATTTTCAGGTCTGGATTCTTAGAAAGGAGAACCGTGCCGCTTTTATCATCGAGCAACAGAACTTGTGGGGCTTTGGTTGCAAATGTCGCCTCAACAGGCTGCGCATAGCCCGGAGACGACAATGCAAAAGCGACAGTCGCCGCCATTGCAAACTTTATGCTGTTCGAAAAGCGCCCCATGATACACCTGTCATGCTTTGACAAGCTCGCGTCGCAGCTTTTGCTCGTTTCAGTCAGCACGAACGACAAAGGCGTCGGTCGCTCCAGCCTTCCAAGCAGCGCGAAGTAGATCGTCATTGTTGCCTTTTTGCGAGAAGGCTGTCAGCTCATACATATCGCCATTTTCCGTCGGCGTTTTCACACGCGTAACACGTGCGGAACGCGGCAGCGATTTTTCAAGCTTTATGACATCTTCAAGCGAGTTAAACGTGCCCAACTCAACGTATTCACGCTGCTCTTCCCCATTTCTGCGCTTCCACGCATCAGAAACAGCGCTAGTCGTCAGAATGCTGCCATATGTTTTTTCTTCTGCATATGCAGAAACGGTCATACGATCAGACGCATAGCCCAAAGTTCCAAGCTGCGATGCATTGGCGACACCAAAACCAATTGCTGGTTTTGGTGATGGGATTGGAACACTGGCTGGCAATACAGGCGCTTCGCCGTCACCATATGCAGGATTTACTTCAAACGGTGATGATTGCGGAACTGGCATAGCGGCGATACCAGCAGGCGTTGGCGTTGGCGCATTCATCGCCATCATAACGCCTGTTGAAGGTTGTCCAATCGGATCAGCATCACCCGAACGGTATGAAGCCAGCAGATAAGCATCATCCTGCCCATCCAGCGGTGCACGTCCTACATACTCGACCTTCACATCAGCTGTACCGTGATGCTGATAATCAAGCATTTCAGCAGCTTTCTGCGACAGATCAATCACACGATCACGCTCAAACGGACCGCGATCATTCACACGCACAATAACGGAGCTGCCATTATACATATTGGTGACACGCGCATAGCTTGGCAGCGGCATTGTCGGATGCGCTGCCGTCAAATGCGTCATATCGTAGATTTCACCATTGGCGGTCAAACGCCCATGAAAGGCGCTGCCATACCAAGAGGCGCGGCCTCGCGAAGCATAGTTCTTGTTTTCTTTTGGATAATACCAGCGGCCTTTGACCTGATAAGGCTTGCCCGTCTGATCACGCCCACCGCCACGCGGCAAAGGCTTGCCCTGCACATTCGTCACGCGCGGGCTGGCTTTAACACCGTATTTGGATTCCGCAAAATATTCTTTGGGGTGTTTTTTCTTTGATGACTTCGGCTGCGGAGCGCTTGCGCAGCCTGCCAAAGCGAGAGCTAACGCGACGAATGTCAACATCGCAGTCGATCCGCGCTTTTCACGCTTGATCGCTAGCCTCACGCTTCCACCCCGGCTTTGCCACCCGTTCGAACTCATACGCCACACACCCGCAACTCTTTACGCAACCGGAGAGGTCAAAATATCTTTGAGCAAATAGTGATGTCATTGAATTATTGACGGATCATTAAAGAATTTGCAAATCGGGCACTTGAGTCGATGAAGGTTAACAAAATTTCATCACATCTCTTAGGGAACCAAAACACCTCTACCACGTTGTTTTTCCAACACGAAGGAGAGAAAAAATGTTCCGTGCACTTATCCTATGGCTTCTCGGCGTACCTTTTATTGCAGTACTGTTTATCTGGTACTTTTTCTTCTGATGAAGGAACAATAGAGGAGTTCAGCCGTTACTTATACGGCTCTTATGACCTCCGAGCCAATCACCTAACGTCATGATTTAGGCCCGTTCTTGATTGAGCGGGCCATTTTTTTATGCAGGTCTGAAAGCATTGATCGCTCTGCGATGCAGCTTGAAATGCGCAGGCGTCCACGTTGAAAGCTCGCCATCCGTATTAACAGGACGCGGCTTTTTTGTGCGTATAATCACTTCAGTCGTTGGAAACGCACGTACATCATCCCATTTCGATTGCGTGCCCTGACGTAAGCTTGGCAACAGGCGCAAAAGCTTCCACCAGTGATCGACTTCGAGACTATAGAAATCCAGTTTACCATCATCAATGGTCGCATCTTTTTCGACAGCCATTCCGCCGCCGTAAAACTTACCATTTCCAACCGATACCTGAAGCGTTTTTATCTGCTCAGTTATTCCATCATGTTCGAGATAAGCGGTAAAAAGCTCCGAACGCGCCAAAATTCTGGCGGCCGCAATTGCATAGCCAAGCTTACCCCACTTTTTCTTAGCATCGGCACTAAGTTTCTGGGCCAGTTCAGCACTAAAACCAATGCTTGCCACATTGAAATAAAGGTGACCATTCACCTCCCCCAGATCAATGGGCAGTTGCTGATAGGTCAGCAATTGCCGCGTCGCTTCTGTTGGATCAGCCGGAATGCCAATTGTGCGCGCAAAGTCATTTGCGGTTCCGAGCGGCAAAATAGCGAGCGGAAGCTTTGTGTCGACAAGCCCCCGTGCTGCGACATTCAGAGTCCCATCACCGCCACCGACGATAACCATGTCCACGTTGTTATTGGCGCGAATAACATCTGAAACGGATTCATCGTCTTTCGCTGTTTTTTCGATAAGCGAAAGACCTCCATTCTCAAGTATCGAACGCATATCGCGATTAAACCCTTCGCCATTCCGGGCCTTTGGATTGACGATCAACAATGCGCGGCGTTTGGGGGATGTTATCATAGGTATCCGTCGAGACCTTAAATTTGAGCAGTTAGACTCCGCAAATGGCGACAAATTTTTGGATATCAATGGAACATCCGATGAAATCTTCTTACGGCTTTTAATGATTGGAACACCCGTCGCACCGGGGTAACATCAAGCAAGAATTTCCTTCATGATGATCACATAGAGTTTTCTTGTATGTGATCCGAAAAATATTGATGTTCAGTGCATGAAAATACTCGTCTTCGCTCTCGCCATATTGGCTTTCCTTGTATTCGGTTGCTTTTTGCAGACGCATTTCGGTGCATGGAAATAAGAGAATATCAGCGTAAATCGGTCTTGATCTGCGCGTTGACGGCCTTACCTAAAGGTTTCAACAATCGAAGGAGTTTTTCATGCGCACCGTACTCGCCGCCATTCTTCTTACCGCAACATCAGCAGGCGCACTGGCTGCTGCACCTGAAGGTGCAAAACTCTCGGAAATAATTAGTAAGATTGAGCAAACGCCAGACATTCAATACATCGATGAAGTCGATTGGAATGACCGCGGATATTATGAAATTGAGTATTTCATGAAAAACGGCGCAAAGGTCGAGATCAAAATCGATCCTAAGACTGGTGAATCCATACGCTAAAGCCTTTTGCGAAAACATGGGAACCTCCCCCACTGCGAGATCAGTCCATTGGGCTGATTTCTGACTCCGCTTAGATTCTCTAACGACATAAAAGCAAAGATTTAGAGAAAGAGCCTATAATTCCGATAAGCGTGACACGAGCGAACGCGAATCTAGTTTAAGCGGCATCATCTTTAATGGTGCCGTTTTTCATCCAATTAAGAGGTGAAACAGAGATTTTTCATTCGCAGAACGTGAAAAAACACTCTGTTTTCCACAGTTACAGATCTAAATTAGAATTATCCGAACTTTTTTAGGTTTGAAAGCACAGAAACGATTGACGCTGATCTCGTTCCCGCATACATGAGCAGCGTTCCTGATCAAAACATAGGAACAATGCGCGGGTGTAGCTCAGTTGGTTAGAGTGCCGGCCTGTCACGCCGGAGGTCGCGGGTTCGAGCCCCGTCACTCGCGCCATTCCTCTTCAAATGAGGAGTAATTTGTGGCAAATATTTTTAATCCATTCAAATGATTGAATTCTTTTGCAGAAGAAAAGCGGCCCGTGGGCCGCTCGTCGTTGAGGATATGCCCTCAGCTCATAATTATTTTACAACGTGCCAAACGCCACCTTTACCATCACCTTTCATGTCACCGGCTTTTTTGTCGTCGTGATAGCCATAAAGCGGCATTCCTTTATAAGCCCACATATTCTTTCCATCGGACGCTTTAACGATCGTAAAGTCTCCATCAGGTTTTGCCGATTTGTCGGCATAAAATGCAGGCCACATTTTCAGGCATTTTGCATCGCATTCTGATTTTCCCGACATGTCCTTGTCAAATGTATAAAGTGTCATGCCTTTCGAGGTGACAAGCATTTTGCCCGCCGAAGAATCGCCCATCATTGCAGGCTGAGCGGCGAAAGCGGAAACCGAAGTGAGTGCCAATATTGCAAGCGAACTGATTAATCTGTTCATGACAAGTCCTCCACAATGAGATAGCGGCACATGATGTGCCAGGCTCTTGTCCCCGCAGTAAAATATTGCGCCCAGATACAGGCTCAATTAAGACAATAAAATTCCGATTATTTATGCGAAGCAAGCTTGCTTCGCTCCATACACCCCTGACTCAAAAATTTGGCGGACATATATGTACGCGTCCAAAATTCGCGGAAATTTCATGGGTTGTTTATCAAATAGACCATTGAAGCGACGTCACTCATCAGTTAGAAACGCGTTAGTTTGAGGCATCCAGCCTCCCGGCGATGCACCCGTAGCTCAGCTGGATAGAGTGCTGCCCTCCGAAGGCAGAGGTCACTGGTTCGAATCCAGTCGGGTGCGCCATAAAATCAAAGACTTAGCCTATGCTTTGCCTTCATGACCAATACGTTTCACCGAGTATTCACAGACAAATGTCGATTTGCTTCTCCGGTGTTAAAGTAGGCGCTGATGTGCGAATGCTCGTTGACGATTCGGCGAGCACCTGACAGCTTGCGTTAACAGGGGAGTAACTTCATGTCACACATTCGCGAATTTCTTGAGAGCCGTATTGAAGCACTAAAAGCAAATGTCGAGCGTCACCGCGATCATATTGATCTTATTAAGCGACTTCCAGACCCTGATGCGGATATGCACTCTGAAGAAGTTAGGGAATACGAGCGTCGTCAAAATTTGGATCAGACGCTTCTTGATAGAAGAATTAATGAACTCGCCGCACTGGCAATAGGTAACTAAGCTGATTCCAGCATCTTGCGGGAAAACATGGGGTTATATGGGTATTTTCGTACGAATTGTTGGTATATTGGCTTTGATCGCTGGGGTGACTATTGCTGCCTTTGGTGCCGCAACGACAGGGACAGATAGCCTTGTTCTTCTATCTTGTGGAGTCAGCTTATGTTTATCAGGCTTAGTAATGATATGTCTTGGCATTATCATAGAACATGTTTACGGCATGAGAAAAACCCACGAACGTCTGCTTAAGCTTATGGAAGATCGTTATAAGACTGATAATAATTAATTTTTAAACGGAAAACAAAAATAAAAAAAAGCCGCTCTGTTTGGCGGCTTTTTCCATTGATCTGGGCGATTATTTCGCCCAGCGGCCATCATACTTAAACTCTGGCGCCTTCTCGATCTCTTCTTTGGTCGAGTTCATAACTGCTGACCATTTTTTATCTTCATCAAAATAAGTGATATCCACAGCATCTGGAGCGACGATCACGTAACGCTCACCAACTCCAAGAATACCACCCACGGAAACAATATATCCGCTCAAAACACCATCAGCGATGATGAGATCTTTAATCTCGCCGATAGTTGTGTCATCACCGTTCACGATGTTCAAGCCAATAAGGTTGTAGCTGAGTACCGACGTCGGCACAGCAGTTACAAAAACCTCTTTTTCTGCAACGGTCGCAGTTTGAGCATGAGCAAACGATACGAGAGCAACAGTGGCAGCAGCAGCTAGCAAAATACGGCGCATATTTATTCTCCAAATCAATCAATGACATACACGTCAATGTCGTGGTGATAATGCGTTCGTCACTATTTTGTTCCGTGATGATTTAACAATCCCCAGCTGCTGCACAGCGTCTATTCCACTTACGTTTTTCGACAAGCCATCAGCGAAAATTCAGCTACTGCATATATCCGGTTGAGAATTCAATTCGATACTGCTGGTCGCGTTACAGCATGATGGCTCAGCGAATAATTCTAATTAACGAGATGTTTTTCGCAGTATTTCATTGACACCCAACAATCTCTCCTTAACTAGCTCAACATTATTGACCGGCAACAAAAAGGGACGGGATATGCGTAAGATTGGATTTTGTTTGATTGCTTTGATGGCAATCGCAGGCTGCACATCAACTGAAAAAGATCTCAGTGTTGGCACCGTAGCCGGCGCTGCAATCGGTGGAATTGCTGGTGGAGGCAGAGGCGCACTTATCGGTGCAGGTGCCGGTGCAGTCGGCGGCTTGCTCGTGCGCAACCTTCGTAATGGCAATTGCCAATACCGCAACAGCAGAGGGCAGATTTACACTGCTCGTTGTCGTTGATTTCGGTCAGGCGGGCGTCAAGCCCGCCTTTCTTCTGTCATTAAGCATCGGCCAGAGATTAAACTTCATATCTATAATGTTCAGCCCGATTACCCTGCGTTGAACGACGCTCCTAAAACTAATTTCTTTTTGTATTTGTGAAACAAAATACCACGAGACACGTTTCTTAATTGCAATGCAGAAATCGCTGCTGACCAATTAATTCAGAAGGAATAGTCTCAATGGCAAACGAACCAGAAAATACCGTCGCAGATCAAATCAGCGAACTTCGCAGCCAGTTGAGCAACCTCTCCTCACAACTCGCAGATCGGCTGGGTACAGCATCCGATAAGGCTGACAACGCTCTTTCTTCCGCTTCATCAGCATTCGACGATGTCGCCGCAAATGCACGCTATCATGGCGAACGCGTGCTTCAGGCGGCTCGTGAAAACCCCGGTGCAGCAACGGCGACATTGGCAACTGTTGGAGTTATCGGTGTGCTTGCCGGCATTATGCTTGGTCGCTGCCGACGATAGAAATATTCTCAAAGAAATACAGTTCGATTTAAACCCTTTTCTAAGGGCACAGGAGAAAAACCATGTCCGATACAGATTCACAACGAGCCTGGAAAATTGCCGAAGATAATCGCGTTTGCTTTTTCGGTTGGAATGGAAAACAGGTGCCTATGTCGCCGTTAGTCCGTAAAGATGAAGGCAATATCTATTTTCTTGCAGATGCTGCGAGTGAGAAGGTAACCGACATTCAGGGCAAGTCAGCAGTTCAGCTTACATTTTCGAACGAATCGGCCAACGATTATCTCTTTGTTGAGGGTGAGGCTCTCGTGTCTAATGATCGCGCTAAAATTAAAGAGCTTTGGACGCCGTTCGCAAAAGCGTTCTGGGACTCGGAAGACGATCCAAGCATCCGCCTGATCGCCGTTTCACCTCGTCACGCAGAGTTTTGGGATGGTCCCGGCAGTATAGCGGCAACCGTCAAGATGCTTTATGCTTCCGTCACCGGCAACAAACCCGACATGGGTGATAACCGGGAAACCGGAATGTGAAATGAAATTAACTATATTCGAGTAGCATCTCTGAACTCGGCTTTATTTTATACCTATCAAAGAGATAAAAGGCGGGAATTTTCCCGCCTTTCGCTTATCCCACATGCAGTCCTGGTGCTTCCTGTCCGGTGCTTTCAACATATTCGGTGTAACCACCGCCATATTGCTGAATGCCGTCAGGCGTAAGTTCCAGCACACGGTTGGACAATGCCGCAAGAAAACGGCGATCATGCGAAACAAAGAGCATAGTACCTTCATAGGCTGACAGTGCCTTGATCAGCATTTCCTTGGTATCAAGATCCAAATGGTTCGTTGGCTCATCAAGTACAAGGAAATTTGGCGGATCAAACAACATCGCTGCCATTACCAGTCTGGCCTTTTCACCACCAGATAGTACACGACACTTCTTTTCAATGTCATCGCCAGAAAAGCCAAAGCAGCCAGCCAAAGCGCGCAAAGGCGCCTGCCCTGCCTTCGGAAACCGCTGTTCCAGCCATTCAAGGATGGTGCTGTCGCCGTCCAGAATATCCATCGCGTGCTGCGCGAAATAGCCGAGTTTTACACTGGCACCAAGATTTACAATACCCTGATCTGGTTCTGTCGTACCGGTAACGAGCTTGAGAAGCGTTGATTTTCCTGCACCATTAACACCCATGATGCACCAGCGCTCACGGCGTCGAACCATAAAGTCTAGTCCGTCATAAATCGTGCGGCTGCCATAAGACTTGTTCACGCCTTTAAGGCTGACCACATCTTCGCCCGAACGAGGTGCAGGCAAAAAGTCAAAGGCCACGGTCTGGCGGCGGCGTGGAGGCTCCACGCGGTCGATTTTATCAAGCTTCTTCACGCGGCTCTGCACCTGCGAAGCATGAGAAGCCCGCGCCTTAAAACGTTCAATGAACTTGATTTCCTTGGCCAGCATTGCTTGCTGACGATCAAATTGCGCCTGCTGCTGCTTTTCGTTTAGCGCTCGCTGGCTTTCATAAAAGCCATAGTCACCATTATACGAATTGAGCGAGCCACCATCAATTTCGATGATTTTTGTGACAATCCGGTTCATGAACTCGCGGTCATGCGAGGTCATCAACAATGCGCCATCGTAGTTTTTGAGAAATGCTTCGAGCCAGATGAGGCTTTCAAGGTCCAAATGATTGCTCGGTTCGTCGAGGAGCATGACGTCGGGCCGCATCAGGAGAATGCGGGCAAGCGCCACGCGCATTTTCCAGCCACCGGACAATTTTCCGACATCGCCGTCCATCATTTCCTGGCTGAAACTAAGACCTGCAAGAACTTCGCGGGCGCGGCCATCTAATCCATAACCGTCGAGTTCTTCATAGCGGCCCTGCACTTCGCCGTATCGCTCGATAATAGCATCCATCTCGTTAAGACGATCTGGATCACACATCGCAGCTTCGAGTTCGCGCAGCTCAGCAGCAACAATGCTGACCGGCCCGGCTCCGTCCATAACTTCGGCAACAGCCGAGCGGCCACCCATTTCACCAACATTCTGGTTGAAATAGCCAATCGTTACGCCTTTTTCGACCGTAACCTGCCCTTCATCTGGCAATTCTTCGCCAGTGATCATGCGGAAAAGAGTTGTCTTACCAGCGCCATTCATCCCGACAAGACCGATCTTCTCTCCACGATTCAACGCGGCAGAAGTTTCGATAAAGAGAATTCGATGGCTATTGGACTTACTGATATTGTCGATACGGATCATTTGCGCGGGAGGCCTTGTGAAAACTTGGCCTCCCTATGACACGGCTTGGTGCCGCTGTCACCCGGCAGCACACATAACGTGGGTCATTCTCAGCTCACGGAATATGATGCAGCCACTTTTCGGTTGCAAATTTTTCCTCAACAAGTTGTTCAGCCGCCGCAAACTCTTCCGGCGTGACCGTGCCGCTAACACCGCCATTGAGCGACACAAACGTCTCAGTCATCCGATTGATCACCTCACGGCGTGGCAAGCCTGTCTGGCTACGCACCGGATCAACACGCTTAGCCGCACTCGCCGTACCTTTATCAGAAAGCTTTTCGCGTCCGATACGCAGAACTTTCAACATCTTCTCCGCGTCCATGTCATACGCCATCGTCACATGATGCAGAACGGTTCCGCCAGAATAACGCTTCTGTGCCGCGCCACCGATCTTGCCTTTAGAGCTCGAAATATCATTCAGAGGCTTATAAAAAGCATCAACTCCAAGCGAATTCAGAGCCTTTAAGACCCACTCATCAAGGAATGCGTAGGAATCTGCAAAACTCATATCCCGCACAAGTTCACCCGGCGCATAAAGCGAATAAGTGATCGTATTGCCGGGTTCCACAAACATCGCCCCACCACCGGTTACACGGCGGACAGTTTCAACGCCCATTTCTTTCGTCGCGTCCATATCCACTTCATTACGCAGTGACTGAAACGCACCAATAATAATCGACGGACGCTCCCATTCCCAGAAACGCAACGTTGGCGCTCGGCGCCCAGCTGCCACTTCACGCGCCAGTACTTCATCAAGTGCAAGATGCATCGCCGGGCTAAGCGGTGGAATATCGATAATTTGCCATTCATAGTCGCGCCAGGTTCGCGTCACGCCAAGTGCACGTCGAACTGCAATAGCGACAGCTTCCGGACTAAAGCCAATCATAAATGCATCAGGACGAAGTCCTTTACGAACAGCATCTGCTATTTCTTCAGCAGATGCTGTTGCGGATAAACCGGTCAGTGCATTGCAAATATCATCAAGGGCCTCTGCCGGTTCTAGGAAAAAGTCGCCGGCCACCTGAACCTGGTGAAGCTTATTATCCTGAACCTCCAGATCAATAACAACTAACTTGCCGCCGTGGACCTTGTATTCACCATGCATTTTCATATGACCTTGCTGACGAGAAATATCAGGGCCCACTGTCGCGGATTCAACGCAAAAAGGGAACGGGGATGCTTATAATTTATGAGTTTTTCTCTCAAATAAACCACAACGATATCAATTGCCGATTGCCAAAGGCGTAGATTGCCGTTCATTTTATATTCAATGTCCAAGGTCTATAGAATTAAGCATATTAACGCTCAAACAATGGTGTCCACCATGACAGCTTTTCTGTCTCATAAAGTCAGCCTGATCACAGGCGTTTCAGCCTTTATCGCATCCATGTATATGCTTGCACCTGCGCCCGCAGAAGCGGCGCGCTTGCAACGCTGTGCTCAGGAAAACGGCATTTGCCAATTACCTTACCCCACAGAAGTGATCTACGGATATAAAGGACAAGGCACATCACGGTTCATAGACCGGCGTGAAGTTCGTTGTTCGAATCGGGTTTTTGGCGACCCTGCACCAGGCAAAGATAAAACCTGCTCCTTTGTTGTTCGCGAACGCTTTGACGACAGGCGTGACGACCGCCGCGATGATTGGCGTGATGATCGCCGCAACGATTGGCGAGATGATCGTCGCGATGACAGACGCAGTGACTGGCAGCGATGCGCAAAAGAAAATGGTTTCTGTGATTTTTACGGTCGTAAAACCGTGCGTTATGGCGCCAAAGGGCGTTTTACTGAACGCGTATTCCGCGACGGCGTACAATGTGACAACCGTAGCTTCGGCGATCCAGCGCGCGGTCAAGATAAAGCTTGTTACATTCAAAATTAAAAAAAGGCGGGCCAGATGCCCGCCTTTTTTTATCAATACATTTCATTCAACAGCATTTAAAGCGCGGCCAATCGAGATTGTGCTGTTTTATCAAACGCCTTCTGTAGACCTGAATCGCGGTCATAAACATCGTTGAAGAAGCGAACATTCCCAGATGCATCAGGCCATGCGGTGAAATAGGCAATATAAACCGGAACAGGATCAGCTACTTTGAGCCCGCGCTCATTCTTGCCAAAATACTGGCTTAACTCCTCGACAGGCTTACCGAGAACCGCTGCCGCCATATCGCGCGGACGCTCTAGACGAATGCAACCGTGGCTCAGTGCACGCATTTCACGGCTGAAATAAGCTTTCGCTGGGGTATCATGCATATAGATGTCGTGCGCATTCGGGAACAGGATTTTCAATTCACCCAAAGCATTATCTAGGCTCGGCTTCTGACGAATTCCAACATGCGCCTTACCTGCCGCTACGGCACTCCAGTTCACTGCACTGGCCGAAACCTTCTTGCCGCCAACATAGACTTCATAGCCATTGCGGTCGAGATAGCTTGTATCACGCATAACCTTGGGCAGCATTTCGTTCAGAATAATCGAACGCGGTACGCCCCATGACGGATTGAAAACAACAGTCTGAACTTTGTTATAGAAGAAATAAGTCTGATGTGTCGGCGAGCCGATGACCACATTCATAGCCAGCTTTTCTTTGCCATCTTCAAAATATTCTGCACGGTAAGATGGCTGATTGACCATCACATAACGCGAACCGAAATCATGCGGCAACCAGCGCAACCGTTCCATCGAATAAAGAATGCGATCACGCTTGATGGAGTCCTGCTCCCCCTGAAGTGCTGCAATCGTATTTTTGCCGATGATACCATCAGGCGTGCTGCCTGAAAGTTTTTGATAATCCTTAATTGCTGCGGTCAGTTCGGGATCGTAAATGCTCGCATCTGCGTGAGCGAGTAATACATCGCGATGCTGTTCGATATAATTTGCGGGTGCATGGCGGGTAATAAGCGCCACGACTTTTGCGAGCTGATCGTTGGTATCGCCCGGACGTATTGCCTTATCCAGCGAAATGCGCACCGGCTCACCTGCTGGCGCTTCGGTATTTGCAAGCTCACGCTTCAAAGCAGCATAGGCTTCATTGTTAGGCTGGAAACTTTTGAGATAAGCGACTGGATCACTTTCAGACGCCAAACGTGCAAGCACGTCTTTTAGATCAACACGATTTCGGGGCAAATCGTGAAAACCGCTTAAACGATCCGCAACGACACGACCCTCACCCGCATCAATTGCATAACGCAGTGCGCGCGCAGACATTTTGATTTCGAAGTCCGAAAGCTTCTGCTGACGTTCCGCAAGCTGTGCCTGGTCGAAATGCTCACCGGGAATTGAAACTGCATATTCTTCAGGATTCAAACCATCGTCATCAGCCTGCGCGAAAAAAGCCGCAACATTGCGCGCCTTATCAACCGGCTGGTTATCGGCAGACCACAAGAATGCGCGCTTTTCCGAATAGAAACTGACGATGGCGTCAGCAATTTGCTTTTCGGCCTTAACGTCAATATTTCTAAGGTAATCCATACCCGCGTCAAAGGCGAGTTCACCCGCAGTCTCATTCTGCTTTTTCACGGGTCCGATTGGCGACATACCAGAAGTCAGCGGATTAACTGCCTTGGGTTCGACCGCAGCCGTTACCTGCATATCAAGTGCAGTGAAATCAACTTTAATCAGCGCATCCGGCTTATAGTTGTAAATCTGTGGTCCTTTGACCGTAACCCGCTGTGTCGGTGCCACGGCCCTTGGAACAGAGACGGTTTTGGCTTGGGGTGCCACTGGCGCAAGTTGAGCAGGAGGCTGAACTGGCTGTACCTGTTGCTGGCGGCGTTGCTGAAACAATTCAAGCAGCGAATTTGCCGCCTGTGCCTGCGCTGTCGAAAAAAGTGTCGATGCAGCGAGTGCAAATGCCAAAGCATTGCGGACATAAGGACCGCTTTTGCGATGATTATTCATGCCACGATACAACTGTCTGGAGAACTGCATTCTAACCGCCAATTCAGTGCGACCGCTTTTAAGCGTAGTCGCGTCAATCTTTGCCCATAGAATTGATGAATCTCGTATAGAATCTTTTAACGTTAACGTAATCTCCCAATTTTTTTTGCCTGGCGCTATCAAATTTTCTTGAAAAGCGATTTCTCGGATACACTTTTGGGCTTTGCTTTCTGCAAAGCTGCGCAAAGTGCCGCAGTGGATTCCATTCCGCATCGCGTTAAAAGCCCGACAGTTTACATACGGGCAAGCAAGCGAGGTACCACAATGGCAGAAGCAAGCGCCGCCGATCTTTTTCCACTGGGCGAAGATAAGACCCCTTATCGCAAATTGACGTCAGATTATGTGTCGGTCGATAGTTTCAAAGGGCAGGAAATTCTGTGCGTCGAAGCGGAAGGCCTACGCATTCTGTCTGAAGCTGCCTTTGCAGATATTAATCACCTGCTGCGGCCCGGCCATTTGCAACAGCTCGCAAATATCATGAAGGACCCTGAAGCCACCGATAATGACCGCTTCGTGGCCTATGACCTTTTGAAAAATGCCAATATCGCCGCTGGCGGCGTGCTGCCAATGTGTCAGGATACCGGCACAGCAATTATTATGGGCAAGAAAGGCCGTCGCGTCTGGACCGAAGGTGGCGATGCTGATGCGCTGGGTGCTGGTGTTCTAGATGCTTATAACAAGAAAAACCTGCGCTATTCGCAGCTTGCGCCGCTCTCAATGTTCGAGGAAAAAAACACCAGGAACAATCTGCCTGCGCAGATCGACATCTACGAAGAAGGCGAAGACGCTTACAAATTTCTGTTTGTTGCCAAGGGCGGTGGTTCGGCGAACAAAACCTTCCTGTTTCAAGGCACACCTTCACTGCTGACGCATGACCGGCTGATTGAGTTTCTGAAAGACAAGATTCTCAGCCTCGGCACTGCCGCCTGCCCGCCTTACCATCTGGCGATTGTTATTGGCGGCACATCTGCTGAAATGAACCTCAAGACTGTCAAGCTCGCATCGACGCGTTATCTTGATGAACTCCCGACGCACGGTTCTGAAACCGGGCATGCGTTCCGCGACCTAAAAATGGAAGCGGAAATTCACAAGCTGACGCAATCGCTTGGTGTCGGCGCGCAGTTTGGTGGCAAATATTTCTGCCATGATGTGCGCGTGATCCGCCTGCCCCGCCACGGCGCATCGCTGCCAATTGGTCTTGGTGTTTCCTGCTCGGCAGATCGTCAGGCTAAAGGCAAGATAACCAAAGAAGGCATATTCCTTGAGAAGCTTGAAACCAATCCAGCGCAATATATGCCAGAGGTAGACGAGGAAAAGCTGTCATCGCATGTGGTCAAAATCGACCTCAACCAGCCGATGGAAGATATTCTGAAGGAGCTGTCGAAACATCCAGTCAAAACCCAGCTTTCGCTGACAGGTTCGATCATCGTTGCACGTGATCTGGCGCATGCGAAAATCCGCGAGCGTTTGGAGAACGGCGAATCTATGCCGGATTATTTCAAGAACCATCCTGTCTATTATGCTGGCCCAGCCAAGACACCGACTGGCTATGCATCCGGTTCGTTCGGCCCAACCACGGCTGGCCGTATGGATTCCTATGTCGATCAGTTTCAGTCGTTTGGCGGATCGATGGTGATGCTCGCGAAAGGCAATCGCTCGCGACAAGTTCGTGAAGCTTGCGGCAAGCACGGTGGCTTTTACCTCGGCTCCATCGGCGGACCTGCTGCCCGTCTCGCTCAGGATTGCATCAAAAAGGTTGAGGTTGTCGAATATCCAGAGCTTGGCATGGAAGCCATCTGGCGTATTGAAGTCGTTGATTTCCCCGCCTTCATCGTCATCGACGACAAAGGCAATGACTTCTTCAAAGAACTCAATCTGGGCTAAAAAAAGAAGGGCGACCTGAAGAAGATCGCCCTTTCTCTATCTCGGATCACGTTTGAGGCCTTTTTCAGCAAGTTCATCAAGATAGGTCTGCCACAGCGTATCTTTCTCGATGCCGAGCTTATGAAGATAAGTCCAGGAAAAAAGACCCGTATCGTGCATATCGTCAAAGGTAATGCGGACGGCATAGTTACCCACCGGGTCCATACGCATGATTTCGACATTGCGTTTGCCACCTACGGTCACGCGCTGTTGCGGCGAATGTCCCTGTACCTCTGCGGATGGTGATAAGACGCGCAGCAATTCTGCTGTGAGTTCAAAGCGTTCGCCACCTTCAAAAGCCACCGTCAACAGCTTGCGATCTGTCGAAACGCGCAACTCCGTCGGCCAAACATCACTCATCATTTTTCTCCGTCATTGCAGTGGCAAACATATAAATCGTTCTCACGCCGCATCAGTTGCGTCAAATCAAGGAAATATTGAACTCGATCCAATATGAGAAACCATAAAAGCTCAAATATTCAAGATTATTGTCAGTTTATCATTGAAGGTTCTTCGCAGACACATAAACTGGACAAAGCGCTTTTGGAAACCTATCTTGAAAGCAAGATGCAGAATTGTTTCTGCAGCGTTTGGAAACAATGGCTTATTCTATGCAACGTGCTCAAACACTGCCTGATGTTTCGACAGCCGGACCAATGATTGATCCATTTGGACGAGCCGTCACCTATTTGCGCGTTTCTGTGACGGATCGCTGTGACTTTCGCTGCACATATTGCATGTCGGAACACATGACTTTTCTCCCAAAGAAAGACTTGTTGACACTCGAAGAACTTGATCGCATCTGCAGCGCCTTTATAAATAAAGGCGTTCGGAAACTACGTCTGACGGGCGGCGAACCGCTTGTTCGTAAAAATATCATGCACCTCATCCGCGGACTGTCACGCCACCTTGAAACGGATGCACTGGAAGAATTAACACTGACGACAAATGGCTCACAGCTTGCGCGCTATGCGGATGAGCTGGCCGATTGCGGTGTGAAACGCATCAATGTTTCGATGGATACGCTTGATGCTGAGAAGTTTCGCAAAATAACGCGCTGGGGTGATCTTAATCGCGTTATCGAAGGAATTGATGCCGCGCAAAATGCTGGCATCCGGGTCAAAATCAACGCAGTAGCCCTCAAAGATTTCAATGAATTTGAAATCCCTGAGTTGATCCGCTGGGCGCATGGCCGCGATATGGATATGACGCTTATTGAAACCATGCCTATGGGCGAAATCGAGTTTGATCGGACTGATCAGTATTTGCCGCTTTCGCAGTTGCGTACTGACCTTAGCAAACAATTTACACTCACTGACAATCCGTATCGCACTGGCGGCCCTGCCCGCTATGTCACGATAAAAGAAACCGGTGGCCGCCTCGGCTTCATCACACCGCTTACACATAATTTCTGCGAAAGCTGCAATCGTGTGCGGCTAACCTGCACGGGCATGCTCTACATGTGCCTGGGTCAGAATGATGATGCCAATCTGCTTGATGCAGTTCGCTCAAGCGAAAACGATGCAGTGCTGAGTGACGCAATCGATGAGGCCATCTCGCGCAAGCCTAAAGGTCACGACTTCATCATTGACCGTGACCACAAACGACCAGCAGTTGCGCGTCACATGAGCCTTACCGGCGGATAACTATTTTGAATAGGTCCGCAACAAGTATCGATTGGACCTGATCCAGATCATAAGATAGCGATATAGAATACTAACCGGATTCCTTATCGTGCCGCATTCAGCAAATTTTCGTGCAAGCATTTTCATGCTTCTCGCCATGGGAACATTCACCATCGGCGATTCCATTACAAAATATTTGCTCATCCATATGAACAGCGGCCAGTATATGTTCATTCGCGGGATATTCGCCACAACAGCAATCGGCCTACTCGCGTGGCGCAACGGCGCACTTCGTAATTTGTCAATGGACCCAATGACAATGCTGCGTGTTTTAGGCGAAGTGCTGGCTACCGTCACGTATATCTATTCGCTTGGACATCTTTCGCAGGCCTTTTGTTCGGCCGTTTTCCAGGCAACACCACTCGTCGTAACACTTGGCGCTGTGTTGTTTCTGAACGAAAGAGTCGGCTGGCGGCGCTGGATGTGTATTTCCGTAGGTCTCATCGGGGTGATTATCATTATCCGACCTGGTGCCGACAGTTCAACAACGCTTGCAGCCGTAGGGATTCTGCTTTCCAGCGTTTGCTTTGCAGCGATGCGCGACATCGCAACACGTCGCGTACCAGCACATGTTCCCACGCTCTATCTTTCAACCCTTACCGCCGGAGCTATCGCGCTCACTGGTGGCGCGCTAATCGAACCGATGGGCGGCTGGCAACCAATTGGCGTAGAACCCATCGTGTTTATGGTTCTTGCAGCTGTGCTTTTGCTGGTTGGCTATCACTTCATCATCATGGCAATGCGTGAAGGTGAAATCTCCTTTGTATCGCCATTCCGCTATTCCAGCTTGCTATGGGCTATCCTGTTAAGCACTGTGATCTTCAGTGAAGCACCTGACACTTACACAATCGCCGGATCAATTCTTGTAGTCGGCAGTGGTATCTATATGGTCTACCGCGAAAACATTCTTAAAAAGCGCGAGCGCAACAAAAGCACGCTGGCAACAACGCCGACCGGGGTGGAGCCCTCATAGTGAAAAACACCACTCGTATTGCGGGAGTAATCATCGCAGGCGGTCAATCCAGCCGCATGCGGGCGGGCGGTATCGCAGGTGACAAATTCCTTCAAAGGCTCGACTCGCAAACGATAATCGAACATGTAGCACGCCGCTTTTCACCGCAGGTTGATGCAGTTTTTCTCAACGTGAACTGCAATCCACGACTGCTCCCCAAAATGAGCATTCCAACGGTTGCAGATATTGAGTCTTCGCATGGGGGACCACTCGTAGGACTGCAAACTGCTTTGGAATATACAAGCGATTTCCAATTTCTAGCAAGTGTTACGGCAGACAACCCATTTCTGCCAATTGATCTTGTAGCGAAACTTTATGAACGGCAACAAAAGACAGATGCCAGCATTGTTCTTGCGAGTTCTAATAAGCGCATGCATCCAATTTTTGGTCTTTGGAAAACCGAATTGTTAAAGCCTCTCATTGATTGGCTGGCACGAAGTGAAAAAGCCAGTGTTTTCGCGTTCGCACGTCATATCGGACTTGAACAAGTAGAATTTCCGCTTGTCGAAACTGCCCATGGCGCAAGCTATGATCCATTCTTCAACATCAATGATCCAGATGATCTGGCTGAAGCCAGGCAGCTGAATGAGGCGATGAAATGACCAATAAATTATTCGGTATTACCGGCTGGAAGAACTCCGGCAAAACCACGTTGACCGAAAGGCTGGTGCAGGAGCTGACCAGACGCGGCTATCGCATTTCAACCATCAAACACGCCCATCATAATTTTGATATTGATCATGTGGGAACAGACTCCTGGCGTCACCGCAATGCCGGCGCTGCGGAAGTGGCAATTGTATCTTCTGCACGCTATGCGATCATGCACGAAAACTTAGGTGAAAACGAACCCTCATTAAGCGCGATCGCGGCAAAGCTTGCGCCTTGCGATCTGGTTCTCGTCGAAGGCTATAAGACCGAATCTCATAAGAAAATCGAGCTTCGTCGCTCGGGTGGTCATGATGGCCCAGCCCTCTGCGAGGCCGATTCCAATATCGTCGCAATCGCCAGCGACTATCTCGCAGACCATGAAAGATTGCCGCTGTTTCATCTCGATAAAATTGAAGAAATTGCAGACTTCATTGAACAATCAATGGAGCTTTGAGCTATTCCCTGCATATTACTCACCTTACCGCATAAAACACGGTAAAATCACCTTTCAGCAATCCGTTTCTTTGAAAAACGCCTTTCAGGATGCACAATTAAATTACTCTGGCCATCTTGCCTTCCTGTGAAAAATGGTGGGATTATGCATTTAAGGGCGGATGAATGGGTATAACTGCGAAAAATTATTGCGCGTTGTCAGCTCTAGCATCTAATTGTAGAAATTAAGGAAGCGGCGTCCAAATTGAGTTTGTAAACTTAACGTCGACAATGATCCTTTAAGGCGGCTGAACCAGAAGAATAATCAGGGAACCAGCCAAAACAAAACGAGAGGACTAAGAATGCGCGTTATTAAGCGTATCGCTGCAGCAACATCAATAGCAGCACTTGCAATCACACTCGGCAGCATAACCGCCGGTATCGCCAATGCTCAGGAACCCCTGAAGCTTAAAATTGGTACGGAAGGTGCTTACCCTCCATTCAACTTCATCAAGCCAGATGGCACACTTTCCGGCTTCGACGTTGATATCGCCAAGGCGCTTTGCGACGAAATGAAAGCCGAATGTGAGTTTGTTACGCAGGAGTGGGATGGCGCGATCCCTGCCCTTCAGTCCGGCAAGTTCGATGCCTTCATCGCATCCATGTCGATCACTGACGAACGCAAGAAGCAGGTCGATTTCTCGAACAAATATTACAACACACCTCCCGGTGTTGCAGCGCCTAAAGACACCGACATCAAGGGCGTGACCAAGGAAGATCTCGCAGGCAAGACGGTTGGCGTGCAGGTTTCGACCACGCATTCCAACTATTCTGAAAAGACCTTTACCGACAGCACGGTTAAAGCTTATCCGACAGCGGAAGAATATCGTCTTGATCTGGCAAACGGACGTCTTGATGCCGTTAACGACGATAGCGTGACCTTGGCCGAATGGCTCAAGTCACCAGATGGCGCTTGCTGTAAGATGGTTGGCACCTTCCCGCCAGTGATTGAAATTCACGGTCCAGGCGCAGGCGTTGCCTTCAAAAAAGGAAACCCTGAGCTGATTGCAAAGTTTAATGACGCGATCAAGGCAATCCGAACCAACGGAAAATACAAAGAAATCAATGATAAGTACTTTGATTTTGATGCATATGGTGCGGAAAACTAAGATAATTTAACGTTTATGCGCCGGTTTACTCACACGTAAACCGGCGCAATTATTTGGGCTGTTCAAGTAAACTTCAATATCTGCAAAAGGCGCGCCCACGCGACTTTAAAGCAGGCTATAAGAAGCAGGTCCAAGGGAAGAGATCAGGCGCATGGAACATTACGCCACCTTATTAAGCTTTGGACCGGAGGGATGGGGCCGCAGCATTGCATGGGGGCTTCTTGTCACCATTTCACTTGCTCTCGCAACATTGCCACTTGGACTGATTATGGGCTTTTTGGTTGCCATCGGAAAGCAATCATCAGAACCTTCAATGCGATTGGCAAGCAATATTTACACAACAATTTTTCGGGGATTGCCTGAGCTTCTGACGCTCTTTCTTGTATATTTTGGTGCGTCATTGTTACTGCAACAATTGCTTGCCTTTTTCGACATTAGCGCAAGGATCGAGATCAATGCGTTCGTGGCGGGTATGATCGCGCTGGGTTTCGTATTTTCTTCTTATTCCAGTGAAGTCTTCCTATCCGCGTTCCGCGCCATTCCGCGTGGACAATATGAAGGCGGCTATGCGGTCGGTCTTTCGCATTGGCAGACTATGCGGAAAGTTATCCTCCCGCAGCTGATCAAGATTGCTTTGCCCGGCCTCGCCAATCTCTGGCTTGTCTTGCTGAAAGACACATCGCTGGTCTCGGTCATTACGCTATCGGATATTCTGCGTCAGACCTCGATTGCAGCGCGTGTGACGAAAGAACCGTTCCTGTTCTTTGGCGTCGCATGTCTGCTCTATCTCGCTCTTGCGATCATCTCCTCCTACTTCATCAACCGTATCGCTCGCTGGGCGGATGCCGGCAACAACGCGTCGCGAGGAGCCTGATAATGAGTGAAGCCATTTCAGAGGTTCTTGCTCCGCCGCCAGTTGAACGCAAGTGGACGCGTCTGCGAATAGCTGGGCATATCATTGTTGCGGTGTGGGGGTTGCTCTTCGCGGGTCTTGCAATCTATCTCTACAATACGTGGCGTGTTGATCTGTTCGCGACCTATGGTCCGCGTTACTGGTCCGGCCTTCTGGTCACACTGCAACTGGTCGCAATTTCCATCGTGATCGGTGCGATCCTCTCGCTCCCAATCACCGCCGCGCGAATGTCTAAGAACCGCTTCCTGCGTAGTCTCGCATTTGGCTATGTCTATTTCTTCCGTGGCACACCGCTTCTGGCTCAGACATTCCTGATCTATTACGGTTTTGGTACTTTCAGACCTTTCCTCGAAAGTATCGGTCTGTGGGTGTTTTTCCGTGATGCGTGGAACTGCGCAATCCTTGCTTTCTCGCTCAACACAGCTGCTTATCAGGCAGAAATCTTGCGTGGTGCTATTCAAAGTGTGGCGCTCGGACAATGGGAAGGTGCTGCCGCCCTTGGCATTTCAAAACGCGTCACCTTCTGGAAAGTCATTCTTCCACAAGCTTTGATTGTTGCACTTCGCCCTTACGGCAATGAAATCATTCTGATGATCAAAGGATCGGCCATCGTCGCAATCATTACGGTCCTCGACCTGATGGGCGAAACACGCCGCGCTTATTCACGGACCTTCGACTTCCAGACCTATATCTGGGCGGCGGTTATCTACTTGCTTATCGTCGAGTGTTTGCGACACATCTGGGATTTCCTCGAAAGACGATTAACCAGACATTTGGTCCGCTAGATTAAAGAATAAAAGAAAACTAATCGCCCCCGGTAGCCTTGCAGCCACCGGGGGCGATTTGCTTTAAATACATTACAAACGAATGAGCCGTTTGACGGTCTTGGCTTAAAGCAAGAAGCAATCAATCTGTTAATCTCGGAGAATATGCAATGACAGCAGTTAATGTGGCCTTCCTCGGCCTTGGTGTAATGGGCTATCCAATGGCGGGCCACCTTAAAGCCAAGGGTGGACATGACGTAACCGTCTATAATCGTACCAGTGCAAAAGCTGCCAGATGGGCGGAACAATTCGGCGGCAAACATGCGCTCACACCCGCTGAAGCCGCACGCGATGCAGACTTCGTTTTCTGTTGTGTCGGCAATGATGATGACCTGAGAGAAGTCACAATCGGCGCGAACGGCGCTTTCTCGACAATGAAGAAAGAAGCAATTTTCATTGATAATACGACCGCTTCTGCAGAGGTCGCGCGTGAACTTGATGCGGAAGCTCAAAAGCGTGGCTTTCATTTCATTGATGCCCCTGTTTCAGGCGGACAAGCTGGCGCTGAGAATGGCGTGCTCACCGTTATGGTCGGCGCATCAGAAGATATTTTTGAACGCGCAAAGCCGATCATTGAAGCTTACGCCCGGTCAGTCGGCCTGATGGGCCCTGTTGGTTCAGGCCAGCTTGCAAAAATGGTCAACCAAATCTGCATTGCAGGTCTGGTACAGGGGCTTGCTGAAGGCATTCATTTTGGCAAGAAAGCTGGTCTTGATATTGTAAAGCTTATCAGTGTTATTTCCAAAGGCGCAGCAGGCTCATGGCAGATGGAAAATCGCCATAGCACCATGAATGAAAGCAAATATGAGTTCGGCTTTGCCGTTGACTGGATGCGCAAAGATCTTGGCATCTGTCTTGATGAAGCCAATAGAAACGGTGCATCACTGCCTTTGACGGCGCTTGTGGACCAGTTCTATAAGGAGGTACAGAAACTTGGCGGCGGTCGATGGGATACATCATCTCTACTTGCGCGCCTTGAAAACTAATTTGGTTCAAAAACAAAAAAGCCCGGCAATGCCGGGCTTTTCTTTTACAATGCAGAGATCAAAATTTGACTTTAGCAGTCAGCGATAGCGCACCGACAAAGTCATTGCCGAACTCGCCCTTCGAACCCGTAGGGTTAAAATTACCATTAATGTACGTATCATCCATCTCACCAGACGTCAGCCAACCTGCAGCGCCAGCAAGGCGTACTTCGAAGTTTTCCGTTGCCTTATAATTGGTACCGAGGCCAAACAACCAAACGTCCGTCTGCGATGTTAAACCTGTTGTTGTACCACGATCCCACGTTACTGTCGCAGCCGCCGACCACTGCTCATTGAACTTATGACCCACACCACCACTGACGGTCCAGCCATCCTGATAGTATAGGTTCAAATTGGTAATATTCGCTCCCTTTGGAACCACTCTACCCGGAATAACCTGAACATTGCTGGAAGCATTAAATGAAACCCGTTCAATGCTCGACCAATCCGTCCATTTAATCGAACCAAAAGCCAGCCAATCAGGTGCAATACCTGTTTGCAGCTTAAGCTCTACAGACTGTGGTGTCGCAACATCACTTTCAACCGGAATAGAAATTGCCTGATTGGTAAACGGATTAACCGCCAGATTGTCGATGGAACCCGACAAATTGTATTTTACCTCTGACTGGTAAACCAAACTTGCACGAATCGCATATTCAGGGAGCTCATAGGCTGCACCAAGGCGCCAACCCACTGCTTTATCTTCTACATCAAGCGAAGCGACGCGGAACCCACCAGGAAATGGGAAGTTTGTCGGGTTATTGAGTGGATTGACGCCCGGGATCATTCGCGTCTGCTCGCCCTTCAACTCCTGATAGCTGACGCCACCAAGAATTCGAAAGAAGCCTTTTTCACCAGCGGAAAACCTATACGAACAGTTCAAACCATAGTCATTGGACGAAATTTTCTGCTCAATAGCCGTAAACATACGGATATTATCAGTGCCAACATTGGTTTCAATGCCCCACGGCTGACGATACTGCGCGGAACATGCGAGATCATCCGTCAAATCAACTTTGGCAGAGAACTTTGGAACCCAATAGCCTTTGGCCTCGTCAACCTCGGTGGCGTATGGTATTTTAGTACCCGGTATAACACCACCCGTTGCGACACCAATTGGGCCACGAATATTTTTCAACTTTCGCTGTGGCGCGACAAACGTACCTGTCGTATCAATCACGGTGCCTTGCTCAAACAGAATATCAAAATCCTGCGAACTGCGTTCGAAGCCACCCGCATGTGCGCTCACAGCACTTCCCAACAGAGCGGTTGCGATACCCGCGACCTTGAGGCTGACAGCCTTCATAAAACGTCCTCCCGAACAAATAAAAGTGAACCCGTTATTTTTACTTTGACGCAAACGTAAATCAGGAATGATTCAGCCCGCAAGATGCATAATTTGTATGAAATGCGGATAGCGAAGGTAGCGATTTGCGAAAATCCCTAAATCGAGGGTATCGACGCAAGTTCTTCTAAAATTCTTGGAAAAAACCATGTCAAAACCGCCAAATATAGCCACTTTTTGGCCTAGTTTGCGCCTTGTTGCTAAAGCGCAACAACGTCAAAAAACAATCGAAACGGCGGTTCGATTGATATTTAGAAGCATTGAACATGGGTTGTTTTCTACTTAGTCGATAAAAATACCCGGCAACACTACGCTGCCGGGTATAATGATTCGAGCCGGATGAGCTAGCAGATAAATCAGCCCGCTTCGCGAATACGCGCTTCAGCGGTCGCTACCCTTGCAGCGGCTTCTTTCAATTCAGCCAAACGCTCGCGATCAGCCTGCACGACTTCTTCCTTTGCGTTCGCTACGAACTTTTCATTGGAAAGCTTCTTCTCGATCTTTTCCATTTCAGCAGCGATCTTACCCGCTTCCTTGGCCATACGAGCAGCTTCGGCCTTGAGGTCAATCAGGCTACCGAGAGGCAAGCAGATTGTTGCTTCACCATGGACGAGCTGAGCGGAGCCCTTTGGTGCTTCTTCAGCAAAGGAAACCGACTCCACACGCGCCAGACGCTTAATTGCAGCATCATGACGTGCGAAGCGGTCAAGCGTTGCAGCATTGGCTTCGAGAACGACGATAGGAGCCACCGCACCAGCAGGCACGTTCATTTCCGCACGAACAGAACGAATGCCCATGACGAGATCAACCAGCCAGTTGATATCGGTCGCAGATTCTTCGTCTTCGAACGACAACTGCGGCCACTCTGCCAGTGCCAGAACGCTGTCGCGCTTTGTGCCCTCACCTGCGGTCAGCGTCCAAAGCTCTTCGGTCATGAATGGCATGAATGGATGAAGCATCTTGTAGATCTCATCTAGACAATAAGCAGCTGTTGCCTGTGCTTCAGCCTTTGCCGCCTCATCTTCGCCCATGAAGATCGGCTTGAGCAGTTCCAGATACCAATCGCAGAACTGGTTCCAAACAAAGCGGTAGGCTGCACCTGCCGCTTCGTTGAAGCGGTAGTTCGCAATGCCATCAGTCACTGCGCGGGTTGCCTTGGTCAGTTCTGTCAGAATCCAGCGATTGACTGCAAGCTTTGCATCATCCGGCTTGAAGTTTGGATCAAGCTTAACGCCATTCATCTGGGCAAAGCGTGTCGCGTTCCAAAGCTTGGTTCCGAAGTTACGATAGCCAGCAATACGTGCAGGATCGAGCTTCACGTCGCGACCCTGAGCAGCCATGATGGCAAGCGTAAAGCGCAACGCATCCGCACCATACTCATCCATCAATTCGAGCGGATCGATAACGTTGCCCTTGGATTTGGACATTTTCGCGCCGTGCTTATCGCGCACGAGCGCATGGAGATAAACCGTATGGAACGGAATCTCTTCCATAAAATGCATGCCCATCATCATCATACGGGCAACCCAGAAGAACAGGATGTCAAAGCCCGTAACGAGAACGCTGGTTGGGTAATAGGCTGCGAGTTCTGGTGTCTTGTCTGGCCAGCCGAGTGTGGAGAACGGCCAGAGACCCGACGAGAACCACGTATCCAGAACGTCGGTATCGCGTTCCAGAGCAACCTCTTCGCCGTAATGCGCAAGAGCGGCAGCTTTTGCTTCTTCTTCGCTCTTCTCAACGAACCACTTGCCGTCAGGTCCATACCATGCCGGAATCTGATGACCCCACCAGAGCTGACGCGAAACGCACCATGGCTGAATGTTTTCCATCCAGTCAAAATAGGTCTTTTCCCAGTTCTTTGGCACGATCTGTGTGCGACCATCACGAACCACAGCCATGGCTGGCTTTGCGAGTTCGGCAGCATTCACATACCACTGATCGGTCAGATATGGCTCAATCGGCACGCCACCGCGATCACCATGCGGAACCGCATGTGTGTGATCTTCGATCTTTTCCAGATAGCCCTGCTCTTCAAGCGTTTCGATAAGGCGCTTGCGGGCGACAAAACGATCTAGTCCTTCAAACTCTTTGATGAGCGCAGTGAGCTCATGTGTGAGTTCCAGACCTTCAAGGAAATCAACGTTGTCTTTCAGCGTGATTGCCGCTTCAGGCGTCAAAATATTGATCACACGCAGATCGTTGCGCTTACCGACTTCAAAATCATTAAAGTCGTGCGCAGGCGTGATTTTAACCGCACCCGAACCTGCTTCCGGATCAGCATAATCATCAGCTACAATCGGAATACGGCGGCCAACGAACGGCAGCACGATATTGTTGCCAATGGATGCATGATAACGCTCATCCTTCGGATTGACCGCAACGCCGGTATCACCCAGCATCGTTTCAGGACGCGTTGTAGCGACCACGATAAAGGTATGCGGGTTTTCAGGGTCGAAAGGCACGTTTTCCAGCGGATAACGCAGATGCCAAAGATGTCCCTTGATTTCGCGGGATTCGACTTCGATGTCAGAAATCGCAGTCAGCAGCTTCGGATCCCAATTGACCAGACGCTTGTCGCGATAAATCAAACCCTGCTTGTAGAGCGAGACGAAGACTTCGAGAACCGCACGCGACAGACCTTCATCCATCGTGAAGCGCTCACGCGACCAGTCGCACGATGCACCAAGACGACGGAGCTGATTAGAGATCAGACCACCCGATTCCGACTTCCACTGCCAGATGCGCTCAATGAATTTTTCACGGCCCATAGCGTGACGGTTTGGTTCCTGACGCTCCGCAAGCTGGCGTTCAACAACCATCTGCGTTGCGATGCCCGCGTGATCCATGCCTGGCTGCCAAAGAACATTTTTACCGCGCATACGCTCAAAACGGACCATAATGTCCTGAATCGTATTGTTGAGCGCGTGGCCCATATGCAGCGATCCGGTCACGTTCGGCGGAGGAATGACAACGGCGAATGGATCAGCGCCAGGCTTTGCACCTGCACCCGCTTTAAATGCGCCAGCCTCTTCCCAGCGTTCAGCGATTTTCGGCTCAACAGCCGCGGCGTCATAAGTCTTTTCAAGCATGGAACTATCCGGTCTGAATACGGAATGAATTGATTGACGGCTGAATAGCAACTAACCGCCAACAAATCACCCTAAAAGTGAAAACCCGCCTGTGAGACAGACGGGTCAAATGGTCCAATCTGGTATTTGTCTATCAGCGTTCGCCACGCACCACGCGTTCGATTTCTTCACGAACAAGCCGTTCGACGAGCGGCGGCAAATTGGTATCAAGCCAGTTTTGCAGCATGGGACGGAGAATCTCAGAAGCGATATCATCGAACGAACGGCGTGGTTCTAAGTGAACGGCGTGGTTCAAGTCCTGAAACGCAGCTGATACCTTACGCTCAGTACCCTCAGACAAAATATGATCTGTGCTACTTGGTTTCAAGTTAACAGGCTCTTCCTTCGCAATAGCCGGCGCTTCCGCTGGCACGACAGCAACTTGCTCAGTCTGCGCTATATTCAACTCGCTGGCAATCTGCGTTTCAAGCGATGGAGCATTGTCTAATTCGGCGACAGGTTCCGAAACTTCGCTGAAATTATCATCATTCTGAGCATTAAGAACGAAAAAATCTTCATCGTCTTCTTCAGTTTCCTCATCTGCAACCGGCACATCAAGAGCAGGCTCAGAAACGGCTCCGCGTAACACTGGTTCTTCCTTGAAGACAACAGACTTCAAAGCAGGCTTTTCTTCTGCTTTCGGAGCTGCATCCTGAATATGTGTAGGTGTCCGGAACTTAGCTACATCACCACGCGCTGGAAAAGCAGACGCCGCTGGCATCGGATGACGCGACACATCGCTGTCTTCAATAATCCGGCGAATGGAGGCGAGTATCTCTTCCATTGACGGTTCGCGTGCTGCGCTCGATGTTTGTGCCATAGCTGTCCGTCTTTCCCTTATTGCCAATTACATACTCAGGCAGAGAATCATTGGATCAAGGGTATCGGACATGCGGCACTTTGAGAATCCCTGCACAGGCAAGTGTATTCCAAACCCACAGCTTTATCATTTTGTTAAGAATTAATACGCGACGCACGAATCAAACAAAAACGACGCCAAAATGGCGCCGTTTTGAAAGCTCTAAGTCGGTCAATTAGCGACCATCAGGTGTACGCAGACCAAACCACTTGTCCTTGACAGCATTGTAATGCTCTTCAGGCTTATACTGAGCGACCTGCAACTGCATGTCCTGTGCAGTCATACGGCCGCTTGCAGCAAGAAGTGCGTAGCTTGCAACGATTGAATCAGCTTCGGCCTGAACAAGCGCAATCTGAATATCAACCAGACTGTTCTGCGCATTCAAAACATCAAGCGTTGTACGCTGACCAACTTTACGTTCTTCAATAACACCATCCAGCGCCAGCTGCGATGCGGAGATACCATCACGGTTTGCTTTAACCGAAGCACGAGCGGATTCGAGCTGCGACCATGCTGAACCGATTGCCTGACGCACCTGATCCTGAATGACATCAACTTCAATGCGTGCCTGTCCAAGCTGTTCCTTAGCCTGACGGACCTGAGCTGATGAGCGGCCACCTGTATAAATTGGAATGCTTACGCCAAGACCGACAGAGGCCGAATTACCATCACCAGCATTCGTGCCGGCATATGTGTCGAGGTGGCTCGCGCTTGCGGTCAAGCCAACAGTCGGCAGCAAAGCACCTTCCTTGGCCTTGACGTTATAACCCTGCGCGTTGACTGCATATTGTGTAGCCAAAATGCCCGGATGAATATTCAGCGCGTTCGCATAAGCCGCATCTGGGCTTTTTGGCAAGTTTTTAGCGGCAGGTGCAACAGCAAGTCTATCTGGCTGCGTGCCAACAACCTGAACGAAGGAAGCTTCTGCTGACTTCACATCAGCACGCGCAGAATTGAGTGCTGCGATTGCTGTCGAACGCTGTGCTTCCGACTGTGCAACGTCAGTACGTGTGCCTTCACCAACATCAAGACGTGCACGAGAAGCACGAACCTGCTCATTCATGGCAGCAAGGTTTTTTTCACGCAGAACAGCGATCTGCCGGAACTGATAGACATTCATATAGGCTTGAACAGCCTGAAAAAGCGTATTTTGTTCAGTATTACGCAGATTTTCACGTTGCGCAAAAACAGTCGTTTCAGCGGCTGCTACGTTGTTCTTGGTCTGAAAACCATCAAACAGCATCTGATTGAGTTCGATGCCGTATGTGCCAGTCGTGCGGTAACCTGATGTTGGAGACTTACTGCGACCAACATTATAATTACCAGTCACCTGCGGACGATAGCCAGATTTTGCGATGGCAACATTTTCGTCTTCAATGCGCACACCTGCACGCGAAGAGTTCAAGGTCGAATTGTTCTTATAGGCTTTGATGAGCGCGCCGTTAAGCGTTTCCGACAACGCAGCCTGACCCGATAAAACGGTGCCAGACAGGAGTATTGCCGCCGCCATAAGTCCTTTGCACGCTTTGAACACCGTATACCTCATGTA
This sequence comes from Brucella sp. 21LCYQ03, assembly GCF_023554105.1. Lineage (GTDB taxonomy): Bacteria > Pseudomonadota > Alphaproteobacteria > Rhizobiales > Rhizobiaceae > Brucella. The sequence continues at coordinate 103,901 of NZ_JAMJWE010000006.1, forward strand.
AGAACAAAAGAATCTTTAATCGAACCAATCAGTTCGGAAGGACTTAATAACCTGTAAATTTCGTTATTTCCATCTTTCCGCAGCCACTATCACAAACAATTTTAGTAGGGTTGCAGAATTGCCCCACGCACAAAATCAGAATTCAAACCGCTCAATACGCTCAAAGCCAGGAAGAGGACGAACTGCCGTATTGAAAACGCTGCGACCCGAAGCCGTACCATTTTCCTTTACGTAAAGTCGCGCAACTCCAGCATTTCCACGCCCTTCAACGACAACCAGACGGCCACCTTCTTTGAGCTGATTGAAAAGTACTTCGGGCACAAAATCAACTGCGCCTTCGATGAAAATCACATCGTAAGGTGCTTCAGAGGCATAACCTGCATTCAAATTGCCTGATACGATCACAACATTGTCATGGCCAAGCTCCTGCAAACGAGCAGTCGCAACAGCCGCCAATGCGGAATCACTCTCAAGACCAATGACTGATCCTGCAAGCTCCGAAAAAATTGCAGACGAATAACCAGTAGCGCAACCAATATCGAGAACGACATCGCTCTTCTTCACCTTTGCAAGCTGCACGAGCTTTGCAAAAGGCGATGGCTCCATGATGTAGCGCGGCGCTGTGCCTTCGCTCTCAAGCAACTGATCTTCATCAATATAAGCAAGAACCTGACGGTTTGCCGGAACAAAAGCTTCGCGCGGGACTGCCAGAAAAGCGTCAATAACGCTCAAGTCTGTTACATCCGTCGTACGGATCTGATTGTCGACCATCTTTGTGCGAAGATCTTGATAATCGGCTGACATAGCCATGCCCTACATCCTTCTATATCGCGCCTACGCGATTATTATGCTTTCGGCATCCTAGAAAACAAGAACCATGACTATACGACAAAGCCGTGACAATCGCGGTTCACTGCCATTTCAGGCACCATAAACGAGATTTGCCGCTGATGTGGCAAAAATCGACCTTACAGTCAATCAGACACAGGAATTGCAAGCCCAACTGCAACACTTGGTCGCCTCTGCATACGAGCACCATATTATGTAAACACAAAAAATGCCGGACGCATTCGCATCCGGCAACTAAGCTCTCAAAAAATATCTTGCAAGGCAACAGCCATCACAAGACCGCGCGGCCTATTCACATTATTGCGCGACAGATGCAGGATAGCCCGCCGCCGCCAAAACATTGAGTGCATCGGCCTGCGACGCGGAGCTATCAAACTTGACCTCTTTTTTATCGAGATCAATATCTACAGCGGCGCTAGCATCAATCTTGTGCAGTGCATTCGTAACACTCTGAGCGCAACCGCCGCATTTCATCTTCGGAACTGAAAAAGTAACCATTCAAACAACTCCTTATCTACACTCTGCCAAGACCTTACAGCTTCCCATCGTGGTAAGGTCAAGCAGGATTTGAATTACGGAGCATCGCAGCTTTCAGGCACGCTTTTTTCGATGTCCAAAGGCGATTTTGTCAAAGATCCCGTCATAATCTCTATTGGCTTATAGGGCGGCACTTCCTGCATAGCCGGGTTAGTGAGTCTCAGCGTGTAACAGCCAGTATAGACCTGCGTTTTGCCATCATTATCTTCTGATTCAATAGCAATCGGCAAACTCCAGTAAATCTGCCCTGCCCCCGGATCGGGTTCAGTCTTGCGAACAGCCACTTTCACACTCTTGGTGCCGTCATAGCCTTTGGCAAAGGTCTTGAAATCAGGCTCGCGCCCCTCTTCCGAGTAATAACCATAAGCGCGGGCATATTCCTTGCGGTTAATGGCGTTGTAATAGGATTCAATCAGCGCCTGCGGTGTTGACCGGTCATCGCGATAATCGGGAACAATCACACCGTCAGCAGCATCCTGTGTCTGCTCTGTGGGTTTTGTTTCCTCTACGGGCTTTGTCTCTTCTTGTGTTGTCGGTGCCTTCTTCGGAGCGTCTTGCGCACCGGCGGCAGAAATAAAAAACATTGTACTGAATAGACCAGCGACACCGGCAAGCATCAAAGGCTTCATGCGCTCAATCGACATTCGCATCTCCTCTTCCAGCAAATCTCTTTTTGCAAAACCTAGAAATCTGCACAGCACCTTTGGATGCGCTCTCGATTTGGTGTCTTGCAGTAATGATGTTACAACACTAACTATAGTAAAAACGTGGCAATCCCGCAGAAAAAGCGATTGCTTTGAGCAGACTGAATGATTCTTCAGTCTCTGACCAGCAGAACACCGGAAGAGATGAAAATGGGCCGTTTCTCAGTCTTGACGCTTACCGATGCAGCCGCAACGCGGGTGAGTGAAATCATGGCATCCAGAGAAGGTGCGCTCGGCATTCGCGTTGGCGTAAAAAAAGGCGGTTGCGCGGGTATGGAATATACTATCGATCTCGCCACAGAGCCAAAGGTTGGCGACGATTGCGTCGAAAAAGACGGTGCGAAAGTCTATATCGCGCCGGAAGCCGTTCTGTTTCTGCTTGGCACACAAATGGACTTTGAAGTCACAACGCTACGCACCGGTTTTGTTTTCAACAATCCCAATCAGACGTCTGCATGTGGCTGCGGTGAATCGGTTGAACTGACTCCTGCTTCACCAGAAAGCCTTCGCCAGATGCAGGGTGCCGCTTAACCAATTGGCCTTCAGCAATGGATGAAGAGACTCTACGAGAATTATTTGCGGGCTTAGGTGCGATCAGCATTCGCCGCATGTTCGGCGGCAAAGGTATTTATCACCAAGGGCTGATCATAGCGCTCGTCGTTGGAGATGAGTTGCTTTTGAAAGCTGATGCGCAAAGCGCGCCCGCTTTCATTGATGCCGGGTCGCGACAATGGGCCTATGACAGCAAAAAGAGCGGAAAGCCGGTTGCCATGCCTTATTGGAGTGTGCCGGATGACGCTTTTGATGATCCTGAGATCATGACAGATTGGGCAAAACTTGCATTTTCGGCCAGTGTTCGCTCAACATCTCAAAAGTAAAAAGCCGATCTGGATAATCAGATCGGCTTTTTTGTTGTTATGCCAGAACCCCTGTTGGGATCAGCATGAATGCTGGAATTTCGCTACCAAAGCCAACTGGTGCCGGACCATCATCATCATCGCGATCACGGCGACGCTTGTGATGATCGTGCTGTGGCTTATTACGGCGCTCATCATTTGATGTGCGGATCGGGTCACGACGCTCTTTAATTTCGTGAATTATTGGCTGCGGTTCATCGGCCTGAACGATCACAGGTACCTCGACCTTCTGTTTATCTTTCGATTTACCCTTGGCATCTTTGCCTTTGCCTCGGGCATTTCTACCCTTGCGCGACGTATCGTCAGATTCGTCAGCTGCTGGCAAGGTTGAAAGATCGCCGTCATGCCATTCGATTTTTTCATTAATCAAAGATTCGACTGCCGAAAGATATTTTGCGTCGCCGGTCGTCACCAAAGTAAACGCCTGACCCGAACGGCCTGCACGACCAGTACGCCCAATGCGATGCACATAATCTTCCGCATGAATCGGAATGTCGTAATTGAAGACATGGCTCACGTCAGGGATATCAAGACCGCGTGCCGCAACGTCAGACGCTACGAGAAGGCGCAGCTTGCCTTCCTTAAAGTTCGCCAACATGGTCATGCGCGCGCGCTGATCCATGTCGCCGTGCAAAGCACCGGCATCAAACTCGTGACGGACCAGTGAGCGGAACAGCTCCGATACGTCTTTCTTACGATTGCAGAAAATAATCGCATTCTTAATCGCGTCGCCTTCAGAACGGATCAAATCACGCAAAGCTGCGCGCTTGTCCCAATCCTTACGGCCTGATTTAACCAGACGCTGTGTGACGGTCTTTGCTGTCGAAGAAGCCTTAGCTACTTCAATCCGCGTTGGCGAATGCAAAAACTGTTCAGTCAGCTTGGTAACTTCCGGCGGCATGGTTGCCGAGAAAAACAATGTCTGACGGGTAAACGGGATCAGCTTGCAGATACGCTCAATATCGGGAATGAAGCCCATGTCGAGCATGCGGTCAGCTTCATCGATAACCAGAATTTCCACGCCGGTTAGCAGCAACTTTCCACGTTCAAAATGATCAAGAAGACGGCCCGGCGTCGCGATCAGCACATCTGCACCACGCTCCAGCTTCCGTTCCTGCTCATCAAACGAGACGCCACCGATAAGTAGCGCAACGTTGAGACGCTGATTAACGCCATATTTTACGAAATTTTCTTCGACCTGTGCGGCGAGTTCGCGCGTTGGCTCAAGAATGAGTGTGCGCGGCATACGTGCACGTGCACGACCTTTTTCCAAAAGATGCAGCATAGGCAGAACGAAGGATGCAGTCTTACCCGTGCCGGTCTGAGCGATACCGAGCACATCCTTGCGCTCAAGCGCAGGAGGAATAGCTCCCGCCTGAATAGGCGTAGGTGCTGTATATCCCGCAGCTTCAACGGCGGCGAGCACTTTCGGGGAAAGACCGAGTTCGGCAAATGTTGTCAATGGAGGCGCAGCTCTCTGTTTGGAAATGAATTCCACCCATCCTGTCATTGCCGCCACGTCATCAGGCGCAGGAACCAAGGCAGAAAAGGCGTCTGCAACGCAAAAAGCGTTTTCTTGCAGCATCGCCTACGTCTACAACGAACAAAAGTCAACTAAAATACGGTTGCCAGATATAAAAACGCCTATTTATTTGTATTTTATTATCTTTCACATCTGTCTTACGTGAGTATTTACTAAAAGCAAAGCCAACTAATGTCTGAATTGTTCTGTCAAAATTCGTTCATCCCAAGAATGATTTTGATCAAACAGAATGGCAACCTGACTATCGACGGCCTCACGCACCGTCACCGCCCGGACAGATTTTACTTCATTATTGTCTGCAACGGCGTTCACAGGCCGCTTCTCAATTTCAAGCAAATCCATGCGCACGGTCACATGTTTCGGCAAAAGAGCCCCGCCCCATCGCCTTGGGCGAAACGGACTCACTGGGGTCAGCGCCAATAATGGCGCTTCTAAAGGCAAGATCGGTCCTTGTGCTGACAGATTATAGGCTGTTGATCCGGCGGGCGTTGCCACCATCAAACCATCACAGACCAGCTCTTCCAGCCGCACCTTGCCATCAATGGTGATACGAACCTTGGCCGCCTGATAAGATTGCCTGAAAAGTGACACCTCATTGATCGCAAGCGCCTTGAAGGGGGCCATGTGTTCTGTTTCAGCAATCATCTCAAGCGGACGGATTACCTCTTTTTGTGCAGCACGAATTCTCGCAGGCAAATCATCAAGTTTAAATTCATTCATAAGGAAGCCAACCGAACCACGGTTCATTCCATAAACTGGCACGCCGCTGTTCATGAAATCCCGCAGCGCTTGCAACATCGTGCCATCACCACCGAGTGATACGACAACGTCTGCATCTTCGGCTGCCACATGACCATAACGCTTCACCAACTCTTTCTGAGCTGCGAGTGATTCCTCTGTTCCAGAAGAAAGGAAGTGAATCGCCAGGGATTTATCGTCCATATTATTCCATTCCAATGCGCCAGCCGCTGCAATTTCCACAGGCAAAATCGCTATCATATGCTAAACTTGCTTACCATTGCCGTTTTATGTGAATTTTCGCTTTACACAGCTGAAAATTATGCTAATTCCACGCCTGTGCTGCCCTTATAGCTCAGTTGGTAGAGCACCTGATTTGTAATCAGGGGGTCGGGAGTTCGAGTCTCTCTGGGGGCACCATACCTTTTCTCCGGTATGCCTATTATATGAAAAATCAGAATGTTCTTAAGACAGGGAATTTTTCAGGCCCGTCACAGAGATTCTAAAATTACTCTAAGATTTTATTTTTCAATCTATTCCAGACTGATTTAATCTCGTAAGGTGCCAAGTCAAAACCTAGGCACTTGTACTAATGTGACATCGGCTTGTTCGATATGTATGCATCGACTTTCCTATTATTGGCGTGTGCCCTTGTTTTTCCCGAAGAGTTACAAAACTAGCAGATAACCGTGCAGCAAAAACTCTTTGAAAATAAGAAATAATCAGACATAATTTTAAATATAGAAAATTCATCACCGCCCATAATTAAAATATAATATTAGAAATATACAAGGTTACGATATTATGAGTGAAAATATAATTAGACGCCTAGCATGTATAGTCATGGCTCTATTTCCCGCCCTATGGGGTATATTCAGTTTCCTCAACAATACGGCTGATTTTTCGGGAACTGCCCAAAATGCCGTAGCACCACTTTTGTCAATGGCTGACACCTACGGAAACCCTGCACTTACGTGGCGGGCAATAAATATTGATTGGGCTCCCTATCTTGGACTTGCTGCTATTACCACAATGGAAACACTCGCCGGAATTTTGGCAATGGTTGGGGTTCTCAAAATGGTAACGAGCCTCGGCAAGGATTACTCTGCTTTTTCTAAAGGCAAAGCATGGGCAATGCTCGGAGCCCTGTGCGCTATCTCAGTCTGGGGTCTCGGCTTCATGGTTGTTGCAGGTGATTGGTTCATGGCATGGCAAGCCAAGGAAAACCCACTCAATACCCAACTAGGGGCGCTGTTATACGCGCTACCGAGCATGATGGCCGTTGTGATTATGATGCTTCACAAAGAAGAAGCATGAAGCAATAAAAAACGGCGGCCTTTAAGCCGCCGTCTTTCATTTAAATAGCCGCATCAGAAGTCTTAGAGGAACTTCAGAGCGCTGCGGCCTGCATAGCGAGCCTGCTTGCCAAGTTCTTCTTCGATGCGGATGAGCTGGTTGTACTTTGCAGTACGGTCTGAACGCGCCAGCGAACCGGTCTTGATCTGACCGCAGTTGGTTGCAACTGCGAGATCGGCAATGGTCGAATCTTCTGTTTCGCCCGAACGGTGCGACATAACAGACGTGTAACCAGCCTTGTGAGCGGTTTCGACAGCATCGAGCGTTTCGCTGAGCGAACCAATCTGGTTGACCTTGACGAGGATCGAGTTGGCAACGCCCATCTTGATACCATCGCGCAGACGTGCGGAGTTGGTTACGAACAAATCGTCACCAACGAGCTGGCACTTGTCACCGATCAGGTCGGTCAGGTATTTCCAACCTTCCCAGTCGTCTTCAGCCATACCGTCTTCAATCGACACGATTGGGTAATCAGCAGCCAGCTTTGCGAGATACTCAGCCTGCGCCTTTGGATCACGGGTCTTGTTTTCGCCTTCATAGACGTAGTTACCGTCCTTGAAGAATTCAGTTGCCGCGCAATCAAGACCGATTGCAATGTCTACACCTGGCTTGAAGCCAGCTTTTTCGATCGATTCAACAACGAAATCGAGCGCTGCTTCTGCACTGAGCAGGTTTGGTGCGAAGCCACCTTCATCACCAACATTGGTGTTGTGGCCAGCGTCTTTCAAACGCTTCTTGAGCGTGTGGAAAACTTCCGCACCATAACGAACTGCTTCGCGGAACGACGGAGCGCCGACCGGAATGATCATGAATTCCTGAAAATCGATTGGATTGTCAGCATGTGCGCCGCCATTGATGATGTTCATCATTGGAACTGGCAGAACATGGGCGTTCGCACCGCCAACATAGCGGTAGAGTGGCAGGCCGGCAGCCTGTGCCGCAGCCTTAGCAACAGCGAGCGAAACGCCGAGAATTGCGTTTGCACCAAGGTTGCCCTTGTTTGGTGTGCCATCAAGCTCGATGAGTGTCTGATCGATGAGCAGCTGATTTTCAGCATCAAGACCAGCGATTGCATCAAAAATCTTGCCATTGACTGCTTCAACAGCCTTTTCAACGCCCTTGCCGAGATAGCGGCTGCCGCCGTCGCGAAGCTCTACAGCTTCATGCGCGCCAGTCGATGCGCCCGATGGCACAGCAGCGCGACCAAAAGAGCCGTCTTCGAGGTAAACGTCGACTTCGACGGTTGGGTTACCGCGGCTGTCGAGAATTTCGCGACCAACGATGTCGATGATTGCAGTCATAGGGGCAAGTCCTTCCCTGTAGGTAGCCCCGCTTTGTTGCAAGGCACATTGAAGAAATTCAATTTCAGGTCTTCATTACAGACATTTAAGGCGGAGGAAAATCCCCCGCCTGTGAATTCTTGATGAATTTTAAATCGATTTAGCAATCTTATCGAATGCCATGAGCTTCTCAAGCAGTGCGGGCATTTTATCGATTGGCACCATGTTCGGGCCATCGGACGGTGCATTGTCAGGATCCTGATGGGTTTCAATGAACACACCAGCCACACCAACAGCCACAGCAGCGCTCGCAAGCGTTTCAACAAACTCGCGCTGACCACCAGAAGAGCCACCTTGACCGCCCGGCTGCTGCACAGAGTGAGTCGCATCGAAAATTACCGGCGAACCGAAACCAGCCATGATCGGCAGCGAACGCATGTCAGACACCAGCGTGTTGTATCCAAAGGATGCACCGCGCTCTGTAGCCATGACATTTGGATTGCCATTTTCGGTAATCTTCGCCAGCACGTTCTTCATATCCCAAGGCGCCAAAAACTGGCCCTTCTTCACGTTGATCGCGCGGCCAGTCTTGGCTGCCGCAACCAGAAGATCAGTCTGGCGACAAAGGAATGCCGGGATTTGCAGAACATCGACAACTTCAGCAACTTCCGCACACTGATGTTCATTGTGAATGTCTGTCAGGACCGGAAAGCCAAATTCTTTCTTAAGGTCCGAAAAGACCTCCAAGGCCTTTTCCAAACCAATGCCGCGCTGTGCACTGAACGACGTACGGTTAGCCTTGTCAAAGCTCGACTTATAAACAAGGCCAATGCCAAGCTTGCTGGTGATTTCAACCAGACGGCCCGCCATTTCAAAAGCATGTTCCCGCGTTTCCATCTGACAAGGCCCGGCAATCAATGCCAGAGGCGCAGTGTTTGAGAACGTTACATTGCCGATTTTTACAGCAGGATTTGCGGTCGTCATGATTTGGAACCTTCAAATATTACAAGTGCCTCAGAGGCACCTTATCTGGCGTGCGAATTGAACGAAAACAAGGCACACAAAGGAAACGCGCCCCTACAAGCATGTCTCCAAAAAGTGGGAACCGGTTTTTGGATAAAGATATGCGAAAAACAAAGGCGTATCTCGCGTAAAGTAAAACGCGCCCCAGAAGGGGCGCGTAAGAGCTTTAAACCAGTCTGCCCTGCTCCATCGCGGCTGCGATGAAGGAGGCGAAAAGTGGGTGCGGTTCAAATGGACGTGATTTCAGTTCCGGATGGTACTGAACGCCGATGAACCAAGGATGATCGGCATATTCAACTGTTTCCGGCAGGACACCGTCAGGCGACATACCTGAGAAGATCAGACCGCTTTCTTCCAGACGATCCTTATAATCAACATTCACCTCGTAACGGTGACGATGACGTTCGGAAATATCGGTTGAGCCATAAATCTCAGCAATACGCGTTCCAGCCTTAAGCGTCGATTCATATGCGCCAAGACGCATAGTACCGCCCAGATCGCCTGACTTGGTGCGCTTTTCGAGCATATTGCCCTTAAGCCATTCGGTCATCAGACCAACGACAGGTTCCTTGGTCGGGCCGAACTCGGTCGACGATGCGTTCTCGATGCCAGCGAGATTACGCGCTGCTTCCAGACATGCCATCTGCATACCAAAGCAGATGCCGAAATAAGGCACCTTGTGTTCGCGTGCGAACTTGGCAGCAAGAATCTTGCCTTCCGCGCCACGCTCACCAAAGCCACCCGGCACCAGAATGCCGTGAACCTTTTCGAGATACGGCGAAGGATCTTCGCTTTCAAACACTTCTGCTTCGATCCAGTCGAGATTGACCTTGACCTTGTTGGCAATGCCACCGTGCTGCAACGCTTCAATCAGCGACTTATACGCGTCTTTCAGCTCAGTATATTTGCCGACAACGGCAATCGTGACTTCGCCTTCAGGATTATGGAGAAGGTTGGAGATACCTTCCCAACGCTCCATACGTGGCTTCGGTGCAGGCTCAATGCCAAATGCTGCAAGCACTTCGTTGTCGAGACCTTCCTTATGATAGGCAATCGGCACATCATAAATGGTCGAAACATCGAGCGCCTGAATGACAGCGCTTTCACGCACATTACAGAACAGCGAAAGCTTGCGGCGTTCAGAAGCCGGAATTTCGCGATCCGCACGCACCAGAAGAATATCCGGCGCAATACCGATCGAACGCAGTTCCTTGACCGAATGCTGCGTTGGCTTGGTCTTGAGTTCGCCTGCCGCCGGAATATACGGCATCAGTGTCAGATGGATATAGACCGCGCTATTGCGTGGCAGTTCGTTGCCGAGCTGACGAATCGCTTCGAGGAATGGCATGGCTTCGATGTCGCCAACCGTGCCGCCGATTTCGCACAACACGAAATCATAGTCGTCATTGCCTTCAAGGATGAAGTTTTTGATTTCATCCGTGACGTGAGGAATGACCTGTACCGTCGCACCGAGATAATCGCCGCGGCGTTCTTTTTCGATGATGTTGCGGTAAATGCGACCGGTGGTGATGTTATCCCGCTGATTTGCAGGACGACCGGTGAACCGCTCGTAATGGCCCAGATCAAGGTCTGTTTCGGCACCATCGTCAGTGACGAACACCTCACCATGCTGGTAAGGCGACATCGTGCCGGGGTCGACGTTCAGATAAGGGTCGAGTTTACGGATACGCACGCGGTAACCACGTGCCTGAAGGAGTGCAGCCAATGCTGCTGCGGCAATGCCTTTTCCGAGGGAAGAAACCACGCCGCCTGTGATGAATACATATCGCGCCATGGGCTTATGTCGTTAGACCCTTCTGATTGATTCCGCCACTAAAAAAATGGGAATCAATGTTTTTTCCATCAAAATCACGCCCGAACTGCGTTGCATGCGAGATAATCGGACGCTTCCACCAAGTTTAGTTCTCTTCGTAGCATGCTATTTGAATTAAAATGCGCACGAAAAAAGGCCGGGAAAATCCCGGCCTTTCGGGTAGTTTATAGCAAAATCAGAGAACGACGACTTTTGCGCCCATACCAACGCGGTCATAGAGATCCATGACGTCTTCGTTCGTCATACGGAAACAGCCATTTGAAGCAGGGCTTCCGATTGTCCATGGCTGAGTCGTGCCATGAATGCGGATGTAAGTGTCTTTGTTTCCCTGAAACAGATACATAGCGCGCGAACCCAGTGGGTTGCCCGGACCGCCATCCATACCGTTCTTATAACGACCATATTGTGAAGGATTACGCTCGATCATTTCCTTGGTCGGAATCCAGCGTGGCCATTCGCGCTTGGCGTTGACAGTCGCGGTTCCCTTGAACTCAAGACCGACTTTACCAACAGCAATACCGTAGCGGCGTGCGCTGCCGGAGCTTTCGACGAGATACAGGAAATACTTCGACGGATCGATCACGATCGTCCCTGGCTCATAGCCGGTGAACGAAACGGTCTGTGCCTGATAGCGTGGATCGATGTTGTAACGGTTCAACGCGACCTTCTTCGCAGCACCTGCGTTCGAAGCGCTTTTCTTTTTCTTCTTGGCAGGCTTTGCAGTGGTATCGCTTGCCACAGCAACCTGTTGCATAGCAGTCGCTGCAGCATCAAGTTCAGCTTCTGCGCCAGCAGTACCAGCGGCAAAGCTCTGGCCTGAAAAACCGATGCAGAGGCTTGCAATGCCGGCCATCAAAATAAAACGTGAAGACATAATCTTTTCCCGAAAACCCAAGCAGTGCTGAAAACACCTGATGCAGTATCGCGATCAGGCTTTCGTTCTCCATACGTTAATCGACCCAATTACTCAATTATCCGCAAAAGCCATACATCACGATTCGATGATCGCTATTGCCTGCGTGCAACACTTTGGGACCACATGTTTAACAAAAAGAAAACCGGCCCTTTCAGGCCGGTTTTCAAAATGCTTCAGTCTTAAAGTTCCTTACTGGGAACTGGGAACCTGCGGTGCCTGTGGCTGCGTGCTGTCCGGCTGTGCTGGTGTCGTTGCCGGGACTTCTCCGGTAGCAGGTGTTTCAGCTTCGTTGGTGCGCGAAGATTCGCCACCGAGCTGATTAAGGATGCCGCCGCCTGTACCAGTTCCACCAGCTGGTGCATTTTGCGTGCTCCCAGCTGCGGGAATACGATTCAGAATATCTGTTGGCTTATCGCCGTAACGGGCCATAATACCAAGGGCTAGCGAAGTAATAAAAAAGCCAATCGCGAGAATAGCAGTTGTACGCGTTAGCGCGTTAGCGGCGCCGCGAGCCGTCATAAAGCCCGAACCACCGCCGATACCAAGGCCACCGCCTTCGGAACGCTGGATGAGCACAACGCCAACAAGCGCCAGAACGATCAACAAATGAATGACAATGACTATGGTCTGCATAGGTTAAGGTCTTTATATCTCTGGTCTAATGCATGCCGGAAAAACTGTAATGTTTCCTCTCCGGGCAGCGATGATACAAATAGATTGAGCGGCTCTTTACACGCTATTGCGTGATAATCCAAGCCCTTCGCCCCAGATAGATTATCGTGAGCAAACTATCTCACAGATTACGATAAGTTTCGCATATGGCGAGGAAGTCACTAGCTTTCAAGCTGGCACCGCCAACAAGTGCTCCGTCCACATCCGGAACACTCAGCAATTCAATTGCATTGGACGGCTTAACCGAACCACCGTAAAGTAGCCGGAGATGCGCGCCTTTCGCGCCAAAACGTTCAGTTAGCTTTTCACGCATGAATGCATGAGCGGCCCGAACGTCCTGAACAGTTGGCGTTAAGCCAGTGCCAATAGCCCAAACAGGCTCATAGGCAATAATCGTATTCTCGGCATTTACACCATCAGGAAGTGAAGCCGAAAGCTGACTTCCGATAACATCAAGCGTACGATCGGCTTTGCGCTCATCGGCGGTTTCGCCAACGCATACAATAGAAACAAGTCCAGCAGCCCATGCCGCTTCGGCTTTGCTGCGTACCAGATCATTTGTTTCCCGATGATCGGTGCGACGTTCCGAATGACCAAGAATAACATGGCTCGCGCCTGCTTCTTTCAACATTTGCGCTGATACATCGCCCGTATGCGCACCCGAGAGTTTCGGATGGCAATCCTGTCCGCCCAATGCAACCGTTTCGCCTTCGAGCGTTTCAGCAGCGCGCGACAACAATGTCGACGGAACGCAGATGACGGCGTCAAGCTTGCGCCCAAGATCTGAACTCAGACCAGCTGCTATTGCGCGCAATTCGGTCAGGGATTCTCCCGTACCATTCATCTTCCAGTTGCCAGCAACCAGCGGACGGATTCCCGGAGTCATGTCATTCTCCTCGCCTTGAACGACAGCAAACCGCTCAACATTATGTAAGCAGCGCCAAATTTTGCCACTGACTAAGCGTATTCGCACAGCAATGCAATGTTCTTGGTGGTCTGGCATCAATGAGAACTTGCATCAGAGGCCAGCTTAAGGTTATCCCCTGATAAGGCTCATCTTTGATTGATGCCGGACTTTGTTTTGTTCTTTAAAGGGTTTCCAATGCTGGACAGTATGCGTGATGCCGCAAGATCTTGGGTTGCTAAGCTTCTTCTCGGCCTGCTTGTTCTAAGCTTTGCCGTCTGGGGCATCGCAGATGCGTTCCAGGGCGAAGTAGAAGTCGATGATGCAATCAGTGCAGGCGGCTCCAAAGTCAGCTCATCCGACTATCGTTTTGCATATGAACAGCAGCTCATGCGTCTGTCGCAACAGTTTCGTCAGCGTCTGACCCGCGAACAGGCCCAGCAGCTCGGCGTTGATCAGCAGGTTCTCGCACAGCTTGCAGCTGGCGTGGTTCTCGATGAACAGGCCCGCAACATGCAGCTTGGTCTTTCCAAGGACGGAATTGCGCGTCTGACCGGCGAAGACCCGTCATTTCAGGATGCAAGCGGCAATTTCAGCCGCGCACAGTTTGATGCAGTGCTGCGCCAGTCCAATATCCGTGCACAGGACTACCTCGACAATCGTGCGAAAGTTGCCCGTCGCCAGCAAATCGTCGAAGCGTCAACGGACGGCCTGAAGATGCCAGCAACAATGCTTAAAGCGCTTGCTCTTTATCAGGGTGAAAGCCGTAGCGCAGATTACATCAGCATTCCGGCTGAGAAGGCCGATGCTGTGCCTGCCCCGACGGATGAGGCTATCAAGACCTATTTTGAAGAGCACAAGGATGAATATAAGGCTCCCGAATATCGCAAGGTCACTTATGTAAAGCTTGAGCCTGCGGATATTGCTGATGCATCTGCTGTAACGCAGGATGAAATCAACGAATATTATGAAAAGAACAAAAATCGCTTCAGCACCACCGAAACACGCACCATTGAACAGCTTAGCTTTGCTGACGAAGCAGCCGCAAAGGCCGCGCACGAAAAAATCGCAGCTGGCACCAGCTTCGTCGATATTGGCAAGGAACAGGGCAAGAGCGAAACCGATCTCGTTCTCGGTACCTTTGAAAAGACTACTCTTCCTGATTCCGTCATTGCGGATGCAGCATTTGCACTCAACGAAGGTGGCGTCAGTGATGTTGTAAAGGGCGCATTCGGCCCTGTTATTCTGCGCGTAACGACGGTTAATCCTGCAAGCGTCAAAGAGCTTTCGGAAGTCGAAAAAGAAATTCGCGACACCGTAGCGACCAATATCGCAATCAGCAGCATTAACGGCATTCACGACTCTTATGAGCAACAGCGCTCAGAAGGTGGAAGCATGGCAGATGTTGCCAAGGCTCTCAGCCTCAAGGCTGTGACCATTGATGCAATTGATGCAGAGGGCAACGACCCGGCAGGCAATCATGTTGAACTGCCGAATGAACAGGCGCTCGTTGCAGCCGTCTTCCAGGCAGATCAGGGCTTTGACAATGATGCGCTGACCTTAGGTAATAATGGTTATGTCTGGTATCAGGTTGACGCCACCACCCCTGCCCGCGACCGCACCGTTGATGAAGTCAAGGACAAGGTTGTCGCTGCTTGGAAGGGTGAAGAAGCCGTAAAGCGTCTTAATGCGCGTATGGAAGAGCTGAAAAAGCGTCTTGATGGTGGCGAAACACTGGACGCAATCGCTGCCGAAATCGGTGTCGAAAAGCAGACCAAGCGTGGCATTACCCGCAACACCAACGACGCGGACTTTGGTTCAGCCGCAACTGCACAAGTGTTCCGTGGTCCTGATGGCTTCACTGGCACTGCTGGCGCACCATCCAACGATGCCCAGCTGCTGTTCAAGGTTGTGGAAGTCACAGAACCAACGGCATCAGGTGCGGACGCAATTCCGGAAGATCAGCAGAAATATCTGACCACCACACTCACTGACGATGTTCTTGAACAGTTGGTTGGTGAATTGCAGAAGCAATATCCGGTTAAGATCAACCAGAATGCAATCAGTAAAGCTCTGGCTTTCTGATCGACAATAAGGTGCACAATGGCTGACTTAAAACCCTATATCGCAAAGGCTGCCTCGGGCACTCCGTTGTCGTTTGAGGATTCCAAAGCAGCCTTTGACATCATGATGACAGGACAGGCAACGCCTTCGCAAATTGGCGGATTTCTGATGGCGCTGCGTGTTCGCGGTGAAACCGTACCAGAAATCACCGGTGCGGTGGCATCTATGCGCTCGCGCATGCTGCCTGTTTCAGCGCCCGAAAATGCCGTGGACATTGTCGGCACTGGTGGCGATCAGTCCGGCTCATACAATGTATCAAGCTGCTCAGCCTTTGTTGTGGCAGGCGCAGGTGTTCCGGTCGCAAAGCATGGCAATCGTGCATTGTCTTCCAAGTCGGGCGCAGCCGATGCACTGGCAGCGCTTGGTGTAAATATCGAAGTCGGTGCAGACGCGATTGGCCGCAGTATCAGCGAGGCTGGTCTCGGTTTCATGTTTGCACCAACCCACCATTCGGCCATGCGCCATGTCGGGCCATCGCGCGTCGAGCTCGGAACGCGCACGATCTTCAACCTGCTCGGACCGCTTTCCAATCCAGCAGGCGTCAAACGCCAGCTTGTAGGCGTGTTCTCGGCAGAATGGGTTGAGCCACTGGCACAGGTTCTTAAAGAACTCGGCTCTGAAACAGCGTGGGTCGTCTATGGCGATGGTCTTGATGAAATGACCACGGCTGGCACCACTAAAATTGCAGCGCTTGAAAACGGTACGATCCGCACATTTGAGATTCAGCCCGAAGACGTAGGCTTGCGCCGCGTCGATATGGCAGAACTCAAAGGTGGTGAAGCCGAGGTGAATGCCAAAGCTTTGCTGGGCGTGCTCAATGGCGAACAAAACGCCTATCGCGATATTGTATTGCTGAATTCCGGCGCTGCATTGGTGATTTCCGGCAAAGCAAAAGACTTGCAAGAAGGCATCGCTCTTGCAGCTCAATCAATCGACAGCGGCGCGGCCCTCGCCGTTCTGCAAAAGGTAATCGCCGTATCAAACAATCAACCGCTCTGACGGAAAGGATCACATGATGTCCACCGACATTCTGCGGAAAATTGAAGCCTATAAGCGCGAGGAAATCGCAGCTGCAAAAGCGCGCCTGCCGCTTGAAGAGGTCAAGGCACAAGCGAAAGACCAGCCAGCAACGCGCGGTTTTCTCAAGGCCCTCGAAGCAAAGCGCGCTGCAAACAAGTTTGCTCTCATTGCCGAGATCAAGAAAGCAAGTCCATCAAAAGGTCTTATCCGCCCGGATTTCGATCCACCAGCATTGGCGCAGGGATATGAAGACGGGGGTGCTGCGTGTCTTTCCGTTCTCACTGACACCCCTTCTTTCCAAGGCGCTCCGGAATTTCTCACTGCTGCCCGCAATGCATGTAAATTGCCAGCATTGCGCAAGGACTTCCTTTTCGACACCTATCAGGTTTATGAAGCGCGTAGCTGGGGCGCCGATTGCATTCTGATTATTCTCGCAAGCGTCGATGACGATGTTGCCAAAGCGCTTGAAGAAACCGCCTTTGAGCTTGGCATGGATGCGCTGATTGAGGTGCATGACGAAGAAGAGACCGAACGCGCGTTGAAACTTTCATCGCGTCTCGTCGGCGTTAACAATCGCAATCTGCGCACATTTGAACTCGATCTGGCAGTTTCCGAGCGCCTCGCAAAGATGGTGCCAGCAGACCGTCTGCTCGTTGGCGAAAGTGGCATCTTCACTCATGATGATTGTCTGCGCCTCGAAAAATCGAATATTGGCACATTCCTGATTGGCGAAAGCTTGATGCGCAAAGATGATGTGGCCAGTGCCACCCGCGAACTTCTGACCGGCAAGGCCTGAGCTATGGTTACGAAGCTCACGCATATCGATCAGACCGGCGCCGCTCATATGGTCGATGTTGGCGATAAGGCTGAGACAGAACGCATTGCGACCGCAGAAGGTGCGGTGAGAATGAAGCCGGAGACCTTGGTGCTTATTCTTGAAGGCAACGCTGCCAAAGGCGATGTTATTGGCACAGCACGGCTTGCTGGTATCATGGCCGCCAAAAAGACGGCTGATCTGATTCCGCTCTGTCATCCGCTGATGCTGACCAAAGTGTCCGTCGAGATTGAGCCTGACAGAACACTTCCCGGCCTGCGCGTGTCGGCAAGCGCCAAACTCAAAGGCCGCACCGGCCTTGAGATGGAAGCATTGACTGCTGTTTCCGTCACCTGCCTCACCATTTATGACATGGCAAAGGCCGTGGATCGGCATATGGAAATCACAGATATCCGCGTTTCCGCCAAAAGTGGCGGCAAATCAGGCGATTGGAAAGCCTGATTTCGAAGGGAGTTTGCGAAAGATCAATTCGTCTCCACTTCTAGCAAATTAGAAGAGGATTAATTGAAATCATTTCCTACCAAAGGAAGCACAATGTCGCTTTTGCCAGTTGATGACGCACTTAACCGAATACTAGGCTCAGCAACAACGGGTGGTTTTGAACAGGTTTCATTGGGTTCAGCCGGTGGGCGCATTTTAGCAGTACCGGTGAAAGCAAGTCTTCTACAACCACCATTTAATTGTTCTGCGATGGATGGCTACGCACTGATTGCTCCTGAAAACATCGAATATCCGATTAACCTGACAATTATTGGCGAATCTGCTGCTGGCAAGAGGTTCGAAGGAAAACTCTCTGAAGGACAGGCTGTGCGCATTTTTACAGGCGCTCCCATGCCTGAAGGCGCAGATTGCATCGTCATTCAGGAAGATACTGAACGATCAGGCGATAAGCTGACGATCAAACAAGGAATAGACACAACTCGTCATATCCGTCGCGCAGGTCTCGATTTTGCACCGGGCGATACGGTCTTGCCCGCAGGCCGGAAACTCGATGCGCCGGCATTATCGCTGACTGCCGCGAGCGGCAACACAACCATTCAGGTGTTCAAGAAACCGAGGATTGCCATTCTTGCAACGGGTGATGAACTTGTCTCGCCCGGCATGGTCCCCGGCCCCGACCAGATCGTTGCTTCCAACAGCATGGGTATCGCAGAAATCGTGCGTGGTGCAGGTGGTACGCCGGAAGATATTGGTATCATCGTTGATGATCTTGAAAAAATCGAATCCGCAATCAGCCGAGTACTTGATGACGGTATCGATATACTCGTCACCATTGGCGGTGCGTCGGTTGGTGATCGTGATTTCGTACACAGCGCATTGAAAAGTTGCGGCGTTGATCTCGATTTCTGGAAAATTGCCATGCGGCCGGGCAAACCACTTATGTATGGCCGTAAGACAGTTTCAGGTAAAACGGTTCACGTGATCGGTCTTCCGGGCAATCCCGTTTCGAGCATCGTATGCAGTCTGCTTTTTCTACGTCCATTGGTGGCAAAACTCTCAGGTGGTGAGTTGACTGCAGATATCCGCCCCGCCCGCCTTGGCAAAGCAGTACAGGCAAACGACCACCGCCGCGATTATATCCGTGCAACCATCGACCGAGCTGGCGATGGCACGCTCATTGCAACCCCGTTTCCACTACAGGATTCTTCGATGCTATCAGCCTTGGCCAGCTCTGATGCATTGCTGATCAGAGCGGAGAATGCACCCGCAGCAGCAATTGGCGAAGCCTGTACAATATTGATGTTATAGCGAATATAAATATTACCGGAACATATGTACCTATTATATGTAATCCGGATTGTAGGGTATTCCTTGGGATTGTGCGGGAATGTTCAAGACTATTCGAGTGTTGTCACGACAGCCTGAAATCAGCGTGGACGGCCCGGCACCATGCCCGCATTTTTCATATCGCGGATGAAACGGAAAATTGACGAACGCGAAGGCGTTTGTTCTGCAAATTTATTCAGACAAGCCTCATGCACCTGTTCGACCGTTAAAGTAGCCGCACACTCGACAATGAAATCTGCAAGCTCTGGCTTTCTAGCAATCGTGCTTTTTGAAACCGTGCGATAAGTCGATAGGCTCTTTCTAACATGTCCGGCTGCTGCGGCATTCTTCAATGCAACATATTCACCCGCTGTCATCGTCACAAGATCGTCTGCAAATGCAAGCTTGCCACACGTCGCGCAGACTTCGATTACGGTTCGACTTGCGATCTGGTCCACCATTAATGCTCCAACGCTCTTTTAACGGCTTGTTCGACCCGTAGCCTATGCCAGTATCGCTGGATGGCACTCAGCGATGGTGTAATTTCAGGCCCGAACGCAGCCATGCATTCTTCTCGCGCCTCGCCAAGCTCCGCTACGTTGAGCCGCTCTGTCAGGAACGCAGCAAGCGCAGGATTTCGATCAATCGGGGATCGTCTTCGGCGGGTGAGATTCGGATTTCCTGCTCCACGCATGTCCCAAAGACGCTTTGTCTCCAAAAGCTCGACATATTGATTAACTGGAACCAGTGCGAATTGAATATTCTTGATGGTCTTAACTTCAGTACGCTTTGGCAGTTTCAACGTGTTCTATCCTTTCGCAGCACAATCGCATTGTGACTTTACATGAAACGAATCAGGAACAACAGATATATTGAAGTGAAACTAAGTTTTCGTTCATCCCCGTTATCAACTGCTTAACGAGGTGTTACCGATGTGAAAAACGGTAGTTTTCTAACGCGATTAACGTACGATCCAGTAACACGGCAAGCGCGAATCTTTAGCTTAAAACAACCATCGGAAACACTCGATCGGAGATGAATATGGCAATCGACATCAAATACCTTCAACAAATGCAAGCGGCGGGCGTTGGGTTCACGGCGCACGTAAGAATACCGGGTGGTGGACGAACATTGTTTCTAAATGCTGACGAAATTTCTCAATATCTTGCCGACAAGGATGGCTTTGCTGCGAGTCAGTTTGGTTTGACCAAGCAAGAATATGCAGACTGGGTTGAAACAGATGGATTTGTAAGATGTTCAGGCACCACTACCAGCGGAGCAAGATGCAAGAATTATGTATCAGGCGGCAGTCATCATGAGCCGCAAAAGTGGAAACGCCTACAAGGTGAATATTGCAGCGTTCATGGCGGCCCAGCCTCGCACGGAGCTTAGCTAACACAGGCAGGAGCGGGACACGGTGAAAGTCTATCTAGAAGATATAGGCAAAACGATAAACGTCACAATGACGCCGGAATTGTCTAACGAGTTATCTTTGTGGATCGACACAGATTGCAGCGGACACCCGGAGATTGATTGGGTTCGGAGACCAACGTCAAACGGCAGTGAGCAAATTCGCAAGCAATGTCGTAAATGTGGTTATTTGCTAGGAGGTCCTAGAAAACGTGAGCCCGGTGACGAACAATTGCCCGTTCACGACACCGAATTTAGAAAAGCATATGAAGCCCAGCGTGAGAGTGAGCAAAAGTCAATCTTCAAAAAGCATGCGAGGCTACAGTTTGAGAAATCCAATTCGTGGTTTCGCGACTATAGCGCTTATCTTGAAACTGATGAATGGCGGGAAAAGCGCCGACTGGTATTCAGGCGCGCTGGCGGCATGTGCGAAGGTTGCGGCAACGCAACTGCCACCCAAGTTCATCACCTTACATACGCGCATGCAAAAGCAGAGTTTCTTTTCGAGCTCGTCGCGGTATGTGACGAATGCCACGACCGTTTGCACGAAGACGTACCCGACGATCAGGAAGACGCTAACGAGGATGAATTCTGATCAACAGTGCACCGTCTGGCTGCGCGGAAGGGCGTCAATCCTTCGCGGGTCCAAATGATACGTCCCGGTGAAACTGGCTCGCGCTAAAGCATTTATAAAACGTTTTTAAGCGGCTTTAAACAAGTTTCAAAAGGCCACTGGAATGGCGCAAGATCACTTGGCAGTGTGGCACAAAAAAATAGGCCGCTGTTTCGTTCGAGCGACATCGTCAGATTACTGTGATTCCGTTCAATCGAACGCAAACCTTTTCAATTAATGGAAAGCTGAGATGATGAAAAAATTTATAGTGAGCAGCAATAGTGAATTGTACATACATGGGACGATAGGTAACGCTGCTATTTTCCTAAAAAATCGCATCAAAATGCGTGAGGAAGCGAAAGATCGAGAGGGAATTGCTTTCGATTATGCAGCCTGCTTACTAATGATCTCCTATTGGCTTGAAGCTGAAGTTAATTTTTTCATTCACTTCAGCAAAGAGAGCGTTGAAGATAATTTTTGGCCACGTTTCAAAAGACTTAATGACATTTTGGGCTTGCAGCTGGAAAAAGACAAGTTTCCGTGGAACGACATTGATGCTTTACGGGCGTTCCGAAACGATTTTGCGCATGGCAAACCCAAATTCAATACGATCGCACAGGAAGAAATCATCGCAACAGATGCTGATATTCAGACAATAGCGAACCAGCTTCTCACGAGAAAGTGGGAAGAGAGTGTTACAAATGAATTTCTAAACCAATCATACTCTGCCGCGCAGTGGTTTATCGATACAGTTGGTGAGAAACTTGAAATTGGCTCATGGGAAGGAAACTCGGAAGGAATGCTTTCGGTGAAATACGTAGGCCCAGCCGAGTAACTACCAAAAAAACGGGGTGCTGATGCACGTTTTCTCTGCCCCCCCACTCCAAGCGACTACTAACGTCTGTTTGCGCTCCCACGGCCTTCAATTGACCTTCAAATTTGATTCAGTTTACGAGCGACCATTGCCTTTAGCGCGGATATGACTTTGGGAGCCTTTTCAGCGCTGACAAACCGCAAAGCTGACGTATGGTGAAACCGACTAAGCCAGCGGTTTAGCTCATGATCTTGCGGATCATCGACATCGGTAAATTGCTGCCACAGAGAACGGATCAACTCGACCTGTGATGGCGACGCCATATTCGGGCGATTGCCGTAAGTCCTCTTTGTCCAGGTGGAGCGGAAACCGAGCGCCGTAAAGTACCGCATGACATGTTCAAATCCGAACGCATCCAGATCGGCACTGCTCTCACAATTGCCGTACCGGGCAAGGATTGCCCGGTAATCGTCATCGGTAAGGCCAAGATCACGCTTGGCAACATGCAAAAGTGCTATCTGCTTTTTGCTTGGCTTGTCGGAATGAGTTTTATTGTGCACGGCGAACAATCCTTAATGCATGGATAAGAGAGACGCGTTCACGGGTTTCGGCGATGGTACGCTCACATTGCTGCAAGGTAGCTGCAAGGTCCGAATCCTCCATATCCTGCAAAGCTGATGCTGACGGTGGCATGAGAGCATCCGATAGCTTTTGGGAAAGCTCCATCAAACGAAGCGTGTCTGGCTTGGGCCAGCTTCTTTCAATGCCGCATGTATAAGCGCGACGATCCAGCAATGCGGAAATCATCCATTCAATCTCGGCATCTTCCGCCAACCGCGCCAAGCCTTTCACTTCGTCTTTTTTCTTTGACGAAATGAAATCTATGAAAGATTTGTGTTTATGGTCGGCTATCCGGCGTTTTTCACGGTCATTCAGGACTTCTGCAATCAAATACGCTTCCTGCATGAACCCGAATGCCATGGACAGGATGCTGCGAGCCGTGTCGATAACGTCTTCCGATTCTTCTAAGCCTTGTTTGAGACGGTCATGCGCCAGCTTAAGCGCCGTTACCTCATCCCATATAATAGTGATCGCTTCACGCAGATCAGGCTCGAACCGTTCAAACTCTCGAAACAGATGACTATGGCCGGGAATATTACTGCAATCACGTTCGATTGCGGTTGCCGTGCCACCGAAATAGGGTCCATTATGGCCCAAGGGCTTCGGCAGAGGCCGCAAATTTAGTGTTTCATTAATACCGCCTGACTGACAACTGCGGCGTGTAGAAGATTGATTTTCTTCGATCATTTCTATTTCCTTGTTTGGACAAAGCTCCGCCTACGCCGCACAAAAATGCAGAGCTTTTAGTTTCAGATTTTGAAGTATTTGAACCGCTGGTTAGGCAGGTTCAGGCTTTAAAAGGCGCAAATCATCCAACCGACCTTTGGCTTTCATAACGCCTTGAATATGATGAAGTTGGATCGCTGCCGTTCCAGCAGCCAGCGCCTTTGCTTCACGCAAAAGGCGTCCGAGATAGCGGGCATTAGTACGCCGTCCATAATTTGAAATCGCTTCGTAAGTGTCCATGCCTTCAACACCGAAAGCCGATCCAATGTCGATGCAGTCCTGCTTGCTAAGGCCGGGTAGCTTAATCCTCATACCCATGCGGCTATCAATCTGATCCCAAGCCCCTCGATCCACCTTGGATGTAAGACGCTCGCCATTGCCGCTGATAACCAAGGCAAGGTTACAGGTTTCCTGAATATTCAGCAGTTCCCGCTGCGCTGTTGCTTCCAGCGTCTGCACTTCATCAACAATCAGGAGCAATCGTTTATTTCTCACCTCATGATAGCTGATGTCACGAGAAAGCCGCTCCACCAGTGTGTCATAAAGTGCGCGTGTATAATTATTGCTATCGTAGTAAATATTGAAGGCTGACAGCAAAAGGCGATACATATCAGGCACAGATTTGTGTGCTTGACCTACCTGACAATAGATGCCGCCAAATTCTTCTGCCAGATAGTGAAGCGCTGTTGTTTTTCCATATCCGGCAGGACTTACGATCTGGACGGATTCACCGAAATTCATTGCATAAACAATGCCATCACGGGCGCGTTTGACTGCGCTGATATCTGCAAATTGCTCTCTTGGCGGTACTTTAGGACGAACCAGTTCCATTATGACGCCCTCCTGTTCATTGCAGCACCAGCACGAACCAAGGCCGAGCGCGCTTCATCAATAATTCTCTGCTCTTCTTCCATCTGCTCACGTGACTTCTGCTCCGGCGCAACCGGCAGCAAAGCTCGCTTTACAGAGGCCGCGCTATTCACCGAAATCACGCCGTCTGGAGCGTTTGGCACCACGGGCAATTGCTTTGCGCCATAGGCGATCAATTCCGCGCCGACATCAATATCGGGAACCGATTTTGCAAGCCTTGTCAGTGCCTTGTTCCGCAATGATACGCGGCGGGCACTTTCTTTCGCTCCGCGTGTATCCAGTACATCAAAGGCTCTGTCGCGTATTGCTATGCCGATATGATTTCCAGCTTCGTCTGTGACCAGAAGCTCCGCAAAGCCGTGGTACTTCGGAATATGGACCAAGACCGTTCGCCCAAAATATTCGAGCAAGCCGTCGCACGTCCATGGATCGCCGCCACGAACTTCAATACCATGCTTGCGCACAACGCGTGTTTCCGGCTTTGTGAAGACAGTCAACAGGCGATCAGAATCGAGTATGGTGGCCTTCCAGCCCGCTCGGACTTGCTCTCCGAACATGACGGCAGGTGATTTGCCTTTCAAAGCGCCATTCTGCGGCATATGCTCGTATGCTTGCAGATGAGCATAAATAGTCTGGCAGAAAGCTTCGAAGCCAAGATTGAACGGCGCTGGAAGCTTGCCCATAGCTGGGCGCTTCGGGTTCATGCGATCATCGTCAATCCAGCCCTGAATATGCCGGAAGTATTGCTGATTCATCTGACGGAACCAGCCTTCGACATGTTTCGCAGCCGCATTGTATGCCTTGGCACGAATGACGCGATTGCGTTCTTCGTCACCAGTGAAGGAAAGTACCTTGCAACCAAGCTTCAAAGCGTCTTCAAGATCATCCGCGAAACCATATTCCGAGCCGTTATCCACATACAGAAACTGCGGAACGCCAAAGGCCGGATGCTTGCACATATTAACAAACGCGCTGATGATATCGACGTTGCGCACACCGCCACGGCTTTCAAAGAAGATAACCTCGCAAAAGACGCGATTTGTCGCAATATCGTGAAATGCCAATAGCTTAGGCGTTGCTGTTGATCCATCTTCACGCGCCACCAGCACATTAATATGGTGAACGTCCATCACGACTATTTCCATAGGCATCAGGTTGGCTGTCGAGCGGCGGATACGCGGCTTGTTATCTTCGCTGGCCTTGCGATCCTTCTGATGACGGTACACCGCCTTGAAGTGCATTTCATGTTGCACAAACTCATGCGGAATGTTGAAAATTAGGGCTTCGCGCTGCTGATCATTGCAGATAAAGCCGTAACCGGCATATAGTTCCTTGAGCTTATCTGCCGCCAGTACACGCGTTTGCTTACGCTGTGCGCCGCCTTTGATCAGTCTGCGCACATACTGTTTTAGATCGGAATGAATTGCTGCCTTGGTTTCATCGTCCAGTGGCGCAGAGCGGGTGAACTCCCGCGAAACATACGCTTTTTGCGTTCCCTTATCCTTGCGCACCTTATGCGCAAGTCCATGAATGCCCTCGCCTTGCTCATATACTGCGATCCAGCGATACAATTGCGATCTGGAAAGCAGAATAGGCTTTCCGCGCCAGTCGCGGAGCGTAGTGCCATCCAGCTTTGCAATCATCGCGCTGCGAGAGGAGCTTCCTTTGGCATGGTCCAATATCGGACGGATAACATCATACTTCCAGTTGCGGGATTGTTGCGCCTGTTCACCAAACCGGATGTTTGAAACACCCTCAACATCGCTTTGAAGGGCCTTTAAGCGGTCTTGCAATACCTCCGGAAGACTGGCAGCTTTAACCTGGTACTGTATACCGGACTTACCTCCTACCCCTGAGACGGTCCGAACTTCGATCAAGTGATCTCGCCAAATCTTTAACTTTCCATCCGCAATCTGACGAAATAACCGATTTGCAACTTGACGCGTCATGCCAGAAAGATCGGCGAATTCAGTGGTTGATAACCAAGGGGAGTTCACCATTATAGTTGCTCCGCAGCGGCAACTAACCGAGCACGAATAGCAACAGCTTTTGGGCCATTTCGTTTTCCCGTTAGAGCGTCAGATGCCCACACGCGATCAATATGATTTTGTATACACCACTTATTAAAAGAGGTTCCGTGAATTATGAATCTTCCCCGAACAGCATTTAATAATGCGGGGCTTGCTGGTATGTCACGAAGGGATCTGAGTTCTGTAAACATGATGTAGTCATGACTACATTTTGTGTACTTGTCAACAGGCGTAGTATGAAAAAACCAATCGACCTTTACATTGAAAATCTGAAACGCATAGTTGGAGTGAAGTCAGATACTGAACTGGCGAAGACGCTTCACCTATCAAAACAAGCTATATCCGCTTGGCGAAGGAGAGACTCGGTACCACTAGCCCAACAACAAGTTCTCACACTTCAATACGGTCCCGAAGCCGCATTCGATGAAAGTATCGGATACGCTGCAACAGAGCGCGAAAGAATCGCAATTATTTCGGCATTTCTGCGACTTTTTGATAAATATCGCGGAATTCATGATCCGGAAGAACTAGATACTGCTTACGAGGATTGGGCTGAGATGCTTCTGTCCTTTGAAGGAATGATGCAAAAATTTGTCCGCGAAGGAGGATGGATTAGCATCAACAATGAAAACAAGGTGGGCATTTTCACGCCCAACCAGATAGCACGTGTTCTGACGGCTTACGTCGGTGAAGAGAAGCAGGATAAATTAAACCTGTTTCACGATCTACTGCGCCCGGATGAGTTGTAAGGGCTTGATGTTCCCAATATGGTTCCCAATTCAAAGAACCGATTTGTCATCAAGACAAAGAGGTCCTCAAAAAACTCAATAAAATCAACGCGTAGGGTTCTATGTGGGATTGAGCTTTTTAGGAAATCGCTATTTCCCCACGCAGTTTTAATAATTATCTAATGTTTTCAGATTGTTATTCAGTCACAATCCCAATTATCGCCCTACGTTTTGTTATTTTGAATCCCAATTAGCTTTCGCCCCTCCATTGCTTAATCATTTTATCACCATTGCGGAACAAGACTGGAACATATAGTGTTCGTTCTGGTTTTGTTTTTATTTGATTCTGGTCCGGAGGGTATAGCGCATGTTGACCCGTAAACAGCACGAGCTTCTGCTGTTCATTCATGAACGTCTTAAAGAGACGGGCATCCCTCCGTCGTTTGACGAGATGAAAGAAGCCCTCGATTTGGCTTCAAAGTCGGGCATTCATCGCCTCATCACAGCTCTGGAAGAACGCGGTTTTATTCGGAGGCTTCCCAACCGTGCACGTGCGCTGGAAGTTCTTCGTTTACCTGATTCAATCGCGCCAGGCTTGAACTCACAAAAGAAGTTCGCTCCAAGTGTCATTGAAGGAAGCCTCGGCAAAGCTCCACCACCGCCATTACGCCCTGCGCCTGTTACGGCAAATGATGACGCTCCTGCGACTATCTCCGTACCCATGATGGGACGTATCGCAGCCGGTGTACCGATATCAGCAATTCAGAATCAGACGCATTCCATCAGCCTGCCACCAGAAATGCTCGGCGCTGGTGAGCATTATGCGCTCGAAGTCAAAGGCGACTCGATGATTGAGGCCGGAATTTTTGATGGCGACACAGTCATCATTAAGCGCGGCGATACTGCAAGCCCCGGTGAAATCGTCGTCGCACTCGTCGATGACGAAGAAGCAACATTGAAGCGCTTTCGTCGCAAAGGAGCATCTATTGCACTCGAGGCTGCCAATCCTGCTTATGAAACCCGTATTTTCGGACCGGATCGCGTGCAGGTGCAAGGTAAGCTGATCGGCCTCATCCGACGCTATTAAAATGGCTGCATATTGAGGAAACATGCACCTGACTTTGTTTCCTCTTAAGCAGTGCGATAGATCAAAGCGGCTCCGGGAGTTCCGTAGGGGTTTGTATCGCCTCGAAAGCTCTGTTTTTATCGGCGCCAGCTTTCTTTTGGTATTCACGATCAGGAAGTCCCCTCGCCGCTCGCGAATAGAGACGATGCAAATACCACGGGCGCTTCGGCGAATCGACTGAAAATGTCAGTTGATCAGTGTAGTCGGCTAAGTTAGTTATCTTGGTTGGTGCGAAACGGTAAATTTTATACTCCTGCGCAACACCGTTTTGGTCTGAGTTGGTTGCAGGAGCGCTTACAAGTGGCAGCTTGTGCCCCAGTCTGAGTTCAAGCGTGCCTTTTAAGGCTAATTCCTTTCGGTCGACCATCAAAACATTGGAACGCTCACAGCTCAGTTCCTTTCCGGCTATAGCAAGAATGACGACTTCACCAATGTTGCAGGCTGCGTCTTTCATCTTTTCATCGGCTGTGTAAGACAGCATTCTACCGTCCCGCAGCGGGATCGTGCACAAACCTTCTTCGCAAACAAAGGCTTCCTCATCTGATATTGGGCTCTGTTTTTTTACCACCTGCGGCGGGATAAACTCATTGATCAGATAGGCTGTCTGCCAGTTCTGCGCGGTAAATTTTGGAGGCCTGCTGCGATTAACGGCGAAATTTCCGTCGGGAAGCCGCACTGCGACGAATTTCGCATCTTCACTCACAAGAATATCAGGCAGCGGTGTTCTTATAAAAACGACAAGCCCGAAAATTACGAAGGGTAGCGCCAGCCATCGCATTCGTGTTGTAAACACAACCGCTATAACAAGCGCTACAGTCCAAAGAATAAGCGTGCTTGCTGGCATAACGCCCGGATTACCATCTGGCGAAAAACTCGCGACAAAACTTGCAATATGTCTGACCAGTAAGACGCCAAAGCCCATAATCTGCAATGGTAGCCAATCGAGATGCAGCGGCATCAATAACAGGCTCAGCACTGCGAAGGGCATAACCAATATAGAAATAACGGGTAACGCCAATACGTTTCCAACAAGACCAAACGGAGCCGTATTATTGAAATGATAAGCGGCAAAAATTCCGCTGGCCACACCGGCAACAATAGACGTCGCTCCAGTCGCAACGGCTGGTATAAGCATTTTTGAAACAATGCCACGCGACGCGGTGCGGCGATTTTCAATCGCTGTTTGCGTTCTCGATTTCCTATCGCTCCACCACGCAAAGGCTGCAATGAGACCAGCAGTGGCTGAAAAAGACATTTGAAAGCTTGGCCCCAGAATTTCATGCGGGGAAATCGCAATCATTGCCACTGAGGCTATTGCGAGATTGCGCATACTGATCGCTGCGCGATCGGCCAACAATGCACAAAGCATCACAACAATCATCACGTAGCTTCGTTGCGCGGCGACGTCAGCACCAGACATTGCCAGATAGAACGTGCAGCTTAGAAGCGAGAGAAAAGCAGCGATTTTTTTGACCGGATATCTGGCACTAAACGCTGGCGCAAGTGCGAATAGAGATCGCAATGACATCATTACAACACCCGCTGCCAACACCATGTGCAAACCAGAAATAGACAGGATATGCGCGAGACCCGCCTTACGCAGATCCTCATTTGTTTCTTCACTTATGCCCGCTCGTTCGCCAGCGATGAGTGCGGCTGCGACACTACCATCCTCACCGGAAAGCACTTCAGCGATACGCTCGGAAACATGCACCCGTAATTGAGCGATCGCGCCGGAAATTTTAGCGAAGATTTCACTTGGCGCAGGCACATCAGCTATTTTTGGTGCTCCCAAGAAAAAGCCATTTGCACCTATCCCACCGAAATAGGCGTGAAAGGCAAAGTCGTAGTTTCCCGGTCGAACAGGGCCAGAAGGCACACGCAAGCGTGCAAAACCAGTCAAGCCGCTGCCAATCTCTGTTTTGGCTGGTATATCGCGCGATGTAATTCGGATGCGTTGCGGCGCATAGCGAAGTTTGGGTCGTTGCGTTTCAAGCAAATCAAGCGTCACACGCCAACTGCCATTATCGCGATATTCTAAGCCAACAACTCTGCCTGTAATACGCGTTGCAACCTCAGAGCCTAACAATTGCGTGCTTCGTCGTTCAGTCTCGAACTTTCCCGCAACTATTCCCAATAACACCGCCAAAACGAGTGTCAGCATCTGGGATGCAAGGAAATATTTTCGGAATAAAAACCGTATTAAACAAACAGCTACAACAACAGATAGAATGGGCAACCATTCAGGTTCATAAGAAAGCGTGAAATAAACAACGGCTCCCAACCCCATAAAAACGGGAAAAAGAAGGAAAAATATTCCGCGCCCTATTTCACGATTGAGCGCTGCAATAAAAAGCTGCTGTGAACCACTCAGCAGTTCCCGCGCACGCTCGGAAGGTGTCAGTTTCCTTTCCGGGAAAGCGACGGGCTGAATATCAGCTCGTTCTTTTGGTAACCACGGTTCACGAAGCAAGGCACGAGCAAGACCTTCAGGCATGTCTTTAACAAATGCCCGCTCGCTGACCTCTTGTTTTTCCCTTATGCCCGTCATGCCCCCGCCTGACTGCAAAAGTACCCGCGCTTCATCTAAAGAAGCACGTCCCGACGGTGCGAAAGAATTGGGAAACGCTTGCACACCGTGCTGCCTATGCTACATGAACCACAGTCAAAATCGAGAGGGTTCTCGCAATGAGAGTCCTTATCGCCCGTGGACTGTGAGGAAACGGGCACTACATATTCAAAATTCTGCCTCGCGCTCGGCTTCCTGCCGCAACTCAACGAGGCTCTGACACAGTGGAGCTGTTATGTCGAAACCGGTCGTCACCCGTTTTGCCCCTTCGCCCACGGGTTATCTGCATATTGGCGGAGCCCGCACGGCTCTTTTCAACTGGCTTTATGCGAAGCATACGGGCGGCAAGATGCTGCTGCGCATCGAAGATACAGACCGTGAGCGTTCTTCCGAAGCTGCAACTGCTGCCATTCTTGATGGCCTGACCTGGCTTGGCCTCGATTGGGACGGTGAACCGATTTCGCAGTTCGAACGCGCACCGCGTCACCGGGAAGTAGCAGAAGAACTCGTTGCGAACGGCAAAGCCTACTATTGCTACGCAACACCTGAAGAACTCGAAGAAATGCGCGAGAAAGCACGCGCTGAAGGCCGTCCGCCACGGTATGATGGCCGCTGGCGCGATCGTGATCAATCCGAAGCACCTGCAGGCGTGAAGCCCGTTATCCGTATTAAAGCCCCGCGCGATGGTGAAACCGTCGTTCGCGATGCCGTTCAAGGAGATGTTCGCTTTCCGAACAAGGATCTGGATGATTTCATCATTCTTCGTTCCGATGGTAATCCAACCTATATGCACGCGGTTGTCGTTGACGATCACGATATGGGTGTCACGCACATCATCCGCGGTGATGATCACCTGACAAATGCTGCCCGCCAGACCGTGATTTATGACGGTATGGGCTGGGAAGTCCCACAAATGTCGCACATTCCGCTCATTCATGGTGCGGATGGCGCCAAGCTTTCGAAGCGTCATGGTGCACTTGGCGTCGATGCTTATCGCGCGATGGGCTATCTGCCGGAAGCACTGCGCAACTATCTCGTCCGCCTTGGCTGGAGCCACGGCGATGATGAAATTATGTCGACCGAGCAGATGGTTGAATGGTTTGACGTGACCGACATCAACAAGGGTGCAGCACGTTTTGACTTCCAGAAACTGGAAGCCATCAACGGCGTTTATATGCGCGCCAGCGATGACAAAGCTTTGTTCGACGCATTGATCGCCGTATTGCCGGAAATCGAAGGCGGTAAAGAACTGGAAGCGTCGCTTGACGGAAAGGGACGTGCGCAGCTTCTGACAGCCATGCCGGGTCTGAAAGATCGCGCGAAAACACTGGTTGAGCTTGCTGATGGTGCGAAATTTATTTTCGCCAAACGTCCGCTCGCTTTTGATGAAAAAGCAGCTTCCCTGCTCGGTGATGAAGGCCGTGAAATCCTTAAAGGTGTTTTGCCGCATTTAGAATCAGTTGGCGAATGGACTGTAGACGCACTTGATGCGGCAGTTCGCGCGCACGCGGAAACGATTGGGCTCAAACTTGGGAAGGTTGCGCAACCATTACGCGCAGCACTCACCGGGCGTGCGACATCACCGGGTGTATTCGATGTTCTGTTCGTGCTTGGTCGCGAAGAGTCGCTTGCACGGGTAAAAGATCAAATCGTTTGAACTGTTAGCATTCACGCTGACGTGACAAAACTGGCTTAATTAGACCAAAATACGCATTGCATCGCGAAATCATTGGGATAGTTTGGCGGTCGAAATCGTTTGGATAATGCGTTGAAAAATCGGTTTCGCGCGAAAGTGCGAAACCTGTAGAAGTTGAGAAGACAAGTTATAGAGACGATTAAAATTTCAGCTGCCATGGGCAGCAAAAGTGGACACGAAAGGAAACACGATGTCAGATAAGACAGCTAGCTTTACCCTCGACGGCAAAACGTTCGACCTGCCTGTACGACAAGGCACTGTCGGGCCGGACGTTGTCGACATCGGTCCACTTTATAAGAATGCCCATGCTTTCACATATGACCCTGGATTCACTTCGACCGCTTCATGCGAATCCAAGATCACCTATATTGATGGTGATGAAGGCGTGCTGCTTTATCGTGGCTATCCGATTGATCAGCTTGCTGAACACGGTGACTTCCTCGAAACTTGCTATTTGCTGCTTTACGGTGAACTGCCAACAGCGACCCAGAAAGCTGACTTCGATTATCGCGTGACACGTCACACGATGATCCACGAGCAGATGACGAAGTTCTTTAGCGGCTTCCGCCGTGACGCGCATCCAATGGCGGTTATCGTAGGCTGCGTAGGCGCTATGTCGGCTTTCTACCACGACTCGACCGATATTACCGATCCGCATCAGCGCATGGTTGCTTCGATCCGCCTGATCGCCAAGGTACCAACCCTTGCTGCAATGGCCTATAAGTACCACATCGGCCAGCCATTCATGTACCCGAAGAACGACCTCGATTTCGCGTCGAACTTCCTGCACATGTGCTTTGGCGTTCCTTGCGAAGATTACAAGGTCAATCCTGTCCTCGCTCGCGCCATGGACCGTATCTTCATCCTGCATGCTGACCACGAACAGAACGCATCGACTTCGACCGTTCGTCTTGCTGGTTCGTCGGGTGCAAATCCATTTGCCTGTATCGCTGCCGGTGTTGCTTGCCTTTGGGGCCCTGCGCATGGCGGTGCGAATGAAGCAGCGCTCAATATGCTTGCTGAAATCGGCTCTGTTGACCGCATTCCAGAATTTATTGCACGCGCTAAGGACAAGAACGATCCATTCCGTCTGATGGGCTTTGGTCATCGCGTCTACAAGAACTACGATCCACGCGCTAAGATCATGCAGAAGACCTGCCATGAAGTTCTCGGCGAACTCGGCATCAAAGATGATCCGCTTCTCGATGTTGCACTGGAACTGGAACGCATTGCTCTTACCGATGAGTACTTCATCGAGAAGAAACTCTATCCAAACATCGACTTCTACTCGGGCATTACGCTGAAGGCTCTCGGCTTCCCAACCGAAATGTTCACAGTTCTGTTCGCACTCGCGCGCACCGTTGGCTGGGTCGCACAGTGGAAAGAAATGATCGAAGATCCTCAGCAGAAAATCGGCCGTCCGCGTCAGCTTTACACTGGCGCTGCGGAACGCGATTACGTACCAACTGCAAAGCGCAAGTAATCACTGAACAAAAGAAAACCCCGGCAAATCGCCGGGGTTTTTGTTTGTGCATTTTTTAAAACTCAGCGTTTCCTGCCATTCTCAGCCAGATCAAGCAGCACTCTTGCGCCGATTTCACCTGAAGGCCGATCGGTCGCCATAATCGACGTTACCTTATCAAAGCCATCAATCTGAGCCTGTCGTGATGCACTCTTCAGCATAAGCTGTTCGATATAACGCGCCAGATTGCCGGGCCGTACCGATTCATTGAAGAACTCCGGTACCACGGGTTGATCGGCAATAATATTCGGTAGAGCTGCGCTCCAGATCGTAATTCTGGAAATCAGAAACTGACGTGCGAACCAGTCAGCCTTATAAGAAAGAACTGTTGGGATATGCGACAGCGCCAGTTCCAGCGAAACAGTACCCGAAGCAGCCAAGGCCGCATCTGCGCGCGCAAAAGCATCCCACTTGGCTTCATCGCCCGTTACGATGAGCGGTTTAACAGCCCAATCCTTCGAAAGCTCACGGACCATTTCCTCGATACGTGGCAATGTGGGCAGAATAATTTCGAGTTTTACAAACCGCGTGGAAAGCTCAGCAACGGCTTTGCCGAATGGCTCCATGAGCATTTCAATTTCGCCACGGCGCGAACCAGGCATCACCAACAAACAACGTGAATCATCACTCCAGCGTGTCAACTCAAGCGCACGCTGCGCCTCTTGCACCTTTAATATCGGCGCATAACTGCTCAACCGATGGCCAACATAAGTCGATCGCGGGCCATTCAACCGCTTCATGACCTCAACTTCGAATGGCAAAATGGTCAACACGTGATCGACATAAGCACGCATGGCTTTGGCACGCTGTGGACGCCATGCCCATACACTCGGTGCAATATATTTTACGATTGGAATCGATGGATCAGCTGCGCGAATTTTCTTCGCAACG
Organism: Brucella sp. 21LCYQ03; assembly: GCF_023554105.1. Lineage (GTDB taxonomy): Bacteria > Pseudomonadota > Alphaproteobacteria > Rhizobiales > Rhizobiaceae > Brucella. The sequence continues at coordinate 138,536 of NZ_JAMJWE010000006.1, forward strand.
CGATGTGTAAATTCAGGGCTATCAATTAACAACACGCAATCCGGCTTCTCAGCAACAATGCGCTTTGCCGTCTGTCGAATACGTAAAATCAGACCCGGAAGGTTCTTTAAAATTGCACCAAGGCCCATAAGCGCAATCTCATGGGGGTCGAAAAACGTCTTTAGTCCGCGCTCACTTAGATGCTCGCCGCCAACGCCAATGATATCGACAAGCTTGTCCGTCTGTCTGCGCAGAGCATCAACGAGATCAGCACCAAGAAGGTCGCCGGACTCTTCTCCGGCCACGATTGCTATTTTCAATGGCCGGCTGGTTTTACTCACCCTGTCGTGTCCTTTGTGCTTCGACTAATCGTTTCGATAAAGAGGCCTTTTTCATTGGCTGCGGCCATGGTTTCACCAAGACCCAAAATGAAAGTTCGGCCTGCTTCGATCACAATTCCCGAAAGTCCTGCTCGCGCTGCATTCTCGACCGTTGATACACCGATAGCCGGCAAATCAGCACGCTCATCTTGCCGTGGCTTTGCCATTTTAACAAGCACACCGCCGCGTTTGGATATGCGACCCGCCTGACGAAGATCGTAAACACGCTCAATCATCTGATCGGTACCTTCGGCACCTTCAAGAGCCACAACGCGTCCACCGGCAGCGATTGCGCCCTGCCCGACATCAAGTTCGCCAAGGCGAAGTGCTGCTTCCATTGCAAGCGCTATATTTCGCCGCTCGCGAGCGTCAGGCGTCATACGCGTGATGTTGCGTGGCGGTATTGGCGATAGCAATTCAGGCACAACCTCGTGTGCACCGACCATGCTAAAACCATAGCGTTCAAGCAACCGCATGAAAGCGCGCAACAGCGCATCATCGCCCTGCCCTAGTGCGGTCAAAACGTAGCGCGCGGCCCTCAAAGTCGGAAGGTTAAGCTTCAAATCACTAAGATGCGGGCGATTGCGGAGCCCACCGGCAAGAACAACTTGGCCAACCCCAGCGGAACGCATGGCACGAATCAAAATGCCAAAATCAATCGCTGCGATTTCCTGATGTTCGTACTCGTACAGCGAAGCATCAGCTTCGCCCCGCAATGGAAGCACAAAAGGCGGATTTCCATCCGCCTTTAAAGCTTCGGCCACTTTGATTGGCAAAAGACCGTTACCAGCAATGATGGCAGTGCGCTTGCTCTTTATCGGACCAGCCCCGCTATCAATCGTCGTCACCGTCATTCATCGCTCCGCCTACGGATGAACCAAGCGGTGGCGTGCAATAAGCGCGCTTATTTTCCACCATGATGAACGAAATAAGATCAGCCACACCGTCGGAACCCGGAAATGCGTCCAGTACATCCTGTGCGCGCTCACGCACCGGCTTGCTGCGATCAAACAGCATATGTACAGCATGGCGCAGATTATGGATGTCTTTGCGTTGCATACCGGAACGTTTCATGCCGATAATATTCAGGCCGCCAAGATAAGCGTGATTTCCGATTGCACTTCCGTAAGGAATAAGATCGTGGGCAAGAGCTGCCATACCGCCAACAAAAGCATGATGGCCAACACGCGTAAACTGATGAACAGCTGAACCGCCACCCAGAATAGCGTGATGACCGATTTCGACGTGACCGCCGATCATGACGTTGTTTGCAAAGGTAACGTGATCGCCCACATCGCAATCATGTGCCACATGCGCATAAGCGAGAAACTGACAGTTATTGCCGACGCTTGTGAAACCACGGCTGCTATCCGAGCCACGATGCATGGTAACGCCCTCGCGCACGAGGCAATTATCACCAACTAAAAGTTTGGTTGGTCCACCCTTGTGCTTACCGTTCTGCGGATCGCAACCCAGAACCGCATGCGGATAGACCTTGGCATTTGCACCAAGACGAACAGCATCGCTGATCACGACATGGCTCATAAGCTCAGAATTATCGCCAATAACGGCGCCAGACTGAACATGGCAAAAAGGACCGACGGAAACGCCCTGTCCAAGTTCCACACCCTGCTCCACAAGAGCGGTAGGGTGGATAAAAGTTTCCTTCATTGAGGTACTCACGCCTTTTCTTCGGCTACGCCAACCATCGCGGCGACTTCAGCTTCGGCAACCTTTACGCCATCAACTTGAGCTACGCACTCAAATTTAGAGATATTTCCGCGCTGTTTGATCTTCTTCACGTGAAGGTGAAGCTGGTCGCCAGGAACAACCGGGCGGCGGAACTTCGCTTTGTCGATTGTCATGAAATAAACAAGGCTAGGCTTATCGGAGCCGTTCTTCAGAACCGTAATAGCACCAGCTGTCTGCGCCATCGCTTCGATAATCAAAACGCCCGGCATAATCGGCTTATCAGGAAAATGACCCGTAAAATGCGGTTCATTCATCGTGACATTCTTAATGCCAGTTGCAGACTGATCACCATCAATATCAATGATACGGTCGATCAGCAAAAATGGATAACGATGTGGGAGCGCGCCCATAATAGTCTGAATGTCCGCAGTTTCCAGCTTCTGGTTAGCTTCACTCATCAGAGGATTGCTCCTTTCTTGGTTTCCCGATGCTCCGGATATTCGCGATATCGCGGAACCATTGTTTAATAGGTCGAGCTGGGACGCCCCCCCAACGCTCGCCATCGGGTATGTCATTCATTACGCCGCTTCCAGCAGCAATCTGCACACGCGAACCGATAACCACATGATCGGCAAGCCCAACGCTACCACCGATCATCGTCTGATCACCGATCACAACACTTCCTGAAATCCCACAAAGTGCGGCCACAACGCAAAAGCGGCCAAAGCGTACATTATGTGCGATCTGCACGAGATTATCGATCTTAGTGCCTTCACCGATGAAAGTGTCGCTTAAAGCGCCGCGATCAATGGTTGTGTTTGCGCCGATTTCAACATCATCCTGAAGAATAACACGGCCAAGCTGCGGTACTTTTTCAAGCCCACGCGGTCCCGGCACATAGCCAAAGCCGTCCTGCCCGATACGAACACCAGGATGCAAAGACACGCGGTTTCCGATCATGGCAAACTGAACGGTTACGCCGGGCGCTATATAGCTATCGCGACCAATCTGGCAGCCCGCTCCAATAACAGCAGTTGCCGCGATCAGCGTGCCAGAACCGATGGTTACATCTTTGCCAATCGCAGCACCGGCTTCAATTGTCACGCCATCTTCGATTTTAGCTGAAGGATGAATGAAAGCAGCGGGTGAAATCCCAGTTTCACCAAGCCAGCTTTTCGGACGCACAGAAATAGGAAATAGCATCCGGCCAACGGATGAAAAATCACGCTGAGGATATTTTGTTACGAGAACAGCCATATCGGAAGGAACGCTATCAGCGACATCTTCCGAGCATAAAACAGCAGCGGATTTTTTACCTGCCAGTGTTGCAGCATTTTTTTTGCCATCGACGAAAACAAGCGCATCGGCACTTGCATCATTGACCGAAGACAAACGTGCAACAACACGCGGTGCAAGCTTCGGGTTGCGAAGGCTTGCACCGGTAAAATCTGCTATATCGCCGATCGTGAGTTCACGAGAAGGCTTGAAGAAATTTGGATCTGCCATCTAAGCACTTTCTTGCCCGGGGCATGCCTGCGCCCCGGGAAAAGGCAAATCTATTAGAACTTGGTCGAAACACCAAAGTTGAAATTCTGAACCTTATCGGTGTCAGCCTTAGCAACCGGGAATGCGTAATCGAAGCGCAACGGACCAAATGGCGATGCCCACATGAGGCTGAGACCAACCGAAGCGCGAAGCTTCTTGTCGTCGCCTTGAACGTCCGGCGTATTATTACCATACAGCGTTGCAGCGTCGGCAAAGAATGCACCACGAACGCCAAGGCTATCCGGAATCAAAGGCATCGGGAATTGAACTTCAGCCGTAGCGTTGGCATAGGTCGTTCCACCGAGCCAATAACGGTTGCCGTTGCCCGCATCCTGATAAGGGCCAATACCATTGAACTTGAAGCCGCGGATCATATCTGAGTTGTTCTTAAACAAATCGAAGATACGAACACCATCATTGCCGAATTCGTGGATATAACCACCGCCGACACCCAGCATACCGACAATGTCAGCTTCTTGTGCGAGGGTCTGATAGTAGTTACCCTTGAAGGTCGTCTTGATGTACTTCGCATCACCACCCAGACCAGCAAACTCCTGATTGAACTTCGCATAAATACCATCATGCGGGTTCTTCATGTCATCAATGGAATTATAGGTCAGCGAGTAGCTGATCGACGAACGCAACCATGGGCTATAATCACCTGCTTCAATAAGTGCAGGCGCATAATAATTTATATCTGGGTTGCCCTGAGCGTCCGTGACGTACAGGTCATACTTTTCCTGAACGAGGTTGTACGCCAGACCAGCCGAGAAGTTATCGGTAATCGGAAGACCGAAACGAATCGTTCCACCTGTCTGCTCAACATCGTAACGACCGCCACTGCTGACGCGGTATGAACGACGGAATACATCGAAGCCAGCTGACATGCGATAGCCGAGGAAATAAGGCTCAGTGAACGACAATGCGTAGTTACGCATTTCATCCTGACCTGCACCCGCACTGATACGAACGAACTGGCCGCGACCAAGGAAGTTACGCTCGGTTATTGCAGCTTCAACCTGCGCACCCGGCGAATCGCCACCCGTTGTATAACCACCACCGATGGAAAATTCACCGGTCGACTTTTCGACAACATCCACAATCAGAACAACCTGATCAGGCTCTGCACCCGGAGCGGTCGAAACATTGACTGTCTGGAAGAAGTCGAGCGCTTCAAGACGACGCTTTGCGCGCTGAACCATGACCTGATTGAAGGCGTCGCCTTCATTCATATCGAATTCGCGACGGATGACGTAATCACGGGTCTTGTCGTTGCCACGGATTTCAATGCGCTCAACATAAGCGCGTGGACCCTGATCAACGCTATAAACCAGCGAAATCGTGTTGTTTTCAAAGTCACGATCGCCACGAGGCTCAACCTTGGCAAACGCATAACCGCTACCGGCAACGTTTTCGGTGATCGCAGTTACCGAATCTTCAACTTCCTTAGCGCTGTAAGGCTTGCCAGAATGCGTCTTCACAAGACGATCCAAAGCCTGCGTATCAACACCATCGACAGTGCTTTCAACAGTTACATTGCCAAAATTATAACGCTGACCTTCATCGACATTGATCGTAATCGTGTACTCGTTTGTCGAGGGATCAAGCGTGGCATTCGATGAAAGCACGCGGAAATCTGCATAACCACGGTTGTAATAGAAACGACGCAGCGCCTCTTCATCAGCCTGCAAACGGCCTTCATCGTAAACGTCATTACGGGTCAACCACGACAGCGGGTTCGAACGCTTGGTGGAGATGACATCGCGCAGACGGCGCGAACCGTAAGCATTATTGCCGACAAAATTAATGTCGGCAATCTTGGTACGACCGCCTTCAGTGATCTCATAGACCACATTGACGCGACCTTGGCCAAGATCAACGGTACGTGCATTCACGATCGCATCGCTGCGCCCGATATGTGCATAAGCACCCTTGATGGCTTCCTTATCAGCTTCCATGACTGCAGCATCATAAGGCGAACGCGCCTTGAGCTGAACAGCACGTGCCAGATCAGGATCTTTGATCTTCTTATTGCCCTGGAACAGGACGTTGTTGACGACCGAACGCTCATCAACATGAACAACGAGCGTGCTACCGGACTGGTTGATGCGAACATCAGAGAACAGGCCCATTGCATAGAGACGCTTTACAGCTTCATCAATGTCATTGGCGTTGAAAGCTTTGCCCGGCTGAATGCCGATATTATCACGGACCGTCTGCGCATCGACACGCGCGTTGCCGCGCACTTCAATGCGATTGACAACAGCAGCATGAGCAGCAGTGACCGATGCAAGAGAAAGCGCAGCCGAACCTGAAGCTACCAGAGCAACTGACATGGCGAGCGCTGAAGCGGCACCAAAGAATTTAGAACTTGCCGTCATGGGCTTTCCGAACCTTCGTTTTTTCTGTCCCCGGGGCGAATTTCCCAGAAATGCACGTACAGATACAACCGTAATAGCCGGTTTTTCTATACAAGCAAGCGTCGCGGTTAAAATCTGTTTACTTAAGCAACCAGCGTGGCATCCATGCCACGCGATTTAATAGTTATGGTAAACAAAACACTACGCTTTTCCAGTCCTCACTCCAAAACTTCATTTCTGATTAACACCTCTGCACAGCTTTTGGCCAAAGAGGTGCTTATGCGGTAGAGAGCCTCGCCAAATTGGCAGCGCGACCCGGTTTCCCGTCAATATCCGGGAAGTGATTTAGCAGGCAAAGAGGTCATTGAAAAGCACAAACCCCATGAAGCCCATAACTACGAGGAAGCCTACGCGATAAAAAAGCTCCTGCGCGCGAACCGACACCGGACTGCCCTTAATCGCTTCCACAGCATAGAAAACCAGATGCCCACCATCGAGTGGCGGCAGTGGAAACAGGTTCAAAAGCCCGATACCAATGGAAAGCATGGCAGTCAGCTGAATAAGCCAGTCAAACCCCTGACTTGCGGCCTTACCCGCCATATTCGCAATCTTTACCGGGCCACCAAGCTGACACTTGTCTTCACGCCCAACAGCGAAGCGCTGAAAAAACTCACCCGTGCGGCTGATAATATGTCCGGTTTCAACAATGGCCTGCCCTACTGATTCGAGGAGACCATATTCAATACGCCGAAAATTGCCGACTGCTTGCGTGGTTTCAACGCCGATAGCACCCATCTTCACATTGTTGCCAAGCGGGTCTGTACGTTCGACGAGCGCAGGCGTGGCCTTAAGATCGACCATCTTGCCGCCGCGTTCGACTGTAAATTCCAGCTCGTCACCAGAGCGGCCAGACACGATCCGCTGCACGTCCGAAAAAGTCGTAATTTTCTGGCCTTCAACACTGATAAAACGGTCGCCCGGCTCAAAACCTGCCGCAGCCGCAGGACTGTTTGGCTGCACGCCCGCGACTAGCGGATCAGCAATCTGCCGACCATACATGGCGAAGAATACGCTGAAAATAACGACGGTAAGAATAATGTTGAATGCAGGACCTGCAAAAACAGTCGCTGCACGCTTCCAGACAGGCTGTCCGGGGAACGCCCTGCTCTGCTCATCTGGCGAAAGCTTGGAAACATCAACACCAACCGGCGAGCTCGTGGCGTCTTCATCACCGATGAACTTCACGTAGCCACCGAGAGGAATCGCCGAAAGTTTCCAGCGCGTGCCATGCTTATCAGTAAAGCCAATAAGTTCGGGGCCAAAGCCAATGGAAAATGCACTCGCGCCAATGCCGCACCAGCGACCGACGAGATAGTGCCCCATTTCATGCACAAAAACGACAACCGTCAGCACAAACAGAAATGGAATTATGGTTCCCACAAGCAGACTTTCGCTGCCGATAAAAAAGGCGAGAGCCTCCTGCAAATTACCACTCCTACAAATTTACGCGCGGTCAGAAACTAAAAAAGATGGCTGATGGAACATCTGGCTCGGCCATGATAGCCCCAAACAGGTAAAGAAGTGCCGCTGCTGCAACCAAACCATCAACACGATCCAGCACTCCACCATGTCCCGGCAATAGTCGGCCCGAATCTTTTGCACCAAACTGTCGCTTTACCCATGATTCTGCCAGATCGCCGATCTGAGAAATGATGGACAACAACAATGCCAATAATGGCACAATCCAACTACCCGGCGCGGCAACAAGCGATGCAACAAGAATACCACCGGCAACTGCCGCAGCTGCTCCGCCAAGCGCACCGGACCACGTTTTATTCGGCGAAAAGCGTGGTGCAAGCTTAGGGCCACCCAAAGCGCGCCCATTGAAATAGGCTGCAATGTCGGTTGACCAGACCACGGCGAAAAGAAAACAGATAGCTGTAAAGCCAAACGGCTCATCGCCACGCAGCAGCGAAAGCGAAATTGCAGAGAAACCCGCGTAGAAAAGGCCGCTTGCAGGCCATCCGCGACCATTCTTCCACTGTGTAATCAGCAGAACAATCGTACCTATGGCCAGCACGCCAATCGTAAGCAAGGCACCACGATCAAGAATCAGAAGAATAGACGTAAGGATTAACCAGCCCCAACCAAACAGTCGGGAAAATGTCGTCTGCTTGGTCGCACTCAGCTCCGTCCACTCGTAAAACATCGCAAGACCGATAGCGATTGCGAACAGCGTGAAGCCAAGCCCCCCAACCCAGGTTAGCCAAAGGGCAGCAGTTCCAAGAACAATCGCGGTCAGAATACGAGTTTGCAGATTTGACATTGATACCTTTCGATAAAGCGGGCAAGCCGCGTCACACAGCTGCACCATTGGTCGAAGGGCATGCATATTCTTCGGATTGTTCAAGTACGTCTACGCCACCAAAACGGCGTTCGCGCTGGCGAAAGACTTCATAGGCTGCATCAAGATCAGCTGGCCTGAAGTCCGGCCAATGTCCCGGCACAAAGAGGAACTCCGCATAAGCCGCCTGCCAGAGAAGAAAATTCGACAACCGCATTTCACCGCTGGTACGGATGATCAGGTCGGGATCGGGAATACCAGCAGTATCAAGATTGGCGGAAATCAAATCAGCAGAAATAGATGACGGATCAAGCAGTCCCGCAGCGACATCGCGCGCCAGACTTTTGACCGCACGTGTAATCTCATCACGCGAGCCATAATTGAAGGCGATGATCAGATTAAGTCCGGTATTCTGTCGCGTGAGTGACTCTGCTTCGCCAAGCAAGCCGCAAATATCAGCCGCCAATCCTTCGCGCTCACCAATAATCCGCACACGGACATTGTTTCGATGAAGTTCAGCAAGGTCGCGCCGTATGAAGAGCTTCAGCAATCCCATGAGATCGCCGACTTCACCGCTGGGGCGTGACCAGTTTTCGGACGAGAATGCAAAGAGAGTGAGATAGCCAAGGCCGCGATCACCCGCACCCCTCACCGTCTCACGCAAAGCTTCGACGCCAGCCCTATGGCCCGCGCTACGCGGCAAACCACGCGCCTTAGCCCAACGGCCATTACCATCCATGATAATGGCTATGTGGCGCGGATCAGACATATCGAAGCTCCCCTTGATGGAAAATCATGTCAGGCCTAAACCTGCATGATTTCTCCTTCTTTGACCGAAACGATCTTGTCCATTTCTGCAATGGTATCGTCAGTCAGCTTCTGTACTTTTTCTGAGAAGCCACGGCTATCATCCTGGCTGATGTCGCCGTCTTTTTCGAGCTTCTTCAACGTATCCATACCGTCGCGGCGAACGTGACGCGCAGAGATACGGCCCTGCTCTGCATATTGATGAGCAATCTTGACCAGCTCTTTACGACGCTGTTCGTTCAGCTCTGGAAGCGGAATGCGCAGGGTCATACCATCGGTAATTGGATTGAGACCGAGACCGGAATCACGAATCGCACGTTCAACCGCACCAACCATTGTCTTGTCCCATACAGAGACCGACAACATGCGCGATTCAGGCACAGTAATATTCGCAACCTGATTGATCGGCATTTCCGAACCATAGGCCGTAATCGTGATTGGTTCGAGCAAGCTTGCAGAAGCGCGGCCCGTACGCAGACCACCAAGGTCGTGCTTAAGGGAGTTGATCGCGCCTTCCATGCGTCGCTTCAGGTCGTTGATGTCAAAAACATCGCTCATGCAGATTCTCCTTCAGTGCTTGGCAAAAACAACGATCATTTATCGGAAACGATCGTGCAGCGTCCTTTGCCTTGCAGAATTTCGGCCAAACCGCCGCTTTCATGGATAGAATAGACTATTATCGGAATGTTGTTCTCACGCGCAAGAGCAACTGCCGTGGTATCCATGACAGCCAGTCCGCGATCCAGAACTTCCTTATGGGTAAGCGCATCGAAGCGCGTCGCTGTTGGGTCTTTCTTTGGATCGGCGGTGTAAATACCGTCAACCTGTGTACCCTTTAACAGCGCATCCGCGCCAACTTCGGCCGCACGCAGTGCAGCAGCAGAATCGGTCGTAAAGAACGGGTTGCCCGTGCCACCTGCAAAGATCACAACCTTGCCCTCATCCATATAGGCAGTTGCCTGCCGCTGGGAGAAACTCTCGCAGATTTCGGGCATTGCTATGGCAGAGAGAACAACAGCGTCCACGCCAATCTTGTGCAATGAGGTACGCAGCGCCAGCGAATTGATCACCGTTGCGAGCATGCCCATATGGTCGCCTGTTACGCGGTCGCCGCCCTTGGAAGCCACAGCCACACCGCGGAAGATATTGCCGCCACCGATGACAACACCGACTTCAACACCCAGAGCGCGCGCTTGCTTGATATCATTGGCAATACGGTCGGCAACGGAGACGTCAATGCCAAACCCCTGATTGCCCATTAATGCCTCACCTGAGGCTTTCAGAAGAACGCGTTTATAGGCGGACTTAACGGACATGGAGAGTTCTCCGCAGATAGGGATCAATGAATAATAGACGTTGCGATACACGAAGGGCACCGCGTTGTCACGCGATGCCCTTCATAATCAAAAGCCTTTTAAGCATTTCCGGCAAAAGTAATTTCGACTCTTGCGCGAGTGAATGCGGCAGATAAATCTTAAAGCGCATTCTGAAAAGAACGCGCTGAAAGATTGTTAGCCCTTGGCAGCAGCAGCAACTTCAGCAGCGAAGTCGCTTTCTTCTTTTTCGATGCCTTCACCGAGAGCGATACGTGCAAAGCCAGTGATCTTTGCAGGCGCGCCAATCGACTTTTCAGCTTCTTTAAGAGCGGCTTCAACAGTCAGATCTGGGTTGATAACGAAAGCCTGCGAAAGAAGAACAACTTCTTCGTAGAACTTGCGCATACGGCCTTCGATCATCTTTTCGATGATTGCATCTGGCTTGCCCGATTCACGAGCCTGCTCGATGAAGATTGCCTTTTCGCGTTCTGCGGCAGCTGGATCAACGTCAGCAGCAGTCAGAGCGAGCGGGTTGATAGCAGCAACGTGCATTGCAACCTGACGGCCGAATGAGCTTGCAGCTTCTGCGTCACCGTCGGTTTCAATAGCAACGAGAACGCCAAGCTTGCCGAGGCCGTCTGCAACGCCATTATGAACATAAGTAGCAACTGCACCCTTGGAAACTTCAAGAGCTGCCGAACGACGGAAGCTGATGTTTTCACCAATGGTTGCAACTGCGTCTTTTGCAGCCTGCGTAACAGTCTTGCCGTCGATGTTTGCTTCAGCAACTGCTTCAGACGAACCATCGGTGGTGACTGCTGCGTTTGCGATCTGACGAACGAGTTCCTGGAAAGCGTCGTTACGTGCAACGAAGTCGGTTTCGGAGTTGACTTCAACAACAACAGCCTTGTTGCCAGAAGCTGCAACGCCAACCAGACCTTCAGCAGCCGTACGGCCAGCCTTCTTGTCAGCCTTAGCCATGCCCTTAGCGCGCAGGTAATCAACAGCGGCTTCGATGTCGCCATTGGTTTCAGCAAGCGCTGCCTTGCAGTCCATCATGCCTGCGCCGGTCAGTTCGCGGAGTTCTTTAACCTGTGATGCGGAAATGCTCATTGTGTCGCCTTTCACGAAAGCGAAGGCACACCGGATGGGTGTGCCAACTTTTAACCGACGCTGATTGCATCGGAATGAATGAAGTTATCCACCCGTCATGTGACGGATGGATGAAAATCATAAGCGCTGATTATGCGCTTGCAGCCGGAGCTTCGAGAGCTGGCTCAACAGGAGCTTCAACCTGCGCACCAACGTCGATACCCATAGCGCCCTGCTGACGTGCAATGCCGTCAAGAGCAGCACGAGCAATCAGATCGCAATAAAGCGAAATAGCGCGAGCAGCATCGTCGTTGCCTGGAATTGGGTAATCGATCTGGTCTGGGTTACAGTTCGAATCGATAATCGCAACAACTGGAATGCCGAGACGCTTGGCTTCCTGGATAGCAATCGCTTCCTTGTTGGTATCAACGATGAACATAAGATCAGGAACCGAACCCATGTCCTTGATGCCGCCGAGAGCGCGGTCAAGCTTTTCGCGTTCGCGTTCGAGGTTCAGGCGTTCCTTCTTCGAGTAACCCTGAGCGTCGCCAGCGAGAATTTCGTCGAGCTTGCGCAGACGCTGGATCGAATTCGAGATTGTCTTCCAGTTGGTCATCATGCCGCCGAGCCAGCGGGCATTGACATAATACTGAGCCGAACGTGTTGCAGCATCAGCAATGATGTCAGAAGCCTGACGCTTTGTGCCAACGAACAGAACGCGACCGCCGCGAGCAACAGTGTCTGAAACGAGCTTCAGAGCATTGTGCAGCAGAGGAACGGTCTGCGACAGATCGAGAATGTGGATATTGTTGCGGTCGCCATAGATGTATGGAGCCATCTTTGGGTTCCAGCGGTGAGTCTGGTGACCGAAGTGTACACCAGCTTCAAGAAGCTGACGCATGCTGAATTCAGGCAATGCCATCTGTATTTTCCTTTTCCGGTTTAACCTCCACGGGCTGAGGCGATTGCTCGCCACCGGAGGCTGAGGCCGGATTTCTCCCGGCAAAAGCCCAATCCCGTGTGTGGAATAGGCGCGCTGTTAAACCAACACGCCGATAAATGCAAGTCTTTCGCTAATTATAACGCGTATGGCTTCGGCTCATGCCTCACTTGCAGTCTGCATTTGCGGCCTTATCATCATAAAGATCGAGCTTAACCAGCTTGCCGCGCATCGAGAAATCACCATAGTCCATGGTCAAATCGCGAGTGATGCCATTTTTGTAAAGCTTGAAGTTAATGCGATAGATCGGCAGGCCATCCTGCTTTTCCTTGTCGTCGAAATAGGAAATCGTCACCGGCCAGACATTGTCCTTTGTGAACTTGCCCATTGCCTTGGTTTCATCATTCTTGGATTCCTGTTCCTTGCCGACAACAACAGTGGTCGCAACAACGCGATCTGCATCCTCTGAAGCATCATAGAGTGTCGTCTGATAGAATTTTTCGCCAGCCGCCGCCTTCGCAATCAACTCTTCCATATGCGTTGTAGGGAACTGTGTGGCTTTTAGATCAAGCTTGTCTTCTTTGGGCTTAGACAATGCGACAACGGTTTTCCCGTCTTCAACCTTTGCATCGCCACGCACTTCCTTAACCAGTTCCTTGTCGACAAAGGTCTTATTGGCAAAGCGGAAGTCTTTCCCATCAGCGCTCTCAAAGCTAGTCGTCTGCTGATCGGTCACACGTTGTGGCTGCTCATCCATATCGATGCGCGTTACAAAACGGAAATTCGTCGTATAGCCTTCACACGCAGAACCATTGAACTCATAGACCATGCGCCCTGTAAGCCCACTAATCCCGGACTTCTCATCGGCACGATCCAATGTGAGATCGTAAACGGCGCGATGCGGAATCAGCGACACCGTTGAGGCAGCATTGGCAACGCCACCCCAAACACAAACTGCCGCTCCACTTGCCACAAACGCCATTCTCAAAAAATGCATATAAGAATCTCCCGAACTGTTGAGCAGCATGATAAAAAAACTCGTGGCGGAAGCGAGGCAAAAAACGCACCTTTCCCAAAAGCTTCACCGATTCTATCTATTACGGCACTAAGTTAGCAAGGATTAATGGAATGACCGACACCATCGACAGCCGCCTGCAAAATTTGGGTATAACTTTGCCGGAAGCTGCGGCACCAGCTGCGAACTACGTACCTTTCGCGCAAACAGGCTCGCTGCTGCTGACTTCAGGTCAGCTTCCATTGGAAAATGGCAAGCTCGTTCATACCGGCCAGATCGGTGATGCGCTGACGGTCGCCCATGGTCAGGCTGCGGCACGTGCCTGTGCAGTCAACATTCTCGCACAAGCGAAAGCAGCGCTTGGTGATCTGAACAAGATCAAGCGTATTGTGAAAATTACCGTATTTGTTGCCTCGACAACCGATTTCGTTGAGCAGCATCTGGTTGCCAATGGTGCATCTGACCTGCTCGTTGCCGTTCTTGGCGATGCTGGCAAGCATGCACGTTCGGCTGTCGGCGTCGCAAGCTTGCCGCTCAATGCGCCGGTTGAGATCGAAGCCATCATCGAGGTTGCATAATGTCATCCCCCGAATGGCTTAAAAAGCAGCCAATTGCGCATCGTGGGCTCCACGACCTCAACAATGCACGCTGGGAAAACACGCTTGCGGCTTTTGAAGCAGCTGCAAAAGCAGGCTTTGCCATTGAGTGTGATGTGCACCTGACCAAAGACGGCGGCGTGATCGTTTTCCACGATGACGATCTTGAGCGCCTCACAGGTCAGAAGGGCCGCATTAGCGACCTGAAGCTTGCAGAAGCAACCGCTCTGAAGATCGGCGGTACAAACGACCACGCTCCATCGTTGCACGAAATGCTTGATCTGGTTGCCGGTCGCGTTCCGGTTGTGATCGAGTTGAAAGGCATCGAGGGGCGCGACGATGGTCTCGTCGCAGCCGTTGCCAAAGAGTTAGCCGGTTACAAGGGCGAAGCTGCAATTATGTCATTCGACCATCATCTGGTCCGACTATTTGCGAGCGATGCTCCGGGCATTCCGGGCGGACTGACAGCCGAAGGCACACAGATGAAGCATTTCGAAGCGCATTTCTCGATGCTCGCCCATCAGATTGCATTCGTATCCTATAATGTGCATCACCTGCCAAACCCGTTTGTTAGTTTCGTGCGCGAGAAGCTCGACCTTCCAGTCATAAGCTGGACAGTGCGCAATCCGGAAATGAAAACGCATAGCGATCAGAACGTGGATCAGATTACCTTTGAAGGCTTTGATCCGCGCACATTAGTCGCCTAGCAGGATACTTCGCCATGAATGACGACGAAAGGCAGACTGAACAAAGCTTCGCTCTCCGGATCGTTGAAAGCGTTGGCGAATTTTCTGAAGATGAATGGAACCATCTTGCCGGGACATCCCGGCAGGATGGCAATTATAACCCGTTTGTTTCCCGCGCTTTTCTTTTAGCGCTGGAACAATCAGGCTCTGTGTCACAACAAGCTGGTTGGCTGCCTCATTATCTCCGCCTCGAAGACGATCAGGGTTATCTTATCGGCGCTGTTCCCAATTACTTAAAAGGCCATAGTCAGGGCGAATATGTCTTCGATCATGGCTGGGCAGATGCCTTTGAACGCGCAGGCGGACGTTACTACCCCAAGTTTCAAGCCTCTATTCCGTTTACCCCTGCAACCGGTCCGCGCCTGCTTCATCATCGAGAGTTTGAGCCAGAAGCTATTCAGGTTGCGCTCGCGACGGGGCTGCGGCAACTCACTGATCAGACAGGCGCTTCTTCTGCTCACGTTACATTCGCGCCCCAAACCGAGATTTCATCGCTTGAAGCAGCCGGTTTTCTGCATCGAAAAGATCAGCAGTTTCATTTTATAAACAATAGCTTTTCTAATTATGATGACTTTCTAAATGAGCTTGTTTCGAGAAAACGAAAAGCGCTCAAAAAAGAACGCCGCGAAGCGCTTTCAGAAGGCATCGAAATCGACTGGCTGACCGGCAAGGAGCTGACGGAATCGGTTTGGGATGACTTTTACGAATTCTATATTGATACAGGCAGCCGCAAATGGGGCCGCCCCTATCTCAACCGTAAGTTTTTCTCGTTGATTGGCGAAACGATGGCGCAGGATATCCTGCTGGTCATGGCGAAGCGTAATGGTCGTTACATTGCCGGTGCAATCAATTTTATTGGCAGCGACACGTTATATGGTCGCCACTGGGGCTGCATCGAGGATCACCCCTATCTGCATTTTGAAGTTTGCTATCATCAGGCAATAGATTTTGCGATTTACCGTAAACTGCTTGTTGTCGAGGCTGGCGCACAAGGTGAACACAAACTTGCGCGCGGCTATGTACCAGTTACAACTCATTCCGCGCATTATATTGCGCATGAAGGTTTCCGCCGCGCTGTCAGTGACTATCTGGAACGCGAGCGACGAGAGGTCGATCATATGCAAGCAGCACTCGAAGAGCACTCGCCTTTCAAGCACACATGAATACCCTGATAATTGATTGAAATGGAGAACAGCATGTCCGCCACCTATGACGACAACAATATCTTCGCAAAAATTTTGCGCGGCGAGATCCCGTCAACGCGTGTCTATGAAACGGATGATGTTGTGGCATTCATGGATGTGATGCCGCAGGGAACCGGCCACACGCTCGTTGTTCCAAAAGCACCGTCACGCAATTTGCTGGACGCCAAGCCGGAAGCGCTCGCCGAAGCTATCAAAGCCGTGCAGAAAATCGCAAATGCCGTGAAGAAGGCTTTTGACGCGGATGGCGTCACTATCATTCAGTTTAACGAGCCAGCGGCAGGCCAGACAGTTTACCACCTGCACTTCCACGTCATTCCGCGTTTTGAAGGTGTAGAACTAAAGCCTCATACCGGAAAAATGGAAGACGCAGCTGTTCTTACAGCAAATGCTGAGAAAATACGCGCAGCACTTTGATAAGAAAAATCTTTATAAGCTTAGAAGCCCTGTGACGAGCAGGGCTTCCGTCACAATGATACCAACAAGCAAACGCTTTCCAGCAATCAGATAAGCAATGAAGCCCGCTGCAGCCGACCCTACCCGCAGCCACATGGGCGAGTTGGCAAGTTCCCCATTCGGATAAAGTATGAGCTGCGCAATAACGCCTGCAACCAGTGCCGTCGCGACACAGCGCACGAATACCAGCGCTTCAGAATCTTCGCGGACCCTGCCCCCGACAATCACACCCATGACGCGGAAAACATATGTCGGAAGAGCGCCTGCCAGCAGGATAAACAGAAGCGGCCACCACCAATCGGAATAACTATCCCAATTCATAAAATGGGCTCCTTTGACTTGCGCGCACGATGAAAGGCAAAAGAGATCACGCCACCAACAATTCCAGTCATCAGGAGATCATAGCCGGGGGCAAACTGGTGAAAGATTGGGAAAAGAACAATGCCCGAAACCATGGCGATCTGCCCTGCGCGCTCACGCGCCGATCTCCAGAGCGACGTTAGAAAATACATCGGTGTGAGCATGAAAAGTGCCGCAAACACCACCGGCGGAAATGACGCCGACAGCGTATATACCAAGGCAACCACAAGCGCGTTCGTACCGACGAGTACTGTGCCAATTCCTGCAAAATAGCTGGTTCGCATATTGCGCGGCACATTACGCAGCTCTTCCATTGCCATGACCCAGGCCGTCACCGCCACAAAATGGCAAAGGGCAGCAAGTGTCAGCTTGCGTGTGTCTGGGCCTTTCAATTCCGGTAAAAGCGCCACCACCATCGGCATCAGACGAACAGACGACAATCCGACAGCCAAGGCCGCTGCGGGGATTGATGCCCCGGCACTGATCGCGCCAATGAGTACCACCTTTGCAGGCAGCGCCCAGATTGTCAGGGTCATGAAGACAGCCTGTCCAACCGTTATGCCGCTCTCAATCGCCAGCCCGGAAAAGCCGATGAACGAGCTCATCAGCAGAATGGCAGGAACGCTCACAATCCGGCGCGTACCACGCAAAAACCAGCCGAAATGACCAGACTGTTCAGGCGATGATGAACCGGAAATAGAGGAGCGACTCGAAGACATGATTGAGATTAGGCCATTTGCACGTAAACTTGCACCATGAAAAAAGGCCCTTCTTGCGAAGGGCCTTTTACTGTTCTTATTTCTTGCGCGGCACTTTAGGAACTGACGATTTCGCCGTCGAAGCCTTGGCGGCAGGCTTTGGCGCGGCCTCATCCTTGCCAGCCAGAACCTTTTCCTTTTCAGCCTTCTTCGGTGCTGCCTTCTTGCGCACGGGCTGCTTCTTTTCAGCCGGAATATCCTTCTTAGGCGTAACCGGCTTGTCGGAAACAGTCTCAAGAGCAAGATCGGTCTTGCCGTCGTCCTTCGTAATCACATCGACGCGAACCGTGCCGCCATGCTTGAGCTTGCCAAACAGCACTTCATTGGCCAATGGCTTCTTGATGTGCTCCTGAATGACGCGAGCCAGCGGACGTGCGCCCATGCGTTCGTCATAACCCTTGTCAGCAAGCCATGCGATGGCAGGCTCAGTCAGCTCAAATGTCACGCCACGTTCTGCAAGCTGTGCTTCAAGCTGAAGCACGAACTTCTGAACAACCTGATGGATGACAGGAACCGGCAGCGGTCCGAATGGAACGATTGCGTCGAGACGGTTGCGGAATTCCGGCGTGAACAGCCGGTTGATCGCTTCCATGTCGTCGCCTTCGCGCCGTGTCGAACCGAAACCAATCGCAGCCTTTGCCATATCTGCGGCACCGGCATTTGTGGTCATAATCAGGATCACGTTGCGGAAGTCGATCTTCTTACCGTTGTGATCGGTGAGCGAGCCATGATCCATAACCTGCAACAGAATGTTGTAGAGGTCTGGATGCGCCTTTTCGATTTCATCAAGCAGCAGCACGCAATGCGGATGCTGATCGACACCATCGGTCAGAAGGCCACCCTGATCGAAGCCAACATATCCTGGAGGGGCCCCGATCAAACGCGAAACGGTATGCCGCTCCATATATTCCGACATATCAAACCGAAGCAGTTCGACGCCCAGCGAAGAAGCAAGCTGCTTGGCAACTTCCGTCTTACCGACACCTGTTGGGCCGGAGAACAGATAGGAGCCGATTGGCTTGTCTGCTTCGCGAAGACCTGCACGGGCAAGCTTGATCGCGGACGAAAGCGCTTCGATCGCCAAGTCCTGACCATAGACGACACGCTTCAACTCGGCATCAAGATGTGCAAGCACCTGCTCGTCATCCTTCGAAACCGATTTCGGCGGAATCCGTGCCATGGTGGCGATGGTTGCTTCAATTTCCTTGACGCCGATGGTCTTCTTGCGCTTGTTTTCCGGCAGAAGCATCTGGCTTGCACCAGTTTCATCGATCACGTCGATGGCTTTATCGGGCAACTTGCGGTCAGAGATATAGCGTGCCGAAAGCTCTACAGCCGACTTGATGGCATCAACCGTATATTTGACTTTATGGAAGTCTTCAAAATACGGCTTTAGACCCTTCATGATCTCAATCGCATCCGGGATCGATGGCTCATTGACATCGATCTTCTGGAAACGACGCACCAGAGCGCGGTCCTTCTCAAAGAACTGACGATATTCCTTATAGGTCGTCGAACCGATGCACCGGATCGCACCCGAAGAAAGCGCTGGCTTCAACAGGTTCGATGCATCCATCGCACCGCCCGAGGTGGCACCGGCACCGATGACAGTGTGAATTTCGTCGATGAACAGAACCGCACCCGGATATTCTTCGAGTTCTTTCACAACCTGTTTCAGGCGTTCTTCAAAATCACCGCGATAACGGGTGCCTGCAAGCAGCGTACCCATGTCGAGTGAAAAGATCGTGGCATCAGCAAGCGCTTCCGGCACATCGCCTTCAACGATACGCTTTGCCAAACCTTCAGCAATCGCGGTTTTACCAACGCCCGGATCACCCACATAAAGCGGATTGTTCTTGGAGCGACGGCAGAGAACCTGAATCGTGCGACTGATCTCAGTGTCACGTCCGATCAACGGATCAATACGACCCGCCTTGGCTTTTTCATTCAGATTGACGCAATAAGCAGTCAGTGCATCCTGCTTTTTCTTTGCGCCTTCTTCCGGTTCTACGCTGGTACGTTCTTCGCTCGCGCTTTCAGCACCACGCGGCGTGCGTGGTTCGCTGCCCTGCGTGCGCTTGGAAATGCCGTGCGAAATATAGTTCACAGCATCATACCGCGTCATCTGCTGCTCTTGCAGGAAGTAGGCAGCATGGCTTTCGCGCTCAGCGAAGATGGCAACCAGCACATTTGCGCCAGTCACTTCTTCGCGGTTTGACGACTGAACGTGGATAACAGCGCGCTGGATAACACGCTGGAAAGCCGCCGTCGGCTTCGAATCTTCATCATAGCCAGTGACGAGGTTGTCCAGTTCACGGTCAATATAATCGGTAACGATCTTTTTAAGATGCTCAAGATCGACGTTACAGGCGCGCATCACTGCGCCCGCATCCTGATCGTCGATCAGGGCAAGTAAAAGATGTTCGAGCGTGGCATATTCGTGATGCCGCTCGTTCGCGATGGTAAGCGCCTGATGCAGCGCCCTTTCAAGGCTGGGAGAAAACGATGGCATATGACCTCACTTTTTCTCCATTACACATTGTAATGGATGCTGGTTTTGGCGGGCAAAATCCATGACCTGACTAACCTTGGTTTCGGCAACTTCGTATGTGAACACGCCACACTCGCCGACACCATGATTATGGACATGCAACATGATACGCGTCGCGTCGTCCATGTCTTTTTGGAAAAAACGTTGCAGGACATGAATGACAAACTCCATGGGAGTATAGTCATCATTGAGAAGCAGAACACGATAGAGACTTGGCTTCTTGGTTTTGGTCTGCGTGCGCGTAACCACAACGGTACCGTTATCTGGTCCGTTCCCGCCATTTGCCTTGCTTTGCATGACTGGATTTAAATGCCGCATGTAACCTATCACCCGATGCCCAATTCTATGGCCTGCTTGCCCCTTTATGTAGGGCGTCATACAGTGATTTTAAGCCCTTCCTTGCCACTTGCAACCGAGACTTCTTGCAAGTTAGCGCATTGACACAATTATCTGGGCTTCTTCGTCAAAATAACGAAAATTTGAAGCCCCGCTTACATAAGGCCCTGCCCACTGAATTACGTATTTCTTGCGCACAACTTCACAGCTTGCCCATCAACTTTTTTTTAGAAATTATGAATAATGCGGTTACCATAAACGGATTGGTAACGCTGATGACAGTAAGGTTCCCGAATTAGATTGCTGTGTGCCCTTTGTGCCGCAGCTCAAAAAAAACCGGGATACAGGCAGGTCATTATCGTGCGTATAGCATTCAGTAACGTAGCATATGCCTTGAAAAGAGCGGCGCAAGCCACCCTTCTTCTAGCTGTTGTAACAGGCTGCTCTACGGCCTCGACTACCGTTCCAGCTGTAGCCAATGACAGATATGCTGCCATTGTTGTCGATGCCAACACGGGTAAAACCCTGTTTGCCTCAAGCGCAGATGCGAAACGCTACCCTGCGTCGCTAACGAAGATGATGACCATCTATATGCTGCTTGAAGCAATTCAGACGGGTCGCATCAACAAAGACACCCGTATTCCAGTCTCAGCCTATGCAGCGGCTCGCCCGCCGACAAAGATCGGCTTCAAAAAAGGTCAGTCGATCCGCGTTGAAGATGCAATTCTTGCAATGGTGACAAAGTCTGCCAATGACGTTGCAGCAGCATCCGGCGAATTCCTCGGCGGCTCTGAAGAGCGCTTTGCCCAGATGATGACGGCAAAAGCCCGTCGCCTTGGCATGAGCAACACCACATTCCGCAATGCCTCCGGCCTTCCAAACATGCAGCAGGTCACAACTGCGCGTGACATGGCGATTCTCAGCATTGCACTTCGTCAGCATTTCCCGCGCGACTTTGCATATTTCTCGCGCAGCAGCTTTGATTATCGCGGTCAGACCATTCGCGGCCACAACCGCCTTCTTGGCCGCATTGAAGGCGTTGACGGAATCAAGACCGGTTACACCAATGCATCGGGCTACAACCTGGCTTCGTCAGTCAATCTAGATGGTCGTCGTATCGTAGCAGTCGTTATGGGCGGCAACACTGGCGCGAGCCGCGACGCTCACATGGCACAGCTTATTAAGAAGTACTTGCCAGCAGCAACGCGTGGCCGTGCATCTGAACCGCTCATTGCAATGCGTAGTGAAGTGCCTCAGGTCGTTGCTTCTGCGGCATTGCCAAAGGCTCGCAACGCGCCTGTTCCAGTCGCTCGTCAGGTTGCCGCTATTGAAGACGTAATCAACAATGAAACTGGTGAAGGCGACGTTGAGCAGCCACAGGTGCTGGCGCTTGCAGCCCCTACCCAGCGCCCGGCAGCAATGGCTGCACAGGCCGCAGTTCGCCCAACACCAAAGGCAGTTGTTCCTTCCGCACCAGTGCCACATGAAATTGATCCGGTCACAACAGCATCTGCACCAGCAGCATCTGGTGGCTGGGCTATTCAGGTCGGATCGCTGCCAAGCGAAGGTCAGGCTCGCGATATGCTGACCAAGGTTTCGTCGTCCGTTGGCGCTCCTCTGCGTTCGGCATCGCCCTACACCGAGACTTTTGTGAAGGGTAACTCCACTTTCTACCGTGCTCGCTTTGTTGGCTTTTCTTCAAAGCAAGCAGCATGGGATGCATGTGCATCGCTGAAAAAGAAGAACTTTGGCTGCTACGCAGTCGCAAACTAATAAACGCGGGTGAGTTCGCTCTCCCGCATAGCTTTAAACCCGAAATTTGTATTGCGTAGAGGGTTTCGAGATGTCGAATATGAACGAGACACTGACACAACATGCTTTGGCACCCAACCTGTGGACAGATGAGGCACAACGCCCGTCCGCACTCGGATCGCTGTTTTCAGTGCAAGCCTTGAAGCAAGCTGCACTTCGTATTGCTGACGTGCGCCATGGCAAGACGTTTCATACGCGCGATCTGGTAGGCGTACTGGTTAGCCACGCCGCCCGGAACCGCCGCATGGTTAAGCCACGCACGGTGATGCGTATGACGTTACCCGTGACGGCTGATAAGGTCGCAGTCCGTCTAACAATCGAAAATTGATTTTAAAATTTTTCATCAAAAAAGCCTGCCAGTTCGGCAGGCTTTTTTATTTGGTCAGAGCAAACCCAAGGCCGCTAGTTCTTGTCGCAATTCGGATGGCAGAGCAGCCCTTCCCGACTTGCCTGCAGCTTCATCGAGCGGAACTTCATTTTCGTTGAGATAGCGCCAGCCCTGAAAAGCGCGACGCGGCTGCCAATCCGTCGGATGGATTTTAGGTTCCAGCACCAGATGACAGCGATTGATGCCCTGCTCGTCCGTAAACGGTCGTATATCCAAAAGACGCTGGCGGCATTGCACATTGCCTTTGATAACCCAATAGAGCGAACCGCCGTCGAGCAACTCATCGGCGCGCTTGGGAACCATGCGTGTTGTGTGAAACTGTTCCGGGACCAGCCCAGCAGCACGCTGCTCCGCAAGCCGGAAATCGATCCAGGCTGCGAGATCTTCGATACTGTCGCAACCGACGCAAAGTTTTACGAGATTGAGTGCCATGGCGATGATTTAGCCAAGCCGAATGCAGTCTTCAAGTCATAAGAATTTTATCTTCAGCAGGCGACCACATTCACCGCCAAACCGCCCTGACTGGTTTCCTTATAGCGCTCGCTCATATCATGTCCGGTCTGACGCATGGTTTCGATACAGGCATCAAGCGGCACAAAATGCTGACCATCGCCCTTAACAGCAAGCGAGGCAGCGGTGACGGCCTTAACCGCACCCAGCGCATTGCGCTCGATACATGGCACCTGCACAAGACCGGCAACCGGATCGCATGTCATGCCAAGGTGATGCTCTAGAGCAATTTCGGCAGCATTTTCGATCTGCTCAGGCGTGCCACCCATAACAGCAGCCAGGCCTGCTGCAGCCATAGCTGAAGCCGAACCGACCTCACCCTGACAGCCAACTTCGGCACCCGAAATTGAAGCATTGTGTTTGATCACGCCGCCAATAGCGGCAGAGGTGAGCAGAAAATCGCGAATACCCTTCGCGTCTGCATCATCATGGAAGTGCAGATAATAGCGCAAAACCGCAGGCACCACACCAGCAGCGCCATTGGTTGGTGCTGTAACAACGCGTCCACCCGATGCATTTTCTTCATTGACTGCCATTGCATAGACCGACAGCCAGTCATTGGCGAGCAGCGGATTGATCTTGTTGTTACGCCAATCGTCTTCAAGACGCTCAAAAAGCTGACGCGCACGACGACGAACCTTGAGACCACCCGGCATAATACCATCGCGGCTTAAACCGCGGTCGATACAGCCACGCATAGCACCCCAGATGCGATCCAGACCTTCATCAAGATCAAGGCACGACATATGGCATTCTTCGTTGGCGCGTTTCATATCTGCAATCGAGAGGCCGCTTTTTCGCGCCATTGTCAGCATTTCGGCGGCATTGTTGAATGGATAAGGCACATCAGCCTTTTCCTCACGCTTGCCGCCGCTGGTCTGAACGCGGCTTAGTTCTTCAGCAGTGACGACGAAACCGCCGCCGATCGAGAAATAAACACGACGCAGCAACAGCCGATCACTTTTATCGTAAGCTTCAAACGCCATGCCATTGGCGTGGCCCGGCAATGGCGTCTTGCGATCCAGAACCAGATCGGTTTTCGGATCAAATTGATAAGCGGGATGACCAGCGGGCTGCACGGTTTTTGCCCGAGAAACCTTTTCGACTTCAGAATCCATAATATCAGGATCAATCGAATCAGGCGTGAAGCCGCAAAGGCCGAGAATCACAGCGCGATCTGTGGCGTGTCCCACACCGGTATAGGCCAGCGAGCCATGAAGGCTTGCTTTCAGTCGATAAACTTTAGCATTGGCAGGTTTGGGCCAATCGCCACCGATAAGTTCCTTGAGGAACATATGCGCGGCAGTCATCGGTCCCATCGTGTGTGAACTCGAAGGACCAATGCCAATTTTATAAAGATCGAATACCGACAGAAACATTCTACACCTATCCAACCCAAATCGGGCTGTGCAACTCAATATGCCAACCACGCAAAGCCGGCAGCAAAATGATATTACACCATTATAGATAGTTTAAGTGCGGAACAACGCAAACAGATTGCCGAAATGCGGCATCAAGTTTCCGCTTTACGCATCCCTTTCGGCATCAAACCGAGAAGAGATAAGCCATAAGAATGATTGTAGCGAGGCCAACGACTGCCCAGAGCGTAACGCCCCAGCAGGATTTTTGAACGGTTTCGTCCATGGAGATTTTTTACAACCTTGTTGTGCAACTCTTATAAGCAGCGTCCTTCACAACGCTGTTACCTGAGATATAGCCCTGACACATATGAAACGCAACTGTGAAAAATGGCAGAAATACGGCGCGCAAATCTACTCCATCGCAGTACGTTTCAAAAATCCATTTAGTATCAAAACGTTAACAAGGCGTATGTTTAACAAAAGCTTTAAAGTCACGGCAGAATTGGGGCATCAGGGTTGTGGAAGGAGCATATCTGTCTTGCCCGTCAGCCAGTAAGCGGTAAGGCCAACCCATTCCCGCATAGCAACGCTAAAGCGTGACAAGCCTTCATTGGGCGATTCAAAATAAAGTGAGAGACTTTGCTTGGCTGGCGTTTTGTAATCTACGGGCCACGCAACGACATCAAAACCCGCCTTACGGAAACAACCAATCGAACGCGGCATATGATAGGCTGATGTCACAAGCAGCCATGTCTCACCAGATTTCGGTTGAGCCAACTCTTTCGAAAATTCCGCATTTTCAACGGTGTTGCGCGACTTATTCTCAAAAATGAAACGATCACCGGAAAAGCCGAGATCAGCGAGCATCATGCGTGTGCTCTCAGCTTCGGGCATAGCTTCTTCAAAAAAAGCACCATCACCACCAGACACAATCACTTTTGCGTCGGGATAAAGCTTAGCAAGCCGCATGGCCTCAAAGATACGATCAGCAGCGCTGTTTAACTCAAAGCCCGGCCTTCCCGCATTAATATCGCCATTCATATAGCCGCCAAGCACCACAATACCGTCGATATGGGATGGCAATTCCGCCTGCTTCGGAAAGCGATCTTCAAGCGGCACCAGAAACAAGCTTCCAAGTGTGGTATAAGCACTGAAAAACAGAACAATCGCGGCGCTTATCATCGCGGCAAGACCAAGCTTTCGGAAGCCAGTCCATACCAATATGAGTGCGAGTAGCAGAAATACAAAGATGATCGTCAGCGGCTGAAAAAACAGCCAGAAAAGTTTCGAAACACTGAAAAACAAACTGATCTCCAAGAAGGGCTGTCGATTTCACACAGACCGGACGAATCCGGTTCTTCGACATACTATAGCCATGCAATGGCATGTGATAAGAATCTTCGCGACTCTCACTGTCAAAGCCTAGGACGCATTATGCAGACCAACGCCGAAATCAATCTGACGCCACCAGGCCGCCCGCGTCTCGAACGCATCGACATAGCGCGCGGTTTGGCGTTGGTCGCCATGGCGATTTATCATTTCGGCTGGGATCTCGAGTTTTTTGGCTACATGGCAGCGGGCACCACCGGCCACGGTGGCTGGAAGCTTTTTGCGCGCTGCATCGCGTCGAGCTTCCTGTTTTTGGTTGGATTCAGTCTGGTTCTGGCGCATGGCCGCGCCATTCGCTGGAACGCCGTCGGAAAGCGCTTCCTACAGATAGCAGCGGCAGCCGCAGCGATTTCCGCCGTTACCTATTATATGTCGCCGGACAACTTCATCTTCTTTGGCATTCTGCATCAGATCGCACTGGCGAGCTTACTCGGTCTTCTATTCCTGCGCATCCCGCCAGTGATAACGTTGATCGTTGCAGCATTCGTCATCACCGCGCCATTTTATGCACAGGCCGATATTTTCAATCAGATGTGGCTTGCATGGGTTGGGCTTTCAACAATCCCGCCACGTTCAAACGACTATGTACCGCTTTTTCCGTGGTTTGGTGCGGTGCTCATTGGCATTGCAACAGCCCGCATCTTTGAGCGGTTCAACTGGCTACCAATACTCGCAGGCGGCGTTAAACCGCGTCTGCTGCAAAAGCCATTGACCTTCATTGGTCGCCACAGTCTCGCGTTCTATCTGATCCACCAACCTGTGCTGATCGCGCTTGTTTATTGCTTTGCGCAAATCTCGCCACCCGACCAGCGCCCTGCTTTTACGCAATCCTGCGTCGCATCATGCCTGCCAAGCGGCAGCGAGACGCTGTGCAAGGCATTCTGCGGCTGCGTGGTCAGTGAGCTTGATAAAGCCAAACTGTTCGATGATGTCTTTAGCGGCAAGGCTGATCAGAACAACAACAGTACGGTTCAGCAAATCGCGCAGATGTGCTCACCCGTACCGGATAATCAGTAAAATCAGGTAGAAACGCCGAGCTCTGCAAGGCGTTCGATACAAGCTTCCTCCACCTGATCGAGTTCGGTGAGCGTTTCATCAATATCGCGACGCTTCTGACGAAGATCGGCGCGCTTTTCTTCGACGCGCTTCATCAAAAGCTTGAGCTGCCCGGTTTCACCCGGCGGCTCACGATACATCTGCACGATCTCATGGATTTCTGCGATTGAGAAACCAAGGCGCTTGCCACGCATGATTTGCTTGAGGAGATGCCTGTCGGAAGGCCTGAACAAGCGTGTGCGACCACGCCTTACAGGCGCGATCAAACCCTCGTCCTCGTAGAAACGCAAAGTCCGGGTAGAAATCCCGAATTCCCGCGTCAGCTCTGTGATCGTATAATATTCACGCACGACTATATCCCTGCCTTGCAGTATGCAGGCGATTGTTGTGCAGCCGGACTTACGTAAAAGTCAATATTAAACCGTCACAATTAGTCATAATGATTATAAGTTGCAGGTACATTTGGTGATGCACTTGCCATTATCGTGCCGCTCATGCGTTATAAAATGATAACAGTATCAATAATTGACAGCGATTCATGCGGCGTTCCATTAAATTTACGATCATCGGACTGGTCATTATTGCACTTGGCGGTGCTACACCTTTTGCGATTGAGCCGATTGTTAAAAAGATCGGCGAAGGTTCGATCCGCCAATTGGCGAAAGACGGCAATTTCTGCACAACGGATGATTGCGAAGAAGGCATAACTTATGCGATTGGCTTCCTCGAAACCAATTACGGCCTCTCTCCAGACAATGTGAAATGGTGCATGGGTGTCGATGTTATCGCAAATTATGAATTGCCATTTGGCAATGCACTCAAAAAATCGATAACCGATCAGATGTATTCTCGTTGTGGCGATCCGGCTCAGGATGAACCTGTCGGCAATTATACGGCAGAATAAAAGGCCATACCGAATGAAACGACTTTTTCGCCTTGCCGCATGGCTGGTATTGGCCTTCATCCTCATCGTAACCATCAGCCCGATTAAGTTTCGCCCCATAACGGGCGAACCCGCCGATCTGGAGCGCTTTGCAGCCTTCTTCCTCGTGGGTTTTCTATTTGCACTTGCTTATCCCCGGCACTGGATCGCTGTGCTGCTGCTTACAATCGGATGCGCTGGCATGTTTGAATTGATGCAACGCCTAGCACCCGGACGGCATGGCGAATTTGCCGATTTTGTCTTCAAAGCAGTTGGCGCGATGGCTGGCGTTTGTATCGGGCGCGGCCTCAGCTTACTTCCCATATTTACAGAAAAATCGAAATAAAAACTTTTCCTCCAATGGAACCAAAAGGTTGCATGATCGTTTTATGTTCATCAATTCCAATGGAGGTTTGAAATGGCCGATAACAAGACAGCTAATGACGTTCAGCAGGCTTTGGAACAGCAGGTTGCTGATTTGCGCGGTGAGCTGAAGCGCCTGTCTAAGTCTTTGGCTTCCCGCTCGAACGATCTGCGCGATAGTGCGGAAGATGCATTTGATGATGCATCGGGTCGTTTCCGTCACGCGGCACAAGTTGTTCGTGAACGCGGACAGGCCGTCGCGGAGACCGTAAAAGAAAATCCCGGCACAGCCACCACTCTGTTTGGCACAGCCGGTCTTATCGGCATTGCGATTGGCGTGGCAATTGGCTGCGTATTGTCCGACCGCCGCTAAACACTTTTAGCATTACGAGAAGCCCGCGCCTTCCCAGCGCGGGTTTTTCTATTGCCTTTACCTAATTGTCCAAGACTGCTACTCGGAGCCATTGGCAATCTGCCACCGGTCGCAGCCTACCCGGTCAAAACAAGGACAAGCGCTTAATTTTCAAGCGTTAAGACTGCACCGTGGCTTTAAGTAAAGGCACGTAAATGTCTGAAAAGACGATATATTCTGATCTTAAACAGCTGGGTTCAAACACCGCTGCCCCGCAATCTCCTGAAGAGGCAGTTCTTGAACGGGTTGCAAACCCACAAGCAGGAACACCTTACTGCGTTCGCTTCACCGCACCGGAATTCACTTCTCTTTGCCCAATGACCGGACAACCGGACTTCGCGCATCTGATGATTGATTATGTGCCGGGCAAATGGCTGGTGGAAAGCAAGTCACTCAAGCTGTTCCTGTTTTCGTTCCGCAATCATGGCGCATTCCATGAAGATTGCACAGTCACCATCGCTAAGCGGCTTGTTGAACTGCTTGAGCCAGAATGGTTGCGTATTGGCGGCTATTGGTATCCGCGCGGCGGCATTCCGATTGATGTGTTTTACCAGACAGGTGAAACACCCAGAAATGTCTGGATCCCTGAACAGTCTGTACCCAATTATCGCGGTCGCGGATGATTAGAAAAACCTGTATCTATTGCCGCACAAATCACATTGCCTATATCCAAACCACACACCCAACGGGAAACCCAGATGAATAAAGTTATCCTACTTATATCGCTGGCCATTCTTTCGGGCTGCGGAGCAGGCAAAGCAGCGATGGATGCAGGCAAAGGCTTCGACCGATTTGGCTGCATGTCCCGCAACTTAAAAGGCGAAACACCCTGCCCTTCGCCGGATAATCAGAACCAGACCCCATAAACAAAGCGAGCCGCTATGACCATTCAACCAAAAGACGTCCTTGATTTCTGGTTTTCAGCAAAAATGCGCGAAAACTGGTTCACCAAGAGCGATGAAATTGATGCGGAAATTCGCGACAAGTTTCTGGCAGCCTATGAAGATGCGCGTGCCGACAAATTTGAAGACTGGAAGCAACAGCCAGAAACCGCACTCGCGCTGACGATTCTGTTTGACCAGTTTCCGCGCAACATGTTCCGTGGCTCGCCACGTTCATTTGAAAGTGACGGTCTTGCACGTGATGTGGCGACACGGGCGCTGGATCACGATTTTGATCGCAATCTGTCTGCTGATGAGCACCAGTTCTTCTATCTGCCTTTCATGCACAGCGAAAATCTGAGCGATCAGAAGCGCTGCCTTGATCTTTATGAAAAGCTCGGCAACGAGTTTTCATTAGGCTTTGCGCGCCAGCACCACGATATTGTTGAGCGTTTTGGCCGCTTCCCGCACCGCAACAAGGTTCTGGGTCGCGAAACAACAGAAGAAGAAGCCGAATTTCTCAAAGAACATTCTGGCTTTTAACATTTAGAGCAGCCTGTAAGGCAGGATTCCTCGGCGGTCGTGATCGACCGCCAACCTGCTTTTCAGCGGCGGCACCGCACGCTGCACGCATTCGGCCCGCTCACAAATCCGGCAGGAAACACCAATTGGGTCAAATGCCGAGCGTGTGGCAATATCAAGCCCATCCGCATAGACAAAATCCTGCGCATGTGTGACTTCACAGCCCAGAGCAATCGCATAGCGACGCTGCGGCGCGTGAAAGCCACCCTCACTCTTGGTCAATTCCATTGCAACGCAGAGATAGCGCGCACCATCCGGCGTTTCGGCAAGCTGGCGGATAATCCGTCCGGGCGTCTCAAACGCCTGATGCACATTCCACAACGGACAGGCAGCACCATAACGCGCAAACTGCAGCTTCGCGGCACTGTGCCGCTTGGTGATGTTTCCAGCGCGATCAATACGCGCAAAAAACACCGGCACACCGCGCTGACCGGAACGTTGCAATGTGCTCAGACGATGCGCAACCTGTTCAAGGCTTGCTCCAAAGCGCGATGCCAGCAATTCCAGATCATGCCGCAGCTCTTTGGCGGCAGACAGAAACGTCTGATAGGGCAAGACCAGCGCACCCGCGAAATAATTGCGCAGGCCGATTTTGCAAATCTCGACCGCCTCGGCTGAACGAAAATCGGCACGCTTTGCAATTGCTGTGACAAGCTCCTCCATTTCGAGTTCAGCAATCTGAAACGCAATCTGAAAATTTCGCGTCGATGCTGGCGAATATGGATTGAGATAGAGCACCCGCGCAACAGGATCGAATCGCCGCAAAATGGCTTCATCAGGATCTGCGCGTGCCACGCGAACGCGATAACGCTCTTCCATATATTGCGGCAGTGCCACGCCGATGTCGCGAAATGGTATCCTCAGCTCGTCTGCAAGTTTTTCCGCCGCAATATCAAGCTCGTGCACGTAATTATCGATGAAATGAAAAAAGTCGCGCACCTCTTCATAAGGCGCAGGTTCTGCAACGGACGGCGCACGCCCAAGCTGATGATCGAGGCTCGCGAGCTGTTCACTGTTACGTCGATAAGCCTGATGACAGGCAATCAGCGCATGAGCCAGCCCCGGCGCATTCTGCGTGATCAGCTTTAATTCCTGCAAATTCGGCTTGTAATTATCGAACACTGGATCGGCCAACGCTTCCGATACAGCCGATAACAACCGATCATCATCGCCCAGCGAAATGGCACCAATATCAATCTGATAATTTTCAGCCAGTGCCAGCAGCACAGCGGCAGATACAGGCCGCTGGTTATTCTCGATCTGATTGAGATAACTCGTTGAAATACCTAAGCGTTCAGCAAAGCCAGACTGGGTTGCCTTGTGCTGCTCGCGTATGTCGCGGATCTTCCTGCCAACATAGAGTTTTTTGGGTGCCATATCCGGGTGCCATATTTGCAAATTTGCATTTCGCTATTTGCAAATTTATAAATTACACAATCCCACCTTTTCAAGCTTTCAGAATGCGGCATACTGGCTCTAAGCATTGAGACAATAATTCCGTAATTTCTTAGCTTTCCAAGGTCATAGCGAATGCAGGAACTTCTCGAACAGCTTGAAGCCCGTCGTGCCGAAGCCCGTCTTGGCGGCGGACAGAAGCGCATCGATGCGCAACACGGCAAAGGCAAGCTCACCGCCCGCGAAAGATTAGACGTGCTTCTCGACGAAGGATCGTTCGAAGAGTTTGATATGTATGTCACCCATCGCTGCACCGACTTCGGCATGGAAAAGCAGAAGATCGCAGGCGATGGCGTTGTCACCGGTTGGGGCACGATCAATGGCCGGCAGGTCTATGTATTCAGTCAGGATTTTACTGTTCTTGGCGGCTCGCTTTCTGAAACCCACGCGCAGAAAATCTGTAAGATCATGGATATGGCGATGCAGAATGGCGCGCCGGTCATTGGGCTCAATGATTCTGGCGGCGCACGCATTCAGGAAGGCGTAGCATCCCTTGCAGGCTATGCTGATGTTTTCAAACGCAATGCTGATGCTTCCGGGGTCATTCCGCAGATTTCCGTGATCATGGGGCCATGTGCGGGCGGCGCGGTCTACTCGCCAGCCATGACCGATTTCATCTTCATGGTGCGCGACAGTTCCTACATGTTTGTGACTGGCCCAGACGTGGTGAAAACCGTCACCAACGAAATCGTCACAGCAGAAGAACTGGGCGGCGCCTCGACACATACTAGGAAATCATCGGTTGCCGATGGCGCCTATGAAAACGATATCGAAACGCTTGAGCAGGTTCGCATCCTTTTCGATTTCCTGCCGCTGAACAATCGTGAGAAAGCGCCGACCCGTCCGTTCCATGACGACCCGGCTCGCCTTGAAATGCGGCTTGATACACTAATCCCGGACAGCGCCAACAAGCCTTACGACATGAAAGAGCTGATTCTCGCGCTGGCGGATGAAGGCGACTTCTTTGAAATTCAGGAAGCATTTGCCAAAAACATCATCACCGGCTTTATCCGTATGGAAGGCCAAACAATCGGCGTCGTCGCCAATCAGCCGATGGTACTGGCGGGTTGTCTCGATATTGATTCATCACGCAAGGCAGCGCGCTTTGTCCGGTTCTGCGATGCATTCAGCATTCCAATCCTGACACTTGTGGATGTACCGGGCTTCCTGCCGGGGACATCACAGGAATATGGCGGCGTGATCAAACACGGTGCCAAGCTGCTCTTTGCCTATTCGCAGGCAACCGTCCCGATGGTCACACTGATCACGCGTAAAGCCTATGGCGGCGCTTATGACGTGATGGCATCCAAACATATCGGTGCCGACATCAATTATGCGTGGCCGACGGCAGAAATCGCCGTGATGGGTGCCAAGGGAGCGACCGAAATCCTTTATCGCTCGGAACTTGGCGACGCGGAAAAAATTGCGGCCCGCACGCAAGAATATGAAGAGCGCTTCGCCAATCCATTCGTTGCTGCCGAACGCGGCTTCATTGACGAAGTGATCATGCCGCATTCTTCCCGCCGCCGTATCGCCCGTGCGTTCTCTGCGCTTCGCAATAAGAGCCAGACCGCGCCATGGAAGAAACACGACACCATTCCGCTGTAAGATTGCTACGGGTACGATTCAGATGATCAAGAAAATCCTCATTGCCAATCGCGGCGAAATCGCATGCCGGGTTATCAAAACCGCCAAGAAAATGGGCATTGCGACAGTCGCAGTCTATTCCGACGCAGACCGCAACGCGCTGCATGTCAAAATGGCTGACGAAGCAGTCCACATCGGACCAGCGCCCTCGAACCAGTCTTACATCGTCATTGATAAAATTCTCGCAGCAATCAAAGATACTGGCGCAGATGCCGTTCATCCGGGTTACGGTTTCTTGTCTGAGAACCCGCGCTTTGCGCAAGCGCTGAAAGCCGCCAATGTCACTTTCATTGGCCCGCCCGTGAATGCCATTGAAGCCATGGGCGACAAGATCACCTCTAAAAAGCTGGCAAGCGAAGCCGGTGTCTCGACCGTTCCCGGCCATATGGGGCTGATCGAGAATGCAGACGAGGCAGTCCGCATTTCCACATCTATCGGCTATCCGGTGATGATTAAGGCTTCCGCAGGTGGCGGCGGCAAGGGAATGCGCATTGCATGGAATGATGATGAAGCCCGCGAAGGCTTCCAGCTTTCCCGCAATGAGGCGAAATCCTCCTTTGGCGATGACCGTATCTTCATCGAAAAATTCGTCACCCAGCCGCGCCATATCGAAATTCAGGTGCTCGGCGACCAGCACGGCAATGTCATTTATCTGGGCGAACGCGAATGTTCCATTCAGCGCCGCAATCAGAAAGTGATTGAGGAAGCGCCCTCTCCGTTTCTCGATGAAGCAACACGCAAAGCCATGGGCGAACAGGCGGTCGCGCTTGCCAAGGCAGTTGGCTATTTTTCCGCAGGCACGGTCGAATTCATCGTCGATGGTGATCGCAATTTCTATTTCCTCGAAATGAATACGCGCTTGCAGGTCGAGCATCCGGTAACGGAACTCATCACAGGCATTGATCTGGTTGAGGAAATGATCCGCGTTGCTTCTGGTGAAAAGCTGCGCCTTAGTCAGGCTGACGTGAAACTCAACGGCTGGGCAATCGAAAGCCGCCTTTATGCCGAAGACCCTTATCGCAACTTCCTGCCTTCCATTGGCAGGCTGACGCGCTATCGTCCGCCCGTCAAGGGACGCAATGCAAACGGCACCATCATCCGCAATGACACAGGTGTCTTTGAGGGCGGCGAAATTTCGATGTATTACGACCCCATGATTGCAAAACTGTGCACATGGGGACCGGATCGGACAAGCGCAATTATCGCGATGAGCGGAGCTCTCGATGCATTTGAAGTGGAAGGCATCGGCCACAATCTGCCATTTCTGTCCGCCGTTATGGAGCATCCGCGTTTTCGTGCGGGCGCACTGACCACTGCGTTCATTGCTGAAGAATATCCCGATGGCTTTGGAGGTGTGGCGGTATCGGAAGATGATGCGCATATGCTCGCCACCGTCGCTGCACAGATCAATCTGGGTGTCGAACGGCGCGACAGCCAGATTTCCGGCAGGCTTTCGCCGCAGGATCAGTCGGTCGCCACCGATTGGGTGGTGACACTTGGCGGCCACAGCCTGCCCATTCGCATATCTGAGGGCGAAGGCGGCACCATCATCAACTTTGCCGATGGCAAAAACCTGCCCGTTGCCAGCGACTGGCATCCCGGCAATCAGCTTGGCTCGTTCACGGTTGACGGCAAGTCAATTGCCGTCAAGGTTTTGCGTTCAGGAACAGGCTGGCGGCTGCGCTGGCGCGGCATTGATGTGATCGCTCATGTCCGCAGGCCACGCGTAGCAGAATTGGCAAAGCTTATGCCGGTTAAGCTGCCACCGGATACATCAAAAATGCTGCTCTGCCCTATGCCTGGCGTGATTACCTCTGTTCTCGTCAAAGATGGTGATACGGTCGAGGCTGGTCAGCCACTGGCAACCGTAGAAGCCATGAAGATGGAAAATGTGCTGCGCGCCGAGCGTCGTTCAACGGTTAAGCGCATCACTGCGGAAGAAGGCGCAAGCCTCGCGGTTGATGAGCTTATCATGGAATTTGAGTGAGGACGGATATGAGCGAGCGCCCCACAAAAAGCGATTGGTCGAAGCTGGCCGAAAAGGAACTGAAGCGCCCTACCGATAGCCTTGTCTGGCACACACCCGAAGGCATAGACGTGAAGCCGCTTTATACGGCTGATGATTTAGCTCCGATCGGGCATCTCGACACTCTGCCCGGCTTTGAACCCTTTCTGCGCGGGCCGCGTGCAACCATGTATGCCGGTCGCCCATGGACCATCCGGCAATATGCGGGCTTTTCGACCGCCGAAGAATCGAACAATTTTTACCGCAAAGCGCTTGCAGCCGGTCAGCAAGGTGTATCGGTTGCTTTTGATCTCGCGACGCATCGCGGCTATGACAGCGACCATCCGCGCGTTGAAGGCGATGTGGGCAAAGCAGGCGTAGCAATCGACTCAGTAGAGGATATGAAAATCCTCTTTGATGGCATCCCGCTTGAAAAGATTTCCGTCTCCATGACGATGAACGGCGCGGTTATCCCGATCCTCGCCAATTTTATCGTCGCTGGCGAAGAACAGGGCGTTTCTCGCGATCTGCTGTCGGGCACCATTCAGAATGATATTCTGAAAGAGTTCATGGTGCGCAACACCTATATCTATCCGCCGGAACCCTCTATGCGGATTATTGCGGACATCATCGCCTATACCGCGACGGAAATGCCGAAATTCAACTCGATTTCCATCTCCGGCTATCACATGCAGGAAGCCGGTGCGACGCTGGTGCAGGAACTGGCATTTACGCTGGCCGACGGCCGAGAATATGTGCGCGCAGCACTCAACAAGGGCCTCAATGTCGATGAGTTTGCTGGGCGTCTGTCGTTCTTCTTCGCCATTGGCATGAACTTCTTCATGGAAATCGCCAAGCTGCGCGCAGCCCGCCTGCTCTGGTCGCGCATCATGAAGGAATTCGACCCGAAAAAGCCCGGCTCGCTGATGCTGCGCACTCATTGCCAAACATCAGGCGTGTCTTTGCAGGAGCAAGACCCTTACAACAACATCGTACGAACGGCCTTTGAGGCTATGTCGGCGGCGCTTGGCGGCACGCAATCGCTGCATACCAATTCTTTTGACGAAGCCATTGCTTTGCCGACGGAATTTTCTGCGCGCATTGCCCGTAACACGCAGCTTATTCTGCAAAACGAAACCGGCGTTACCAAAGTCGTCGATCCGCTTGCGGGCTCCTATTACATCGAAAGCTTGACCAACGAACTGGCCGAAAAAGCATGGGCGCTGATTGAAGAAGTCGAAGGCTTAGGCGGCATGACCAAGGCCGTTGAAAGCGGTCTGCCCAAGCGCCTGATCGAAGAAGCAGCCACCCGCAGGCAGGCCGCGGTCGATAAGGGCGAAGAGGTCATCGTCGGCGTCAACAAGTTCCGTCTGGAGCAGGAAGACAATATCGACATTCTCGAAATCGATAACACCGCCGTCCGCAATTCGCAGATTGCTCGCCTCAATCGCATCAAAGAAACCCGCAACAAAGCTAAGGTCGAAGCAGCACTTTCCGAACTGGAACAGGTCGCAAAGACCGGCGAAGGCAATATCTTGGCGGCAGCGGTGGAGGCCTCGCGTGCACGCGCAACCGTCGGCGAAATTTCAGACGCCATGCGCAGCGCATTCGGCGATCACGCTGCTGTGCCGAAAGTCGTCAAGGATGTCTATGGCACAGCCTATGAGAATGAGCCGGAATATTTGACGCTTGTAGAACGCCTGGAAGAATTCTCCAAAAACACCGGTGACAAGCCGCGTCTGATGGTTGCCAAGCTCGGTCAGGATGGGCACGACCGCGGTGCAAAAATCATTGCTTCTGCCTTTGGTGACATCGGCTTTGAAGTGCTGGCCGGGCCTTTGTTTCAAACACCCGATGAAGCGGCTGATATGGCGATCAAGGCAAAGGTGCATGTGCTGGGCGTGTCATCGCTGGCAGCCGGGCATAAAACACTGTTGCCGCAGCTTGTCGAAACACTTCGCAAAAAAGGTGCTGAAAATATCATCGTCGTTTGTGGCGGTGTGGTTCCACGTCAGGACTACCAATATCTGTTCGATCGTGGTGTATCGGCAGTGTTTGGCCCGGGAACAAATGTGCTTGATTGCGCGCGCGCAGTGCTTGATCTCATGGAAGGAAAACGCCGTAATCTCTGAATGAGATCAGACGGATACGGTGCAAACAAGACTCATTTTATCAACGACTTGAGAAGCCGGACGAACTATCCGGCTTTATTGTTTCGAGACCAATCAGTTCTTTGGCCCTGCAAACCCGGCAATGGTGGAAGATGTTACCGAAACCGGATCACTGGCCGGAAAACTATCTTCCAGCCCCTCATCCAGCTGCCGTTCAAGCTCAGTACGATCACCGGCGCGACGTGCACTTGGAATAGTGATTTGGCTTGCCGGTTCAATACCACATTCAATGCAGGCAACGCTTAGCGCTTCACCGAGTTTGAGCGCTGCCTTGCGTATCACCGCATCGCGTGGAAGCTCAGCTCCGGTTTCATTCTCGACCTTGACCGAAATACGCTCCTCACCCTCTGTCACGAACTCAACCAGATAGGTTGCAAATCCACCAAGCGAACTCACGCGAGTTTCAACAATATCCATGATTTCACCTCCGCATTTATCTGCAATGAAAACGGAGCTTCGCGTGGATTGTTCCCTCAAAAACTGCGGCGCTCACCTTTCCCTGCAACTTCTGATGCCTATATCAAAAATGCACCTGCATTTATTACAACCAGAAAGGACATCTCATGGCCATCACACGAAAGGAAGAAGCCCGCGCGTTGAATGCAGAAGAACGCGAACTGGTAGAAAAATCCCACCACCCGCTTCTTCAGGAAGTTCCCGACTCTGAACTATCGCAGCTTGCAAAGCTTTTGCGCGACCGCCGCAGCAAAGCACGGGATCAGGCCCATCAACGTCGACGCGAAATGCGTGGCAAAGCTGCCGCACGCGGTGCATCGGCATCAAAGGCTGACGAAGGCTCACACCTGAAAGTTTCTGTTCTGGCTATGGCCATGCGCCGCATCAATGCAGAAGTTGATCGCCGCCGCAGCATGTCGGCAAGCAACGACCTTATCGCTAATGCGAAGAAGGCTCTAGCAACCAAGAAAGCCAGCGAAAAGAATGAAACGACGTTTAACACGCGGCACGCGCGTCATGGCATGCGCAATATTCCCAATGAGAAAGCAGACAGCCTCATCCGGCCAATGGAGCGTGGACGTTTGAAAAAAGCCGCCAGCGTAGCTCAAGCTAAACGCGATGCCCGACAGGAAGCCGCGAGCTAATTACCCTGTACCATCACCCGGAAATGGACTTCATTTTCGGGTGATGTTTATTTAAAAACAATGGTTTAAAATTCTTTCTTATACAATAGATTTATAAATCTCACTCTCAGAAATGTAATCCAAAACCCTGCATCAAACGGCGAATAGCATAATCAGGCTTGTTCGATGTGAACACCACCAGATCATCGTGATGATGTAGCGCCTCATCAATCTCGCGTGGTTGCAAAAGTGAAACCGTGCGCCGCGCTATCGCCTCGGCAGGGTCGAGCCAATCGACCGGCCACGGTGCTAGCCGTCGGAAAACATTGACCAGAAAAGGATAATGCGTGCAGGCCAGTACGACAATATCCGTGCGTTCATCGGCCTTTTCAACAAAGCATGGCGTGATCTGTTCAACGACCAGCGCCTCATCGATCTTCTCACCGCGAATATGGGCTTCCGCTACACCTGCAAGCCGATCCGCTCCGACAAGCCGCACATGACATTGTGAGCCAAAAGACTGGATGAGATCACGCGTATAGGCACGCTTGACCGTACCGGGTGTTGCAAGCACGGAGACGAGCCCTGACGACGTACGTTCGGCAGCAGGCTTTATTGCGGGAACCGTTCCGACAAAAGGCACCGAAGAATAAGCACGGCGCAAATCATCAAGCACCAGCGTTGAGGCTGTGTTGCACGCGATCACCGCAATTTCGGGATCATGCTCAGCGATAAACTTGCCAAAAAGTTTGACAATACGCGCGCGGAGCGCTTCTTCTTCCCAGTCCCCATAGGGAAAGCCGGCATCATCGGCAATATAAACAAATCGTCGATCCGGCATCATAACCCGCAACTCGCGCAAAACCGTCAGACCACCGATACCACTATCAAAGACCAGAACCGGCCTTTCGGAATGGAGCGACAACATGCCGGAGTGCTCTGCTGCGGGTGCTGGTTTCATTCAGCCTTGTCCTCTGTTGCCGGTTTGCGTGCACGGCTTTCTGGTGCACCCGAACCACGCGGCTTTTTGGGTGTAAACACATCAAGCGATGTGATCACGCCGCGTAGAAGTTTGAGTTCTGCCGATGCAAAACCTGCGCGCGTCAGAACCGATCGCAGATTATTGACCATGATTTCTTTTTTGGCCTCAGGGCGGAAATAACCCCGAATATCAAGCGCCTCTTCCAGATGATTGAAAAGACTCTGCAATTCCTGCTTAGGCGCTGCTTCCATTTCTGGTCCACGGAAAACGGTATCCGTCTCGCTCTCAAGGCCCGACTTCATCCACTCATAAGACATGAGCAATACGGCCTGCGCGATATTAAGCGATGCAAAGGCCGGATTAACCGGGAATGTCACCAGTTCATCCGCAAGACCAACTTCTTCATTGCTAAGACCAAAACGCTCGCGCCCGAACATGATGCCAGTCTTCTCACCAGCTCTGAAACGGTGGCGCAATTCGCCATTGGCTTCCACCGGGCTGCGCACCTGCTTAAAGCCGTCACGCTCACGTGCTGTTGTGGCATAAACGAAATTGAGATCAGCAAGCGCCGATGGGAGATCATCATAAACAACCGCATTATCGATGATGTGATCCGCCTTGCTG
Source organism: Brucella sp. 21LCYQ03 (assembly GCF_023554105.1). Taxonomy (GTDB): domain Bacteria; phylum Pseudomonadota; class Alphaproteobacteria; order Rhizobiales; family Rhizobiaceae; genus Brucella. Next base: position 178,650 of record NZ_JAMJWE010000006.1, read on the forward strand.
GCAGCGGCGCGGGCTTTCTCGCTCGGAAATTCTTCACGCGGCTGCACAAGACGCAATTCGGCAAGACCAAAATTTGCCATGGCGCGCGCCACCATGCCGATATTCTCCGGCAATTGCGGATTAACCAGAATGATCGCCGGACCTTCGGTGATCAAAGGGCGCTGTTTGTCTGTACCTGCCATGATAATTTCCGTCACTACTATATCAACACGGCGCTTCCCTGACATGTTTGACAGAGAATCGCAAAGATTCCCCTTACAAACATTGTCAAAAATCGCGTGTAGTAGCGGAATAACACCAGTCTTCGGCCCTTCCATGGCAGACTGCGCCAACCGACATCGAGTTAACAGGGAGGAAAATCATGTCCGGCAAAAAGATTCTCATGATCTGTGGCGATTTCTGCGAAGATTATGAAACCATGGTTCCATTTCAGACGCTTCTGGCCGTTGGGCACAAAGTTCATGCGGTATGCCCCGGCAAAAAAGCGGGTGACGCCATTGCGACCGCTATTCACGACTTCGAAGGGCACCAGACTTACACCGAAAAGCCCGGCCATAATTTCACGCTCAATGCAACATTCGCCGATGTGAAAGCTGAGAACTATGACGCGCTGGTTATTCCGGGCGGGCGCGGACCAGAATATCTGCGCCTTGACGACAAAGTCATTGCCATTGTTGAGCATTTCTTTAAAGCCAACAAGCCTGTTGCAGCTGTCTGCCATGGCGCGCAACTACTCGCCGCCGCGCGTGTTCTGGAAGGTCGCACCTGCTCCGCTTATCCGGCCTGCCGCCCTGAAGTTGAGCTCGCAGGCGGAACCTACGCCGATATTCCAGTCGATCAGGCCGTGACTGACGGAAATCTTGTGACGGCTCCTGCGTGGCCTGCCCATCCGGCATGGCTTTCGCAGTTCCTCGCCGTTCTTGGCACAAAAATCACGCATAGCTGAGAGACGGTTTAAACCGCGACTTTCATCATGCATGGCATTTCGCTAAAAATGCCAAATCAGAGCCTTTCCGGTAAATCTGCCGGAGAGGCTTTCTTGAAATGATATGGAAGGTCACATGAAACCCGCCAAAACCATTGCTCTCTCGTTTGCCATAAGCATCAGCGCAATTCTCTTCGGCCCAGCAAATCTCGCCAATGCGCAGGAAGCCGCTGGCGCTGAAGTGGCGGTCATTTCGGAGCAGTATCCGGCGCCGGCGCCAGACACCTTCGGCCAGACGCAGTTCGTTTTGTCCGGCAATCCAGTTGTTCCTCCGCGCGACTACAGCAAAGGAACAATGCTTCCGTCCAAAGACGATTACCAGTCCAATGAACGCGGACGCATCTATGATGTTGTCTTTGCCGGTATTGAAGCAGGCAAGATGCAATTCGAAGTCAGAGGCTATTCAATTGATAGCTTGGATTTTCCGGCGAGTGGCCAAACCATAGAATTTCCCGCTGATCAACGGCAGGTAATCATCCGCGACCTCACGTTCAACATTGATGAAGTGGCAGCCGGAAGCATCACTTATACGGTTCAACCACTCAAGTAAGTTGCAGCCAACAGCAATCTGCGCGACACTGACCTTCGGGAAAAACGGGAGAAAGTCATGTGCAGATTGTTCATAGGCGCAGAGCAGCAACTCTGGCAAAGCGTAACACGTTCGCTGCGTATTGATGGCGTCGTGACAAGTGTGCGGCTGGAGAACTTTTTCTGGTCGGCGCTCGAAGATATTGCCGGACGCGATGACATGAGCGTCAGCCGTCTGCTCGGCAAACTCTATGAGGAATCACGCGCAGAAGGTCACGACCTCGATAATTTCGCATCATTTCTGCGCGTGTGCTGCGGGCGATATCTTGCGCTTCAGGTCAATGGATTAATTCCGTCCGACAGAAAAGCTGCAATCTCCACACTTGATGCAGAAGAAATCTTGCGGCGCGAAAAAGAAACTTATCGTGATCCGCACTCCCCGTGGCAAAAATCTGCGCATCACGCGGCCTGAAAAATCGCCGATAGGCCAAAGAATAAGCCTCTGACACTTTGCCTCAGCGCTTACCGATGCTATACGGGCGCGACGCATTCAATGAGAGGCATTATCAATGGCAAAAATCAAGGTTGCAAACCCGGTCGTTGAACTTGACGGCGATGAGATGACCCGCATCATCTGGCAGTTCATCAAGGACAAGCTGATCCATCCTTACCTCGACATCGATCTGAAATATTACGATCTTTCGGTCGAGCACCGCGATGCGACCAACGATCAGGTCACCATTGACGCAGCAAACGCCATCAAGGAACACGGCGTTGGCGTAAAGTGCGCAACCATCACGCCGGACGAAGCCCGCGTTGAAGAATTCAAGCTTAAGAAGATGTGGAAGTCGCCAAACGGCACCATCCGTAACATCCTCGGCGGCGTTATTTTCCGCGAACCAATCATCTGCAAAAACGTCCCTCGCCTGGTTCCAGGTTGGACACAGCCAATCATCGTCGGCCGTCACGCTTTTGGTGACCAGTACCGCGCGACCGATTTCAAATTCCCGGGCAAAGGCACGCTGTCGATCAAGTTCGTCGGTGAAGATGGCGAAACGATCGAGCACGAAGTTTATCAAGCTCCGGCTGCTGGCGTGGCAATGGCCATGTACAACCTCGACGAATCGATCCGTGAATTTGCGCGCGCTTCGCTGAACTACGGCTTGCAGCGCAACTATCCGGTCTATCTCTCGACCAAGAACACCATTCTCAAGGCTTATGACGGTCGCTTCAAGGACATCTTTGAAGAAGTCTATCAGACCGAATTTGCTGAAAAGTTCAAAGCAGCGAAGATCTGGTACGAACATCGCCTGATCGACGACATGGTTGCATCGGCTCTCAAGTGGTCCGGCGGTTATGTCTGGGCTTGTAAGAACTACGACGGTGACGTGCAGTCCGACATCGTGGCACAGGGCTTCGGCTCACTCGGCCTGATGACCTCGGTTCTGATGACGCCAGATGGCAAGACCGTTGAAGCTGAAGCTGCACACGGCACAGTAACCCGTCACTATCGCCAGCATCAGAAGGGCGAGGAAACCTCGACCAACTCAATCGCTTCGATCTTCGCATGGACCCGTGGCCTCGCACATCGTGCAAAGCTCGACGACAATGCAGAACTGAAGCGCTTTGCTGATACGCTGGAAAAGGTCTGCGTAGACACTGTTGAAAGCGGCTACATGACCAAGGATCTGGCGCTGCTTATCGGTCCAGATCAGCCATGGCTCTCGACTACGGGCTTCCTCGACAAGATCGATGAAAACCTTCAGAAGGCAATGGCTGCTTAAGCCGGCCTGAATGAACAAAAAAGCGGCGGGAATTTCCCGCCGCTTTTTTATTTGCGCGCCACTATTTATCTCTCGCAAGCACAATTAGTCCTCGATAGTCTGTTGTTACAGAAACAGGGAGGATTGATATGTCGACAATTCGGGCACTAACGCCGCAAGACCGCGCTGCATGGGAACCATTATGGAAAGCCTATCAGGTCTTTTACGAAGTCGATATTCCTGCTGAAACCACCGACATTACATGGCAACGCTTTCACGATGCATCAGAACCCATGCACGCTTTGGGCGCTTTCGATGACGATGGAAACCTCGTTGGTATTGTGCATGTGATTTTTCATCGCTCGTGCTGGCTGCCCAAATGGACCTGCTATCTGCAAGACCTCTATGTTGAAAACAGCCAGCGCGGCAAAGGCACAGGCGCTGCTCTGATCGAAGCTGTCGCTGATCTCGCTCGCGCGGAAGGTGCAGGCCGCCTCTATTGGCTCACACATGAAAGCAACGCCACCGCACGTCGTCTATACGATAACATCGCGCAGGCATCCGGCTTCATCCAGTATCGAAAAGCGCTTTAACGCAGAGAGACCCTCACATTAAAGCTGAAAAGCTTTTGCAAAAGCTTGCGTGCCATTGGGTGAAAAGGCAATAACCCGGCCCTCTTCCCGGCGTGCCCAACCTTTATCGATGAAGTTTTCCAGAAGCGCTGCACCAAGTGCACCGCCCAAGTGGTTGCGTCTCTCACTCCAGTCTAGACAATGACGGCAGAGTGGCCTTTTGCCCTTTTGCAGGGTATTAACATCGATGCCCATGCAAGAAAAGAATGACTTCCCCTCATCGGTCAGCGCAGGCTCGCTGGCATCATCGATCAGACCCAGCCTGTGAGACGCATCAAGCATTTCTACGCCGCGCTCACCTGCCAGATGATCGTAACAAATGCGCGCCTTACGCAGTGCATGATCTTTCGGACCTGTGCGAACACGCACCGCCCCGGTGCGCTGTGCAAGCCCCATCAGCCCTTCGAGCACCTGCGCCACATCCGTACCTGATAGCCTGAAGTAACGATGTCTGCCCTGCTTCTCAGCCACCAGCAAATTGGCAGCATCAAGCTTTGAGAGATGCCCGCTCGCAGTCTGGATCGTCACACCTGCAGCAGCGGCAAGTTCGCTTACCGTCAAAGCGCGCCCATCCATCAGCGCCGTCAACATATTTGCGCGCGCAGGATCGCCTAATAGGGCTGCAACAGAAGCTATGATTGGTCCGTCTTTCATACTTCGATGCTAACCGAAGCATGGACAACATTCAATAAGCTAAAACCATCTCCATAAACTTCAAAAATCAGGAGATAAAATGATTACCTGTTTCATCCGCTATCAAATTGATCCATTTAAAGCCGATGCTTTCGCCGAATATGCACGCAACTGGGGCCAAGCAAGCCCACGTTGTGGCGCAAACCTCATTGGCTATTTCGGTCCGCATGAAGGCTCGACCACGACGGCTTATGGTGTCTACTCCGTCGAAAATCTCGCCGCCTACGAACAGTTTCGCGCGCGTCTGGCCGCTGACCCAATCGGTCGGGCTAACTATGAATTCGCAAAACGCGAACAGTTTATCCGCTCAGAAGAACGCATCTTTCTGAAGCTGCAATCAGCCCCACATGCGGAGTTTATCAAGCCATGATCGCTGTCATATTTGAAGTCTGGCCGGCAGATGATGAAAGGCGCGACCAATATCTCGATATTGCTTCAAGCCTGCGCGCTGATCTGGCACAAATTGATGGCTTCATATCAATAGAACGTTTTCAAAGTCTGGTTGAGCCGGAAAAGCTGCTGTCTCTTTCCTTCTGGCGCGACGAAGAAGCGGTAAAACAGTGGCGCAATCTTCCAACTCATCGAATAGCGCAGACGAAGGGACGTGGCGGAGTTTTTGAAAACTACCGCTTGCGTGTTGCGAATGTCGCTCGCGATTATGGGTTGGATCAACGCGAAGAAGCACCGGACGATAGCCGCAAGATGCATGCAGCATAAAAAAGGCCGGGAATATCCCGGCCTTTTCATTCTTATATGTAATTTATCAGACAATAAGCGCTTTAACCGCTGCGACTGCATCATTTGCCTTGGTGCCATCGGGGCCACCGGCCTGTGCCATATCAGGGCGACCGCCGCCGCCTGCGCCACCAAGAGCGCTCGACGCCGCACGCACCAGATCAACTGCACTGAAACGACCAACCAGATCTTCAGTGACCGCAGCAACTGCACTCGCCTTGCCGTCTTCACCAACACCAACGAAGAGAACAACACCGGAGCCAACCTGCTTCTTGCCTTCGTCAGCAAGTGGCTTGAGATCACGCGGCGAAACACCAGTTACAACCTTGCCAAGGAAGCTAACACCATTGACTGTTTCAACAGCGCTGGCACCATCCGAAGAACCGCCACTTAGCGCCAACTGTCTGCGTGCTTCGGTCAGTTCGCGTTCCAGTTTCTTGCGTTCGTCAACAAGTGCATTCACGCGGTCCAGAGCTTCCGATGGCGAAGTTTTCAACAAACCGGCGATTGCCTTGACGCGCTCGTCCTGTTCTTCGAGGTAAAGGCGAGCCGCCTCACCAGTCAAAGCTTCCATACGACGAACACCTGCAGCAACGCCGCTGTCGGACAGAATGCGGACGAGGCCAATATCACCGGTCTGACGAACATGCGTACCGCCGCAAAGCTCAACTGAGTAAGCCTTGCCAGCCTTTTCGCCGTGCTTGGCTGTGCCCATCGAAACAACACGTACTTCATCGCCGTATTTTTCGCCGAACAGTGCCATCGCCCCTTCAGCAATCGCATCATCTACAGCCATCAGGCGCGTGGTAACCTGCGCATTCTGCAGAATGATTTCGTTGGCGAGGTTTTCAACAGCCGTCAGCTCCTCAGCCGAAATCGGTTTTGGATGCGAGAAGTCGAAACGCAGACGATCAGGTGCAACGAGCGAACCCTTCTGTGCAACGTGCGAGCCGAGCGTTTCACGCAGCGCTTCATGCAGCAGATGCGTCGCCGAGTGGTTGGAGCGAATGCGTGTACGGCGCTCACCGTCAACCTTCAGCTCAACCGCATCACCGACCTTAGCCGAACCCTTCGTGACTTCACCGATATGGACAAAAAGACCTTCGCCCTTTTTAAGCGTTTCGCGAACAGTAATGACAAAGCCTTCGCCGGAGATCGTACCCGTATCGCCCTGCTGACCACCGGATTCGCCGTAGAATGGCGTCTGGTTGACAATGACGGATACGGTTTCACCTTCGGCAGCCGACGAAACTTCCGCACCATCGCGCACGAGAGCTGAAATAACGCCTTCTGCACTTTCGGTTTCATAGCCAAGGAATTCCGTCGCGCCGACCTTATCCTTAATGCCGAACCAGATGGTTTCGGTTGCAGCTTCGCCCGAACCTGTCCAGTTGGCACGTGCTTCCGCCTTCTGGCGCTGCATAGCGGTGTTGAAACCGTCAGTGTCAACGGTGACACCGCGCTGACGCAGAGCGTCCTGCGTCAGATCAAGCGGGAAACCGTAAGTATCATAAAGCTTGAACGCGGTTTCGCCATCAAGACGATCACCTTCAACCAGATTTTCCGAAGCATCAGAGAGCAAGCCAAGGCCACGTTCCAATGTCTTGCGGAAACGGGTTTCTTCCAGCTTCAGCGTTTCGGAAATCAGCGCTTCTGCGCGGATAAGTTCGGGATAAGCCTGACCCATCTCGCGGATCAGCGCTGGCAGCAGACGCCACATCAATGGCTGGCTCGCACCGAGCAATTGCGCATGACGCATAGCGCGGCGCATGATGCGGCGCAGCACATAGCCGCGACCTTCATTGGATGGCAAAACACCATCGGCAATCAGGAAGCTTGATGCGCGCAGATGGTCAGCAATAACGCGATGGCTGGCGCGGAAATCGCCTTCAGCCTTAACGCCTGTTGCTTCTTCCGATGCACGGATCAGTGCCTTGAAAAGATCGATGTCGTAATTGTCGTGTACGCCCTGAAGCACGGCTGCAACACGCTCAAGGCCCATGCCCGTATCAATCGATGGACGCGGCAAATCAATGCGCTGATCAGGTGTAACCTGCTCAAACTGCATGAAGACGAGATTCCAGATTTCGATGAAACGATCGCCGTCTTCATCTGCCGATCCGGGAGGTCCACCCCAGATATGATCGCCATGATCGTAGAAAATTTCCGAGCAAGGACCGCAAGGACCAGTATCACCCATCGCCCAGAAATTATCATTCGTTGCGATGCGGATGATACGATCATCAGAAAGACCGGCAATCTTCTTCCAGAAGTTCGCAGCGTCATCATCTGTATGATAAACTGTGACCAGCAGCTTGTCCTTGTTAAGGCCAAACTCCTTGGTGATCAGATTCCATGCATGCGTGATCGCCTCTTCCTTGAAGTAATCGCCGAAGGAAAAGTTACCCAGCATTTCAAAGAATGTGTGGTGACGCGCTGTATAGCCTACATTGTCCAAATCGTTATGCTTACCGCCAGCACGCACGCATTTCTGCGACGTGGTTGCGCGGCTGTAAGGACGCTGTTCAAGGCCAGTGAAAACATTCTTGAACTGCACCATGCCCGCATTGGTGAACATCAGCGTCGGGTCGTTACGCGGAACGAGTGGACTTGATGAAACGACTTCATGTCCGTTCTTACGGAAATAGTCGAGGAATGTGGACCTTATCTCGTTGACGCCAGCCATAATTCACCCTTGGACATTTTCTGCCCTGCATGAGATGCGCAATCGAAAACGCATCAATTATATAATCCCCACCCGCAGGAATGCGGCATTTAACGGCTTGATCTGCCGCCACGCTTCGACTGCCCGATAATGGAAAGTCCTTGAGGTGGAATTTCGGTTGTCCGCTTTTAACGGGGCACTGCTTTTCTGTCCAGATAAGCAGTGTGCGCTATAAAAGCAATTTCTGCCGCAAACGCAGAAAACGGCAACTATGCAACAGTATTAGACTTAAAAAGCAAAAAGCCCCACACGTTCGTGCAGGGCTTTCTCTGTTTCATATCGACACGAAGCTTATGCTTCAGCTGCATCCGGACCGTCGTCAGCTTCCGGGCCACCATCTTCGATGAACTTCTCAGCGATGAGACCTGCATTCTGACGAAGCGTCGTTTCAATCTCTTTTGCGACTTCCGGATTGTCTTTCAGGTACTGCTTGGCGTTTTCACGACCCTGCCCCAGACGCTGCGAATTATAAGAGAACCAAGCGCCCGACTTTTCGACAATACCAGCCTTCACACCAAGATCGACCAATTCGCCTGTCTTGGAAACACCAGCACCATACATGATGTCGAATTCTACCTGCTTGAACGGAGGGGCAAGCTTGTTCTTGACCACCTTCACGCGTGTCTGGTTGCCGACAACTTCATCGCGCTCCTTAATCGAGCCAATACGACGGATATCAAGACGAACCGAAGCGTAAAACTTGAGCGCATTACCACCGGTTGTCGTTTCAGGCGATCCGAACATCACACCGATCTTCATGCGAATCTGGTTGATGAAGATGACCATGCAATTCGAACGCGAAATCGAAGCAGTGAGCTTGCGCAGCGCCTGACTCATCAGACGAGCCTGAAGGCCCGGCAGAGAATCACCCATTTCGCCTTCAATTTCAGCGCGTGGTGTAAGAGCTGCAACAGAGTCGACAACGAGAACGTCAATCGCACCGGAACGTACAAGCGTATCGGTGATTTCGAGCGCCTGCTCACCCGTATCTGGCTGCGAAATCAGAAGGTTTTCAAGATCAACGCCAAGCTTGCGTGCATAGACAGGATCAAGCGCATGTTCCGCATCAACGAATGCGCAGATGCCACCCTTTTTCTGTGCTTCTGCAATCGTATGCAGCGCTAGCGTCGTCTTACCCGAGCTTTCAGGGCCATAAATTTCTACGATACGTCCCTTGGGCAGACCGCCGACGCCCAATGCAATATCCAAAGAAAGCGAGCCGGTTGGCACAGTCTCAATATCAACGACTTCGTTCTGACCGAGCCGCATGATAGAGCCCTTGCCGAACGCACGTTCAATTTGCGACAACGCCGCATCCAGAGCCTTAGTCTTATCCACTGAATTATCCTCAACGAGTCGCAATGATTTTTGAGACATCTTACACCATCCTCTTGCCTCGCTAGAAGCCCATCGGGCTTATCGCCAATATCTATTTGTATCTGTTTTGTTCTCATTTTGCAATAAGCACAAATTATTGTTTTTAAACAATTAAGATTTTTTGTTCTTTTATTGTTCTTTTATTGTTCTTTTATATTAGAAAGATATAATCTTTAAAACTGTCCACGCTTTAGTTGCAAAAAGCATGGAAATTGACCGCTCGATTCGCTGCTCACAAATGAAAACGCAGCCCTTCTTTCGAAGGACTGCGCCAAATTGCTTAAAAATACTGACGGCGAATTACTGCTGCACGCCGCGCAGCGGAGAAATCTGGATTTCCACGCGACGGTTCTGTGCACGGCCTTCCGGTGTTGCATTGCTGGCAACTGGCTGACTTGCGCCATAGCCAATAACTGCAAAGCGGCGAGGATCAATGCCCTGCGAGCCGAGATAACTTGCAACGGAGGCTGCACGGCGCTGTGACAGACCCTGATTGTAGCTCGCGCTACCTGTTGAGTCGGTAAAGCCATACACATCAACCAATGTCTGATTGAATTTGCGCAGAACGATCGCTACCGAGTTCAGAGTTGGATAAAACTGGCTCTTCACCTGATCCTGATCTGTGTCGAACGTAATTGCTGAAGGCATGTTGAGGATAATCTGATCGCCATTACGGGTTACGGAGACGCCGGTGCCCTGCAGCTGATTGCGGAGTTCAGATTCCTGACGGTCCATGTAATTACCGATAGCACCGCCACCAAGCGCACCAATACCGGCACCGATAAGAACCGCATTACGCTGTGCGCGGCTCGAACCACCGACCATCAGACCACCGAGTGCACCAACGGCTGCGCCGATCGCGGCGCCACCTGCGGTGTTCGACATCTTTTCCTGGCCCGTATACGGGTCAGTCGATGTACAGCCTGCCAGAAATGTGGCCCCGATAAAGACAATTCCAAGTTTCTTCAGCATAAAAAACGTCATCCTCAATGTTCGATTCGCCGCGAATGATAACTTCGAATACGGCTGGATGGTGGCCTTAAATCCCTTTATCGCCAATTTTACAGCACATTCCAAGGCACTTTAGCCCATTCACCCACAAGAACGCAGCTGGGTTGCATAGCGGTTGGCCATGTTCTGAGCACGCTTAGCTCCGTTCAGGGCTGTCGAGTTATTACGCCAGACACCGCGGGCATAACCGCCATGACCCGAATAATAGGCGAGATAGAGGCTATAAGCATCGTTTCGGTTGATGCCATTTCTCCGGCTGCTTTCATTATGATACCAGCCAATAAAATGAATAGCGTCACCGAAATTACTGCGCGATGCTGTCCAGCGACCGGTTTCACGCTTGTAGCGATCCCACGTGCCATTGAGCGCTTGAGAATAGCCATATGCAGTGGAAGCGCGTTTCCATGGAATGAATCCGAGCAGCTTCGTGCGTGGCGGGCGTGCATATGGACGGAAGCCAGATTCTGCATAAATCGTCGCCATGAGAATATGAACAGGTACGCCATACTCACGAGAGACGCGTGTGGCGTCCTTCTGCCAGTTATTTATCCAGCCATCGCGTTGATCAAAAACAGCGCATACATTGCTGATCTGCCGTGGGGCGGTCGCGCAGCCACCAAGAAGTACGAGCGCAACGAGCATCAATACGCGCGTCATGGGGAAGCCTCTTAGAAATTATAAAATTTGATGAATTTTAAACATTAAGTGCAACTTAAGCTAAGTGTCTGATCTGTATATGGTTACCAGATTGTTTAAGCATACCGCTTTGAGTTGTCGGATCGTTGTATTTATTGGAAAATAAATAAATGACGCCACCTGTGGAGTAAAGCCATAGGTTGCAATTTTCTTCTAGTTGAGTTGATAGATGAAGGCCGAAATGTGACTATAAGGCCGCATGAATAGTTTTAAATGTAGCGGTCGGCGTTCATCTGCGACCCTGACGCTCGGCCCGCAAACGCGACCAATAATCTAATCGCTTACGAATTTCACGCTCAAAGCCGCGCTCCGGCGGATCGTAGAAAACCTGTCGACCCATGGCCTCCGGGAAATAGTCCTGCCCCGAAAAAGCGTCTGGCTGATCATGATCATAAGCATAACCATCACCATAGCCTTCACTCTTCATAAGCTTGGTCGGCGCATTGAGAATGTGCTTCGGCGGTAAGAGAGAACCATTCTCCTTTGCCGCACGCATTGAAGCTTTATAGGCCATATAAACGGCGTTGGATTTTGGAGCGGTTGCCAGATAAACGCAGGCCTGCGCCAAAGCCAACTCGCCCTCCGGAGAACCAAGATAATCATAGGCATCCTTAGCAGCATTGCAGATCGCAAGTGCCTGCGGATCGGCAAGACCAATATCTTCCACCGCCATGCGAACGAGACGACGCCCCAGATAAAGCGGATCTTCGCCTGCATCAAACATGCGGCAGAGATAATAAAGTGCCGCATCCGGATCGGACCCCCTCACCGATTTATGCAGTGCGGAAATGAGGTTGTAGTGGCCGTCCTGCCCCTTGTCATAAACAGGCGCACGACGTTGCACGACATCCTGCAACTTTTCGGCATCAAATATCTCGTCTGGTCGGGCAGCGCGCCAAACTTCCTCAGCAAGCGTTAATGATGCGCGGCCATCGCCATCCGCCATGCGAATAAGGCTAGCGCGTGCTTCTTCATCAAGCGGTAAGGGACGCTCTTCCTGCTCTTCGGCGCGTGTCAGAAGTGTCGCGATACTTATTGCGTCATGCGGATGAAAAGTCAGCACCCTCGCCCGCGACAGCAAAGCAGCGTTGAGTTCAAAGGATGGGTTTTCCGTCGTAGCACCAATCAAAATAACGGTGCCATCTTCCATCACGGGAAGAAAACTATCCTGTTGCGCACGATTGAACCGATGAATCTCATCCACAAACAACAGAGTTTGGCGACCCGACATGCGGCGCGCACGTGCAGCCTCAAAAACTTTCTTGAGATCTGCCACACCGGAAAAAATCGCTGAAATCTGCTCGAACGCAAGTTCGGTTTCGCCTGCGAGCAATCGTGCAACTGTGGTTTTGCCAGTTCCCGGCGGTCCCCAGAAAATCATAGACCCAAGCGAGCCAGAGGCAATCATCCGTGTGAGAATGCCTTCAGGTCCGGTCAGGTGTTCCTGCCCCGTTACTTCCGATAGTTGACGCGGACGAAGACGATCGGCAAGCGGCCTGTTACGGTCGGCATTCGGATCAGCCGCAGTGGAAAATAGATCGCTCATTTCGCTTCGCTCGATGCCATAAAAACAAATGTCGTTTCAGGCATAGTCCCGCCTGAAACGACATGCAACTTTAAATGCTTAGCGATGAGATCAGCGAACGAACTGGCGGATCAAAGCACCATTGCGCTCAACTTCAAGCCGCCATGCCAGACCCCGTCCGCCATTAAGCGCCGCGGTCAAATCATTGATCGTACGGATCGGATTGCCATTGATTCCGCGAATAATATCGCGCTGACGCAAACCAAGCTGAGCTGCTTGCGAATTAACAATCACATCAGTGACGATCACACCGCGCGAACCCTCACGCAGTCGCATCTTCGAGGCCATTGCAGGCGTGATTTCCTCAACGACTGCGCCTTCAAACGGATTATCGCCTTTGATTGTCTGCTTCTGCTGTGGCTTGGCTTCTGGCTCTTTTGCCAGTTTTACCGGCAGCTTGCTGTCCTTGCCATTACGCACAATATCGAGCGTAACCGTATTGCCGATGCCAGCCGTCGAGAGGCGATAGCCGAGAACGTCGATGTTATCGGCGCGCACATCCTGAACGGAAAGAACGACGTCACCAACTTTAAGGCCTGCCTGCTCCGCTGGTCCACCCTTGGTGACGGCAGTAACGAGAACGCCGAAGGATTTATCCATACCAAGACTTTCAGCGACATCAGGTGTGATGTTCTGGAAAGTCGCACCAATGAAAGGACGTTCAAAACTGGTGCTACCGCTCAACGCAGCATCAACAACGGCGCGAACCATATTCGATGGAATTGCAAAACCGATACCCACCGAACCGCCAGAGCGTGAATAAATAGCTGTGTTGATCCCAATCAGTCGGCCCCGCATATCAATTAGGCCACCGCCTGAATTTCCGGGATTGATCGCTGCGTCTGTCTGAATGAAGAAGTCGAAATCAGAGACACCGACCTGCGTACGTGACTGTGCTGACACGATACCGCTCGTAACGGTCTGTCCGACAGCAAATGGATTGCCAATAGCCAGAACCAGATCGCCAACTTCAACATCGTCAGAGTTGCCAAGCGAAACGACTGGGAATTTCTCTTTTGCTTCAATCTTAAGAACCGCAAGATCGGTGGTTTCGTCGCGAAGCAAAACCTTGCTCTCAAGCTGACGCCCATCAGACAGAGCGACCTTGATCTCGTCTGCATCCTTGATGACGTGATTGTTGGTCACGACGATACCCGATGAATCCACGATCACACCCGAACCGAGCGATTGCTCCGTGCGTGGCTTGCCAGTACCGCCAAATTGTTTGCCGAAAAACTGCTCGAAAAATGGATCACCCGCAAAAGGTGATGGGCGTTGCTGCACTTGCCGCGCTGCGTAGACATTCACCACAGCCGGCGCGGTTTCTTTAACGAGCGGCGCAAAAGACAGCTGCATGTCGCCTCGACTCAGCGGGATCTGCTTTCCTTGGACCGGCGCAAGATTGTCCTGCGCAAATGTCGGTAACACCATCATACTGACAGAAGCTAGAACAACACCCGTAATTCCCAAACGCCGCAAATTCATCCGCTCACTCCAGCTTTCTTTCCGAAACCCGATTCATCAGGTTGAGAACAATATGGAGGCAACAAGGCCAAGGATAAAGGGCTGTATTGTGGCAAACAGCATTACAGCTTTGTAATGCTTGGTGTGAGCAAAGCGCAAAAACAAAAAGGGCCGCACGAGGCGACCCTTTTTTATCATTACGAAGCGTGAATTACGCTGCGTCTGCTTCAGCAGCGGCTTCAGCTTCAACGCGCGCGCGATCAGCTTTGCCCTTTGCATCGACATCGCGTTCAACGAATTCAACAACAGCCATCGGTGCATTGTCACCGGTGCGGAAGCCTGCCTTCATGATGCGGATGTAGCCGCCGTTACGGGTTGCGTAACGTGTAGCAAGTGTGTCGAACAGCTTAGCAACCAGCTGTACGTCGCGGATGGCGGAAATCGCCTTACGACGTGCATGCAGATCACCGCGCTTGCCGAGTGTGACAAGCTTTTCTACGATTGGACGGATTTCCTTAGCTTTAGGAAGCGTGGTCACAATCTGTTCATGCTCGATGAGCGAAGCCGCCATGTTGGCGAACATTGCCTTGCGATGCGAGGCAGTGCGGTTCAGCTTACGCTGTCCATTACCGTGGCGCATGGCCTTCTCCTTTAATTCAGTTCAGCCGGAATTGTCCGGTCTTAATATTGGTCTTCGTAGCGCTTGGCGAGATCTTCGATATTTTCAGGCGGCCAGGCTGGGATTTCCATACCAAGATGGAGACCCATCGACGCCAGAACTTCCTTGATCTCGTTGAGCGACTTGCGGCCGAAATTCGGAGTCCGCAACATCTCGGCTTCCGTCTTCTGGATCAGATCGCCGATATAGACGATGTTGTCGTTCTTCAGGCAGTTTGCCGAACGTACTGACAGCTCGAGTTCGTCGACCTTCTTGAGCAGAGCCGGATTGAAAGCGAGTTCCGCAACTTGTTCTTGCGGAGCTTCCTTCTGTGGCTCTTCGAAGTTAACGAAGACAGCCAGCTGGTCCTGAAGAATACGTGCTGCATAAGCAACTGCATCTTCACCGCTCACCGAACCATTGGTTTCGATGTTGAGCGTCAGCTTGTCATAATCAAGAACCTGACCTTCACGGGTGTTCTCAATCTTGTACGATACCTTGCGGATCGGCGAATAAAGGCTATCAACCGGAATAAGGCCGATTGGAGCATCTTCCGCACGATTACGGTCGGCAGGCACATAGCCCTTACCGGTGTTAACGGTGAATTCCATGCGGATTTCAGCGCCTTCATCCAGTGTGCAGATGACGTGTTCCGGGTTAAGGATCTCGACATCGCCAACAGTCTGAATGTCACCAGCCGTAACAACGCCCGGGCCTTCCTTACGGACAACCATGCGCTTAGGGCCTTCGCCTTCCATACGGATGGCGATTTCCTTGACGTTCAGAACAATATCCGTGGTGTCTTCGCGGACGCCCGGAATAGAAGAGAACTCATGCAGAACACCGTCGATCTGGACAGCGGTAACTGCTGCACCGCGAAGCGACGACAGAAGCACGCGACGCAGAGCATTGCCGAGTGTCAGACCGAAACCGCGTTCAAGCGGCTCAGCAACAACGGTTGCACGCGTGCGGGAGCCGTTGGTGATGAAGTCCACCTTGTTCGGCTTAATGAGTTCCTGCCAGTTTTTCTGGATCATGTATTTTTCCTCTATCAACTGTCGCTACTATCCAATCGTAGCGATCCTGTGAAGAACCGCAGAGGAACCCCGAAGTCACCCTCGGGGTTCATGCAGCATATAAAAGAAATTAGACCCGGCGCTTCTTGCGCGGACGGCAACCGTTGTGCGGGATCGGCGTAACATCGCGGATCGACGTGATCACAAAGCCAGCAGCCTGAAGGGCGCGCAGCGCGGATTCACGGCCAGAACCCGGTCCGCAAACCTCGACTTCGAGGGAGCGCATGCCATGTTCCTGAGCCTTCTTGGCGCAATCTTCAGCAGCGATCTGTGCGGCAAACGGGGTCGACTTACGCGAACCCTTGAAACCCTGAGCACCTGCAGAAGACCAGGCAATCGCATTGCCCTGTGCATCCGTGATGGTGATCATGGTGTTGTTGAACGTCGAATTTACGTGGGCAACGCCCGACGAGATGTTTTTGCGCTCGCGACGGCGAATACGCTGGGCTTCCTTAGCCATGATAGTCCTTTCAAAACTCGATCTCGACACCGCCGTAATTCCAGCGGCTCCACCAGCCCTTTGATAAGGACCAGCACCGAACCCACCCAATCAAGGGTAAGCCCGGCAGAACGAATAGTTCTGCCGAAAATTACTTCTTCTTACCTGCGATAGCCTTTGCAGGACCCTTACGGGTGCGTGCATTGGTATGCGTACGCTGACCACGAACTGGCAGCGAACGACGATGACGCAGACCGCGGTAGCAGCCAAGGTCCATCAAACGCTTGATGTTCATGGAAACTTCACGACGCAGATCACCTTCAACGCGGTAATCAGCATCGATTGCTTCACGGATCTGAAGGACTTCAGCATCCGAAAGCTGATTTACACGACGGTCGTCAGCAATCCCAACTTTCGTTACGATCTGACGAGCAAATTTTGGTCCAATCCCATGAATGTACTGAAGCGCAATGATAACGCGCTTGTTCGTTGGGATGTTGACGCCAGCTATACGTGCCACGTCTGTTCTCCTTGGTTATATAAAAATCCATCTGGCAGATGCGATCAACCAGACAGCATTGTTTGACCGGTCCCGGCCTCTTACTATTTCCGCCAGAACCGACCATTCAAAACAAATTGAAGTGGCGCAGTCTTTGACGGAATCGCCCGAAAAAGTCAACTCTTAACTGTCCGTAAAGTCACCGTAGCAACCTTGCAGACATTAAAAGCAACTTTTGGAAGCGACAAACGGGCAGAAAAACACAAAATGCTTCTCTGCCCGTAATTCATGAAGGCTCATTTGAACCTAATTGCTTACCCGCTCACGCAGGAACGAGAATTCTCTCGATTTCAGCAGTGACCTCTTCAACAGGTGCCATGCCGTTCAAAACCCGCAGTTCACCGGTTCCAGCATAATAGTCCGAAAGCGGCGATGTCTTTTCACGATATTCAACAAGACGCTTGCGGAAAGCTTCAGGATTATCGTCAGAACGAACCTGACCACCCTTAGCAATCGTCTCGGCCACACGGCTCTCCATCCGGTTGACCAGTGCGTTCTCATCAACCTTCAGCTCGATGACCGCATCAAGCTTCAAGCCTTTGCCACGAAGCATTTCACCAAGCGCTTGCGCTTGTGGAACTGTACGTGGGTATCCATCGAGAATGAAACCACTTGCACAATCCGGAGCATCAATGCGCTCCGAAACGATCTGGTTTACGATCTCATCAGAAACGAGCTGACCAGCATCCATGACGGCCTTGGCGCGCTTACCGATTTCGCTTTGCTGAGCGACTGCTGCACGCAGCATGTCGCCAGTCGAAAGCTGAGGTATTCCATGCTTCTTGGTAAGAAGTCCAGCCTGCGTCCCCTTACCTGCTCCGGGCGGCCCAAGAAGTATTAGTCTCATTTACTGCGTTTCCCACCTCTGAGTTTGGACTTCTTGATCAACCCTTCATACTGATGGGCGACAAGGTGTCCCTGAATTTGCGCAACCGTATCGAGCGTAACGCTGACCACGATCAGCAGCGACGTACCGCCAAGATAGAAAGGTACACCGGTCGCAGAAATCAGAAATTCCGGCAGAAGGCAGACAAGCACGATATAGATAGCGCCGACAACCGTAATGCGGGTCAACACATAGTCTATGTACTCGGCTGTACGCTCACCAGGGCGAATGCCCGGAATAAAGCCGGAGTGCTTCTTAAGCTGGTCAGCAGTGTCCTTGGGATTGAACACGATCGCCGTATAGAAGAAGCAGAAGAATGCCATCAACGCAGCATAGAACAGCATGTAAAGCGGCTGACCATGACCAAGGGCATTGAGAATAGTCGTACCCCAAGCAGGCATTTCAGCCGTATTCGCGAAACCAGCAACAGTCGCAGGCAAAAGCAGAAGCGACGAAGCGAAGATCGGAGGAATAACGCCCGCGGTGTTCAGCTTCAGTGGCAGGTGCGAAGTATCGCCCTGGAACATGCGGTTGCCAACCTGACGCTTCGGATACTGGATCAGAAGACGGCGCTGGGCGCGTTCAACAAACACGATGATCGCAATCAGTGCGACAGCAAGAACGATAACGCCGAGAATGAGACCAGTCGACAGAGCGCCCGTACGACCCAGTTCAAGTGTTCCGGAAATAGCATGCGGAAGGTTTGCAACGATACCTGCGAAGATGATCAGCGAGATACCGTTACCGATACCGCGCGCTGTAATCTGTTCGCCAAGCCACATCAGGAACATCGTACCGCCAACAAGCGTGATGACCGATGAAACAAGGAACATTGGTCCAGGGTTGGTAACGATACCGTTACCCGCTTGCAAACCAACGGAAATTGCATAAGCCTGAACGATCGCCAAAAGCACAGTACCATAACGTGTGTACTGGTTGATGATCTTACGGCCCGATTCGCCTTCCTTCTTCAGCGCTTCAAGCGTCGGAACAACCGACGTCATAAGCTGCACGATAATGGAGGCAGAAATGTAAGGCATAATGCCGAGCGCAAAAATGGCCATACGACCAACAGCACCACCGGCAAACATGTTGAAGAGTCCAAGCACACCCTGGCTATGCTGCTGGAAAGCCTGCGCAAGCGCATCAGGATTGATGCCGGGTAGAGGGATGTAGGTACCAAAACGGTACACGAGCAAAGCGCCCAGTGTGAACCAGATACGCTTCTTAAGTTCCTCAGCTTTCGAGAAAGCAGAAAAATTAAGATTGGAAACTAGCTGTTCAGCAGCCGATGCCATTAAATTACTCCGGTGAAAAGTATCGGGCCCCCTACTCCAACGACACGCATTAAAAAAATCCGCATGCCTTCGGACAAAAGACTCTACCCAGATATGCGCATTGGCATAAATGTGCAAGCGGCGGCACTAAGGCCGCCGCTTTTATTTTTATGTCGATGCTTTATTCAGCAGCTGCTTCAGGAAGCTTTACGCTACCGCCAGCCTTTTCGATCTTTTCGATCGCGGCCTTGGAAGCACCAGCAACATCAAAAGCTACCTTAGCAGTCAGTTCACCGTCAGCAAGAACGCGAACACCGTCAAGCGCACGGCGAATCACGCCAGCAGCCTTGAGGGCTTCAATGTTCACAACAGCCTTTGCATCCAGCTTGCCTGCATCGATCGCAGCCTGAACTCGGCCGAGCGATACAACGTTGAAGCTCTTTGCGAAGATGTTGGTAAAGCCGCGCTTTGGCAGACGACGGTAGATTGGCATCTGGCCGCCTTCGAAGCCATTGATCGCTACGCCAGAACGGGACTTCTGTCCCTTGACGCCGCGGCCAGCGGTCTTGCCGGTGCCGGAGCCGATACCACGGCCAACGCGCTTACGCGCTTTTACTGAACCTGGCTTGTCACGCAGATCGTTGAGTTTCATGTCTCTATCCCCTGCGTTATCAGACCTCGTCCACAACGCGGACGAGATGCTGAACCTTGGCGATCATACCACGAACCGAAGGAGTATCCTCCAGTGTGCGGCGGCGGTGCATTTTGTTAAGTCCCAGACCGATCAGCGTTGCACGCTGTTCGGCTGGACGACGGATAGGGCTTCCGATCTGTTCGACCGTAACCGTCTTACCCTTCTTCTCAGCCATCACTCAAATCCCTTGTCTATGGCGTATCCGGTGCTCGCGCACCGGACTGGCACAAACTATCGGCTATTCTTCCGAACCGACCACATCATGGCGGCGAGCCTGAAGGGTCGAGTACTTGATACCGCGCTGTGCAGCGATGTCCTTTGGATGCATCTGATGCTTCAGAGCGTCAAAGGTTGCACGAACCATGTTGTAAGGGTTCGAGGAGCCGAGCGACTTAGCAACAACGTCCTGAACGCCAAGCGTTTCGAACACTGCACGCATTGGACCACCAGCAATGATACCCTTACCGGCAGGAGCTGCACGGAGGAGGACCTTACCAGCGCCATGACGGCCCTGCACATCGTGATGCAGAGTACGGCCCGAACGAAGCGGAACGAAAATCATGTCGCGCTTAGCAGCTTCAGTAGCCTTACGGATCGCTTCAGGCACTTCACGTGCCTTACCATGACCGAAGCCAACGCGGCCCTTCTGGTCGCCAACTACGACGAGCGCAGCGAAACCAAAACGACGGCCACCCTTAACAACCTTGGCGACGCGATTAATATGAACGAGCTTGTCAACGAATTCGCTGTCGCGCTCCTCACGACCGCGATCTTCGCGGTTACGTTCTTTCTGTGCCATATCCTATTCCTTTATTTTTTTCCGGAAGCACAAAATATTAGAAGCTCAGACCGCCTTCGCGGGCAGCTTCGGCGAGAGCCTTCACGCGACCGTGGTAAATGAATGCACCACGATCAAACACTACTTCACTGACGCCTGCTTTCTTAGCACGCTCTGCAACCAGCTTGCCAACTGCAGCTGCTGCTGCGGAGTCGGCGCCAGTCTTGAGCTTGCCCTTCAGGTCGCCATCCAGGGTCGAAGCAGCCGCGATGGTAACACCGCGAACGTCGTCGATAACCTGAACGTAGATGTTCTTGGAAGAGCGGTGTACGCTGAGACGTGGACGGCCGTTTGCGACAGCCTTGACCTGACGGCGTACACGAGCAGCGCGACGCTGCAAAGTTTCTTTTGGCGATGCCATGACGCGCTTCCCTTACTTCTTCTTGCCTTCTTTGCGGACGATCTTCTCGCCAGCATACTTGACGCCCTTGCCCTTGTAAGGCTCGGGGCCGCGATATTCACGAATCTCAGCCGCGACCTGACCGACCTGCTGCTTGTCGATACCAGAGACAACGATTTCCGTTGGCTTTGGAACAGCAACAGTGATGCCAGCTGGCACGTCATAGATAACTTCGTGAGAGAAGCCGAGCGAAAGCTGAACGTTCTTGCCCTGCATAGCAGCGCGGTAACCAACGCCGCTGATCTCAAGCTTCTTTTCAAAGCCCTTTTCGACGCCTTCGAAGATGTTTACGATCATCGAACGCGACATGCCCCACTTGGAGCGAGCTTCTTTAGACTGATCACGAGGATCAACGCTTACAGCGCCGTCTTCGAGCTTAACCAGTACTTCTTCGTGCACAACGAAAGACAATTCGCCCTTCGCGCCCTTAGCCTTGACGGTCTGACCTTCAACGCTGGCAGTTACGCCTGCCGGGACCGGCACGGGTTTTTTACCGATACGAGACATTTTTATACCTGTCTTCTATCTGTTCACTGTCAGCCGCATCAGAAGATGCGGCAGAGCAGCTCACCACCAACGTTTTGTTCACGAGCTTCATGATCAGCCATCACACCCTTAGGGGTGGACAGGATCGAGATGCCAAGACCATTCGCGACCTGCGGGATCGACTTAACCGACACGTAAACGCGACGGCCAGGCTTCGAAACGCGGGTCAGTTCACGAATGACTGGAACGCCTTCATAATACTTCAGTTCGATTTCGATCTCGGCTTTGCCGTTCACGAATTCACTCTGCGTGTATCCGCGGATGTAACCTTCAGACTGAAGAACATCCAGAACGCGAGCGCGGAGCTTCGAAGCCGGGGTCGAAACCTTGGTCTTCTTGCGGCCTACTGCGTTGCGGATACGGGTCAGCATATCGCCGATAGGATCTGACACAGACATATGCTACTCCTTACCAGCTCGACTTAACTATGCCTGGAATCTGTCCAAGCGAACCCAACTGGCGAAGCGCAATACGCGACATCTTCAGTTTACGGTAATAACCACGCGGGCGACCCGAAACTTCGCAACGGTTGCGAATACGGACCTTAGCGGAATTGCGCGGCAGTTCGGCGAGCTGGATAGTAGCGCGAAAACGCTCATCCAACGGAAGGCTCTGATCCATTACGATCGCCTTCAGACGTGCACGCTTGTCAGCATGACGCTTAACCAACTTTTCGCGGCGCTTATTGTTTTCGACTGCGCTAGTCTTGGCCATATTATTATACCTCGCTACGCTTGCCGTTACTGCCGGAATGGGAAGTTGAAGGCGCGCAGAAGAGCGCGGGCTTCATCATCCGTCTTAGCGGTCGTGCAAACGATGATGTCCATGCCCCAGATCTGATCAACTTTATCGTAGTTGATTTCTGGAAACACGATGTGTTCCTTAACACCCATGGCAAAGTTGCCACGACCGTCAAAGCTCTTCGGATTCAGACCACGGAAATCTCGAACGCGCGGAAGCGCAATCGTGATCAGGCGATCAAGGAATTCGTACATGCGGTCCGAACGAAGAGTAACCTTCGTACCGATTGGCATGTCTTCACGCAACTTGAAAGTTGCGATCGAATTACGGGCGCGAGTAATGACAGGCTTTTGACCGGCAATCAAGGCCAGATCTGCTGCAGCAACAGATGGCTTCTTTGAGTCGCCAGTTGCTTCGCCTACACCCATGTTCAGGACAACTTTGGTGATGCGTGGAATCTGCATCTCATTGTCGTACTTGAATTCTTCAAGGAGAGACTTACGAATTGTTTCGTTGTAAATCTTCTTGAAGCGTGGAAGTTCCTTAACTTCAGCCATCAGATAACCGCTCCCGAACGCTTTGCAACGCGGACCTTCTTGCCATCTTCAATGCGGAAACCAACGCGGGTTGGCTTACCGTCTTTAGGATCAGCAATTGCCAGGTTAGACAAATGGATCGGCGCTTCTTTAGTGATAATGCCGGCTTCCTGAGTCTGTGTCTGGCGCTGGTGACGCTTTACAGTATTAATACCGCGAACAAGCGCTTTGTCGTCCTTAGGCATAACCTGGAGAACTTCGCCCTTACGGCCTTTGTCCTTACCGGACAGCACGACAACGCTGTCGCCTTTGCGAATCTTTTGCATCGTCTTGCTTCCTTACAGAACTTCCGGAGCCAACGAGATGATCTTCATGTGGTTCTTAGCGCGAAGTTCGCGTGGAACCGGTCCGAAGATACGCGTACCGATAGGCTCTTTCTTGTTATCGATGAGAACAGCTGCGTTGTTATCGAAACGAATAACGCTGCCGTCTGCGCGACGGATGTCCTTAGCGGTCCGTACGACCACTGCCTTCATCACGTCGCCTTTTTTGACGCGGCCGCGCGGAATAGCTTCCTTGATCGACACCACAATGATGTCGCCCACGGAAGCATAACGCCGCTTGGAACCGCCCAGCACCTTGATGCACATGACACGACGTGCGCCGGAGTTATCCGCCACGTCGAGGTTTGTTTGCATCTGAATCATGACTGGCCGCCTTCTTTTCCTTCAGCTGGTTAAGGGCTCCTGCCCTACCTAAGCTGCGTGTTTGTAATTTAGCCTGCTGTTACGTTCGAAAGAACGACCCAGCATTTGTCCTTCGAAATTGGCTTGGATTCTTCAATAGAAACCTGATCACCAATCTTGAACTGGTTGTTTTCGTCATGCGCTTTGTATTTCTTAGACTGACGAATAGTCTTCTGGAGGAGCGGATGCGAATAGCGGCGCTCAACCTTAACTACAACAGTCTTATCATTCTTGTCGCTGACGACAACGCCCTGCAGAACGCGTTTAGGCATTATACTTGTTCCTTATGCCTTGCTTTCGGCCGCCTTCTGGCGGGCGATGGTCTTGATACGCGCAATGTCGCGACGAACTTGCTTCACGCGCGCGGTTTTTTCGAGCTGGCCGGTTGCCTTCTGAAAGCGCAGGTTGAACTGCTCTTTCTTCAGGGAACCCAACTCATCGTTAATCTGATCGAGGCTTTTCGCCCGAACGTCTGCGGCTTTCATGACTGCCCTCTTACTCTGCGATGCGCTGAATGAAGCGCGTCTTGACCGACAACTTTGCAGCGCCGAGTCTTAAGGCTTCGCGTGCCACATCTTCGGGTACGCCGTCAAGCTCAAACATTATACGACCTGGTGCAACACGTGCTGCCCAGTAGTCAACGGAACCCTTACCTTTACCCATACGGACTTCGGTTGGCTTCGATGTTACTGGCAGATCCGGGAAGATTCGGATCCATACACGACCGGCACGTTTCATGTGACGGGTGATCGCGCGGCGAGCCGCTTCGATCTGTCGTGCTGTGACGCGGTCAGGCTCTACTGCCTTCAAACCGAATGCACCGAAATTAAGATCCGTACCGCCCTTCGAGTTGCCGTGAATACGGCCCTTGAACTGCTTACGGAACTTGGTGCGCTTAGGCTGCATCATTGTTCTTTACTCCAATTTTCTCGCCGGCGGCCCGCTTTTTAAGCGTTTTCGCGGCGGCGGTTCTGATGGGAACCCTGATTGTCACCCTCAACCGCACGACGCTCAGAAGCCATTGGGTCATGCTCAAGGATTTCGCCCTTGAATACCCAGACCTTTACGCCGCAGATGCCGTAAGCAGTCTTCGCTTCAGCCGTACCGTAGTCGATATCGGCGCGCAGCGTGTGAAGAGGAACGCGACCTTCGCGGTACCATTCCATACGTGCGATTTCAGCGCCGCCCAAACGACCGGAGCAGTTGATACGAATTCCTTCGGCACCGAGACGCATTGCCGACTGAACGGAACGCTTCATGGCGCGACGGAATGCCACACGGCGTTCGAGCTGCTGTGCGATCGACTGAGCGATCAGCGTAGCGTCGATTTCCGGCTTACGAACTTCAACAATGTTGAGTGACGTATCGGAATTCGTCATCTCGGAAAGCTTCTTGCGGAGCTTTTCGATGTCCGCGCCCTTCTTGCCGATGATGATGCCCGGACGTGCAGCGTGAATGGTCACGCGGCACTTCTTGTGTGGGCGCTCGATTACGATCTTAGCAATCGCAGCCTGCTTGAGTTCGTTCTTAAGATACTCACGGATCTTAACGTCTTCATGCAGCAGCTTACCGTATTCGCCGGTATTCGCGTACCAACGCGAATCCCAGGTGCGGTTGATGCCGAGGCGAAAACCGATCGGATTAATCTTCTGGCCCATTATGCGGCCTCCCCTTTTTCCGCAACTTCGCGGACAACAATGGTGAGATGCGAAAACGGCTTTTCGATGCGGCTTGCCTTACCACGTCCACGAACGTGGAAACGCTTCATGACAATAGATTTGCCGACATAAGCTTCAGCAACGATCAGCGCGTCAACGTCGAGATCATGATTGTTCTCTGCGTTGGCGATAGCCGATTCGAGCGTCTTTTTCACTGTTTCAGCGATCCGCTTGCGCGAGAAAGTGAGATCAGCAAGTGCCGCATTTACTTTCTTGCCGCGGATAAGTGCCGCGACAAGATTAAGCTTCTGCGGGCTGACGCGAAGCGTACGGGCGACGGCTTTCGCCTCGTTATCCTTAAGCTGGCGGGGAGCCTTGGCCTTGCCCATCTGTTACTTCCTCTTTGACTTCTTGTCCGCGCCGTGACCGTAATAGGTCCGTGTCGGCGCGAATTCACCGAACTTATGTCCAACCATTTCTTCGGAGATCGATACCGGCACATGCTTGTTGCCGTTATAAACACCGAAGGTCAGGCCAACGAACTGCGGCAAGATCGTGGAGCGACGGCTCCACATCTTGATAACTTCATTACGACCGCCCTCGCGTACCTTCTCAGCTTTCGTGAGAAGATAGCCATCGACGAACGGACCTTTCCAAACTGAACGAGCCACTTCAGACTACCTCTCTTACTTCTTGCGCTGATGACGCGAACGCATGATGAACTTGTCGGTTGCCTTGTTCGAACGGGTCTTTTTGCCCTTCGTAGGCTTACCCCAAGGGGTAACCGGGTGACGACCACCAGAAGTACGGCCTTCACCACCACCATGCGGGTGGTCAACTGGGTTCATAGCAACGCCGCGAACGTGTGGACGCTTACCGCGCCAAACCGAACGACCGGCCTTACCGTCATTGATGTTGCTGTGCTCTGGATTGGATACTGCACCAACCGTTGCAAAGCATGCACCCGAAACCAGACGCTGTTCGCCCGAGTTCAGACGCAGGATAGCCATACCCTGATCGCGACCGACGAGCTGTGCATATGCACCAGCCGAACGAGCAATCTGACCGCCCTTGCCTGGCTTCATTTCCACGTTGTGGATAATGGTACCAACTGGCATCGACGAAAGCGGCATTGCGTTGCCTGGCTTAACGTCAACGGACTGACCGGCGATAACCTTGTCGCCAGCTGTCAGACGCTGTGGAGCCAGGATGTAGCTCAGTTCACCGTCTTCGTAGCGGATCAGCGCGATAAACGCTGTACGGTTTGGATCGTATTCCAGACGTTCTACCGTAGCGACAACGTCGTGCTTACGACGCTTGAAGTCTACAAAACGGTAGGAACGCTTGTGACCGCCGCCCTGAAAGCGAACAGTGATACGACCTGTGTTGTTACGGCCACCCTTCTTGGACAGACCTTCAGTCAATGACTTGACTGGCTTGCCCTTGTAGAGTTCCGAACGGTCCACGATGACCAGCTGACGCTGGCCTGGCGTGATCGGATTAAAGTGCTTGAGTGCCATTGTCTTTACTCCGTGGCCTCTCAGAGACCTGTCGAAACGTCGATGCTCTGGCCTTCAGCCAAAGTTACGATCGCTTTCTTGACATCGCTCTGGCGCCCGACAATGCCGCGGAACCGCTTCACTTTGCCTTTGCGCACAGTGGTGTTTACAGCCTTAACCTTGACGCCGAAAAGCGCTTCGATTGCAGCCTTGATTTCCGGCTTCGTCGCTTTGCGAGCTACGTTAAAGACGACCTGGTTATGTTCGGAAACAAGGGTCGACTTTTCGGTGATGACTGGGCTGACGATCACGTCATAATGGCGAAGATCGGTCATTTAAAACGCTCCTCGAGTGCTTCGACAGCTGCCTTGGAAAGCACGAGCTTGCCACGACGCAGAATGTCGTAAACATTGATGCCCTGTACTGGCAGAACATCGATGTTCGGGATGTTCGAAGCAGCGCGCTGAAAGTTCACGTCGATTTCTGCGCCGCCGATGAGCAGTGCATTTTCGAGACCGAGCTTTGCGAACTGCGACACAAGCTGCTTTGTCTTGGCTTCGGAAGCTGCCAGATCATCGATGATGATCAGGTCAGATGCCTTTGCCTTAGCCGACAGAGCGTGACGCAAGCCGAGAGCGCGAACCTTCTTTGGCAGATCGTGATCGTGGCTACGAACAACTGGTCCGTGAGCCTGACCACCGCCGCGGAACTGCGGTGCACGTGCCGAATGGTGACGAGCGCGACCCGTACCCTTCTGCTTGTACATCTTCGAACCGGTGCGGCTGATGTCGCTACGGCCCTTGGCATCATGAGAGCCCTGCTGGCGGCGAGCCAGCTGCCAGCGCACAACGCGCTGGAGAATGTCGTCGCGTGGGTCGAGACCGAAGATTTCTTCGTTCAGCTTGACCTGGCCGGCATCCTTGCCTTCAAGTGTTGTAATTGTGAGATCCATTATTCGGCTCCCTCAGTCGCTGCAGTTTCAGAAACTACAGCAGCTTCTACCTTGGCCTGTGCTGCTTGGCGCAGACCAGCTGGCTTGGGAGCATTATCTGGCAGCGATACCTTTACGGCGTCGCGAACGTAGATCCATGCACCCTTTGAACCAGGAACCGCACCGCGAACAAGGATAAGGCCGCGATCGAGGTCTGTCGAAACAACTTCGATATTCTGCGTGGTTACACGGGTTTGACCCATGTGACCGGCCATCTTCTTGCCTTTAAATACTTTACCTGGGTCCTGACGCTGACCGGTCGAGCCGTGAGCGCGGTGGGTAACTGAGTTACCGTGCGAAGCACGATGACCAGCAAAGTTATGACGCTTCATAACACCGGCAAAGCCCTTACCGATCGAAGTACCCGTCACGTCGACCTTCTGGCCGGCGACGAAATGTTCGGCTGTGATTTCCACGCCGACTTCGAGCAGATTGTCAGGAGAAACGCGGAATTCCGCAACTTTCGCCTTAGGCTCAACTTCAGCCTTCGCGAAGTGACCGCGCAGAGCCTTAGTCGTGTTCTTTACCTTGGCAAGTCCAACGCCAAGCTGAACAGCCGTGTAACCATTCTTTTCAACTGTACGCTGAGCTACCACGTGGCAGTCTTCCATACGGAGAACTGTTACTGGTACATGTTCGCCGGCGTCGTTATAGACGCGGGTCATGCCCAGCTTTTGTGCAATAACACCTGAACGCATCGGGTTCGTTCCTTCCGTCCTCAAGCCGATTAAAGCTTGATCTCGACATCAACACCGGCGGACAGATCGAGCTTCATCAGCGCGTCTACAGTCTGCGGGGTTGGGTCAACGATATCGAGAAGACGCTTGTGCGTGCGCATCTCGAACTGTTCGCGGCTCTTCTTATCGATGTGCGGCGACCGGTTTACTGTGAACTTTTCGATCCGTGTTGGAAGTGGGATCGGTCCGCGTACATTTGCACCGGTACGCTTAGCAGTCGACACGATTTCGCGCGTCGAAGCGTCAAGGATCCGATGATCAAACGCCTTGAGGCGAATGCGGATGTTTTGACCGTTCATTTGATCTGTTCCTTGTTACGCGGAGCGTTTCCGGAGAAACGCTCCTGTACAAATCTAATTACTCGATGATCGAAGCGACGATGCCTGCACCAACGGTACGGCCACCTTCACGGATAGCGAAGCGAAGCTTGTCTTCCATCGCAATCGGTACGATCAGCGTTACGTCAACGGTTACGTTGTCGCCTGGCATAACCATTTCCACGCCTTCTGGCAGGGTAACAACACCGGTAACGTCAGTTGTACGGAAGTAGAACTGTGGACGGTAGTTGGTGAAGAATGGTGTATGACGGCCACCTTCGTCCTTGGTCAGAATGTATGCTTCTGCCTTGAACTTGGTGTGTGGCTTAACCGAACCTGGCTTGCAGAGAACCTGACCACGCTCAACGTCTTCACGTCCAACGCCGCGAACCAGTGCGCCGATGTTGTCGCCAGCTTGGCCCTGATCGAGCAGCTTGCGGAACATTTCAACGCCGGTAACAGTTGTCTTGCCAGTTGCCTTGATGCCGACGATTTCGACTTCTTCGCCAACCTTGATGATACCGCGCTCAACGCGACCGGTAACAACAGTACCACGACCCGAGATCGAGAACACGTCTTCGATCGGCATCAGGAATGGCTGGTCAACTGGACGTTCTGGAGTTGGGATGTAGGTGTCAACAGCGTCC
>NZ_JAMJWE010000060.1 GCF_023554105.1 Brucella sp. 21LCYQ03
GGAGAAGGAACAGGCGCAAAAATGGAATTTGCCTTGCGCGGTGCCAGGCTCTCCAAAATCAAATCGAACGGACAAACGGAAGTTGGCTCCTTCTCTTTTGATATGACCAAAAAAGTAACGCTCGACGATGGTACCGTTTGGGCCAAAGGTAAATTAACCACCAAAGGAGTTACCGTTCTTTGCGGAATATCACCTAACGAAGGGAACGCACCCGTATACGAGTACGATATCCTGCTCATCAATGATACGGAAATGGTGCTATCCTATGCCGAGCCAGGCGCCGGTGCATGGGGTACCGCCTGGTTTTGGGTATTCCGCGCAGAATAAGCAACGCGCACCAACGCTACATATTAAGACGCCTGGCCGAAAGACCAGGCGTTTTTCTTTCCAGATGCAAGAAAAAGCCGTTTCCAATACGCGTGCTTAGATGTAAAAAAATCAGCAAAAGCACTTTTAATTGTATACAATTTACAGTAGATTTGGGTATAAACCTATGTAGTATAAACCTGCTATAAACCATCTACCGGTATGGACAAGTTTGACAAACAGATTGTTGATTTGCAACAAGGCAAAGAAACATCACTGTGTTTCTTTATGGATGAGTATGCCGCTGCGCTGCAGTTTTTTGCCTTCAAAATGATCGGACATAAGGAAGCTAGCGCAGAAATTGTTTCCGACTCATTCGTGAAACTATGGGATCGACGCACCCATTTCCACGAGGCATACAGCATAAAATCCTTTCTATACCTGATTACCCGAAATGCATGTTTGGACCACCTGAAGGAGAGCAGAAATAAATATGCCCACGAGGAGACTTTTCTCGAGGATCTAGTGGCTTCCGATAGCGACATTCTTAAAAAGATTATTTACAACGAACTGATAGAGCTTATCGTTCTTGAGATCAAAAAACTACCTAAACAGCAAGCCAAGGTATTTCAGCTAGCGATGATGGAAGGACGCAATACGCAAGAGATATGCGATGAGTTGCAGACTAGTGCAAGCACCGTGTATTTCGCCCGCTCCAAAGCCATTGCCGCACTGAAAAAAGTATTCGAACAGAAGAACCTTTCCATGCACTATATTTTTTTATTGCCAATTGTTGCAGCAGAAGGCTTTTTTATTGGATAACGATTTCTATAGGACGCCAGTGGTAAATGCGATCGCTGTGCTGTATGCATAGCTGGATGAAAGAGTAAGGCTCTATACCATCCTGCATATCGGCAATCTCTGTAGGAAATTAATGATATGCTAGTAGGGTATTTAAGGAAAAAGCAGCGTCTCAGCAGAAGATTTAATGTCACGAAGGTACTGATAGATCAATACTACCATTCGATAAACTCTAAAATTGCAATTTATTAATAT
>NZ_JAMJWE010000600.1 GCF_023554105.1 Brucella sp. 21LCYQ03
CCTTGAAACAACTCAAAGATATCTTAATCAAGAAGCATCCCGAGGTTTCAACCAGTCTGTATGCCTCTATCTTGGCTTTAACAAATATTTAATACCAACTTAACGATTTCTTGAGGTACTTATTCCGCTTTCGCTGCACTATAGGGGTGAAAACAACATCAAGTGGAATTAAGAAAACTCAAAGAACTGCTCGATAAGCACCAATCTGGCCAAGCTTCGGAAGCCGAACGACAACTCATCGAGACTTGGTACGCTTCCTTCTCAAAAAATGAGGAGCAAGATCCATTAGTAAATAGCATACAAAAAGCACATATCCGCTCGCAGATCTGGTCTGGCATACAGATCGGCCCACCTCTACCGAAACGCACATTCAAACAACGCTACCTGCTTCCGATGATCAGCGCTGCCGCGGTACTGCTCGTATTAGGAATCACGATTAATCAGGACATCCTAACCTTTCGCAGCAGCATACAGCAAGCTACCCTACCCAAATTTCAAAGCAGCA
>NZ_JAMJWE010000601.1 GCF_023554105.1 Brucella sp. 21LCYQ03
AAAGTCGCTTTCGTGGACGAATCCTTCTTTTCCATTTTTAACTTCCCTTTAGTAGAAGGTCAGTCATCTACATTTCTTGCCGATCAACGTCATATCTTGCTTACGCCTAAAATGGCTATCGAGCTGTTCGGCAACGAAGACATCGTCGGCGAAACACTGGAATGGCAAGGCGAACCTTTTACGGTCACTGGAATCGTTGATCATGCTCCGCAAAATTCGAGCATTAATTTCGATGCATTGATACCGCTATCCTATCATGCTGCCCAATTCACCAAAAATGGTGGCAACATGAATTGGAAAACCATCGACGAAGATTTGGGAAATTATGCATTTAATACATATGTGAAATTGCAGTCCGGTGCCGATCACTCCATTGTTAGCGGTAAGATATCTGAAGGATATAAGAAATTAAGGGACGGCGAATCATCTACACTATTTTCCATGGACAGGCTCTCGGAACTACATTTAGTTTCTGCTGACGGAAACAAATCTGCGTTACGTTTAG
>NZ_JAMJWE010000602.1 GCF_023554105.1 Brucella sp. 21LCYQ03
GCATCTACTGCTAAGATCTTATCGTCTGAAGTTTTCAATACTGGATTAATCTCGAACATAGAAGAATCGATCGAGTCGTATGCTTTATACAAAGCAGACACGAATTTCACCATCTCTTTTAATGCTCCGCCAGAAAGGCCTAAGTTAAACGCAATCTTACGAGCCTGAAAACCTTGAAGACCTACTTTAGGATCGATTTCTTCTTTGAAGATCAGGTGCGGTGTTTTCTCCGCTACTTCTTCAATATCCATTCCACCTTCGGTAGAGTACATGATCATATTACGACCAGAAGCACGATCCAAAAGAACTGACATATAGAACTCTTTGGTTTCGCTTTCTCCAGGGTAATACACATCCTGTGCTACCAATACTTTGCTTACTTTCTTACCTTCTGGACCTGTCTGAGGTGTAACCAACTGCATCCCGATGATATCAGTAGCACGTTGTACTACCTCGTCATGGTTTTTAGCCAGCTTCACACCACCACCTTTTCCGCGGCCTCCG
>NZ_JAMJWE010000603.1 GCF_023554105.1 Brucella sp. 21LCYQ03
GGAGGGCAAAACTAAATATGACTCGCTAAAACAAGGTTTGAGGTTTACTGATATCGAATTTTCTTATGGTAATCACCAAATCATAAAGGGAATAAATTTGGATATTCCGAAGAATAAAACAATTGCGCTAGTAGGAGAGTCTGGCAGTGGAAAGTCTACGATGGTTAACCTTATTGCTGGCTTGCTTGACGCGAATAAAGGTACATATCTGATCGATGGACAACCATTAGAATCATTAGACAAATATACCTTTCAAGAAAAGGTGGGCTATATATCGCAGGATACCGTGATCTTCAATGCTAGTATATACGACAATGTGACGCTTTGGGCGGAGCCCAATTCGGAAAACATTGCTCGGTTTGAAGAGGCTTTGTGTAGCGCTTCTTTAGCGGGTTTTGTGGCGAGTTTAGCAGAAGGCAAGGATACACTCTTGGGTAATAATGGTATTAATCTGAGTGGAGGACAAAAGCAGCGCATATCGATTGCCAGGGAGCTTTTTAAAAA
>NZ_JAMJWE010000604.1 GCF_023554105.1 Brucella sp. 21LCYQ03
CGTTTCAGAATTACTCGCGTGGAATGATCTTTTGTCCAAGAGTGTGACTGCGGGAAAGACGCTGTGGATTGAAAAAGAAGAAGCTCAGCGCGTCGATACGCGATTGGCATCGAATGTCGGCAAAGCAAAAGCAACTGTTGCGCCGGTGAAGCAAACTGCTTATGTGGTGCATACGGTGAAGAAAGGAGATACTTTAACGGGTATTGCGTCACGTTATAAAGGCGCATCTATTACGCGTTTGAAAGCAGATAATAACATTAAAAGCAATCACCTGTCGATTGGTCAGAAAATCAAAGTTTCACAGACTACAGGTAGTATATAATCGATGTTACGATAGGTAAGCGGCATCAGCCGTCACCCCATCATGCTCCTCAAATTTTACCTCCACGTGTTCTTTCAGAATGGTCGAAAGCTTTACGCCATAATAATCGCTAAAGATTGGGAATGAATGATGGCTGCGGTCTATTAATACGGCCGTGCGCATCTTTTTCAATGGGATATTT
>NZ_JAMJWE010000605.1 GCF_023554105.1 Brucella sp. 21LCYQ03
GATCCCTTATTACATCATCGCAAAAGATGGTGAAGTGGTACTCAAGCAAGCGCCAAGACCTAGTGCTGGTGAACTGTTGTACACTGAATTGATCAACTATAAAAATTAAGATTTTTCGTCGATAACCTACTCGCCGTATGCCCTCCATATTTGCTTCAAACAACCTGCAGAAGCCAACTTATTCGCTGCTTTTAGCAGTTTGCGTAGCGCATTTGTTTAATGACTTATTGCAGTCTGTGATTCCTGCCATCTATCCGCGTTTGGAAGCGAAGTATGATCTAAGCATGGCACAGATTGGGGTCATTACATTATGCTTCCAATTGGCCGCCTCGATTTTCCAACCAGTGGTCGGCGCGTATACCGATAAGCATCCAAAGCCCTATTCTCAAATGGCGGGAATGCTTTTTTCTACTGCAGGAATGATTTCTTTGGCCTATGCGGCCAATTACGAGTGGATATTGATATCCGTAATACTCGTAGGAATTGGCTCTTCGATCTTTCAT
>NZ_JAMJWE010000606.1 GCF_023554105.1 Brucella sp. 21LCYQ03
AATCTTGCCAGTGTGTTTTTGCCGGCAGGCGGTGTCTCTTCTCTCGCTTTTTTTGGGCAACCGCTGGAGAAAAAGGGCGTGAGCAAATCTAGTATCCGTATGGCATCTGCTTTATACGGGTTTGCGGGGATCGTATCCATTCTGCTCGTGGCCATACCTGCATTTATTAGTGCTTTTTTCTATGTATCGCTTGGTTGGACATCCTGGCTTGCACTAGCATTGTCGCTATTACTTACCCTAGGAATTCTACTTGGCTATCGTGCTATTCGCCAAGGCGGATCTTTAAAGGATTGGCTGGAGGACAAACTTCCTGTACTTCGCACCATTTTGGAAGATGCTTCCAGCAGTCTACTCGAACGGCGGTATATATTTTTGACCATTTTTTACAGCATATTGGTAGAATTGTGTGGCATCGGACATCTTTATATAGCTATGAAGGCACTTGGGGTAGCGCCTCTTTTTATGGCAGCTGCAATCGGCTACGTCGTTGCAGTTATTTTTAT
>NZ_JAMJWE010000607.1 GCF_023554105.1 Brucella sp. 21LCYQ03
TTTGATCGTGTTAATTTCTCTTTAGAGGGAGCTTCCGATGCAAAATCCACTTACGAGCTTTTGAAGACGCCCGATGATCCCTACCTACATATGTTGTACTATCAATATGGGCGATATTTAATGATTAGTTCGTCTCGTGGCATGTCTTTACCCAATAATTTGCAAGGATTGTGGAACAATAGCAACAATCCGCCATGGGAATCTGATATTCATACGAACATCAATATTCAAATGAATTATTGGCCTGCCGAACAGACTAATCTATCGATCTGTCATAAGCCATTTCTGGATTATATTTATAATGAAGCATTGAAGGTTGGCGGCAATTGGCAAAAGCAGGCTAAAGACATCGACGCACGGGGTTGGACATTAAATACACAAAGTAATATTTTCGGACATACGGACTGGAATGCAAATCGTTCTGCAAATGCGTGGTATTGCATGCATCTCTGGGATCACTACCTGTATACAAACGATCTTGCTTATTTAGAAAAACAGGCTTT
>NZ_JAMJWE010000608.1 GCF_023554105.1 Brucella sp. 21LCYQ03
GTTTTATTAATTGACCCGAATAGTCCCTTTTGCTTTTTGTATATCCACTTTGCTTGCCAAAACAGCGTAAATCGCATGAAGATAATTGATCTGGCTAGTGCGAAGATCTGTTTCTGCGACCATGAGGTCTAGATAGGTTTTTAATCCTTGATGGTACTGCAATCGGATAGTTTTATATACTCTCTCGGATAAAGTGACATTTTCTCGGTGGCTTTTCCAGTCAGCCATGTTCGCGATATAACTCGCCATTGCTGCGGAGTACTCTACGGTAATTCGGTTTTTCAGGTCAACCAAATGCCAATCTATTTGTTGCTCAATCATCTCCGATCTTCGTATCTCGGCCTTGCGTCTAAATCCCGTAAATACGGGTATGCCGAGCGTTATTCCGATGCTGGAATTGGGTATGCCCTCATTAAACAAGTTTTGGAATCGTTCGCTGAAAAACATCAATTGATAGTTGGCGTGCGCACCGATTTCCGGTAGGAATTGCCATTTCTTAAACT
>NZ_JAMJWE010000609.1 GCF_023554105.1 Brucella sp. 21LCYQ03
CGATTGCTTACAAGCAAAGGCTTTGATGTAGATTCTGCCAGTTCGGGTGAAGAAGCCTTGAAGAAGGTTTTGAAAATGGATTATGCCCTAATTATTTTGGATGTGCAGATGCCTGGAATGGATGGGTTCGAAGTAGCTCAATCATTAGCAGGCTTCAATAAAACTAAAGAAATCCCCATTATTTTTCTGTCTGCAGTAAATACTGATAAGAAGTTTATCGCACAAGGGTATGCTTCGGGCGGTATTGATTACGTCACAAAGCCCGTTGATCCTGATATTTTAATCCTAAAAGTAAAGACTTTTCATCGTTTGTATGAACAAACGCTTGCATTGAACCGTACAGAGAAAGCGCTCCGCCTGGAGATCGAGGAGCGCAAACGTACACAGTACATGTTAAAGGAGCGTGTGGATCATTTGCGTTCGGTTCTTGAGTCCTTGCCACAGATGGCCTTTATGGCAGATGCTTCCGGAGAAATAGAATTCGTGAACAACAAGTGGTTCAA
>NZ_JAMJWE010000061.1 GCF_023554105.1 Brucella sp. 21LCYQ03
AGGTGTAAACATGAAAATGTAGAAAAGGTTTTGCGGGAGTAAAAGTTTATTCTACCTTTGCACCACTCCGCAAGGGAGGAAGAGTGGTGAAAGGATATAAAAGTGGGTTTATTTGGGTTTAGGCTTGGATAATCACATGAATTAAGAAGGGGAGATTCTCAAATTATTTTCACAAATAATTTGGAAGTTCAGAAAAGATTCCTACCTTTGCAATCCCAACCGAGAGGAAGGGTAAACAAAATGAAACGTCAAGCTCGAGAGAGTAAGATATAAAAGGCCAAAGCGCGATGCGGCGGCGAGAAAGTTCTTTAAAGAAATGATCATGATGCGTGGTGAGTAGTTTAGCTTTAGGTTTTAGAAGCGGCGAAAGTCACGAATAGAAGATGAAGCTAGAATAAAAAAATACGATTCCGGATTAGATATTAAAAAAAGACAATTTCTAATTATTTTATATAAATAGTTAGGTGTCGAACAATTCATTTTACAATGGAGAGTTTGATCCTGGCTCAGGATGAACGCTAGCGGCAGGCCTAATACATGCAAGTCGAACGGGATCTGAGGGTAGCTTGCTACCCGATTTGAGAGTGGCGCACGGGTGCGTAACGCGTGAGCAACCTACCCATATCAGGGGGATAGCCCGGAGAAATCCGGATTAACACCGCATAATAATACGTTAACACATGTTGATTTATTTAAATATTTATAGGATATGGATGGGCTCGCGTGACATTAGCTAGTTGGTAAGGTAACGGCTTACCAAGGCGACGATGTCTAGGGGCTCTGAGAGGAGAATCCCCCACACTGGTACTGAGACACGGACCAGACTCCTACGGGAGGCAGCAGTAAGGAATATTGGTCAATGGGCGCAAGCCTGAACCAGCCATGCCGCGTGCAGGATGACTGCCCTATGGGTTGTAAACTGCTTTTGTACGGGAATAACCCCTATTATGTATAATAGGCTGAATGTACCGTAAGAATAAGGATCGGCTAACTCCGTGCCAGCAGCCGCGGTAATACGGAGGATCCAAGCGTTATCCGGATTTATTGGGTTTAAAGGGTGCGTAGGTGGCTTTTTAAGTCAGGGGTGAAATACGGCAGCTCAACTGTCGCAGTGCCTTTGATACTGAAGAGCTTGAATTGCGTTGAAGATGGCGGAATGAGACAAGTAGCGGTGAAATGCATAGATATGTCTCAGAACACCGATTGCGAAGGCAGCTGTCTAAACGTTTATTGACACTGATGCACGAAAGCGTGGGGATCAATCAGGATTAGA
>NZ_JAMJWE010000610.1 GCF_023554105.1 Brucella sp. 21LCYQ03
CTGTTAAGGAAGAATTTGCCGTTTAGGTACTTCACCCTCATAAGGCATTCTACCCTGGGCAGGTCTTCGCCTGCCCATTGCAGAAAGCAGGTCAGCAACAACTCCTGTTTAGCTACACCTTTGGGGCAACCTGCGAGATATTCGCTGATGCTTGCTTTCAGTTTTCCGGCATACGCACCCTGCGTATGGAAATAGCCGTCATACCCTTTGGCGATAAGGATTTTGGCGAACGTGTTCAAATCTGATATTGCTTCCATAACCTTGGTTTTAGCGGTCTATGATTTCTACATCACTGTTTCCCAACACGGCAAACTTTTCGATATTGAAGCCCTGCGGATTGTTGTCCGAACGGACGGAGTTCACGAGATAGCAGGAGGTCACAAGGTTTCGTCTTGTGACATTGCTTGACCGGATAATAAATTGTTTCGAGTACGTCCTAACGGCATAGGGATAGGTATCGAAGTTGCAGACCACGCTGTCCACTTCGATACGCTGTTGCACAT
>NZ_JAMJWE010000611.1 GCF_023554105.1 Brucella sp. 21LCYQ03
GCTAAAGTAGCTGCAAGCCGTCAGGATCGTGATTCTAACGAAGGTGTCATCATTGCTAAATCTACCGCTGATGGTAAATCAGGTATCGTCGTAGAAGTAAACTGTGAGACTGACTTCGTAGCTAAGAATGCAGACTTCGTAGCCTTTGCTGAAAAAATTGCTGACTTGGCATTGACTAGTCAACCTGCTTCTACAGAAGAGTTGAAAGGTCTTGAATTGGAAGGACGTACAGTAGCCGAATACTTGATCGAACAAACTGGTGTAATTGGCGAAAAAATCGACGTTTCTAAATATGAGTTAGTGTCTGCTGATAAAGTAGTTGCTTACATCCACGGAAACTATCGTTTGGGCGTATTGGTAGGACTTTCTGCTGATGCTGCTGGTGTTGACGAAGCTGGTAGAGATGTAGCCATGCAAATCGCAGCAATGAATCCGGTAGCGATCGATAAAGATGGTGTAGATTCTAAAACAATTGAGCGCGAATTGGAAATTGCAAAAGAGC
>NZ_JAMJWE010000612.1 GCF_023554105.1 Brucella sp. 21LCYQ03
AAAATTTTTATAGATGAAAGTAACTTATTACGGACAATCCTGTGTGGAATTTGATTTCCATGGTACAAAGGTTCTGCTGGATCCATTCATATCACACAACCCATTGGCCAAAGAAATCGATCTAGATCGCATTAAGCCAGACTACATTTTCCTAAGTCACGCACACGAGGATCATGTGGCAGATATGGCACATATTCAAAAGCAAAGTAATGCGACAGTAGCTGCTATTGTGGAGACCGCAACCTGGGTGAAAGCTCAAGGAGTGCCGGAGGATAAAGTTATCGATTTTAACTTTGGCGGTACGTTAGATTTGCCGTTCGGAAAAGTCAAGATGGTTTATGCATTGCATACCAACAGTACTCCAGATGGACAATACGCCGGCGTGGCTGCTGGATTCGTATTCTTCGTCGGGGGCAAAAAAATCTACTTTGCGGGCGATACCGCATTAACGTTAGAAATGAAACTATTGGCTGATTTGGATATAGACTGGGCATTCTTACCT
>NZ_JAMJWE010000613.1 GCF_023554105.1 Brucella sp. 21LCYQ03
TGGACGTAATGTAGAACACGTAAAAGACTATCACGCAAACAAAGATACCTGGGAGTATCCACATCGCGGAGGTAGGACTACGCAGATGGAAGAAGACTATCCAGTTTTACGTCGGGACTACGCACTAAATGAAAGAAATCTGGACTTTTGGGTAAACGAAAAAGAAAGTCCGTATACCGAAGAGAAGCGCTTTGATTGGTACAGAGGATACCACGTTGGTGGTCGTTCTTTGATGTGGGGAAGACAGAGTTACCGTTTCTCAGACCTGGATTTTGAAGCTAATGCGAAAGATGGACACGGTACCGACTGGCCAATTCGCTATAAAGATATCGCGTCGTGGTATAGCTACGCAGAGAAGTGGGCCGGAATCTCTGGAAATAGAGATGGGTTGGATGTGTTGCCAGATGGGGATTTCATGCCAGCTATGCCGTTCAACGTAGTAGAAAAAGACTTGGTAGAACGTATCAAGAAAAACTATGGTAGCAAGCGCCACTTCATTATG
>NZ_JAMJWE010000614.1 GCF_023554105.1 Brucella sp. 21LCYQ03
TTACAAAACAAACACAGCTTCAACATCGGTAATGTCAACGAATTTCAGTTTAACAAATCGGGGCAATACTTGGCTTACACGATTGATGCGAATGGCAAAAATGGAAATGGCGTATTTCTACGCGACATGCAGACAGGCACTACATACGCGCTCGACAATGAAAAAGCAGCGTATAGCAAAATCACTTGGAACAAAGAAGGTAACGCGCTGGCGCTGTTAAAAGCTAAGACGGACAAGAAGTACAAAACGCCAGTATATACGATGATCGGCGTAAAAGATATCCGTGGCGATGCTTCCAACATCATCAGCTATACGGGGTTGGATGAGCAAGAAATTAGCGCCGGATTCGGCATCAGTGAAAATAGTAGTCCTTTTTGGTCTAAGGATCTTAACACGTTATTCTTTGGCATCGCCAAACTGGAAAAAACAGAAAAGGCCGTACCAGACAGCACGGTTCAGGATTCTACAAAAATTGCCGAGAAAAAACCTACCGTTAAAGCCG
>NZ_JAMJWE010000615.1 GCF_023554105.1 Brucella sp. 21LCYQ03
TCTTGATGTTCTTTTACCTTCTGCACAATCAGGCGGCGAAGGACATACAATTTTCTCTCGAAATCTTCTGTGTTCTTGATGCCCTCCGGGCGAGAAACGAAAAATTGCACAATCTCTGGCTCCGCGCTTAATGCCGTAGGGCCGATGCCATCCCGGTTCACCGGAACATCACGAAAGCCAAGAAATTCCATTCCTCGCTCTTTCGTTGCCTCTTCAATAAGGGATCGGCAAAGTGCATTCAGCTTCTGTTCTTTTGGTAAAAATACCATACCGGCGCCATAGTAGCCCGGTTCCTGTAACTGTATGCCCAGGCTAATACATTCCTCCCACAAGAACTCGTGTGGTAACTGAATCATAATCCCCGCACCGTCACCGCTCTCTGGATCACAACCACAGGCACCGCGGTGTTCCATGTTTTCTAACATGGTTAATGCATCTGCAACCTGATTATGCGATTTTAATCCTTTTATATGTGCAACAAATCCTACACCGCAGGCATCAT
>NZ_JAMJWE010000616.1 GCF_023554105.1 Brucella sp. 21LCYQ03
GCTTAGTCTTTATCTATTATTTTTAATTTTCTTTTAGGGGTAAACAGCTATTTCTGGAACATATCATTATAAGGTGACGTATTTTGAGCAAATTTTCTAAATATTGGATCGAGCGGTATTTCAGGTCAAAAGACCCAGAAGCGGGTCATCGCTTGCACCGCGCCTACGAGCGCATGCAACGTTCCAAAGAGATTTGGGATGATACAAAGATGGGGCCTAAGCAAGAGGTAAGAGGCCGTATCTTACAACAAGTTCGGTTGTCAATTGATATTTCAAGAAAAGAAGCTCAAAGACCTGAAAACTGGCGGTTGATGGGCATCGCAGCCTCTCTGCTAGTAATTGTGGGTACCATTATTTTCACGTGGCATTCTGGATCAATGACTACCCACGATATTGCTCCAGGCGGCAACCATCTTGAACTGATATTGACAGATGGTACAGTCATTCAGCTGGATAGTATTAAGCGACCTTATCACAGCAAGGAGATGGGACTTATGATTG
>NZ_JAMJWE010000617.1 GCF_023554105.1 Brucella sp. 21LCYQ03
GCATTTGCAATAACAATTGCCGGAAAGATATGTCCTCCCGTGCCTCCACCGCTTATGATCACTTTGTTTGCCATGCTTACTGTATTATATGCTGCCCACTACCACACGACGCGGCTTCACGACATCATTCAATTCTTCTCTTCCTTTTAATTCTTCTACGTTTCGGCTCACGCTTAATATAATGCCTAATGCCACGCTGGTAAATAAGATGGATGTACCTCCCATACTCACTAAAGGCAGCGGCACACCTGTTACCGGGCCTAAACCTACAGCAACTGCCATATTGGCTAATGCCTGAATGGTAAGACTGAATCCTAATCCTGCTGCCAAAAAAGCACCAAAGGCGCGTGGACTCAACGTGACGATCCGAATAATACGATACATCAATGCGAGGTACAAAGTCAGTAAGAAAAATCCGCCCACCGTGCCATATTCTTCGATGATGATCGCAAAGATAAAGTCAGAATATGGGTGAGGTAGTA
This sequence comes from Brucella sp. 21LCYQ03, assembly GCF_023554105.1. Taxonomy (GTDB): domain Bacteria; phylum Pseudomonadota; class Alphaproteobacteria; order Rhizobiales; family Rhizobiaceae; genus Brucella. The sequence goes on from NZ_JAMJWE010000617.1 coordinate 483, forward strand.
CATTACGTTGCACACTATT
>NZ_JAMJWE010000618.1 GCF_023554105.1 Brucella sp. 21LCYQ03
AAATATTACTTTAGATAACAACAGCACAAGATCTTTCACTGCGAATACATTAGTACCTCAAAACGGAGCATTAACGCCAGTCATCGGAAGTAGGTATGTCGTAATCACGCGATTAATAGAATCTACTGTACTGATCAATAATGTAAGATGGGCGCGAACAAATATGTTATATGATGCCAGTACCGGACAAAATGATCGATATCGTTTCCGACCAAACAACAATTATGCGATTGGAACACTGGCAACGGAATTTTGGAATAAATCGGCTACAACGCCTACAGGTGCATACTCGAGCACAGTAGACCCTTGTACGTTGGTCTATCCTAACAACGTATGGTTTACCCCTACCGAAGCAAACAGAAATGCTTTAGGTACACCAACCAGAACGGTTAGAAACGTAGTAGATGGCAATGCTAGATTTACGGCGCAATGGGATCAAGCGGCATCTGTAGCAGCTAACCCTGCCTATCCAGATAATTCTTTGATACTATTGTATCTAGG
>NZ_JAMJWE010000619.1 GCF_023554105.1 Brucella sp. 21LCYQ03
CGGAATACTAAAAGGCCCCCAATGTATAAAAAGACCAAACTTTGCATCAGAAAACCACTTCCTAGCTTCCAAATTGGAAGGGGAAGGTGTATAGGATTGTGAAAATGAATATTGCCCTAGAAGAATGAATAAGAAGAAGAAGAGAGGTCTTAAAAACATAACGGTTAGTTTCGGTTAACAACTATTTTTACCTAAAGTAAAGAAATAAAGTCGGTTGTCCTATTTTTTGAATTTGCAAATTCAAAAAACAGGAACGATAGCGATAGCAATTATCGCACTAATTTTTTATAATTTCCTCCGCCAAATCGTCCTTATATTTTACGATACATGCTTTCAGATCTTGTTTTAGCGATTTGACAAGTTTGCTATCTTTGAATTCTTCGTAAATATTATTCAATTCCTGCGGATCATCTACTAAGTTATAAAGTTCCCAAAAATTCTCATTGCTATAGAAGCGCACGAGTTTGTACTTCGGAGTTCTAATTCCAAAATGAGGCATT
>NZ_JAMJWE010000062.1 GCF_023554105.1 Brucella sp. 21LCYQ03
TGGACTTCCCCTTCAAAAGTGGAGGGCTTCTGTTAGATAAAACTGACAGGAGACTTAGAATTGAAGCAGCGAGAATTTACGGAAGAATTCAAACGCGAAGCCGTTCGTATTTTAACGACGAGTGGTCGAAGCATTTCATCGGTCGCCGAGGACCTTGGCATTGGCAAGTCAACACTTGACCGCTGGCGGCGTAATATTGCTGAGAAAGATTTGCTTTCTGGTCCGCATGAGGACATGAACCAAGAGCTTGCCCGTCTTCGAAAAGAAAATGAGCGTCTACGGCAGGAACGTGACCTACTAAAAAAAGCGACGGCCTTCTTCGCTCGGGAGACAAGTCGATGAAGTTTGCGTTCATCGACACGGAGAAGGCCCACATGTCTCTGTCACGGCTGTGCGCTTTCGCAGGCGTCAGCATCAGCGGTTACTATGCATGGAAGCATCGTTTGCCTAGTCGTCATCAGCTTGATGACATGATTATTCTGGCCCACATTCGTAATCAGTTTGCACTGTCACGTGAAACCTATGGTAGCCCTCGAATGCATGTCGAACTGAACGAAGAAGGTATTCGGGCAGGACGTCACCGCACGGCGCGACTGATGCGTGAAAATGGTTTGAAAGCCCGGCAGAAAACGCGCTTCAAACGCACGACCGACAGCAATCATGGTGAGCCTGTCGCTCCCAATCTTCTGGATCAGGACTTCACTTGTGACGAACCAGATCAGAAATGGGGTGTTGATATCAGTTACATATGGACGGCAGAAGGCTGGCTGTACCTGGCAATCGTTGTCGATCTCTATTCTCGTCGCATCATTGGCTGGGAAGCGCGCGATCGGATGAAAAAGGATCTGGCTATCTGTGCTTTGAAGAAGGCTATTGCTATCCGGCAACCAAAGCCGGGATTGATCCAGCACTCGGACAGGGGAAGCCAATATGCCAGTTATGAGTATCGCAGAATTCTCGAAGCTCACAAAATGCTTCCATCCATGAGCGGCAAAGGAAATTGTTACGATAATTCGATGGTGGAAACCGTCTTCAAGACGATCAAGTCAGAACTGATATGGCGAACTGTATTCTACACACGTCAGGATGCAATCAAAGCCATTGGCGAATACATTGACGGCTTCTATAATCCTGTGCGCAGACATTCTGCACTCGGGTATAAATCACCGATCCAGTTCGAGATGATAAACCGCAAATTAGTGACAGAACCTCTCCACTAAATAAGGGCAAGTCCAG
>NZ_JAMJWE010000620.1 GCF_023554105.1 Brucella sp. 21LCYQ03
GCTGGGAAGCGGTTTGATATTTGCTATACCATTGAAGAAAACACCTGGAAAACCCGGAAGAATTTACAATTGAACATTAAGGCAATTCGATATTAACCGATATATTTGTAGGTGAAGAAGTTGGACACATGATACTAAAAGCGGAGCACCTGATTAAAAAATATCGGCAACGAACGGTTGTAAACGACGTCTACTTTCAAGTAGAACAGGGTGAGATTGTCGGCCTATGAGGCCATAACGGGGCAGAATAGCCTACATCGTTTTATATGATTGTTGGTCTAATCAAACCTAATGAAGGGCATGTCTACTTAGATGACATGGATATCACACAGGACGCCATGTATCAACGCGCGCAGCGTGGAATTGGCTACCTAGCACAGGAGGCTTCGGTGTTCCGGAAAATCACCGTAGAAAATAACATTCTCGCTGTCTTAGAAATTCATTACCCCAATAAACAGGAACGGAAGGAAAAGCTCGAGGAATTGCTCACTGAGTTTAGC
>NZ_JAMJWE010000621.1 GCF_023554105.1 Brucella sp. 21LCYQ03
GGCTATCGCACAGAAGAAGTAGTAGGACAGAATATTAGGATGCTGATGCCAGAACCCGATCGTGGAAAGCACGATTCCTACATACAAAATTATGAACGTACAGGCCACGGCAAGATTATCGGCATAGGAAGAGAGGTGTTGGGCAGAAGGAAGGATGGTACTACATTTCCTTTTCGCCTGGCGGTGAATGAAGTATTTTATAAGAATCGTAAAATATTTACAGGTTTTATCCATGACCTTTCGCGAGAGAAAGCTGCCGAAGATCAATTGCGGCAACATGTCATGGGGTTGGAAGAGAAAGTGCGCGATCGTACCAAAGATCTGATCAGCTTGGTTTCCCAATTGGAGGAGGCAAAGCAGGAGGTGAGTATGTCGCTGGAGAAGGAAAAGGAACTCAATCAGCTCAAGTCTCGTTTTGTTTCCATGGCTTCTCATGAATTTCGTACGCCCTTAAGTTCAGTACAGCTTTCGGCTTCGCTGATCGACAAATACATGCAAAA
>NZ_JAMJWE010000063.1 GCF_023554105.1 Brucella sp. 21LCYQ03
GTCATCCGGAAACTTTTCAACGTTTATCGGTTCGGTCCTCCATTACATGTTACTGCAACTTCAACCTGCCCAAGGGTAGATCACAAGGTTTCGCGTCTACCTCATCCGACTATACGCCCTATTCAGACTCGCTTTCGCTGCGGCTGCGTCGCTGAACGACTTAACCTTGCCGGACAAGAGTAACTCGTAGGCTCATTATGCAAAAGGCACGCCGTCACAGAATAAATCCGCTCCGACCGCTTGTAAGCACACGGTTTCAGGTTCTTTTCACTCCCCTGTTCGGGGTTCTTTTCACCTTTCCCTCACGGTACTGGTTCACTATCGGTCTCTCAGGAGTATTTAGCCTTACCAGATGGTGCTGGCAGATTCAAGCAGGATTTCTCCGGTCCCGCCCTACTCAGGATACCACTATGCTGTCATTCTTTACCTGTACGGGGCTATCACCCATATCGCGCAGTTTCCCACCTGCTTCCAGTTCATAGCGACAATGCAATGTCGTGGTCCTACAACCCCATAAATGCCGTAACATCTATGGTTTGGGCTTTTTCGTGTTCGCTCGCCACTACTTACGAAATCATTATTATTTTCTCCTCCTACGCTTACTTAGATGTTTCAGTTCGGCGCGTTCGCGTATTATACAACTAGTCTTCTACTAGTTAGGTTGCCCCATTCGGAAATCCACGGATTAATTCACATTTGCTAATCCCCGTGGCTTATCGCAGCTTATCACGTCCTTCATCGCCTCTGAGAGCCTAGGCATCCCCCGTGTGCCCTTTGTTACTTTCTTCAAATCCACTTCCCGCTTTTGCTCGGGAGGGACGATTGTTCTGTCTAACTCCGAAAAGTTAGAACAGATATGCTCTGTTGTTTCTTTTCTTGTGTCTTCTTTCTCTCAATATGTCAAAGAACGTTCGTTTTAGTAGTTGAGATTTGAGTAGTGAGTAGTGAGATCTTTCTAGTGAGATATATTATCTCGCCTTACTGAATCTCAATACGCATATCTCAATACGCAGTACTAAACTTGTGGAGAATAACGGAGTCGAACCGTTGACCCCCTGCGTGCAAGGCAGGTGCTCTAGCCAGCTGAGCTAATTCCCCGTGTTAATTAGATAATAGTAGTGAGATTTGAGTAGTGCGATGTGAGATCATTAATGATTCTCAATACTACTATCTCAATACACATATCGCTCATCGC
>NZ_JAMJWE010000064.1 GCF_023554105.1 Brucella sp. 21LCYQ03
TCGATACGAGCACCTCGCTTTTCAGCGTCACGCACATGCTGCTCAATTTTATCGACCGCGCGGCTATGCATCATCGGCCCGATCTCGACATCTGCATCAAGACCATTGCCCGTTTTCAGATTGCGAATACGTTCAGCAAAAGCTTTTGTGAAAGCCGAAAGAATATCGCGCTGAACAAAAAAACGGTTGGCAGCAAGACAATCCTGCCCAGACGTTGCAAATTTGGCGGCAATGGCAATATCGACCGCACGGGCAATATCGGCATCATTGAAGATGATTAAAGGTGCATGCCCACCAAGTTCCATCACCAGTCGTTTGACGGTTGCCGCACATTTTGCGGCAATTATCTTGCCAATTTCCGTAGAGCCGGTGAAGCTCAATGCCCGTACACGTTCATCTCGACAAAGTACATCAACGATTGGTGCAGCCTTGCCCGTGACCACATTGAAAACACCGGCTGGCATTCCCGCGCGCTCCCCCAACTCAGCCAAAGCCAAAGCGGATAGCGGTGTTTCGGACGACGGATGAATAACAACCGGGCAACCCGCAGCAATTGCTGCCGCTGCTTTGCGGGTAATCATCGCGTTCGGAAAGTTCCAAGGCGTTACAATGCCCACAACGCCCAGTGCCTCACGACGCACCAGCATTTCGGCATTGGGTAAATGGCTCGAAATCGTTTCGCCGTTCAGGCGCTTAGCCTCTTCTGCATACCACTCAATAAAGGCTGCGCCATAATCGATTTCTCCGCGCGACTCGTTGATTGGTTTGCCCTGCTCAAGCGTCATCAGCAACGCCAGATCTTCCCGGTTAGCCAGAACAAGCTCATACCAGCGACGCAAAATCGCGGACCGTTCCTGCGGCAGCTTGTTGCGCCATTGAGGAAACGTATTTTCAGCTGCATCAACAGCGAGCGTTGTCTGCGCTTCGCTCAGGCTTGCGACACGCGCAAGCCGCCGTCCCGTTGCCGGGTCAGAAACGGCAAAAGTCTCGACCTTATCTCCCGCGACCCAGCGCCCATTGATATAGCTAAGTTCACGAAAGAGGTGTTTGTCCCGAAGCCTGTTAAGCCCGTCATGTTGTATTGGATGATCCAGAACGGCATTCATTGCGCTTCTCCCAATTCTGGAAGAAACATCTCACGAACCTGCCCCGCATTCAGACCAAATGCGCAAGGCG
>NZ_JAMJWE010000065.1 GCF_023554105.1 Brucella sp. 21LCYQ03
TGATTTTATCTCCATTCAGCACTTCAATATCGCAAACCTTACCGTCTTCACAAACGGTAAACTCGAGATTGGCTTGTTGCACGAGACCGAAGCTGATATAGCTATCCTCATCGATACTTTCTTGTATACTGCGTACATTCAGGTTTTTGTTCAGGAAATTGCTCCATCCTCTTGCTCCACCAGAAAACCGAGGAATCACATCTACCTCTGTGTAAATCGTATCCAAAGCTGCTGAATGCACTGACTTTGCTTTAGTCGAGTTCGCCGCTGCACAAAATGCCATCGACAGCAACATCGCCAAAGAGAAAATGTGTTTTATTGTTTTCATACCTTAAATCTCACCCTTCTCTAAATAAAGAACAAAAATCACTCCACGAAACAGTTAGCGCAGTGTAGCTTAGTTAATGCCCCTTTTTAGGAAAGCGGCAAATCTACCTGTTCTTGAAAGTTGCCCGCATCATCGCAGATAAAACTCATGGGTTGTTCTGGATTTTTGATAATCTCAAAAAGCGTATACCCCCAGGGTTTCCAAAAGTTCTCCAGCACCTGACCATATGTTTTTACTTGCCAATGGTCGAAGATAGGCTTCATAGTCCAATCCTGCATGGGCATCGGTTCTACATAGATCATTTTTGGGGTATCCATGTAGGTATAATCTGGCAACTTATTGAACAGGTATGCAGAATAAAAGAAGCGTGCGCAGATTTCTTCGAATTGAATGGGATGTAATACCTTGTTTTGTACCAATGCGAGCACATCCTCATGGTAGATCGCATGTGTCCCATTATCCTGCAGCGTGGCAATGATAGCAAAGTCATTCATCCGCAACGAGAATATTAACGTATTGATCTCATCCCGGTAGATGAACGTCTCTGGAGCATTTTCTACGGGAAGTACCAACACCGAGAAGGGATTTCTGTTTTCGAATTCCATCGGATGGATAGCCGATTGGAGCATCGTATGCAAATTGCGAAACTTATGAACTAAAGCCGGTGAGAAATTCATCTCTTCGCCAGTCATGGTAGCCTGTCGTATGCCGGCCTGTATTTCATTGAACACCACACCATACAATATCTTAGCCACCCATTGAAATAGGACGGTTGATGGCAACTCTTTCACCGCAGCATAGCCGGCATCCATCGCACGCTCTACGGCAGATTC
>NZ_JAMJWE010000066.1 GCF_023554105.1 Brucella sp. 21LCYQ03
AGATTTCAACGAAATCGCCTTCACCAAAATTGATGAATTTTTAAAACGCTTTCCAGCAGTAGTCAGCGAATTTCAGGAACTTTTTACAAGAAACCGAATTTTTATCGAGCGTACTTCTAACGTCGCCGCTGTAACACCAGAACAAGCCTTGAATTACAGTTGGAGCGGACCGATTTTGCGTGCTACAGGGGTAGATTACGATGTGCGCGCGATGGCACCCTACTGTTCGTACGAAGAATTCGAATTTGATATTCCGGTAGGTACCAATGGCGATGTATACGATCGCTTTATGGTGCGCAACGAAGAGATGACGCAATCCATGCGCATCATCGAACAAGCAATAGAAAAAATAAAGGGCGAGCCGGCAGGAGTATTCCATGCCGATGTACCCGAGTTTTACCTACCTCCAAAAGAGCAGGTATATACCAACATGGAAGCGCTTATTTACCATTTCAAGATTGTAATGGGCGAATGGGAAACACCAAAATCGGAAGTGTACCATGCCGTAGAAGGAGCCAATGGCGAATTGGGCTTTTATCTCATCCATGATGGAGGCCGTACACCGTACCGCCTGCACTTCCGCCGTCCATCTTTTATCAATTATCAAATGTTTGCGCCGATGAGCAGCGGCATGCTGATCTCCGACGCCATTATTAATATGAGTAGTTTAAACGTAATTGCGGGAGAATTAGATGCTTAATGTCAAAGAAAATCTGATCGTAGACTTCTCTCCCAGTTTATTAGAGAAGTTTAGCGAGATCGTTGCCCGCTATCCAGAAGGTCGGCAAAAATCGGCCTTGTTGCCGGTTTTGCACGAGGTGCAAGCCGTATATGGCTGGCTCAGTGTAGACGCGATGGATAAAGTAGCCCATTATCTGGCTATCCAACCGATTGAAGTGTATGAAGTCGCTACATTTTATAGCATGTACTTCTTACAGCCACAAGGCAAATATATGCTCGAGGTGTGTCGCACCGGACCATGTTGTTTGGTCGGCGCAGAGAAGATCATGGATCATCTGGAAGGCACCTTGGGCGTCAAAGAAGGAGAAGTGACCTCCGACGGATTGTTTTCTTGGAGAGGTGTCGAATGTCTGGCTGCATGCGGCTTCGGTCCTGTATTGCAAATTGGACCTGAATATAC
>NZ_JAMJWE010000067.1 GCF_023554105.1 Brucella sp. 21LCYQ03
CATATGAACCTAGGTGCAGGTCGTGTGGTATACCAGGAATTGGGAAGAATAAACAAAGCTGTTCGCGATGGCGAATTCAATAGTGATCCCGTCATACAAAAGGCATTTGAAATAGCAAAATCAAATCATAAGAACGTACATTTTATCGGACTGCTTTCCGACGGTGGTGTGCATGCGCATATTGAACATTTAAAAGGATTATGTGACGCGGCACAGCATGCCGGTTTAACAAATGATCATGTTTTTATTCACGCCTTTACTGATGGTCGTGATACAGACCCAAATGGCGGCGTAGGCTACTTACAGGATTTACAGCAGCATTTAACGCATTCGGTAGGCACATTGGCCTCTGCCATTGGACGCTATTTTGCCATGGATAGAGACAATCGCTGGGAACGTGTAAAGAAAACCTACGACCTACTCGTACATGGAACTGGTACATTAACAAATAACCTGATCGATTCGATCAAGACATCCTATGCGGAAGGTGTAACCGATGAGTTTATAGAACCTTTGGTTGTTGCTGGTGCGGATGGCAAGCCCCTGACCACCATTCAGCCTGGCGATATTGTGATCTGTTTCAACTTCCGTACCGACCGTGGCCGTGAAATTACCATTGCATTAACACAGGAAGAATTTGTGGAGTACGATATGCGACCACTACCCCTACACTATGTGACGCTTACTTCTTACGATGATACTTTTAAAGGGGTGGAAGTGGTGTTTAGAAAGGACAACCTAACCAATACGCTCGGACAGATATTAGCGACAGAAGGTAAAACGCAAGTTCGTATCGCCGAGACAGAGAAATATCCACATGTTACTTTTTTCTTTTCTGGAGGCCAAGAAGATGCTTTTGCTAATGAAAGTCGTTTACTTGTTCCTTCTCCGAAAGTAGCAACATACGACTTGCAGCCAGAGATGAGTGCACACGGAATTGTCGATGCTATTACAAAGGATATGGACGAAAATCAACCGGATTTCATCTGTTTGAACTTTGCTAACCCGGATATGGTAGGCCATACAGGTGTATTTGATGCCGTGGTAAAAGCCGTA
>NZ_JAMJWE010000068.1 GCF_023554105.1 Brucella sp. 21LCYQ03
GCGTCCAAAGAAGTCGCTTCAGTTTTTGAAAAGGACAGTATGAATCTTTTGGGTGATTTAGCGGAAGCCATCTTACCCAAAACTTCCACGCCTGGAGCTAAAGAAGCAGGCGTTGGAGAGTTCATTCCGGTCATGATTCGCGATTGTTATACAGAGGCAGATCAAAAAGCTTTTATGGAAGGTTTAGGGAAAATCGATGAACGTGCCAATGAAAAGCACGGTAAGGATTTCCAGAAGCTGACACCGGAAGAGCAATTGACATTTGTGAATGCCTATGATAAGGAAGCAAAAGAATACCAGAAAAATAAAAAAGAGGATGATCCTAATCATTTCTTCACGATGCTAAAACAGTTGACATTAACCGGATTTTTTACTTCGGAAGTCGGCATGAAACAAGCGTTGAATTATGTGAAAATTCCTGGTCGTTACGACGGCGAGTTTCCATATAAAAAAGGAGACAAAGCATGGGCTATATAGTGATCTGATTCTTCTGATCCTATTTTTAAAATATAACAGCCTGATGGTGTATAACCGTCAGGCTGTTGTTGCATTATGGCCGTGAAAGATCTTCATGTTCCTGAATGGCATGAACCCGAACGCAATAAAATTAGCTAGAAAAAGATCTGTGCACCCAGTATGTATTCAGACCCTCGACGAAATATCCTACGTGTCATGTGATCATACATCGGTCTATTATCGTACTGAAAAACAATTTTTGTACGATGGTTATCAATCAAAAAATTCATACCAGCCTGATAGGTATTACCACGTTCATTAACGGCTTCGAAATTTCTAGAGTAGATCGAAGTGAATGGTTGGAGGCGGATAGGGAATAAGTTCGGTAAAAGGTAACCAGCCTGGATATACCATGAGTCGCCCGTTCCGGCAAAAGTCTGGCTATTTCCAAATCCTATTTCTCGTTGTCCAGTATAGTTTGGATCGCCCACCCCCGGATTGATCATCCCAAAATTCCGTAGATAATTTGGACCCATCTTGGAATTAATATAAGAGATATATGTTGTCACGGCTGATCCATTTTGTCCGACTGGAAGATC
>NZ_JAMJWE010000069.1 GCF_023554105.1 Brucella sp. 21LCYQ03
CAGCACCATTAGGTACAGTACGCAACTCCTATTTCAGCAATTTCCGTGACAATGGTTATACGTATATCCTAACGATCCCGATGCCTGTGCTAGGCGGTGGTAAAGCGAGCTTGCCTACCGGTGTGTATCGCGTGAAAGATGGCGAATACAAATTAGATCCGAACTATTTCTTCAATATCAGCGCGCAGCGCGGTGGCGATAACCAATTAGGCGTAAGTTACATTGGTAACGGCAAAGCAATGCTGATCAGTGCACACGATACACAAAACAATATTAAAGAGTTCAATGACTGGTGGTATGCTGCTATGTGGGAATATTTAATCATTGATGTCAATACACAGCAAGTAGTCAAGAAATTGGACTTCCCGTTAGTGGGTAACTCCAGATCTGGCGTAGTGCACAATGGCAAAGCCTATATCGCGGTGAATGATCCTAAAGCAGATGGGGTATACATCTGGGAATACGACTCCAACACCGATAAGCTAACTCGTGGTGCACGTATCGACGGTGCCGACGGAGACACGCCTATGTTGTACAGATTGAAATAAAACCCTACATCTACATCCGTATCTTCCTGCTACACCAAATGGCAGGAAGATATTTTTTTGACCAGCTTTTCCTGAAGAGATATTGTTAGCATGAAAAAAATAGTATTAAAAATAAATGCCTGGCTACACTTATGGCTTGGATTGATATCGGGTATTGTAGTCGTTATTCTATCTATCACGGGCTGCGCCTTGGTTTTCGAAGAGGAAATTAAATACTCTTGGCTCTATAGCGCATCTCCTGATCACCCACAGCAAACTGAACTATTAGCCCCCAGTGTAGTTTACCAAAAAATTAAAAACATTTATCCAGATAAAGAGTTGGAAAGCTTCTGGTACTACGGTCATCGTAAGCCAATTAAAATTGGCATCAACCATGGAGATACTTTGATGTATGTAAATCCGTACAATGCGCAGATCATAGCGGAGGTAGATCATGAGGATTTCTTTCATTTCATGGACGAAGGGCATC
>NZ_JAMJWE010000007.1 GCF_023554105.1 Brucella sp. 21LCYQ03
TCCGCAGACAATGCCGCCCACGTTTCTCTTTCTTCTGTATAAAATTATCAAAGAACAGACAGTTCAAAACCGTCGAAAACTCACCCGCTTAACTCCGCTCAACAATCTCAATCGTCAAACCATCCGGCCCAACTCTCAATCTCGTCTCGCTCCGTCTCAGCGGTGCCGGGTATCTAGTTCACTTCGTAAACCGTGTCAACCCATTTTTTTCAAGAAATTCACAGGCTTACAAACCGTTCCTTCCTCATAACATCAACAAAGCTTCCACCCGTCAACGCCGCTCAACTCACCACTCTCAACATCGCTGTCAATCGCCATTCGCTGAACTACAAGGACGAAGCAACCTGCCGCTAGCAGCGTCGCCGCCCTCGTTGAAAGCCATATAGACCCCACAAACACAAACTGTCAACGAACTTTCATAAAAAAACGAAAAGTTTCTTTCCACAGCAAAACCAACGCAATTTTATCAAAAATTAACCAACACAAACAACCCGATTCTGTCGTGAGAGCAATCAAAGCCCGCCCCAACGCCCCCCTCACCCAGCTTATATATGCAATCAGCCGGCACGCGAACTCGACCAGCCCATGCGCTCCGCAACACTATCCGCCAAGGCACGAACTCGACGACCCATCGTCTCAACAATCTCCGGCCGCGCCTCCGCTGCCATCATCGATAACGCAATCCCAGCCGCAGGGTGATTTGGACGATCACAAATCGATGCACCTATGCAAAACATACCTTCGCGCAACTGACCATCATCCAGGGAATAGCCCTTCGTCTTGACTTCCGCCATTTCAGCTTCGAGGTTCCTCAGAGATTGAACGCTTGAGGGCGTAATCGGCTTTGGCCAATCAGATGGAAGATGGCGCGTTCGGTCCTGTGGGATCATAGAAGACAACATTGCCTTACCCGTCGCGGTGAAAACAGCCGGTACGCGCATACCAATGCGGAAGGTGATACCAAGCGGCGCCGAAGAATTACGGCAAGACAGATAGATGACTTCCGGGCCTTCTAGGTGGGAAAGCGTCAATGTATAAGCTTCAAGACCATCCGCTTCTGCCACCGCTTCATGAAACGCATCAACAATATCACTCTTCGCCAAGAAGACATTGGCCCAGCGAACTGACTGCGGACCCATCGTAAAACATCCGTCGCCATTCAACTTCAACAGCCTGAGATGCGTTAGCGTCTGGCAAAGACCGTGAACACTGCTTTTCGGCAATCCAGTCTTGCGGACGAGATCGGAAAGCTTAATGCCATCGCGGCTCTCGGCAACACAATCAAGGATCTGCGACGCCCGCATAACGGCAGGAACCAGCTTTAGGGAACTTTCATCGTCGAGTTCGGTTTTGTTCATATGCCCTCTTTAACCATATGACAGACGAATTGACTTTAGCGCCGTCGGCTGGTTTATTCAGTATACCGTATATCGTTCAATATAATGAACGATCATCTAGCGCAACACCGGGATGGAATATCAGATATGCTCGCTTTAAAAGACCCCTCACTGCTTAAATCGCAATGCCTTGTGGATGGAAACTGGATCGACGCAGCAGACGGCAAGACAATCGATGTAACCAATCCGGCAGACGGCTCCGTGATTGGCACCGTTCCATCCCTCTCCGTTGACAGTATTGAAGAGACAATCAACGCATCGAACAAGGCTCTTCCGGCGTGGGCTGCAAAGACCGCCAAAGAACGCGCCGGAATCCTGCGCAAATGGTTTGATCTGATCGTTGCTAATGCGGACGATATTGCCCTTATCATGACATCGGAACAGGGCAAACCGCTCGCCGAGGCGCGTGGCGAAGTTCTTTATGCTGCATCTTTCATTGAATGGTTCGCAGAAGAAGCCAAGCGCGTCTATGGCGACACAATTCCGGCTACACAGCCCGGCCAGCGCTTGACCGTCATCCGTCAGCCAGTCGGTGTGACCGCTGCAATCACGCCATGGAACTTCCCGGCGGCCATGATCACCCGTAAAGCTGCACCCGCACTGGCTGCTGGCTGCACGATGATCGTCCGTCCTGCCGATCTCACCCCGCTAACCGCACTTGCGCTTGGTGTTCTGGCTGAAAAGGCTGGCATTCCTGCAGGCGTTCTGCAGATCGTGACCGGCAAGGCTCGCGAAATCGGTGCAGAACTCACCAGCAATGATATTGTCCGCAAGCTTTCCTTCACCGGCTCGACCGAAGTTGGCCGCCTGCTGATGGCGCAATGCGCGCCGACCATCAAACGCGTATCGCTTGAACTTGGTGGCAATGCACCTTTCATCGTGTTCGATGATGCAGACATTGATGCAGCTGTCGAAGGCGCGATGCTTTCCAAGTACCGCAATGCCGGTCAGACCTGTGTTTGCGCCAACCGCATCTATGTTCAGCGCGGCGTTTACGACAAGTTCGCTGAAAAGCTGGCAGCGAAGGTGAAAGAACTGAAAGTCGGCAATGGCACCGAGCCGGGCGTCGTCATCGGCCCGATGATCGAAGAAAAAGCCATCACTAAGGTTAAATCGCATATTGAAGATGCGGTTTCAAAAGGTGCAAAGCTCATTGCAGGCGGCAAGGAACTGGGTGGCCTGTTCTTTGAACCGGGCATTCTGACCGGCGTTACCTCGGACATGCTTGTTGCCAAGGAAGAAACCTTCGGACCGCTCGCACCACTCTTTGCCTTCGACACCGAAGAAGAAGTGATTGCTGCTGCCAACGACACAATCTTCGGTCTGGCTGCTTACTTCTATACTGAGAACTTTAGCCGCGCTATCCGCGTCAGCGAAGGGCTGGAATATGGCATGGTCGGACACAATACCGGCCTGATCTCCAACGAAGTTGCACCATTCGGCGGCGTGAAGCAGTCGGGCCTAGGTCGCGAAGGCTCTAAATATGGCGTCGAGGAATATCTCGAAACCAAATATATTTGCAGCGCCTACAAGCGTTAAAATCGACTTCAACGACATTAAGAGGTGGCGCGCATTGTTCGTGCCACCTTTTTTATTTATAGAGAGTGCAAATAATCCCAGAATGTTTGCACCTATAAAAATCCGGAAAAATCATGCTGCGCCGACTTTATGACTGGACGATCTCGCTTGCTGCCCGAAAGTCTGCCGAATATTGGCTCGCTTTCATCGCTTTTGTAGAAAGCTCAGTGTTTCTGGTGCCAGCTGATGTGCTCTTCCTTCCGATGGCGCTCGCACGTCCTGAACGCGCCTATCGCTATGCGCTTGTGGCGACAATCTTTTCCGTTCTTGGTGGTATAGCCGGCTGGTATCTTGGCTATCATGCCTATGAACAGGTCGCGAAGCCTGTGCTTGAAATGTATGGAAAGCTCGACACATTCGAACAGATGCGCGGCACGACCAGCGCCGACATGATTTTGCTGATGCTCATCACATCCGGCCTATCGCATTTGCCGCCGATCAAAGTCGTGACAATTCTTTCAGGTGCAGCGGGCATCAATATCTGGCTGTTTATTGCATCAGCAATCATCGCACGTGGTGCACGCTTCTTCTTCCTCGCTTGGCTGTTGAAGCGTTATGGCGAGCCGATCCGCCACTTTATCGAAAAGCGCCTCGGCCTGCTGGCTGGCCTAGTAGCGGTCGTGCTAATTGCACTGTTCTTAGCGGTAAAATATCTTCACTTTTGATTTTGCCTCAAGTCAGTCAAATTTAATTGCTTGGAAGCAAAGTAGCATTTTAGACTACTGATAAAGCCAGTGTGGCGCAGGAAATTTCATATGGCATTTGCCCTTAATAGACCCGTTGGCAAAATTCAGGCTTGGACGGCAGGCATCATGACAGTCGGACTGGCCGCGACGGTCGGTACGGCTCTGGGCTTCGAGCATCTGGCTGGCTTTATGCCTTGCAAACTCTGCCTTGAAGAGCGCACACCATATTATATCGGCGTCCCGGTTCTCGCGGCTGCGTTTATTTCCTATGTCTTGAAACTCCCTCCATTCCTGATACGCGGTCTTATTCTGATCGGCGCGCTGCTGATGACCTTTGGCCTGGCACTTGCGATCTATCACACCGGCGTTGAGCTTAAGTATTGGCCGGGTCCGGCTGATTGCAGTGCAGCCACCATGAAGGTCACCCTCGATGCAGGCAATCTGCTCGGCGATCTCAACGCGACCCGCCCACCTGCATGTGACAGCGCACCGGGCTTCTTCCTCGGCCTGTCATTTGCCGGATGGAACGTCGTCGCAAGCCTGCTCTTTGCAGCTATTGGCTACTACGGCGCTTTTGCAAAAGGTGGGAAGTAAGAGCGAATTCTGAGGAGCTTTTTCTTTCTCCGCAACGCAGACAAATTGCCATTTGCAGACCGGCATGGCGACTTTTGGAACAGAGACTAAGGCTCCAGTTCGACATCCCAGTAAAGAAAATCGAGCCAGCTATCGTGGAGATGGTTGGGTGGGAAAAGACGTCCATTGTTATGCAGATCATGCATCGTGGGCTGAACCGGCTTCTGGCGTGGCCACATATGCGCGCGCGCTGGCATCAAGCCACCTTTGCGCAAATTGCATGGAGAACAGGCGGCAACCACATTTTCCCACGTCGTCGCACCACCATGGCAACGCGGGGTAACGTGATCAAAGGTCAGATCATGCGGCGAGCCGCAATACTGACACTCAAAACGATCACGCAAAAACAGATTGAAGCGGGTAAATGCCGGATGGCGCGGCGGCTGCACATAATCCTTAAGACAGATCACGCTTGGCAAACGCATGGAAAATGTTGGCGAGGATACGACCTGATCATATTCCGCCACGATATGTACGCGTTCAAGAAACACGGCCTTGATCGCATCCTGCCATGACCAGAGTGACAAAGGATAATAGCTGAGCGGCCTATAATCCGCATTGAGAACCAGAGCAGGCAAACCACTGCTCGACACCGTTCGGGGAGAGACGGCTACATTCAAGGGCACACCTCCTTCAGAACAATTCCGAAAGAAAAGTGCGACGTCTTTCCATGCGGAATTGCGCTTCTGACGAGAGCGCCGCGCGTCCATCATGGGCGCAACCTACGACGCTCCAACCTCGTAAAAGGCGACAGCGCGATAGGCAGGATACCAAGTTTCTGCGAATCGAAATGCCGTCATTCACCTGATGCGAATAATGTAATCCCGACATGACAGCATTGTGAAGCAGAAACGCATTTATGTCCCCGTAAACACGCAAGATTTACAGAAGCGGAGCCGCCTCCCGTCCCTTGATCGCAGCGTAATATGCCCAGAACAAACGTGCTGCCACACCGCGCCATGGCGACCAGTCTTCCGCAAGCAAGCGAAGCGCCTTTGTATCGGGTCTCGTTTCATGCGCAAAAGCGTGACCGACTGCCGTTTGCAACGCCACATCGCCAGCCGGAAACACGTCGGGATGACCAGCGGCAAACAGCAGATAGACTTCAGCCGTCCATGGGCCAATGCCCTTGATAGCGGTCAGCGCCTTGATCGCTTCGTCGGCAGGCAGATCGCACAGCCCATGCAGATCGATTGCCTCTTCTGCCAAAGCTTCACTCAAAGCAAACAGCGTTCTCTGTTTTGGTCGCGAAAGTCCGGCAAAACGCCATGCCTCTTCCCCGCCTGCAATATAAGCCTCGGGTGTCATCGGATCGATCACCTGCTTGAACCGCGCCCATATTGCTGCTGCGCTTGCAGTTGAAACCTGTTGCGCAACGATAATCGAGGCAAGACTTTCAAAGCCCGGCTGAGACCTGCGAAGCGGAACAGCGTGGGACCGACTGCGGATATCAAGCAACCGTGCGTCGGCTAACCCCAGTGCTTCAAGCCCGGCTTCAATATCGTCCAATGTATCGATCCGCCGCATCGTCAGGCCTTTCATTTCAGTGTGGCACAACGTACCAATGCAGTCAGATGACAATCAACTGACATGATCATGACCCAGCCTGTATATCGCTTCGCTCCAAGCCCCAATGGTCAATTGCATCTTGGCCACGCCTATTCCGCACTTCTCAATGCACAAATGGCACATACCAGCGGTGGCCGCTTTCTGCTTCGCATGGAAGACATCGACACCACCCGCTGCACGCCCGAACTCGAACAGGGTATCTACGATGACCTCCACTGGTTTGGGCTTGAATGGGAACAGCCGGTACGCCGCCAGTCGGAGCATTTCAGCGAATATCGCAATGCACTGACCAAGCTTGCCGACAAGGGGCTCGTCTATCCCGCCTTTCTGAGCCGAACGGAAGTGCGCGAGATCATCGGCGAAGCGCATGCGAAAGGCGAAGACTGGCCTTGCGACCCCGACGGCACACCGCTTTATCCGCAGGGCGAACGAGGTTTGAGCGAAAAAGAGCAGACGAAGCGCATTGTCTCCGGTGCGCCCTATGCATGGCGGCTCAATATGGAGAAAGCGCTCGAGTTGGCTGGCGAAACGCTGTTCTGGAATGAAAGCGACACCGGACTTATCAAGGCAAATCCTGCGCAATGGGGTGACGTGGTGATCGCGCGCAAAGACACCCCCACCAGCTATCACCTTTCCGTCGTGGTGGATGATGCGCTGCAAGGCATCACGCATATTGTCCGCGGACGCGATCTGTTTCATGCAACATCCGTGCATCGGCTTCTGCAAAAGCTTCTGGGCCTGCCAGAACCGCTTTATCATCATCACGATCTGGTGCTGGGCGACGATGGTTTGAAACTATCCAAAAGCCGTAAGGATACGGCACTCAGCAGCTTGCGCGAACAGGGCTTTACGCCTGACGATATCCGCGCAAGACTGTCGCTGTAAAAACTATTTTCGCCGCAGCGTCACAGATGATGTGCCCGCACGCTGATTGACGAAAGCGCGCTAAAGCGGTTCAAAGACAGCATGATAGCTGGCACTGAAGAGTGCTGGCGGTGATTTTGTTTATTTTGAAGGAGGCAGAGCCATGGTTTCTCAGAAAGCCGGTAACTACGTTGAGATAGAAGGCTTGCGCGTTGCCCCTGAACTGGTGGAGTTTCTGGAAAGCGAAGCTGCACCCGGCACTGGCGTTGAACCAGACGCCTTCTGGAAAGGCTTCGCCGCCATCATCCGCGATCTCGCACCGAAGAATCGCGCCCTCCTCAAAAAGCGCGACGACCTACAGGCCAAGATCGATGCCTGGTACAAGGAAAATCGCGACAAAGGCTATTCGCAGGCTGATTACCAGCAATTCCTGAAAGATATCGGCTATCTCCTGCCCGAAGGCGGAGAGTTCAAGGTCTCGACCGCCAATGTCGATCCGGAAATCATGCATATTGCAGGACCGCAGCTTGTCGTTCCGGTCATGAATGCCCGCTACGCGCTCAACGCCGCCAATGCGCGCTGGGGTTCGCTCTATGACGCGCTTTACGGCACCGATGCTATCTCCGACGATGATGGCGCGGAAAAAGGCAAAGGCTACAACCCGAAGCGCGGCGAAAAAGTCATCGCATGGGCCAAGAATTTCCTCGACGAAAGCGCACCGCTCAATGCGGGCAAGTGGGCCGACGTCACCGGCCTTTCCGTCACGGACGGCAAACTCGCTGTAACGCTTGCCGACGGTTCGAGCACCGCCTTGAAGGACGGCAGCCAGTTCAAGGGCTATAATGGCGATGCAGCGGCACCTACCAATGTGCTGCTGGCCAAGAACAACATGCATGTAGACATCGTCATCAATGCAGACAGTCCAATCGGCAAGACTGACCCGGCGCATATCGCAGACATGGTTCTAGAATCGGCTGTCAGCACGATCCAGGATTGCGAAGATTCGATTGCAGCAGTGGATGCGGAAGACAAGGTTGCCGTCTACCGCAACTGGCTCGGCCTGATGAATGGCAAGCTCGAAGACACCTTCGAGAAGGGCGGCAAGCAGATGACGCGCCGCCTTAATGGCGACCGCAGCTATAAGGCTGCCGATGGCTCGGAACTCAGCCTCAAGGGCCGTTCGCTGATGCTGGTGCGCAATGTCGGCCACCTCATGACCAATCCGGCGATCATTGATGCCGAAGGTCACGAAGTGCCGGAAGGCATCATGGATGCCGCCTTCACCAGCCTGATCGCACTGCATGATATTGGCGCGAATGGTCGCCACATGAATTCGCGCGAAGGCTCGGTCTATATCGTCAAGCCAAAGATGCACGGGCCGGAAGAAGTGGCATTTGCCAATGAAATCTTCACCCGCACCGAAGAGCTGCTTGGTATGAAGCCGAACACGCTGAAAATCGGCATCATGGATGAGGAACGCCGCACCACGGTTAACCTCAAGGAAGCGATCCGCGCCGCCAAAGAACGCGTCGTCTTCATCAATACCGGCTTCCTTGACCGCACTGGCGACGAAATCCATACCTCGATGGAAGCTGGCCCAATGATCCGCAAGGGCGATATGAAGCAGGCTGCCTGGATCGGCGCTTATGAGCAGTGGAATGTCGATATCGGTCTTGAATGCGGCCTTTCCGGCCATGCGCAGATCGGTAAGGGCATGTGGGCCATGCCGGACCTGATGGCTGCGATGCTGGAACAGAAAATCGCCCATCCGAAGGCTGGTGCGAACACCGCCTGGGTGCCATCGCCAACCGCTGCAACGCTCCACGCAACTCATTATCATCAGATTGATGTCGCAAGCGTTCAGGAAAAGTTGAAGAGCCGCCCGCGCGCCAAACTCGACGATATTCTGTCGGTGCCGGTCGCCCCGCGTCCAAACTGGACGCCGGAAGACATCCAGCACGAAATCGACAACAACGCACAGGGCATCCTCGGCTATGTCGTGCGCTGGGTTGATCAGGGCGTTGGCTGCTCGAAAGTGCCGGACATCAACAATGTCGGCCTGATGGAAGATCGCGCAACGCTGCGCATCTCGGCACAGCACATCGCCAACTGGCTCTATCATGGCGTAGTTTCGGATCGCCAAGTCATGGAAACGCTTAAGCGCATGGCAGCCGTTGTGGACAAGCAGAATGAAGGCGATCCGCTTTATCGCCCGATGGCCGCAAACTTCGACAAATCGATTGCTTTTCAGGCCGCTTGCGATCTGGTTTTCAAGGGCCGCGAACAGCCGAATGGTTACACCGAGCCAGTCCTGCATCGCCGCCGGTTAGAGCTAAAAGCTCAGGGTTAATCAGGATTATTCAGACAGAAAGAATGCGGCGGGAGAAATCCCGCCGTTTCTGTTTTCGAAATCGCTTGACTCCATTATAATAGATATTAATTCTAAGATAATGGAAAACATAAATGAGCATCTCGACAACGCCATTGGCGAAAATCTGCGCCGCCTGCGCCTTGCGCAAGGTATGACGCTGGATGCGCTTGGTGATGCGTCAAGTGTCAGCCGCGCCATGATCTCGCGGATCGAACGTGGCGAGACCAGCCCGACCGCACAGCTTCTGGCGCGCATTTGTGCAGCGCTCGGCACATCGCTCTCAGCTTTCTTTGCCGATGCGGAAGCCCCAGCCTCTCCCTTGCTCACGCATGATCGCCAACCAGTCTGGCGTGATCCGGATACGGGCTATATCCGGCGGTCTGTTTCACCACCGGCAACGGGGTCGAATGTCGACATGATCGAGGTCGAATTTCCCGCAGGTGCAAAGGTCACTTTTGCACCACAGGCGGCCAATGCAGGCATCACACAGCATTTGTGGCTCCTGAATGGGCAGATGGAAATCACCGTTGGAGCAACTGCCTATCAGCTCCATACCGGTGACTGTCTTTATATGCCGCTCGTCGAAGGCATTGCCTTTCATAATCCCGGCACCTCGACCGCACGTTATGCAATCGTGCTCGAACGCCGCAACAATTCCTGAAAGCACAATATGATTCGCGTTCTTAGTTACGAAGATGCAGGCCCCTCCCTTCTCCCACTTGCAGAAATCATTACGGATTGCGTCAACGACGGCGCGTCGGTTGGCTTCATGGCACCATGCGAATGGCAGGGTTTTATTCCTTACTGGAACCGCGTTTTCAATGAAGTAGAGCGAGGCGACACAGCGCTTCTGGTTGCAGAACATAACGGCGAAATCGTCGGCACGGTTCAGCTTGGTCTGTCACAAATGCCCAATCAGCCGCATCGTGCTGATCTTAAAAAACTGCTGATCCATCGTAAAGCGCGCGGCCTTGGCCTAGGGCGCAAGCTGATGGAAGCCGTTGAAGAAGAAGCACGTAACCGACGCAAGACACTTCTCTGCCTGGACACCGCAACCGGCAGTCCGGCGGAAGCAATTTACACCCATCTCGGCTGGGAGCGGGTGGGCGTTATCCCGAATTACGCGCTTTATCCCGACGGAAGCCCCTGCGCGACGACACTTTTCTATAAAGGCCTGTGAAATGACCCTCACCATTCGCTTTGCCAACGAAGCCGACCTCCCTGCTCTGCTTGCGATCTATAATGATGCAGTCGAGAACACGCTTGCCATCTGGAACGAAACGCTCGTCGATCTGGAGAATCGTCACGAATGGCTCAAAGCCCGCAACCGAGATGGATTTCCGGTTCTGGTGGCCGAACGCGAAGGACGCGTCGTCGGCTATGCGAGTTATGGCCCATTCCGCCCGTTTGAAGGTTTCCGCCACTCATCGGAACTCTCTGTTTATGTGGCAAGCGATGCTCGCGGTGGCGGTATCGGACGCGCACTTCTGGCAGAGCTTGTGCAAGAAGCACGCGAGCGTAAAGTCCATGTACTGGTGGCGGGTATTGAAGCAGGCAATGCCGCATCCATTGCGTTGCACAAATCTCAGGGTTTTTCAGATTGCGGCACGCTGAAACAGGTCGGCCAGAAATTCGAACGCTGGCTTGATCTGACCTTCATGCAAAAGATACTCTGATCAGCACCGTGCAATAGAAAGCGCAGCGGGCCATTGCCCTGCTGCGCTTTTTTTGTTTATACAAGCGTATTCGCAAGGACCCGGTGAAAGCCCGGGTGGCTCTTCTGGCCGCCTATCCGCCAGACAACGCAACAACATCCCCCATTTTTACAATCGGCCATGTTGAATCGGACGGCTCTCAACGCCCGTCTTCTATTTGCGGAAAATTCAATGACAAGTCTTGCTGCCTACCGCCGCGAGTGGTTCTCCAATATTCGCGGCGATATTCTTTCCGGCATCGTCGTAGCACTTGCCCTTATCCCGGAAGCCATCGGCTTTTCGGTCATCGCTGGCGTCGACCCTAAGGTCGGCCTCTTCGCCTCTTTCGCCATTGCCTGCGTTTCCGCCTTCACTGGTGGACGTCCTGGCATGATCTCTGCTGCAACCGCTGCAACTGCTGTGGTGATGGTCTCGCTCGTCAAGGAACACGGGTTGCAATATCTCTTTGCAGCCACGATCCTGATGGGCATTCTGCAAATCTTTGCGGGCTTCCTCAAACTCGGGTGCCTGATGCGGTTTGTATCGCGCTCGGTCATCACCGGCTTCGTCAATGCGCTTGCTATCCTCATTTTCATGGCGCAGTTGCCTGAACTCATTCATGTTCCAGGTGAGACCTACTGGATGATCGCAGGCGGTCTCGCCATCATCTATCTCTTCCCGCGCTTAACCAAAGCCATCCCATCGCCGCTCGTTGCCATTGCCGTGCTCACCACGCTGGCATGGACGACTGGCATGGACTTACGCACGGTTGGCGATCTCGGCGAATTGCCATCCGCCTTGCCGATCTTCGCACTGCCGCAAGTACCGCTAACGCTTGAAACATTGCAGATCATCCTGCCTTATTCGATCACGCTGGCGGCTGTCGGCCTGCTTGAATCGCTGCTGACTGCCCAGATTGTCGATGACATGACGGATACGAGCAGCAATAAAAGTCAGGAATGCATCGGTCAGGGCACCAGCAATATCGCATCCGCCATGATTGGCGGCATGGGTGGCTGCGCGATGATCGGCCAGTCCGTGATCAATGTTTCGTCCGGCGGTCGCGGCAGACTTTCAACCTTTGTGGCTGGCTCATTCCTGCTGTTTCTGATTCTGGTGCTTGATGATCTGGTGCGGATCATTCCAATGGCCGCACTGGTGGCCGTGATGATCATGGTCTCTATCGGTACCTTCTCATGGCGCTCGATCCTCGATCTGCGCCGCAACCCGCCATCCTCGTCCATTGTCATGCTGGCAACCGTCATAACGGTGGTTTCAACCCATGATCTTGCCAAGGGTGTTCTGGTTGGCGTGCTGCTTTCCGGCGTGTTCTTCGCAGGAAAGGTCGCAAAGATGTTCCGCGTGAGCGAAACAACGAGCGAAGATGGAACCGAACGCACCTATACCGTTCAGGGCCAGATCTTCTTTGCCTCGGCACAAAACTTCATTGCAGCTTTTGATTTCGCAACGCCTGCAAGAAAAGTGACAATTGATGTCAGCCATGCCCATCTGTGGGACATCACCTCGGTCGGTGCGCTCGACAAGGTGGTGCTGAAATATCGTGCCAGCGGTACGGATGTTTCGATAATCGGCTTTAATGAAGCAAGCGCCGATATGATCGACCGCTTTGGCGTTCATGATAAAGAAATTGGTGCCACGAACGTTGCACCGCACTAAATCAAAAAGGGCCGCATTCGCGGCCCTTTTTATTAGTTCGTCTGCAGCACAGGATTGGGCGCCGGCAAGTCGGTCAAGCCGATCGCACCTTCAACCTGATCACTGCGAGCCATGAGATAAAGGCCGAGTGCTGAGGTCAGAACAGCGATAAACACCAGATACCAGGCATGCGCCATCGGGTTGACCGCCAGAAGCGAAGTGACAATCACTGGCGTCAGACCACCAAAAATCGCATAGGAAACATTGTAGGAAAACGACAGTCCGGAGAAGCGAACTGGTGCCGGGAATGCGCGCACCATCACATAAGGGACCGCGCCAACCATGCCCACCGAAAGACCCATCACCGCATAAAGCGCGAACAGAACAGGCAGGGAAACCGCCGCATAGGTGTAGAACACGAAAGTCGCAACACCGAAGAAAATGCCTGCAACCGCAAAGAAGCGGCCGCTGCCAATGCGATCAACAATCGCGCCTGCGCTTACCGTTCCGAACATCAGAAACAGCGTGCCGAAGCTTGTGGCGGCAAGCGACTGCAAAGGCGTGTAGCCATAAAGCTTCTGCAGGAAGGTCGCAGTCATCAATGTGGTGACGACGATGCCAGCCGACAGAATCCATGTCAGCAGCACGGAAATGATAACGCCATGCATGTGGTTGCGCAGAACAGTGCCGAGCGGCAGCTTATCTTTCAGAAGATGACTGTTCTTCATCTCGGTGAAGATCGGCGTTTCAGCCAACCAGCGGCGCAAGTAAACGGCGAACAGGCCGAAAATACCGCCGATGAAGAACGGAATGCGCCATGCGTAACCGGCAAGCTCTTCCGGCGTGAAGATCCAGTTGATGGCGGTAGCAATCAGCGACCCAAGCATGATGCCGAGTGTCAGGCCTGAACAAAGGAAACCGCATGCCATGCCAACACGATTGGCAGGCACGTGTTCGGCTACAAAGGTCCACGCACCTGGAACTTCGCCGCCAATAGCAGCGCCCTGCAACATGCGGAAAATGACCAGCAGGATCGGCGCACCGACGCCCAGCGTTGCATAGGTTGGCAAACAGGCCATCGCCAGTGTCGAAATCGACATGAGGAAAACCGAGAAAGCGAAGACACGCTTGCGGCCAAATTTATCACCAAAATGCGCCAACACCACGCCCCCAACCGGACGCACCAGATAACCGGCTGCGAAAATTCCAAACGTCTGGATCAGCACCAGCCAGTCCGGCATGTCGGGTGGAAAAAACAGATGGCCGATAACACTCGCAAAAAATACGAAGATGATAAAATCATAAAACTCCAGCGCGCCGCCCAATGCCGAAAGGCCAAGGGTACGGAAATCCTGCCGGTTTAGCGGTCGCGGATAGTTGCTTGTAGGGGAGTTTGTTGACGCCATCGATTCTATCTCTTCTGATCGGGTATCCGGATATGGACCCTAATGCGCCAATTGCAGGCGCACTGCAAGCTTGACTTTTTGCAAGTTCGGCGTATTTTAGAATTATTCTAAACTATGGATTTTAACAATGCTCAGCCGATTTTTTAGAAATAGCCGTCGTCCTTTTAAGTCCCTATCCGAACAAGAAATTATCGCCCTCGCCATCTCCTCGGAGGAAGACGACGCACGCATCTATCTGGCCTATGCCGATGGTTTGCGAGAAGAATTCCCTCAATCTGCGAAAATCTTCGAGCAAATGGCGGCGGAAGAACATGAACATCGCGATGCATTAATAGAGCGGCACCGCGCACGCTTTGGCGACCGGATTCCACTTATTCGCCGCGAGCATGTCAGCGGCTATTATGAGCGCAAACCCGACTGGCTGGTGCGTCCGCTTGGGATTGACAAGGTGCGCGATGCAGCAGCGCAAATGGAAGATCAGGCCTACCGCTTTTACATCGAGGCTTCCAGGCACGTGACAGACGCGCAGACGCGTAAACTTTTGGGTGATCTGGCGCAGCAGGAAAAGCAGCACGAAGCGACAGCCGAGTCGCTTGAAGGCGAGCTCACTCCTCACGATGTTAAAGACGACGAACGGGCATCGGAACGCAAGCAGTTTATCCTGACCTATGTGCAGCCGGGCCTCGCCGGATTGATGGATGGTTCTGTCTCCACCCTCGCACCAATCTTCGCGGCAGCTTTCGCCACGCAGGATACATGGCAGACTTTTCTTGTCGGTCTTTCAGCCTCGGTCGGCGCAGGTATTTCGATGGGTTTCACGGAAGCCGTGCATGATGATGGCAAGCTTTCAGGCCGTGGTTCGCCGATCAAGCGCGGCATTTCCTGTGGTCTGATGACAACGCTCGGTGGCCTTGGCCACACCCTGCCCTATTTGATCAAGGACTTCTGGACCGCGACAAGCATCGCAGCCATTCTGGTTTTCTTCGAGCTCTGGGCCATCGCTTTCATCCAGAACCGCTATATGGAAACGCCGTTCTTCCGCGCAGCCCTTCAAGTGGTGTTCGGCGGCGCGCTTGTTCTGGCAGTCGGCATATTGATCGGCAGCGCTTAAACCCGCACTTCGTCACGAGGCTGGGAAACCGGCTCTTCAAAGACATCAATCGCGATGCGGCCTTGCCGGGAGACAGTGACAAAACTGTTTGCCGGCACCGCCATCCAGTTTGCAACTTCACCGTCAAGCGGCTCAGACACCACACATATTCCCGAAGCACTACCGAGCGTCGCCGTATACAGCGTCGGTGCGAATGCATCAGTCGCATAGCGGATCGCATAAAGCTGACTGCCATCCGAAAAAGCAGCAGTCAGTCGCAAGAATGGCGGGACGCCTGCAATTACGGCTTCTTCAACAATCGTTGCGACCATGCGCTTCATAGCCAACACCGGATCACTTTCGAGACCAAACTCCAGCATCAGCAGAAAGATCAGCTCAGAGTCAGTGGCACCATGCTTCTGAACATAAATATCATCGCTCAGATGACCTTCAAGCCTGCGCCGCAAACGATCAAAATTTCCAATCTGGCCGTTATGCATAAAACTCCAGCGACCCGAAACAAACGGATGGCAGTTGGAACGGCTGGTTAACCCGCCTGTCGAAGCACGCACATGCGCGAGAAAAAGGCGCGACCGGATCTGCCGCGCAAGACTGTTTAAATTCTGGTCGGACCATGCGGGCAGAATATCCCGATAAAGCCCCGGTTCAGCACGATCACCATACCAGGCGACGCCGAAGCCATCGCCATTGGTACGCGTTTTCGCTTCATGCGCGTCGTGACTTTGCGCCACGAGCGAATGGCAGGGAGACGATATAATGTCTTCCAGATAGGTTTCAGGTCCGAGATAGGCGGCCCAACGACACATGTTTGATCCCGAAATTACCTGCTTCGGTTATGCGTCCGCTCATAAAGCTGGCGAACGATTGAGCTCGCAGTTTTCTCGAACAAAAATGGCAAAATTGCATGGATCAATGCTGCAAAAGCTGCACAAAAAAGCTTGAACGAAAAACGTCCGGCAAAAGCCATATGCTGAAAATAGGTTTCGTCAACTGACTCAGGATGTTCAGTAAAGAGACGTGTGATGCGAGTGGTCATTGGAAATACTCCCGTCAATGAGCAATTTGTTCCCGTTTATCCAGCGCAATCGCGCTTTTCTAGAAAATCATTTTAGCAAATGCAGACGAGATGAAATCTCAATTTATCCTTGATAATTGACATTTTATGAGACAATCATCCCAAGATGAAGCTATCTTTAGACGAAATTGACCGAAAAATATTGGATGAACTGCAAATCGACGGCACCTTGTCCGTTGATTCTCTCTCCGAGCGTGTGCATCTTTCCCGCAATGCCTGCTGGCGGCGGGTCAAGCGTATGGAAGATGAAGGGATCATAAAAGCCCGCGTCGCGTTAATTGATGCCGAAATGGCCGGTTGCGGCTTGTCCGTCTTTATTTTGGTGCGCACATCCAGCCACGACCCCGATTGGCTCGGCAAGTTTCGCTCGGCCATGGGCCGTTTTCCTGAGATCGTTGGCGTCTACCGCATGACCGGCGATCTCGATTATGTGCTGAAGGCACGCGTTTCTGACGTTAAAGCATATGACCGGCTTTATCAGCGATTGATTGCAAGTGTGCCCTTATCGGATGTATCAGCGTCTTTCGTCATGGAGGAAATCAAGGAAACGACAGCCGTACCATTAGAGCGGGATTGATCGACCGAAAAATGGTATCTCATCGTGTAAAAGCATGACCCTGTGCCGGACAATCATTGCAAAACATCAAATAGGCGGTACACCTTTGTTGTAATTTCACGTATGAGCGTCGCCAATTTAACTTCACGTAGGAAAGGCCCCCTCATGACTGCACCAACGCTTGGCATTATCCGCCTCGAACATGCTGAAGGCCTTGAACTCCCCGCGTACGAAACGTCCGGCTCCGCTGGCATGGATCTTCGCGCTGCCGTTGCAGAAGACCGCCAGATCGTGCTCCTGCCGGGTCGCCGCACTCTGGTGCCAACCGGTCTCATCTTTGAAATCCCGGAAGGCTACGAAGTGCAGATCCGCCCTCGTTCGGGCCTGGCCTTTAAGAACGGCATCACCTGCCTCAACACGCCGGGAACCATTGATTCGGATTATCGCGGCGAAGTGAAAGTGCTGCTCGTTAATCTTGGCGATGAAGATTTCCGCATCGAACGCGGCATGCGTATTGCGCAGGCTGTGTTCTCTCCGGTGGTTCAGCCGAAGATCGAAGAGCGCACTGAAGTCAGCGAAACCAAACGCGGCGCTGGCGGTTTCGGTTCAACTGGCACCGCCTGATTAAAGAAATAGCTATGTTCAAAGGCCGGAACTTCGTTCCGGCTTTTTTTTATTTAGGCTCGATAACGCACCCCCTCAGCGGCATTGAACAAAGTGATCCACTAGGACCATTGCGCGCATGACAAATAATTAAGATGAATTCCCGAGTGGCTGCGCATAGATATCCGATCATAGCGTTATCCCTTAAAGTTGTTCGCCAGCATGATGGATAGCAATGCGCAAATATTAGCCAAAGCGGTTCCAACCATTCTATTTCAGCTGGAAGCGCCTCAAGACTGTTAATCAGCATTGATTTCTCAGGGGGTACCGGGTGCTTAAATCCACTACTTCACTTGCCACTCGTCGAAAAAAGACTGTTAAACGCAATCGTATGTGGGTCGTTCTGTCTGTTGCAGCCATTGGCTTGGGCCTTGGCTGGTATTTCCTAAGCGGCAAAGAAGCAAGCGGCCAGAAAAGCACCTATCTTGCGGAGACAGTCGAACGCGGAAATATCGAGAACTCCATCACTGCTGTTGGAACATTGAGCGCGCTACGCAGCGTCAATGTTGGTGCTCAGGTTTCAGGACAGCTTAAAAGCGTCAAAGTTGACATCGGCGACACTGTGAAACAGGGTGATCTTCTGGCTGAAATCGACCCCTCGCCGTTTGAAAAAAAGATGGAAATCGCCAGCGCGCAGCTCGATAATCTGAAGGCGCAGCTTTTAAGCAAGCAGGCACAGCTTAAACTCAAAAAGTCCAATGCTGCTCGCCAGCGCTCACTGCTCGCGACCAAAAATGCATCGCAATCAACCATTGATCAGGCCGATGCTGATCTCGCTGTAGCCGATGCCGATGTAAAAGCACTAAGCGCACAGATTCGACAGCAGGAAGCCCAACTTGCCAGCGACAAAGTAGATCTCGGCTACACCACCATATACAGCCCGATGGCAGGCACAGTTGTCGACCAAACTTCCAAAGAAGGCGAAACACTGAACGCAGTGCAAAGCGCTCCCACAATTGTAACCGTGGCAGACCTCACGGTGATGACCGTCGAAGCACAGGTTTCAGAAGCAGATATCAGCCAGCTAAAGGCCGGCATGCCAGTGTATTTCACACTGCTTGGTCAGCCTGAGAAACGTTTTACGGGTAAACTTCGCCAAGTCAAACCAACACCCGAAACTGACAATAATGTTGTTCTATATTATGCGTTGTTCGATGTGCCCAACCCAACCGGCGAACTTATGATAAATATGAGCGCTCAGGTTTATTTCGTTCTCGACAATGCCGAGAATGTACTCGTTATTCCAACAGCTGCATTGAATACGAAGGCTGACAAAGACGGTAAGCCGCAAACCACTGTGCAGGTCGTTGATAAAAGTGGCGCGACCACCGAACGTACTGTTGAAGTTGGCGTGCGCAACCGCGTTCAGGCGGAAATCAAAAGCGGCCTTGAAGAAGGCGATAAGGTTGTTGTCACTTCAGCATCAGGAACGGCGGGCTCCAGCCAGCGTGGTCGCAGGCCTGGCGGTATGTTCTTCTGATGGAGCACGCCATGACCGATGCTCCGCTCATAAGATTGCAGGATATTCGCAAAACCTATCACAATGGCGATCTCGCGGTTGAGGTTCTGCACGGGATCACGCTTGATATTCACGCCGGTGAGTTCGTTGCCATTAAAGGTGCGTCGGGTTCAGGAAAATCAACACTGATGAATATTCTGGGCTGCCTCGACAGCCCCAGCGGCGGCCAATATCTGCTTGATGGCGAGGATGTCTCCACACTGGATGCCGATGAGCTGGCAGGTCTGCGCCGGCGCACGTTTGGCTTCGTGTTTCAGAGCTATAATCTCATTGCGACCTCAACCGCACTTGAGAATGTCGAAGTTCCTGCGATTTATGCAGGCGTGCCAGCTGCTGAGCGTCACGAACGGGCTGCAGCACTTCTTGATACGCTTAAACTCGGCGACCGTCTGGACCACCGCCCCAACCAGCTTTCCGGTGGTCAGCAGCAGCGTGTTTCAATCGCGCGCGCATTGATGAATGGTGGCCGGGTCATCCTTGCGGACGAACCGACGGGTGCGCTCGATAGCCAGAGCGGCGAAGATGTCATGGCGCTTTTGCGCTCGATGCATGAGCAAGGCCATACGATCATCGTCATCACCCACGCTCGCGAAGTCGCGGAGCGTGCGGACCGGCTGATCGAAATTCGCGACGGCCGGATTTTGTCCGATACGACCAAGCATGAAATCCCGGACACAGAGGCACCCAAAACCCTCCAGCAAGTCACGCAAAGCGGTGCAGCGCATATCGCCGATATTTCCGAAGCGGTCAAAATGGCAATGCGCGCACTGCGCGCCAATATCTTCCGCACGGTTTTGACTTTGCTCGGGATCATCATCGGCGTGAGTTCTGTTGTGACAATGCTCGCAATCGGTACCGGCGCGCAAAATTCGATTCTTGATCGCATTAATGCGATGGGAACCGATTTGGTGCTGATTCGTCCGTCAATGCCCGGTTTCCGTGGCTCAGGTTCCGTGGCAACGCTTGTCCCTGAAGATGCCGATGCAATCCTTCAATTGCCCAATGTGAAAACCGCCGTGC
Organism: Brucella sp. 21LCYQ03; assembly: GCF_023554105.1. Lineage (GTDB taxonomy): Bacteria > Pseudomonadota > Alphaproteobacteria > Rhizobiales > Rhizobiaceae > Brucella. The sequence continues at coordinate 19,799 of NZ_JAMJWE010000007.1, forward strand.
CCGAAGTCACTGGTAGCGTTACGCTAAGGCGGGGTAATGTCGATTATCAATCACAAGCAAATGGCACGGTTGCAGCCTTCTCTGAAGCCAAATCATGGAAGATAGCCACCGGCGACTTCATTACATCACATGACATGGAATCTTATGCGCCGGTTGCAGTGCTTGGTTCAACAGTTGTCAAAACTCTGTTCCCGGACGGCTCTAACCCCATCGGACAATATATTCTAATCCAGAAGATTCCGTTTCAAGTGATTGGAACGCTTGAATCCAAGGGTGCAGGCTTCGGTGGCTCCGATCAGGACGATGTGGTGGTCGTGCCGCTCTCGACGGGAAACCTACGGCTCTTTGGTCAGAAATATGTCCGCACAATCACAGTGCAAGTGAAGGATGCTGATCTGATCGATACGACGCAGGATCAGATTCAGGAACTTTTAGATCAACGCCACAAACAGCGTGACACGATGATCACCAATATGTCGTCTATTCGTGACGATGCCGCTGCCATGGGATCGACACTCACGCTGTTTCTGGGATCAGTCGCCGCAATCTCGCTTCTGGTCGGTGGCATTGGCGTAATGAATATCATGCTTGTCAGCGTGACCGAGCGCACGCGTGAAATCGGCGTTCGTATGGCAACGGGAGCAAGAAGACGTGATATTCTCCTCCAGTTCATTACCGAAGCTCTGACCGTATCTGCAATTGGTGGTGCTTTTGGTGTGATACTTGGTGTGGGAGCAGCGACGCTTATATCCTTTGCAGGCGTGGCCGTGGCCTTCAGCGCCGGTCCAGTTCTGCTTGCCTTTACATGCGCATTCGCAACCGGCCTCGTTTTTGGCTTTCTACCGGCCCGCAAAGCATCGCGTCTGTTACCAGCCGTAGCGCTTTCATCAGAATAGCTGCTGACCGCAGAATAAAAAAAGCTGGCCTGTAAAAACAGACCAGCTTTTTAAAACTGCTTGGTAGAAATTACTTAAACTGAATAGGCACCGTAATAGGCATACGCGGTTTAGCAATTGCCGCGGGAGGTGCTGGCACTGGCGATGAGTTGCGTGTGGCCTGAACTGCCAATTGATCAACAAGCGGATTACCCGATGAACGCGCCAGACTGACAGAAAGAATGTTGCCTGACGGGTCAACAACGAATGCAACCTGCGCTGTACCCTTGATGCCTTTTCCTGCCTGACGCTGCAAAGAACGTGTTCGACGCAACAAATGTGAGTAAAGTTTGGATTGCCACTTATTCGAACTCACACCCGCAGAGGCATTGTTGTCACCACGGCGATTGGCAATTGGCTTTGCACCCGAATCGACATCCATACGGGGTGCACTCGCCTCACGGGTTTCTTTAGCCTTCTCAGCCTTTTTAGGCTTGGGCTTTTCAACCTGCTTGACGGGCTTTGGCTTTTCAACCCTGGGCTTCTCGACCTTAGGTTTTTCAACCTTTGGCTTTTCGACCTTCGGTTCGGGCTTCTCGACAGGAGCGGGCACAGCTACTTCTGGCTTTGGAGCTTCTACAACATCTGGAATGACCTCTTCCGGCTCCTCAACCACCTCTGGCTCAGGCTCCGGTTCTGGCTCCTTTAATTCTTCCACAACGGGTTCAGGCTCAGCTTCCTCAACAGGCTCGACCGCTGTTTCTTGCTGCGCGACTTCAGAAACCACCTCTTCCATCGGCGCTTCCGGCTCAGGCGCAAATTCCACCACCATGGCTGCAACCTGCGCACCATCAGGCTGATCATCGTCCTGATTCATACTGACAGCATAAGCACCCGCCGCATGTACAGTTAGGACGATAACTCCCGCACCAATCCAACGCCCTGCATCATGCCAGAAGGAATGATGATGGCTATCGGTAGACGCCACATTTTTAATAGGGGGATGTTCGGGCGGTAGTCTGTCCATTATTGTGCTCCCTGCTCAACAGGTGCAGATGCGGGTGAAGGTGTGGAACCATCAGCCTCAGGAGTAACGCCAACGGTCTCAAGACCAACGAGCGCTATTTTGAGATAACCAGCCTCACGCAGCAGATTCATCACACGCATCAGCTCGCCATAGCCAACGGTCTTGTCAGCCCGAAGAAACACGCGTGCTTCTTTGTTCTTTTCAGAAATAACGTCGAGCTTTTGACCAAGGCCTTCACGCATGACGGTATCGTTACCAACGCTGACGCTCAAATCTTCCTTCAGCGTTACATAGATAGGCTTGTCCGGTCGCGGTGCAGGCGTGGCCGTTGATGCAGGCAGATCAACGTTAATGTCGACCGTTGCCAAAGGTGCTGCAACCATGAAAATAATCAGCAAAACCAGCATGACGTCGATAAACGGCGTCACGTTAATTTCGTGATTAAGCTCGAGATCATCCCCACCGCCTTCGCGAATTTTGCCAGCCATTTTGCTTACTCCGCTGCGTGTAGCTTGCCTTCAGATACACCAGCGGTTCTGAAGTCGAAATCACGGCTCACAAGGCGTTCAACACCAGCGCCAGCATCTGCAAGCAATGAACGATAGCCAGTAATCGACCGAGCGAATACGTTATAGATCACCACCGCCGGGATAGCTGCAACAAGACCAATAGCCGTCGCGAGCAGCGCTTCTGCGATACCGGGAGCCACAACTGCCAGATTGGTTGTCTGCGCCTGACTGATACCGATAAAGGAGTTCATAATACCCCAAACGGTGCCGAACAGACCAACGAATGGTGCAACTGAACCGATGGTTGCCAGAATGCCAGTGCCCTTTGAAAGGCGGCGCCCAGCTTTTGCTTCGATGCGCGACAGACGCGATGAAACACGTTCTTTAAGACCATCACCACCAGCGCGCGATAATGCCGGTCCAGAAAGACGAACTTCGTCTTCTGCCGCGCGCACAAGAATTGCGGCTGGGCCCTTCATATTGTCAAGCGAACGGACTGCTTCTGAAAGCGTTGCCGAATGCCCAATAATCTTCAGAGCTCGCTTGGCGCGGCTTCGTGCACCGGCAAGTTCGAGCGACTTCGCGATCCAGATCGTCCAGGTTAAAAGCGAAGCTACAGCAAGGCCAATCATGACCGACTTAACCACCCAGTCAGCAGCCATGAACATGCCCCAGGGTGAGAGGTCATGGGGTAGCACAAATGCGGGTGAGGCTTGCTCGGTTGTTACCGGCTCATTAACAGGTGTGGCGGCTGGCGTCGCAGACGGTGGCACTGTAGCGGGCTGTTGAACAGGCGGAACCGAAGACGGTGCAGGGCTTGATGCAGCAGGATTATTAGCTGCAGGCTCTTGCGCCTCCTGTGCAAGTGCAGAACCTGCAAATGCCAGTAGCCCCATGCCCATCACTGCAGCCATGAAGCCTTTTCGCCAGAAACCAGTCATTGTAATCGCCTTATGATTGTTCTCGTCTGAGCGCGCGCAACAGATCAACCGTGCAAGCTGCCAAGCCGCTTAAGGCCTTTTCTTAACTCTCATTAACATGATGATGCAAGTCATGTTTTGAAATTAAAAGCAATTTTCCAATCAATACGCGTCAAAATGCACCACCCTCCCCGAGCCGAAACAGCTATTGCATAAAACCTTCAAATCAGTCGTGATATGATGAAGCGAACAGCCCTGATTTGAATAGCATTCTACCGGGGGCTGCATGGGATGCTGGAGGATATGCCTATGATGCTCAAAGACATTCAGGCGCTTGAAAACGCTGCCCGCATGGCAATGGCAGGTAATGATGATCCATTACCTGTACGCTCTCGCATGGTGAAGCCATCGCATTATGGTGTGGCTTTGATAACGCTAATCGGTGCAGCATACATTCTGTTTGCTTAAAATCAGTCTTGTTGGCCGCAACCAATACACTCGCATTTACCATGACTTGCAGTCGGCGATGGATTGAGTTGCCGACTTGCTGTCTGGCATGCAACCATTAGGCTTCAACAACGTTATCCCGATCGAGCAACACATGTTGCAAACAAATGACCGCACAGGAGACCTGACATGGCGCGCGCAGCAAGCAATACGTCGAAGATCGAGAAAAACATCGAAGAAGCATTGACGGATTCGACAACGGACGATCTTCAGTCACAGGTCGAACAACTCAAAGAAGATATTGCCGCAATCGCTGCAACGCTTACTAATCTTGGTTCGCAGACAGTACGCGACGCAAAACGTACAGCCAAAGAAACTTACAAAAGCGCTTATATTCACGGTGAAGATGCCGTTGACGACCTTAAAAACAAGGCGCAGGATATTGAAGCACAACTGACTGAAACTGTTCGGGCAAGACCCATTGCATCGCTTGCCACGGCAGTCGGCGTTGGTTATCTTCTCGCCATGCTTTCGCGCCGCTGATCCGCGCCATGCTGAAACTTTTGGCTCCAGTCGTAGCATCCCTTGCAGGTGATGAATTAAAGCTCCTTTCGGGGCGTGCAAAGCGTGCTGCAATTTTTGGTGTGGCAATCGCCGTCTTTGGACTGATTACAATCGTGTTTCTTAGCGTTGCTGCTTTTCTTGCTCTCGCCGAAAATTATGGCGGACCTATTGCAGCGCTCATTCTCGCGGGGCTATCGCTGATTATCGCAATGCTCATTCTGGCGATCCTGAAAATTCAAGCGGCGGCTGAAGAAAAGAAACGCAAAGAGCGTATAGCCGCCGATAAGTCGGCATTGATGGCGACAGCGGCCATTGCGACCGTTCCATCGATTTTAAAACGCCCAATTCTCGCCGTTGCACTGCCTCTGGCGGGAATTGCTCTTGTTAGCCTGCTGTCGGATAAGAAAAAGCGCTAAACAGCACGAATTCTAAAAGTGAAATACTCTTACAGATTTTAAAAGTGGCTCCTATGAATGATCATGGGGGCCACTTTCGTGATCAATCGAGGTTGTAGCAAGTGAAGACAAGCGAATGATGACGCGCGTACCAGAGCCATTTTCCGATACCGTATAAATAGGCTTTTCCCCAAATTGCATGCAGAGCTGTTCAACAACAAGCGTCCCAAGGCCGTTTTGTTCTCGCGCACTATCCGTAGCGCTTGCTTGCCAGCCAATACCATTGTCTTCAACGATCAGTGCTGGCTTTCCACATTCATCATCATATTTAAAACTGACTGAGATTTGCCCACTCTCACGACCTTTGAAAGCATGCTTTACGGCATTTGTTATCAGCTCACCTAAAATAATGCCAATTGTCGTGACATCCCGAGATTTAAGATCGAGCGGAGCGAAATCAGTTTTGAACTTAATCCGACGATCACCGATGATTCCTTCCTGGATATCTTCAATCACTGTTTCAAGAAATTCGTCGATGCGCGTCGATTCCATATCCTCACCAAGTCGAAGTCGCCGATGAGCGGTGGAAACAGTTTGTACACGATCACGCGCGGCAACGAGTGCTGCACGCGCCTCTTCGCTGCGCGTCTGTCGCAATTGTAAACCAAGCAGCGAAGATACTGTTGCCAATGAATTCCCGATACGATGGTTGGAATCCTGCAGAAGTATTTCAACGCGATTACGCTCCCTCTCTGCAATCGCTCGTTCTTGTTCCAGTTCAGCCGTTCTCTCAAGCACACGCTGCTCGAGCAGCTCCTTCTCAGACAGGAGTGCCGATTGGCCTTCGAAGAGAATGCGGGCCGCACGTTGCACGCGCGACAAAAGCAGAAATCCGAGCATAGCGGCAGACGCGAGAGCCACGATAGACGTCACGGTCAACATGAAACGCATATGGTCGATATAGGCATTGCGCTGCGCGAGCTCTTCGCCTTCAGTCGCAACAAATTGCGCTACTGTTGCAGCCAGCTGGTCACGCAGAATTTTACCTTCGTTATTGCGAAGCTGGGCTGTTGCTTCACCAACTTTGCCATCTTTGGCAAGATTGATCGTTTCACGAACATCATTTTGCCCCCGCTTCACCAGCGACTGTATCTCAACAACACGTGCATGCTGCTGCGGATTTTCCTCTGTCATTAAAGCCAGGGCAGAAAGCGTCTCATCAATATTAATGATCGAACGCTGATAACGATCAAGATAATCCTGATCCAGCGTGAGAAGAAACCCGCGACGGCTCATTTCGATATTATAGGCAATGCGCGTCACTCGGTTGACCTGCTCACGCAGCTCAAAGTTTCTCGAAATATCAACGACTTGCTTGTTAACACCATAAGACAGAAAAAGGGTTATCAAAGCCGACAACAGAACCAGACTAAGCGACACGATAAAAGCAATCGGACGCATCGAAGGTTTAAACAAGCGGTTTGAAAAGGCTGATGACAACGTTAAACCCATATATAGAACGACTAAGTCACGTCTTTGAAGACGTATTTAATCAACAAAGCTGATTCGAGGATAAACCAGCTTACCGCCAGTAAGCAAACCTCACCACGCTGGTTCGGCCGACAAACATTAGAACTCACTCCGTAATGCGCGAAGCAATTGTAAGAATAAGATATTGACCTTAAGAAAGCAGTGAGCGCGCCGATCTGATTTTGATCAGATCAAAACGCGCCCTACTTAGGCAAGATTCAAGCTTAAGACGGGAACACTATTCAAAAGCTTCAGGCGAAGCTTCGCAGCGTTGCGCGTGATGAATTAGCGTCCGGTCCGTAGTCTGCATCGCCATCTATTTGTAATATTTCCTGAAGACGGGCGCGCGCGCGACTCACCCGACTTTTGATGGTTCCAACGGCGCAGCCACAAATCTCAGCAGCCTCTTCATAGGCGAAGCCAGATGCACCAATCAAAATAATGGCTTCACGCTGATCATCCGGCAATTGTTCGAGCGCAGCTTTAAAATCCTGCAGATCAAGCGTGCCATATTGAGACGGATGCACGGCGAGTTGTTCGCTGAAAACGCCGTCAGTATCCTGAACTTCACGACCACGCTTGCGCATCTGTGTATAAAACTCGTTACGGAGAATCGTGAACAGCCAGGCCTTTATGTTGGTTCCTAACTCAAAAGAGTCTTGTTTCGCCCACGCCTTCATAATCGTATCCTGAACAAGATCGTCAGCCCGATCATGCTTACCTATCAATGATATCGCAAATGCGCGCAAACTTGGCAGGGATGCCAAAAGCTCGCGCTTGAATTGGGCCATAGCCTCAACCGACGGAACTGGTGCTGTGCTCACGCGCACTCTCCTGTTCAGCCTGATCAAGTTTTTCCAACAAGTCGAGAAAGCGATCTGGAATATTCTCATCCTGAATTGTTGTGTAAAGTGCCTTAAGTTTAAGTCCGACTTCGCAATTCGGTCCTAAAATATCCTTGCGGGCACCTCCACCGGGCCGAACACCGATCCCGTTGGCATGAAGATTTTTCTTTTCTGTCATCTCTTAATCAATCCAGGCTTTTAAACAGCTTTCAACACACTCTGTTCCTATTGAGTGGAAGAATGCATCCAGGCCTAAAAAGTTCCACGACTTTTCATTTTATAATGGAACTTTTTCCAAGCTCATGTGTTTAGAACCATTATGCCGTGCTTTAAAACACGAGCTGAGAACGTTTTAGACGTCTACGCTTATGTTAAAAACAAGAAATGCGGCTACGAGGAGTCCAAAAACCATGACGTTATCGACGCGTATTGCGCCGCATCTTCCTTATCTTCGCCGTTTTTCGCGGGCTTTAACAGGTTCTCAGGCATCAGGCGACGCCTATGTCGCCGCGACTTTGGAAGCCTTGATTGCGGATGTTAGCATTTTTCCCCATGGCTCGGGTGATCGAATTGCGCTCTACCGACTGTTTTGCAATCTCTATAAAACAGCATCGGTTGAAGTCCCTGCCCCGGCTTCTGAATTTGCATGGGAAAAGCAAGCTGCGCGTAACCTTTCAAACATTTCCCCCCTGCCCCGCCAGGCATTCCTGCTGGTCGCAGTGGAAGGTTTTAATGATCACGAAGCCGCGGAAGTTCTCGAGGTGAGCGAAAGCGAATTTGGTCGCATCCTAACATCTGCTTCTACCGAAATATCGAAGCAGGTGGCAACGCGAGTTATGATTATCGAAGACGAGCCGCTCATCGCGATGGACATTGAGCAGATGGTCGAAAGTCTTGGTCATGAAGTGGTGGGTATCGCGCGCACCAAGGATGAAGCGCTCTCGCTTTACAATCGGGAAAAGCCCAGAATGGTACTCGCCGACATCCAATTGGCTGACGGCAGCTCGGGCATCGATGCAGTGAACGAGATTTTGCAGGATGGCACAATCCCGGTAATCTTCATCACGGCATTTCCAGAGCGGCTTTTGACAGGAGAGCGTCCAGAGCCTACCTTCCTTGTGACAAAACCATTTAACCCGGACATGGTAAAGGCGCTCATCAGTCAGGCACTTTTCTTCGAAGAAGCAGCTCAAGTGGCAGCGTGAAGCCTTAAGTCCTTGTTCGAAATCTGGCCTCCTGAAAAGACACATCTTTTCAGGAGGCTTAAGTTTCAAACACACTCTATTTTTTACAAGTAATATTTATTTTAAGGTTGGACCTTCAAATTGCCCATTTTGAGGAACCAAAAGCAACAATTGAGCGTTTCTTCTTCAATAAGTAAAAAGGAGAAACAAAATGCTTTATTATGCTCTCGTATTTCTTGTGGTCGCTCTCGTCGCTGGCGCTCTTGGTTTTGGCGGGATAGCTGGTGCATCAGCGGGTATAGCACAAATTCTGTTCTTCGTATTTCTGGCGCTACTTGTCATTTCGCTCATCGCATCGGTAATCAGGAAGGCTTAAACAGCAAAGCCGGAATAAATTTACCTGATTCAGAGAGACGCAAGGTTTCTTTGCGAAGAACTGCTGGCAAATCGCGTTATAAATCGCGCCGTTGTGTCATCTCGGGCAACGGCGCGTTTATGATTTTGCGGTATGTTTGGAAATCAGTTCACTTAAAGTTGGGCGGTAATCATTTTTATGGTCATTGTTTATCTCCCGCCCATACTTTTTATAAAGCATCGCAGTTGAGGCTTTCATGACAGCATCAATCCCATCATCGCTTACGGAAACAGAGCAAAATGCTTCTCGTTTGCGCGTCTTATTGGGAGCTGTGCGCAATAACAACATTTGTGTCCTCTACCAGAAACTCGATCTTCGTTATGCCTGGGGGGAAAATATTCCACCTTATTGGCAAGAAAACTGGAACACCGACGCAAAAGATTGTGATTTCATTTTTTCAGCTTCTTCACACAAGCTGGCATCAGCCAAAAAAGCAGCACTCGAAAGCGGAAACGCGCAAAATATTGAGCTCGCAATCAATGACCGTGAAAAACTTCGCTGGGTAGGATTTCATATCGATTGCGATCGCGATGACGATGGCAAAATCGTGGGCCTGATAACCACCGCTGTCGAGATAAGTGAATTAAAACGCCGGGAACAGGTGCTAAAAACGCTTTTGCGCGAAGTCAGTCATCGCTCGAAAAATCTGCTCGCCATTGTCCAAAGCATTGCTACTCAAACGGCACGGTTCACAGATTCTGTCGACGATTTTCTGCTCAAATTTCGCGGGCGAATCCAATCGCTTTCGTATTCGCAGGACCTTGTCACTGATTCAAACTGGCATGGCGCGCTATTTCAGGATCTGGTTCGCTCACAAATAGAGAAATATATCGACATCAATGACGAACGCCTGACTATCGACAGTGATAATCCGTATCTGTTTCCAGGCGCCGCCTTGCATGTTGGACTCGCCCTCCATGAACTCATTATCAACGCAACATCCTTTGGCGCTTTATCAATTCCCTATGGTCGCGTGGTGATCTCGGCCAAAATTCAATATAGCGAAACTGGCGCGACGGAATTGGTTTTCCATTGGGAAGAAACCAATCCCTCCATGCCTGAAGTCATCCACGACCCGCGCTTCGGAAGCGCCGTTTTACAGCGCATTGTGCCTGCATCCGTTGGCGGCAAGGCTGAATATCGTGTTGATGGCACGGGTGCCATTTACTTACTGAAAGTCCCAGCAGAGCAATTTGATGCATGAAGGCATTATTGCGGATAGGCTGAGCAGCAATATTATTCAATCATACTCGCGATAACAAAATTAAAGCCGTCATGATTTGAACCATGACGGCTTTAATTTGAAAACGCGGAATGTCAGCTGCATAGCGGGGGCACGAGCGCGACATTCTCGCATCCAACTTCAAACGGGGAGATTGAAGTTGGTGATGAAGACCGCCTGCGGGGGACATATACGATCCTCATCATAACAACGAAGATTCGCAGCTTTCGTTCCGTTAGGATTTTATTTTTTTACAATAAAGTTCGAGACGATGATGCACAATCTCGTATCCAAGCGCGCGCGCTATCTCTTCCTGAAGCTTTTCGATTTTTTCGGAACTGAATTCGACCACATCACCCGAATCCATATCAATGATATGATCGTGATGCGTGCCACTTGCCTGTTCAAAGCGTGATGGCCCACCCGCAAAAGCATGGCGATGAATGGCGCCGAGCTCTTCCAGAAGCTTCATCGTGCGATAAACAGTCGATAAAGAAATACTATTGTCGATCTCTACCGCGCGCCGGAATATCTCAAGCGCATCCGGGTGATCTTCCGTTTCGGTCAATATGGTCAGAATAATGCGCCGCGGGCGCGTGATACGCACACCAGCCTGCCTTAGTTCCTGCTCATAATCTGGTTTTTTGTGCGATTCACTCATACGCTGATTATGCACCTGGAAAGCTCCAGTTGCAAATTTTTGCAACTGGAGTCAGCGAAATCTCCCCAAGCCTTTTCAAAGCGAATGCGCAAAGAGGACATAACCCCTTGTTTGCTTCAAACCTTGTCTTGAACATCATTCAAATTGAGCGACCAGCTAACAATACTATTAATATTGCTCAATTGCATCATCTCCAGCCAAGTTAGGCATCATTCCATTTTTGCCAATAATTCCGTAATGGCCGCCAGTGTTAATGAACCAGACGGTAAAAAGCGTGCAAAGCACTACGAATACACCAATGGCAACTCTAAGCCGAATCTTTACTGATTGGCGCCTTAATGCGAGATAAATTCCAAAGCCAATAGCCGCAGATCCAATATAAGCGGCGATCATGCTCGTCTCCCGAATGGAAAGTAAAATGCGACGAGGCTAAGCGGGGAACACGAGCGTTTTTGAAACCACAGCCCACATTGTGTAGCTAACAGCCAAAAGCGAAAAAGTAATGATCGCGGTGTTCATGATCCTGTCCATGACGTGCATGTAATATGGATGTCATAAAACTGCAATATTTTACAGTGTTAACAATTTTTAACATAAAGAAATTCGTCTTCGTTTTTGACTGAACATTCACCTAAAGTAGAGTTTATTTATAGGATACTGTCAGACTATATGCGCCTACCCTTTAGAGGGTTTTCCATGACTTGCCCGCTCTTCCATGTGGCTGAGCGGGTTTTTTATGGGTGAAAAATTTTCAAATCACGTCTTCTGGAAGTTCAGCACCGTCTAATAAATGAATAATAATTCGATGATACTTATGCGCTTCATCGACCAGAATTTTTTCAGCAGTTTGAATTGAGTCGCCAAGCGATGTCCGCTTGTGGCTTATATATCCAGCCTTATTACGAGGACAGGCCGTGCCATCACTGAACATTGTCACTATGATGTCCCTATCTGTCCAATCTTCCTGATCTGAAGTTATTCCGTATTTCATCGCGGCTCTCCGACAATTGCCTGATACGAATAAATCGTGCATTTCGCATCAATGCAAGCAGACTGCGATCAGCCATGCCGTGTAATTAGTAGCAGCAACAGAACAAAAAGCGAAAGCCGGAACTATTTTCCATTGCGTTCGCTCCATACGGTGAACGCAATCAGAACACACCATGCAGTTGTCGTTACAGTAAGAAACATGCCCATGAACGATCCTCTTCGCCTGATAACTGCCAAAGAAGAAAAAGGTTCATCGCAATTACCAACAACTAAAACATGGGTTTAATTTCTTAGAGCCCGGGCTATGAAGGCCATTCGTGGCGTTGATAATCTGACCCGCATCGTCGTGAATCAGTGAGGCAGCCACCATAACAAAAAGCAACCTAGGCTAATCGCCAGAACAGATGCCGCACCCAAGAAAATTTCATCTGAGATTAAATGATTTAAAGCCGTCATTTTCGCCTGCTCTCTGCCCATGTCATGAACCCAATAAGGCCCAGCAAGGCTGTCGTCGTCACGCCAATAAATAATCCCATCGCACGTCCTCCTCATTATAAAACGCGTTATACGGGAAAAGTTTCAAGTCATTCAACTCAATGGAACGCTTCCGAAAAAGAAACTTCTAAGGGGCCAAACGTCATCAATGTCCTCTAACGCACCTCTAAAACTTCGCCACTAAGGCGATCAACAACGACGCGCATATCGTTATCACGGCGATCTATACCGCGAATGATGTATGCGTTTCGCCGACGTGATACACTCTCAACCTCGTCCATTCCTTCATCTCTCGCAATTCTTGCAGCCTGACGCTCGCTAATTTCTCCACGAACGGCCCGTCGATCACGATTGATTCGATTGTTTCCGTCTGGATTGACCTGAATTCCATTCGGGCCAATTTCAATGCTTTGCGCATGTACTGACGTGTTAAAGGTAAGCGCGGACAAAAATACCACTGCAATTGCCGAATACTTGTACATGGCAATATCCATTCCTGTTTTAGCGCCCGCCACAGCAATCAACGCAGCCAACCCATCGTAGTTCCGGCGACTGCCTTCAACTCTCCTAACGTCCCGAATATACCGTGAACGCCCCAACTTGGAGTAAGACTATATTTCAATAAGGACGAGCTTCAACAGAATAGCAGGATAATGCGTCCCGGACTGCTTTTGATACAAAACACTAAGAAGAAAAAGTAATTTTGATTTTGAAGTTTAACAATCAATGCCTAAACTTGAATTTAAGGCATCATCCTTATTAAAGATTTGATATAAAGTATTGGCATTTTGGGGGCAGAATGATTTTAGATTTCATCATCGGATCGGCGGTCGGCATCACTGTGATGCTCGTTCATTTGTTAGCCACCCTCACCGTATATTCATTCGTCCATGCAATTGGTAGCAGGATCAACGAGAACAAGGTTGCATTTCTTATCGTATCTCTAATCAGCCTCTATATCATCCTGTTCATTTGTCTGTGCTGTAGCGTGACGATATGGGCGCTGACATATTATCATATGGGTCTGGTCGATAATTTTGGTGATGCATTTTATACAGCGATGCTGAACTATACGACGCTCGGGTCAGGCGACCTCAACCAGGTCGCTAAAACACGCCTGTTCGGACCGATGGCAGCGGCCAGCGGCATACTTATGTTTGGATGGGCAGCTGCATTGTTGGTTTACATCATCCAGCTTCACCTGCCCGTTATTCTGAAAAAGAAATGGGAAAGCTGATTAAGCAAACCCCGCCGCGGCGGGGTTTGCTTTGGACGAAAACTAAGTGCGAAAAGCTTGGCGATTATTGCCCGCTTTCACGGTGCTTCTTAGCCTCTTTATCTTTATCGTAATGCCACTTGATGGCAAAAAACATCGCTACGCCTAACACGACTAATTTAAACGTACCCGCGACTATAGGGAACCATTCCATTTTATGAATATTTCCATGCTTTTATCTATCGCCGATGCCCTAGCACAATAGTCCTGATCGGACAGCTCATATTTTTGTGTGATGGCAGCTATTGATCAGATCGCAACAACTGCGGAAAGATTATTCCGGTTTTGGAGCAAAGTTGAAGTCGCGCTTCAACCTGCGCCGACCTCATCATTTGGACTCAGTGAAGGTATCCGATAATCAAAGCCAGCATGATAGCGCCATATGTTGACTCGTAATTCTGACAGCCAAAATTATCGGGACTGCCTTTTGGTACGCCCAAGGGGAATCGAACCCCTGTTTGCGCCGTGAGAGGGCGCCGTCCTAACCGCTAGACGATGGGCGCAAGCAGTGCTTGCTAATATAAGACGCGTAGCACGCAATGAAAAGGGCGGCAAAATCTGCCGCCCGCACCCAAAACTATTCGACGTTACCGAGCTTGATACGTCCAAGAATGCGCGATTCACGGTAATCATAAATGATAAGTTCCGTGCCGCCATCTGGCAGAAGCGTTTCAAGCGAAAGCTGATCACCAGACAGGCTCTGCGATAAAAGACGCGTGCCCGGCGTCAAATCGATCTGCGATTCGATCAGCTTCGGCGGTTCCGGCTTAATAGGCGTCGCTACCTGTCCCGGAATGTCTGAACGCGCAACTTCTGTCTCGGAAGTATCCGGTGCGCGATTGATCTTGTAGACAACGGCGACAAGCACAGCCATAAGACCAATCAACATAACACCGATGGAAACTGCAAGCAGCCGCACCATCTTACGACGGACTTTCTCCATCGCTGGATCAAGCGGGGGTTCCGGTTGTTGTTGGTCCGGGTAATAGCCCTGCTGATAGTCCTGATATCCAGAATCCTGATGGTTCTGATATTTCGGATAGTGTGGATCCTGCATTAAATGACTCCGGTTCATGCACCCGCGTGGGCGCGTGATAACGAAGGGAAGAGACAATTGAAAGAACTAATTGCCGACCTAGACGCTGCGGGCAAAAGATTAGACCAGTGGCTGGCCGCAGCATTGGGGCCGGAACTCTCCCGCAGTCGCGTCCAGTCCCTGATTGCTGATGGTCATGTGACCATCGATGATGTTCCTGCCAGTGGCGCAAAGCAAAAGCTGCGCGAAGGCATGAAGATTACCGTCGTGCTGCCAGAGCCTGAACCTGCCGACCCGCAAGGCGAGAACATCCCGCTGGATATTCTCTATGAAGACGATGATCTCATCGTCATCAACAAGCCCGCAGGCCTGGTTGTCCATCCGGGCAACGGCAACTGGACGGGAACGCTTGTAAATGCTCTCATCTATCATTGTGGCGATAGCTTGTCGGGCATCGGCGGCGTGCGTCGTCCGGGCATCGTTCATCGTCTCGATAAAGACACCAGCGGCGTCATGGTTGTGGCCAAGAATGACCATTCACATCGCCATCTTAGCGACCAGTTCGCCGATCATGGCCGCACCGGCGATCTCGAACGCGCTTACAAGGCACTCGTTTGGGGCATGACCGAGCGTCCGCAAGGTTATATCGACGCCTATCTTGGCCGCTCACATCGCGACCGCACCAAGCAAGCCGTTGTCAAAGAAGACCGCGAAGACGCACGCCACGCCATCACGCATTATTCGACAATCGAAAAATTCGCGCCGCAGGAAGACGCCACATCACTTGCGTCTCTGGTCGAATGCCGCCTTGAAACAGGTCGCACGCATCAAATTCGCGTTCACATGGCCCATATCGGTCATCCACTTGTCGGCGACATGGATTACGGCGGCGCCTACAAAACCAAAGCAAATAAGCTGCCCGAGCCATTGAAAAACGCGGTGAACGGTTTTCAGCGTCAGGCGCTGCACGCTTGGCTTCTGGCATTCACGCATCCAACGACCGACGAAATCATGCGCTTTGAAGCCGATCTGCCTGAAGACATGGAGACGCTTCTGGAAAATTTCCGTAAGCACTCTACATAAAGCTGTAAGTTCTCACAGTTTCAGAACACCCGATTAAGTCTGTAAAGATCATGCTTTGACGGCGAAAACGGGATCTCAAACAAGGCTTCACCCAAAATGGTTGTAGCCTCTCAAGAGTGACAAGTGTTCACATTCTAGTGACACATTGTTTCATGAGGTTAGAGATCGTGTTTTCGCCAAAATCATGCCTATATATGTAAGTTCGCGAGGGAAGTGCAGGAGGCAGCCAGCGCGACAGGTTTGCCAGACGGGAACCTGAAACTATAAAGGAGGGTGCTCAATGGCCCGTACTAGTCTTCCAAGCATTACATCCGGTGACGGTGGCCTAACCCGTTATATGGAAGAAATTCGCCGCTTTCCGATGCTTCAGCCGCAGGAAGAATATATGCTGGCGAAGCGTTATCATGAACATAGCGATCCGAAAGCCGCACATAAGCTGGTGACAAGCCACCTTCGTCTCGTGGCAAAGATCGCTATGGGCTATCGCGGCTATGGCTTGCCGATTGGTGAAGTCATCTCCGAAGGCAATGTCGGCCTGATGCAGGCGGTCAAGCGCTTTGAACCAGAACGCGGCTTCCGCCTTGCCACATATGCAATGTGGTGGATCAAGGCCTCTATCCAGGAATATATCCTGCGTTCGTGGAGCCTTGTGAAGATGGGCACGACTGCCAACCAGAAGCGTTTGTTCTTCAATCTGCGTAAGATGAAGAGCAAGATTCAGGCGCTTGATGATGGTGATCTCAACCCCGATCAGGTGAAGCAGATCGCAACCAAGCTGAAGGTGAGCGAAGACGAAGTGGTTTCCATGAACCGCCGTCTGTCAGGCGATGCTTCGCTGAATGCGCCACTGCGTGCAGCCGAAGGTGAATCAGGCGAATGGCAGGACTGGCTTGTCGACGACAGCAGCAGTCAGGAACAGGTTCTGATTGAACAGGATGAGCTGGAAAGCCGCCGCTCGCTGCTCGAACAGGCGATGGATTCGCTTAATGAACGCGAACGCCGCATCTTTGAAGCACGCCGTCTGTCGGAAGACCCAATGACACTGGAAGATCTTTCCGGTGAGTTCGGTATCAGCCGTGAACGTGTACGCCAGATTGAAGTCCGTGCCTTTGAAAAGGTACAGGCTGCAGTCAAGGCAGCAGCTTTCAAACAGCATAAGGCATTAACCCATGTCGAGGACGCCAACGCATAATCCTGCTCGTTTAGATTCCATTCTACTGCCGCGATTGGGGAACCATTTGCGGCAGTTTCGTTATGTGTCATCCAACTGATAAAAAACCGTCAAATATCTGTAATGCAATGTCTTTAGGCAACAGGTCGTATTTCACCGAAGCCTCAAAGGTCATGCTATGAAAAAGCTCCTGCTTGCTGCAACGCTCGCTCTTACTGCTGCCACTGCTGTATCTGCGTCTGAATATGTCTCTTATCTCGACTATCCACAGAAAGAGCAGGACGGAAAAGAATTCTTCACTGCCATTGAAATTCCACAGGGCAGCTTCACCAAATACGAAATCAACGACAAGACCGGCCACATCATCGTTGATCGCTATCAGTCGATGCCGGTCGTCTACCCAGCCAATTACGGCTCGATCACCAGCACGCTCGCAGGCGATGGCGATCCACTTGATGCGCTCGTTTACACCCGTGAGCCAATCGTTCCAGGTGCGATCATCAAGGTTCGTCCAATCGGCGTTTTGAAGATGATCGATGGTGGCGAGCAGGACGACAAGATCGTTGCTGTACCGACCTCGAAGATCGACCCAACCTATGATAACATCAAAGAACTGTCTGACCTGCCGAAGATTGAGCAGCAGCGTCTGGAAGCCTTCTTCCGCGTCTACAAGCAGCTTCCAGAAGGCCGCAAAACTGTAGAGCTCAACGGCTTTGATACTGCCGAAACTGCAGCTTCTGAAGTTGCGAAGGCCATCAAGGCTTTCTCAGAAAAGAAGTAATCAGAGTGATCGCCGGTAATAGAAAGGCCGCTTAAAGCGGCCTTTTTTTTATTTATTCTCTGATACTTAACCGGCACCCAACACGTCGTTAAACACCTTCTCTCCTGGCACGCCTTTTTCAAGACTGATCAGAGCACGACGACCATTGCGGTATGAGATCGGAATATCGATCCACTGCAAACGGCGCATCAGTGACAAATTGGTGTCCTGCGCCGTCGTCGCATCATTGAGCCAGATAATAAAGAAATTATCGGCAATCTTTGATGGCACAGCGATCAACGGATTGCCCGCTGCCTGTTCCGTGTCTTTGAACGTGATACGCTGAACATTATCGATCGCGCCGCCAGCAAAATCATCCGGTACAGTAAACACCATCTCGATCAGATGACTGGCAGGAATGGACTGATCCGTGTTCTTGCGAATGGTCAGCTTAAGTTCAGCTTTGGTGTCGGGCATCGTGATCGTGCCACGAATTGCCGGAGCCGCAGGTTCACCTTCGCTCGGGCTTTCCTGTATTTCTGACCAGACAACCGTTCCACGCTCAACCGAGCCAGTTTCTGTACCACCGCGCTCTTCATAAAGAAGTGCTTGCTGGCCAACGGCAACGGCTTGCTGGGCTTGCGGCTGGTTTTGCGTATTGGTCTGTTCAGCACCCGGTGTTGAAGCCGCCGTCGACTTGCCTTCGCCAAGACCTGCCTGACCGCCCGCTGGACCTTCGTCTTTCTCGCTGCCATCTTCCATCAGACGCTGCGTCATTTTCTGTTCTTCAGACGGCGTCGCTGGCTGGCCAGTCTGCGGCTGTTCGGAACCTGCGGTCTGTCCAGCCTCTGGCTGCGTTGTTCCTGCATCACCACTTGTCGGCGCATCGCTGCGACCAAGACTTGATGCCAGTTCCTGTAGCTTGTCTTTGTTAGCCCAGACACCGTAACCGGCGCCGCCAAGAGCGAGCACAGCAATCAAGCCTATGATAAGGCCCTTGTAAGAGCGCTTTTCTTTAAAGCGTACCGGGTCAGTATATTCACCGCGGCGCGCATAAGCTGGCTTATCTTCCGTGCGATCCTGTTCGCGGTCTGCTGACCATTCATCCTGACGACGCGCATGCACGGGAGCTGCATCTTCATCAGTATCAACGTCATGATCGGAATAGGACCGATTGCCAGCAGCAAAAGGCGCATCATCATAGGATGAGGACACAGATGCTTGCGTTGATTCGGCAAGAAAATCTTCAAGCGGATCATGCAACGGCTGCTCTGCAACAGGTGCGGCAGCTGGCGGCGCATAAAAGGCTTCGACTTCTTCGATAGCATCTTCAAGTATTTTGCGTTGGCGAACTGCCACAACTTGCGAAGCATTTGCTGTCACAAGCTTCTGTTCAATCGTCGCACGTGCCTTTGCATAGACACGCTCGCGCAGTTCAGGCGATTTATCCGCCTGAGCATCGATTGTCTTTTTCAGAACCGCTACAAAATCAGCCATACGTCTTACCCAGTTTCCGCGCGTTCGAAATGCAGTAAATACCTCAATAATCACAATAATCGTTAGAAAGCAAAGGTTGCGGCAACGATTAAGTGAACGCATCCCGAAAAGTGTGAAGCGGTTTTCGGAAAAGATGCGGTCCAAAATACAAAATTTGAGCGCCGATCTGATGCAATCAGATCGAAATGCGCTCTAACGCTTTCAAAATGATCGCGAAAAAACCTTAAAAAATACCCGGTCAGCCATAAAGGCAAACCGGGCTTGTTCTTTACAGGAAGCAAAGTCCCGAACGACTAATCCTGGAATGGATCAGTCACGAGGATGGTGTCTTCGCGTTCCGGGCTGGTCGAGAGCATTGATACCGGTGCACCAATCAGTTCTTCAATATGGCGAACATATTTGACAGCCTGTGCTGGAAGATCGTTCCACGAACGTGCACCAGCAGTCGTTTCCGACCAGCCCGGCAGCGTTTCATAGATCGGCTTCACACGAGCCTGCGCACCCATCGAAGATGGCAGATAGTCAATACGCTTGCCATCAAGTTCGTAAGCCACGCAGATCTTGATTTCATCAAGACCGTCGAGAACATCGAGCTTGGTCAGCGCGATACCAGTGATACCCGATGTGCGAACTGTCTGGCGGACGATAACCGCATCGAACCAGCCACAACGACGCTTGCGACCTGTCACCACGCCAAATTCATGACCCTTGGTGCCGAGGAATTCGCCGATTTCATCGTTGAGTTCAGTCGGGAATGGACCTTCACCAACACGGGTGGTGTAAGCCTTGGTGATGCCGAGAACATAACCGATTGCTGTTGGACCAAGGCCCGAACCGGCAGCTGCCTGACCGGCAACAGTGTTCGACGAAGTCACAAACGGATAGGTGCCATGATCATTATCAAGAAGTGCGCCTTGCGCACCTTCGAACAGAATACGGTCGCCAGACTTGCGACGTTCGTCGAGAACGCGCCAGACCTGATCGATATAAGGGAGAATCTTGTCTGCAACCGAGGTCAGCTCTTCAAGAATGGTCGCAACCGCGATTTCCTCAAGGCCCATGCCACGACGCAGCAAGTTGTGATGCGCAAGCAGGCGCTCAACCTTTGGCTCTAACGTGTCTGGCTCGGTCAGATCGATCACGCGGATCGCGCGACGGCCAACCTTATCTTCATAAGCAGGGCCGATTCCGCGCTTGGTGGTACCGATCTTGAGACCTTCGGTAGCCCCTTCGCGCATCGCATCGAGTTCACGGTGAACCGAGAGAATCAACGGAGCATTTTCAGCAATACGGAGAACATCCGGATTAATATCGATGCCCTGCCCGCGCAGCTTTTCGACTTCCATGACGAAATGATGTGGGTCAACCACAACACCATTACCGATCACGCTCAGTTTGCCACGCACCAGACCGGATGGAAGAAGCGAAAGCTTGTAGCTGACGCCATCGATAACAAGTGTATGACCGGCATTATGGCCGCCCTGATAGCGCACGATCACATCGGCGCGTTCGGACAACCAGTCCACGATCTTTCCCTTGCCCTCGTCGCCCCATTGCGACCCGACGACAACCACATTAGCCATTGAGAAAACTCCTCGGTCCGGCATCTCAGCCGTAAATATAACCCAAGGATCGCAAGCAGCCCCGACAGTTTGACGCGAGGTGCTGATCCCTCGTCTCTATACAGACTGAATCGTGCTTACGCGACTCTTTCATGCAAAAAATACGAATATTTTCACGATAACGTGGAAAGGTAGCGTCAGATCGTCTGAGATTCTGGATATGGTGAGGCGAAAATGGTGTTCTTCGAGAACCGGAGCGGAGTGTACTTTTGGGTACATGAGCACCGGAAGCGAAGAAAAACGCCATTTGCAGACCGCCAGATCCGGAATATCTACGATCTAGCCGGCGCGGACCATATACAGTGCCTCGTCCGAATAACCTTTCAGCTTGTCTTCGAGTGCTGGCACATCGCGGGTAACGAAGCCCTTTTTCTCCCAAAAACCGTGCGAGCCATTCACCGCGACAAGTGCCATGGTCGCAAAGCCATCACGCTCTGCCTGCGCGCCCATCAGCTCGACAACACGCGACGCTTGCCCGCCTGAACGCACTTCCGGCAAAAGTGCAATATCGTGAATATAATAGGTGCTGATATCTTTTGGCAGTTCGACAAGAACCGAATTCAGTGCGGGAACCGAATCGAGTTTCCATGGATGACTGATGCCGTAGCCAACGATTTCACTGCCCTTTGCCAGCACAAAACAACCGGCAGGGTAGATGTTGAAGCGATCCCGAAAGACCGCCTCATCCTCGAAGAAGTCTGGATGAACAATGTTGGCGACAGTCGTAACGCCTGCAAAATCCTGCGCCTGCATCCGCCGCCATTCTGCCTGTTCAATCCCGTCATTCATATCGTTTAAGCTTCCTCGACGTTAAATTCCAAAGGTCTTGCCGCCTTGATTGCCTCTTGTGCAATCAGTTCGTCAAGTGCTGCCTGTGGAATTCTGTCGTCGACGTAGAGCATCGCAATGGCATCACCGCCCGGATGATCACGCCCGAGAGCGAAGTTTGCG
Organism: Brucella sp. 21LCYQ03; assembly: GCF_023554105.1. Taxonomy (GTDB): domain Bacteria; phylum Pseudomonadota; class Alphaproteobacteria; order Rhizobiales; family Rhizobiaceae; genus Brucella. The sequence goes on from NZ_JAMJWE010000007.1 coordinate 41,274, forward strand.
ATGTTGATATCATGCTTGCCGCAGATCGTTCCAAGCAGACCAATCATGCCCGGAATATCGACATTGGTGACATAAAGCATGTGCGGGCCAACTTCCGCATCAAGGTTGATTCCCTTGATCTGGATGAAACGCGCCTTGCCATCCGAGAAGCATGTACCAGCGACCGAGCGTTCGCGTTCAGTCGTCTTGACGGTCAGCTTGATATAGCCGTCAAAAATACCGGACTTGTCGCGCTTGATTTCAGAAACGATGATTCCACGCTCTTTCACCATGATCGGTGCCGAAACCATGTTCACATCGGCAACCTGCGGGCGGATCAGACCAGCAAGTGCTGCACTGATCAAAGCACGAGTGTTCATCGCAGCAGTCGCACCATCAAAAAGCACTTCGACTTCCTGAATAGGCTCGTCTGTTACCTGACCAACAAAAGCGCCGAGAACCTCTGCAAGCTTCACGAAAGGCCTCAGACGCGGCGCTTCTTCTGCCGTGATCGACGGCATGTTGATCGCGTTAGAAACAGCACCCTTGACCAGATAATCCGACATTTGCTCGGCCACCTGAATGGCAACATTTTCCTGCGCTTCAGAAGTCGAAGCACCGAGATGCGGTGTGCATACCACGTTGGGCAGATTGAACAGCTCGTTCTCTGTTGCAGGCTCAGTTTCGAAAACATCGATACCAGCGCCAGCAACGTGACCCGATTTCAACGCATCAACCAGATCCTTTTCAACGATCAGGCCACCGCGTGCGCAGTTGATAATGCGAACACCCGGCTTGGTCTTAGCCAATGCGTCGGCATTGATGATGCCGCGTGTCTTGTCGGTCAATGGCGTGTGCAGCGTGATGAAATCGGCACGCGCCAGAAGTTCATCAAGCTCCAGCTTTTCGACGCCAAGCTCCTGCGCGCGCGCTTCCGAAAGAAACGGATCGAACGCAACAACGTGCATCTTGAGGCCAATACCGCGCGCAGCAACTACCGCACCGATATTGCCACAACCAACTACACCCAGCGTCTTGCCGGTAATTTCCACGCCCATGAAGCGGTTCTTTTCCCACTTGCCAGCGCGCGTGGAAACATCCGCTTCGGGCAACTGGCGCGCAACTGCAAACATCAGTGCAATGGCATGTTCAGCCGTGGTGATCGAATTGCCAAAAGGCGTATTCATCACAATGATACCGCGGCGCGATGCTGCCGGAATATCGACATTGTCCACGCCAATACCGGCGCGACCAATAACCTTGAGTTTCGTTGCTGCTGCGATCAGCTTTTCCGTTGCCTTGGTGGCAGAACGGATAGCAAGACCATCATACTGGCCAATGACTTCGAGCAGTTTTTCTTTGTCCTTGCCAAGATCTGGCAGGTAATCAACTTCAACGCCGCGGTCTTTGAAAATCTGAACAGCGGTCGGCGACAATTTATCGGATACGAGTACGCGAGGTGCCATAAGGGCCTCCTTCGAATTGTACGATAATGAAAGGCAAGCAGGCTGCGGCCGTCCCAACTCCGGCCACAGCTATCTGCATCGCTTGCGATTATGCAGCGGCCTTAAGTGCTGCTTTCTGTGCAGCAAAGGCCCAGTCGAGCCATGAAGTCAGGGCTTCAAGATCAGAAGCTTCAACCGTAGCACCCGCCCAGATACGCAAACCGGCAGGCGCATCGCGATATGCACCGATGTCGAAGGCAACGCCTTCTTTTTCGAGCGCCGAGACGATGCCCTTTGCGAAAGCTGCCTGCTGATCCGCAGTCAACGCAGTCACTTCCGGGTCAACAATCGTTACACAAACAGATGTGTTCGAACGCGTTTCAGGCTTTTGCGCCAGATTGGCAATCCAAGGCGTCTTCTCGATGAAAGCATCAAGCACAGCGAAATTTGCATCCGCACGCCCGACAAGACCGTCGAGACCGCCGACAGAACGCGCCCAGCTCAGTGCATCGAGATAATCTTCAACGCAGAGCATCGAAGGGGTGTTGATGGTTTCGCCAACGAAGATGCCTTCGATCAGCTTGCCGCCAGAAGTCAGGCGGAAAATCTTTGGCAGCGGCCATGCTGGCTTATAGCTTTCAAGACGCGCAACAGCGCGTGGGGAAAGAATGAGAATACCGTGCGCGCCCTCACCGCCTAGAACTTTCTGCCATGAGAACGTGACAACATCGAGCTTTGCAAAATCAAGACGCTGCGCAAATGCAGCGGATGTTGCATCGCAAATGGTCAGGCCTTCACGATTTGCAGGAATGAAATCGGCATTAGGCACGCGAACGCCGGACGTGGTGCCGTTCCAGGTGAAAACGACATCACGGTTGAAATCGACTTCAGAAAAATCAACCAGTTCGCCGTAAGGCGCAATAAAAGTGCGGGTGTCTTCGAGCTTAAGCTGCTTGATCACATCCGTGACCCAACCGGAGCCGAAGCTTTCCCACGCAACCATATCCACGCCGCGCTCACCGAGCAGCGACCACAGGGCCATTTCGACCGCACCCGTGTCGGATGCAGGCACAATGCCAATGCGGTAATCAGCCGGAACGCCGAGAATTTCGCGGGTAAGGTCAATGGCTTCTTTCAGCTTGTTTTTGCCGATCTTCGCGCGGTGCGAACGGCCAAGCGGCGCATCGGCGAGCGCTTGAAGCGACCAACCGGGGCGTTTTGCACAGGGACCTGAAGAAAAATTAGGGTTAGCCGGGCGAACTACCGGCTTCGCAATCGTCGTCATTTTGTTTCCTATCCTCACAGATAGCACGCGCCTCGTTGGGGAGGCGTGGCCCACTGATGAAAATATCGGAAACCAGAAAAAGCACAATATGCCTGAAGAGATATTTTGCAAAACCCGCCGGGGTAAAACCCGGCAGGTTAAAATGTATTGCCAATGTTATTTTGAAGCGTCGTCTTTCATGCGTGCATAATAGCTCGCAATCAGTGCGCCGGAAACATTATGCCACACGCTGAATACCGCACTTGGTACGGCTGCCAGCGGTGAAAAATGCGCGTTGGCAAGTGCCGCACCAAGTCCGCTGTTCTGCATACCGACTTCGATACTAATCGCTTTGCGTTTGGCCAGCGACAGCCCTGCAAATCGCGCTGCAAAATAACCGAGCAGCAATCCAAACCCATTATGCAGCACAACGACCGCAAATATTAGCAGGCCAGACTGAGCAATAGCTACCTTGTTCACAGCCACAACAGCTGCAACGATCAATACAATGCCAATAACGGAAACGAGCGGAAGCATCGGAACCGCAGCCTTTACGAGACCCGGCATCAGCTTTTGCAAGATAAAGCCAAGGGCAAGCGGCACGAGGATTACCTTAATGATGCTGATGAACATGCTCATCGCATCGACCGGCAAATACTGGCTCGCGAAAAACCAAACTAAAAACGGCGTGACCAACGGCGCAAGCAAGGTCGTTACGCTTGTGCAGGCAACACTCAGAGCGACATCGCCCTTGCTGAGATAAGTCATTACGTTGCTTGCAGTGCCGCCTGGACAGCAGCCAACCAGAATAACACCGGCGGCGACTTCCGGCGACATTGGAACCACACGCGTCAGCAAAACAGCCAGAAGTGGCATGATAATGAACTGCGCCAATACGCCAATCAATACTTCAAAAGGACGGCGCGCAACTTCGGCAAAATCCTTGGTCGAAATTGTCAGGCCCATGCCGAACATGATGATGCCGAGCAGCACAACGATCCACGGCGCAAAAATACTGAATGCCGATGGCAACAGGAAACCCAGCACAGCGAAAACGATAACCCAGACGGCAAATGACCGCCCGACAAAATCTGAAAAAGCTGCAATGGCTTTCATTTCAATTCCTTTCAAGCAAAGCGGAGTTCAGAAAACACAGGCCAAGCCTGTTTCATGCGGCCTTCTATGCGCTATTTGAAATATATGATACAAAAAATAGAGTTTTTGCTAACTTATGCACTTTCAGTGCGATGTTTTAGGACACAAAACAAAAAAGGCCCGGAAAACCGAGCCTTTGAATTCAATAGATTACACTATTAGCCGCCAAACATATAACGAAGGCCGACGCGAACATCGTGGATATTCATGCCCTTATCGCGGACTGCACCAATATCCGTATCACCCTCAAACATTTTGCCACCATTAACATGGCGGAAGCGATAGCCCGCATCCAACTTAAGATTATGTGTGAGATCGACCGATGCACCGGCCATCAATGCATAGGTAAAGCGCCAATCGGCTTGGCCTGATAATTCGTTACCATTGGCTGTAAGGGCCATATCGTCCCACTTCACACGCGTGCCACCAAGCCCTGCGCCAACATACGGTGTCACACCGCCAAAATTGGCCAGATCAACATAGGCATTTGCCAGAGCCGACAAGCCGGACATCTTGCTGTTATCGTAATCGGTGGTGAATTTTGAGCGCGTTGAATAGTCAAGCGTCAGATCAGTGCGGAAATAATCCGTAATCTGATAGCCAACACCACCGCCAAAGACAAACGAATTTTTCAGATCACCATCAAACCGGGTGCCATCAAAATCTGCTCTATTGAAGCGATTGAAGGAATAACCAATATCACCACGCAGATACCAGCCACCTGTAGCTGAAGGCGTAACAATGACTTCCGGCACTGATTCCATGTCATCGGCGGCAAATGCCACAGACGAAAAGCCAGTCAGTGCAGCGGATAAAACAAGGCCGGCACAAAAAGTCTTAATCAGACCATTCATTTATTTGTCCCATCAATCAGTGACGCAGCAAACACGCCGAAACCAGAAACTTGGGATCAAAATAGGGATCAAAAATTAAATACTAATTAACCTTATTTTTTAATCGTTTTTTATCATACATTTTCAAAGTGAAAGCCTTTCAGAACAAACAAAAAAGCGCGGGAAACCCGCGCTTTTTATTAATCCGTTATCCGCCTGATCAGGCAGCAGCGCTTTCCGACGAGATCACATTGATAATGTCATTGACGACCTTTTCAACAAGGGCGCGGTCATCGCCTTCTGCCATCACACGGATCAGCGGCTCAGTTCCCGATGGGCGAATAACCAGACGCCCCTGTGCGCCCAAACGATCAGTCGCCTCATCAATCGCGCTCTTGACCTTCTTGTTTTCAAGAGGCTTGCCGCCAGCGGTGCGCACGTTCTTGAGAAGCTGCGGCACTGGCTCAAACTTACGGCACAGCTCGCTCAACGGTTTGTTTTCTTCCTGGGCAACGGCAAGAATCTGCAAGGCTGATACCAGCCCATCACCTGTCGTTGCAAAATCTGACAGAACAATGTGACCCGATTGTTCACCACCAACATTGAAGCCATGCTCACGCATATGTTCAACAACATACCGATCACCAACCTTGGTACGAGCCAGAGTCATATTATGGTCGTGCAGATAGCGCTCAAGGCCGAGATTGGACATGATCGTCGCGACGATCCCACCGCCTTGCAGACGATCTGATTTGGCCCATGATTCGGCAATAACCGCGAGAAGCTGGTCGCCGTCGATCACGGTGCCGTTCTCATCAACCAGCAGAACGCGGTCCGCATCACCATCAAGCGCGATGCCGACATCGGCGCGTACTTCATGCACCTTCTTCATCAGACCAATCGGATGGGTCGAGCCGCAATCCTCATTGATATTGATGCCGTTTGGCTCGTCATTAATGGTAATGACTTCTGCACCGAGTTCCCAAAGTGCGGCAGGCGCTACCTTGTAGCCCGCACCATTGGCACAATCGACAACAACGCGCAGACCATTGAGCGAAATATTGCGCGGCAGTGTGCGCTTCGCAAATTCGATATAGCGATAAATATCACCATCAACGCGCTTGGCCTTGCCCACTTCACCATGGGTCGCAAGATGTGCGGAGAGATCGCTGTCGATGAGGCTTTCAATCTTCAATTCGATTTCGTCTGATAGCTTGAAGCCGTCAGGACCAAACAGCTTGATGCCGTTGTCATAGAATGGATTGTGCGAGGCCGAGATCATCACACCAATATCGGCACGAAGCGAACGGCAAAGCATAGCGACAGCAGGCGTTGGGATTGGGCCGAGAAGAAACACGTCCATGCCCGCTGCTGTGAAACCGGCCACAAGCGCGTTTTCCAGCATATAACCAGAGCGGCGCGTATCCTTGCCGATCACAACGCGCGAAGCTTGACCCTTGCGGCGAAAAATATGCCCAACCGCCATGCCGACTTTCATGGCAATATCTGGTGTCATCGGAAAGCTGTTTGCCTTACCGCGAATACCATCAGTTCCAAAATATTTACGTGTCATATTCTTAGCCTTGCGTTGCGCCATAAAGCTGTCTCGAAGCAATTAAAAATCTGTCGCGGTTAATTCATGAGACGGCAATGACATCCAGGATCGTTAGCCCGGCAATCGATTGTCTGCGTTAATAGCGCAAAACCACCCGTCATTGCAATTTCACCTTTCGACGAAACAGATCGTATCAAAGCATCAATTTCCAAACTTGACCCATGATGCGCCGAAATACTTAACCGGACCTTTCTAACAAAAGGCGCTTCAGAAGCAGAAAAGCCGGACAAAATGCCCGGCTTTTCATAATTCTTACAGATGCTTACTGCGGCTGTGGGTTTGGCTCAATACCAGGTTCACCGCCAGGTTCTTCACCCTTGCGCTTGCGTGGGCTACCCGCTTTCGGTACGCCCGAACCACGCGAAGGCGTATCATTACCCTGATCACGCGATGGCTTATTGCCCGCGATCAGTTCCTTGATTTCATCGCCACTGAGCGTTTCATATTCAAGCAGACCTTCGGCCAGCGCAATCCAATCCTCACGCTTTTCAGTCAGAATACGGGTTGCTTCTGCGTATGCTTCATCCACGAGACGGCGCACTTCAGCATCGATGATCTGCGCAGTTGCTTCCGAAATATTCTGCGTGCGCGAAACCGAATGACCGAGGAACACTTCTTCCTGATTGTCACCGTAAGCCACGCGACCAAGCTTATCGGAATAACCCCACTGCGTCACCATCGAACGCGCCAGCTTGGTTGCCTGCTGAATATCGGAAGACGCACCAGATGTGATGTTTTCCTTACCGAATTTCAGCTCTTCCGCAACACGACCACCCATCAGGATCGCAAGACGCGAAACCATCCAGGTATAGGTCGCAGAATAACGATCACCTTCCGGCAACTGCATCACCATACCCAGCGCACGACCACGTGGAATGATTGTCGCCTTATGGACTGGATCAGACTTTGGCACATTGATCGCCAGAATAGCATGGCCAGCTTCATGATAAGCCGTATTCGCCTTTTCTTCCGGCGTCATGGCGGAGCGGCGTTCCGCACCCATCATGATCTTGTCCTTGGCGTCTTCAAATTCCTGCATAGTTACGAGACGCTTGTTGCGACGCGCTGCCATCAAAGCAGATTCGTTGACGAGGTTGGCAAGGTCAGCACCAGAGAAGCCCGGTGTACCGCGTGCCACAACTTTAAGATCGACATTTGGAGCAAGCGGCACATTGCGCACATGCACTTTGAGGATCTGTTCACGACCAACGATATCCGGGTTCGGAACCACGACCTGACGGTCAAAACGGCCCGGACGCAGGAGCGCTGGATCAAGAACGTCAGGACGGTTGGTTGCAGCAATCAGAATGATCGATTCGTTTGCTTCAAAACCATCCATCTCGACCAGAAGCTGGTTGAGCGTCTGTTCACGTTCGTCGTTACCGCCGCCAAGACCTGCGCCACGATGACGACCAACAGCATCGATTTCGTCGATGAAGATAATGCAAGGTGCATTCTTCTTCGCCTGTTCGAACATATCGCGGACGCGGCTTGCACCCACACCAACAAACATTTCAACGAAGTCAGAACCGGAGATCGTGAAGAACGGCACATTGGCTTCGCCTGCAACAGAACGCGCGAGCAAAGTCTTACCAGTTCCGGGAGGGCCAACGAGCAGCACACCGCGCGGAATCTTACCGCCGAGACGCTGGAATTTCTGCGGATCACGCAGGAATTCTACGATTTCTTCAAGATCCTGCTTGGCTTCTTCAACGCCCGCAACATCCTGAAAGGTGATACGGCCATGCGCTTCGGTCAAAAGCTTCGCTTTCGACTTGCCAAAGCCCATCGCACCGCGTGAACCACCCTGCATCTGGCGCATGAAGAAAATCCACACACCCAGAATAAGGATCATCGGCAGCCATGAAAGCAGGATACCAAGAAGCGAACCGGAACCGTCGTTTTCAGGACGGGCAGTGATGGTCACGCCCTTCTCTTCAAGACGGGAAACCAGTCCTGTATCGCCGGGCGAATAGGTCTGGAAGGTCGATCCATTATCGGCAAATGTACCGCTGATCTTCTCACCAGTAATTGTAACCGACTTCACGCGTCCATTGGAAACGTCATCGATAAACTGGGAGTAGGAAACTTCACGGGAATTCGAGCGCTGGCCAGGACTCTGGAACAGGTTGAACAACGCTATCAAAAGTAGAGCAATGATCGCCCAGAGGGCGAAGTTGCGATAGTTCGGATTCATATCGGGTCCTATCGATACCACAGCCACCCGACAAGGGCGGTACGATGTTTCGACTTAACATAGGATCGAAGAACGGCCTTGCCAAGGCGCGAGAGCCGCCTCATCCTCGATTCTTATCAAACTGGTTTATAAAAATTAGGACATTCGCGCCCAAATTGCGTTTCAATGGCCTTTGCCAGCGCAAAATCATAGCCCGGAAGCACATGATCAAAGATTGCGAAGTGCTTTTCGACAGTGATTCCTGAAGGCAACTGTTGGCCCTTAACTGCCGGAACTTGCAGCAATTTGCCGTTTTCATAGATTGCGGGTAGCACTAGCAAAGCTTCACGTTGTGCAAAATCGACGTCAATCTGATGCACTTCAATGAAATCAGTCAGTTCCTGCCGATCAGGTGCCGCCACTTCGAACGATGTTTGAGCATCATTTTTCAGGCGATAGCGCCCATCCCAGATGATCGTTTGCCCGGGATGAAGCTCCATCTCTGGAAGATTGCGGCGTTCGCGACGAAACTTATGCGGCTCACCATTTTTACCAAGCTCAACAAGTGCACCAAACACCGTGAGACGGCCGACTTTCTCCTGACCGGACAAGAGCTTTTCGATCCGTGCACGCTCAGCATCACCGGGCAGAAAACGCCGCCCACCCGCAATCGATGCGAGAAGGCCGGAAAACAAGCGTCGAACACTTTCTGGCAGCGCTGCATAAATAGAGGCATCGACCAAAATCGTACAGAACGCGTTCATTTGCAGGCACCGAGGATCATTCAATACTGAAACAAGCGCCGCATTATCGCGTTTGCGTGCCGCAGATGCCAGTGCAACTTGCGCCATCACGCGGTCTGGATCGACTTCTGTAGCCGATGTCAGCCGCACACGCGGACGCTCATAATTGGTGTTCACGTTGCTGGGATCATCAATCCAGACGACCGATTTCTCAGTGAGTTCTTGCCGCAGGCTTGAACGGGACGTTTCCAGCAGCGGCCTCACCAAGATAACTGAATTTTCAAGCCATGACTGGGGTGCCATAGCAGCGAGTCCGCGTGCTTCCGAATGAGAGCTTCGCTCTTTGCGCATTAAGAATGTTTCGATCTGATCATCGCGCGTATGCCCCGTCGCAATAAAATCAGCCCCCGCCTCATGCGCGGCCTGAACCAGCAACCGATAACGCGCAGAACGGGCGGCAGCGGCTAAACCAGTTTTTGGTTTGGTGTCGTCCCATGCAAGAACACGGTGCGCTATGCAATGTTGATGGCAAAGCGCGCCTACATTGTCAGCCTCTTGCGCCGATTCCGCACGCAAACGATGATCAATAGTAACAGCTGTCAGCGGCGGCGGATTATCCAGCGTCGCGAGATAGTCTTTCAAGAGAAAAAGAAGAGCCAGAGAATCGCTCCCGCCTGACACGGCAGCAATGATTCCTTTTGCACGATCTAATCTGAAAGGCTCAAAAATATCGGTCGGGGAAAGCCCCACAAATGTTCTCCAAAATCAACACTTGATACGCGTGCGCTCATCACTCACCCGCTTCAAAACAGCAGGCGCAGCCTTTGGATAGCGCTCCGGAATCTGCTTGAATGTTGCACAAGCGACGTCGTGATTATCCATCTTTTCAAGCGTCATACCCAGCTTGAACATATTCTCCGCTGCGCGTTTGGAATCCGGGTAATCACGCTGCGTATCAATGAAAACAGTCGCGGCTTCAGGATAACGTGCCTGACCATACAGCGATTCACCCAGCCAATAGCGTGCTTCAGCCGTGGTTGGATCAGCCGGATAGCGCTTAATATGCTCGCGGAAACCAGTCTCCGCTGCTTTATAATCGCCCGACATCACATATTGATACGCGGCCTGATAGAGTGAATTCGGATTATCATCAGTCGGTAGCGATGCGACCGCCTGCCCCGCAGCCTGACCAGCTGGCAATGCAGCGCCCTGCTCAACCGGGCGAGGCTGCACATCAATGGTTTCGCCGATTACATTGCCATTGTTGTCAAAGCGGATGGAGCCGAGCGACCGCGGCGGCTCTCCACGCTGTGGACCACCCTGCGGGGCGGCGCCTGAACCAATAGCCACGGAATCGGCGCCCGATGTATCATTGGTCGCCAATTGTGTGTCTGAACCAAAATCACCGCCCTGCGCCGTGTTGCCAGAAACCCCATCATCGGGGTTTCCAGCAGGTGTCGCATCAGCAAGCGAAGTCTCGTCCGGTGCATTGCCCGCATCGGCGCGGCCACCTTCCAGCTTCTGGAAGCGGCGTTCATTGTCTTCCTGCATTTTCTGCATCTGGTCCTGCAATTCGAGGACCTGGAAGTTCATGGCTTCGGCACGATTACCGAGTGTATCGGCGGTGCTTACCGGATTGCCCATGCCCTGCGCACAAAGATCGCTGCCGGGAGGCGCGCTCACTTGAGCGTTCTGAGATAGATCAGACTTTGCCGGAGCGGTTACACCCTGCTTCTTTTCCAGCTCTTCAAAGCGGAAATCATTGTCGTCCTGTGTCTTCTGCAGCAACTCATTCGTAAACGAAATCTGCGCATCAACATCCTCAACCTTACCGGTGAGGTTACGGATCAGCTCTTGCTGCAAGCCGGGGCTCTGCTGATAGCCGCCCTGACCGCCCCCGCTGCCATTGTCGCGCATGGCATCGTCGAGAATCGCGGTCGAGCCGATATTCGCGTGATTCTGTCCACCGCCATTGCCCTTTTCCAGCGCACGAAAACGGGTTTCATTATCACGCTGAATTTTCAGCATATTGTCGCGCAGTTGCATGATGCGGGCATAGGACTGTGCGTTCTGATGCGCCAGATTACAAACCTGCTGCGAAAACTGATCGCCACCCGGACTCCCAGCTTGCGCGAGTTGAATGTTTCCTTGCTGCGAAAATCCAGATGCTGCCAGAACCGGCGCACTCGCCAAAAGCGGCAGCATGGCAATTGCCAGCGTCACTTTCCTCATTGGTTTCCTCATTCCCTTTTGCCCCTATCGCTCATTGTCGAAAAATGATGGTGCCCTGAAACTATAAACCGCGACCACCAAGGTCTGGATAAACAATCAAACACGATGCCTGAACATTTTCTGAACACCTGATTTTCCGCGGTTCTTTTCAGTTATTAGAGAAAAACCTTAAAAAGCATAGATGCTTTCCCTATGACACAGGTTACTTCGGCCAAAATTTGTCGAAATTACCAATAGTTGTCTTTCAGCACAAAAAAAGCGGCCCGAAGACCGCTTTTCTCTGATTAGGTCAGGCTATTTTCTGAAACTTAGCTGCCAGCACCGTTAAGAACGGTAACGGCACGACGGTTCTGCGACCAGCAAGAGTTGTTATCGCAAACAGCGATTGGACGCTCATTGCCGTAAGAAACGGTGCGCATACGGCTGGTTGGAACGCCACGGGCTGCAAGGAAGTCACGGGTTGCAGCAGCACGACGCTGACCGAGTGCAAGGTTGTACTCACGTGTACCACGTTCGTCGGCATGGCCTTCGACCGTGATCGAGTACTGTGGGTAACGCTGCAACCACTGAGCCTGCTTCGACAATGTCTGCTGTGCGTCCGAACGGATCAGCGACGAATCGAGGTCAAACAGAATGCGGTCACCGACGTTTACAGTGAAATCCTGAGCGGAGCCGGGCGTCGCAGCGCCACCAGCCAAGCCAAGATCACCGGCATTGTTCGGGAGATTCTTCTTGGACGCACAACCGACAACGGCGAGCGACATGAAAAGGGCAATAGCGATCGGGCTACGTGCAATCGACTGGATACGGCGCATGGGCCGGAGCTCCTTAAGATTTGATGTTCCTGCGTAACCAACCAATAATCATATTTAGGTTAAAACAGGCTCAAGAAGTATGGTTAATAATTTCTTGCGACCATCTGCAAACCGTTTTTATCCGGCAGCAATTCTGCTTTTAGCCCTTGAGGGCTAAATGAGGCAGAAACACGGCTCCAAGGCTATAATTGTGGCATTTTGCCATGAAAAAGGCGCGAAACCTATGCTTCGCGCCCCAAACTCATTCGAGCTCATACCAAAACTACTCGAGCAATGGCGACCATGCCGGATCAGAACCAAAGTTCGGTGTCTGAATCTGACGTTCATTGCGACCGGTCAAATCAATACTGAAGAGCTTCGGACCACCGGCACCTGATGCCTTGCGGAAAAACATCAGCACGCGACCATTTGGTGCCCAGGTCGGACCTTCGTTATGGAAGCCCGAAGTCAGCAGTCGCTCACCCGTACCATCAGTCTTCATAACACCAATCGAGAACTGGCCCTGTGACTGCTTGGTGAAGGCGATGAGATCGCCGCGTGGAGACCACACAGGTGTCGAGTAGCTACCGTCACCCGACGAGATACGGCGTGGGTTGGAACCATCAGCGCCCATCACGTAGAGCTGCGGACGTCCGCCACGATCAGACGAGAACACAATCTGTGAACCATCAGGCGAGTAAGACGCACTGGTATCGATAGCCTGGCTACTGGTCAGACGGGTGGTGGTGCGGTTACGCAGATCCATCGTGTAGATGTTCGCGCTGCCGTCATCCTGCAGAAGGCTCATCACAACCTTCTGGCCGTCTGGTGAGAAGCGGGGAGCAATCGACATACCAGGGAAGTTGCCAACCAGCTCACGCTGGCCAGTTTCAAGCTGCAACAGGTACACGCGCGGCTGGCCACCAGCAAAGGACATATACGTCACTTCCTGACGGTTTGGCGAAAAGCGCGGGGTCAGTGCAATATCGCGACCATCGGAGAGATAACGAATATTGGCGCCATCCTGATCCATGATCGCCAGACGCTTGACGCGCTTCTGAGCTGGACCGGATTCATCCACGAAAACAACGCGGGTATCGAAATAGCCCTTTTCACCGGTCAGGCGCTCATAGATCGCATCGGCGATAATATGTGCAACGCGACGCCAGTTATCAGGCGTGGTGAAGAACTGCTGGCCAATCAGCTGCTGGCCACCAAATGTATCCCAGAGACGGAATTCAGCCTTCAGGCGACCGTCTGGCTGCTTAGTAATGCGACCTGTGACCAATGCCTGCGCATTGATGACCTTCCAGTCTTCAAAACGCGGCGATGCATCAGGATTGGAAATCTTTTCGATGAATGCGCCCTTGCTGATCGGCGCAAACAAGCCGGACCGTTCAAGATCGGCGGCAATAACCGACGTGATATTGGCACCAAGCTGATCGCCTGAAAGGAAATCGGTAATCGCAATCGGCAATGGTTCGACAACACCCTTGTTAATGTTGATTTCGACCACGGCATGCGCGGGAGCGGTTGCAACAAGGCTTGCGGCAATCACACAGGCCAAAGCCGAAAGGGCCGCCCGGATTTTCGTTTTCATAATGCCCATTTTCATGTCTTTGGGGACCTCTTTTGTCCTTGGCATGGAACTTAACTGCATAATTCCTTAAACTTGAAACAGTTTAAGGAAAATTATGCAGCAAATATAAACTGTTAGAGCGACCTTTGTGCGCCCAATTGGGCGCACGGCGCTCTAACTGACCGGAACCCGGTCAGAACATTTCGCTTGGGTCGAAGTTAACAATCACTTCCGACCAATTCTCATATTTGTCTGCTGGCAGATTATACGGTGCGCAACGTGCCACAGCGCGACGGGCGCTTTCTGCAGCCGCTCTGCCCACACCATCACTGCCACCACCGGATGTCACCTCAGGCGAACCCTGAATGGAACCATCCTGATTGAGATGCATCTTCACCGTCACAACGAGACCAGGCGCATCTGCAACCCCAGCAGGCACATTCCAGCACTTCGAGATCGCGCCACGAAGCGCATCCATTTCATTCTGGCTCAGCTTTGAGCCGCCAGTATTCTTCTTGCCGCCCAGCGATACCTGATCGGTCGAACGCTTTGCACCGCCGCCAGAAGCCTTCTGCTTATTAAGAAGTGCTGCCACTTCATCCGCAATGGCATCATTCTTTGACTGCGACGTCTGCGAAGCTGACTGCGTCGGCTTCTTCTCTTCAACAGGCTTACGATCCGGTGTCTTGGCGGTCTGCGCCTGCGGAGGCTTTGGCTTTTCCTGCGGTGCCGGAACATTATCCGGCAATTTCGGTGCTGCCTGATCAGGCGCTTCTGCCTGTTTCTCAATCGCTTCCGCGACCGGGTCAGGCTTCACTTCCTGCTTTTCTTCCGGCTTGGTCTGAACTTCCGTGGCAGGGACCGGCGTAGGCTTATCCTGCGGTTTGGGTTCAGGCTTTGGATCGGGCTTCGGCTCCGGCTTTTTGACTGGCTCCGGCTGCGCTTTTGGCTCCTGAGCAGCTTCAAGCGGCTTAGCTGTGGTGTCAGGCGTCGGCGGTGTCTGGCTATCAACGCTCTGATCACCAAACTCCTGCGCATCCGGCACCGTCTGCGGTTTTGTTGTCGGAATAGGTGCCGACTTTTCCTTCATAGGCGCTTTTTTATCGCCCTGCTGAATTTGCGTAATGGATTCAATCGGAACGATGTCAACCGGAAACGATTCCGAATCCTGCACGTCGAAAGCCTTCGGCGAGGAAAACGAAACCACTGCCAGCGCAAGTGCCGCGGCATGCAGTGCAACAGAAGATGTCAGGCCAGCCTTCATGATGCCGTCAGCTATCCTGCTCCTGGAGTGTCACAAGGCCGATATTCTTGAAACCGGCGGCGGAAATGCGAGCCATGACCTTCATGACAGTGCCGTAATCGGCAGCTTTGTCACCACGCACGAAGATGCGCTCTTCGTAGCCGGTCTTGGCAATCGCCTGAAGTTTAGCAACAACTTCATCAATCGGAATTTCTGTTTCCTGAAGATAGATTTTACCTTCACTGTTCACCGATACGGTGATTGGCTGCGTGTCGGCATTCATCGATTTTGCCTGCGTATCAGGCAGATCGATCGGCACACCAACGGTCAGAAGCGGTGCGGAAACCATGAAGATGATCAGCAGAACCAGCATCACGTCCACGAATGGCGTAACGTTGATTTCGCTCATCAATGCTTTCTTGCGGCCGCGCCTGCGGCGACCACCTGACTGCATTCCCTGATTTCCAACTGACATGCCCATTTCAATATTCCCGAAGGCTCGATTTCGCTTTGAGGTTGGAACGCTTTATTTTTTGCTTTCACGCATGACGTTATCGGAAAGCCGGTTCCCACTTTTCCGCGACATGCTTTAGTTACGCGGCGTCAACTTCTCATCAATTTGGCGCGACAGTATGGCGGAGAACTCATCGGCAAAGCCTTCGAGGCGTCCGCTAATCTTGCCCGCATCGGCAGAAAGCTTGTTGTAAGCGATAACAGCAGGAATAGCAGCGAGCAGACCAATCGCTGTTGCAAGCAGCGCTTCCGCGATACCCGGTGCCACAACTGCAAGACTTGTGTTCTTGGAAGCAGCAATCGCCTGGAAGGATGTCATAATACCAACAACCGTTCCGAACAGACCAACGAATGGTGCTGCCGAACCCGTCGTTGCAAGGAAGCCTAGGCGGGAATCGAGCTTTTCACCCTCACGCGCCAGTGCCACATCCATTGCCTTATCGATACGCATCTGCAAACCAATCGGCGAGCGCGCACCTTTCTCAAACGACTTTTTCCATTCACGCATTGCGGCGATGAAAATGGAGGCCATGCCAGTGGTACGGCGTTCATTGAGCGTGCGATAGAGTTCTTCCAGTGACTGCCCCGACCAGAAGGCCTGCTCAAAACGCTCCATCGCGCCGCGAGCGCGACGATAAGAAACAATCTTGTCGACGATGATTGCCCAGGTCCAGACCGATGCGCCTATCAGGCCGAGCATCACAAGCTTGACCACCCAGCCCGCATGCATAAACAAGCCCCAGAGGGTAATATCGGCGGCAGGGGCCGCGAGCGCAATATTTTCCATCGATCTACCGTCCTCGAATCCAAACGCCCGGCATTGTGACCGGGCGGCATCGCAAATTACTCGAAAAACGTCCGCTGCCGAACGCCCCAACCGCCATAACCGGATTTTAACTTTAAATCCTCAAGCGCTTGTCATGGTTAATTTTGGTGAAAGGAAGGCGTTACACCGTAACGAGCCTCTCAACCGAATCCGTCAGTGTGATTAATCCGATATTATGGTTAAAGATCAGTTACTCTTAATGTGCGAATAGTATCTTATAACAAAGAAGCCCAATTAATTGCCGATGCGACGCGCAATTGCCTTTTGCGTGGCCGCAACAAATTGAGACTTCAGTGTCACTGAATTGGCAAATGCATGGCGAAGGGACAGCGGCAGCTCCATCTGCGCACCTTTGCCTGACTGACAGCGATTGCACAGATTGTCCTGATTGCCAGCAAGAAATGCATGGCCCGACAATCGAGTGGCAAAACCGGACTTTCTCAATTCGTCGTCAAGAAACTCGATAAACTGCGCATCCAATCCACCGAGATAAATCGCGTCCTTATCGTCCAGCTCTCCGAGGTTCACCAGCTTTTGCATGTCTTTGCGACCATGAATGGCGAGTGCATATCTGGAGTGGGAAAGAAGATCATCCATCCTCACTTCAAAAAAGCGATGGGATGTTATGTGAAGATCTCGCGCATGCTTACGATCCATGAGCCCGACAAAAGAATAAAAACTATAATGCTCAACAGCAATTTCGTAAGCAAGTTCAGTCGTGAAATATTCGATTGTACCGCCGTGCGGCGCTATAATGACAATTTTCGAGCCCGGAACAAAGCGGGTTACGACCTCAAAATCGGTCCCTTCCGCAAAAACATCGCAAAGTTCTTCAAACGAGTGGAAACGATCACTCATTACCGACCTTCGTGAAAGCGTCACGCCATTCATCGGGTATCCGGCGCGGCTGGCCTTCCTTGGTGATCATCACGGCCTCAACCTTCGCTTCCGAAAGCAGCCGCTCACCGGAGGTAATCTTCTGCGCCATGATGACCCGTGCGCCACGAATTTCGCTGACCCGGGTTTCAATCAGAATGAGATCATCCATTTTCGCAGGTGATTTATAGTCGATCTCCATACGGCGGACGACCCAAACCATTTCTTCGCCTAGCGAACCTTCGGCAAGCTCGATATGATGGACATCCTGAAGCCGCAGGAAATCCGTGCGGCCACGCTCGTAAAATTCGAGATAGCGACCGTGATAGACGAAGCCTGAAAAATCGGTGTCAGCATAATAAATGCGGGCATAGAGGAGATGCGTGCCGTCTTTCAGTTCGCCCGCAACCTGTGCATGTTCCATATCTATTCGTCTTCCATGAAAAGGCCGAACTGCGACTGCTGCGCGACTTCAGCGGGCGCGGCAAGTCCCAGATGTTGCCAGGCAAGATTGGTCAGAACGCGCCCACGCGGAGTGCGCTGCAAAAAGCCCTGCTGGATCATATAAGGTTCAATAATGTCTTCAATCGCATCACGCGGTTCTGACAGACCCGCTGCAATGGTTTCGATACCGACTGGTCCGCCACCAAAATTGCGCGCAATCATATCAAGATAACGCCGGTCCAACTGATCAAACCCACGATTATCGACTTCAAGCCGTGAGAGCGCTTCATCAGCAATCTTGCTGTCGATCACATCGACGCCTGCGACCAGCGCGAAATCACGAACGCGGCGCAACAGACGCCCCGCGATACGGGGAGTGCCGCGTGAACGGCGCGCGACTTCCAGTGCACCATCCGGCGAAATACCCATCTGCATGATGCGTGCGCCACGGCGGACAATATATTCGAGTTCTTCGACGGTATAAAAATTGAGCCGTGTCGGAATACCAAAACGATCACGCAACGGCGTGGTCAAAAGCCCAAGACGCGTGGTTGCAGCCACCAGCGTAAATTTCGCCAGATCGATTTTGACCGAACGCGCTGCTGGGCCTTCACCGATAATCAGATCAAGCTGAAAATCTTCCATCGCCGGATAGAGAATTTCTTCAACAGCCGGGCTGAGACGATGGATTTCATCGATAAACAGTACATCGCGATCTTCAAGATTGGTCAAAAGCGCTGCAAGATCGCCCGCCTTGGCAATGACCGGACCAGAGGTCGAGCGGAAATTGACACCAAGCTCCTTGGCCATAATCTGCGCGAGCGTCGTCTTGCCTAATCCCGGAGGACCGACAAACAACACATGATCGAGTGCTTCACCACGCACTTTTGCAGCTTCAATAAACACTTTGAGATTGGCGCGCGCAGCAGCCTGCCCGACAAAATCGTCCAGCGTTTGCGGGCGCAATGTCGTGTCGGCATCTTCGCCACGCAGATCAGCGTCAATCAGGGGGTTGCGGTCGCTCATGCAAGTCCTCTCGCATGAACATTCAATTGAGACAAGTCACTCAACGCGACAGTTCCTTCAAACCAAGACGAATAAGCTTGGCCGAATCGGCATCTTCACCGGCTGCTCTGAGTGCTGCAGCCACAGCATTTGCGGCCTGATCACGCGAATAGCCGAGATTGGAGAGAGCTGAGACGGCATCGCTAACCGGAGCAGATGCAGCACCCGCGCCGATTTCCTGCTTAAGCCCGATGGTGCCGCTGGCTTCCCCCGCAAAGGCCGGTGCCTTGTTCTTCAATTCAGTGACAATACGTTCGGCAACTTTTTTACCAACGCCCGGCGCACGCGAAACCATCGTAAGGTCACGAAGCGCGATTGCGTTTGCGAGTT
Organism: Brucella sp. 21LCYQ03; assembly: GCF_023554105.1. Lineage (GTDB taxonomy): Bacteria > Pseudomonadota > Alphaproteobacteria > Rhizobiales > Rhizobiaceae > Brucella. The sequence continues at coordinate 60,386 of NZ_JAMJWE010000007.1, forward strand.
CAGGCGGTGTCAAAGTGCCGAGCACGGCGAGTGCCACCTTGGCTCCCACGCCTTGCACGTTTTGCAACAGGCGGAACCATTCGCGCTCAAGCTGTGATCCGAAACCATAAAGGCGGATCATGTCCTCACGCACATAGGTCTCAATAAGCAGCACCGCCGCCTCACCTTCACCGCCCAGATTACCGAGCGTGCGGGAAGAACAAAACACAACATAGCCAACGCCATGCACGTCGATGACGGCATGATCATCAGCAATTTCATCGATCACGCCTTTAATCTTGCCGATCATTTTATATCTATCCTGCTAATAACGCTTGCATACGACGTGCGCTGACAATGCTCTGACGATGATGCGCATGGCAAATGGCAATAGCAAGCGCATCGGCAGCATCGCTCGTATCGAACGTTGCGCGTGGCATCAAAACCTTAACCATCATATGAATTTGCTGCTTTTCGCCATGGCCCACGCCAATGACCGCCTTCTTAACGGCATTTGGCGCATATTCCGCAACCGGCAGCCCAGCCTGTGCGGGCGCTAAAAGCGCAATACCGCGTGCCTGACCAAGCTTCAGCGTCGCCGTCGCATCCTTATTGACGAATGTATGCTCAACGGCTGCTTCATGCGGCATGAATTCATACAGGACTTTAGACAGTCCCTCATGCAACTGGCACAGCCTCGAAGCGAGATCCATCTCAGCATTCGAGGTCACAGTGCCAGAGCCAATAAAATGCAGGGAATTTCCAAGCGATTCCACCACGCCCCAGCCGGTACGGCGGAGCCCCGGATCAATACCAATGATGCGAATCGTTTCTTTCATAAGTGAACCCTATCCTCAGACAGGTTCACTTGACAGCATAAATGTGAACAAAAGAGAAACATTGCGCGCAGTCATTAGATTAGACTGCGCAAATTTTACTTAAGACGCGCCAAAGGCAGTCTTCAAAAGAACAATCTGATCGGAAACCGGATTGCCACGCGGCGCACTCTGCAAAGCTACAACTTCACCATAGACGTTGCGATCCATGCGGCGAACGCGTGCCTGTAGGCGGATCGAGCGCTCAACCAGCTCAGTGAAAGCAAAAGGCAACTCATTCCAGCCCTGCGCAACATCACCTGCCGAAGGTGTATCAAGACGAACTTTGGCCTTTTCAGCTTCAACCTGCTTGCGGGACATTTCGCCATTACGCGCTGCACGCTGCAACAAGAGCCAGGAAGCAACCTGCATGAGACGTGTCGTCAGGCGCATCGATTCGGCAGCATAAAGAGTTGCGGCAACACGTGAGAGATTGCGCGCTTCCTCGCGGCCTTCGCCGTCGAGATAGCTGGCGGCTTCCTCAACCATGTCCATGCCTTCGCTGTAAATCGGCTTGAACGAATCTGAGAAAACCATGCGCTCAGCGAGGCTGATCATATTGCCCGGCATCTGTCCCTGTTCGCTAATCACTGCTCTGCCACCTTACATAAACGCATCTGCGATTATTTTGTTGCTCGCGCACCGTCAAAATGTGCGTGAAATAATAGAATGAACTGTCGTTCGATCATGGGGAGAGCTGGGACGGAACAGCTTGATCGGGCGAGTCCACGATAAACTGCACCTTCATGCACCGTCGCGCAAGTTTATGTTTAACATTCAGTTAATTTTTTAAAATGCTTTTGAATAAACTGTGAAAGGCATTGACGCCAGTTTTGCCAGAAAAGCAGGCGATTCCCTCGAAACATTAAAAAAAAGAGCCGCAAAGGCGGCTCTCAGGAGTTTAACAGGGAGGCGTCAAACAAAGTGGCTTCACCACTCGGTAAGAATCCAGCCGAACTGGATGTAAACCATTAAACGCCGTTAAGATTAATGATTGGTTAATTCTGAGTGCAAGCTGTGGAATAATCCGCAAACAAAAAAGCTGCCCGAAGGCGGCTTTTAATTACATTTGCTGAAGTGCCGGTTTTGGATTGGCTCCAAGCGAGGCCTTTGAACCTTCCGCAGCGGGTTTTGCGGCAGGCTTCTTGCCCCAGCCAATGGTTGGGAGCCATTCGAGATAATAAGCCAGCGCAAACTGCATCACCACACCCGTTGCAATAAGCAGAGCGTCGTATGGCAGACCGCCCGGATTAACGAGCTTCATGACCTGCGCAACCATCGCCAACAACGTACCGGCAATGAAGACCGGCAGCGAATGCTTGCCGAGAATTGCGAGCGGATTGTCCGGCGAAGTACGCGCAATGCTGTTGAGCGTTGGAACAACCGCAATCAAATAAGCCGTGGCCAATACATGCAGAAGACGTGGCGCCGACAAAAACGTCTTGTCAAAACCGGTCAGCACTGCAGGCATGCCCATTGAAACATCTATGCCCCAAAGCGGAATACGGACCCAAGCCAGCGAAAGAACCAGATAGCCAACAGCCGCTGCAATTAATGCAGGATTGGTCGGCAGTTTGCCGCCACGACGCACATGGATGGTGCCAGCAATACCGATAGCAAACAGGAACTGCCACGATAGCGGGTTGAGGAACCAGACGCCTGCAGTTGGATAATTTACCGGAGCAACATGATAGATACCGGCAAGCAACCACACCATGCCCGACACGCCAAGCATCAACGACAGGCTGATACGCGCGAGCAAAAGCAGCAGTGGTGTGATTAGCAGCACGACCGCATACATGGAGAGAATATTGTTATAGCCAAGCTGATGACCGAGCGTAACCAGACCGAGAAGCGCCTCAACCGGCTGCTTGACCAGCGGGCCAATATTGATCTGCGTCAGAAGCTCACGATGCTTGAGGAAAATCGCGGCGGAGGCAAAAATACCGATGGTCGCGAGCGTCGTCATAATGTGCGCGGTATACAGCACACAGGCGCGGCGCCACATTTTCAAAGTCAGCATCAGACGATTGCCCGGCGCGAACTTCGATCCATAAGCCAGCGCAACCGCCATGCCTGAAATCAGGACAAAAGCTTCTGCCGAATCCGAAAAGCCGAGATTCTTATGCGTGAAATGCTCGAAAAAGGTTCCGGGCACATGATTGATGAAAATCGTAAGCAGTGCCAGCGCGCGGAACACATCAATGCGTGTGTCGCGGACTTTTGGCACTATTTTCGCCGTTTCATTCGTCATTTCGCCTGCCTGCCGTTTATATTTCAGTCTGCGATAGCGCAGCACTCATTGCCGCCTATATAACTGGTAATTCGGTTAGAACACGGTTGGTTCCAATCAACTTTCGTTCCAGTGGATAACATTATGCCAACACAGCTGTTTCCCGCCCCCGCAACAAAAGCGTTAAAATGCAAAGGGGCTATTCAAGCAACGCCTCTTACTTTATGCCCGAATTCCATCAACATTTTTCGCTAGGTTTGGTTTATGAACGCGCCAACTGCTAAACAAAACAATGATCGCTGCCGCCTTTTGCTGGTTGCACCACCCATCGCAAATGGGGATGCACTTGCAAAACTGTTGTCGGCAGCCTTGTCAGGTGGCGACGTTGCAAGTGTGATTCTCGACGGAACCGATCTGGATGAAGCCACATTTCAGGCATCAGCCCAGAAGGCCGTTGCTGTCATTCAGGAAAAAGGTGCCGCCGCGATCATTTTGAATGATACGCGCATTGCGGGCCGCGTTGGTGCCGATGGCATCCACATTGAAGGCAAAGCCGCAGAGCTTGCTGAAGCAATCGAAAAGCACACACCAAAATTCATCGTTGGCACAGGCAACCTGCGTGATCGCCATAGTGCTATGGAAATCGGCGAGTTGCAGCCTGATTATGTTTTCTTCGGAAAGATTGGTGCTGACAACAAGCCAGACGCACACCCGCGTAATCTCTCACTGGCTGAATGGTGGTCTGAGCTGGTTGAAATTCCAAGCATTGCACAGGCTGGCAACACGTTGGAAAGCGTCATCGCTGCCGCGCAGACTGGTGCAGATTTTGTTGCCCTTGGTAGTGCCATATTTGAAGCGGAAAACCCTGCAGAGGCTGTCGCTGAAGCCAACCGGCTTCTTGATGAACACGCCCCTCGTTTTGAAAACTAAATTCGGCAAGGTTTTGTACGCCCCCATGAAGAGCAAAATTCTTCTCACCACAGCTTTGATATTCGCTGCGTGTGTTCCGGCTGTTCATGCTGCCAGAACTGCTGGTGAACCCGCAGGCGTGCAAAAGAAACAGGACAAGAAAAGCGATAAACCTGCTGAAAAGCCCAAAATGCTGCCACAACCGGCATCGACCAGCGCTTTGCCAGCAATCGATCCAAGCCGGTTTGGCGATAAGCCCGCAGATGAAGCCTTTGGTGCCTATCAGCGCGGACTCTATCTGACCGCATTCAATCTGGCGAAACCAAAGGCTGAGCAAGGCGATCCGGCTTCCCAGACACTTGTCGCAGAAATCTATGCGCGTGGTTTGGGTGTCCCTGCCGATCAGAAAAAAGCTGCTGAGTGGTATGCTAAAGCTGCCGATAAAGGCGTGCATGAAGCACAGTTCCGCTATGCCTCCCTGCTGCTTCAAGGCCGCTACGTCAAAAAAGACACCGCCAAGGCCACCGAACTGATGCAAAAAGCTGCCGAAAGCGGCAATGCCATGGCACAGTTCAATTACGGCCAGTTGCTCATGATGAAAGCGACAACTGCTTCTGGCATCGATGCGGCTTTCCCGTGGTTTGAGAAAGCTGCCACCGCACAGCTCGCTGATGCTGAATATGCTTTGAGCCAGATTTACGCCAACGGCACCGATAAAATACCGCATGACGACAAGAAGGCGCGTGAATATCTTCTGCGTGCTGCGCGCAAGGGTTATGACACTGCGCAATATGATCTGGGTCGTTGGCTGGTCGAAGGCCGTGGCGGTGATCGTAATTACGAGCAGGGCTTTGGCTGGATGCAGATCGCAGCACAGCGCGGCATGGTTCTGGCTCAGGCCTGGCTCGCAAGGCTTTATCGCGACGGTATCGGCACGGATGGTGACACAGTCAAATCCGCAGCATGGTATATCGTTGCTCAGCGCGCCGGTTATCGCTCACCAGACCTCAATGACATGATGGATGGTTTGGCTGATGATCAGCTTAAGCAGGCAATCCAGATCGCAAACAATCTGCGTGTTCGGTAAAAACCAGACAGTTTTTTAATGAGCTGACATGCTGATTTGCGGCTCAGGCTTGCACAAAGCGCTATTTTATGGTCTTGGAGAGCCCGATTATCGTGGTTCGAGTTAAAGATGGACGCAATCCCTGCAAATAAGCGGGAGATTGCCTTTCTGTCGTGATGCGCCGGGCCGCAACAGTTTCACATTTACTCCCGGATTAATCTTATGAAGATCAATGGTAACGAAATCCGCCCAGGCAATGTTATCGAACATGATGGCGGGCTGTGGGCAGCGGTTAAGACCAATGCAGTCAAGCCTGGTAAAGGCGGTGCTTACAATCAGGTTGAACTGAAGAACCTCATCACCGGCACCAAGCTCAACGAACGTTTCCGCGCAGCTGAAACCGTAGAGCGCGTTCGTCTGGAACAGAAGGATTTCTCGTTCCTCTACGAACAGGGCGAAGCGCTGGTCTTCATGGATACCGAAACCTACGAACAGCTTGAACTGCTGAAGGATTTCGTTGGCGACCGCGCAGCGTTCCTTCAGGACGGCATGATGGTTACCGTTGAACTCTACGAAGAAAAGCCAATCGGCATTCGTCTTCCTGATCAGGTTACGCTTGAAATCGTCGAAGCTGATCCGGTCGTTAAAGGCCAGACAGCAGCTTCCTCTTACAAGCCAGCTGTTCTTGAAAACGGCATCCGTATCCTCGTTCCACCATTCATCGCTTCGGGTGAACGCGTGATCGTTGATACCAACGAACTGACCTACGTCAGCCGCGCATAATCTAATATTCGAAATCATGTGGCGCCTGCAAATTGGGCGCCGCAGTCCATTCTCCTTGAAGAGAAATGCGACAGTTCTTTCTCAGCTTGCTCAGTTCTGAGTGCCATAGGTTTGATCTCATCAGATCGGCGCTCTGTGATTTATCAACGCGCATCTTTTTCGAAAGCCAGCTCACAGGTTTCGGAATGCGCTTCTAAAAGGACAATCAGATGGCGCGTTCAGCCCTTCTCAATGTTATGGTTCAGGCCGCTATGAAAGCCGGACGCGGTCTCGCGCGCGACTTCGGCGAAGTGCAGAACCTTCAGGTTTCGCTTAAAGGTCCAGGCGATTACGTCAGCCAGGCTGACCGCAAAGCCGAAAAAGTCATTTACACCGAACTGAGCCGCGCCCGCCCGGACTTTGGCTTCCTGATGGAAGAATCGGGTGGGGTTGAATCGAAAGACGGACAGCATCGCTGGCTGGTCGATCCACTCGACGGCACAACCAACTTCCTCCATGGTATCCCTGTTTTCGCAGTCTCTATCGCTCTTGAGCGTCAGGGACAGATCGTTGCTGGCGTGATTTACAACCCAGCTATGGACGAGCTTTACACCGCTGAACGCGGTGGTGGCGCATTCCTCAATGATCGTCGCCTGCGCGTTGCAGCCCGCAACAAGCTGGTTGATTGCGTTATCGGCACCGGCATCCCGCATCTGGGTCGCCCCGGCCACGGCCAATACCTTGTCGAACTGCGCAATGTCATGGCTGAAACATCGGGCATTCGCCGTATGGGTGCCGTTGCTCTTGATCTTGCTTATGTCGCAGCAGGCCGTCTTGATGGCTTCTGGGAAGACGGCATGCATCCTTGGGATCTCGGCGCAGGCATGCTGATGATCCGCGAAGCTGGTGGCTTTGTATCTGACAAAAAGGGTGGCCAGGACATTTTTGGCACCAAGACCATCGTTGCTGGCAATGAAATCATTCAGAAAGCATTGCTCAAGACGGTCAACAAGCCAATCTGATCCGCTTCCTATTTCTATGTTTTACTGCGCTCCGGCATTCCAACCGGGGCGCATTATTTTTTCGCTTTAAGCGATTCCGCTTCGCTAAATTATGCAGTAGGCTCCCCGCGACAGATTATCCCAACGGATATCCATGGAGCCAAACGCATGAGCGATCTGAGACTTTCACGGGAACGCCTCGACGATGCACGGGACTACGACCCCTACCGCCTGAGCAGCCCGAGAATTGTCATTCTATCCATGGTGATCTTTCTCATCATCGTTGCATTCCTCGCCGCGATCCTGATGCGGCAGATCCATACATTCTTCGTCACCAATCCCGGACTTAATGGTCTGATCTTTGGCGTGCTGCTGATCGGCATTCTGCTGGCCTTTGGACAAGTGCTGCGCCTTCTGCCAGAAATCCGCTGGGTCAATTCATTCCGCGATGGCGAACGCGACGGCACAACACGTCCGCCCGTGCTGCTTGCACCAATGCGTGCTCTGATCGGTCGCAGACAATCGATGGCGCTGACGACCACCTCGACACGCACCATTCTCGATTCGATTGCTTCGCGCCTTGACGAAAGCCGCGATATTTCGCGCTATCTGATTGGCCTTCTGGTGTTCCTCGGCCTGCTGGGTACTTTCTGGGGGCTGCTTGAAACAGTGGGCTCTATTGGCCAAACCATCCAGTCACTCGACCCGAGTTCAGGCAGCACGACCGATGTGCTCGATTCACTCAAAGCCGGATTGCAAGCACCGCTATCAGGTATGGGAACGGCGTTCTCGTCCTCGCTGTTTGGCCTTTCCGGCTCACTGATTCTAGGCTTCCTCGATTTGCAATCGGGCCGCGCGCAAAATCGTTTCTACACCGAGCTTGAAAACTGGTTGTCATCCGTGACCGACCTTGGTTCGGATATCAGCACCGATGAGCATCTCGGCGGCATACGTAGCCTGACAGAGCATGTGCAGAACCTGCAAGGTGGCGAGGCTTCCAGCCAGCGCACGACAGCAGCGCTTGCCAATCTTGCGGAAGGCATTCAGGGGCTAGTCAAGAGCATGCGCAGCGAACAGCAGTTGATGCGCGACTGGGCTGAGAAGCAGACGGAAGAGCAACAGGCCATTCGTGAAACGCTTGGTCGTCTCAATGACGCCATTGCCTCCAGAGCCCCTGCCGAGCGCGCTCCAGGTCGCCCTACTGACAGCAAACGGCCGGAGTAAGCAGCATGGCTCTAGGCCGTAACCGCCGCCCGCAACGTCATGTCGATTATTGGCCCGGCTTCGTCGATGCACTGACGACATTGCTGCTGGCCATTATGTTCTTGCTCACAGTCTTTGTGCTGGGACAGTTTTTGTTGAGCCGCGATGTCGATAGCAAAGATACTGCGCTCGCGCGCCTCAACAGCCAGATACAGGAACTGACACAGCTTCTGTCGCTCGAAAAAAGCAACTCTCAGGACATGCAGGACACGATTGCTGACCTGCAAGCATCCTTGTCAGGTGCCGAGAGCGAGCGTTCCCGTCTGCAAGCCCTGCTCAACGAAGGCAGTGGCGCGGGTGCTGCCGCTGAAAAGCGCGCTGGCGAACTGGGCCAGAGCCTTGATGCAGAAAAGCAAGTCAGCGCCCGCGCTCTTTCGCAGGTTGAATTGCTCAATCAGCAGATTTCTGCACTTCGTCGTCAGATTGCGGCACTGGAAGATGCACTTAATGCATCAGAATCGCGAGATCGTGAGTCAAACGCCAAGATCGCCGATCTCGGTCGCCGCCTGAACGTGGCGCTTGCGCAACGCGTGCAGGAACTCAATCGCTATCGTTCTGACTTCTTTGGTCGTCTGCGGGCGATTCTGTCCGACAAAGAAAATATTCGCATTGTCGGAGACCGCTTCGTCTTTCAGTCGGAAGTTCTTTTCCCGACCGGCTCGTCTGATCTCAATCCTGCTGGTCTGGATGAAATGAAGAAGCTTGCTGAAGCAGTCATCACACTCAATCAGGAAATCCCGGATGACATCAACTGGGTGCTGCGTGTGGATGGCCATACCGACAATGTCCCGCTCGCAGGCACTGGTCGTTTCCGCGACAACTGGGAGCTTTCATCAGCGCGTGCAACGGCTGTGGTCAAAGACCTGATCGCCAACGGTGTTCCGCCTAACCGACTGGTTGCGGCAGGCTTTGGCGAATACCAGCCGCTTGATAATGCAGATACGCCCGATGCCCGTGCCAGAAACCGCCGTATCGAGCTAAAACTGACTGAGAGATAGAAATAAAGGGGCACTTAGCCCCTTTATTTATTTCCCGAAAACGCCGGAACCAGCTTCAAATTGCAGCTTGGCGAGGCGCGCATAAATGCCGCCCTTTTCAACCAGCGTCTGATGGGTGCCCTCCTCGACGATCTGGCCCTTATCAAGCACCAGAATACGGTCGGCTTTCAGAACTGTTGCAAGACGATGCGCAACAACAAGCGTTGTGCGATTATCCATCAGGCTATCCAGTGCCTTCTGCACCAGCATTTCGCTTTCAGCATCAAGCGCCGAAGTCGCTTCATCAAGCAGCAAAACGGGTGCCGCCCGAAGGATTGCACGCGCAATCGCGATACGCTGACGCTGACCGCCTGAAAGCGTCACACCGCGTTCGCCGACTTCCGTGTCATATCCCTTGTCGAGTGCCAGAATAAAATCATGTGCGAGTGCTGCCTTTGCTGCGGCTTCGATTTCCGCATCACTCGCACCCGGTTTACCAAAGCCGATATTTTCACGAATGCTGGTGGCAAAGATCACAACGTCTTGCGGCACGACGGCAATGCGCTCGCGCACCTTAGCCGGATCGGCATCTGGCAAAGCCACACCATCCATACGCACAGAACCTGTCTGAGGATCGTAATAACGCATCACCAGCGAGAAGATCGTGCTTTTACCAGCACCAGATGGCCCAACGATCGCAACCGTCTCACCGGGCTTTACAGCAAAGCTCACGCCATTGAGCGATGGTGCATCGGGACGCGTTGGATAAGAGAAATGCACATTATCGAAGCTGATTTCGCCGCGCGCTGGCTCCGGAAGAGCAACTGGCTTTGACGGCGCGGCAATACCCGGATTTTCATCGAGTATCTCGGCAAGACGTTCTGTGGCACCTGCCGCCTGTGCAAGTTCACCACCCACTTCCGAAAGCGCACCAAAGGCACTGGCCGCAAATACCGCGTAGAGAACAAACTGGCCGAGCGTACCGGCGCTCATTGTGCCCGACAGCACATCGCGCGAGCCAAACCACAAAACCGCAACAACACTGGCAAAGATCAGGAAGATGGCAAAGCCGGTGAGAATAGCGCGTGCCTTGATGGAAGAGCGTGCAGCCTGATAGGCTTTTTCGACAGCGCCTGCAAAACGACCCACCACCATATTTTCATTGGTAAAAGCCTGCAAAGTGCGCATGGCACCAATCTGCTCGCTGGCATAGGCATTCGCATGGGCCAGCATATCCTGCGTCATACGCGAACGGCGGCGCACCGAGCGGCCAAAGGCAATCAGCGGAATAACAATCAGCGGAATGGCAGCAATCACGAGCATGGAAAGCTTAGGACTTGTGACGACCATCATGATCAGCGCACCGATCCCGAGAATCATATTGCGCAAAGCAACAGAGGCGGTAGCCCCAACGACTGACTTGATCTGCGTTGTATCGACAGACAGTCGTGAAACAATCTCGCCGGATTGCGAACGATCAAAGAATTCGGTCGAAAGGCTTGTCACATGCGAAAAAACGGCATTGCGCAGGTCGGCCACTACGCGCTCACCAAGCGAAATCACAAAGAAATAGCGAAGCCCGGATGCCAGCGCTAACACCAGCGCCAATGCCACCAGCATGACAAAGTAATTATTGACGAAGATTGCATCGGAACCCGAGAATCCATGATCAATCATCCGGCGAACGGCGACAGGGACTGCAAGAGTTGTTACAGCAGCAAGGACCAGCGAAAAAAGCGCGCCAACAACCAGACTCTTATAGCGCGAGAGAAATGGGATCATCCGCTTCAAGGGCTTAAGCGAGCGGCGTTTCCGATCTTCTTGGGTATTGAAATCAGGATTCATGCGAATTTGACTATCTGTGCTGGCCATTCTTGAGATTGCGCCCTTGTTATTGCCGTGCGCCTGATGTATAGGCTCGCCAACCCTTTTGGAAGCCGTTGCCTTTGGTAACGGGTCTTCATATTGACCATCGGGCGAAAGTGCCGCAGTTTTAAACATTAGAGCTGGGCTTTTCTTCCCAGACTTTCAGGATTGAGAAGATGAAAGCTGATATCCATCCCGACTACCACACCATCAAGGTCGTGATGACCGATGGCACCGAATACACAACCCGTTCTACCTGGGGCAAAGAAGGCGATACGATGAACCTCGATATCGACCCAACCACGCATCCAGCTTGGACCGGTGGTTCGCAGACCCTGCTCGACCGCGGTGGCCGCGTTACCAAGTTCAAAAACCGTTTCGGCAATCTCGGTATCTAATATCGTTATTGATGGACTTACGAAAAACCTCGCTCTGGCGGGGTTTTTTGTTGCCTGCATTTCATGTGACTGCCAAATAAAAAAACTCCCGGACGAGCCGGGAGTTCAAACAGTTAAAACTGAAGCCAGAACTTAGGCGCTCAGCTTTTCCATCACTTCGTCGCTGACTTCAAAGTTGCTGTAGACGTTCTGAACGTCATCATCATCTTCAAGCACATTGAGAAGCTTCAGCACAGAGCGTGCCTTTTCTTCATCAAGTTCGGTGTTGGTCTGTGGCTTCCAGATCGTCTTGATCGATTCGGCTTCACCAAGCGCTGTTTCCAACGCCTTAGACACGTCACCGATGTCTTCAAAGGCGCAGAGGATCACATGCTCTTCTTCGCCCGACTGAACGTCGTCAGCACCGGCTTCAATCGCCGCTTCCATGACTGTGTCGGCATCGCCAACGGCAATCTTGTAAACGATTTCGCCAACGCGATCGAACATGAATGCAGCCGAACCAGTTTCGCCCAGCGCACCACCAGACTTGGTGAAAGCTGCACGCACATTGGATGCGGTACGGTTGCGGTTGTCGGTCAGGGCTTCAACGATGACCATAACGCCGCCCGGGCCACGGCCCTCGTAACGCACTTCATCGTAGTTTTCGCCGTCATTGCCAGCGGCCTTTTTAATGGCGCGTTCAATGTTGTCTTTCGGCATCGACTGCGCTTTGGCGTTCTGGATTGCCAGACGCAGGCGCGGGTTCATCAATGGGTCAGGCAGACCCTGCTTGGCCGCAACAGTAATTTCGCGTCCGAGCTTTGAAAACATTTTCGACCGCACGGCATCCTGACGGCCTTTGCGGTGCATGATATTCTTAAACTGTGAATGGCCAGCCATGGCACCCCTGTTCGGTTCAAATGAAGCGCACGGAAAAAGCGTCACTTGAGAAGAGGGCAGGCCACAGCTCGGGCCAGCGTGCTTTCCGTGCAGAATGGGCGCGTTATAAGGAATTGAGGCCCATTCGTCCAGCAAAAGCGCCAAATTACAAATTCCTCTGTCAATTATGCGATTAGCTGTCGACGCCTACACCCAAACAGCTTTATCTATAAAGCCATGAAACAGCATTCCAGCAATACCACCAGCGAAACAATTGCTACCCGTATCAGCCGCATACTCGCCGACCGCATCATTGCCGGCGTGATCGAGCCGGGCGTGAAGTTGCGGCAGGATCATATTGCTGAAGAGTTCGAAACAAGCCATGTGCCAGTCCGTGAAGCGTTTCGACGACTGGAAGCACAAGGGCTGGCAATTTCAGAGCCGAGGCGCGGTGTTCGCGTTGCTTCTTTCGACATCAAAGAAATTCGTGAAGTAGCAGAAATGCGCGCAGCTCTTGAAGTGCTGGCATTGCGCCATGCGGCACCGCACATCACACGCGCTACGCTGGATGCAGCAGAGCAAGCCACAGTCGAAGGTGATAAATCACGCGACGTCAGAAGCTGGGAAGAAGCCAATCGTCGTTTTCATCGGCTGATTCTCGAACCCTGCAACATGCCGCGTCTTCTGGCTACCATTGACGATCTGCATGCAGCCAGTGCGCGCTTTTTGTTCGCCACATGGCGGTCGGAGTGGGAAACCCGAACCGATCATGACCACAGGGCTATTTTAACTGCGCTTCGTCAGAATGACATTGACGCCGCAACGACCATTCTCGCCCGCCATGTTCAATGGATCGGCCATCGCCCTATAAAAACGGCATCGGGCAAAACCCGCGATTCTTTCGCAATCGTTGGCTAGACGCAGCTTCAACAATCAGATTTTCTACTGCCCCGATGCAGATTGCGAACGGGTCTTATCGTACTGATTTTAAACAATTCCCAATTTTTATATATTTTATCTATTTCTCACTTGCCAAAACACATCAATCCAGAGATTTTAAATAGATCGAGTCGTAATTTTATCTATAGTTTGAGGAAGCCATGGCCTACATCACCCAAAAGAGCGTATCTTTCAGCCCGCTTGATCTTGAGTCCCGCTCCCCTGCCCTGCGCATCGCAGCTGTCGCATTTGGCACATTGGTTCTGGCAATCTCGTCGCAGATTGAAGTTCCTATGATCCCCGTTCCAATCACGCTTCAGACATTAATCGTTCCATTGATCGGCGCGCTTTATGGCTGGCGACTGGGTGCAGCCACGGTTCTCGCATGGCTTGGTCAGGCGATGATTGGTCTTCCTGTTCTTGCAGGCGGCGCTGGCGGTATTCACCACTTCGCAGGTGCAACGGCTGGCTATCTCGCAGCCTTCCCGATTATCGCAGCGCTGACCGGTTATCTCGCTGAGCGCGGCTGGAATAAGAGCATTGTCCTGAGCTTCGCGTCTTTCCTTGCTGCCAATGCGATCTGTCTGGCGCTTGGCGCACTGTGGCTTTCGGGCGTCATCGGTATTGAAAAGGCCGTCGCCTTCGGCGTTACGCCATTCCTCGTCGGCGCCGCGATCAAATCCGCACTCGGCGCTGCGATTCTTAAAGCAGCAAACCGATAAGCAAAAAATGACGGTACGCCTACGCGGCCATCATCTTCTCTGCATGCTGACTTATATCGGCAAAGGCTACAGCCCGGCATTCGTTGACAATTATGACACGATTGCCGGGCGCTTGTCTGGTGGAGAAGACATCGAGATCATTGATGGACCGGACGATATTTGTCAGCCGCTGCTTTGTACCGGCGATTGCCACTGCTTTAATGAAAGTGTTGTAGTCCGCGACCGGCTGGCGCTTAACGCCGTCTCAGACTTATTTGAAACAACAATTGCCGCAGGTTCTGCTTTCGAACTTGATGCACCGCGGCTCACATTAATGCGCTCTGCCTTTGCAGCAGGAACCATCCGCAAAGCCTGTCGATCTTGCGAATGGTCAGATCTCTGCACCCGCATTGCCGTCAACGACGATTATGCGGGCGTGCAGATCAGGTTGTAGATCGGAATTATTTCCAGAACTCTGGAATATTCTCTTCCAGTCGTGCGCCAATACGCAGTGGTGCAATTTTTTCAGCAAGGCCGGTACGATCAGAAATCTCAATGCCCACGCCGCAGACTGTGGCAGGACCGCTGGCTGCCTCAAAGCGACCTTTCGGCACTTTCGACAGGAACCGATTAAGCGGCTCTTCCTTTTCCATGCCCAGCGACGAATCATAATCGCCGCACATGCCAGCATCCGACATATAGGCCGTGCCGTTGCGCAGGATTTGATAGTCAGCAGTCGGCACATGGGTGTGCGTTCCGACCACAGCACTGGCGCGACCATCAACAAAATGGCCGAAGCACTGCTTTTCGCTGGTGGCTTCTGCGTGAAAATCGAAGAACACGGCATCAGCCTGTTCACCGAGCGGACAGGCTTCGAGGATTTTCTCGGCTGTGATGAACGGATCGTTGAGGTCAGGGTGCATGAAAACGCGACCCATCACATTGGATACCAGCACGCGCGCACCGTTTTTGGCGATGTAAAGCCCTTCGCCCTTGCCCGCAGTTCCTTTCGGAAAATTTGCAGGACGCAGAAAACGATCTTCACGCTTGGAGAAATCAAGCGCCTCGCGCTGATCCCAAACATGATTGCCGGTCGTAACGACATCGGCACCCGCACGGATTGTGTCGTGAAAAATCTCTTCGGTAATACCGAAGCCGCCAGCGGCGTTTTCACCGTTGACGATCACGAAGTCCAGCTTCAGATCGGAAATCAGCCCCGGCAGCTTGTCATAGACCGCCATGCGCCCCGACCGGCCCACCATATCACCAAGAAAAAGTAATCTCATAAATCCGTCTTTATCAGCCCTGATCGAAGGAGCGCAAGCCAGTCTCGGTCAGTATCTGGTGAAGAGCGATGTCGTGCGGCTCATTGGGCACATGTGGCACTTCCTGACATTCAAATGCCATGCCGATCAGCAGCGGTTCCAGACCCCGCAGCCTGAAGCGCGACAGCGCGCGATCATAGTGCCCTGCCCCGTAACCAAGCCTGTGGCCACGTTTGTCAAAACCAGCAAGCGGCATCAGCAAAATGGCCGGGTCGACGAGCGGTGCATTCTTATCTGGCCCCATCGTGCCAAAACCCGTCTGCACCAGTTCCGCATCTGGCAGAAACTCGCGAAAAGCAATTGTCTCCTTATCCAGAACCACAGGCAGGCACAGCCGCACACCCTTATCGCGCATGAAAGACAATAGCGGGCGTGGATCAATCTCCGATCGGATCGGCCAATACCCGGCGATCATTGCTCCCTTTGGAATATGAAGAGCGGCTTCTGCCTTTTTAGCCGCCGACAAAGAGGCCTCGTAACGAAACCGCGGATCAAGCGCATCGCGACGCGAAAGCACTGCTCGCCTCAACTGCTGCTTATCGCCACCTTGCGGCTGCCCGGTATCATTCATCAAACGCCTCCACCAATTGCTGATAGTGGACCCGGAATGTGCCTATCCGTCAAGCGGCAGTTGCTAATCTCTCCGAGCGCTCACGAATAACTTTCAGCACAACACCGTGAAAATCATTCAGGAAAACCTCACCCCAGAGATCGCAATAGAAATTGATCGGCGTCGCGATCCGATAACGCGTGGTCAGTGTCAGGCGTGTGTGACCATTCGGAAGTGCTACAAGCTGATAATCGCCATTGGTAAGCTTGAGATAGGAACTATCCACATCGATATGCGCTTCAACGGCAGCAGGTATCGATTCAGGTCCAAAATTGAAATCCCATGCAAGAAGACGATTTTCTTCCCACTGCGTTATGATTTCCTGAAATCTTACGCCGCGTGTCCACTCAAGCCGGCGTACAGCGCCAACACCCTCGCCCTCAAGCCGCGCATCGACAGGCTGCGGAACACCGACGATCCCGTGACTGAATGTCCATGAGAGTTCGTCCTGACGAACGTTGCGGATTTCAGCCGTCTGCTGCCACACAATGTCAGGCGAGGCTGCAATATCGATGACGGTGGTAACCGCCCCCTCATGCGGCTCATATTTTAGCAACGGTTCAAAAGGGTAAAACATCAGTGGAAGTGCAATCACCAACATTGTCGAACGTGGCGTACGGAAGCGGCGGATAAGCGAAAGCGTCACCAATGATCCAATCGCCGAAAAAACTGCAAAGAATGGCGCAGCCATAATCACACAAATCCCGCCCTCGCGAAAAAAGACCATGCTGATAACGACAAGGCCGCCGATAATCATCCAGCCCATTTTTACGTGGTTCCAAAGGGGCTTTTGTGCACGCGGATCGCTGATACTCGATGCAAGGCTCGCAATTCCCATCGGCAAAAGCATAAGCCCACCGATAAAGGGCATCATATCCGAAATGGGCGTCAGCCAGATCAGCATATAGAGCAACAGCCCGTAGACCATCGCAATTGGAACAGCGACGCGCAGACGTTCAGAAACAGGAGGCAAATCAGGGGGAGTATATGTCATCAACAAACGCACAAATCTTTGAAGGGATAAGGCGTTCTATAGCATGTCGCGGAAAAGTGGGAACCGGTTTACCGATAACGACATGCGCAAAAAAGAAATGGAGCAAGCGCCGTGAATACGATCAGCGCAACACGCTCCAAAACATATTTGTCTTAAATAACAAACCGCTTGGCTCAAAAAGGCGCAAAGCGAAAGAGAAAGTGGCGACCACGACGACCGATGGTAGTGTTTGATCCCGGGAACCTACAACGTAGGTGGGCGCCATATGCAAAAGCCCACAGGCCTTCACAGGGACAGCTCCCTTAGAGATCAATAAGGCCCCGGGGATGCTGTTACACCTGTCGGGAAGCGCAGTACGCCGACAACACATATAGGCGCAGTCACGCATAAGCGCCAGAGCTATCGAGACAGATACAGAAATCTTTTAGAAAAATCAGGCAGACCCACGACGCGGTGAGATACGCGCCGCCACCTGCTCAAGACGAGCCGCAACATCTGCGAGCATTCCGGTTACGGCTGCATCATTTTTATCGGCACTTGTCAGCGCTTCATCATGTGAGTTGCGCAGGTTTTCAACCTCTTTTTCAAGCGCTTTGACACGCTTCTGAGTCTCAGCGAGCTCATCCATCACCATAATGCCAGACATGACAGTGAGACGCAGATCACCGATTTCGCCAAAAGAAGATTTCAGATGAGTAACATACTGGTCGAAACGATGCGCAAGCCCAGAGAGATGCTCTTCTTGCCCTTCGTCACAGGCCATCCGATAAGCTTTGCCATCGATGGTAACGGTTACAGTCGCCATGCTTGTGTCCTTTATCGATCCAGAACGGCGCGGATGGTTTCCATAGCAGTCACAAGACGACGTGACACTTCACGGTTCGCAGCTTCAAGCCGCTCTGCGCGTGCCTCAGATTGGTCAAGTTCCTGAGCAAGTTTGCTACGGTCAGCGTTCATACGCTGCACCTCTTCCTCGGCTTCGGCGAAGTCGCCTTCCTTGTCCAGCCGCAGATCAACTGCTTGTTCAAGCGTGTTGAGTGCTTTGTCCAGCCGTTCGAGGACTTGCCTGAGGGTCGTATCGGGTGCCATCCATATCCTTTCCAATGCCAGATCACAGACCCAGATTACAGACTTCGAATCGCGCCTGCCGGACGGGCATCTTTAAAAAGACTGTAATAATCGTGAGCCCGATAAGCAACAAATGAGGGGGCTTTGACCCCGTTCATGCACCGTTATCAGCGCAAAAAAGGCTTTTCAGTGTTAGTCGCCCCCGCAATTGCCCGCATTTCGCACTTAATCGCAGAGTGTTTATTGTCGAAAAGCTATCGTTTTGTTGACTCCTCGGTCGCAGGTGCTATGTGTCCCAAAGCCTTTTGCAGCGCGAGCATCTGACGCATTTAATCGGTTTAAATTGATTAAATCGTTTAGTATAAGAAGTTCGTGCTTCAGTCCCGAGGCATCGCCGCAACCCCGTTCAAACCACTCTGGAAAGACGGCTGAGACCATGACGAATTCCGATAAACAAAATCAGTTGGCCAATGCAATCCGCTTCCTCTCGATTGATGCGGTTGAAAAAGCCAACTCCGGCCATCCCGGACTCCCGATGGGTGCAGCCGATATTGCGACCGCGCTCTACACGCGCTTCCTGTCGCATGACCCACAGAACCCACATTGGCCAGATCGCGACCGCTTCGTGCTTTCCGCAGGTCACGGCTCGATGCTTCTTTATTCGCTGCTCTTCCTTTCGGGCTACGAAGACATTTCGATTGAGGAAATCAAGAATTTCCGTCAGCTCGGCGCACGTACTGCTGGTCACCCAGAATACGGTCATGCCGCTGGTATCGAAACCACAACTGGTCCGCTCGGACAGGGCATTGCCAATGCTGTTGGCATGGCACTTTCCGAACGCGTTCTGAATGCACAGTTCGGCGACAGTCTCGTTGACCACTACACCTATGCGATTGTTGGTGACGGCTGCCTTATGGAAGGCATCAGCCAGGAAGCCCTTTCGCTTGCTGGTCACCTGAAGCTCAACAAGCTGATCGTTCTTTGGGATGACAACAACATCTCCATCGATGGCCCAATCTCGATGTCCGACAACACCGATCAGCCTGCACGTTTCGCCGCTTCCGGCTGGAACACGCTGGCAGTTGATGGTCACGATCAGGACGCGATTGCCAAGGCAATTGAACTTGCCAAGGTTTCGGAAAAGCCAACCTTCATCGCCTGCAAGACCACCATTGGTTTTGGTTCGCCAAACCGCGCTGGCACCAACAAGGTCCACGGTTCGCCGCTCGGCGCAGAAGAAATTGCTGCAACGCGCAAGGCACTCGGCTGGACTTCAGAACCTTTTGTTGTTCCTGCTGAAGTTCTCGACGCATGGCGCGTTGCTGGCCTCAACGCTGCGAAGAAGCGTCAGGAATGGGAAAAGCGTCTTGCTGCGGCTGACGCAGAAACCCGCGCTGAATTTGAACGTCGTATGCGTGGCGACCTGCCTGCAAACTTCGATGACGCGATCAACGAATACAAGAAGAAGCTTTCCGCTGAAAAGCCAAAGGTTGCGACCCGCAAGTCGTCCGAAATGGCTCTGGAAGTGATCAACGGCGTTGTGCCTGAAACGCTCGGCGGCTCTGCTGACCTGACCGGTTCCAACAACACCAAGACCAGCCAGACCAAGGCTGTTACGCCGGAAAACTACGGTGGCCGTTACATCCACTATGGTATCCGCGAACACGGCATGGCTGCTGCCATGAACGGCATCACGCTGCATGGCGGTCTGATCCCTTACTCTGGCACTTTCATGTGCTTCTCGGATTATTGCCGTCCGGCCATGCGTCTGTCGTCGCTGATGGGCATCCGCGTTGTTTACGTCATGACCCATGATTCGATTGGTCTTGGCGAAGACGGCCCGACCCACCAGCCGGTTGAGCATCTTGCAGCTCTGCGCGCTATTCCAAACCACAATGTTTTCCGTCCGGCAGACGCTGTGGAAGTTGCGGAATGCTGGCAGATCGCACTGCATTCGAAGGGCACACCTTCGACGCTCGCTCTGACCCGTCAGAACCTGCCTGTCGTTCGTACCGATCACCGCGAAGAAAACCTCTCGGCATTCGGCGCTTACGAGCTGGCAGCTGCAAAGGGCGATGCAAAGGTTTCGATCTTCGCAACTGGTTCCGAAGTTGAAATCGCGCTTAAGGCTCGTGATCTTCTCGAAGCTAAGGGCATTGCAACCCGCGTTGTTTCGGTTCCATGCTTTGAGCTGTTTGAAGAACAGAGCGATGCTTACAAGCAGGCAACGCTTGGCGATGCTTCCGTTAAGGTCGCAATCGAAGCTGGTCTTTCGATGGGCTGGGAACGCTTCATCGGCGAAAACGGTGTCTTCATCGGCATGAAGGGCTTCGGCGCTTCGGGCGAGATCAACGATCTCTACAAGCATTTCGGCATCACAGCAGAACATGCTGCTGAAGCTGCGGAAAAGAAGCTCAACGCCGCATAATGATCAAACGCCGGCGCTAAACACGCCGGCGTTTACCTTTCCAGTTGGGGCTTACCGCCTTAGCTGTTTTATCAAGCCACTGCATATGCAGAACCCTTTTGGGAGAATTAGAGAAAATGGCAGTTCGCGTCGCAATCAACGGTTTTGGCCGCATCGGCCGCAATGTCCTTCGCGCTATCGTCGAATCGGGCCGCACCGACATTCAGGTCGTTGCAATCAACGATCTCGGCCCTGTAGAAACAAACGCGCACCTTCTGCGCTATGACAGCGTTCATGGTCGTTTTCCAAAGGAAGTAAAAGTCGTTGGTGACACCATCGACGTTGGCTACGGCCCGATCAAGGTTCACGCTGTTCGCAACCCTGCTGAACTGCCGTGGAAAGAAGAAAACGTCGACATCGCTCTGGAATGCACCGGCATTTTCACTGCACGCGACAAGGCAGCCCTTCATCTTGAAGCTGGCGCAAAGCGCGTTATCGTTTCGGCTCCTGCCGATGGCGCTGATCTGACTGTCGTTTTCGGTGTCAACCACGACAAGCTGACGAAGGATCATCAGGTCATTTCCAACGCTTCGTGCACCACCAACTGCCTTGCACCAGTGGCACAGGTTCTTAACGATGCAATCGGCATCGAAAAGGGCTTCATGACCACGATCCATTCTTACACTGGCGACCAGCCAACGCTGGACACCATGCATAAGGATCTCTACCGCGCTCGCGCAGCAGCTCTTTCGATGATCCCAACTTCGACGGGCGCTGCAAAGGCTGTTGGTCTGGTTCTGCCAGAACTTAAAGGCAAGCTCGACGGCGTTGCAATCCGCGTTCCAACCCCGAATGTTTCGGTCGTTGACCTGACTTTCGTTGCCAAGCGCACAACCACTGTTGAAGAAATCAACAATGCGATCCGTGAAGCTGCCAATGGCCGCCTCAAAGGCATCCTCGGTTACACCGATGAGCCGCTGGTATCGCACGACTTCAACCATGATTCGCATTCGTCGGTTTTCCACACCGACCAGACCAAGGTCATGGACGGCACCATGGTGCGTATCCTGTCGTGGTACGACAATGAATGGGGCTTCTCGAACCGCATGAGCGACACCGCTGTCGCTATGGGCAAGCTGATCTAATACCTGACAACGCCCCTTCAATCATGAAGGGGCGTTTTCAATTACATATTCAAAACCGAGAGAAGAAAAATGGCTTTCCGCACCCTTGATGATGTCGACGTCAAATCAAAGCGCGTTCTGGTTCGCGTGGACCTCAACGTACCAATGGCAAACGGCGAGGTAACTGACCTCACCCGTATCGAACGTATTGTTCCAACCATTGCGGAACTCTCGAAGAAGGGTGCAAAGGTCATCCTGCTCGCCCATTTCGGTCGCCCGAAGGGTGTGGCTTCTAACGAAAATTCACTGAAGCATGTCGTAAAGCCGCTTGCGAAAGTGCTCGGACACGGTGTCCACTTTGCGGAAGACAGCATTGGCGAAAAAGCCAAAGCCGCAGTCGATGCACTGAAAGACGGCGACGTCCTGCTTCTCGAAAACACCCGCTTCCATAAGGGAGAAGAAAAGAACGATCCCGAATTTGTGGCAGCACTTGCTGCAAACGGTGACATCTTCGTAAACGATGCTTTCTCGGCTGCACACCGCGCGCATGCTTCGACTGAAGGTCTCGCGCATGTTCTGCCAGCCTATGCAGGCCGTGGCATGCAGGCTGAACTTGAAGCACTTGAAAAAGGTCTCGGCCAGCCGGTGCGTCCGGTTGTTGCAATCGTTGGCGGTGCCAAGGTTTCCACAAAGCTCGACCTCCTCTCCAACCTGATTGAAAAGGTTGATGCGCTGGTTATCGGTGGCGGCATGGCCAATACTTTCCTCGCAGCACAGGGCCACGATGTTGGCAAATCGCTTTGCGAACATGATCTTGCGCATACCGCGCGCGAAATCATGGCTAAGGCTGAGAAGACCAAATGCGCGATCATCTTGCCTGTTGATGCTGTTGTGGGCTGGCACTTTGCTGCCGACACACCAAATCAGACCTATGGCGTTGATGGCGTACCAAGCGACGGCATGATCCTCGATGCAGGCGCGCTTTCAACCGACCTGATCGCCTCGGCCATTGATGATGCGGCAACGCTCATCTGGAACGGCCCACTCGGTGCGTTTGAATTGCGTCCGTTCGATGCCGCAACCGTTAAGACTGCAAAGCATGTTGCAGCCCGCACCAAAGCTGGCAAGCTGGTTTCGGTCGGCGGCGGCGGCGATACGGTTGCAGCACTCAACCATGCAGGCGTTGCCGACGACTTCACCTATATCTCGACCGCAGGCGGTGCATTCCTTGAATGGATGGAAGGCAAGCCCCTCCCAGGCGTTGATGTCTTGAAGAAGTAAAAGGAAAGGCCGGACAAGCGCATTCCGAAAAGTGGGAACCGGTTTTCGGACAAAATGCGCGTCAGGTAAAAAAATTAGAGCGCCGATAAAATCGGCGCTCT
Organism: Brucella sp. 21LCYQ03; assembly: GCF_023554105.1. GTDB lineage: Bacteria > Pseudomonadota > Alphaproteobacteria > Rhizobiales > Rhizobiaceae > Brucella. Next base: position 83,123 of record NZ_JAMJWE010000007.1, read on the forward strand.
AATCCGGGGCTTTTCTTTATGGCTTAGGCGTCAGTTTTAATAAACGACCCGGATTATCGTCTTCGATCACCCAGATCGCACCATCAGGCGCAACCGCCACATCGCGGATACGATTTTCCATCGCGAAGCGCTCTGCTTCATTCGGCTGACCGTCACTGTTGATCGTCACGCGGATCAATGCCTGCGATGAAAGCCCAGCAATCAGCGCAGAACCATTCCAGTCAGAGAACTGCTTGCCCTTATAGAAAACCAGTCCGCCCGGTGAAATCACCGTCGTCCAGAACAGCATCGGCGCCTCAAAATCCGGTCGTGTGCTATGCCGTGGAATAGGCCTTCCACTGTAATTGTCGCCATTGGATACGACCGGCCACCCATAGTTCAAACCCGGTTTGATGAGATTGAACTCATCGCCGCCGCGCGGTCCCATCTCATGTTCCCAGAGCTTGCCATCAGGCGCGAAAGCAAGCCCATAGGGATTGCGATGCCCCATGCTCCATGTCAGCGCTTTAACGCCCTCTTCTGACGCATGTGGATTGTCTTTCGGAACAGAACCATCAAGGTTCATACGCAAAACCTTGCCCATCGGCGCATTTTCATCCTGCGCAGTTGCAGGGATCATCCGATCACCGACTGACAGAAACAGATGCTTCTTATCGGGCGAAAACGCGATCTTGCCACCGGGCTGTCCGCCCTTAGCAACCGCAGACTGTTTCCAGATTGCCTTAAGGTCCTTGAATTCGGCCTTGCCTTTGCCTTCAGACAAAGTGGCACGCACCAGCACAAGACTGCCGCCGCCATTTTCCGGCATGACATAGGTGAAGTAAATCGCCCTGCTCTTGGCAAAATCAGGCGCGGGCACAATGTCCAGCAATCCATTCTGGCCACTATAGAGGACTTCAGGAAGACCGGAAACTTCAGTCTTTTCGCCCTTTTGGGTCACGACAAAAGCTCTGCCACCCTTCTCGGTGAGGATCAATTTTCCGCCCGGCAAAAATGCAATCGCCCAAGGTGTGTCGAATTCTGCCACTGGCGCTATGTTGAAAGGCAACTCAGTGGTGGCTTGCCTGCTTCCTGCATTGATGCTTTCCGCAAATGCGGTCTGCATCGGAACGGCGATCATCGATGCGGCCAGCATGAATGGCAGGCTTAACAGGGCACGTCGCATCTCTCCTCCTATAGCTGATAGTCTTTAGATGGGATTTTTCACCGCCATTTCAAAACCCAATTATGGCTAAAATGACTGTTAAGCTGCGAAAATATCAATAAAAACGCGCGCCAATTGATAATTTTAGCTTTCAGCAAAATGAAACCCAACGACCACCGCCATAGCGAAAATTGCAAACACGGCGATCTTCCAGAAATCACCGCGCTTTTTCAGTCCCGGCCAGCCCAGCGGCTTGATAATATGCAAAGCCATGAGGGCCATCAGCAGCACCGGCAAAATTTTGGTCACGAAGCACCTCTCATTCCTCCTAGAGCGTGTCGCGCTTATTCTTATCCACAGCGCTCGCTCTAACTCCTTATTTTTACGCATCTCGTTATCGGAAAACCGGTTCCCACTTTTCCGCGACATGCTTTAGTGACGTAGCAACAGGCCTGCTGCAAGTCTGATCACTGCTTTCCCGACTGTGATATTTTTATTCATCTTTAGTTTGATGGACGAAACTTCGCTCATCAGCTTACACTCATCCCCGGAGGAGATGAAAAGCGTGTGGAGGAGATAAGGCCAATGAGCCAAATCTTGCGCTTTCATCCAGCATGTTATCGCAATGCGTAACCAAGTGACGAGCTTGCTCAACGCGTGCGTCTGGGAGGAACAGCATGACATCGAAATATGCGCAAACCTATGCGTCATGGCAGAATGACCCGGAGGAGTTCTGGGCGACTGCGGCTAAAGCCATTGACTGGTTCAAGCCATGGGATCAGATTTTTGCGAGCGATGAAGGCGTCTATGGGCGCTGGTTTAAAGGCGCTGAATGCAACACGTGTTACAACGCGCTTGACCGACATGTTGCCAACGGTCGTGGCGATCAGGTGGCACTCATCTATGAAAGCCCGGTCACTAGTTCCGTGCACAAATTCACCTATCGCGAATTGCTTGAAGAGGTCGAAGCGCTTTCTGCCGTCATGCTCGACAATGGGGTGAGCAAAGGCGACCGTGTGCTTATCTATATGCCAATGGTGCCGGAAGCGGCGATCGCAATGCTGGCTTCGGCGCGTATTGGGGCTGTGCATTCCGTCGTGTTTGGTGGCTTTGCTGCCAACGAGCTTGCGACCCGTATTGACGACGCAAAGCCAGTGATGATTATCGCCGGTTCATGCGGCATCGAACCAACCCGTGTCGTGCCGTATCAGGCGATGCTCGATAAGGCGATTGCCACAGCTCGTCATAAGGTCGAGCATTGCATCATCCTTCAGCGCGACCAGCATCCGCATAATTCCGTTGAAGGCCGCGACATTGATTACCGCAAATCCGTCGATGCTGCACGCGGTCGTCACATTCCCTGTACGCCGGTTGATGCGACTGATCCGCTTTATGTGCTTTATACATCCGGCACCACGGGCGAGCCAAAAGGTGTCGTGCGCGACAATGGCGGGCATATGGTGGCGCTTGCATGGTCGCTGGAGCATGTCTTTGGCGTTGAACCGGGACAAGTCTTCTGGGCAGCATCCGATGTCGGTTGGGTCGTCGGCCATTCCTATATCGTCTATGCGCCACTGATTGCTGGAGCCACCAGCATTCTCTTTGAAGGTAAGCCCGTTGGCACGCCAGACGCAGGCACTTATTGGCGCATCATTGCTGAACATGGCGTAGAGGTGATGTTCACCGCCCCCACGGCTCTTCGCGCGATCAAGAAAGACGATGCGGACGGCAATTTCGTGCGTAAATACGACCTCTCCAAATTCCGCGCGCTCTATCTCGCCGGTGAACGTGCCGACCCCGACACAATCCACTGGGCAGAAAATCTGCTTGGCTGTCCGGTGATTGATCATTGGTGGCAAACAGAAAGCGGCTGGCCAATGGTCGCCAATCCGCTTGGCCTCGGTCTGCTTGAAACCAAATATGGCTCACCCGCGGTCTGCCTGCCCGGCTACGATATTCAGGTGCTCGACGATGCGGGCCATGAAGTCGAACGCGGCCAGCTTGGCAATATTCTCATCAAACTGCCCTTGCCGCCCGGTTGCCTGCCGACCTTGTGGAACGCCGATGAACGCTTCCGCAAAGCCTATCTCAACGAGTTTCCCGGCTATTATAAAACCGCCGATGCCGGCTATATGGATGAAGACGGCTATCTCTACATCATGAGCCGCACCGACGACATCATCAATGTCGCTGGCCACCGTCTGTCGACCGGCGCCATGGAGGAAGTACTTTCCAGCCATCCAGATGTTGCGGAATGCGCGGTGCTTGGCATTTCCGATTCTGTCAAAGGTCAGGTGCCGTGCGGCTTTCTCGTGCTAAAATCCAATATCGACCGCGATAGCCACGAAGTCGAAAAAGAGTGCGTGAGCATGATTCGCGATGCCATTGGCCCGGTCGCAGCTTTCCGACTGGCTCTCACGGTGAAACGTCTTCCAAAGACCCGATCCGGCAAGATTTTACGCTCAACGATCCAGAAAATCGCTGATGGTGTGGAATGGAAAATGCCTGCAACCATTGATGACCCGGCAATTCTCGACGAGATCAGCGCAGTTCTGCGCGAACGTCACATCGGGCTGGCTTTTGTTTAATTTAGATATGATGCATTGACCGGCGAAAGTCGCCGGTCCACTCTCCGGCAAAATTCGGAGAATAATACATGCAGTTAGAAGGCAAGGTTGCGATCATCACAGGAGCTGCGCGCGGCATCGGCTATGCCATCGCCAAACGCTTTCTGATGGATGGTGCCTGCGTTGTTTTATCGGATATTGACGGGTCAGAAGCTGCAAAGGCCGTCAAAGATCTGGAGCAATATGGCAAGGTCCTGTCGATTGCCTGCGATGTGGGTGACAAGCTCGACATTCACAATCTGCTGACCTATGCGACAACCAATCTTGGCGAGATCGATATTCTGGTCAACAATGCCGGTATCGTGCATCAGGCCGATTTTCTTGATCTGAAAGAGGACGATTTCGACCGGGTGATGCGCGTTAATCTCAAGGGTGCCTTTCTCTGCGGACAGTCTGTTGCCAAACGCATGGTCGCACGCGTTGAAGCGGGTGGCGATGCTGGCAAAATTATCAATATGTCGTCGATCAATGCCATTTATGGCTTGCCAGAACAGCTTGCATATTCCGTCTCGAAAGGCGGTATGAACCAGCTGACACGCACAATGGCAGTGGCACTTGCCAAATGGGGTATCCGGGTTAATGCGATTGGCCCCGGTTCGATTGAAACCGATATGCTTGCTGCGGTGAATACAGACAAGGAAGCACGCAAAAAGATACTCGACCGCACGCCATTGGGCCGAATCGGTCAAGCCACTGAAATTGCAGCAATTGCTTCTTTTCTGGCCTCCAATGATTCGAGTTTCATCACTGGTCAGACGATCTATGCCGACGGCGGACGTCTGCCGCTCAGCTACACGGCAGAACCGCGATTTAAGCCCTAACAATCAGCATTACTCCTGACAGAGAGTTGTCAGGAGCACTGTGTCATAGTGCATTCTTACAGACGAGGGATTCACCATGGCATTCGCAATCGCACCACTGCTCGCAATTCTAAAGGAATACAGGCGCAGACAAAATGAACGTCGGCGCTTCGTTCTTACACAGCGCGCACTCGATGAACTTCCGGGCGAACTGCGTAAGGATATGGGCTGGCCAGATCGCTATCTGGAACAGCGTAAAGCCAAACAATGTAACGGAGAATAAACCCGGAATGCGCCGCGCAGACCGCCTTTTCCAGATTGTTCAGCATCTGCGCGGTGGCAGGCTTGTCACCGCACGGCAGCTTGCCGAACGGCTGGAAGTCTCCGAACGCACCATCTATCGCGATATAGCCGATCTTCAATCAACGGGCGTTCCTATCGATGGGGAGGCTGGTGTAAGCTATATTCTGCGTCAGGGGTTCGAGCTGCCACCGCTCATGTTCACACGCGATGAGATCGTAGCCCTGGTTGCAGGTGCGCGCCTGATCCGTGCATGGGGTGGTGTGTCCATGGCACGCGGTGCCGAGGAAGCACTCGTGAAGATTGAGGCCGTTCTGCCCAAGGAAGAACGCGCGCGCATCACCAGCACACAAATCCATGCCCCGTCCACATCGATCAGTGTAGATGAACGGCGCATTATTGATGCAGTCGAACGCGCGGTGGATGAAGGCACGGTACTCAACATACGCTATCGTGATCTTGAAGCTCGTGAGAGTGAGCGTGACATTCGTCCGCTTGGCCTTTGGTTCTGGGGTAAAGTCTGGACTGTGATCGGCTGGTGCGAATTGCGCAATGCTTTCCGCACATTTCGCACGGACCGCATTATCGCCGCTGACAAAGCTGGGCGCACATTCCGTTCAGAACGCGGCAAAACACTGGCCGACTTTTATCGGCTCATGGAATTAAGCGAGTGGAATTCTTTTAAGGATTGAAGCACCATCCAGCTTAAAAAGAAAAACCCGCCAGACAGGCGGGTTTTCTGTGTTCATCAATGACAATCTTATTCTTCGTCTTCGTCGGTGTTTGTGCTCTTCAGCGAAGAAAGCTTTGCGAAAACCTTTTCCGCGTCCAGCTCTTCTTCTTCAGGAGGCGCATCGCGGTAATCAAAGTTTTCGGTCGCCGATGCTGGCAGCAATGTGCTGTCAGATTCAACAACTGGACGGCTGCGTGCTGCACGATCAACTTCAAGATCGAGATCAATCTGCGAGCAAAGACCAAGTGTTACCGGGTCCATTGCGGTCAAAGTTGCAGAATTCCAATGGGTACGGTTGCGAATCTGTTCGATGGTCGACTTTGTCGTTCCAACCAGACGCGAAACCTGCGCATCCTTCAATTCAGGATGGTTGCGAACCAGCCAGAGAATCGCATTCGGACGATCCTGACGCTTGGAAAGCGGGGTATAACGTGGGCCCTTGCGCTTTGCTTCTGGCACGCGAACCTTCGGCTCAGAGAGCTTCACACGATGATACGGGTCTTTTTCGCCCTTCGCGATTTCTTCGCGCGAAAGCTGGCCGGTGATCACCGGATCAAGTCCCTTGATACCCTGCGAGGCCTCACCGTCCGCAATAGCCTTCACTTCGAGCGGATGCAGCTTGCAAAGAGCCGCGATCTGATCAAAGGACAGAGCCGTATTATCAACGAGCCAGACTGCCGTTGCCTTCGGCATAAGAAGCTGGGTGGCCATTAGATATAATCCTCTTGTTCGTCCGCTCCGGTAGGGCGGGCCGTGGGAAAAACCACAAATTCCGGGAAATCACGGTCTATATATATTTTTTTTGAGCGCAGAGCAAGAAACTGCTGCCATCCCATCCCATGTTCTCTTTTCATTGAACAAAATCAGGCAACTTCAAGCACGATCTTGCCGATATGCTGACTGCCTTCCATGCGCTCATGCGCCTGCCGCGCTTCTTTCAATGGGAAAGTCATATCAATCACTGGTGCAACGCGACGCTCAGCAAGAAGCGGCCAGACTTTTGCTTCCAGCTCACGCGCGATGGCTGCTTTGAACTCCACTGAACGCGATCGCAACGTCGAACCAGTGTGGGTGAGACGCTTGGTCATCAGGAGTGCAAAATTGGCCGTAGCCTTTGCACCATTCAGAAAAGCAATCTGCACGATACGGCCATCTTCAGCGGCAGCTTTATAATTGCGATCAACATAATCGCCGCCAACCATATCAAGAATAACATCCGCGCCATTGCCGCCCGTCATTTCTTTGACCACAGCAACGAAATCTTCGTCACGATAATTCACCGCGCGGTCGGCGCCGAGCTTGAGACAAGCGTCGCATTTATCAGTGGAGCCAGCCGTAATAATCACCTTCGCACCGAAGGCCTTGGCAAGCTGAATGGCCGTGGTGCCAATGCCGGATGACCCGCCATGGATCAGTAGCGTTTCGCCTTCTTTCAAACCACCGCGCTCAAACACATTGTGCCAAACAGTAAAGAAGGTTTCAGGGATCGCCGCCGCTTCACTGTAGCTATAACCGGATGGCAACGGCAGAGCCGTGCTTTCATGCACCGTGGCATATTCTGCATAACCACCACCAGCGAGCAGTGCGACGACCGCATCGCCAATGCGATAGCGCTTCACACCGTCCCCTAGCGCTACAACATCACCCGCAATTTCCAATCCCGGAATATCGGACGCTCCGGGTGGTGGGGCGTAACTGCCTTGTCGCTGCAACACATCCGGACGGTTCACACCTGCAGCGCGAACCCGCACCAGTATTTCGGCAGCTTTCGGCTGAGGAACTGCGCGCTCAACAGGTTGCAATACACTTGCGTCACCCGGCTGCACAATTTCGATTGCAGTCATGTGGGAAGGCAATTCAGCCGTCATGATCAAAGCTCCTGTTTCGTCCTATCGTCGCATAAATGCCGCACATAGCGACATGCTGGGTAAGTTCGGCGAAATCATCATCGATTTCTGGAAATATATATGCGAAGATTCAAGGTGTTAAATCTTTTCTCTCTTTATAAGCCCAGCCTATAGCGCATCCCGAAAAGTGCGAAGCGGTTTTCGGAATAAGATGCGCGTAAAAAAAGATTGGGCATTTCGCACGGTCAAATCTAAAGAAGAAATGCTCGAGACTCCGGAGGAAGGCCATGAGCGGTTTTGACGAAGATGTTACAAAACCACGCAACAGTGTGGTTCTTAGCGATGAAGAATTATCGCTGTTGTCGGTTATCGAAATCGACCAGCACATCGCTTTGCTCCAGTCCGAAATAGAACGTCTAAAAGCCGAGAGGCTTAAGAAGGGAGACAGCCGCGCTGCGGCGGAAGCCCTTTTCCGTTGAGACTGCGCTGTTTCCTCATCACTGATAAAGCGAAGTTGCAGCAAGCGACTTCATAAAATCCCGGGAACGTGATCTTGCGCATTTATATTCAGGTTCTGGCGCTGCTCTGCGGCACAGCCTTTCTGTTGATGGCCTCGGGCCTACATGGTCTGCTTCTGCCATTGCGCGGCGGACTGGAAGGCTTTTCAGTTGCATCGCTTGGTATGTTGGGCACCACATGGGCTGGTGGCTTTGTAGCAGGCTGTCTGTTTGCACCGCGCCTCGTCCGTCGTGTTGGCCATGTGCGTGCTTTTGGCTGTTTTGCAGCATCCGCAGCAATCATAGCCCTTTTGTCGGGCATCTATATCGATGCAGTATCCTGGATAATCTTACGCACATTCACCGGCTTCTCAATGGCCGGCGCTTTCATGGTGATTGAAAGCTGGCTCAACGAGCGCGCCACCAATGAATCGCGCGGCAAAATTTTCGGCCTCTATATGATGGTCAACTACGGTGCGACCATGAGCGGTCAGATGATGGTGGCCAACGGCGATATTCGTTCTGATCACCTTTTTATGATCACTGGCATCCTGTTCTGCCTGGCACTGATACCAACCGCCATGTCCACTGCCGTCAGCCCCAAACCGCTAACCGAAGTACAGCTTGACCTCAAAGCACTCTATCGCAACTCACCAGCCGCATTTGTCGGCTGCATCCTGATCGGCATTGCAAACGGTGCATGGGGCACGCTGGGCGCGGTTTTCGGCGCAAAATCCGGCATCTCAACCCCAGAAATCGCGCTCATGGTTAGCGTGACAATCGCTGCTGGCGCATTGATGCAAATACCTGTCGGCCGCATCTCCGACCTGATTGACCGCCGTTATGTGCTGGCTGGCGTGGCTTCGCTTGCAGCCCTCGTAGGCCTTGCAGCCTTTATTATCGGCCCATCAAATGGCACCGTGATCATCATCATGACCGGCTGCTATGGGGCACTTGCCTATGCACTTTATCCTGTCGCTGTCGCGCATGCGAATGACCACGCTACGTCTGAAAGCTTTGTGAAAGTATCGAGCGGGCTGCTGCTGCTTTATGGCTTCGGCACCATGCTCGGACCTTTGCTGGCTGCGGCTGCGATGGATATTTTCTGGCCATCGGGATTGTTTGCCATCACAGCGCTCGCGCATATTTCGATAACTGCCTATGCACTGTTTCGTTCACGCAGACGCGCATCAATACCGAAATCTGAAAAAGAGCAGTTTAAGAGCATGCCATCTGTGAAGAGTGCAACGCCTGAGGGGATGAATCTCGACCCACGGGCGGAAGGCGAAACCAACTAAATAAAGATGTTCGGCGGCTGTAACGCAGCCGCCAATATCTGAGGGGTGATGGTTCGCATCATGTATCTGGAGCACAATGTTTAGAGCGCCGATCTGATTCAATCAGATCGAAACGCGCTCTAGCATAGGCGGAAAAGAAAACGACGCTATATCAACAATTTAAGGGTGTTGACCACCGTGCTTGGGGATCAGTGACGCGTCACCTGAATTTTCAGTTTTTCAATCTGCTCTTTGAGAGCCAGCTTCTTGCGCTTGAGAGACGTAACATGCAGGTCATCAATTGCCGGTGACGCTAAAGCTTCGGAGATTTCCTCTTCCAAAGCGCCGTGCTTCTGTTCAAGCGTGGCAAGATGGGACTCGATAGCCATCATCAATTCTCCTTCGATTGATTTAACCAAAAGGACAGAGCCATGTCGCGTTTTGCCAACAAATGGCTCTATCCGCTCTCACCTGCGCAAACGCCCGGTAGTACACCTCCTGCTATCCGGGCCAATTACGCAGTCCCGGCTGCCATTCAACAGTTTCGTTAGCAACCGTTGTTCATGACAGAACAATGACACTGTGGCATGAGTTTGATGCAAAGTCGAATTTGTTTTGGTAGGATTTTCCAATCACGAAAAATGTGATAAAGGCTTCGCCTGAAACGGGTCTGCACCAGTCTGGAGCGGCCCGTAATATTATTTTTAAGAAATGGGGCAAACCGCATGTCCGATCAGGATCAGGCCGAAATCAGATTGGCCGTTGCACGTCTGAAACAGGAACACGCGGATTTTGATGCAGCCATAGATGCAATGATGCAGGTCGGCTGCGATCAGCTGCGCATACAGCGCATGAAAAAGAAAAAACTCGCAATCAAAGACAAGCTTCAGGAACTGGAAGATCAGGTCATCCCTGACATCATCGCCTGAGCATCACATAAAAGACGTTTCATAGCCGGGGTTCGCCCGGCTTTGTTTTTCATTCCATGATCTCAAGAAGCAGGACGGATCAATGAGCAGAAGTGCAGATGTCGCAATCATCATGGGAAGCCAATCCGATTGGGAAACAATGCGCCATGCCGCTGATACGCTCGAAGCATTGGGCATATCTTTCGATGCGCGTATCGTCTCGGCCCACCGTACCCCTGATCGCCTCGTTTCTTTTGCCAAAGGCGCAAAAGCCGAAGGCTTTAAGGTCGTGATTGCTGGCGCTGGCGGCGCTGCCCACCTTCCCGGCATGGCAGCAGCAATGACGCCACTTCCGGTCTTTGGCGTTCCGGTTCAGTCGAAAGCACTTTCTGGTCAGGACTCACTCCTTTCCATCGTGCAGATGCCTGCGGGCATACCAGTTGGCACACTCGCTATTGGTCGCGCTGGCGCGGTCAACGCAGCGCTTTTATCGGCAGCAGTGCTTGCGCTATATGACGACGCTCTTGCAGCCCGTCTTGACGAATGGCGCAGCGCCCAGACCGAAAGCGTTGCAGAACGCCCATCCGATGAGGTCTGATATGACAGATTCAGCATTGAAGGCCGGTTCTACAATCGGCATCATCGGCGGCGGCCAGCTTGGCCGCATGCTCGCTATGGCGGCTGCGCGCCTTGGATATGAAACCATCATTCTCGAGCCGCAGGCAGACAGCCCGGCAGCACAGGTGGCAAATCGTCAGATTATTGCTGCCTATGATGCCCCGACAGCGCTGGCACAGCTTGCAGCAGCGTCTGACGTTATCACCTATGAGTTTGAAAACGTTCCTGTATCAGCGGCCGATAAGCTTGCAGAATCAGCGCTCGTGTTTCCGCCACCAGCAGCGCTTGAGATTTCGCAGGACCGTTTTACCGAAAAGCAATTCCTCAATGAAAGCGGTATCGAAACCGCCCCGTGGCGTGTCGTTGACGATGAAGAATCGCTCATCGCAGCGCTCGGAGCACTGGGTGAACGCGGCATTCTGAAAACCCGCCGCCTCGGCTATGATGGCAAGGGACAAGTCCGCCTCACATCGCTTGACGAAAACGAAGCGAAAAACGCACTTCACGCAATCAAGCACGCACCAGCAATCCTTGAAGGCTTTGTTGCTTTTGAGCGCGAAGTCTCTGTGATTGCAGCCCGCGACCGTAGCGGCAATGTTGCGATCTTCGATATTTCAGAAAACGTCCATAAGGACGGCATTTTGTCGACTTCGACAGTTCCGGCAGCAATCTCGGCTGGGACCGCCGAAACCGCCAGCAAGGCCGCAGAGAAGCTTCTCCATGCGCTTGATTATGTCGGTGTGCTTGGTCTCGAATTCTTCGTTCTGGCGGACGGCACTCTCCTTGCCAATGAATTTGCACCGCGCGTACATAATTCGGGTCACTGGACAGAAGCTGCCTGCGCGATTTCGCAGTTTGAACAGCATATCCGTGCGGTTGCCGGTCTGCCGCTTGGTGACACGGTGCGCCATTCCGATTGCGTGATGGAAAACCTGATCGGTGACGATATTGAGCAGGTTCCAGCGATTCTCGCAGAATCGAATGCTGTGCTGCATCTCTATGGTAAAAAAGAAGCCCGCCCGGGCCGCAAAATGGGTCATGTGACCCGCATTCACCCCCGCGCACGCTAAGCATTGCGCAGGAATCGATCAGATTCCTGCGTTAGCAGGGCCTGCGGCAAGATTTTCGGGACCAGTCTTCGTGAATCTGCGGCGCAGGAGTTGACATTCGGCTAAAATATTGTGTATTTCGGCCAACCCTTCGGGCAGGAATACTGCCTGTAACCAATTGGCGCCTTGGGCGCCTGTTTTTATGCCGCCCCGCGACACGTGCTGTCGATGGGCCCAACCAAGACCGGTGATTGACATGAAGATCAAGAATTCGCTCAAGGCGCTCAAGGGCCGTCATCGTGACTGCCAGCTCGTTCGTCGTAAGGGCCGCGTTTACATCATCAATAAGACTGCTCCGCGCTTCAAGGCACGTCAGGGCTAATCTTATTTCTGATTTTGCATTTGACGTTTCGCTACGTATAATCAACATTATGCGTATGCGGAACGTTTTTGCTTATCCAATACACATTACGCTTCTATCAGCCTTTAGCGCAGCTCTGCTGATTACCAGCCCTGCCCTCGCCGATACGAAGCCTCAGCTGACCGCCCCTATCCTGCCTGTGCAGACGGGTGCCGACAGCGAACAAAAACCTGCTCCCAAACCCCAAGAACAAGCAGATCAGACGCCTGAAGAGCGTCTCGATAAGCTTTTTGCTGATCTCAAGCGTACCTCGGATGCGACGAAAGCTCGTCGCCTGACGATCCAGATCAATCAAATCTGGCAGCAATCTGGTAGCGCCACGGTGGACCTTCTTGTGCAATGGGCCAATTCAGCGATGCTTGAAAAGCGCTATACGTCAGCGCTCGATTTTCTCAATGAAGCCATCGCGATCAATCCCGACTATGCGGAAGCATGGAACCGTCGTGCGACGGTCTATTATCTGCGCAATGACTATGCGCATGCCATGTATGACATCAATCGCACGCTGGAGCTTGAACCACGCCATTATGGCGCGCTGACCGGCATGGCCGATATTCTGCGCGCTCGTGGCCTCAAGGAGCAAGCTCTAAAAGCCTATGAGAAAGCGCTCGAAGTTAACCCGATGATGCGTGATGCACAGAAGAACCTGCTCGATCTCACAGAAAAGCTGAGCGACACCCGCACCTGATTCTCTGACAGAGATACAAACAAAAACGCGCCCCGAAAGAGGCGCGTTTTTTTCTTATCTGTGAAGCCCACCTAAACTGGATGGGATTCGGAATTATGGTGAGCCGAAAATGGTGGGATTTGAGAACCGGCGCGCAGCGTACTTAACGTACGTGAGCACTGGAAGCGAAAAAATCACGCCATTTGCAGGCCAGCAGAAACCGAATACCGACAGTTTAGTCGGTGGAAGACTGTCCGTCGGCCCCAATATAGGCAATGCGAAGAAGGTTGGTTGCACCCGGTGTTCCGAATGGCACGCCAGCGGTAACGATCAGACGATCACCAGCTTTGCCGAACTCTTCCTTGAAGGCGACCTGACAGGCGTGATCGACCATATCTTCCAGATCATGCGCGTCTTCTGTGACAACGCAATGCAGACCCCAGACAACCGAGAGGCGGCGTGCAGTTTCAACAACCGGCGACAGCGCGATGATTGGCGTACGAGGACGTTCACGCGCCGCACGAAGACCAGTTGCACCCGAAGCAGTGTAAGTGACGATTGCCGAGAGATTCAGCGTTTCTGCGATCTGGCGCGCAGCCAAAGCAATCGCATCAGAGCCGGTTGGTTCAGGGATTGCGCGCTGCGCATCCAGAATGCCCGGATAAGTCGGCTCGCGCTCAACCTTTTCCGCAATGCGATTCATGGTGGCAACAGCTTCAACCGGATACTGACCGGAAGCCGATTCTGCCGATAGCATAACTGCGTCTGCACCTTCAAACACAGCTGTCGCAACGTCAGACACTTCAGCGCGGGTTGGAACTGGTGCGGTGATCATTGATTCGAGCATTTGCGTGGCAACCACAACCGGTTTACCAGCGCGGCGGGCTTTGCGGATCATCTGCTTCTGAATGCCAGGAACGCTTTCCAGTGGCATTTCAACGCCAAGATCACCACGAGCAACCATGATTGCGTCGGACAGTTCGATGATCTCATCAAGACGGGTGACAGCCTGCGGCTTTTCGATCTTGGACATCAGGCCGACCTTGCCGCCTGAAATCTTGCGTGCTTCGATCAGATCTTCCGGACGCTGAATGAACGACAAGGCAACCCAGTCGATATCTTCCTTCAGAACCGCGTCGAAATCCTTGTAATCTTTTTCCGTCAGAGCGCCGACACCCAGCGTGGTATCCGGCAGGCTAACACCCTTACGATCGGAAATGCTGGTTCCAGCAACAACCTTACAAACAATCGACTTGCCGTCACTTGATTCTGCAATCAGTTCCAGCTTGCCGTCATCGATCAGAAGACGATGGCCAGCTTCCACAGCTTCCAGAATTTCAGGATGCGGAAGATAAACGCGGGTTTCGTCGCCCGGTTCCTGATTGTTATCTAGGGTAAAGGTCTGACCAACTGTCAATGTAACTTTGGTATTTTTGAACTTGCCAACGCGGAGCTTTGGACCCTGAAGATCGGCGAGAATGCCGATTGGACGACCAAGCTCTTTTTCAACATTGCGGATGCGCTTCACAAGCGTACGCATCATATCATGATCGGCATGACTCATATTGATACGGAAAACGTCTGCGCCTGCTTCAAAAAGCTGACGGATAACGGATTCCTCGCCAGACGCCGGGCCGAGTGTGGCGAGAATCTTGACCTTGCGGTTGCGCTTCATGGGTTATTCGTTCCTGTAACTGTGGAGTTTTCTAACGGCGTTTCGTCCGTGAGCTGTACCATCCAGCTCGATTGTTCCCCGGTATCGTATTCCTGAAAGCCATTGCGCTGGAAACCACGGGCAAAACAGTCCTGAACACCGGTGATACGGAATTCTTTTTCCGCCACACACATGTTCACTTTGCCTTCCCAGCGACCGCCGCTCTGAGAATCTTCTGCGAAAAGATAATAATATCGGGAGGTCAACGGCCCCTCGATCAGCGTCTTGCAGGTGGAGCCATCAATATGCCACCAGCCCTCTGTCACCCAGCCGGCCTTGGCTCTGTAGCCAATGGAAACACCAACCAGATTCTGAGTCGAGTTACATACTCGAAAATCAGCACGCGCCTCCATGGATGTCATACCCAAAGCGCCCACAAGCACAGTGGAAAACAAACCCAAAAACACTGGAAGTCGCATTCGCCGAACTCCTTCAGTCCGCAATCGCTTTTGTCTCACGCAAGGAAATCCTCTTTCGGTCGATCTCTTTTCGGCAGTTTCGCCTTTGATGTCAACGCAATCCCGGAGAGAACAAATCAGTTACAGCATTTCCAATCAAACTGCATAGCGATTTTCGCGCAATTTAAACGATTAGATTCCTGCCTTGCCTCAATCCCGAAACTCCTTCACCATTCTTTTGAGAATGATCGTTGCAATACCGACTTTCTCATGACAGAGCTGAAACTACTTGCGATTTATGACAGAAATCCCACCCAAGAAGCTGCATCCATGTCATTTGATCCATCGTTCTCACCGGTATATCAGGTCGATGGCGACCTTAGCCTCGGCCTGCTCCTGACCGCCGACCATGCAAGGCGTGATTTGCCCGCCGAATATGGCAGCCTTGGCTTGGCGCAAAGCGAGTTTGAACGCCATATCGCTTATGATATCGGCGTCGAGGAACTGACGCGGCAGCTGGCAGCCAAGCTCAATGCCCCAGCGGTCATGGGTGGCTTTTCCCGGTTGCTGATTGATCCCAATCGCGGCGAAGACGACCCAACACTCATCATGCAATTGTCAGACGGTGCAGTGATTTCCGGCAACTACCCAATGACACCGGAAGAGCGCGAAAGCCGCCTCGACCGTTTCTATCGTCCCTATCACGATGCCGTAGCCTCAATGAGTACACGCATTGCAGCCGAAAGCGGCAAAGCACCATTCATCGTCGCGATCCATTCCTTTACACCAAACTGGCGTGGCAAAGACCGCCCGTGGCATATCGGGCTGTTGTGGGATGCTGACTCACGTGGCGTTACCCCCTTCCTTTCCATGCTGCGCAATGAGGCCGGATTGGTTGTCGGCGATAACGAACCTTATGATGGCGCCCTTAAGAACGATGCGCTTTATCGCCATGCAACAGCCAGAGGCTATGCGCATGTTCTCATTGAAGTGCGGCAGGATTTGATTGCTGATAAAGCCGGGGCAACACAGTGGGCAGAACTGCTGGCGCCGATGCTGGCAAAGATCAACGCGATGCCTGAAATCCATGAAATCCGGCATTTCGGTTCGCGATCTGGCCCGGTTGGTTGATCCTTTGCCCGCTATCCACAGCCCGTCGGCGATAAAAAGCGCATTTCTAAGCCCACTGGCTCTTAATTTTGCCTGCGACTCGCAGAAAAACTAAGTCCGACTTTCGGCAACGGTCCTGTTCCTGTAACGGATGACCTTTGACCCGCATTCATAATCGACTTTGAATTGGAGAAACGCGTGAGCGACGACATTACCAGCGAAGCCCAGACCATTGCTGTTGGCCAGTTGCGTGCTTTCATCGAGCGCATCGAGCGCCTCGAAGAAGAAAAAAAGACCATTGGCGACGATATCAAGGAAGTTTACGCGGAATTGAAGGGTTCGGGGTTTGACAGCAAGGTCGTAAGGACCATTATTCGTCTGCGTAAAAAAGAAGACCATGAACGTCAGGAAGAAGAAGCGATGCTCCAGCTTTACATGGACGCGCTTGGCATGGGCTAACCCGGTCCCAATCTCTTCTTCCTGAAATCGAAGCCCTGCGAATTCGCCGGAATTCGTACACACAGGAAGGGGATAGGGTCCATGGAGTTTAGAAAACTCGGACGTACTGAACTCGAAGTTTCGCCGCTTTGTTTTGGCGGTAATGTGTTTGGCTGGACGGTCGATGAAGCAACATCATTTTCGCTTCTCGACCGTTTTGTCGATGCCGGTCTTAATTTCATCGACACAGCGGATGTCTATTCAGCATGGGCGCCGGGCAATGTCGGTGGCGAATCCGAAACCATCATCGGCAACTGGCTGAAATCCCGCGGTCTTCGTCACAAAGTTGTGATCGCTACCAAAGTCGGCTCTGAAATGGGGCCAGACGAAAAGGGATTGTCTCCCGCCTATATTCGCAAAGCCGTCGATGCCTCCCTCAAACGGCTGCAAACCGACTATATCGATCTCTATCAATCACATTGGGATGACCCGGAAACACCTTTTGAAGATGTTCTTGGCACCTATCAGGAGCTGATCAAGGCTGGCAAAGTCCGCGCAATCGGCGCATCCAATCTCACCGCAGAACGCCTGACAGAATCGCTCAACGTTGCAAAGCAGCACAACCTGCCGCGCTACGAAACATTGCAACCGCTCTATAATCTCTATGATCGTGCGGGATTTGAAGACGGACTTGAAGCGATCTGCCGTGACAATGAGCTTGGCGTTATCAACTATTACTCGCTGGCTTCCGGCTTTCTGACGGGAAAATACCGCTCAAAAGATGACCTTGGTCAAAGCGCACGTGGTCAAACCGTCGAAAAATATCTGACGGATCGCGGATCGCGAATTATTGCGGCACTCGATCAAGTTGCCCGCGCCAATGATGCGACACCTGCGCAGATCGCAATTGCGTGGTTGATTGCCCGGCCCGCTGTCACTTCACCGATTGCGAGCGCAACGCGGCTGACGCAGCTCAATGAACTGATTGATGCAGCGCAGATCAAGCTGGACGATGAAGCAATTGCCCTGCTCGACAAGGCAAGCGCTTAGCCAAAAACGAAACGGAAGGGTAAACTACCCTTCCAGTTCTTCCCGCAGCATCTCCAGCTCCAGCCATTCTTCTTCCATTGCGGAATGCTCGGAGCGCTTCTTGTCGAGAAGATCGGCGGTCTTGCCAAAAAGTGTTGGATCTTTGGCGTAAAGCTGCGGATCGGCAAGCTTGCCTTCGAGCACTGACATTTCTTTTGCCAAAGCGTCCATTTTTCCTGGCAAGGTTTCGAGCGCGAATTTCTGCTTATAGGAAAGCTTGCGCTTTTCTTCACGCTTAGGCTGCGGTGCGTCAGTGCTTTTGTCATCAGAACGCGCAGCA
Organism: Brucella sp. 21LCYQ03; assembly: GCF_023554105.1. Taxonomy (GTDB): domain Bacteria; phylum Pseudomonadota; class Alphaproteobacteria; order Rhizobiales; family Rhizobiaceae; genus Brucella. Next base: position 101,040 of record NZ_JAMJWE010000007.1, read on the forward strand.
GCTGTTTTAACATTGCGACGCGCTAAGGCCTGTTCCTTGCGCTGCGCCATCATATCGGCATAGCCACCCGCATATTCCAGCCAGTTGCCATCACCCTCGGGCGCAATCACAGACGTTACCGTGCGATCGAGGAAATCACGGTCGTGGCTGACAAGAATAACGGTTCCCGGAAACCCCGAAACCAGCTCCTGCAACAGATCAAGCGTTTCCATATCAAGATCATTGGTCGGCTCGTCGAGGATCAGCAGATTGGCAGGCCGCGCCAGAACACGCGCCAGCATCAGACGCGCGCGCTCACCACCGGAAAGCTCACGAATTGGGGTACGCGCTTGTTCCGGCTGGAACAGAAAGTCCTTCATATAGGACACGACATGGCGCTGTTCGCCATTGATAACAAGATTCTCCCCGCGCCCATCGGTCAGATAATGTGCAAGCGTGTCTTCAAGGTTCAGGCTTTCACGCTTCTGGTCAAGCTCTGCCATTTCCAGATTAACGCCGAGACGCAGCGTGCCCGAATCAGGCTCAAGCTTGCCCATCAGCATCGACAAAAGCGTCGTCTTGCCCGCACCATTTGGCCCAACAAGACCAATACGATCACCACGCTGTATATGCGTAGAAAAACCCTGAACAAGAACCCGTTCGCCATAAGCTTTGTTGAGCTTCTTGGCCTCGATCACCAGCTTGCCAGATTCTTTGGAATCACTTGCTGCAAGCATAGCAGTTCCTTGCGCTTTGCGATGATTGCGGAAATCAGCGCGCATGGAATGCAACTCACCAAGTCGGCGCATATTGCGCTTGCGACGGGCAGTTACACCATAGCGCAGCCAATGTTCTTCGCGCGCAATCTGGCGGCCAAGCTTGTGATGGTCGCGCTCTTCTTCTTCGAGAACCTTGTCACGCCATTCTTCAAAATGCGCAAAGCCCTGATCGATGCGGCGCGTAATCCCTCGATCAAGCCAGACCGTCGAACGGCTCACATTCTCAAGAAAACGACGGTCATGCGAAATCAGAACGATCGCCGAGCGGATCTGCCGCAGTTCACCTTCAAGCCACTCAATTGTCGTGAGATCAAGATGGTTGGTCGGCTCGTCCAGCAATAACACATCTGGCTGAGGAGCAATCACCCGCGCAAGTGCTGCGCGGCGCGCTTCACCACCTGAAAGGTGATCCGGCTTTTCATCACCAGTCAGGCCAAGATGCTCAAGCAGATAGGTGACGCGATGCGGATCGTCTGCCGGTCCAAGACCCGCTTCCACATAAGCGCGCACATTGGCATATCCATCCAAGTCTGGCACCTGCGGCAGATAACGAATAGTCGCGCCCGGATGCTTGAATATTTCACCGGATGTCGCTTCGACCATACCGGCTGCAATTTTGAGCAAGGTGGACTTGCCCGAACCGTTACGGCCGACCAGCGCAATGCGGTCGCCCTCACTCACAGAAAGGGCAGCTTCTTCCAGAAGCGGTGTGCCGCCAAAGGTGAGCTTGATCTGGTCGAGGCGAAGAAGCGGAGGTGCCATGGTTCTCTTTGAAAACTGCCGTTGAAATTTGTGCCCTGCTTGTCGGGGACAAAATGCATTCTGTCAAATGATATGGCCAAAAAACAAACAGGCCGGATTTCTCCGGCCTGTTTTCAAACTTAAATAGCGCCCAGCGGCTTATGCGTCTTAGTTACAAGGCGCTTCGTAAACGCGACCGTAATTATCGCGGTAACGGCAATACTGAACATTGTTACGGGTCGTCGCTGCGCCGAGCAACGTACCACCAACAGCACCAATTGCTGCGCCAGTCAAAGCACCGCGACCGTTACCGCCGATAGCGCCACCTGCAAGCGCACCAAGCGCTGCGCCGCCAACACCGTAACCGGCTGTACGCTGTTCACCCGTCGTGCATGCTGCTGTTGAGAACGCAAGCGCACCGACGATTGCGATCATGGAAAGACGTGATTTCATGAAACAATCTCCTATTAGAGTTACACTAACACCGACGTTGCGTCCCCAAATTCGGCGTCTCGCTTGACCTATTTACAATACGTTTCAACGCTCAGCGTCAAGCATTTTCAATTATTAAGGTTAGCGGCGATCCCAATGATGAGCCTGCTCATCTAGGCTCGCTACAAGTATCGCAAGACCAGAACGCGCGGAAACACAAAGGGTTCCGCGTACAACATTGGAAACTGTCCATGAAGAACCGAAAGGCAGGGTCACATTGTCTAACGGCCACTCTGCATTTGTGATTGAAAGCCCTTCAACAGTGCAGAAATTTATAACACTGAATGATGTGCCATCCGGGAAGTCATAAACATAGTCGCCGGTGACCAGCGGCCACGCTTCTTCAGCGCCGCTTGAAAGCAAGATATCGCGCCCTTTGGCCGCCTGTGCTGTCGCCATGGTCAAATGTAAAAGCGTGTGATCCGTGCGCGAACCACCAAAAGCACCGCAAAGAATGACGCGCTCAGCACCCCGCGCAAAGGCTTCCTCAAGTGCTAATTCACCGTCCGTCATATCCTTGGCAGCGGGAAATGTCTTTTTAGGCACATGCGCATATTGAGCAAGCAAGTCCTCCGATGTGGAATCAAAATCGCCCAGCCAAAGCTCCGGCTCCACACCAAGCGCCTGTGCGTGGCGCATACCGCCATCAGCGGCCAGAACCCGTGCACCAGCTATCTGACGTTTCAGGCGCTCTGTGACAACCAGATCACCGCCAAGAAGAATGACAAATGTACTCATAAGTTGCTCATAACACGCGAGAATTATCCCCGAAAGCCCGCATCTTCATCGCTTGCTCTCGGACGCTCTAAGCACTATTATCGATCCTGCTCTAACGGGGTGCCATTCAATCTCTGAATGGCTGAGAGGCCGCACTCCGGCTAACCCGCTGAACCTGATCCGGTTTGTACCGGCGGAGGGATTAGATGCTGACCGATTTTGATAACGGCGCACAATCTTTTCGAACAAAAGAAAGGAATGCCGTTATGCGGCTTTTATCTCTGCTAACCCTGTCATTGACTGCGGCTTTCGCTTTCTCAGCGCAGGCCAAAGATAAACTCACAATCTACACCTATGACAGTTTTGTTTCCGAGTGGGGTCCCGGTCCCAAAGTGAAGGAAAACTTTGAGAAAGAATGCGATTGCGAGCTGGAGTGGGTTGCATCGGCGGATGGTGTTGCCCTTCTCAATCGGCTCAAGCTTGAAGGCGGCAATACCAAAGCCGACATCGTGCTTGGCCTCGACACCAATTTGACAACGGAAGCGCGTGCCACGGGCTATTTCGCGCCAAGCAATGTTGATCTTGCCAATGTCAAAGTCCCAGGCGACTTTAAAGACGATATTTTCGTGCCCTATGACTATGGCTATTTCGCTGTCGTCTATGATTCAGAAAAACTGCCAAACCCACCGCAAAGCCTGAAAGAGCTGGTCGAAGGCGATCCATCGCAAAAGATCGTCATTCAGGATCCACGCACATCGACACCAGGCCTTGGCATCCTGCTCTGGATCAAATCAGTCTATGGCGATCAGGCGGATGAAGCATGGGAAAAACTGCAAAAGCGCATTCTTACTGTCACGCCGGGTTGGTCAGAAGCCTATGGCCTGTTCACAAAAGGCGAAGCGCCAATGGTGCTTTCCTACACAACCTCGCCTGCCTATCACATGATTGCGGAAGATACTGAGCGCTATAAGGCACTGGCCTTTCCCGAAGGTAATTACCTCCAGATCGAGCTTGCAGCACAGACAACAACCGGCGCAAAGAACCCAATGGCGCAAAAATTTCTGGCTTTCATGACTGGTCCCGGCTTTCAGGATGTAATCCCTGAAACCAACTGGATGTATCCAGCAGGAAAAACGTCCGCACCGCTTGCCCCGGCTTTCGACAAACTGCCAAAGCCTGAAAAAACACTGCTGATCCCGGCTGACGACGTTGCGAAAAACCGCAAGGCCTGGGTCGATGAATGGCTGGCTGCATCCAGCAAATGATAAAATCGCCGACCAACAACCTTGCCAAAAATACGCCTGCGATGAAGCAACTCGCAGGCGTGCTGGCGCTTGGCTTTTTAGCGGTTCTGGTCGGCGGCTCTTTGATAGCTTTGGCGTTCGAAGCCAGCGGCTTTAATTCCGACGTTTATTTCGATGCTTACCTGCTGCGCGTTGCGCGGTTTACCGTGCTGCAAGCGGCAGCATCGGCGCTCTTGTCGGTGCTTTTTGCCATTCCTGTGGCACGCGCACTTTATTCGGAAACGAGCTTTCCGGGACGCGGCTTAATTCTTCGCCTGTTCGCGCTGCCGCTTGCATTGCCAGCACTTGTGACGGTGCTGGGCATTACAAGCATTTACGGCCGCAATGGCTTTATTGCGCTGCTTTCGCAATCGGCAGGCTATCCGGTCTCACCCGACATTTATGGCCTCACCGGCATTTTGATCGCGCATGTGTTTTTCAACATGCCGCTGGCAGTGCGGCTCATTCTGGCAGCCTACGAATCGATCCCTGCGGACTATTGGAAGCTTTCCACACAGCTTGGCATGGGTAACAAAGCACGCTTCCGCCTGATTGAGTGGCCAGTCATCCGCCGTAATCTGCCGGGCATGATCGGCCTCATCTTCATGCTCTGCGTGACAAGTTTTACCACTGTTCTAACGCTCGGTGGTGGACCACGTGCAACAACGCTGGAAGTCGCGATCTACCAGAGCCTGCATTTCGATTTCGATCCGGCGCGGGCTGTTGCGCTTACACTGGCACAACTCGCGCTTACGCTCGCAATACTGCTTGCTTTGCGGCTGACCGGTCGCCCATCCGAAGAAGGTTTTACGCTGACAAACAGCGCAAGACGTTATGGCAAGCCTTCCACGCCTGAGCGCATCTTCAATATCGTAGCCATCGCCGTTGGCTTTCTCTATGTGGCACTGCCTGTTGCCGGTGTTGTCATCTCCGGTCTCGCCGCCGATCTCATTCGTTTATTGAGCGAACGGACCGTTTGGCGGGCCATCAGCACCAGTATCGCGCTCGGCTTTTCCGCAGCCCTTCTTTCGGTGATACTCTCACTTTCACTTGTCATCGCCCGCGAGGCAACAAGAAGTGTGCGGCTTTCCAGTCTGTTTGATACTGGTTCCAGCCTCATTCTGGTGATGCCTCCCATCGTTCTTGGCGCAGGCTGGTTCATTTTGCTGAGAAACTTTACCGACCCATTTACTATGGCGCCTTTCATGGTGGTGACGGTCAATGCAGCCATGGCCATGCCTTTTGCTGTGCGCCTATTGCGTCCGGCATGGGATACTTCAGCAGCACGCCACAACAGGCTCTGCGCACAGCTTGGCATCACCGGCTTCAACCGCTTACGGCTGATCGACTGGCCCTCCATCCGCAAACCTTTCGGCATGGCCTTTGCCTTCGCCATGGCATTGTCGCTGGGCGACCTTGGTACTATCGCTCTCTTTGGAAGTGACGCATTACTGACGTTGCCGTATCTGTTGTTTCAGCGCATGGGCAGCTATCGCACCTTCGACGCGGCAGGCCTTGCACTTATCCTCGGAATCTTATGTCTTTGCCTGATGATGCTTGCAGACCGGGCAGCATCGCGAAAGGAAACGCCACTTTCATGACAGTTCAAGCCGACATCAGGCTTCGCGATGTGCATTTCAGCTATGGCGAAACCACTATGCATTTCGACGCCACCATACCGGGCGGCGTTATTGCGGCTATTGTCGGCCCCAGTGGTTCTGGAAAATCCACATTACTCAATCTGATTGCCGGTTTTGAAACCCCGCAATCGGGAACAATCACTATCGGCGATGCAGATGTTACCGGCCTGCAGCCTGCTGCTCGTCCGGTCTCGATGGTGTTTCAGGAAAACAATCTGTTCGCTCACTTGACCGTTGAGCAGAACGTTGGCCTCGGACGTTCGCCCAATCTGAAACTTACCCAACATGATCGCGCCGCAGTCACCACGGCGTTGCAGCGGGTGGGCTTAACCGGCAAAGAACAGCGCAAACCGGAAGCGCTTTCCGGCGGCGAACGCCAGCGTGTGGCGATTGCACGAGCGCTCGTGCGCGAACGCCCGGTCCTGCTACTCGATGAAGCTTTTGCTTCGCTCGGCCCTGCCCTTCGGCATCAGATGCTCGATCTGGTGCGAGAGCTGCATCGGGAAAATGCCATGACCGTACTCATGGTCACGCACACGCCAGAAGACGCACTTTATCTGGATGCTTTACTGCTATTTTTAGAAAATGGTCACATTACCGCACAGGGACCGGCAAGCGATTTGCTGTCACCATCTGGACCAGAAGCTTTGAAGCGCTATATTGGCGATCAGACTTTCCAGCTCAAATAGAGTTACCGTCGCGGACATATTTTGTTCGCATTCGCCTTGAACAACAGCTTTGATGACCGAACTACTTCTTGTAGGTGCTTCAGTCAGTAGCTAGATTTGTGCCAGAGTGATCGGTACTGATTCAATTGCGAGGGTAAAATACTGTTCCGTCATACGACCCGTCTTCGGGCCTCCCTGTGTCTCCCCCTTTCCCTGCCAGAATGGGCACAGCACAATTGGCGGAAATCGGCCATCGGTTTTGGCTTGCTTTCTGTTGCCCTGATTTCGGGCTGTCAGTCGATCAATTCAAGCAAGGATCTTGGCCTTCAGCCGTCTTCCAATCCGGTAACTGTTGAAAACGTGACGCGAAACGACCGCCTTGCGCAGATCGGCGCACAGCAGCATCCGCGCATTCTTGCCACCTATGGCGGAGAGTACAAGGATGCGAAGCTCGAGCGCATGGTCGCCAAGATTGTGGGTAACCTCACAACCGTTTCTGACAAGCCGGATCAAACCTATCGCATCACCATTCTCGATAGCCCGAATATCAATGCTTTCGCATTGCCGGGCGGTTTTCTTTACGTGACGCGTGGCCTGCTGGCGCTTGCCAATGACTCGTCAGAAGTTGCAGCCGTCATTGCACACGAAATGGGCCATGTGGTTGCCAATCACGGTATTCTGCGTCAGGAAAAAGAGGCCGAGACGGCAATCGCCGGACGTGTTGCAACCGAAGTGCTGCACAATGAGCGCGCAAGCCGTGAAGCAGACATTCGCGGCAAGCTGCGTCTTGCACAGTTCTCACGCAATCAGGAACTTCAAGCCGATGCTATAGGCATCAAGATGATCGGTGAAGCGGGTTATGACCCGTTTGCGTCTGCACGTTTCCTGCAATCGATGGAAGCCTATACGGATTTCCGTTCAGTCTCAGGTGCCACCGATGCAAGCCTCGATTTCCTTGCAAGCCACCCTGCAACGCCGCAGCGCATTCAGCTGGCACTCGGCCATGCGCGCCGTATCGGTGCACCGGGCGTCGGCACCACGGATCGCGATTCCTTCCTCAATGGTATCGATGGGCTGCTTTATGGCGACTCACCGAGCGAAGGCTATGTTCGGGAACAGACATTTATCCATCCAAAGCTTGGTGTGACCTTTACCGCACCTGCCGGTTTCACCATCGACAATTCGGCGACAGCCGTCATGGCAAGCGGTCCGGGCGAAGTGGCCATCCGCTTCGACGGCGCATCGCTGCCATCAGGTTCAAACCTCACCGATTACATCAAATCGGGTTGGGTAACAGGATTGGACGAAAGCTCGATCCGTCCGATCACCATCAACGGCCTTCCCGCTGCGACTGCACGCGCAAGTGCCGATCGCTGGCAGTTCGATATTGTGGTGATAGCCGCTAACAACAAGGTTTATCGCTTCCTCACCGCAGCGCCCAAAGCCAGCAATGCTTTGATGCCTGCATCGCAAACGGTGACACAGTCGTTCCGTCTGCTCTCCCCTGCTGAACAGGAAGCTATCAAGCCATTGCGCATTCGCGTGGTCACTGTGAAGCCGGGCGACACGATGGCAAGCCTTTCGGCGCGCATGCAGGGCACGACGCGCAAGCTGGAGCTGTTCCGTCTTCTCAATGCTATGTCAGCCGGTGCGACAGTATCCGTCGGCGACCGCGTGAAGCTCATCAGCGAGTAGGTATTAATGGAAGTGATCGTCGAATCATTGCTGGCAGGAAAGATCGCCCCCTTGGGAGAGCGACAAGCGCCAAGCGGCATTGATAAAAAGCCAGTTTCTGGCCCCGTCCGTCTCCTGCGCGATGGGTTGGAATGCGACGAGCAAGGCGACAAAAAAGTGCATGGCGGGCCTGAAAAGGCCGTCCATCATTATCCACGCGATCATTATGCGGATTGGCTCAACGATGTGGGCGAAAATGAGCAGCTCAACAATGCGGGTGCCTTTGGTGAGAATATTTCTACCACCGGCCTGACCGAACATAATGTTGCGGTCGGGGATCGCTTTCGCATAAGCACGGCAATCATTGAAGTTTCTCAAGGCCGACAGCCCTGCTGGAAGCTGAACGCTCGTTTCAATGTCTCAGATATGGCCGTCCGTGTTCAGAAGACAGGACGCACCGGCTGGTATTATCGTGTTTTGGAAGAAGGCGTCGTTGCGCAAAACGATGCAATGACACTTATCGAGCGCCTATCGCCAGAATGGACGTTACACCGTCTCTGGCATCTGCTTTATGTCGATACGCTCAATTATGACGAGCTGGCACAGATGGCCGGAATCGCCCACCTCGCCGACGGCTGGAAGCGTTATGCCCTCCGCCGTCTTGAAAACCGCAAAGTCGAAGACTGGTCAGCCCGGTTGAAGGGCAGTCAGGACTAAGTATCAGGCCTGATAAGCTGCCATTTCGTGCTGATTAAGCAGCGCGATCTTAAGTTTTTCCATCGCGCGGCTTTCGATCTGCCTGACGCGCTCTTTTGAAATGCCAAGCTTTTCACCAAGCGCTTCCAACGTTACACCATCATCATCAAGACGACGCTCGCGAATGATATGCAACTCGCGTTCATTGAGCGCATGAAGCGCTGTGTGAAGCCAGCCAACACGACGTTCGGTATCGATTGTACCTTCCACGACCTCATCCTGCAAAGGATGATCATCGACAAGAAAATCCATGCGGCTTGACGTGCCTGATTCATCATTGTTCATCGACGCTGAAAGCGAACTGTCAGAGCCGGAAAGCCTGCTATCCATCACTTCAACATCGCTCGCCGACACGCCAAGTTGCGTTGAAATCTGGCGATAGATTTCTGCCTTCGTCAGCGTTTCATCTTCTTGCGCAAGCTTCGAGCGCAGGCGACGAAGATTGAAGAACAGCGACTTTTGTGCCGAACTGGTGCCACCGCGAACGATCGACCAGTTACGCAGAATGTAATCCTGCATCGAAGCGCGTATCCACCATGAGGCATAAGTTGAGAAACGAACTTCACGCTCAGGATCAAAGCGTGCTGCCGCTTCCAGCAGACCCACATAGCCTTCCTGAATGAGATCACTCATCGGCAGCTTGAACTTGCGGAAACGTCCCGCCATCGAAATGACCAAACGCATATGCGATGCGGTCATACGATGCAGTGCGTCCTGATCCTTATTTTCTTTCCAGGCGATTGCCAGCGAACGCTCTTCTTCACGCTCAAGATAAGGCGCTGACATCGCGTTTCGGATCATCGATTGGGGGGAGGAAGATGGTGCAGGCACCATATTGCGCGACGCCTTCGGCAATCGCAACGAGGGAACTGATGCTGAAACTTGGGTCGGAACTGGGGAGGAACTGCTAATCGACAACATGCTCATCTGGTTCTCCTGTTCTTAGTGCAAAGCCTTCAAAAGAACTCTGAAGGGCAAGACAAAAGATAAATCAGCTCTGCGAAGAACAATTGAATGAACAACTCGTATTCGTTCAAAAACCCTATGACAGACCTGCTTTGAGGCCAGATTGATACGCCGCAAAACAAACCCGTTTACGAACTGGTTTGATTACAACGCAAACGAAGCTCTGCGGTTCCATAAGGAACGCGATAAATCTTCAGATATCAAAGAAAATAGAGTTCAGGATCAGTTGGGCAAGGCCAAACTCTGTTGCGCGGCAAATAAAAAGCCCGGCAGAACCGGGCTTTTTAAAGAAAAATACAGCGATTTATTATGCTGCTTCGACTTCGTCACCTTCAGCATCGCCTTCGGCCTCAATATCAGCCTTGGTGCGCTTCGGGCTCTTTGCAAGATTTGCTTCGATAAGACGAACAGCTTCTGTATCAGAAAGCTTGTTCACTGCAGCAATTTCGCGAGCCATACGGTCAAGCGCTGCTTCATAAAGCTGACGTTCAGAATAGGACTGCTCTGGCTGGTTTTCAGCGCGATGCAGATCACGAACAACTTCAGAAATCATGATGAGGTCGCCGGAATTGATCTTCGCATCATATTCCTGTGCGCGGCGCGACCACATGGTGCGCTTGACGCGTGCACGGCCCTGTACGACCTTCAATGCGCGTTCAACATAATCGGTTTCCGACAGCTTGCGCATACCGATGCTGACAGCCTTAGCGACTGGCACCTTGAGGCGCATCTTGTCTTTTTCAAAGTCGATAACAAAAAGCTCAAGCTTGTGGCCGGCAACTTCCTGCTCTTCGATGGCTACGATCTGACCAACGCCGTGAGCTGGATAAACAATGGATTCACCGGTCTTGAAACCCTGACGAGCCGGCGCCTTCTTCTGCTGGGATGTCATACGCTCTAATACTCCCTGTTGTGCCCGGCACAACTCGCCGGTTAACACATGATTTCGACCGCACGTCTTGGGAGACGTACGGAAGTCGTTGCGGTTTTGAGCTGGAAGCGCATCTCAGGCACAAATTTATTCACCGGGAGAGTTTGGTGAGGAACGGTTGCTGCAATCGCAATAATCCATCCCGGTGCCATACAGCCCAGTAAAAAAGATTAGCCCTTTCAGAGATTAACGCATTTGCGCCACGTGTTGACGTCCAGTCACCGAAATTATTTACGCAAGGTAACACAATTTCGCGCAAGAATCAACAAATTGCCAAATATGTCGCATTCCACGATTCAGAACGCATTTTTGAGGCAACTATTTTTATCAAAATTAACCGAAAAAATCTCTAGCGAACGATTAATCGCCCGGTCCAGCTTCAGCCGAGAAGAACTGCTCAAACTTACCCGACACGCCGTCCATTTCTTTCGCTTCAGGAAGCTCATCTTTTTTGGCAGTCAGGTTTGGCCACTTCGCTGCATATTCAGCATTCAGCTCAAGCCACTTGTCGAGACCCGGCTCAGTATCAGGGCTGATAGCTTCAGCAGGACATTCCGGTTCACAGACGCCACAATCGATGCACTCGTCCGGATTGATGACGAGCATGTTCTCGCCTTCATAGAAACAGTCGACAGGACAAACCTCGACGCAGTCCGTATATTTGCAACGAATGCAATTATCGGTCACGACATAAGTCATTGTCCAACTCCTGTTGCCACCCTTCCATTTGAAGAGACGGCTTATCTCTAGTGAACTGACAGTTAAACACGCAGATCGAACATCTGAATGTTTTCGCTCCGGTCACGTCATATGTGTCACGCATATGGTGCTACGGCGTGTGGCTTGCTTGCCAGCTCATGCCTATGCAATCGCCAACGGTGAGGTAACGACTTTATCTCGCCATGACAAGGGTCCAAACGCCGCAATATCACTATGTCACGAACATCTGAAATGACATTTCTTTTGTGTGTGAAAATTCAGAAAATGCTTTTATTTTAGACGCTTAGCACGCAATTTCATTCGCTAAAGCACATCAAACTGCGTCATTGCGTCCGCATCAGTGACCGCGCAAACGATCCGTTTCGCGACGTTCTTTCTTCGTCGGCCGCCCTGCACCGCTTTCACGTTGCGGCTGAACAGCTTCAATAACTTTCGATTGTTGCGTTGGCTTGGGCGTCATGTCTTCATAAAGAAGCTGCGCTTCGGGTGCCGGGCCACGCCGTTCTCCAGGAGCCAAAACCTTGTATACCAGAATATGCCGCTCAAGCGTGATAGTCAGAACATCGCCAATCTTCACCTGATAAGCAGCCTGATCGATCTTTCCGCTATTAACCCGGACCTTGCCACCAGCGGCGAGTTTCGCCGCCAGCGATCTTGATTTAACCACGCGAGCAAAGAACAGCCACTTATCGATGCGCTGTCGTGCAATCGCTTCGGTCACCATTTTACTTCTTCATCTGCTCCTTAAGAGCAAGAAGCTTGGCAAATGGCGAATCGGGGTCAATACGAACTGGACGTTCCTGCTCGACACGCTTGTTTGCCTGTGGGCCCACATTGTCACGCTTCGGCTGGCGATGATCGCGATTGCCATCGCGAGGCTTGCCTTTAAAGCCTTCACGCTTGTTCTGGCCACGATCCTGACCTTCGCCATCATTACGACGGTTCTTGTCAAAACGCTTTGCACCGCCGCGATTATCGCGTGCACCCTGCGCATCACCACCTTCAGCACCAGCATCTGATTTGCGCGCATCACCCTGCTGTGGGCGATTGTTGCGCTGACGATTCTGGTTCTGATCCTGATTGCGATTGCGGCCTTCGAAGCGTCCCTGACGCCAGAGAAGAACAGGCTTAGGTTCTTCAGCAGGAGCCTCGGCTGATTCTGATACTGGCTTTGCCTGTGCAACAGCCTCAACAGGCGCTGGAACTGGTTCTGCTGCAGGAACAGCGGGCTTTGCTTCGCTAACCGGCGCAGAAGCTGGAACGGCTGCTTTGAAGACGGTTTCTTCTTCAACAACCTCAGCTTGAGCCGCAGTTGCAGCAGCAGCCGCAAATGCATCAAGCTCGGCAAGCTTAGCGGTGACAGCGGCTGCGTCCATCGCTTCCTGACGATAACCGAGGCTTTTCAGAATTTCTTCCATATCCTCAGCAGTCGCGCCCAGAATAGACATCATCGCAGGCGTCACAATAAAGCGACCGCCATCAAATGCGCCTTCCACACGGGTACCAGCGCCTGGACGCCAGGCAAGTGCCGGACGGATGAGATCAGCCAAACGTTCCAGAATGTCGATGCGAACAGCACGACGGCCCAAAACGCGATAGCCCGCAAGACGGTAGAACTGCTGATCAAAAGCCGGATCAACGACAACCGATGTACGGCCAGCGGCAAGCACATTGACGACATCGCCGTAGCCCGCGCGTTCTTTGCCTTCGTTCTTCAACGCCCAAAGCAGTGTGATCAGGCCAGCTGGAGCAGGCTTGAGCAGCATTGGCATGAAAACATGGTAAGCACCGAAGCGCACGCCAAGACGGCGAAGCGCTGCGCGCGAGTCCTGATCAAGACCACGTACCTCTTCGCTCACATCGCGGCGCTGAAGAACACCAAGACCTTCCACGATCTGGAAAGCCAGACCGCGTGTCATGCCGGTCAGCGCATCAGCAGCACTGAGGTCCGTCAGAGGCTTCAAAACGGTCTCAATGTGATGAGCGACGAAACGTTCAATGCGCGCAGCGACCTTATCGCGCGCTGGGCCAGTCAGCTGCTCATCAGCTAAAATGACGGCGCGCGGCTTCAGTACATCATCGCCCGCAACAAGCGTGGCGACCGTCGCACCAACCCAGCGCAGAACACCGTCTGAACCGAGCGCAAAATCACCGTTGGGAGCAGCGGCAAAACGCTCCGCACGACGGTCAAATTCGGCGGCCAGCGCCTTTTGTGCAGCCGTCTTTACTGCCTTCGCATCCGGTCCATCGGACTGAACGTCAGCGGTAAAACGGAATCCTTCCAGTTGCCCGACATTATGGCCTTCGACGTTTACGTCTCCGGTCGAGCTGATTTCTGCTTCTAGCATAGCATTCTCTCTCAGGCGCCTCATAAGCACGCTTGTCCTGCGGTCTACAAAGCGTTTCGTCAACCTTTCATGCAGCGCGTCGGACAATCTGTCCTCAATTTCGCGCGTCTTTTCCTGCCAGTGTGTCGGATCGGCAAGCCATCCCGGCCTGTGCGACACAAAAGTCCAGGTACGGATTTGCGCGACGCGATGAGACAGAGTGTCGATTTCCCCCTCTGTACTATCGGCGCGGCGCACCTGTTCGCTCATATAATCTTCATCAACGCTCCCTCGGCGGACCAGATCCTGATAAATGGTTGCTATGATATCGGCATGTTGAGCCGGCGCGATCTTACGATAATCGGGGAGCGCACAGGTATCCCACAAAAGTTCAATCCGCGCAGGCGTCGTTGCAAGCCGCACAATGTCTTCGTCTTTCGACAAATTTTCAAGAGCCTGCTGATCAACAGCAGGCAAAGCTTTGGTCAAACCGACAACCGGCGTTGGTGTGTCCAAAGAATAGAGCAAGGCATTCAGCGAAGAAAAGTCGAAACGACCCGTCCGCCATTGCAGAACTTTAACGGGGTCAAAGTCATGCGCTTCAACCCGCTCGACCATTTCATCGTCCAGCGGACGAACCTGACCCGTTACGCCAAACGTACCATCGCGCAAATGACGACCAGCGCGGCCAGCGATCTGCCCGAGCTCAGCTGGTGTCAGATCACGGAACTGATAACCATCAAACTTGCGGTTTTGCGCAAAGGCGACATGATCGACATCCAGATTAAGGCCCATGCCAATGGCATCGGTCGCAACGAGAAAGTCAACATCACCCGACTGATAAAGCTCGACCTGTGCATTGCGTGTGCGTGGGCTCAGCGCGCCCATAACCACCGCAGCACCACCGCGCTGACGGCGGATTAACTCGGCAATCGCATAAACTTCATCGGCAGAAAAAGCGACAACCGCAGAACGGTTCGGTAAACGGATAATCTTCTTGGAACCGGCATAAGTCAGATGTGACAGGCGCGGACGCGTCACTACCGTGATGCCACGCAGCAGCTTTTCCAAAATACCGCGCATGGTGCCAGCGCCAAGCAACAGCGTTTCCTGCCGCCCGCGCAGATGCAAAATGCGATCCGTAAAAATATGCCCGCGTTCAAGATCGCCAGCAAGCTGCACTTCATCGATAGCCACAAAAGGCATATCCGTGCGGCGCGGCATGGCCTCAACAGTGCAAACAGAATAGCGCGAGTTGGGCGGAGCGATTTTTTCTTCGCCGGTGATCAGCGACACATTGGCCGCTCCCACTCTCTCGACGACACGATTGTAGACTTCGCGCGCAAGCAAGCGCAGCGGAAGACCAATCATGCCACTGCCATGTGACAACATACGCTCAATCGCGAGATGCGTCTTGCCGGTATTCGTCGGCCCAAGCACCGCAGTCACACCGCGGCCGCTCAAGGTCAGCGGCAGATCATGGGCAGGGAGTTGGTTCATGCCAATTGTAGAATTCCCGGAACAAATGCCATACGTAAAGCTATGCGATAGCACTATATGACTTGAGCCGAAAGCGCTCCTGTTAAGTTTAGACCTATGTTCTTAAAGCAATTCCGGCGCGGTCAAAGCCGCGACTGTTCTAGCCGGAACTCTTGCTGCATGCACCCTCAAAAAAACAAAACGGCTTATCCAAGGCACTGCGCATCAATACACATGATTCATTCTGGGTTTTCGATGCCCAGACATCTTAACAAATACGCCGCTTAACAAATGGAACGACTCTGGAACGAATCGGCGACGAATCGCTGACTCTGCGCTCTTCGCCTTTTGTTCACGGCAACATATAGACAATGATACCTATCCTGCCACTATATACTGAATCGCAATTGTTAACGCATGGGACTTTTCAAGTATAGAACTGCGCGATTGTTAACCTTTGCATTCATCGACACAATTCGCAGAGCACGATTAAATCACCCATTTCTAAATTATCATTTTTTTCCGAGCCTTAGTTGATTTCAGGCCGATTAAAAACGTCTTTTCATTAACCTTCAGTTCAAAGCCAGAACGAATCGGCGACGAATCGCTGATATATCGATTTTCTGCCTTTGTTCTCACAATATGTAGGGGTTCTGTGATTGGAATCCCCATAGGACAGCCCATATTTGCTGCCCTATTGTCGTTTCAAAGCGTATCGGCGTTAACTTTTAAGCTGTTTATGGCCGTTCCACACACATGGCGACACCCATGCCACCACCGATGCAAAGCGTAGCAAGACCACGCTTTGCGCCACGGCGTTTCATCTCATAAAGAAGTGTCGTCAACACGCGTGCGCCCGATGCGCCTATCGGATGGCCGATAGCAATCGCTCCACCATTCACATTGACGATCTCTGGATTAATCCCAAGATCGCGAACCACAGCACAGGACTGCGCGGCGAAAGCTTCGTTGGCTTCAACCAGATCAAGATCTGCAACTGTCCAGCCAGCCTTTTCGAGCGCTTTGCGCGTAGCAGGAATTGGTCCCGTTCCCATGATCGATGGATCGACACCGGCGGTTGCCCAGGAAACAATCCGTGCAAGCGGCTCAACACCACGCTTTGCAGCCTCATCGGCATCCATCAAGACCAGCGCGGCGGCACCATCATTAATACCGGACGCGTTACCAGCCGTCACAGTGCCCTCTTTATCAAAAGCAGGCTTGAGTTTTGAAAGCGCCTCAATGGTCGTTCCCGCACGAATATATTCGTCCGCAGAAACAACCGTTTCACCCTTCCGGCTTTTGACTACAAACGGCACGATTTCATCATCGAAACGGCCAGCCTTCTGCGCTGCCTCCGCCTTGTTTTGCGAAGCAAGCGCAAAACTGTCCTGATCATCCCGACTCAGATGCCATTGCTTTGCGATGTTTTCAGCGGTGATACCCATATGATATCCATGAAAGGCATCGGTCAGGCCGTCCTTGATCATCGTGTCTATCATCTTGAAGTCGCCCATCTTCACACCACTGCGCAGATGCGCGCAATGCGGCGCCATCGACATCGATTCCTGACCACCTGCCACAATGATTTTCGCATCACCCGAAAGAATCTGCTGCATGCCAAGCGCCACGGCGCGCAGACCGGAACCACAAAGCTGGTTGATCGAAAAGGCAGTCGTTTCGATCGGGCAACCCGCATCCATCGCGGACTGACGGGCAGGATTCTGCCCCTCGCCTGCCGTCAGTACCTGTCCAAGAATAACCTCATCAACATCAGCAGCGTCCACACCGGCACGTTCAAGTGCAGCCTTAATCGCAGCCGCTCCAAGTTCATGCGCGGGCACATTGGCGAAAGCGCCATTAAACGCCCCCACAGCGGTACGCGCTGCACTGGCGATGACGATTGCTTTCTGAGTATGTGATGCAGTCATTCTTTCCTCCTTGAAAATTACCGACAGAGAAAGACCAAAACGCATTGCTTTGCAAGTTTCGCGCATCGCAACGATGCAAAGTATTTTTGCTCAAATCAATAATCTGTTTCTTCCCAATGCGCAGCGTTTTGCCCGCGCATATCCCTCATCACTCGTTACACTCGCTTTATGCAAACAAAGGAGTCTGACGTGCCGACACTCACCCTAGAAAAAGCCAATGCCATCATCACAGCCGCTTTTGCAAAAGCCGCAGAACTGAAACTAAAGCCATTGGCCGTATCAGTCTTTGATGCAGGTGGCCACCTGAAGGCTTTTCAAAAACAGGACGGTGCATCGATTCTACGTTTTGAAATCGCATCCGGCAAAGCCTTCGGCGCTCTCGCTGTCGGCGCTGGATCACGCTGGCTTAACAACCAGGCAAAAGAACGTCCGCATTTCCTTGAAGGCCTGTCGAATGTTTCCGGAGGCAGAATCGTGCCAGTGCCTGGTGGCGTTCTCATTAAGGATTCCAACAACGAAATAATCGGTGCGGTTGGTATTTCCGGCGACACGTCGGATAATGACGAACTTGCCGCTATTTCTGGCATTGAAGCCAATAGCTTTACTGCTGACGCTGGTTAAAAAAGAAAACGCCGCTTCCGGAGACCGGAAACGGCGTTTTTGAAATTCATCTTTCAGCTGCGAAGCAGCTTAAGACTATTCCTTAGCTTCGAGGACCTGACGACCACGATACATACCGCTCTTAAGGTCGATATGATGTGGACGACGAAGTTCGCCCGAGTTCTTGTCCTCGACGTAAGTCGGGGCCTTGAGTGCGTCTGCCGAGCGGCGCATGCCGCGCTTCGACGGAGACGTTTTGCGTTTAGGTACTGCCATGGATTCAGCTCCACTGATCGATCAATAAACGTCCGGCACGGCCCCGAGGAGCCTGTCACATCGGACAAAATTCCGGAAAGTCACGTGCCTATACACGCTCTCGCAGCATTTGACCAGCGGAGTCTTATCTTTTTTACACGCTAACCACTTATCGCACGCAAGTCACATAAGGACCAGCGCGTGAAGCACGTCCGGCAACAATACGTGAAATGCGCTGCATGTTGCGTGTCGGCTTGGCAGGATTGCGAAGGGCTGGATTGGGAAGTGTTACCGCGAGCAAGGCCGATTGCTGTGCATTCAGCCGCGAGGCAGGACGTTTGAAATAATGCTGAGCCGCAGCTTCAATTCCATAGATGCCCGGTCCCCATTCGGCGATATTGAGATAAATCTCCATAATCCGGCGCTTGGAAAGCACGGCGTCAGCAGCCAGCGCCAAAGGAAACTCAAGTCCTTTGCGGACATAAGACCGGCCATTCCAGAGGAAAAGATTCTTCACAGTCTGCATAGTGATCGTCGAAGCGCCACGGCTGGGCGCGCCATCGCTATCGAGCACGAGACTAAGTTGATGCCAGTCCACGCCGCCATGGCTGCAAAACTGTCCATCCTCAGCCATCATCACGGAATTCACCAGAACTGGCGCAACATCGTCGATACTAACCCACTGCCGATCAACACCTTGAAACACGACATAATCCTTGACCATCAACGTGGAGATTGGACGCACAAAAGGAACCGAATAGAGCAGGATCAGAAAAAGCGGAACAATGGCGAGACCGATCAAAATCTTGAGCATAAGGGCAATCCTGCCACCCCAAACGGGATCAGCCAAGTAATTGCGACCATCTTTGCTCCTGAGAATGATTTTTGCCACATCCACCGCCCGTTATTCCATATCAAGCGACATAAACTATTCCTTAACAATAATGAACCCGATTCCATAATGCTTCTGGCCAAAACCATCTGTTTCATGACCGCTTGATGAAAAAGCCTGTGCTGATCGTTGTGCCCAGTTGACCAAATCTGCACTTTGGTCCATCCCCTAGCATATGGAAAACGTGTCTGTAGATTTTGCTCAATCCCTGCATCTGCGCGCTCTCGAAGTCGAGACAATGCTGGTCGGGCTTCTGGATCTTCGGTTGCGCACCGGCGAAGTGGCGCGCCCCGAACGATTGCTCGCCGCGATGCGCCATGGTGTGCTGAATGGCGGCAAACGCCTGCGCCCCTTCCTCGTTGTTGAGAGTGCCGCAATGTTCGGCCAGCACGGCGAGTCTGTACTACGCGTGGCAGCAGCGCTGGAATGCATTCACTGCTATTCACTTGTGCATGATGATCTGCCTGCCATGGACAATGATGATATGCGGCGCGGTCAGCCAACCGTGCATAAGGCTTTTGATGAAGCCGCAGCGATCCTCGCAGGCGACAGCCTGCTGACCTATGCCTTTGATATTGTCTCCTCAGACGAAACCAACCTACCAGCGAGCATTCGCATTGAGCTGGTCTCGGCACTTGCGCGTGCATCGGGTATTGGCGGCATGGCGGGCGGTCAGGCCCTTGATCTGATGGCAGAAAGCAACAAGCCCGATGAAGCGGGTATCATTACGCTGCAAGCCATGAAAACAGGTGCATTGATCCGCTTTGCCTGTGAGGCAGGAGCAATCATTGCAGGTGCGTCGCGCGAAGACCGCGAGCGCATGGCCGAATTTGGTTCAGCTATCGGTCTTGCTTTCCAGCTTGCCGATGACCTTCTGGACGTGACTGCGGATGCGGCCATGATGGGCAAAGCAACTGGAAAAGACGCAGCGGCAGGCAAAGCCACGCTTGTGTCGCTTCATGGCATTGAATGGGCCCGCAAACAGCTTTCCGGTCTGGTCGCTCAGGCTGAAAGCCTTCTGGAACCATTTGGTGAGGATGCAACTATTCTCAAGCAGGCTGCTCGCTTTATCGCTGAACGGCAGAGCTAACTATGGCTGATCAGGAAGCGACTTTCTGATCAAGCCCGAAGCGATTCTCGATATATTCGGCAACCATCTTCTGGAAATCAGCGGCAATCTGAGGCCCACGCAGTGTCGTCACCTTCTTGCCATCGACAAAGACCGGTGCGGACGGCGTTTCGCCTGTGCCCGGAAGCGAAATGCCAATATCGGCATGTTTCGATTCGCCCGGGCCATTGACGATGCACCCCATAACCGCCACCGAAAGCGCTTCCACACCTGGATATTTCTCGCGCCAGATCGGCATGCTACGGCGAATATCGTCCTGAATATTCTGCGCCAGTTCCTGAAACACCGTGGACGTCGTGCGTCCGCAACCCGGACACGCTGCAACAATTGGAATAAACTGGCGAAAACCCATGGTCTGCAACAATTCCTGCGAGACCTGAACTTCGCGTGTGCGATCACCACCCGGCTCTGGTGTGAGCGAAATGCGAATTGTATCGCCAATGCCCTGCTGTAGCAAAATACCCATCGCAGCGGATGACGCGACAACGCCCTTGGTGCCCATTCCGGCCTCGGTGAGACCAAGATGCAGAGCATGATCGCAACGATTAGCGAGCATCGTGTAAACAGCGATCAGATCCTGCACCTGACTGACTTTGGCCGACAGGATGATCTTGTCGCGGCTCAAACCAATCTCTTCGGCAAGGTTCGCCGAAATCAGCGCCGACTGCACAATCGCTTCACGCATGACTTGCTGCGCGCTCAAAGGTGCACCTTCCGCCTGATTGCGATCCATCAGCGTTGTCAGCAATTCCTGATCAAGCGAACCCCAATTCACGCCAATTCGAACTGGTTTGTCATAACGGATCGCCATTTCGACGATGTCAGCGAACTGCTTGTCTTTTTTGTCCTTGAAACCGACATTGCCCGGATTGATACGATATTTCGCAAGCGCCTCAGCGCAGGCTGGATGATCGGCCAAAAGCTTGTGACCGATATAATGAAAATCGCCGACCAGTGGCACATTCATGCCGAGGCGTTCAAGACGCTCACGGATCTTCGGCACAGCCGCAGCCGATTCGTCCCGATCCACTGTAATACGCACGATCTCGGAACCGGCACGATGCAAAGCTGCAACCTGTGCAACAGTTCCATCAACATCAGCCGTATCGGTATTGGTCATCGACTGGACAACAACAGGCTCGCTGCCGCCAACGATAACACCACCGACACTTACGCCAACGGATCGGCGACGGGGAAAAGGATGCGAAAAATAGCTGACGGTCTCGGAAGACATTGTGCTCTGTTCTTTTGTCCTGCTGCAATTACCGACGCAAATTATATTTCGCGTGTCGGGAACCGCTCTTCGTACGGGCCTGTTTTCAGGTGGCGTAGCAAGGCGCAATTGTCAACGCCTGCCTGCATCGTTTTCTTGTTATATAATCACTTGCCGACGGCTTGTCGCCTCCTCATTATGCAATGATTCCAGAGGAGGAGATGAAACATGGCAAATGCTAAGGCCCGCAAAACCGCTATTGTCACGGGTTCCAATTCCGGCATTGGTCTTGGCATCGCCCATGCGTTGGCCGGTTCCGGGCACAATGTTGTGATCAACTCCTTCACAAACCGCAGCGAAGACCACGATCTGGCAGAAGTAATCGCCAAAGAACATGGCGTAAGCGTGATCTATATTGCCGCTGATATGTCAAAGCCCGAAGATTGCCGTGCGTTGATTACAAAAAGCGTAGATGCTTTTGCCAGCGCAGACATTATCGTCAATAATGCTGGCATCCAGCATGTCGCGCCCGTCGAAGAATTTCCGACCGAACAATGGGACCGGATTATCGCGATCAACCTGACATCGGCTTTTCACACCTCAGCCGCAGCGATCCCGTATATGAAAAAAGCTGGCTGGGGTCGTATCATCAACATCGCGTCAGCGCATGGCCTTGTCGCATCACCGTTCAAATCCGCCTATGTCGCAGCAAAGCACGGCATTGTCGGCTTCACAAAAACACTGGCTCTTGAACTCGCGACCGCAAAGATAACAGCCAACGCCATCTGCCCCGGCTATGTGTTGACCCCGCTTGTCGAAGCACAGATACCCGATCAGATGAAAGCCCATAACATGGACCGCAAAACCGTCATCCGCGAAGTCATGCTGGATAAGCAACCGACAAAAGAATTTGTAACCACGGCTCAGATCGGTGCGCTTGCGGCCTTCCTTGCAACGGATGCCGCAGCGCAAATCAATGGTGCCGCCCTGCCAATTGAGGGCGGCTGGACTGCCGAGTAATTAGTGCGAGCTGTCCGCGTATTTCGCCAGTCCTGAAAACGCCAGCACGACCAGCAACAGAACAGGCAGCGACAGGAACACCACGCTGAAACCGCTATGCTTGGCAACAAAGCCAATCAACGAAGGAGCAACCAGCATCCCAGAATAACCCATCGTCGTTGCAATCGACAGGCCCACGCTTGGATTGATTCCCGGTATGTTGCCAGCAATGGAGAAGGCAATCGGCACCATGTTAGAAATGCCAATACCGCAAATCGCAAAGCCAAAGATAACTGCATAAGGGTGGCTCGACAGTCCGACAATCAGCATGCCAATAATAGCAATCGATGTACAGAAGCGCAGCGTTTTGATCGCACCAAAATGATCGCGCACAATGTCGCCTGCAAAGCGCATAATTGACATGGTCAGCGAAAACGCAGCGAAGCCAAAACTAGCAACCATCACAGAAGCCCCTAGTTCATCACGCAGAAAGAAAGCACTCCAATCGAGAATTGCACCTTCAGGAATCATCGAAAAGAGAGCGATAAAACCAACAAGCCATGGTAGTGGATGAAGCGGCAAAACCAGTTTCTGCTTTTCACCGTTGGGATGATGAAACTTGTCAGCAGCAATCGAAGGCCATGCAAACACGAGTAAGCAAGCCGAGACAATCGTTGCAACAACCGCATGAACAGTTGCACCAAATTGTGCGATAAGAAAGCCGCCCGTTGCAGCACCCAATAAGCCACCAAGACTCCAGAACGCATGGCAGGACGACATAATTGCGCGGCGCATGTTTTTTTCAACGCCCACCGCATTGGTATTCATGGCCACTTCCATTGCGCCAATCATGCCACCAAAATAAAACATCATCATTGCGGCGGTAATGATGTTGGGTGCAAGCTCGATAAAAAGCAAAGCTGGAATTAAGCCAATTGAGAATAGCTTAGATACCCAACCTGAACCGCGATGTGCCGACAAAGCACCTGACAATGGCATCATCAAAAGCGAACCGATGCCGAAGACAAGAATCATCAAGCCAACACCGCTGGTATCAAGCCCCAGACGCGCAGCAAATTCAGGAATTTTCGGTGCCCAGCCACCAAAAATATATCCGTTCATCAGAAAGAGCAGCGCAACTGCGATGCGCTCTCTGGTTACGATTGGCGCACGATCATTCAGCGCATCGTTTCGTCCGGCAGTCTGTTCCATCATTTCCTCAGTCACGCCCTTCAGCAGCGTGTATAATCGTCATGCCTGATGCCCGATAAGGCGCAAGCACGTCTTCTTTTGTATCATGTTCGACAGCCATAACAGTAACTGCCTCTATGGGTATGACATCGTGCGCGGCAACTGTGCCAAGCTTATCGCTGGTGATTGCCAGAACCACCTTGCGACTGCGCCCGGCAATAACACGCTTGAATTCCGCATCTTCCAGATGAAGCGCTGTAATGCCTGTTTCGGCAGAAAAGCCGCATACTCCGAGCATACAAAGATCAGGGCGCACCATTTCCGCATCGCGCAAAGCGCGCGCACCAACCGCCGCACTCACGCGACGATCAATGGGACCGCCAATCATAACGACGTCGATCTTTTCTGATTGCACAACGATAGCGGCAATCGACGGCGTATTGGTGACAATCGTGATTGCATCACCACGATCCACGAGCAGACGCGCAAGCGCTAAGTTCGTCGAGGAAGAATCAAGAAACACAGTCATGTTCGGTTCAATCATACCGGCCAGCGTTACAGCGAGAACTGTCTTAGCTTCCGGCCTTTCCGTATCGCGCTCTGCGAGCGGCGCGTACGAAGGTGCGGCCTTCAAGGCACCGCCATAGACGCGCTTGCAAAGACCCGCAGCCGCCATCTCGCGGAGGTCACGTCGGATCGTATCTTCCGAAACACCAAAGGATTCAGCGAGCTCAGTCGCCAATACGCGGCCAGACTGCTCAAGCAGTTGTTGAATGCGCGCTTGTCTTTCGTCCAGTAATAGCTCTGTCATCGCTCGTTCCTGTTACCATGCAGAAACATGCATAAATCGGTAAAAACGTGCATAGCAGATTTTTATAGCCGCGCAAGCAAAAGAAAACGCCGCGCTCTTTTTCAGGGCGCGGCGTTTTCAAGATTCCTAAGAAAGGAATTATTCTCCGAAGACGATTAGCAGATCCTTCGCATCAATCTGTTCGCCGGGGCGCACAAGCACTTCAGCAATTGAACCATCACGTTCAGCACGCAAAGCCGTTTCCATCTTCATCGCTTCGATGGAAAGCAGTACATCGCCAGCTTTCACGTTTTGGCCCTGAGAAACAGCGACAGTAGACACGACACCCGGCATTGGCGCGCTGACATGCTTGTCATTGCCGAGTTCCGCCTTGCGCTTTACGCCACCCGACGCACCCTTGGCGCGGTTTGGTACCTTCACGCGACGCGGCTGACCGTTGAGTTCGAAGAACACAGTGACCATGCCCTTCTCGTCGGTTTCAGACATTGCCTGATTAACAATCACGAGTGTCTTGCCGCGTTCAAGATCAACGAAGACTTCTTCTTCCGGCTTCAAGCCATAGAAATAAACGGGCGTTGGCAGAACACTGGTCGGGCCGTAGTTTTCCTGCGCCGCCGCATAGTCGGTGAAGACCTTCGGATACATCAGATAGGAAGCAAATTCCTGATCCGTAATATCGCGACCAAGTGTTTCCTCAATCGACTTGCGCTCGGCATCAAGATCAGCGGCTGGAAGCAGCGAACCGGGACGAACTGTGAAAGGCTTTTCGTCTTTCAGCACCTTCTTCTGCAAAGATGCAGGCCAGCCCGATGGTGGCTGACCGAGATCGCCGCGCATCATCGACACAACTGAATCCGGGAAGGCAATATCCTTATCCGGGTTCTCGACATCGGCAACGGTCAGGTCCTGAGAGACCATCATCAGTGCCATGTCGCCCACCACCTTGGAGGACGGCGTGACTTTGACAATGTCGCCAAACATGCGATTTACATCGGCATAGGCCTGCGCCACTTCATGCCAGCGGGTTTCTAAGCCCAACGAACGCGCCTGTTCTTTGAGGTTTGTGAACTGACCGCCCGGCATTTCGTGCAGATAGACTTCCGAAGCAGGCCCCTTAAGGTCGCTTTCAAAGGCCGCATATTGGTTACGCACCGCTTCCCAATAGAAGGAAATGCGACGGATGGTTTCCGTATCAAGGCCAGGATCACGATCTGATCCATGAAGCGCTTCGACAATCGACCCAAGACATGGCTGTGATGTATTGCCGGAGAAGGCATCCAT
This sequence comes from Brucella sp. 21LCYQ03, assembly GCF_023554105.1. Classification (GTDB taxonomy): domain Bacteria; phylum Pseudomonadota; class Alphaproteobacteria; order Rhizobiales; family Rhizobiaceae; genus Brucella. The sequence continues at coordinate 126,494 of NZ_JAMJWE010000007.1, forward strand.
TGCCGCATCAACGGCATCAACACCGGCATCGACAGCAGCAAGCACAGTTGCTGCCGAAATGCCCGATGTATCATGGGTGTGGAAATGGATTGGAAGATCGGTTTCCTCGCGCAGCGTCTTGAACAGCACGCGTGCCGCCGCTGGCTTTAACAAGCCCGCCATGTCTTTGACGGCGATGATATGCGCGCCAGCCTTTTCAACCTGCTTGGCCAGATCGACATAGTATTTAAGGTCATATTTGGCGCGTTCAGGATTGAGAATATCGCCCGTATAGCAAATTGCGGCTTCACAGAGCTTGTTCTCTTCCAGCACAGCATCCATCGACACGCGCATGTTTTCAACCCAGTTGAGGCTATCGAACACGCGGAACAAATCCATGCCGCCACGCGCTGCTTCACGCACGAAATACTTCACTACATTGTCCGGATAGGACTTATAGCCAACGCCATTCGCACCACGCAGCAGCATTTGCAGCAGGATGTTTGGCGCGCCTTCGCGCACCATTGCCAGACGTTCCCACGGATCTTCCGTCAGGAAGCGCATCGATACGTCAAAGGTCGCACCGCCCCAGCATTCAAGCGAGAAGAGATTCGGCAGCGCCTGCGCATAGGCATTGGCCACACGCGCAATATCATAGGTACGCACACGCGTTGCCAGCAATGACTGATGACCGTCACGCATGGTCGTATCGGTCAACAGAACACGCTTTTCATTGCGCATCCATTCAGCAAACTTCTGCGGCCCAAGCTTGTCGAGCAACTGCTTGGTACCATCGACGACCGGACGATCGCCAAACCACGGCACAATTGGCTTGGCCGCATCCTGCGAAGGTTCGGCGCGGCCCTTGGTTTCCGGATGACCATTCACGGTAACATCAGCAACGTAGGTCAGAAGCTTGGTCGCACGGTCCTGCCGCTTCATATGGGTGAAGAGTTCCGGCGTCGTGTCAATAAAGCGCGTCGTATAATCATTCGACTGGAATTTCGGATGATTGATGATCGCTTCAACGAAGGTGAGGTTAGTCGCAACACCACGAATACGGAATTCGCGCAAAGCGCGGTCCATACGACGGATGGCTTCAATCGGTGTCGAACCGGAGGCTGTGACCTTCACCAGCAGTGGATCATAATAGCGCGTGATAACTGCGCCCGAATAAGCTGTGCCGCCATCCAAGCGAATGCCAAAGCCCGATGCCGAGCGATAGGCCTGAATACGTCCATAATCGGGCACGAAATTCTGTTCAGGATCTTCGGTGGTGATACGGCACTGGAGCGCATGACCGTTCAGGCGAATATCCTTCTGCTCCGGCACGCCCGATTCTGGCGTACCAATCGCATAGCCTTCCAGAATATGAATCTGCGCCTTGACGATATCGATGCCCGTCACTTCTTCCGTGACCGTATGCTCAACCTGAATACGCGGGTTCACTTCGATGAAGTAAAAGGCGCCAGTATCAGCATCCATCAGGAATTCGACGGTGCCTGCACCGATATAATCTGTGGCATGAGCGATCTTCAGGCCATAGCTGGCCAGTTCCTGACGCTGCGCATCATTGAGGTAAGGCGCAGGTGCACGCTCAACCACTTTCTGATTGCGACGCTGGATCGAGCAGTCGCGCTCATAAAGGTGAACTGCATTGCCATGCGTATCGCCGAGAATCTGCACTTCAACGTGACGTGCGCGTTCAACGAGCTTTTCGAGATAGACTTCATCCTTGCCAAACGCGGCTTTGGCTTCGCGCTTGGCTTCCGTCACTTCGCGATCAAGATCTTCCTCGGCACGGATCGCACGCATACCGCGACCACCACCACCCCAAGATGCTTTCAGCATCAGCGGATAGCCAATCTTGGCGGCAAGCTTCTTTACTTCCGCTATATCATCTGGCAGCGGATCGGTGGCAGGTACCACCGGCACGCCAATTTCAATTGCGAGATTACGCGCGGCAACCTTGTTTCCAAGACGACGCATGGTTTCTGGCTTCGGGCCGATGAAAATAATGCCATTCTCAGCACAAGCATCAGCAAATTCGGGGCTTTCCGACAAAAGGCCGTAACCCGGATGGATCGCATCGGCACCCGAAAGCTTGGCGACGCGGATGACTTCATCAATCGACAGATAGCTTTCAATTGGTCCGAGATCTCGCGCCAAATGCGGTCCGCGACCGACCTGATAACTTTCATCCGCTTTAAAGCGATGCAGTGAGAGTTTGTCTTCCTCTGCCCATATGGCCACCGTTTTTATGCCAAGCTCGTTGGCTGCACGGAACACGCGGATAGCAATTTCTGAACGGTTGGCGACCAGAATTTTTCTAATGGGCAAGGCAGGACTCCCAAAACTGCAATGATAGATATGGCTTTGATTAGCCTGCAATGTAAGCAAGCGCAAACAAACTGTGCAATCGGAAGAGAAAAACAATATGCCCGACCAAAAGCCGGGCACACTGCTGAAATTAGAAGCAAAACTTGCTAATATATGAGGCAGAATGCACTGATTTACTCAGGAATTAGTACATTCAGCTGACTGAACACCGTTCAGCACTCATATTGACTGGCTGAGTCTAACTTACTTCTTCTGGAAGTAGTTATATTTGCCGTCATCACCCTTGCGCCATTCAAACATCACGTAAGGCGAAAGGCTCGGATCGCCCTTTGCGTCATAGGACAGATCACCGAGAACTGTCTTGAACGGACCCTTGCCCTTGAGAGCAGCGGCAACTTCCTGCGGATCATTGTTTCCGGCAGCATTGGCTGCATCAACCAGTGACTGAACACCCGCATAAGCATAGAAAGTGTAGGCTTCCGGCTCAAATCCCTTGTCGCGGAACGCCTTGATGAGATCAGCATTCGCTGCATCATCACGCGGGTCTGGGCCAAAAGTATTGAGCACACCGGCAACCGCATCACCGGCAATCGAAGCCAGCTCGTTGGAAACGATGCCATCACCCGAAATAAACTGCGCCTTCAACCCCTGATCGGCCATCTGGCGGATGATGAGTGCTGCTTCCGGGTGCATACCACCCCAGTAAACAGCGGTAATTCCGGCGGCTTTCATCTTGGAAATCAGCGCCGAGAAATCCTTATCGCCTTGATTGACGCCTTCATAAAGCGTTTCTTCCTTGCCATTGGCATTGAGCGACTTCTTGGTTTCATCGGCAAGACCCTGACCATAAGGGGTCTTGTCATGCAGGATGGCGACTTTGCCGTCCTTGTAGTTGTCGGCAATGTACTTGCCCGCAACGATGCCCTGCTGATCATCACGACGGCATGTACGGAAGGTGTTCCACAGGTCACGCTCGGTAAAGGTTGGGTTCGTCGTACCCGGCGCAATCATCAACACGCCGTTTTCTGCATAAATATCCGATGTCGGAATACTAACGCCAGAATTGAAGTGACCGATAACAAACTGCACACCATCGCCGACAAACTTGTTTGCGACGGAAATGCCCTGACGCGGATCAGCCGCATCGTCACCATAAACGACGGTGATCTGTTCGCCGTTCATGCCACCCTTAGCATTGGCTTCTGCGACAGCAGCTTCAACGCCGCGCTTGATCTGTTCGCCATAGGCAGCCTGACCGCCCGTAAGCGGTGCACCAACGCCCAAAAGTACATCAGCGAAAGAGGATCCACCCATCGCAACCAAAGCAGAAAGGCAAACGCCACAGAATAAGGATTTCTTCAATTCAACTACTCCCTAACCAATTCACCCCTCCTCAGGGGAACGAATTATACGCCGCGATAAACGCCAGCAGAAATCGTTAAAGTAGTTAGATTACCTTGGTTTTTTATTGTCCAGTTTATTTTAGACTAAAAATCATGTTTTTTTCGCATGATGTCATTCTTTATGAAAATCTGAAATAAAAATGCCCGGCATATAGCCGGGCATCTACGATCAAAACGAAATAATACTACGAAAAACTTACTGCTGAACGTAAGTATATTTCCCGTCAGCACCCTTTTCCCACTTATACATTACGTAACCTGGGAGTTTCGGATCACCCTTCTCATCATAAGAAAGTTCGCCGAGCACAGTTGGGAACGGACCTTTTTCCTTAAGCGCCTTCGCAATTTCCTGTGGGTCGTTGCTGCCAGCGGCCTTTGCAGCGCCGGCCAGCGACTGAACAGCGGCATAAGAGTAGAGCGTGTAAGCTTCCGGCTCAAAGCCTGCATCGCGGAACTTCTTGACGAGTTCAGCATTGGCAGGGCTGTTACGTGGATCTGGACCAAACGTATTGAGCGTTCCGGCAACCGCGTCACCAGCAATCGAAGCCAGTTCGTTCGAAACGATACCATCGCCCGAAATGAACTGAACCTTCAGACCCTGATCAGCGAGCTGACGGATGATGAGACCAGCTTCAGCGTGAAGGCCACCCCAATACAGAACATTTACGCCCTGCTGCTTGAGCTTAGCGATCAGTGCCGAGAAGTCTTTTTCGCCGACATTCACGCCTTCATAGACGGTTTCTGTCACGCCAAGTTCATTCAGCTTCTTCTTGGTTTCATCGGCAAGACCCTGACCATAAGGGGTCTTGTCGTGGATGACAGCAATCTTGCCGTCCTTGAAATTGTCGAAGATATACTGGCCAGCAACGATGCCCTGCTGGTCATCACGGCCACAGGTACGGAACGTGTTCCAGAGATCGCGCTCGGTATAGACCGGGTTGGTTGCAGCTGGCGAGATTTCGAGAATGCCGTTTTCGGCATAAACTTCAGAAGCCGGGATCGAAACGCCGGAGTTGAAGTGACCGATCACATATTTCACGCCATCAGCAGCAAACTTATTTGCAACGGAAATGCCCTGCTTCGGATCAGATACGTCGTCGCCGAGCGTGATCGTTATCTTTTCGCCATTGATACCACCGGCATCATTGATTTCCTTGATAGCTGCTTCAGCACCCTTCTGAATCTGAGCACCGTAAACAGCGTTTGGACCGGTCAATGGTGCACCGATGCCCAAAAGCACGTCTGCCCAAGCCGAGCCACTGAAAGCCATCACTGCTGCAAGAGCAACGCCTGAAAAAAGCGATTTCTTCATTTACTTGAACTCCCGATTATAGTTACCCCGAACGATGTTTTGCATCGCTTATTTTCTTGCTGATTACCCAGCAATATCTACGCTGAATTCTATTTGTTCAACGTGATCTTTTAGAAAAACTCCGCCGCCAGAGCATTTTAGTTTTTTATTTTCAGAACGACTGCTTTAGAGCCGTGTTTTTCATGTCTCTTACGGCGAAATTTTAAATTACTTTGCCTTCCAACTCAAAGGAGAAGCCTTTTCATAGAGCCAGTTATACTGGCGCACCATCTGCTTGGTGCGTGTAAAGCGAAATCCTACTGTTCCAATGATTACCAGGACGACAAGATCGACCAGATAATAATGCAGCGACAGCAGCGTACCGCCAAACAAGGCGTAGTGAATGAAGCGCACCGCCGCACCCAATGGGATGAGATACAACAGAAGCTGCGGATAAGTCCGCCATGTCTGCGCACAAGCACGTCCAGTCATCCATGCGGCCCAGCCACCAAGAAGGCAAGTGATGAGAAAAAACAGCCAGAATGACGGTTCTTCGTAGAGAATTCCCTGCATGTTTTTGCTCCTTAATGCCTTCCGCCTTCGAGATAGGCAGCACGCACTTCCGGGTCAGCCAGCAGTTCGCGGCCTGCACCGCTCATTGTGATTGATCCATTGACCATAACATAACCGCGATCAGCGAGCTTGAGCGCACCAAACGCGTTCTGCTCAACGAGGAACACGGTCAGACCCTGCGTGCGGTTCAATTCCTTGATCGCCTCAAAAATCTGCTTGACGATCAGCGGTGCCAGACCAAGCGACGGTTCATCCAGAAGCAGCAGCTTCGGACGTGCCATCAGTGCACGAGCGATAGCCAGCATCTGCTGCTCGCCACCAGAAAGTGTACCGCCGCGCTGCGTGATACGCTCTTTCAAACGCGGAAACAGATCGAACATCAGCGCAACATCTTCTTCAAAATACTGCTGATTATCGAGGCTTGCGCCCATCTGAAGGTTCTCGAGAACCGTCATACGCGGGAAAATACGGCGACCTTCCGGCGACTGCGCAATACGCAGCTTGGCGATCTCATGCGGAGGCATAGCCGTAATGTCCTTGCCACCGAAGAGAATACGGCCAGTACGCGCACGCGGTGAGCCAAAGATCGTCATCATCAGCGTGGACTTACCAGCACCGTTGGCGCCAATAAGTGCAACGATTTCGCCTTCATTGACGGTAAGATCAATGCCCTTCAGCGCGCGGATATTACCGTAATAAGTCTCGACCTTTTCGACGGCCAGAAGCGGTTGTTTTGTCTGCATGGTTTCAGCCGTCATCATTCGCTTCCCTTCTTAGGCTTGGCCGGAGCTTTGGTGCCTTTTGGCGCTCGGGCTGCCTTTGCGGGAGTGGTCTTATGGCTTGTTGGAACATCGCCTGCTTCAACACGCGCTGAAAACTCGGTGGCCTGACCGGAGGCAAGCTGTGCCGCCTGTCCAACCCAGTCTTCGCGGGCGATACGACCATCAAACTCCAGATAGGTTTCTGCCTGTACAATGTCGGCGTCACTCCACGCAGCAATCTGATCGAAATGATAGATTCCGTGTTCGTTCAGCTTCTTTTCGTTGACTTCACCGATACCCTTGATGAGCGTCAGATTGTCGGGCGTGCCATCACGCGCAGCAGCCAAGCCGCCCGCGAAACGAACGGCTTCCTCTGCCTTTTCTTCCTCTATCGCCTCTTCAGCAAGCTGAGACGCGATAAAGTCAGCAGGGTCACCAGCACCCGGCTTGTCAGCCTCGTCGATCAGATCGGCGATCTCATCATCGTCTACGCCTAGATAGGCAGCGATAACGCGTGGATCGTTGCGTACTTCTTCCGGCGAACCGTCAGAAATCTTGGTGCCATATTCAAGCACGATGACATGGTCGGAAATTTCCATAACCACCGACATATCGTGCTCAATGAGCAGGATCGAGGTGCCTGTTTCCTTGCGAATATCGAGCAGAAGCTTGTTCAGCTCTGCCGATTCGCGCGGATTAAGACCCGCTGCCGGTTCATCCAAGCAAAGGATTTCCGGTTCCGTGCACATGGCGCGTGCGATTTCCAGACGACGCTGATCACCGTAAGGAAGATCACCAGCCGGATCATCCGCACGATCAATCAGATTAATCTTCTCAAGCCATTGACGTGCCTTCTCGATCGCGTCCTTGGCAGCCTTTCGATAGGTCGGAAAACCAAGCAGACCGAGGATCGTATAACCCGACGAACGCATCAACGTGTTGTGCTGCGCGACGAGCAGGTTTTCGAGAACAGTCAGGCCTGAAAACAGGCGAATGTTCTGGAACGTACGCGCAACACGCGCATCCTGCGTGATCTTGAAATCGGGCAGACGTTCGAGAAGGAACTTCTCACCCGTCGTCCTGTTCATCGTCAGCATACCGCCGGTCGGCTTATAGAAGCCGGTGATGCAGTTAAAAACTGTGGTCTTACCTGCACCGTTTGGGCCAATAATCGCCGTGATGTCACCGCGCTTTACGTTAAAGCTCAGATCGTTGATCGCGACGAGACCGCCAAAGCGCATCGACAGATGCTCAACTGTAAGAATGGTGTCTTTCGAACCATTGCCAGCCATAATTTTTGTCTCCGCCATCAGCCGTGCCCTTCCTTGGTAAAGGCACCTGACACCATCTTCTTCTGATTAAGGAACGCGCTTGGTTCTCGGCTTCCGACAAATCCGCGCGGCTTCCAGACCATGACAACCACCATAGCAAGACCGAAGATCAGCATGCGGTAGAGTTCAGGTGTGAAGTTTGGACCGAAGATAGCTTTCAGGAAGCTCATCTCGCGCAGAATTTCTGTGCCGCCAATCATCGCAATTGCAGCAATGGCAATCCCGACAAGCGAACCCATACCACCCAGAACAACGATAGCCAGAATGACTGCCGATTCAAGGAACACGAAGGATTCCGGGCTGACGAAGCCCTGACGTGCAGCAAAGAACGAACCTGCAAAACCACCGAACATTGCACCCGTCGCAAAGGCGGTCAGCTTTGTTGTTGTGGTGTTGATACCGAGCGAACGGCAGGCGATTTCATCTTCACGCAGCGCTTCCCACGCACGACCAACCGGCATACGGCGAAGACGGATCGTTACAAGTGCGGTGATCAGCGCCAGTATGAGGATGATATAGTAAAGGAAGAACTTATAGTGCGCCGCCGAAAAGGTCAGACCGTAATAGGCCGCAAACCCGTCCTTGCTGGCATTGAACTGAAGACCAAAGAACGTTGCCTTGGCGATGCCCGAAATACCAAATGTACCTTTGGTGAGTTCGGTCCAGTTTATCAGCACAAGTCTGATGATTTCACCAAACGCCAGCGTCACGATAGCAAGATAATCGCCGCGAAGCCGCAGAACGGGGAAACCGAGGATAACACCCCATGTTGCTGCCAGAAGACCGGCAATTGGCAGCAAAACCCAGAATGACCATCCGAAATAGGCGGACAGAATGGCGTAGGAATAAGCGCCAACCGCATAGAAGGCGACATAGCCCAGATCAAGCAGGCCTGCGAGGCCAACAACGATGTTAAGACCCCAAGCCAGCATCACGTAAATGAGTATCTGGACGCCGAAGTTATCAACCCATTTCAGCGAACCCTGCCAGCCAACGAGGGCAACAATCAAGATCGGATAGGCAAAAAGGAATGCAACACCGAAATGCGAGAAATGCCTGCGGAAGAACGATGGCGCTTCGACCGCACCTACGGGGCGACTTGCCTTTTCAAACTTGCGCGCCTGAAGCCATGGCTGCAGGAACGCGATGAAGGCAAAGCGGCCAATGGCGGCAATCGCAACCAGAGTGGCGAGCGCACCCCAGCGCTGCGTCAGCACCAGTTCATTGCTGATATTCTGATCGGTTTTGAAACCGACGATGAGAATGAAAAGTCCCAAAGCCACAAGACCGGCAATGAACCCTTCACGAATGGCCCGGGCAAAAAGGGAATCCGGGCGTGGACCTGATTGTACGGCCATGATTACACCTTTTCGACTTCAGGACGACCAAGAATGCCGGACGGCATGAAGATCAGCACGATTGCCAGAATCGAGAACGCGGCAACATCCTTGTAATCGATCGAGAAATAAGCTGACCACAAGGCCTCGATAAGACCGATGAGCAAGCCACCAACAACGGCACCGGGCAGCGAGCCAATCCCACCAAGAACGGCAGCGGTGAAGGCCTTAACGCCGGGAATGAACCCATCTGCAAAGGAAATCACGCCGTAGAAGGAGAGATAAAGCGTACCCGCAACAGCGGCCAGCATCGCACCCATCACGAAGGTCAGCGAGATAACGCGGTCGACATTGATGCCGAGAAGCGCTGCCATCTTGCGATCCTGCTCACAGGCGCGCTGTGCACGGCCAAGCGAGGTGCGGTTGACGATGTACCAGAAGATTGTCAGCAGCACTGCCGTCACAACGATAACAACAATCTGCTTGAGCGAGATAGTCACATCGGTTCCGAAGATGCTGTAAGAGCCGTTGAGCAACTGTGGTACCGGCTTATTGCGTGGTCCCTGCGTTACCTGAACGAAGTTGGACAAAGCAATCGACATACCGATAGCCGTAATCAACGGCGCCAAACGGAACGATCCGCGCAATGGCCGATAAGCGGCCCGCTCAATCGTCCAGCTCCACAGCCCCGTGAGAAGCATTGCAACAACCATCATCAGCATCAGCATGAGCGCAATTGGCAGCGCGCCGATGAATGTTGTTATGATTAGAAAAACAATCAGCGCCATAAAGGCGCCGAGCATAAAGACATCACCATGAGCAAAGTTGATCATGCCGATAATACCGTAAACCATCGTGTAACCGATGGCGATCAGGCCATAAATCGATCCGAGCGCGAGCCCGTTGATCACCTGCTGGAAGAAATATTCCATCGAGAAGCCACCCATTTAACTCTGCCGGGATTTTATTGACGCATCATTATTTCGTGCGCCTTCATTTTTTTCCCGGATAATTACACCTAACGGCTGTATTAAGGATTGCAAGCCCCTTTTGTCTCAGACAAAAGGCTAATGACTTACTTCCTCCACAAACTAGTTATGTCCCCTAAAAAGCGCCTTGTATATATATTTTTCTCCTAGTTGAGGCGCGTTATTCCATATTTTTCCCGAGGCGTCACAGACAAAAAATAGGGATCAGATCCCTATTTTTGCCAGCCGTACCACTTTTACGCAACAGTGAATCCATGCGCGAACGGATCACGATCATCAATGAAGATCGTATTGTACCCGGTCATGCGTGCCCAGCCGGCGATTGAAGGAATGATTCCTGCCCCGCCGCCAACTTCCACAGCCCGTTCTACGCGGCCATGAAACAGCGATCCGATGATAGATTCATGCACAAAATCATCGCCGGGCTTTAGCTTTCCTTTAGCCGCAAGCTGCGCCATACGGGCCGAAGTGCCGGTTCCGCAAGGCGAACGGTCGATTGCCTTGTCACCGTAGAAAACCGCGTTACGTGCATGGGCTTCCGGGTGTCTCGGCTTGCCTGTCCAAAGAATATGCGTAAGGCGATTAATGTCAGCCAATTCCGGATGCTGGAATTTATATTTCTCATTCAGGCGCTCACGCAGCACCGGACTCCATGCAATAAGTTGTAATGCGGAATAATCTTGCATGTCGGTGTAATTTTCTTGCGGTTCGACAATCGCATAGAAGTTTCCACCATAGGCTACATCGACCTTAAGCGTGCCTAAATCGGGGCATTCCACTTCCATTGCTTCCGCATAAAGGAAGGCTGGAACATTGGTCAGGCGCACCCGGTCGACATATTGGCCGTTCTGCTCATACTCAATTGCAACCAGACCGGCAGGGGTTTCGAGATTGATCTTACCCGGAACTTTTGGCGTTATAAGCCCCTGCTCTATCGCCATGGTAACAGTGCCGATCGTGCCGTGACCGCACATCGGCAGGCAGCCGGACGTTTCGATAAACAGAACGGCTACATCGCAGTCGTCGCGTGTCGGCGGATAAAGGATCGAGCCAGACATCATGTCATGGCCACGTGGCTCAAACATCAGGCCTGTACGAATCCAGTCATACTCGCGCAAGAAATGTGCGCGCTTTTCCATCATGTTGGAGCCAACGAGGTTTGGGCCACCACCTGCAACCAGCCGCACTGGATTGCCGCATGTATGTCCGTCGACGCAGAAAAAGGAATGTCTTGCCATGATGGTCAGTTCCGAAAACGTTGTGGCTTGAGTGGTTCAATATCGAGTGCCGGTGCATTGCCCGTAATCAAATCACGAATGATACGCGCCGTCGCTGCCGATTGTGTGAGGCCGAGATGACCGTGGCCGAAGCCATAGTAGATATTGCCTCCAGCGGAGGCACGGCCAATAACCGGCATGGAATCAGGCATGGACGGACGATAGCCCATCCATTGCACCCCACCCTCGGTTTTTAATCCCGGCAAAAACTGAGCTGCTTTTTTCAACATTGCAGCCGAACGAGCATAATTGGGCGCAAGCTCCAGTCCGCCGAATTCCACCGCACCACCAACACGCAAGCCAGTAGCCATAGGCGTCACGACAAAGCCATGACCGGGGAAGGTTAGCTGTCGCTTCACATCAAAGCTGCCGACCGGAAGGGTCGTGTTATAGCCGCGCTCAGTATCAAGCGGCACAACATCACCAAAGCCTTTTGCAAGCTTCTTCGACCAGGCACCTGCCATGAGAACCAGATGTGAAGCAGTAAATTCTGTACCATTATCCAGCCGAACGACTGCGCCACCATTCGCTGCCTGCGCGCTTGTCACGCACCCTTTCAAAAAACGCGCGCCTTTGCTTTCGGCATAGGCCCATATGGCCTGACCAAAGAGCTTGGGATCGCTGACATTCTTCCAGCCAGGAACGAAGGTTCCGGCGACAAAGCGTGGATCGAGACCCGGCTGTAATTCTTTCAATCGCTCGCCACGCACATGTTCATATGCGATACCGGCTTTCGCCTTCGCATCCCAACCGGGCTGAGATGCCTTCAGTTCGGCTTCACTCTCATAAAGTTCGAGGTTGCCGTCTTCCTGCAAACGGTCACGCAAGCCAGCGCGATCAATGAGACCCAGCATCTCGCTTTGCGCAAGCTGCATCATATTGCCCTGCGCAACAGTGGTCTTTTCCAATGCTTGGCTACTGCTCGCCCGCCAAAAGCGATAAAGCCACGGGATCATCTTAGGGAAATATGACGCGCGGATTGTGAACGGTCCAAGCGGATCCATCAGCCAACCGGGAACTTTGCCCATCACGCCTTTGGAGGCCATTGGCAGAATATCAGAGAAGGCAAGCGCTGCTGCATTGCCGGAACTGGTTTCCTCGCAAATGCCGCTTCTATCAATGGTCAAAACTTCGCGGCCAGCCTCTGCGAGTAATGCTGCCGTCGCCACGCCAACGATCCCGCCGCCGATAATAACAATGTCGTGCGAGGCCTTCGGATCAGATTTCATAAATGCACGGCTCCCGACCGTTTCAGCCATAGTCGTCTCAGCACAAAGTTCTGGCACAGTTTTGTGCTGGTAGCACGCTCATCATTCACGCATCTTTTGGAATGACACCATGCAAAAAGCCCGTTATCGATGATAGTCGCTACTTACCGTTATCGGTATTATTTTTGCGACGGCAAACTGCCTTTCATTGATATATCAGAGATATATCTATAGGCTCAATAGCTGTCAATCGCAATCAGTATAAGGCTTCGACTGCATGGAACGTGCAAGTGTCATTGATAAAGCAGCCAGCAACAGCATCGCCCTCATCGACAGCTGGGGGAGCGAAAGCCTTGCTGAACAGGCTTATCGTGTGCTGGAACGTTTGATCGTTACGCTTGAACTGGAACCGGGTTCTATTGTTAATGAGCGCACACTTATCGAATTGACTGGCATGGGTCGCACGCCGATCCGCGAAGCGATCCAGCGGCTTGCATGGGAAGGACTGGTTGAAGTTCGGCCCCGTTCCGGCATTGCTATCGCGCCGATTGATCCCAAAGACTTCAACAAGGTTCTGGATGCACGCGAAGGCGTTGAGCGCGTATTGGCTCGCGACGCTGCACGCTTTGGCAGCGCACGCGATTATGAACGACTACAAACTGCCGCCGATGCGATGAGAGAAGCAATCCCAACCGACAATGTTTCATTGTTTCTTGATGCTGACAAAGCTTTCGACATCGTGTTGGGAAGTGCTGCCGCGAACCCCTACGCAACGCGCCTCGCCGCTCCATTGCAAACACACAGCCGTCGTTTCTGGTTCAGGTTGCGCCCAACAACAGGGATTATTGGCTCGGCAAATGCTCATGCGACACTCATTGAAGCAATCATATCGCGGGAACCAGACCGCGCGAGCGATACCGCCAGTGAATTGATGAGCTATCTGCGCACGCTCGCGCCGTAATACGAAACTTCAACCCGCGTTCAGCGTGCGATTTGAATGGAGAGTAGAACTCACGTGGGAATCTGCAGCCGAACGGGTATCGAAGATAACTCCGTCATCAGTGCCAATGTCGTTGGTAGCCTGCACATAAGAATGTCGGCTACCATGCGCCATATCGATGTTTTGGACTGTCATGATCGAGAATATGGCCATAAAGCCGAATAATGCCTGCGACGAGTAACGCATCTCCAACGCTCCGCCATGAATTTGACAGCTCAAATTAAGCGCTACCTCATGTCAGAATAATGGCATATACATCGCAACAATAAGCGATCACATCACAAACACGCGATCAGCTTCAGCTGACTTTATGCCCTCAGCTTACTTTATGCATTGATTCCGACATTCTCCGCATAACTTGAAGCGTTGTGTTCAAATCATCGTCGCTAATGCCTTCAAGAAGATCAACGCGCACTTCAGCGGCAAGGTCTACAACCTGCTGGGCGAGCGCTTTACCCTCTTCCGTCATGACGATGCGTTTTGCACGACGGTCGCCTTCCACGGCTTGGCGCTCGACAAATGCCTGACGTTCAAGCCCGTCAATCAGACGAACCATCGTGGCATTCTCAATCTCCAACACCTCTGCCAGTTCCTTCTGGTAAAGGCCTTCCTGTTCAATCAGAGTCAACAGGGTGCGTGCGCGTGCCAATGTCAGGCCGCGCTCCTTCACACGAGCATCGAAAACAGTACGAAGCTTGCGGTTGACCTTCGCCATTGCATCGATCATTTCCGCGCTGAGTTCTGCTCTGCTCATTGCATCAACCTTTATATTAGCAACCTAACAATTCTATTATGGGATAAATTGCCGGAATATTATTTTCAAGCGATCTTCCAGACCTCACGCAAGCGTGATGGTATAAGTCGCACTACCGATCAAAACAAAAAAGCGGACCGAAGTCCGCCTTTTCAAATTCTCTTTTAATGGGAAGCCGAAGCTTGTCCCTTTCAGGCCGGAAGCACCGAGCCCTGCAATGTCATCAGCTGATGCAGGAAAATCTCTGCCTTCGTGCGATGTTCGTTGCTTGTAGCATCTTCAAGATGCTTACGTGCAATTTCAATACGCTTCTGAATGTCTGCCGGATCAACGTCATCAACATGCGTTGCCGATTCAGCCAGCACAGTGCAGCCCTGTGGGGTAATGTCAGCAAAGCCGCCAAAGACCACGTAGGAATCGGACTTGCCGTCGCTCAGCTTAACCGAAACGACACCCGGCATGATCGTCGTCATCAGCGGCGAGTGACCAGCAAGCGCCGTCAGGTAGCCTTCGCTGCCCGGAATGACAACTTCCGTCACTTCAGCCGAAAGCAGAAGGCGCTCTGGCGAAACGAGTTCGAATTGGAAAGCTTGAGCCATGGTTCTCACTTAAATTTCTGGAGCCTGATCCCGAAAACAAAACAGCTTCGATAAAGATCATACTCAAACACATGAACAGGCATTTTCGGCGGGCTTTAACACCCGCCGAAAATTCAATTCATTAAGCAGCTTCAGCAGCCAGCTTCTTCGCCTTCTCGATCGCTTCTTCAATCGAGCCAACCATGTAGAAGGCTGGTTCTGGAAGATGATCGTATTCACCTGCGCAAAGGCCCTTGAAGCCCTTGATGGTGTCTTCGAGCGCAACAAGCTTACCTGGCGAACCAGTGAACACTTCAGCAACGAAGAAC
Source organism: Brucella sp. 21LCYQ03 (assembly GCF_023554105.1). Taxonomy (GTDB): domain Bacteria; phylum Pseudomonadota; class Alphaproteobacteria; order Rhizobiales; family Rhizobiaceae; genus Brucella. The sequence continues at coordinate 141,644 of NZ_JAMJWE010000007.1, forward strand.
GGCTGCGACAGGAAGCGTTCGATCTTACGAGCGCGCGCGACAGTCAGCTTATCTTCTTCCGACAGTTCGTCCATGCCGAGAATGGCGATGATGTCCTGAAGCGACTTGTAGCGCTGAAGGATCGACTGAACCTGACGGGCAACAGTGTAGTGTTCTTCACCAACGATCATTGGATCGAGCATACGCGATGTGGATTCAAGTGGATCCACAGCCGGGTAGATACCCTTTTCAGCAATCGAACGGTTCAGCGTGGTTGTCGCATCCAAGTGAGCGAACGACGTAGCTGGTGCAGGATCGGTCAAATCGTCGGCAGGAACGTAAATTGCCTGAACCGAAGTAATCGAACCCTTAGTGGTCGTGGTGATGCGTTCCTGCATCGCGCCCATGTCGGTTGCCAGCGTTGGCTGATAACCCACAGCGGAAGGAATACGGCCGAGAAGAGCCGAAAGTTCCGAACCAGCCTGTGTAAAGCGGAAGATGTTGTCCACGAAGAACAGAACGTCCTGGCCCTTATCACGGAAGTTTTCAGCAACCGTCAGACCCGACAGAGCAACACGAGCGCGCGCACCTGGTGGCTCATTCATCTGACCGTAAACGAGTGCGGCCTTGGAGCCTTCACCGCCACCGAGCTTGTTAACGCCCGATTCGATCATTTCGTGGTAAAGGTCGTTACCTTCACGAGTACGTTCACCAACGCCTGCGAATACCGAGTAACCGCCGTGCGCCTTAGCAACGTTGTTGATCAGTTCCATGATGAGAACGGTCTTACCAACGCCCGCACCGCCGAACAGACCAATCTTACCACCCTTTGCGTAAGGAGCGAGAAGGTCAACAACCTTAATGCCCGTTACGAGGATTTCAGCTTCGGTCGACTGTTCGATGTACTCAGGAGCTTCCTGGTGGATCGCGCGACGTGCAGTGGTCTTGATTGGACCCGCTTCGTCAACTGGCTCACCAATAACGTTCATGATGCGGCCAAGCGTTTCTTCGCCAACCGGAACCATGATCGGGTTGCCCGTGTCGCGTACTTCGTGACCACGAACCAGACCTTCGGTCGAGTCCATAGCAATCGTGCGAACGGTGTTTTCGCCCAGATGCTGAGCAACTTCGAGAACCAGACGGTTTCCGAGATTGTCGGTTTCGAGAGCGTTGAGGATCAGCGGAAGCTGACCATCTTCAAACTGAACGTCGACAACAGCGCCGATGACCTGAGTGATCTTGCCGACTGCGCCAGTCGTTGCAGCCTTAGGAGCTGCGTCAGCCTTAGCAGCAGCTGTCTTAGCTGGAGCCCGCTTGGCTGGAGCTTTCGCCGCTGCTGGCGTCGCTTCGGCCGCGGCGGTAGTTTTCGGGGTCGCTGCTTTTGCCATCGATCCTTTACCTTCCGTTAGCATGATCCCGAAAAGTTGCAGACTTTTCGGGAAAATTCATGCGATGAACCTTAACTCTAAAGCGCTTCCGCGCCCGAAATGATTTCAATGAGCTCTTTGGTGATCTGAGCCTGACGCTGACGGTTATACGTGATCGACAATTTGTTGATCATGTCACCGGCATTGCGCGTTGCATTGTCCATCGCGCTCATCTTCGCGCCCATTTCGCCCGCCACATTTTCCAGCAGAGCGCGGAAAATCTGGACCGAAATATTGCGCGGGATCAGTGTGCTCAGGATCTCCGCAGGATCAGGTTCGTACTCATAAATCGCATCGCTTGCAGTTCCTGCCTGCTCAGTAGCACCAGCCGAAGCCGGGATAATCTGCTGTGCAGTTGGGATCTGTGCAATCACCGACTTGAACTCGGAATAGAACAGTGTGCAGACATCAAATGCGCCCTGTTCAAACAGTTCGATGATCTTGTGGCCGATCTGGTCGGCATGCACAAAAGCAAGCTGTTTGACTTCACGCAGATTGACATGGTCGATGATCAACGAAGCAAATTCGCGACGCAGAATATCTGCACCCTTTTTGCCGATCGTCAGAATCTTGACTGTCTTGCCTTCAGCGAGGAGCTTGCGGGCATGATCACGCGCATAACGCGCAATCTGCGAGTTGAAACCGCCGCAAAGGCCACGTTCTGCAGTAGCGACGACGAGCAGATGCACGTCGTCTTTACCTGTACCAGCCATCAAAGCCGGTGCATCTTCACCGCTCACGTTCTGCGCGATGTTAGCGAGAACGGCACCCATGCGCTGCGAGTAAGGCCGTGCGGCCTCCGCAGCTTCCTGGGCACGGCGCAGCTTCGCCGCAGCGACCATCTGCATCGCCTTGGTGATTTTCTGCGTCGCCTTGACCGAGGCGATACGGTTTCTCAGATCCTTTAGTGAAGGCATCCGTTCATCCCGTCACAAAGTTCAAGCGAAAGACTTGGCGAACGCGTCGACCGCTGCCTTGAGCTTTGCTTTGATGTTGTCGGTGAGTGCCTTTTCGTCGCGGATCGCGTCGAGAACATCTTTGTGCTCTGTGCGCAGCGAGGAAAGAAGACCTGCTTCGAACTTGCCAACCTGGTTGACGGCGATCTTATCAAGATAACCATTCACGCCAGCGAAGATCACGGCAACCTGTTCTTCCGTCTTAAGCGGCGAGAACTGTGGCTGCTTGAGAAGTTCGGTCAGACGTGCACCGCGGTTAAGCAAACGCTGTGTCGAAGCATCAAGATCCGAACCGAACTGAGCAAATGCTGCCATTTCACGATACTGGGCGAGTTCACCCTTAATCGAACCAGCAACCTGCTTCATGGCCTTGATCTGAGCGGACGAACCAACACGCGAAACCGACAGACCGACGTTAACAGCCGGACGAATACCCTGATAGAACAGGTTGGTTTCGAGGAAGATCTGGCCGTCGGTGATCGAGATCACGTTGGTCGGAATGAACGCAGAAACGTCGTTACCCTGGGTTTCGATGACTGGCAGAGCCGTCAGCGAACCAGCGCCGTTTTCGTCGTTGAGCTTCGCAGCGCGCTCAAGAAGACGCGAGTGAAGGTAGAAAACGTCGCCTGGGTAAGCTTCACGGCCCGGAGGACGACGAAGCAGAAGCGACATCTGACGATAAGCAACAGCCTGCTTGGAAAGATCGTCATAGCCGATCAGAGCGTGCTGGCCATTGTCACGGAAATATTCGCCGATCGCGCAGCCTGCGAATGGTGCAAGGTACTGCATCGGAGCCGGATCGGAAGCGGTAGCCGCGATCACGACGGAATATTCAAGAGCGCCGCGTTCTTCGAGAACCTTAACGAACTGAGCAACAGTCGAACGCTTCTGGCCGATAGCAACGTAAACGCAATAAAGCTTTTCGCTGTCTGGGCCGTTGTCGTGGATTGGCTTCTGGTTAAGGAAGGTATCGAGAATGATCGCGGTCTTACCGGTCTGACGGTCACCGATGACCAGCTCGCGCTGACCACGACCAACAGGGATCAGAGCGTCAACAGCCTTGAGGCCGGTCGACATTGGCTCATGAACCGACTTACGCGGAATGATGCCCGGTGCCTTAACGTCGACGCGGCGACGTTCGGTAGCAACGATTGGACCCTTGCCGTCGATTGGATTGCCGAGAGCATCGACAACGCGGCCGAGCAGGCCTGGACCGACTGGAACGTCAACGATCGCGCCGGTACGCTTGACGACGTCGCCTTCCTTGATGTCACGGTCGGCGCCGAAAATAACCACACCGACATTGTCGGTTTCGAGGTTAAGCGCCATGCCGCGAATACCACCAGGGAATTCGACCATTTCGCCAGCCTGAACATTGTCCAGACCGTAAACGCGGGCGATACCGTCGCCAACGGACAGAACCTGACCGACTTCGGAGACCTCAGCCTCCTTGCCGAAGTTCTTGATTTGCTCTTTCAGGATAGCGGAAATTTCCGCGGCGCGGATGACCATCAGCCGACCTCTTTCAGTGCAAGCTTGAGAGAAGAAAGTTTTGTGCGAAGGGACGTGTCGATCTGACGCGAACCCATTTTGACGACAAGCCCGCCGAGGATCGAAGGATCGACGGTGACATTGATCGTCACGTCCTTGCCGGCGACGCCCTTCAGCGTTGCCTTCAATTCGTTCTGCTGTGCAGCAGTTAATTCGTGCGCAGAGATAACATCGGCGGAAATTTCACCGCGATGTTCGGCTGCAATCGCACGGAAAGCGGCGATAATGCCAGGCAACGCGAAAAGGCGGCGATTAGACGCCACGACGCGCAGGAAATTGCCGACCAGACCTTTGATGCCAGCCTTATCAGCAATCGCGCCAATGGCGTGAAGCTGGTCTTCAGCATTGAAGACCGGGCTGGAAATCAGACGCTTCAGGTCTTCGCTTCCGCTCAGAAGCGCCTCGAAACGGCCAAGATCTTTTTCCACAGCAGCAACGGATTTTGCATCGAGCGCAAGCTCAAACAACGATCCGGCGTAGCGCTGTGCGACACCTGAAATGAGCGAAGACGTTTCTGCCACGAACAACCTGCTCTCTACGTTGAAACCATCTTTTTGGGAGTTCAGCAGGACCAAATGGCCCAAGCAGATGATTTTATTGAATGTTTCCGGGGAACCCCTGACGCGCGAGCGCGACAACACCGAAATGTGATTGCCGTCTAGCATAGACGAACCGGACTCGCAACACGCGAATCCCGCACTTTTGTGTAAGTTTTGCCGCTATTTTAGGTTAGAAAACTACTAACGAAGCTCACTAATCAAGCATGATGCTTTTTAGCAGAGCAATCCAACTTCAGCTGATAAAGCCAAAAGCGTAAAGCAGAGCTCCGGCAGCAAGTGCAAATTCGATCAAAGCCGCGATGATATTGTAAAAAGTTGCGCCCTTATCCGACATCATCGAAATGAAGCGTCCGAACAGCGCAAATCCCCAAACGGCCCCAAGCACAACCCACAAAAATGGCTGTGCAAAAATCAAACAACCAAGCCCTACACCCAGATATGGACCAGCCAGAACTGCGCGAATGGAGCTATAAGCTTCCGGGCGTGCATTGATCGGCTGAAGACGCAGCAGCTTCATTGTCATGCCGGGCGCAAACAACATGACGACACCGGCCAGCGCTGTTACCACCGCCGCACTCCATGCAAGCCACTCGCCCGTTGTCGCAGGAAGATAGAATTCCATTGTATTTTATCCTCTTATCAATCTTGCACTCTGTAGCTGAAATCAGGGCTTGTTGTCATGCCCGCTTTCTAAGGTGCTTAGACAGCGCAGATTTTGGTTTTGCTAAGCCGAAAACGGTGGATTAGGAGAACCGGCGCGCAGCGTACTTGAAGTACGTGAGCACCGGAAGCGCACGAAGACGCCGTTTGCAGGCCAGCATAATCAAAATATCAGCGGTCTAAAGGAAGCTTTGCGGATCGATGTCGATATTCACCCGGATCGAACCGCGTTCTTTTGGAGATGCAGCCAGCAAAGCACGGATAAACCCTTGAATATCAGCGCGTTTTGTTCCGTGTACGAGAATGCGAAAACGATGACGCCCACGTACAATTGCAAGTGGTGCCTCTGCTGGTCCAAGCACAGAAATCTCAGGCGAAGCGGGTGCGGCACGGCGCAACGCACGCGCGTGGTTCTCCGCATCAGGCCGGTTATCCGCTGAGATAATCAGTGCAGCAAGGCGACCGAAAGGTGGAAGAACACTGCGCTCACGCTCTTCGATTTCGCGTGCATAAAAGGCTTCCGAATCGCCACTAATAATAGCCTTCATCACTGGATGATCTGGCTGATAAGTTTGTAAAAGACCGAGACTTTTGCGGCCCGTACGCCCTGCACGGCCTGTCACCTGATTGAGCAACTGGAATGTGCGTTCGGCCGCTCGCGGATCGCCATTGGCAAGGCCAAGGTCGGCATCCACCACGCCAACGAGCGTCATATTGGGGAAGTTATGCCCCTTGGCGACAAGCTGTGTACCGATAACGATATCCGCCTCACCCTTGGCAATGGCATCAAGCTCAAGCCGCAGACGCTTCACACCACCCGCCATATCCGACGACAGCACGATGATTCGCGCATCCGGGAAGGTTGCAGCAACTTCTTCCGCAATGCGCTCCACGCCCGGACCGCAGGCGACCAGATGATCAAGCGTACCGCATTCCGGGCAGGCTTCCGGCACTGGCTCGTGATAGCCGCATTGATGGCACATCAACTGCTTGCGAAAGCGATGCTCGACCAGCCAGCTTGAACATTGCGGACACTGAAAGCGATGGCCACAGACGCGACAGAGCGTAAGCGGTGCATAGCCACGCCGGTTGAGAAACAGCAGTGCCTGTTCACCGCGTTCAACTGTTTTACCCACAGCTTCTGTAAGCGCTGGCGACAAAAATCGTCCCGGCGGCGGCGGGGAACGCCGCATATCGATGGTTTTCAGCGTTGGAAGTGCCGCTTCCGCGTAACGACCATAGAGCTTGATTCGCTTATAGCGCCCCTGGTCAGCATTGACCTGGCTTTCGATAGATGGCGTCGCTGACGCCAGTATCACAGGGAAGCCACCAATGTGGCCGCGCACGACGGCCATATCCCGCGCATTGTAATAGACGCGATCTTCCTGCTTGTAAGCCGGATCATGTTCTTCATCGACGACGATCAGACCAAGTTCTTTGAACGGCAAAAACAGTGCCGAACGCGCACCAGCAACAACCCGAACGGTGCCTTCTGTCACTTGTCGCCAAACACGCTCGCGGGTTCGCGGTGCAAGATCGGAATGCCATTCGGCTGGCTTTGAACCAAAACGATCATGAAAGCGGTCGAGAAACTGCTGCGTCAGCGCAATTTCAGGCAGGAGAATCAGCACCTGCTTGCCCTGATCAAGCGCCTTGGCCACCGCTTCAAAATAAACTTCGGTTTTGCCCGATCCGGTCACACCATCGAGCAGCGATACAGAAAATGCATCCGCTGCAACTGATTCGGCCAGCATTTCAGCCGCTGCCTGCTGATCATCTGAGAGTGTTGCGCGCGCATAACTTGTGTCAGGCGTTGCCACCACTGCAGGCGGAGGCAGCATGACTTCCTCAAAAACGCCCTGCGTTTTAAGACCTTCCACAACGGTCTGGGAAACACCGGCTGCATGTGCAAGGCCTGAACGCGTCCAAGCAAGCCCATCGCGCGCCAGTTCCATCACACGAACACGCGCACCGGTCATGCGTTCCGGCTCGTTACCATTGTATCGAAGCCCGGGCACTTTTGGCTCAGGATCAAAAGCCGCAGGCGCACGCAACACCATACGTGCCACCATTCCGGGCGGCGAAAGCGTGTAATCTGCGGCCCAGCGCATGAAGCGCAGCATTTCAGCGTCCACAGGTGGGCAATCGAAAACTTCTGTGATCGCGCGCAGTTTTTTGGAATCCACCGCATCGGTGGCGCCATCGCATACAATGCCCGCAACCTCACGAGGCCCCAATGGCACGCGCACAATCGAACCGGGCTGGACATGCATTCCAGCCGGCACCATATAAGAATAGGGACGCTCTGCGGGCATAGGTACGAGCACCGGCACCACGCTTTGGGTGGGCTCCGCAAAGAGGCTCAAAATATCGTGCGAATCTTTCGACATGATAGCGTGACCTTGGCGCGGCTTTGCGCTAAAGAAAAGCCACCTTGCCGGATTTAAATCAATTTAAATCCCCTAACCCGCGCTCATTATGGAGGAACGCTGTTATGAAGTTTTTCGTCGACACTGCGGACGTCAAGGAAATCCGCGAACTCAACGATCTCGGTCTGGTTGATGGCGTGACCACCAATCCATCGCTGATCCTCAAGTCTGGCCGCGATATTCTTGAAGTAACCAAAGAAATCTGCTCCTTCGTCAAGGGTCCGGTTTCGGCTGAAGTTGCTGGAACAGAATACGAGCAGATCATGAAGGAAGCGGCTGTTATCGCCAAGATCGCAGACAATATCTGCATCAAGCTTCCACTGACGCTCGATGGCCTCAAGGCTTGTAAGGCACTGACATCCGATGGTCACAAGACCAACGTGACGCTCTGCTTCTCAGCCAATCAGGCTCTGCTCGCTGCTAAGGCTGGTGCTACGTTCGTTTCGCCATTCATCGGCCGTATCGATGATATGGGCATCAACGGCATGGAACTGATTGCTGAAATCCGTACCATCTTCGACAACTACGATTTCCGCACTGAAATCCTCGCTGCTTCGGTTCGCACTGTAAACCACGTCAAGGAAGCTGCTCTCATCGGCGCCGACGTTGTTACTGCACCACCAGCGACACTCAAGGCACTCGTCAAGCATCCGCTGACCGACAAGGGCCTCGAAACATTCCTCGCCGATTGGGCGAAGACTGGCCAGAAAATCGCTTAAAGCAAATCGCTTAATCAGTTAGCTGATTAAAATACAAAACGGCGGATCAGTGATCCGCCGTTTTTGTTTATCCAAGTTCCGTTTCGCCATCATGCTTGGCAACATGGATCGGCCTGCTACCGCAATATTCGGTAATCGCCCCCGCAAGCCGCGTCGAATGCGTCACCACCCATATCTGGCTGCGTTCGGAGGCTCGCACGATCATCTTCGCAAGCGATGGAATCATATCGGGATGGAGACTTGCTTCCGGCTCATTCAGAGCAATCAAAGGCGGCAAGCGGTAAGACAAAAGCGCACCAGCCAAAGCCAGCAAACGTATCTGCCCATCGGACAACTCACCCGGACGAAACACACGATGCGGAAAAACCGGGAAACTGAGACCAAATGTTGCCGTCTCTTGCGGATAGGGGATGACGAGCTTAGCGCCTTCAAGCGCATCTGCAATCAGCTCATCAAGATCAACCGTATCCTGACGGATATGCGCAAGCGTCGCAAAGACTGAAGCGAGATTACTGCCGTCCTCATCCAACATTGAAGCGGTAGCTGCGATTGATGGCTGACGCACAGGTGCATCGCGGTCACTTCTGAAACCATGATAAAAACGCCAGCCACGCATTTGCGCTGCGAGATCACCGATCTCTGGATAATGTCCCGACTGCCCAAGCACCGACAATGCACTCTCGGACGTCAGAAGACGGCTTGGATGCTCGGTTCGCCGCCCCTCCCCGTCACGCGCAAAAACCGCAGGCCCTTTGCGATCCATCAGATCAACCGGGCGTCGCCCGGTATCAAGATTAAGCTGCTCTTCCTTGATCTGTGGCTCAAACGGAAATGCACCAGATACCGGCGGCGGAAGGCCTGCCTCAACACGGTAAGACAGGCGCGAAGCTAAGCGCTCGTCTTCAAACTCCGCTTCCAGAATGATTCGGGCTGGCTCCTGCTTGCGCCTAATACCGCCCCACATGGCGGATTGCATTCCACCTTCGCGGACAATCTCGGTTGAAAATGTACCTTGGGCGGCAGCCTTCACCAATTGCAGGGCACGATAGAGGTTGGATTTCCCGGCACCATTTTCACCAACAAAGACCGTGACCTGTCCGAGATCAAACCGAACGGATCGAAGCGAACGATAGCCTTTTGCTGAAAATGAAACGAGCCGCATAATTTCCTCTGTCAGATAAGCAAAAGGCGGCACAAGATGCGCCGCCTTTTACAATTCAACAAACTCATTCGCTCAGAGCTTCGACATCTGCATAGCGATGGCGAGATAGATCTGCTCGGCCAGTTCTTCGGCAGCACGCTTGGTCGCATCACGCTCAGCACGCAAGTTAGCAAATTCCTGACGCGGGCGGTCAAACGACGCCCCAACAGTACGCGTGCCAGCTTTCAGCGGCTTGCCGTCCTTGTCAAACAGCACGAAGTTCGACGTTGCATTGACAGTACCAGCCGACGGACGACCCGTGCGGTCGGTCTGATCGCCAATATCAACACTGACGAAGGACGTGACAGACTTGCTCAGACCAAGACGGAGCTTGTAGTTTGGATTTGCAGGCTCGCCAGCGCCGCCCGAAAGCAGGAAGATCAGCCGATTACGAACCTGAACGCCATAGATACTACCTTCAGGATCAACCGAGATCGATGCCAGCTTCGAGCGCATATCCGGCGTAACGGTGCCGCCTATGGTGCCGCCAGCACTGCCGCCGCCCGAATAGAGCGGCTGCACGGTGCAACCTGCAAGAAGAACCGCAGCTCCAAGTGCCACAACGGCAACGCGGAAGTTTTTGAAAGCGGTCATGAAGCGATCAGGCAACGACATTGACGATCCTTTGCGGAACCACGATGATCTTCTTCGGCGTGCCCCCTTCGAGGGCTGCCTTGACAAAGTCAAGTTCGAGCACTGCCTGTTGGATTGTAGCTTGATCAGCGTCGCGCGCGATTGTCAAATCACCACGCTTCTTACCGTTGATCTGAACCGGCATAACGATCTCGTTTTCCACGATCATCGCTGCATCAAACTTCGGCCATGGCGCAGTTGCGGCAATCGTTTGTTCACCAGCAATTGTTCCACCAAGCTCACTCACGCACTGTTCAGCCAAATGCGGCATCATCGGTGCCAGCATCAGAACCAGCATTTCAGTGGCTTCGCGCACTGCACCCTTCAACTGCTCATCAGCCTTACCAGATGCAACCTGCTGCAATGGTGCTGCGAGCGTATTGACCAGTTCGTAAAGACGAGCAACAGCGCGGTTGAAAGCGAGCTTTTCAATGTCATCGCCCACAGCCTGAACCGTTTTGTGCGCAGCTTTCGTAACAGCAAGTGCTTCACCTTCTGCACCCGACTTCGCAACAACATCCTTAAGAACAGGCGCAGCTTCTGAAACCAGCCGCCACACGCGCTGCACAAAACGATGAGCACCTTCGGCACCAGCTTCCGTCCAGATCACATCGCGTTCTGGCGGGCTGTCGGAGAGCATAAACCAGCGTGCAGTATCGGCACCGTAAGACGAGATAATGTCGTCGGGATCGACCACATTCTTCTTCGACTTCGACATTTTTTCAATCGAGCCGATTTCAACCGGAGCACCGTTGTCGAGCATAGTTGCTGTGCGCTTGCCGTCTGATTCTTCAATGCGAATATCGGCAGGTGCCACCCACTGGCCATCAGCCTTATAGGTTTCGTGAACCACCATGCCCTGCGTGAACAAGCCTTTGAACGGCTCGTCAATACCGACATGACCAGCCACTTTCATGGCGCGGGTGAAGAAGCGCGAATAGAGCAGATGCAGGATCGCATGCTCAACACCGCCAATATACTGATCAACCGGCAACCAGCGATCCGCAACCGCACGATCAGTCGGCTCGTTTTCCCAAGGAGCCGTGAAGCGTGTGTAATACCACGACGAATCGACGAACGTATCCATCGTATCGGTTTCGCGGCGCGCTTCGCCACCGCATTTCGGGCACTTCACATGACGCCATGTGGCATGACGATCAAGCGGATTACCTGGACGGTCAAACTCGACATCATCCGGCAGCTTGACCGGCAAGTCGGCACGCGGCACTGGATTAACACCACAGCTTTCGCAATGGATCATCGGGATTGGGCAACCCCAGTAACGCTGGCGCGAAATACCCCAGTCGCGCAGACGGAACTGAACCTTGCGTGCAGCCTGCGGGCGACCATCAAGGTCGACCTTTTCCAGACGATCCGCAACTTCCGCAAAAGCAGCCTCAGGCGTCATGCCATCGAGGAAGCGCGAATTGATCATCACGCCATCGTCGGTGAAGGCGGTTTCGCCCACGCTAAAGCTTGCGGCGTCCTCGCCCTTAGGCAGAACAACCGGCGTTACTTTGAGCGCATATTTATTGGCGAAATCCAGATCGCGCTGATCATGTGCCGGGCAGCCGAACACCGCGCCCGTGCCATATTCCATCAGCACGAAATTGGCGACATAGAGCGGCAGCTCCCAGTTTTCATCAAACGGGTGCTTAACCTTGATACCAGTATCAAAGCCCTTCTTTTCAGCCTTTTCAAGCGCTTCAAGCGACGTGCCATGCTGATGACACTCATCAATAAATGAAGTCAGCTCAGCATTGTTTTCTGCAAGCGTCTTCGCCAGCGGATGATCTGGAGAGATCGCCACAAAAGACGCACCGAACAATGTGTCCGGGCGAGTTGTGTAAACTTCAACTTCCGAGAAACCAGCAGGAGCGGTCGACGCATTGAGTGCAAAACGAACCTGCAAGCCTTCCGACTTACCGATCCAGTTCTTCTGCATGACGCGGACTTTTTCCGGCCACTGGTCAAGCGTATCAAGACCAGCCAGCAGGTCTTCGCTGAAATCGGTGATCTTGAAGAACCACTGCGTCAGTTCGCGCTGTTCGACCAGCGCACCCGAACGCCAGCCGCGTCCATCCACGACCTGCTCATTGGCAAGCACAGTGTTGTCAACCGGATCCCAGTTGACCTTGGAGGTCTTGCGCGTCACCAGACCTTTTTCAAACAGGTCGATGAACAGCATCTGCTGACGATGGTAATATTCGACATCGCAGGTCGCAAACTCACGCGACCAGTCGAGCGAAAGACCCATCGATTTCAGCTGACGCTTCATCGTGTCTATGTTCTGATAGGTCCATTCTTTCGGATGCACCTTGTTCTGCATTGCCGCGTTTTCCGCAGGCATGCCGAATGCGTCCCAACCCATCGGATGAAGGACGTTAAAACCCTTGGCGCGCTTATAACGTGCCACCACATCACCCATCGCATAATTGCGCACATGGCCCATGTGAATGCGCCCTGACGGATAAGGGAACATTTCGAGCACGTAGTATTTTTCACGCGGATCGCTGTTGTCAGTCTCGAAAGTCTGGTTTTCTTCCCAGATTTTCTGCCAATGTGCTTCCGCAACACGCGGATTATAACGTTCGGATGCCATGAGCGTATTTACTCGTACGAAGGTGATGCAATAAGGAGAGTCGATATTTAATGGCGACCTTCACCACGTATTGGCGAGAGCGTCAAGTTTTTGCGGACTTAAAAGCCTGAAAGCGAGAGTTTCATGTCAGATATTGGTTCGAACCTGAACACGGTCAAGACCGCGATTGAAGATGCCGAGAAAGAAGCGCGCCGCAAAAAAGGCTCTGTAACACTCGTTGCCGTATCCAAAACCTTCGATGCAGATGAAATTCGCCCGGCGCTCGATCTCGGTCAACGGGTGTTTGGTGAAAACCGCGTTCAGGAAGCTCAAGCCAAATGGCCGGTTTTGCGCGAAGCCTATTCCGATATTGAATTACATCTCATCGGACCGCTGCAATCGAACAAGGCAGCCGATGCTGTTGCTCTGTTTGATGTGATCGAAACCGTGGACCGCGAGAAGATCGCAGCGGCACTTGCAATTGAGATCAAAAAGCAAGGCAAAAGCCCAAAACTCTATGTGCAGGTGAATACCGGTCTTGAAGAACAAAAGGCTGGCATTCCGCCGAAAGAAGCAGTTGCCTTTGTCGAGCGCTGTCGCACCGAACATGGCCTGACAATCGAAGGTCTGATGTGCATCCCGCCTGCGGATGAAAATCCGGGACCGCATTTTGCACTGCTGGAAAAGCTCGCCCGCGAAGCAGGCGTTGAAAAGCTCTCTATGGGCATGTCTGGCGATTACGAGACCGCAATCGGTTTTGGCGCCACTTCGGTGCGCGTTGGCTCAGCTATTTTCGGCGGACGGGCCTATTCACCATCCGCCTGATCGCATTATCAATGCAGCAGCATTTCTCCCTTTAAATGCTTCCAGTCTGATGGCCCCAGCAGCTTGCAATGCGCATAAACAACCGAATGCAGCGGGCCATCGATCTTTTCTTTCCAGAATTCGATGAAATGATGCAGCACCGGAAATTCCGGTGCGAGATCATAATCCTGCCAGACAAAAAGTTGCAGCAAATGCGGATGATCCGGCAGGTGATAAAAGATTTTTGCGGTGGTCAAACCGTAACCGGCAAGCTGTAGTTCGAAAGCCGACTTTGAAACAAAAGCGGGTGTCGTCATGGCGATTTCCCCTTTTTATTGTGAGAGCGCATTCTGACGCTCACCCAAATATATAATCACTAAAAATAGTTTTTAAAAAGTAAAAACAATATGTTAGCAACATATGGCAACGAGTGCTGCCACAATAATCACTTTTTATGCTGCGTCATTGTGGACCATGGCCGCTCCGAATGTCTAATTTACGTTTGGCGCGACGGAATGTAGATGAGTCTGGCGATAGCTTTGCCCCGATGCGGGCTGTCGATTTCGGCGGGAGGATCGCCGGGCAGTTATGGAGGAATACATGTCGGAAAAACTTTACCCTGTTCTGCCAGGGGCAAAGAGAAATACGCTCATCGACAACGAGAAATATCTCGAATGGTACAATGAAAGCGTGACCGACCCGGATGGCTTCTGGGCCAAGCATGGCCGCCGCATCGACTGGTTCAAGCCGTTCACCAAAGTCAAGAACACCGATTTCAACGGCGATGTTTCGATCAAGTGGTATGAGGATGGTGTTACCAACGTCTCCTACAATTGTATCGACCGCCATTTGAAAAGCCGTGGCGATAAGGTTGCAATTATCTGGGAAGGCGATAATCCCTATATCGACAAGAAGATCACCTATCGTGAGCTTCATGAGAATGTCTGTCGCCTCGCGAATGTGCTGAAAAAGCACGGTGTTAAGAAGGGCGACCGCGTCACCATCTATTTGCCGATGATCCCGGAAGCCGCTTATGCGATGCTCGCCTGCGCCCGTATTGGCGCGGTGCATTCCGTGGTCTTCGCTGGCTTCTCGCCAGAAGCGCTGGCCGGTCGTATCGTTGATTGCGAATCCACTTTTGTTATCACGGCAGATGAAGGCGTACGCGGCGGCAAGCCGGTCCCTCTGAAAGAAAACACCGACACGGCTATCGACATTGCAGCCAAGCAATATGTATTCGTCAACAAGGTTCTGACCGTACGCCGTACGGGTGGCAAGGTTAGCTGGGGTCCGGGCCGCGATCTCTGGTATCATCAGGAAGTCGCAAGCGTCGAGCCAACCTGTGAACCAGAACCAATGAACGCGGAAGACCCGCTGTTTATCCTTTACACCTCCGGCTCAACCGGCAAGCCAAAGGGTGTGCTGCACACGACAGGCGGCTATCTCGTCTATGCATCGATGACGCATCAATATGTCTTCGACTATCATGATGGCGACATCTACTGGTGTACGGCGGATGTGGGCTGGGTCACAGGCCATTCCTATATCGTCTACGGACCGCTGGCCAATGGCGCAACAACGCTGATGTTTGAAGGTGTCCCGAACTTCCCAGATCAGGGACGTTTCTGGGAAGTGATCGACAAGCATCACGTCAATATCTTCTACACCGCACCAACGGCAATCCGTGCCCTCATGGGCGCTGGCGATGAGTTTGTTACCCGCTCGTCGCGTTCCACGCTGCGTCTTCTTGGCTCGGTCGGCGAACCGATCAACCCGGAAGCGTGGGAATGGTATTACAACGTGGTCGGCGATCAGCATTCGCCAATCGTTGATACATGGTGGCAGACGGAAACCGGCGGCATTCTGATTACGCCATTGCCCGGCGCAACCGATCTCAAGCCGGGTTCTGCAACCCGCCCATTCTTTGGCGTAAAGCCACAGCTGGTGGACAATGAAGGCGCAGTCGTTGAAGGCGCAGTTGATGGCAACCTCTGCATCATCGACAGCTGGCCGGGCCAGATGCGCACGCTTTACGGCGATCACAAGCGCTTCATCGAGGCTTACTTCTCCACCTATAAGGGCAAGTATTTCACAGGTGACGGCTGCCGTCGCGATGAAGACGGTTATTACTGGATCACCGGTCGCGTCGATGACGTGCTCAACATTTCCGGCCATCGCCTCGGCACCGCGGAAATTGAGTCGGCACTCGTTTCGCACCACTCGGTTTCGGAAGCTGCTGTTGTCGGCTATCCGCACCCAATCAAGGGACAGGGCATTTATTGCTATGTCACGCTGATGACCGGCGAAAGCGTTCAGGACGAAGAAGCCCTGCGCAAAGAGCTGACCTTGCATGTGCGCAAGGAAATCGGTCCGATTGCAACGCCGGATAAGATCCAGTTCTCACCCGGACTGCCAAAGACCCGCTCAGGCAAGATCATGCGCCGTATTCTGCGCAAGATCGCGGAAGACGAGTTCGGTGCGCTGGGCGATACTTCAACGCTCGCCGATCCAGGCGTCGTGGATGATCTGATCGAAAATCGTCAGAACAAGAAGTAATAAAAAGCCCCGGGAAACCGGGGCTTTTCTTAACTTTGCATCGCCACTCGTTCGAGACAAAAATATCCCTAACTTAGAAATCTATCGTGCGCCCTTTAATCTCCCAGTCGCCAAAGCGCGCTGGATCTTTGCCGCCGCGACCGCCAATTTCACGCGGTAGCTTTTCGGCATTTTCACTCGCGCGGCGCTCTTCCGCTTCTTTCAGCGCGCGCTGGGCAGCCGGTGGCAAATCTTCAAACTTGCGCGGTTCGGCATTATCATCGTTGGCGGGTTCGTTGAACTTATCGGTCATCTGTTTGCGATCCGTTATTAGAGCCCATTATTGAAGATCAGGCATTTCATACCCATCATATAGTTAAACCTGACGGGGAAGCAAAACCCCGATTAAGTAAACTGTTGCTGAACCGGAGACCTATACGCATGAATATGACGAAAACTGCCATGCTGATTGCTCTCATGACAGTCATGTTCATGAGCATCGGCTATTTGCTGGGCGGCGGCGGCGGCATGATGATCGCGCTGGTGGTCGCTGTTGCGATGAACCTGTTTGGCTACTGGAATTCCGACAAGATGGTTCTGCGCATGTACAATGCGCAGGAAGTGGATGAGCGTTCCGGCTCCGATTATTATCGCATGGTCAGAGGGCTTGCTGCCAATGCGGGCCTGCCGATGCCAAAGGTTTATATTATCCACGAAGACCAGCCCAATGCCTTTGCAACGGGTCGAAACCCGGAAAATGCTGCCGTTGCAGCCACGACCGGCCTTCTCAATCGACTGACACCGGAAGAAGTTGCGGGCGTGATGGCACATGAGCTGGCGCACGTTCAGAACCGCGATACGTTGACCATGACAATCGTGGCCACACTTGCCGGTGCCATTTCCATGCTCGGAAATTTCGCATTTTTCCTCGGTGGAAACCGTGAAAACGGCAATGGGATTATCGGCGTCATCGGAACGATCCTCGCAATGATCGTCGCGCCTTTTGCCGCGATGATCGTGCAGATGGCGGTCAGCCGCACCCGCGAATATGCTGCCGACCGTCGAGGTGCAGAGATTTGTGGTAACCCGCTCTGGCTTTCCTCAGCCCTTGGCAAGATCGCCCGCGGTGCCAAGTCTGTTGTCAATGAAGAGGCCGAACATAACCCCGCGACAGCGCATATGTTCATCATCAATCCGCTAAGCGGACGCGGTGCAGACAATCTGTTCTCGACCCACCCGGACACCGATAATCGTATTCAGGCGCTGGAGCAAATGGCAGCCGAAATGGGTATTCGCTCGGCGGGAATGACGCAGCGTAATGTGGCCCCTGCACAAAACAGTGGTCCTTGGGGGCAAACTAGTGGTAATGCAGACGAAAATAACAGTGGTGGTTCCGGTTCCAATTCTGGCTACCGAGGCCCGTGGTCGTAGAAACGCATCCCGAGCGTTAGATAAAGTAGAACAGCGTGAACGATAAAAAACCTGCGCCAAAGCGTGGAAATAACAAGCCGCAGACACATGATTACGTCGCAGACCGTGCTGAACAGCAACGGCCCGGTCTTGCCGCGCGTCTCACTGCGGCCCGCCTGCTTGGTGCAGTCATCGAAAAGAACACTTCGCTCGACGGTCTGACTGATAACAGCCATGGCCACCCACAATATCTCGCACTTGAGCCACGCGACCGTTCGCTCGTTCGCGCTATTTTGGGCTCTGCACTGCGCAATCGCGGCAGCATTGATCGTGCAATCAATAAGCGCCTTGATCGCCCATTGCCGGAAAATGCACATGCGCTCAAACACCTATTGCATGTAGCCGTCGCGCAGATTTTCTATCTCAACCTGCCTGATCATTCAGCGGTTGATTTGGCCGTTGAAGCGGCGAATTATGACCCGCGTAATCGTAAATATGCAGGTCTGGTGAACGCTCTGCTGCGCCGTCTGTCGCGCAACAAAGAACGTGCACTCGAGCACACATTGCAGCCTGAAAAAAATGTGCCGGAATGGTTTTCAAGAAGCCTAATCGATTCCTATGGCCCAAAGAAAACTGAAGCCATTTTGACCATGCATGGTTACGAGCCGCCAATCGATTTCACCGTGAAAGGTGATCCGAAGGAATGGGCAGAAAAGCTCGGCGGTGTAGCCTTGCCTAACGGTTCTGTCCGTCTTGAAACGGTTGCGGGCAACCTCACCGACCTGCCCGGCTTTGCCGAAGGCGAATGGTGGGTGCAGGATGCCGCCGCTAGCCTGCCAGCGCGCCTGATGGGCGACATCAAGGGTAAGCGCGTGGCAGATCTTTGTGCCGCCCCAGGCGGCAAGACAGCACAGCTTGTGCTTCAGGGTGCTGACGTGACAGCGCTTGATATGTCCGAAAATCGCCTCAAGCGCCTAGACGGCAATCTGGAACGTCTGGGCCTAAAAGCCCGCACAGTTCCAAGCAATATGATGGATTTTAAGCCGGATACATTGTTTGATGCCGTATTGCTTGATGCGCCCTGCTCATCCACCGGCACCGTGCGCCGTCACCCGGATGTGCCATGGACCAAGACACCGCAGGATATTAAAAAGCTTGCAACCCTTCAGGCGAAAATGCTTGAGCAGGCCATCACGCTTGTGAAACCCGGCGGCACAATATTGTTCTCCAATTGCTCGCTGCATCCGCAGGAGGGCGAGGACATGGCCCGCAATGCGCTGAAGAATCCGGCCATTGAAGCCTATCCGATCACGCTTGACGATTGCCCCGGGCTTGAAGGCTTAGTCACCAAAGAAGGCTTCCTGCGCTCAACCCCTGCCGATCTGCCTGCTGAAAATTTTGATGGTAATCCGAATATGGCAGGCATGGACGGCTTTTTCGCGGCCCGTTTCAGACGCAAAGCCTAAAGCATGTCGCGGAAAAGTGGGAACCGGTTTTCCGATAACGACATGCGTGAAAACAAAGACTTAAAGCGCGTCTCTTAAATACGAAAAATTGCGACGCGCTTTAGTCAGTTAGCAACTGCTGATTAAAATCGATGGATTTGGCATAATGGGTGCTCTGCACCCATTATGGTTAACACTCGATTCACCATTATAGACGATTCTAAGAATGCATGATTCCGAAGTCCGGAAACCGGCATTTCGATACATCATGACGTGAAAGGACGGACCTGCCTTATCGGGTCCATTGCGAATGAATTTGGATACGGAGAACGAGAGGGTGGCAGTCGCGTTGAGCGAAACCCCGCATCTTTGGGGACTGGCTGTTGCACAGGCTTGGCGCAAGTTTAGCCGTCGCCTGCGCATGGGCCCGCTTTATCGCTGGCGTTTTACCGGCTTCACGCCGGAACGCATCCTGATTGCCCCGCCCGATCTCCGCGTGGCCGATCCGCAATTGGCACAGGAATTCTATCACGGTCGTTTTGCACTGGCTGGTCGGCTTGTCGAAACCGGCGGCATGTCGCCTTTCGCAGTCGAACCGCCAACACCAGAATGGGAAGCCGCCCTTCAGGGCTTTGGCTGGCTCAGGCATCTCAAAAGTGCAAATAGCGAACTTGCCACCGCAAATGCGCGTGCGCTGGTCGATGACTGGATGCGCTTTTATGGCAAGCGCATCGGCGGTCTTGCATGGTCGCCAGAGGTGACAGCCCAGCGCATTATCGCATGGTTGCAGCATTCCAATCTGATTTTGTCTGGCGCGGAACTGCCTGCTTATCGCAAATTTATGCGCTCGCTCGCCATGCAGGTGCGTTACCTGCGCACCGTCGCTTCCGCTATGGATGACGGCGAAGAACGTCTGCGTGCGCGCATTGCGCTTGCCTTTGCAGCGCTTGCCCTACCCGTTTCGCCGCCGACCGCGCGCGCCGCACGCCGCAATCTCGAATATGAATTGAAGCGTCAGATCCTGCCTGATGGCGGACATATCTCGCGCAATCCGGTTACAATTCTCGAACTGCTGGCCGATCTGCTGCCACTGCGTCAGACCTACGCCAATGGCACGGAATCGCCACCAAAGGCCCTAATTGAAGCTGTCGAACGCATGCTGCCAGCTTTGCGTTTCTTCCGGCATCAAGATGGCAGCCTTGCGCTGTTTAATGGTGTTGGCCCGACCTTGTCGGAGCGCATCATTTCAGTGCTGCGTCATGACGAAACCGCAGGTTCACCTCTGACGCACGCGCCCTATTCCGGCTATGAACGCCTCTCAATGGGTGCAACAACGATTATAGCCGATACGGGACTGCCGCCGCCGGTGACCGCCTCACGTGATGCACATGCCGGTTGCCTCGCCTTTGAAATGTCCTCAGGGCGTCAGCGCTATATTGTGAATTCCGGCATCGACCGTTACGGCCCGCCGGAATTTCGTCCCCTAGGCCGCTCAACTGCTGCGCACTCGACCGCCACTATCAATGATACATCATCATGCCGTTTCAGTCATAATACCGGCCTGTCCAGCATGATTGGCACGCCAATCGTTGCCGGTCCGACCCGCGTTCAACGCGACCGTGTGGAAGATCAGGGGCGGCAAGGTTTTGTCGCGAACCATGATGGCTATGTTCGCTTGTTCGGCATTTTTCATGAACGTCGTGTTGTGCTTTCGCATAATGGCAGCGTTATTCAGGGTGCCGACCGCTTTTATCGTGGCGATGCCAAAGCGTTGAAAGCCAATGGCCGCGATAATGTTGCCGTGCGTTTTCATATCCATCCATCCGTTGACATCTCGTTTGATGAAAATGGGCTGATTAATCTAAGCGCTCCACACGACGACACGTGGGCTTTCTCCTGCTTTGAAGTGGCTCCGCAACTTGAGGACAGCATCTTCTTTGCTGGTTTCCGCGGACCTGTGACATCAAAGCAAATCGTGCTCTCGTTCCCGGCACACGAACTGCCGGAAGTGAACTGGCAATTCAGCCGCGTCGCCATTGGCAGCTATACCTGACCATAAAGCCTCAGAGCGGTTCCAGCTAATGCTCAATCATTGAACCACTCTATCTCTTTATTTTTGCATTATCCGACGCAAAACCGCTTCGCACTTTTGCTGCAAATGCTCCAATAGCTGGCTTTTAGGGTATGATTCGTGTTTGAGCTGTGCTAACTCGCCATCGTCCCACCCTTCCTGAACGCAAAACGCTTCAGCAACGAAGAGACCGTTTCCTATGGCTGTCAGCTCCAAGCATATTCCCGCTCCCGATCTTCATCGGGTGCGCCGCGCCCTTCTTTCCGTATCGGACAAGACCGGTCTCATCGATTTCGCTAAGGCACTTCATGCCCACGGCGTTGAAATTCTCTCGACCGGCGGCACCGCCAAGTCGATTGCCGCAGAAGGCATTCCTGTAAAAGATGTTTCGGAAGTTACCGGCTTTCCGGAAATCATGGACGGACGCGTGAAGACGCTGCATCCATCGGTTCACGGCGGTCTTCTTGCCGTGCGCAACGACCCTGAACATGTTGCAGCCATGGAAGCCCACGGCATTGGTGGCATTGATCTGGCCGTCATCAATCTCTATCCGTTTGAAGAAGTTCGTTTCAAGGGCGGCGACTATGACACCACGGTCGAAAACATCGACATTGGTGGCCCGGCCATGATCCGCGCTTCGGCGAAGAACCATGCCTATGTCGCAACTGTTGTTGATCCGGCTGATTATGCAGACGTTGTAGCTGAACTCGAAAAGAACGAAGGCTCGCTGCCTATTTCGTTCCGCAAAAAGCTCGCTGCCAAGGCGTTTTCGCGTACAGCCGCTTACGATGCAGCCATTTCCAACTGGTTTGCAGAAGCCATCAACGACGAAACCCCGACCTATCGCTCGGTTGCAGGCAAGCTGCACTCCGTCATGCGCTATGGTGAAAACCCGCATCAGACGGCTGGTTTTTATCTGACCGGCGAACAGCGTCCGGGCGTGGCCACTGCAACCCAGCTTCAGGGTAAGCAGCTTTCCTATAACAACATCAACGACACCGATGCCGCTTTCGAACTCGTCGCCGAGTTTGACCCAGCCCGCACCGCAGCCGTTGCCATCATCAAGCACGCCAATCCTTGCGGCGTTGCAGAAGCAGCCACCATCACCGAAGCCTATCTCAAGGCGCTGGCCTGCGATCCTGTTTCGGCCTTTGGCGGTATTGTTGCGCTCAACAAAACGCTTGATGAAGCGGCTGCTGAAGAAATCGTCAAAATCTTCACGGAAGTCATCATCGCACCGGATGCGACTGAAGGTGCACAGGCTATCGTTGCCGCCAAGAAGAACCTGCGTCTGCTGGTAACGGGCGGTCTGCCTGATCCACGCGCCAAGGGCATTGCAGCGAAAACCGTTGCAGGCGGTGTACTGGTTCAGTCCCGCGACAACGGCAATGTCGATGACCTTGACCTCAAAGTCGTTACCAAGCGCTCCCCAAGCGAAGCCGAACTCAACGACATGAAGTTCGCCTTCCGCGTTGGCAAGCATGTGAAGTCGAACGCCATCGTCTACGTCAAAGACGGCGCGACGGTTGGTATCGGCGCTGGCCAGATGAGCCGTGTGGATTCGGCCCGTATCGCAGCTCGTAAGGCAGAAGACGCAGCAGAAGCAGCCGGTCTTGCAGAGCCCCTGACCAAGGGCTGCGTTGTTGCATCCGACGCATTCTTCCCGTTTGCTGACGGTCTGCTTTCTGCTGTTCAAGCAGGTGCGACTGCTGTCATCCAGCCGGGCGGCTCCATGCGTGACGATGAAGTAATAGCAGCTGCTGATGAACATGGCATTGCCATGGTGATGACTGGTATGCGCCACTTCCGTCATTAATTTGGACCGCCGCTGACCTAACTTATAGCCCCCACAACTTAGGTGTTGCGGGGGCTATTTCTTTGTATTCATATCATTTTCGATTAAGTTCGGTTTAGACTGCAACGAAACGCGAAGGAGCTTTATTTAATGACAAAATTCATTGGTTCTATCGATCAGGGAACCACCAGTTCGCGTTTCATTATTTTTGATAAGACAGGCGATATTGTCGCGATGGATCAGCGCGAACACGAGCAGATTTATCCGAAAGCGGGTTGGGTTGAGCACAACCCGAACGAGATATGGCGCAACACGCAACATGTTATCAGCGAAGCGCTGAAGAAAGCGAAGCTGAAGGCTTCCGATATTGCATCTGTTGGCATCACAAACCAGCGCGAAACCACTTTGCTGTGGGATAGGAAAACCGGCGCACCACTTTACAATGCCATTGTCTGGATGGACACACGCACGGACGAACTTGTCGATCATTTCGTCAAAGATGGTGGCGCAGATCGCCTGCGCGATAAAACGGGCTTACCCATCTCGACTTATTTCTCCGGCCTTAAACTGCGCTGGATACTCGATAACGTTCCTGGCGCGCGCGATAAAGCCGAAAGCGGTGACGCGCTGTTTGGCACAATCGATAGCTGGCTTGTGTGGAACCTTAGCGGCGGCACAAAAGGCGGCATTCACATCACAGATGTCACCAATGCTTCGCGCACACAACTTATGGACCTAGCGGCACTCAAATGGGATGAGGATATACTTCGCCTCTTCGATATTCCCACAGCTTGCCTGCCAGAAATTCGCTCATCCAGCGAAGTCTATGGCGGGATAGCCTTGCCCGCGCTTGAAGGAGTCAAACTGGCTGGCATTCTGGGCGACCAACAGGCAGCACTTTTCGGTCAAGCTTGTCTCGAACCAGGCGAAGCTAAGAACACCTACGGCACCGGCTGTTTCATGCTGATGAATACCGGCGAAAAGCTGGTTCCATCCACCTATGGGCTTCTAACAACCGTTGCCTATCAGCTTGGCGACCAGAAGCCGGTCTATGCGCTGGAAGGCTCAATCGCAATCACCGGCGCTCTGGTGCAATGGCTGCGCGATAACCTTGGCATTATCAAAACCAGCGCTGACATTGAAACACTGGCGCGCACGGTCGAAGACAATGGCGATGTCTATTTCGTACCGGCCTTCTCCGGCCTTTACGCGCCACACTGGGAAGATTCAGCGCGTGGCATCATTGCTGGTCTGACGCGCTTTGCCAATAAAGGTCACATTGCGCGCGCAGCGCTTGAAGCAAGTGCTTATCAGGTGCGCGAAGTTCTGGAAGCCATGGTCAAGGATTCAGGTGTAGAGATTACTGAACTGCGTGCCGATGGCGGCATGACAATCAACGAACTGCTCATGCAGTTTCAATCCGATATTCTCGATGTACCAGTCGTGCGCCCAAAAATCATCGAGACGACAGCACTTGGTGCCGCCTATGCGGCCGGCCTTGCTGTTGACTACTGGAAATCAACCAACGACTTGAACGAGAATTGGCAGGTCGGCCAACGCTGGCATCCTCGAATGCAGAGCAGCGAGCGCAATAAGCTTTTCAAGGGTTGGGAAAAAGCAGTTCAACGGTCCCTTAACTGGCTGGAATAGGCGAGCCAAAACTAACCTGCCGTGGGATATTTTTTAAAACGGTCGGTAGGCAAATTTCATTATCGGTCACTTTTTTAGCACGTAATTTTTCTCTCGGAGCAAATAATGAGTAGTGGTTTTATCGGAGAATTTCTGGGTACGATGGTGCTCGTCCTGTTAGGAGATGGTGTGGTCGCCAATGTTCTTCTCGCCAAATCAAAAGGTGAAAACTCTGGCTGGATCGTTATAACAGTAGGATGGGGCTTTGCCGTTCTCTGTGGTGTTATGGTTGCCATAGCCGCCGGTAGCGCTGGCCACATCAATCCCGCAGTAACGCTTGCGTTCTATGCGGCAGGTACGTTCCCCGCGGCAGAAGTAATACCCTATATTGGTGCGCAGATGCTTGGTGCCTTTGTAGGTGCGGTGCTTGTCTATCTTGCCTATCTGTCCCACTGGAAGCCGACCGAAGATAAGAGCTCAAAGCTTGGTGTGTTCTGCACCGGGCCCGCGATTCGTAACATTGTTGCCAATTGCCTGACCGAAATTATCGGAACCTTCGTTCTGGTATTCGTCGTCATTGCAATTGGCACAGAAGCAGTTGGGGCAACCGGCGTCCTCGCACCTTTGATGGTCGGCCTGGTTGTCTGGGCACTTGGCGTTTCGCTGGGTGGCCTTACTGGTTATGCAATCAATCCGGCACGCGATCTCGGACCACGCATCGCTCATGCACTGCTGCCTATTCCGGGCAAGGGTAGCTCGGATTGGTCCTATGCGTGGATTCCAGTTGCAGCGCCGATCATAGGCGGACTGATCGCAATTACCTGCGCCAAAGCTGCAGGTATGATGTAAACTATAAGGCGCAGCGTCATCGCTGCGCCCTATTTTCAGATGCGTTCAGCAGGATATGGCGTGGATTTAGCCAGCAGAAAACCTGAACCAAACAATACAACCAGCACCGACATGCCGAGCGCTGCCGATCCGCTGAGCGCTGTAACAGTCGCCACCAAAAATGGTCCAATGAAACTGGTGGCCCGCCCTGCCAGCGCATAGATACCAAAATAGCGGCCTGACTCTTCCGGTTTAATGCTGCGCGCAAACCATGACCGCGATGATGCCTGCACCGGCCCAAATGCAGCACCGATCATTAATCCGTAAATCAGATAGGCATGTTCGGCAGATGTTGCGAACAAGCCTTTCGCATCAGTCGGCGCGAAAGAAATTAAACCAAACACCGTATAATCATGGCCAGTCGATACAATGCCAAGAGACGCGATGAAAAGCAGGATGATTGAGCCAAGGACAACTGCCTTTGATCCCACCCGCGTATCCAGTTTGCTTGCAACCAAGCAACTAAAAATCGCCATCACATTCAGGATCATACCAAACAGACCTATTTCGGTGATCGACCAGCTGAATAGCACGGCCGCATAGCCAGCACCGAGCGCCAGCAAAGCATTGACACCATCCTGATAAACCATACGCGCAATCAGAAAACGAACGATCCCCGGACGTTTGCGAACTTCGCCAAGCGTCTTCTTCAATTCACTCAAACCTGAGCGCAAAGCTGGTGCGAGTTTTTCACCCTTTGCCACATCAGGCGTGAAGAAAAACATCGGCAGAATAAACACGAAATACCAGAGGGCAGAAATCGGTCCCGCTATGCGACCGTCTTCGCCTTTTGCTGGATCAATCCCAAACAGCGGATCAATGCCAATGATTGTTTTTCCTGTTTCTGGTGATGCCGCCAGACAAAACACGATGAAAATCAGCACCGTCATGCCACCAAGATAGCCAAGCCCCCAGGCAATATTCGACACCCGGCCAATATCTTTTTGCGGAACAAGCCGCGGCATCATGGAATCATTGAAAACAATCGAGAATTCTGCGGCAATCATCGCCAGAGCAAATGCAAACAGCACCCAATAAATATTGGCACCCGGAACAGCGAACCACAGCGTACAAAGCGCTGTAATCTTAATAATTGCAAAGAACGCTATCCATGGTTTTCGTGGTCCGGTCCTGTCGGAAACAGCACCAAGGATTGGTGAGAGGATCGCTACGGCAAGCCCTGCTGCTGCAAAGCCATAACCCCACGCGATCTGCCCAGCCTCTGGGCTCTCTGCCATACGAGAGATGAAATAAGGTCCGAAAATAAACGTCGTAACGACTGTGAAAAACGGCTGCGCCGCCCAGTCAAAAAATATCCAGCCCCACACACCGCGGCGTGAAGAATAGCTGTCTGTTGGCATTGCATGTTCCGTCATTTTTGCGCCCATCCCCCGTGAAGCGCTCCGAACTTACACTGCTCGCTTTCACACCACAATAAAGCAAAAAGGGCAGCCGAAGCTGCCCTTTTCAAGGTCTATGGATTGTATCTTATTGTGCCAAGTCTGACATCAGCCCCGCTGCAACCGCGAGACGCGAAACGGTGAGATCACCGCCCTCGGTCAATGCGACCATACGATTTCGGACCTGATCAATACGGGCAGCATCTTCTGCAAACCAAGCAGCCGCTGCGTCTTTGTCCTTGCCGTACTTCTTGAGTGCCGCAATGGTAATGCCGCGAGCCGCTTGCGTGATTGTATCGCTCGCACGCGACAGTGCCAGACCATCATAATAGTCGGTGACTGGAATTGTACGCGCTGCTTCTTCAATACGGCCAATGCGGAACGCTTCCGACACGCCAAAATAAGCTTTAGCCGTTGCAACCAGATCAGCATTGGCCAGATGTGCAATCAGCGCAATATCCGGCATGATGCCCGCAAGCTGGAGATTAGCCAGACGCTGTGCAAGCTTCTCTGGTGCACCCTTTTCAACAAAGGCTGCCTTGTCGAACTGAACTGCTTCGATGAGATAATCCGGCATCAGACCATCGAAGCGTGGCTCAAGCGCTGCACGAGCAGTGGTGATCGTGTTCACCAGTTCTGTGAGGTTTGCACGCGTTGTGTCATTGCGCAGTACCCATGCTGTTGTTGCAAGCAGCATTTCGCCAACCAGATGATAGAACTGGTTCTGCACATCACCCGTCACCTTGTTATCAAGCGCATCAATGGCGTCATAGATCGCATCGATCTCAAAGCCATCACGCACCGCAACATAGGCGCGAACAATATCGGCAGGCGACTTGCCTGTTGTATCAGCAAGACGGCTGATGAAGGTGATGCCGCCACGATTGATCACATCATTAGCCAGCAAAGTAGCGACGATTTCGCGTTTCAAACGGTGGTTTGAAATTTCCTCCGCATAGGTTTTCACCATGCGTTTCGGGAAGTAACCAAACAGCAACTGCTCGAAATATGGCTCATCAGGCAGCTTGCTTGCGACCAGATCATCCGATAGCGACAGCTTGGCATAAGCGAGCAGAACAGCGAGTTCTGGACGTGTCAGCGGCTGGCCAGACTTCTGACGATCATTGAGTACCGCATCCGAAGGCAGATATTCGACCTTACGATCCAACAACTTACGGGCTTCGAGCTCGGCCATGAAACGGGCCTGATAAGGCAGCTCCGTGAGACCGTGACGTTCGCTCAAAGACAGAGCGAGCGGCTGGAGATAGTTGTTGCGCAACACCAGTTCCGAGACATCGTCGGTCATGCTCACCAGCAGCTTATCGCGTGCCGGGCGCTTCAACTTGCCTGATCGCATGGCAGCAGCCAGTGCAATCTTGATGTTAACCTCAACGTCGGAGCAATTGACGCCTGCCGAGTTGTCGATAGCGTCGGTATTGTTGCGACCACCGGTCAGCGCATATTCGATACGCCCGCGCTGCGTCAGGCCAAGATTTGCACCTTCGCCGATTACCCGTGCACGCACTTCCGAACCCGTGATGCGGATTGCATCATTGGCACGATCACCCACCTGCGCATCGGTCTCAGCGGTTGAGCGAATATAAGTGCCGATACCACCGAACCACAAAAGATCGACCTGAGCCTTCAGGATCGTCGTCATGATTTCTTGCGGTGAAGCGGTGGTTTTGCCAAGGCCGATGGCCTTCGCTGCTTCCGCTGAAAGCGTGATTGTCTTCTGACTACGGCTATAGACGCCGCCACCTTCCGACAGCTTCGAGCGATCATAATCCTGCCAGCTCGAGCGCGGCAGATCAAACAGACGCTTGCGCTCTGCAAAACCGTCAGCAGGGACCGGATTTGGATCGATGAAGATGTCACGGTGATCGAAGGCTACTACGAGCCTGATCTGCTCGGACAACAGCATACCATTGCCGAACACGTCGCCCGACATATCACCCACACCAGCAACCGTGAACGGCTCGGTCTGAATGTCTGTGTCTAGTTCTCGGAAATGCCGCTTCACAGCCTCCCACGCACCGCGCGCGGTGATTGCCATACCTTTGTGATCATAACCGGCAGAGCCACCCGATGCAAAAGCATCATCGAGCCAGAAGTCATGCGCCTGGCTGATCGCATTCGCAGTATCGGAGAATGTCGCGGTGCCCTTATCAGCAGCGACCACGAAATACGGATCATCCTTATCGTGACGAACAACATCAACAGGCGGCACAACATCATTGTCGTGAATGTTGTCAGTGACGGAGAGAAGTGTCGAGATGAAAACCTTATAGGCATCGCGACCAGCTTCAAACACCGCATTGCGATCACCGCCAACAGGCAAACGCTTCGGATAGAAGCCGCCCTTGGCACCAACCGGCACAATCACCGCATTCTTAACCTGCTGTGCCTTCACCAGACCCAACACTTCCGTGCGGTAATCCTGTGCACGATCCGACCAGCGCAGACCACCACGTGCAACAGCGCCAAAGCGCAAATGCACGCCTTCCACTTCCGGGCCATAGACGAAGATTTCGCGATATGGGCGCGGATCAGGCAGACCTTCGACAAGCCGCGGATTGAGCTTGAACGCGAATGTCACGCGAGGCTTGCCATCTGCATCAGGCTGATAGGCATTGGTGCGCAGCGTTGCCTCGATCAGGTTGCGGAAACGACGCAAAATCTGATCGTCATCAATGCTTGGCACACCGAGAAGTGCGGTTTCAATAGCATCAACCAGTTTGGTTTCAGCAGCATCGCGACGCTTAGCCGATGGGTTGAAGCGCAGATCAAACAGCGAATAAAGATCGTTAGCAATTTCTGGATAACGATTGAGCGCCGCTGCAATGAAGCCCTGCGAATAAGCAATACCCGCCTGTTGCAGATAACGACCATAGGCACGCAGAATCATGATCTGACGTGCGCTGAGACGTGCAGTCTGCACCAGCGCATTATAGGCATCATTGTCAGCGAGAGCGTCCCAAACAGTGCGGAACACATCTTCCAGCATTTCGCCATCGTCGGACAAATCGACTGGCGCGCCATAAGCATTTACGAGCTGCATGTCGTGCACGTAAACAGCAGCGCCGTCTTTGCCGGCTAACGGAAGATCAATCGTCTGCTCGCTGACAACACGGAAACCCATATTTTCCAGAAGCGGAACACGCTGCGACAGCACAACCGGCGCACCATGATGATAGATCTTCAGCGAAACGGCATCTGGCCCATCGGTGCGATAGCGATAGAAGTCCACAAACAGCGGCGCTTGCTCACTCAGACCAGCAATACGCTGCGCATCGATAAGCGCTTCTGGAGCTGTGAAGATTTCACGATAGGATTGCGGGAAGCTTGAAGCGAGTGCGACAGTCTTCGCATCAGCACTATCTGCGCTTTCACGTACAGCATCGTCCCATGTACGAACGATTGAACGCACTTCTTCTTCCAGCGCATCACGATCCACATGCGGCGTTGAACGCTCATGACGACGGATGACGAACTGCACACGCGTCAAGCCGTTCTGCAAGAACACCGGATGGAATTCGAAGCTGTCGCCGCTATAAATATCAACCAGATAACGACCGATCTTTTCACGCACAACAGAATCGTAACGGTCGCGCGGAATGTAAACGAGTACGGTGGCAAAACGACCAAAGCGATCAAGACGCGGGATCGCGCGGACGCGCGGACGTTCACCCAATGCCAGAATAAGTTCGGCATTGGCCGTCAGGCTTTCCGTATCAATCTGGAAAAGCTCATCGCGCGGATATTCTTCCAGCACGTTGATAAGCGCCTTACCGGAATGGTCTTCGCGGTTAAAGCCGAGATGCTTAATGACCGCATCAGCCTTTGAACGGATGAACGGGATACCTGCAACAGAGCTTGTATAGGCCACCGAAGTAAACAGACCGACGACGCGAAGCTCGCCAATGGCTTCGCCATTTGGCCCAAAAATCTTCACGCCAACATAATCGAGATAGGACCGGCGATGTATGAGCGAAAGCGAGTTCGCCTTGGTCACGATTAGCGGTTCACTACCGTCGAGGAAGTCTGTGATTTCGCGAGGCGTTGCCTTGTCATCATCGTCCTTACGCAGAACGCGGACGTCGCCGTCATTGAGAATGCCAAGCGTTTCCTTATTCGGAACCAGATCACGCTTGTCGCCCTTACCCTTGAAGGTCAGTTCGCGCATTCCGAGGAAGATGAAGCGGTTATCACGCAGCCATTCAAGAAAAGCGATTGCTTCCGGCATGGCCGGATCAAGTGTGAGTTTCTGAATGCGTTTGTAATCATCAATCGCCACATCGAGGCGCTTGATCATCGGCTTCCAGTCGCTGACGGCTGAACGAACCTGTCCAAGCACACGCTTGAGAGCGGCAGTCAAATCGGACTTAGCCTGCTTATCGAGCAATGGCAGATGGATCTGCACAAGGCTAACGCGCTCAACACCCCTAGCAGGTGCGAGCTGCGATGCTTCGCCCAAAATAGTCAGGCTGTCCTTTTCCCGCTCAATATCGAGAACCGGATGAACAACCATGAAAATCTGGCTGACATGATCGTTCAGCTCACCCATGATCGAGTCGAGCAGGAACGGCATGTTGTCGTTGACGATGGTAATGACGCTGACAGGGCGGCCATGGCGTTCGATACTGTTATCGACGCTGATAATGCTCTTACCCTTGCGATAGGATTCAAGCGCTTCATAGCCATACTGGGCAGATTTATCGAGCGCTGCGGCATCATATGCCGCGAGATCTTCGGGCGGTGCCCATTCGAAGAGAAGCTGCGAAAAGGCGTTTAGCGTCTTCGACTTTCCTCCCTTCTTCTCCTCCTTGGCTGCCTTGGAACCCTTAATTTTGCTCGACCGATCCTGCTTTGCAGTCACGTCGGATACTCCTGTCATGATGGCAATGCGCGCCAAACTAGCAGATTGCCCGCTCGTTTCGATGACAAATCGTTGAAAACAACCAAAATTTTCCGTGAAAGTCAGAAAATTCGCATCTAATCCATTTAAATTGGAACAAAACTTCGGAAAGCTTTTCAAAAATTTCAGAATGTGCCGTCGAGGCTGTACGGAAATGACACAGCTTCTTTACGTAAGCGTCACAAAAGCTAAATTTCGCCACAAATCATGGCCGAATCTGGTGCTGCTAATCGTGCTTAAAGCTCGATCAAATGGTCATCCAATTCATTGATATTATGCGCGCCTGCAGGAAAATGTTTCTCCAGCAATTTACCTGCCTGACCAATGGCCAGCACGAAACCTTCAGCCACTTCCGAGCGTGACGCATGATGCGTCAGCGTGGCAACGATGCTGTTCCATTCGTCCTGCTCAACCCGCGCGTGGATACCCGCATCGGCAATCACTTCTGCATAATGTTCAGCCATCGATACAAACAGCAGGATGCCTGTGCGATGTTCGGTGATGTGGACATTGCGTGCCAGAAACTGCTGCAAAGCATTGAGATGCGCGCGCTTGTAGCGAATGCGACGCGGCACCAGCAGCATGCGAATGGATGGTACCAACCAAAGAAGCAGCATCGCTGTGGCAAAAGCCGCAAGTATCGCAAGGCCAAACATCGGCAGGCTGATATCAAACCAATACCAATGTGCGAGAAAAGCCATGATAACCGAAGCAATCAGAATGCCGCAGGTCGCAACAAAACCTGCCGCGAAGAAATAATCATCGCTGGTACGGGCCAAAACTGCGTAAATTTCACCGCTCGTATCGGCTTCCGCAGCACGGATGGCAATAGCAATGCGCTCGTGATCCTGATCGCTGATAAGGTTTTTAGAACTCACAGATGTCTCCCTTACCAGCTACCCGAAGCGCCACCGCCACCGGACGAACCACCGCCGCCAGAAAAGCCGCCACCACCACTGCCGCCGCCTGATGACCAACCGCCACCACCACCAGAAAATCCGCCGCCACCGCCGGAGCCGCCACGGGAATTGAAATCCATCACCATTCCCAGCCAGCGATATTTTCCGGGTCCGATCTTTTGTCCAAAAATCGGTGTCAGGATCGCCACGCCAAAGCCGCCAAAGAAGATCGCAGCCCAGAAGATGATGAAGATAACAAAGACCCAATCAATATCATCAGAACCGGAACTGGTCTGAACATTCCGCTTGGCACGCGCTTCCAGTTCGGCGGCATCACCGGACAGAACCGACAAAATGCCATCGACACCTTGCAAGATACCATCAGAGTAATTGCCGCTACGAAATTCCGGTATAATCGTGCCGTTGATAATGACGCTCGAAAGCGCATCCGTCATCGTACCTTCAAGCCCGTAGCCGACTTCGATACGCACCTTACGATCATTGGGTGCCACAACCAGCAGAACACCGTTGTTCTCCTGCTTCTGCCCTAAGGCCCAAGCCCGGAACAGACGATTGGAATAGCTTTCAATGTCTTCGCCATTGAGGCTCGGCACCGTTACCACGACTACCTGATCGGATGACTTTGCTTCAAAATCAGCCAACTTCTGTGTGAGTTGCTGCAACTGCGACGGATCGATAATCCCAGCCGCATCAACCACACGACCTGTCAGTGCCTGCGCTGGCTTTGCCGCATCCTGCGCATTGGCGCCAACTGCAACAAAGCTTGCAAACAGGAAAAGCAAAAAGGCCGCAAGCAATCGTGGCCCATTCAGGCCACGAACCACAGCATTACGCATGGGGAGCAAAGCTGCCACTGGACGCCCGATCCGTTATTAAAACTTGACCTGTGGTGCGCTCTGGCTTGACGCATCGGCACTAAATGTCTGCATTGGTGCAGCATCGCGATACCAGATCCACGTCCAGATCATCGTCGGCATAGTGCGGATCGATGTATTATAGACGCGGACCGCTTCAATATAATCGCGTCGGGCCACAGCGATACGGTTTTCCGTCCCTTCCAGCTGCGATTGCAGCGCAAGGAAATTCTGGTTTGCTTTCAGATCAGGATAACGCTCCACCACCACCATCAGGCGCGAAAGCGCGCTTGTGAGGTTTGCCTGATTATCCTGAAACTGCTTGAAGAGTTCAGGATTGTTGAGCGTTTCCGGCGTAATCTGCACCTGTGTCGCCTTGGCACGTGCTTCGATCACGGCTTCCAGCGTTTCTTTTTCGTGTGCAGCATAGCCCTTCACGGTTTCTACCAGATTGGGCACCAGATCAGCGCGGCGCTGGTACTGGTTCTGCACTTCGCTCCATGCAGCTTTCGCCTTCTCATCATTCGTTGGGATTGTATTGAAGCCGCAAGCTGAAAGCAGCGGAACCAAAACAGCCAAACCCAAAGCAACGAAAATGCGACGGAATGAAAACGCACGAATAGCCGTTACAGCCGACATGGTATTCTCCTGAACAGGGCGCCTTTTCAGCGCTGTAAAACTCTATGCTCGCATATGCGCATTCACGAAAATGCGAGCCGTCAAATCAATAAGATAGACGAAATTCCGGCATTTTCCAGTCGATTTGCTCGAAGTCGAAAACCAAATAAAAAAGGCAGCGGATTGCTCCGCTGCCTTTTCGTTCGCAAGTTGGGAAAAATTATTCGCTTGCAGCTTCTTCAGCTGGTGCAGCTGCTGCGGCAGCAGCGGCTTCAGCTTCAGCAGCAGCCTTTGCAGCTGCATCTTCTTCAGCCTGCTTAGCCATTGCAAGACGTTCCTGAGCCTTCTTGCCTGGCAGACCCTTGGTCAGGTTGCTGCGTTCTTCACGCTTTGCAATACCGGCCTGATCGAGGAAGCGAAGAACGCGATCGGTTGGCTGTGCGCCCTGTGCAATCCAATGCTGAATGCGGTCAGCGTCGAGCTTTACGCGCTCTGCGTCTTTCGCAAGCATTGGGTTCCATGCACCAACGGTTTCGATGAAACGGCCATCGCGTGGGCTGCGAGCGTCAGCAACAACAACGTGGTAGTAAGGACGCTTCTTGGAGCCAGCGCGGGCGAGACGGATCTTAAGAGCCATTTTTTCTTTCCTTTAGTCAATTATCCTGCCCTATCGGGCAATCGGTTAAGCCAGTTTGGCTATTCAGTTTCCGCTGTGATTTGCAGCGGCATGCTCATGGTGCCGAATAACTTCCTTCACGATGAAGTTCAGGAATTTTTCAGCAAAATCTGGATCGAGATGGGCATCAACAGCCAGCGCCCGCAGACGCTCGACCTGACGCTTCTCGCGTGCCGGGTCAGCAGCAGCAAGGCCGCGCTCGGCTTTCAATACACCAACAGCTTTTGTGCAGCGAAAACGCTCAGCAAGCATATGGATGAGTGCCGCATCGATATTATCAATGGACGCACGCAGAGAGAGAAGTTCAGCGGGTACGGTGTTCTGTTCGTCAGCCATCTTACTCACTTCTTCTTTGGCAGGCCGGGAAGACCGCCACCAAAACCGGGAAGCTTAGGACCGCCCAAACCCGGAAGGCCTCCACCCGGAAGACCAGGCATTCCGCCGCCTTTGGTCAGACCAGCGGCTTCTGCCTGCTTGGCAAGCGCTTCAAGCTGCTTTGGATCCATCTTGGACAGATCAGGCATACCACCCATTCCACCGCCAAGACCACCGAGGCCCATCTTGCCAGCAAGACCGCCCATCATCTGCTTCATCATTCCGCCCTTGCCCTTACCCATGACTTTCATCATGTCGGCCATCTGGCGGTGCATCTTGAGAAGCTTGTTAATGTCGGCAGAACTTGTGCCAGAACCCTTAGCAATTCGCTGCTTGCGGCTGTGCTTGAGAAGATCAGGATTGGCGCGCTCGGCCTTGGTCATCGAACCGATGATCGCCAGCTGACGATCAAATACCTTATCGTCAAGACCGGCAGCTGCTGCCTTGTCCTTCATTCCACCCATGCCGGGCATCATCCCCATGATGCTGCCCATGCCGCCGAGCTTTTTCATCTGGCCCAGCTGATCGGCAAGATCATTGAGATCGAACTTACCCGACTGCATCTTTTTGGCCATCGCTGCGGCTTTTTCCGCATCGATGTTTTCGGCAGCCTTTTCGACGAGCGAAACAATGTCGCCCATGCCCAAGATTCGATCAGCAATACGCTTTGGGTAGAACTCCTCAAGCGCATCCATCTTTTCGCCAGTGGCGATCAGCTTGATTGGCTTGCCGGTGATTGCGCGCATCGAAAGTGCAGCACCACCACGGCCATCGCCATCCATACGGGTGAGAACGATACCGGTAATACCCACGCGCTCATCGAAGTTGCGCGCGAGATTAACGGCGTCCTGACCAGTCAGACTGTCGGCCACGAGTAGAATTTCATGCGGATTGGCGGCTTTGCGGATATCCGCCATTTCCACCATCAGCGGCTCGTCAATATGCGTGCGACCAGCAGTATCGAGGATCACCACATCATGACCGCCGAGCTTTGCAGCCTGAACGGCGCGCTTGGCGATTTCAACCGGCGACTGGCCGGCGATGATTGGCAATGTATCAACAGAAGTCTGGATACCGAGCTGACGAAGCTGTTCCTGCGCTGCCGGACGACGCGTATCAAGCGACGCCATCAGCACCTTTTTGCGGTTGCGCTCGGTCAGGCGCTTGGAAAGCTTGCCCGTCGTCGTTGTCTTACCCGACCCCTGCAAACCCACCATCATAATGACGACAGGTGCTGGTGCATTCAGATCAACTGTGACGCCCTCGGTGCCGAGCATTTCGATAAGTTCGTCATGGACGATCTTAACGACCATCTGGCCGGGCTTAATGCTTTTGAGAATTTCAGCGCCGACAGCCTTCTCACGAACGCGGTCGGTGAAAGAACGAACCACTTCCAGCGAAACGTCGGCTTCAATGAGCGCACGACGCACTTCGCGCAGCGCTGCCGCCACGTCGCTTTCAGAGAGAGCGCCGCGTCCAGTCAGGCCGTTCAGAATGGAGCCAAGACGCTCCTGAAGTGATTCAAACATCTAATTTCCTTTTAATCCGCGAGGAGGCTCAGTGCTTCACCGGGATAGATCGTTCTTTGATCAAACCAGTTCAAGAACCAACCAAAGCGATACATCACCCGAGGGCGCATCGCGCTGTCGGATGTGGACCTCCGGGATCGTTTTATACCAAATGGGTCCCGGTCGGTGGCTCGCGTTCTAGAGATCGCGGATAGATTGGCTGTCGCTTTAAAGTGGAGAGCCTGTCATGTCAAGCAAAAGCCAGAAAACAGCACTTTTAAACGGCTATTTGGCCCATAAATGCAGGCAATTTCGCACCAGTTTACTAAAACTTGAAGATTACGTGGAAAAAGGATTATAAGCGCGCCGCTGTTCGTCGGGCTTATAGACCCATTGCAGCATGACATTCGGTGTAAAGAATGGCAAATTCGCGCCGAGGTAGAATCAACTCCGAAGGAGAAACGAATGGCATTGTTTGCCAAGGGCCGGACATGGACGGCAGCAGCAGTTCTTGCAGTGAGCATGATGGCTGGTACAAGCATCGTCGAAGCAGCCCAGTGTGGCAACAATGGTGCTGGCTATAATGCCTGGCTCCAGCAGACCGTCAAGGAAGCGCAGTCGCGCGGCATTGGCAATCGCGCCATCAACGCTCTGAAGAACACAAAATATGCGCAGGCTACCATCAATGCCGACCGCAATCAGAAGAGCTTCAAGCTGACGTTTGAGCAGTTCATGCAGAAGCGTGGCGCAAACACCATCATTCAGCGTGGCAAGTCGATCAAAAAGCAGAATGCAGCACTCTTTGCAGCAATCGAAAAGCGTTACGGCGTTCCTGCTGGTCCACTGATCGCAATCTGGGGCATGGAAACCGGCTTCGGCGCTTATCTTGGCAAGCAGCATACGCTTTCGGCAGTTGCTACACTGGCTTATGACTGCCGCCGCAGCGACTACTTCACGCAGCAGCTTTACGCAGCACTCAAGCTGATCGACAATGAAGATCTTGATCCAAATGCTGTTGGAGCCATGCACGGCGAAATTGGCCAGACCCAGTTCCTGCCAGCGAACGTTCTGAAATATGGCGTTGACGGTGATGGAAGCGGTCATATCGACATGGCGCGTTCAAAGGCTGACGCACTTTACTCGACAGCAAACTTCCTTGTGGGCCACGGCTGGAAACGCGGTGCTGGCTTCCAGCCAGGTGAACCAAACTATGGTGCGATCCAGGGTTGGAATGCTGC
Source organism: Brucella sp. 21LCYQ03 (assembly GCF_023554105.1). Classification (GTDB taxonomy): domain Bacteria; phylum Pseudomonadota; class Alphaproteobacteria; order Rhizobiales; family Rhizobiaceae; genus Brucella. Next base: position 179,424 of record NZ_JAMJWE010000007.1, read on the forward strand.
GCAGGTTTACCAGCGCGCTATTGCTGTCATGGGCAAAGCAATCGACGGCAAATAAGTCATCGATAGATATAAATAATGAAAAGCCCCGGAAAACCGGGGCTTTTTTGTATCATATGACAGGGTCGGATGCCGGAGAAGAGTTCTCACCATCCGGGCGCTTAAAGTCCCCCGTCTGCTGGTCCATCACCCACAGTTCGCCAGTCGAAATATCGAACCATGCACCATATAGGGTGAGCTTACCCTTCTTCTCAAGAATATCGACGCATGGGAATGTGCGCAGATTGTTGAGCGAATAGCGGATCGAAATGCGTTCCAGCGCTGTCTGGCGCTCCGTCGGTGTCATCAGTTCATTACCGCTGATCGTTTCCGCAGCCGGAGCAATCAGGCTCATCCATTTGCCGATGAAATCGCTCGGCGAAAGCGGTGCAAATTGAGTATCAAGCGCTGCTTTGATACCGCCGCATCGACCATGGCCCATGACAACAATATTCTTCACCTTGAGGCTCTGTACAGCAAACTCAAGTGCAGCCGAGGCTGCATGATATTCACCATCCGGCTCATAGGGCGGAATAAGATTGGCAACATTGCGTAAAACGAACATTTCGCCTGGTGCCGAGTTGAAGATTGTTTCCGGAGCGGCGCGGGAATCGCAGCAGGCAATAACCAGTGTTTCTGGTGCCTGACCTTTTTCAGCGAGTTCCTTGTAACGTGCCGTTTCAGACGCGAAATGCTCGCCCATAAAGGTTTGGTAACCGGCGAGGAGTGAGTCAGGAATATCAGCCATGGTGTTCCATTATCCCTATCGAAAACACAGAGCAATCAAAATTTAAAAGGTTTACGCACGCAACCCTTTAGTCGGATGAACCAGCCGTCTTGTCTGCACCATGGCCATAGGCTTGGCCAAACTCGATGCATCGGCTTCCAGCATCAGCTCATCGGCCCCACGCTTTGCCGAACGCGCCATGATTTCAAAGACGGCAGCTGTAGTGCTTTGGAGAGATTTCTCCTCCGAGAAGCCAGCCAGTCTTCGCGCAAGGAATACAGCAGAGGTGAGATCGCCAAGACCATTGGTCGGCCCATCAACGCAACGATGTTCCGCCATAAGCGCTGAGGTCGGCGTGAGCAAAATGTTACCAATGCTTCCAGTCATCAGCGGGAAGGCCGATGTCACCAGCATCGTTGCCGGTCCGGTATCAAGGGCTGCTTCCATCAATGCCTTGTTGTCTTCAAGCTCAACACCTGTCAGCCATGAAAGCTCAAAGCGATTGGGCGTTGCAATATCCGCAAGCGGCATCAGATGATCACGAATACCGATCGCTGTCGCTTCCGGTACATAAAGCCCTTTCTGATCACCAATCACCGGGTCACAGAGATACAGCGCATTTGGATTGCGCTCCTTCACCTTTTTAACAAGTCCGGCAACGGCCTCTGCTTGTTCTGGATTGCCGAGATAGCCTGTCAGAATAGCACCCACCTCCCCAAGCCAAGGTGCGCGCTCAAGATCCTGCATCAGTGTTGCAAACTCTTGTGGAGGCGGCACAATGCGCCCCGCAGGACCATGGCCCGGATGCCACGGCAGCACCACTGTCGGAACAGCCCAAACTGGGAAACCAAGCGTTTCGAGTGCGAATACGGCGGCGCGATTTCCAACGGAACCGCGCACGACATGGCTTGAGATGACAATAACGGTTGTCGCGTCCGAAGGCGCAGAAAGCGTCATGTTAAACCTGGCTTTGCATGAGATAGGAAATCAGCCAGACGATAATCGCCAGCGTGATGATGAGGCCAAGCCAGCGCCCGACGCGCGTGGCCCAGAGTTCGATAGGATCGTTTTCGGGCGCATCATCGGCAGAGAGATGTTTGCTTGTACGAGCAAGCCCACGCCGAACCATGGCTTGCGGGCCGGTTTGCTCGCGCGCCAACCGCTCAAGAATACGCTGGGCTTCATCCTGACGCTCGCGCCCCGGATTTCCGCCCTCGCCTATGCCCGCCTGATGGCGTTCTCCCATATTCTGCCTGCCTTCAAGAAAGACTCGTGCCCCGGATTAGTCGATACAGCATTATGCCCGGAAGGCAGTTCTGCAAGCAGAATATTGTCTGCTTATGTCAGTTTCACGATGAGCTTACCAAAATTGCCGCCTTCGAGCATTGAAATGAAAGCTTTTGGCGCGTTTTCAAGCCCTTCAACAATGTCTTCGCGGTAGCGGACATGACCATCAGCAATCCATTTCGCCATATCATGATAAAAAGCTGGACGCTGATCGGCAAAATCACGCTGAATGAAGCCGCGAATGGTCAGGCTCTTGGTCAGAATATCACGCATCAACAGCGGCATCCGATCAGGTCCGTCAAACGCGCCCTTCTGATTATATTGCGCAATCAGACCGCAAACCGGAACACGTGCGAATGGATTGAGAAGCGGCAGAACCGCATCAAAAACCTTACCGCCGACATTCTCGAAATAAACATCAATGCCTTTGGGGCAAGCCAGCGCCAGTTCCTGTGCAAAATTCGCACTGCGATGATCAAGTGCTTCATCAAAACCAAACTCATCAATCAGTGCTTTGCATTTGTCGGGCCCACCGGCAATGCCTACAGCACGAGCGCCTTTAAGCTTGGCGATCTGGCCGACAGCAGAGCCAACTGGCCCGGTTGCGGCTGCAACGACAACAGTTTCACCCTCTTTGGGCTGACCGATTGTCAGAAGTCCTGAATAGGCGGTGAAGCCCGGCATACCCATGACGCCAAGAGCAGTTGTAACCGGCGCTTGTTTCGGGTCGAGTTTGCGCAATGTTGATGCATCCGCAACCGCATAGCTCTGCCAGCCTGAATGCGAGAGAACAAAGTCGCCGGGCAGAAAACCCGCACTGTTGCTTTTCACAACTTCGCCGACCGTGCCGCTCTCCATTGTGGCACCGATCTCGACCGGAGCAGCATAGGATTTGGCTGCACTCATGCGCCCGCGCATATAAGGATCAAGCGACAGATAGCGGATTTTAAGCAGAACTTCGCCTTCACCGGGCTCAGGGATTGCGGCTTCATCAAGACGGAAATTGTCGGCACTTGGCTTTCCATCCGGGCGCGATGCAAGGACGATCCGCTGATTGATTTTTCCGCTCATAAATCCGTCTCCTGATATTCTCGATAAGACGTAATCTAGTGTGCGGCGAGCAAAAGTGCACCTGTTTCGTTGCAAAGATCGATAAAGAAAACCTCGCCTATGGCGGGGGCACCATGGGCGAGGTCTCTCACCTGGAGGAAGGCTAACTCGTTACTTCATCGTCGGGATAACAAACTCTGCACCGTCTTTTACACCAGACGGCCAACGCGACGTGACGGTCTTGGTCTTGGTGTAGAAGCGGAATGCATCCGGGCCGTGCTGGTTGAGATCACCGAAGCCCGAAGCTTTCCAGCCGCCGAAGGTGTAGTAAGCGATTGGAACCGGGATCGGCACATTGATACCTACCATGCCGACCTGAACGCGGCTTGCGAAATCGCGTGCTGCATCGCCGTCACGGGTGAAGATCGCGACGCCATTGCCGTATTCATGTTCGTTCGGCAGAGCGAGCGCTTCTTCGTAGGTCTTGGCGCGAACAACCGAAAGAACCGGACCGAAAATTTCTTCTTTGTAGATACGCATGTCGGGCGTGACATTGTCGAACAGGCAGCCCCCCATGTAGAAGCCATCTTCATAGCCCTGCATCTTAAAGCCACGGCCATCAACAACGAGCTTTGCGCCTTCTTCGACACCGAGATCGACATAGCCACGTACGCGATCAAGCGCTGCTTTCGAGACCAGCGGACCGTAATCAGCCGAATTGTCGGTCGATGTGCCAATTTTCAGCGCTTCAACGCGCGGAATAAGCTTTTCCATCAGACGGTTTGCAGTGTCTTCGCCAACAGGAACCGCAACCGAAATCGCCATGCAGCGCTCACCAGCCGAGCCGTAACCAGCACCGATCAATGCATCAACAGTCTGATCCATATCGGCATCCGGCATGATCAGCATGTGGTTCTTCGCACCACCGAAGCACTGAACGCGCTTGCCATTCGAGCAACCACGACCATAAATATACTGCGCGATTGGTGTCGAGCCCACAAAACCGATAGCCTGAACGTCTGGATCGTCAAGCAGCGCGTCGACCGCATCCTTGTCGCCATTGACGACGTTGAAAATGCCCGCTGGAAGACCGGCTTCCATAAACAGTTCAGCAAGGCGCATCGGTACGCCCGGATCGCGCTCGGAAGGCTTGAGGATGAAGGCATTACCGCAAGCGATTGCTGGACCGGCTTTCCAAAGCGGGATCATGGCTGGGAAGTTGAATGGCGTGATACCAGCAACAACACCAAGCGCCTGACGCATGGAATAGGTGTCGATACCTGTGCCAGCATTATCAGTGAATTCGCCCTTGAGCATATGTGCTGAACCAAGGCAGACTTCAACCACTTCAAGACCACGCTGAATGTCGCCCTTAGCGTCAGCAATCGTCTTACCATGTTCGCGAGCAAGCAGTTCTGCAAGGCTGTCATATTCGGCTTCGACAAGTTCAAGGAACTTACGCAGAATACGCACGCGGCGCTGCGGATTGGTTGCAGCCCAAGCTGGCTGTGCAGCCTTGGCGTTTTCGACTGCAGCACGCACTTCATCTTTCGTGGCAAGCGCAACGGTGCCCTGCACCGAACCGTCAAGCGGCTGATAAATATCTGTGGTGCGTCCGCTTTTTCCGGCAACATGCTTGCCGCCGATGAAATGTCCTACAGTGCGCATCGAAATGCCTCCCAGGTGTTGTGTTCCATAAGGCGACATTAAGAGCCACCCTCTTAAGGTACATCTTGACTCTGCAAAATCATGATTGCAAGTCGCTGAAAAGCGTATCCGTTGTGCATTTTTTATAGTACGTTTTCCGAAGACTCACTTGAGCAGAGAATGCCATGAACTGGGATGATATTCGGATATTTCTGGCTGTTGCACGCTCTGGGCAGATTCTCGGCGCCGCAAAACGACTTGGCATCAACCACACCACCGTTGCGCGTCGTCTGACGGCGCTTGAAGCTGCTCTATCGACCACGCTTTTGACACGCCGCACAAATGGTTCGACACTCACCCATGCGGGCGAGGAATTTCTGCTTGCAGCCGAACGCATGGAAGCAGAAATGCTTTCCGCACGTTCAAATATCGGCAACGCCGATGTCGCGGTTTCAGGTACAGTTCGCATCGGAGCACCCGATGGTTTTGGCGTGAATTTTCTTGCTCCGCGATTGGCACGACTCACACAACAATATCCCGACCTGACTATTCAGCTGGTTCCCGTCCCTCGCTCGTTTTCGCTCTCGCGGCGCGAGGCAGATATTGCCATTACCGTGGAACGCCCCGAGCAGGGACGGCTGATTGCCCGTAGGCTCGTGGATTATACGCTCAGTCTTTACGCGCATCGCAGCTATCTAGAAGAACATGGTACACCGCAAAGCACGGAAGAGCTGAGCAGCCACCGACTGATTGGCTATGTCGAAGATCTGGTGGTCAACCCATCACTGGCATATGCCCCTGAAATAAGCCGCGACTGGAAGCCAGATTTTGAAGTTTCCAGTGCACTTGGTCAGGTGGAAGCGGTGCGCGCCGGTGCTGGTATTGGCATTCTTCACGCGTTTATTGCGCGCGCTGATCCCGATCTTGTACCGCTGTTCCCAGATCGCACGATCCGGCGCGCCTATTGGCTCACGTATCACGAATCCGCACGCACCCTGCGGCGTGTCACGGCAGTTTCGGCACTGATTTCAGAGCTTGTCGAGAGCGAAAAGTCGCTGTTTAGCTAACCAATACGCCGATAAATCACCATGACGGCCGCGATCATGACCACCGGAATATAGAGCGCATCCAGTCCGATAAAATAATGCCCCAAGCCGCCGCAAACCGCGCCGATCATCAGCGAAAGCCAGACAGAAAAATGTTGCAACCAGCGCCAGCGCGGAACCTCTCCGCGTATATACCCAGCAAGATCGGCTGCTGAATTAAACAATGTTCCAGTTACATACGTAACGCCCAAGCGCGCAGAACCTATCGGCTGTACGGCGGCATTTTGCGCGCCCATAGCGGCAGCAAGCATCAACACCGGATGGATCAACTCCAACCCAAAGCGACGCAAGATACAGACAAGAACAAGTATCAGCGCCACAATCGCCATGACTGCAATACTACCATTTCGGCCATAAGCACGCACAGCGAGCGTACCGAAAAAAGCGCCAACAAAAAACAATCCGATCAGCGCAACCGGAAGCCAGACGATAACACGCCCCATGATATCCGGCTGTCTGGCGATGGCGAGACCAAGCTGTGTCGTGTTTCCACTCATGAAGGAGGCAAAAAAGCCTCCCAATTCCAGAAAGGCTATTCCATCAACAAAACCAGCGGCGGCCGTTAAAGCCAAACCAAGCGACAGCTTTGAATTCGGTGTCATTTTTCCAAGCTTTGAAAGAAAGTCGCCCGGTTGTGACAACCGGGCAAAAATTTTGTCAAACGCGTTTGACGATCCGCAGAATGATCAAAAGAATTGCTGCACCAATAAACGCATTGACGATGGAAGCGATAACGCCACCGCCCACCGAAAAGCCGAGACGTGGCAACAACCATCCTGCAAAGAAGGCACCAATCACACCGACAATAATATTACCGATGAGACCAAAGCCACCGCCCTGCACGACTTTGCCTGCCAGCCAACCTGCAATCAGACCAACAAACAGAAATACAAGAAGACTCATACCATCCATAAGCATCTCTCCCTATCAGAGCACATCTCCGACGCGCCTTTGGCGAGTTGACAATGAGTCGGCTTAGCAAACAAGAGGGCTTACGAATTATGGTGCGAGATGCCGGAAAGCGCTCACGACCTCCTCATAGACCTTGCGCTTGAAAGGCACGATCAGTTCTGGCAACTCCTGCATAGGCTTCCATGCCCATTCCTCAAACTCTGCCGTATGCCCACCCGGCGGCGGATTGATCGCGATTTCGCTCTCATCACCTTCAAAGCGGTAGGCAAACCACTTTTGAGTCTGTCCGCGATATTTGCCCTTTAGTGCCTGCCCAACAAGATGCGGTGGCAGATCATAATTGATCCAGTTCGGTGCTTCTTCAAGCAAAGTGACCGACTTCATGCTGGTTTCTTCATAAAGCTCACGCAACGAGGCAACTGCTGGATCTTCGCCCTTGTCGATACCGCCCTGTGGCATCTGCCAAAGCTGTGTTGCTCCATCCATTTCATCACCCGGAATGACGATGCGGCGACCAGCCCAAACGAGACCAGCCTTATTGAGTACCATCAGCCCAACGCAGGGGCGATAAGGTAGGCTTTCAGGATCGACAAGGCCTTTGTGCTTCGACATGGTATCTCCATATGCGGGTGTTTGAATAAGTCTTATGCGGCAGTTTATAGTGTTTCAATGTTATTGACGTGCGACAAAAAGAAAACGCGGAAGCCTGAACTCCCGCGTCTATAATTGTCACATCGAAAACCAGTTAGTTCAAAACGGCTTTCTTAGGGTCTGGTGGGAATGACGCATTGGCGACTTCACCACGCAGAAGCTTCAATGCTTCATTGAGCTGCACGTCATCCTTGGCTTCAAGCGGCACATAGGCAGCCGATCCCGATCCCTGATCGTCTTCAGCATTGCCCTTGATGTGGCCCTTAAGCTCGGACTCACCGCGAACGACATCCTGACCGAGCATTTCTGGTGGCAGCGGCTGCTCAACTTTGATGTCCGGCGTGATACCCTTGCCCTGGATCGACTTGCCCGACGGTGTGTAATAGAGTGCGGTCGTCAGGCGCAGCGATCCATTTTCGCCAAGCGGGATAATCGTCTGAACCGAGCCTTTGCCGAAGGACTGCGTGCCAAGCACAGTCGCGCGGCGATGATCCTGCAAAGCACCAGCAACGATTTCTGACGCACTGGCGGAACCACCATTGATCAGCACGATCACTGGCTTGCCATCAACAAGATCTCCCTTGCGTGCATCAAAACGCGTTACGTCCTGTGGGTCGCGACCACGGGTCGAAACGATTTCACCCTTGTCGAGGAAAGTGTCTGAAACAGCGACAGCCTGATCAAGCAGACCGCCCGGATTCAGACGAAGATCAAGCACGTAGCCCTTGAGCTTATCGCCTGGAATCTTTTCCTGAATATCCTTGATTGCCTTACGCAGATCATCCGATGTCTGTTCCGTGAAGGAAATAACGCGCAGGTAGCCAACATCATTCTCAACACGCGAACGAACAGCCTTAACCTTGATAACAGCGCGATCAATCTTCAGCGTGATCGGCTTTTCCGCACCTTCGCGAATAAGTGTCAGTTCAATCGGCGAACCAACTTCGCCGCGCATCTTTTCAACTGCGTCGCTGAGGCTCAGACCACGCACTTCCGTGCCGTCAATCTTGCTAATCAGATCGCCCGCTAGAACACCGGCTTTTGAAGCAGGCGTGTCATCAATCGGGGCGATGACCTTCACGAGATCATTGTCCATCGTGACTTCAATGCCAAGACCGCCAAACTCACCCTTGGTCTGCACGCGCATGTCCTGCGCGGCTTCCGGGTTAAGGTAAGAAGAGTGCGGATCAAGCGAGGTCAACATGCCGTTGATCGCACTTTCCGTCAGCTTCTTGTCATCCGGAGGCGTCACATATTGCTGGCGCACGCGCTCAAAAATATCACCGAAAAGAGCCAGGTCCTTATAGACATCGCTGTCTTTTCCCGCTGCTGCAAAAGCAGTGGAAGCAGGCGCGCCCTGAACCATCACCATGGCTGACGCGCCCAACAGGGCTCCGGCGAACAGCAGCGACAGTTTACGTATCATTTTGTGTCCTTCCAGAAAGCCGCTCGGACCACCACGGGGCCGGATCAACGGGTTTTCCATCTTTTCGAAACTCAATGTAGAGCAATGGAGCGCCATTGCCCACCTCAATTGGTGCAACACTCGCGAGAAGTTTTTCTCCCATCGCGCCAACAGGCTCACCCGCCAAAACGAACTGACCCTGAGCAACGTCGATTCGACCCATGCCAGCCATGACAATATGATATCCATTGCCAGCATCGAGGATCAAGAGCTGTCCATAAGATCTGAATGTTCCTGCATATAACACAACGCCATCGGAAGGTGACGTAATCGTGGCAGCGGGCAAGGTTTCAACCACTTGTCCCATCATGTTGCCGCCGACACCATCCTTCTCCGCAAAATGCCGGATCGTCTTTCCAGCGGCAGGCAGCGCCAGCCTTCCCTGTAACGATGCAAAATCAATCTGCGCATGAAGGCGGTTCTCGTCCGGCGTTGATTCTCCAGCCTTTTCCTGCGCTTTTGCAAGACGTTCCGCTTCCGCCTTACGCGCTGCATCCGCAGCATCGCGTACGCCCGCCATTTGCTTATCAAGCCCGTCAATCAGTTCTTTCAGGCTGCCTGCCCGATCTGCAAGCTCTTCGGAACGCTTACGTTGGGCTTCAATTTCCTGCTCAGATTGTGACTGCAACTTCTTCTTTTCTTCAAGAAGAAGTGATTGACGCTTTTGCTCTTCCGCCTGTTGCGTGCGTGTTTCTTTGAGCCTCTCCTGCTCCTGCGATATGGATGCAGTCACCCGTTGCATATCATTGAGATCACCCGTCAGCTCTTCGACCTGACCACGCATTTCCGGCACAACAGCCCCAAGCAGTACGGCACTACGCACCGATGCGAGCGCATCGTCTGGGCGCACAAGGATCGCAGGTGGCGGATTCAACCCCATACGCTGCAAGGCTGCCAAAACTTCTGCCAAAACCCCGCGTCGCGCACGCAAAGACGTTCGAATGCCATCTTCCTGCTCACGCAGGGATTCAAGCTTATCTGCACTATCAGCAATATCCTGCTGCAACTTTTTGTCAGTCTTTGCAGACTGAATGAGTGCAGCCGTAATCGTCGCCTGGTCTTTTTTGAGGTTCGCCACCTCGCCTTCAAGCTGTTTGAGCTTGTCACCCGTCACCGACAATTCGGTGGTTAGCTGCTCATATTCGCTTGCCGCTTGATCGCGCTGCTGCTGAATAGCCTGTTGCGCGTAAACCTGAGAAGCACCTGCCAAAAGCACAGTCGTAGCAAAGCCAGCCCGCAAGAAAGCAGGCAGATTAGGCTTTTTTGAAAGGCTAAAAGGACTCATGAACCGCTGTATCTGAAAGAAACAAGGCCAAAACTAGCCGGAGAGCATTAAGGAATTGTTAGCTATAATCGCATTGTCAGCATTTTCAGCAAGACACTGGATATATTTCAGACCTCACTCTATTAAACACTCTGCAACGGGGGCAATCACAATGACATCAAAGCTTTGCACAGAGGCCTCTGATTGGCGTCAGGGACGCAGCTATGTTCATACCTATATTTGTGAAAAGATAATCGCCTCTGCGGTGCTTGATCACAAGTCTATTCTGATGGCAATTGAAGAGCTTGGACTTAAGGTCATTGAGCAGGTTCAAACCGGCGTAAGTGTTCTAAACCCACAAACCGGCAATCGTTTCACCCTCAGAGGCGCGATGTATCAGCCAAACTGGGTCCATCCGGCAAATTAAGCCCGACTTCAAGGCGCCAAGTCGGGATAGCTCTTCGCGTATTCATGCATCTCGCGACGATAACGCCAAACTGCGCGGGCACGATGCCTCCAAAGATCATGTCGTGGCCGCTTCCATGGCTTTTCAGGGCCATGAAAATGGACAATGATCTCAGGGGTAACTCTGCTTTCCTCAGCATCGCCGCCAAGTCGAGCAATATGTCGTCGCTGCCGCGCGGTCTGGCTCCAGGACGAATTATAAGCCGGGTTGAGCAGATGCACGCGATCACGAAAAACATTGTTGAGGTGATCCTGATCACCCAAAGGACAGGCCGAGGCGCGGGCCAAATCATGCATTGCCTGATGCAGCTTGGGTTCTGCGCGAATGGCATCCGTATCCAACAAAAGAACACCTGAATTGAAATAGCGCGATATGTCGCTTTGCTGCATCAACTCCTGCAATTCACGCACACGTGGTAACGATTTTTCGCGCACCTTGAGACTTCGCGCCGACCATTTCGCCACAACGCAATCACGCACAGCACCAACTGGACAACCATTAAGATCAAGCGCAAAAAGAGGTGAGACATCACCCACCACTTGTGTGTCACCGTCGATGTAAAGAACGCGGCCAGAAATGCGCGACGGTATATGAAGCCGCCCCATAGATGCCGCAGAAATATAGGCGGTTGGCCCTTTTGCGCCTTCCAGATCATCGGTAGTCAAACGCAAACAATTAAGTGTCACAGCCGGATTTGTCGCTGCGACGCGGTGCACCGCTTCCCAATCGCGCTCCTCAAGACCGTCGCCCCAAAAATGCACAATACCGGGCTGCGTTAAGTGACGCAGCACGCCCCACATCGCAACAAGCGTGGGTTTGAGAAAGCCGCGATCGGTTACGAATGCGATCTGCGGCAACGTTTTTTCAGCGAAGATGTGCGACATGTTTTTGCAGGCAATGCAGGAGGAAGTTACAAAACAGATCACAACGCGACCCGTTTTTCACCTATTGGGTAAACGTGATAAGACTAGGACCGATGATAGGGGTGGCCTGCAAGAATTGTTGCGGCGCGATATAATTGCTCAGCAACCAAAATACGCGCAATCTGATGCGGCCACGTTAAAGCGCCCAGCGCCAAGACCAGATCAGCACGCGAGCGCAATGCCGGGTCGTGTCCATCCGGGCCACCAATGGCGACAATCAACTGCCGCTTGCCATCATCACGCATACGACCAATACGTTCGGCAAAATCTTCCGATCCAAGCGTTTTCCCGCGCTCGTCAAGCAGAATTAACGCTGCACCACTATCCAGTGCCTCATTGATGCGCTGTGCTTCTTCAGTTTTGCGTAGCTCTGCCGTCTGTCCACGGCTTTCTGGGATTTCGCTCACACCGGCGAACTCAAGACCAAGTGGCGGTCCAGACTTGGAAAAGCGGTCAAAATAACGCTCGACCAACTCCCGCTCGGGGCCGGCTTTCATCCGGCCCACGGCAAACACACTCACACGCATAGCGCCCTCACTCAGACTGGATTAGTGCACAGTTCCCGATGCACGTTTGTCTTCGAGGTCATTGTCGATCCAGATCTTTTCCAGATTGTAGAAATCACGGATTTCCGGACGGAAAATATGGACGACAATATCGCCTGTATCGATAAGAACCCAATCACCGGCTTCGAGCCCTTCGACCCGAATATCCTTGCAGCCCATCTCACGAAGCGCTTGCAAAAGATGATCAGCGACAGCCGAAACATGGCGATGCGAACGACCAGATGCGATGATCATAAAATCACCGATCGAAGATCGTGAGCGAATGTCGATGGGGATGATGGATTCTGCTTTGGAGTTTTCGAGACTGGCCAAAGCCGCATCGAAGGCCTGGGACACGAAAGCGGTTTCGTTCATCCCGACCGGTGAAGGCGCGTGGTGAGCCTTCTTCTCAATTGCTGTTCTCAGTGTATTTCCTTTCAGCAAGAACAACGCAATACGGCAGTTATAAGCACCGTACATGCGTAAGATAGGCAGAGTCCCTGCATTCTTTCAAGAGTTTAATCTTTATTGCGGCGCATCTTTTCCGAAAACCGCTTCACACTTTTCGGGATGCGCCAATAGCACCATTCACTTTTTCGATTTCTGTTTACGAAGCGCGCTTGAAGACAATGTCGAGCGAGGTCCGTGGATAAAGGTCCATGCAGGAGGCGCGCGACGTGCCAACAATGGCGCATAGTGTTCATCAATACGGCTGGCCGAGAATGTCTGCGCCATCCGTGACGACAAATAAGCAAGCGTTGAGCCCGGGCGATCAATCACGGCAATGGGGAAATTCTTTGCAATTTCGCGCCAGCGCTGCCAGCGATGAAACGATGCAAGATTGTCCGCACCCATCACCCAGACGAAATGCACACCGGGATTGCCTTTTTGTATCAGGGCCAGAGTATCGGCAGTGTAGCGCGTATGGAAAGCCGCTTCGAGCGCTGTCACCTTGACGCGAGGATCGGTCGATATATCTTCGCTCAGCTTTAAACGCTCTGCAAGCGATGCTAGTTCGCGCGTATCTTTTAGCGGATTTCCGGGCGTCACCATCCACCAGAGCTGATCAAGCTTCAGACGCCGAATAGCGATTTCAGCGACCAGCGCATGACCCGCATGTGGAGGATTGAACGAGCCGCCAAACAAGCCGACTGTCATGCCCTTCTCAACATAAGGCATACGCAGATAATGCGCATCAACATCTGGATAGTTGGCTTTTAAAGCGGACAGCCCGAAGCCGAATTTCATCAGCCCCGAACCTGACCATTGCCACGGACTCGATATTTGAACGATGTCAGCTGTTCGACACCGACCGGACCACGCGCATGCATTTTCCCGGTAGCAATGCCGATTTCCGCCCCCATGCCAAACTCACCGCCATCTGCAAATTGCGTCGAGGCGTTGTGCAAAAGGATGGCCGAGTCAATCTCGTTGAAGAAACGCGCCACAACCTCTGCATCCTCAGCAATAACCGCTTCGGTGTGATGCGATGAATATTGCCCAATATGTGCAATTGCATCTGAAACGCCATCAACCAGCTTCACGGATATAATCGCATCAAGATATTCAGTCGACCAGTCTTGCTCCGTTGCAGGCGTAGCATCGGGATAAAGGGCCAACACCTCTTCGCTGCCGCGGATTTCACAGCCCTTCGCAACCAGATCCTGCAAAATTGGCACTAGATGAGTGTCAGCCACTGCACGGTCCACCAGCAGCGTTTCAGCAGAACCACAAATTCCAGTGCGGCGCATCTTGGAATTCAACGCAATCGCGCGCGCCATATCAAGATCGGCGGACTTATCAATGTAGAGATGACAAATGCCTTCAAGATGCGCGAAAACTGGCACACGCGCTTCCGATTGCACCCGTGCAACAAGGCTTTTGCCGCCGCGTGGTACGATCACATCAATCGCGCCATTCAGACCTTTGAGCATTTCGCCAACCGCTGCACGATCCGTCACCGGCACGATCTGGATCGCATCTGCTGGCAAATTTCCAGCTTCCAACCCCACCACCAGCGCCTTGTGAATGGCTGCCGAGGAATGCGCGGAATCAGAACCGCCGCGTAAGATCACCGCATTACCTGCCTTGAGGCAAAGCGCCCCAGCGTCCGCCGTTACATTGGGGCGGCTTTCATAGATCACACCAATCACACCGAGCGGCGTACGCACACGCTCAATGTGCAGACCATTCGGGCGATCCCACTCCGCAATCACTTCGCCAACCGGATCAGGCAAAGCAGCAATCGCTCGAATACCATCCGCGATAGCCTGAATACGACTATCATCCAGCGTCAAGCGATCCACAAACGAAGCCGCCATGCCACTTTGCGCAGCATTGGCAAGGTCAAGCTTATTGGCTTCGAGGATTGCATCTTTGCTTGCCAGAACAGCATCAGCGGCGGCAAGCAAGGCTTTGTTTTTCTGTTGAGGCGAAGCAATGGAAAGCGGAGCCGCTGCCTGTCTGGCTTTACGACCAACCTCAGCCATAATGGCCGCGATATCAGTTCCGGCATCCACTTTGTTCAACATCCTCTTCCCCTTACGCTTCTTCCGTCTCGCTAGTGGTCACACCCCGTACCACCAGATCATTGCGATGGATCATTGCAGCGCGCGCATCATAACCAAGAATATCACTGATCTCATCGCTTTTATGACCAGCAATTTTGCGCGCATCATCAGCGTCATATGCAATGAGGCCGCGTGCAATTTCACGACCATCTCCGTTGAGAACAGCAACCGTGTCTCCACGTTCGAACTGGCCTTCAATCTCTTTCACACCCGCAGGCAAAAGCGACTTGCCAGATTTGAGCGCCTTGCCAGCACCAGCATCAACCGTCAAACGACCAGCGGGTTCCAGATTGCCGGAAATCCATGTTTTCCATGCATTGACCGGCGCATTGGATGGCTCAAACAAAGTCGCACGCTCACCGCGATCAATCGCTGAAAGTGGTGCCATTCGGGTGCCAGAGGTAATGATCATGGCCGTACCGGCTGCATTGGCAATCTTGCCTGCATCGAGCTTGGTTTTCATACCGCCGCGCGAAAGCTCAGACGCAGCAGCACCCGCCATGGCTTCGATCTGTGGCGTAATACTTGCCACAAGCGGAATAAACTGCGCGTTCGGGTCTTTGTGCGGCGGTGCCGTATAAAGTCCATCAATATCCGACAACAGAATGAGAAGATCAGCGCCCATCATGGTTGCTACGCGCGCAGCCAGACGATCATTATCTCCATAGCGGATTTCAGTCGTCGCAACCGTATCATTCTCATTGATGATCGGCACTGCGCCGAGCTTCAACAATGTCTCGATTGTTGCCCGTGCATTGAGATAGCGGCGACGCTCTTCAGTATCATCGAGCGTCAGCAAAATCTGGCCCGATTTAACACCATGCCCGCCCAACACATCGGCATAAGCTTTGGCCAATGCAATCTGACCAGCCGCAGCCGCAGCCTGACTTTCCTCAAGCTTTAGCGATTTCTTTGGCAGACCAAGCACCGTGCGCCCCAATGCGATAGCTCCGGAGGAGACGACCAGCACTTCAACACCAGCGCGCGAAAGGTTTGCGATGTCCTGCCCGAGACTTTCAAGCCAGCTCTGCTTGAGGCCAGTCGAACGATCCACGAGCAGCGCAGATCCAATTTTGATAACGATGCGGCGATAGTCTTTGAGTTGTTTCAGCATGTCTTCAGTTCCTGCGCCGCATTATCAAGCGCATCCCGAAAAGTGTGAAGCGGTTTTCGGACAAGATGCGCGATCAAATAAAACCCTATTTTTATTCTTCTTCGACAGCGCCTGCTTCGGCAGCACGGCTTTTATCGATCACGCTCGCAAGCTGGCGCAGAACATCGTTCAAACCTTCATGGCTGACCGCTGAAAGCAGCATCGGATCGCGTCCACATGCCTTTTTAAGCGCCTTGATCTTTTCCTTACGAGTTTCAGGATCAATCGTATCAATCTGCGACAGCGCAACGATTTCCGTCTTTTCAGACAGACCGTGTTCATAGGCTTCAAGTTCACCACGAATAACCGTGTAAGCCTTGGCCACATCTTCTTCCTGAGCCGATACAAGATGCAACAGCACGCGCGTACGCTCGACATGGCCGAGGAAGCGATCACCAAGACCTACGCCTTCGCTTGCACCTTCAATCAGACCCGGAATATCCGCGATGACAAACTCACGGCCATCGACGCGCGAAACACCAAGGTTCGGATGTAATGTGGTGAAAGGATAATCGGCAATCTTTGGCTTTGCAGCCGTCACACTTGCGAGGAATGTGGACTTGCCCGCATTTGGCAATCCAACCAGACCCGCATCAGCAATCAGTTTCAGGCGCAGCCATAATGTGCGCTCAATGCCATCCTGACCGGGATTGGCATGACGCGGCGCGCGGTTTCGCGATGTCGTGAAATGCAGATTGCCGAAGCCGCCATTGCCGCCCTTCGCCAGTCGATAACGCTGGCCAAGTTCGGTAATGTCGCAAATCAGCGTTTCGTTATCTTCTTCGAAAATCTGCGTCCCAACTGGCACCTTGAGAATAACATCATTGCCCTTGCCGCCGGTCATGTTGCGACCCATGCCGTGCATGCCGATCTGAGCCTTGAAATGCTGCTGGTAACGATAATCGATCAGCGTGTTAAGACCATCAACGGCCTCAACCCAAACGTCACCACCGCGACCACCATCGCCGCCATCGGGACCGCCAAATTCAAGAAATTTCTCGCGCCGGAACGAAACAGCGCCTGCACCGCCCGCGCCGGAGCGAATGTAAATCTTGGCCTGATCGAGAAATTTCATTGAACTTACCTCTTGTGACGCACCGTATTGTATCGGAGCGCGTCTTAAACTTTGGGATTGCGCAAAGTCCCGCGCAATCCGATTTGCAATTACAGCAAAACCCGCGTCCTGCAAACAGCAGAACTCATAGGTTTTCAGCTTAAATTCAGTTTCCATGCTGGATCACTGAAATCGATGTAAAGCAGTTCCTGATCCAGATACTGCCCCTGCACATAAAGTGACTTTAACTCGATGCCATAGGATCTGAAGCCAAGTTCGTCATAAATGCGCCTGGCTGGCTCATTCGTTGCGACAACCTTCGCATCCAGTATCATGACATGCTTTACTGCATGTTCGATAACACTCTGAACAAGCGCCTTGCCAAGATGCAGTCCACGCGCTTCTGGTGCAACATAGACACTCACCAAAGTGCCACGATGCCGCTCCGACTTGCGCTCATGCCGAAACATGCCGGCGATGCCCATCAAGTTCTCACCATCAAACGCGCCGAAAATAACGTTACCATTCACCTGTTCAAGACGACGGGCGAACACGCTCTCGGAATAGGCATTTTCTTCTTCAAAGGTTGAACCAAAGGCTTGCGGCGCAAGCTGCAAAGCCGAAAGGCGTATCGCGCGAAAGCGGTGCAGGTCGCCCTTATCAAGCGTCCGAACCAACACCCTTTCGCGGGTGATTGCGTAAATATCGTTCATAGTATTCCCCGATGATTATCGGCCCTGCGCTCTAACGATTTGTTTTAACGCGCATCTTATCCGAAAACCGTTTCACACTTTTCGGGATGCGCTCTAAACGCAGGGCCATTCTTTATGATTATGACTGCCAGCTTCTCAGGCCGATCCACGTACGCCGATCGAGAACATAGCGCTCGACAGGAACATTTCCGGCAGCAAGTGAATCCGCCATTCCCATGCTGCTGAACTGGAAACCGCACTTATGGATCACCTTGCGCGAACCGCCATTGCTGGCGTGGCAAGAAACATGCAACCGCTCGATTGGCGTGGCACGAAAGGCCAGATCGATCAATGCGTGGGCAGCTTCCGTGGCAAAACCATGCCCCCAATAGGACTCGCCCAGCCAATAGCCGATCTCCAGACCTTCGCTGTGGCTGTGCGGATGGATGCCACAACAGCCCATAAAGATACCAGTTTCAGCTTGGGTAATTGCGTAAATGCAATTGCCCATCTCGCCTTTTCGCACGCGCTCGACAAAGTCCACGGCATTTTCGCGAGTGTATGGATGAGGCATACGGGCGAGCATAGTGGAGACGCGGGCGTTATTAGCAAGATAGGAAATTGCATCCACGTCTTCGACATGCGGCGGGCGAAGAACCAGCCTGTCAGTCACGAGAACGGGGCAATCCAACTGATCTGCTAATCCCGGCGAGAGATCAGCATAGCTGGCCTCCCGCTCACTACAGCTCTCGTAATAATCTTCTTCTAAAACTTCGATGACCATTGCTCTGTCCTCCAGACGAAAAAAAGGGAAGATGGTTGTCCCATCTTCCCTTTGATCTTCTGGCAGGTCGCCATATGTACCGGGTCCATGGGACGCCGGTACTTTATAGAGGTCCGGCTTACTCTGCTGCTTCCGCGATCGGGGTAACCGACACGTAAGTACGACCGTTGGCTTTCGTACGGAAAGCAACGGAACCATTGGTGGTAGCAAAAATGGTGTGGTCTTTACCGAGGCCGACATTGGCGCCCGGATGCCACTTGGTGCCGCGCTGGCGCACGATGATGTTGCCAGAAACGACAGCTTCGCCACCGAACTTCTTCACGCCAAGGCGCTTCGACTCTGAATCGCGACCGTTACGCGACGAACCACCAGCTTTTTTGTGTGCCATTGGATTTCTCCTTTAATCTCTTCTACTTACTCAGCCGAATCGGCCTTGGCTGCAGCCTTCTTAGGCGCTGCCTTCTTTGGCTTTGCGACTTCGCCTTCAGCGGCATCAGCCTTTGGAGCCTTCTTTTCAGCAGCCTTCTTAGAAGGCTTCGCGCCGTCGGTAAGGATCTCCGAGATACGGATTGTCGTCAGTTCCTGACGATGACCGCGGGTGCGCTTCGAGTTCTGACGGCGACGCTTCTTGAACGCGATAACCTTGCGTGCACGGCCCTGTTCAACGACTTCTGCCGTTACGAGAGCGCCTGCAACAACTGGTGCGCCAATGGTCGAACCAACCATCAGAACTTCAGCAAATTCTACGATGTCGCCAGCTTCGCCAGCAACCTTTTCAACCTTGATCAGGTCGTTTGCGGCAACGCGGTACTGCTTGCCACCAGTCTTAATGACTGCGAACATTTGTTTTCCTTTCGGGTCGTTCGGTCCAGCTCTCATACCCTGCAACGCAAGCGCCTTGGGCACGGGCCGTCTTTTTATCAGTCGGTTGATTTTGAAAGCTTTTCAGCCTCCAGATCAGAGCCCGGTAAACCGAAAATCTCCAATCAAAACAGTAGGCGCGGATAGATCTGCGCTTAAAGTCTGGTGCTTATAGGTGTGAGACAGCGGAAAAGTCAAGAATTTTCGCACTCTTATGCAAATTAGGTCTTGTCTAATTGCATTTGGCCCGTTATTGAGCCGCTACACACTTAGCATTCGCTTTAGATGCTTACCAACGGCACGGTTTTTAATAGATCGTATTACCGTAGTGCACCATGCGGAGAGGTGGCTGAGTGGTCGAAAGTACCGCACTCGAAATGCGGCGTGGGGGTAACTCCACCGTGGGTTCGAATCCCACCCTCTCCGCCATTTTATTCTTTAAATCAAACACTCAACCTGAATGCAGCTTAATTGTGCGACTCACACATTAGCGGCCCAGCGCTTGTTTGCAATGAAGGGCCACGTTCTCGGCGCGTCCTCACGCCACGACGCACAGCCCAGAATAATCACACCCAACGAGCTCTCAGCAGATTTCTAACGATATGCGTCTGCCAATTGCCGTGAAATTACTGGCAGCTACAATTTCTCGTAAGACTGAAAAACATTTCAATCAAAACCGGCTACAGCTGGTAAGTCGTTACGAAGCTTCAATCCGCAAAGCGCATCACCGAAGCTTCGAAAACACAACCTAGTTACCCAACATCAGACTTGTCATCTTCATCCTCGATCGATTCAATCTCTTCATCGCCAAATTCATTCGGCAATTGATCCTTGAGAATGAGCATTTGATTGGAGAAAGTCGTTTCCAACTTTTTAATATGATCTCCAAGCCAGTCTATCATAAGAGGCCAATCGTTACGGTTTCTTGCATCAACCGTTTTTGAATAACAAACACGACTAGCTATCCTGTCATCAAGCCTCATCCACGTCAGCCGATCGCCAAAAGCTTGGTCGAAGCCCTCTCGATGCTCATATAGCTTATCAAACAGCCACTTATTTTCTTCTTTCGCAAATCGGGAAAGATTCAGCTCAACTCTTATTTGACCGAGTGCAAAAATTGCTGTGAATGTGCAGCCACGAACCCCAAAACGTGAACTGAGCCAGTGATCACGACTGGGACTAATTCTGTCAAACCTAGTGATCCCACGCCTTCGGAAGCTCTCCAACATCTGAGTCCAAAATGAGTATCGCAATCGCTGTAATTCTGTGGCAGCGGTTTTTTGACCTGTTTCCTCATTCTCTTTTGAGAGAATTCCAACCATGTAATGCTTAGCTTCAGGAACTGGAATAATCTGCTCAATATCCACGAAAATATCAGTATTGTGCTTAAAAGGTGTTACTCGAATACATCTTGCATCAATACCGCGACTATTTAACCAAAGAACTGTAGAAGTTACTTCAGTTCTAAACTTAGTTGCGACAAGAATAATCCTCTGTCTGTTTCCTACATTTAATTCTGCTTCCTCTATAGTTTCCTTTCCTAGAAATTCACAAATATTTTTCTCTGCATCTTCTGGTGTATTGTTTTCATTCGTAGAACAAGTAGCCAAATAATGTTGATAAACCCTCAGTATTTCTGATTTCGTCATCCCGGAAACATATGCAGTGTATTTCAGAGCCTGCCATGTAACATCTCGGCCTGAATCATCTCGTTTGTTTTCAATAACTACGAGATTGCCGTTTATATCCAAGGCTAGAAGATCCAATCGTTCATTAGTGCCGGAAAAAGCGCTAAATTCCTTTTGAATGATAAGCAACTCTTCTCCTAGTGAGTTTGGATTCTCCGCTAGCCATTCCTGCAAGTGACCACGCTCTCCGAGGTCTAAGTCAGCAAGGGTTGTTGTCGGCACTGCGACAAGGCGATTATTCTCTATTCTATACATGATGCCCCCACGAACAGTTCAAAAACATTAGCTGTGTGTTGATTGCCGCTAAGAACTGACCCGGGATTTCCACCGAGAATTGACCCGCCTTTTAATTAA
>NZ_JAMJWE010000070.1 GCF_023554105.1 Brucella sp. 21LCYQ03
TGCAACTTCTTGTACGTAGAAAAGCTTTCATCCAACATCTTAAATGGTTGCTCTTCCAAGTTGAAAGCGCGCATCATCCAGACGGGGAACACCTGAATCTGCTCATCTGCGGAATGCAGTGTCTTGCCGGTGAGAAAGCAAGTCTGGTTATCAAACGTAAAGTCTTGAAAAGGGTTATAGAGTCTTGTTGCCATATCTCGGACAAAGGTAGGGCTTTGGGGAAATTATTCGATATGCTGTGATGCTAATGACGAAAAAATGGCGGTTCGACAAAAATGACTATAACGAAATACGAAGTTGTAAAAATGTATGTATTTTTGCGCCTCATTCAATAAAATTTATTTGTGCTACGTTTATATACGCTATTTTTTTTCTTAACGATTACTACCATAAACTGTCTTTTTGGACAGGTCGATTCTACCCTAAGGCGAAAATCTCCTATCATCTTTGAGGTGGAAGTGGAGAATGGAGGGATTTTACAGCAGAAGAATGCAAGAGTAGCGTATCAAGATGCTTATTATGAAGGCATCAACTTTAAGGTTGGCTGGCAGCAAAGGAATAAAAAAGATCCTTATTTTGATTTGTACAACAATCCAATCTATGGAATTGGATTTTATTCCAGCACATTCAACAATGACATTATCGGTAATCCGTATGCCTTGTATGGATTTGTACAAACGCCTATTGCACCACGAGAGCACAGCCGCTGGTCCTATGATTATCGGATTGGCCTTGGCTTATCGGGTAATTTCTACCCCTTTGATGAAGAAGAAAATCCACTCAACTTGGTGATCGGCTCTAAAAATAATGTATTTATCGATTTTGGTATCCGTGCGCAATATGCTTTTCATCCAAAATGGCGCGCTGGTGTGGGCTTAGCTTTTCATCACTTTTCCAATGGAGCATTGGTATTGCCCAACTCTGGGGTGAATCTCGTACCATTGACGATCTCGGTAAACTATCAACCTAACCCTATGCCTGTCACTTCGCGCAAGGCAGATATTCCGCCCTATA
>NZ_JAMJWE010000071.1 GCF_023554105.1 Brucella sp. 21LCYQ03
CATATGAGCTTTAACAATGCTTTCAGCTTGTTTTGTGGACTGGCAGTTACCGTACGAAAAGTCAGATCTGGCGCATATCCTTTTTCATGTAGAAAATTGACAGATGCCACATCTTTCAAGGTTAAAAATTCAGGTATTTCTTCCAGTTCCGTGGCCGAAGTCAGCATCTGAAAAGAATGACCGGTCTCTCCAACAATCTGTTCCATTTGTTCGTGAAAACCTAATTCCAGCGATTTATCAAACTCGTCCAGTACCAGCGTATCCAATTCCGACAGATCGATATTGTGGCGTTCTAAATGGTAGATAATTCTTCCGGGGGTACCCACTAATATCTGAGGAGCTTCTTTCAGCTTGTTTTTTTCAGTCCGTAGATCATTACCTCCGTACAAGCAGGTCACCTTCGGATGATTAGGCATTTTGCGTAGCACTTGTTCAATTTGCAAAGCCAGCTCACGTGTTGGAGCGATAATCAACGCTTGTATTTTTCCGCTAGCATGATCACGCAATCTTTTCTGAATGATTAAGGAGAAGGCAAGTGTTTTTCCACTACCTGTAGGAGACAGTAAGATGAGGTCATTCGCACCGTTGTAAGTGTCAAATACCTGTTGCTGCATCTCATTTAATGCCGATATACCAAGATTGGCTAAATACTGTTGTTCTCCCATAGTCGCAAAGGTAGCACAAATTATGCAATGAAGCGCCAGATGGTATTTAACAGCAGTTTGAAGAAGGTGGTGCGACGAATAGCATATAATATTACATCATAATCAACATTAGTGAAGAGAAAATAACTAAGCCCATAATTACCCAGCGAAAATGTTGCTCCTTAAGAATCTGAACCAGTTTAATGCCTATTAAGCCACCTAAGAGGATAAATGGAATGGCCATCACATTAATCACCAGGCCAGCTATGGAAAGATTTTGCCATACAAATGCCTGCAGCGGGATCTTAATGTAATTGAGAATCATAATGAACCACGCGGCGGTAGCCACAAAGGTGAGCTT
>NZ_JAMJWE010000072.1 GCF_023554105.1 Brucella sp. 21LCYQ03
AAAACACCTGTACCCCCGCGCATGACTAATTGCTGATTGCCCAGTACATCGTAATTAAACCCTAAACGTGGCGATACCTGCACCTGACCAAGGAATTGATTGCGAATAGCACTCGGTTGTGTATAGGTAAATGTAGTGCCATATTGCGGATCGATCGGAGATTCGGTTGTTTTTGGACTTAGGCTAGGTTTGTCTGGCATTTGTGCCATATCAAAACGTATACCTGGAGATAGGTGTAGGCGTTGACCGATCTGTATATCATCTTGTGCATAAAGGCTATATAGATTAACGCGAAACTGAGCTGGCGGATTATCGATGATATTATCTCTGGTATTGTCTAGGTAATTGAAATTAGTTCGGACACGATCAGGACGATTGTTTAAAAAATCATCGACGCTCCCGTAATTTACACGTCCATTCCATGAATTCACAAAGCCATAATTGATATTGTAAAACTCATTATGCGTACCAAAGGTAAAATGATGATTGTCTTTGATCCAAGTAAAATTGTTCGTTAATTCAAAAGTACGCTGTTTCAAATCAAAAATACTGGCCTCTCTATCCGTACCCAAAAAGATCGTACCGCCAGCAGAAGATATTTCAATTTGTGGCAAAGCAGCATCAGAAGACGGACTTCTGTAATCATGAATGCTAGAATAGCCAAGCAAAAAACTATTAGACATCGTGCTATTAAAATGGCTTTTCAACTCTGCCACCGTGGAATTTTGATTATTCACCTGGCGGAAATCGATACTTCCAAAACGGAAGTTTTGCTGATCGCGCTCCAAGTTGGTGGCTTGCGAGAAGATCGTATTGTTGCGCACCGACAAATTATGCTTGTCGTTGATGATCCAGTCTACCCGGTTAAAGAACTTGTTGGACCGAGAAAAGGTATTGTAATCTCCATATTCTCCAGCATCTAGATTATACCTAGAGGCCATATAATCGGTAATTTGTCTTGCTTGTTCTAAGTTGATAATCGGC
>NZ_JAMJWE010000073.1 GCF_023554105.1 Brucella sp. 21LCYQ03
GCACCCGACATCTGGTTCGCAGCGGCACGTTGGTTAATAACCGTCCCTCCATCTGCCACACAAACCATACGGTCAATCTTAACTTTGCCAGTTTTTTGGTGTACTCGCACCTGGCAAAAGTGAGCCGCAGAGGAACAGAATGCATATTTCTTCCGCTCTTCGCCTGGCTCGGAAGTAGCCTCTACCCGAATCTCTTCCAATTGATTATTTGTCCAGAGATCGGTATATGCTACGCGTACATTCGCTTTGTCGCGCAACGTGATACTATCCGTAGAGAGCATCACTTCATCCGCTGAAACACCATTAAAGGCGGGGTTATTCTTTGCCGCATATTGCGCAAGCTGCAATTTCAGCGCATTACTCACCGCTACTACTGCGCCACTCACGGAAGACATACCAGTACTACCGCCCTGACTTGGTGCAGGGGGTAAATTGGAGTTGCCTAACTCAATGTGGATCTGATGCTTTGGAACACCAGTGACATCGTGGGCTATATTCAACATACCCGTTCCAGTTCCGGTACCGATATCGGTCATCGCTGTCTGTACTACCATATGTCCGTCGGCAGTCATGCTAATAGCTGCGCTTGCCTTACCGCGACCGGCATTCCACATACCGACCGCCATGCCATATCCGACATGCCAATCGCCATCTACCGTACTTCTTGGCTGGCTACTACGCTTCTCCCAGCCAATCATCTTCGCACCTTGCTCTACACATTCTTTTAAAAAATGGGTGGACCAAGGCAGTTTATTATCTGGGTGATTCACCGAAGCAATATTATCCAAGCGAATCTGCACAGGATCTTTCTGCATCGTGTAACACAACTCGTCAATAGCGCTCTCTACTGCAAAATCGCCCGTACAATCGCCAGGTCCGCGCATCCAAGTAGGCGTATTCATGTGGAGTGGTACGGTAGCAGATTCTGCCTTCAGATTTGGAAAATCATATATTAACCGTGTAACCCGCGTAATACCTTCGTT
>NZ_JAMJWE010000074.1 GCF_023554105.1 Brucella sp. 21LCYQ03
ATTTGAACGCTATTTTTACAGATGAAACGCTAAGACAGGCAAGATTTGATTTGCGTGCTGGTAGTAAATCGGGTATTACCCCCATCGCCACAGGCCCGCTTACTTTTAGCAATGTAACGACAGGTTCTGACGCGGTTAAGATAGCGACGTACTACACTGCCGACCCCTCCAACCTGAGCAATGTCCAGGTTAGATTCAATGCCCTGTCGGTTCGCTATCCTAATGGTCGAGTGGAGCAATTAGTGGTCAGTGGGTCACCTCTTACGCACACGGTTGGTAACTTTACACGACCTAGGGTCGGGATGTCACTAAATGGTAGTGTTAACCTACTTCGTGTAATTTCTGGTAAAAGAATTTTACATGTAAGCACTGATATCATTTTCGGTTATTCTGCTGGAGACCTCAATAGGGCATCTTACCGTATGTTATATGAGCCGCGTAATTTTGGAAATCAGACCAATAGTATATTCAGAATGCAGCCCTTTGTACGAACTCGCGTCTCTAGTATCGCCGCTTCCGATAGACTGCTGGTTCATCTTAGAGCGACACCTAGGCCGGATATAGTTATCATTGCGTTATTTTATCCTTTGAACACAGATGAAATCACGGAGTTAGCTAATTATGTGAGAGCAGGTGGAGTCTTGATTCTGATGATTGATAGTGCCCCAGATGTTGCGCAAAGCAATCAGCGGAGGAATGTTCTACGTAATATATTTAATACCGCAGCAATAGATTGGACTCGAGTTAATGGCTCCGGCGCGGTTTATCAGCTTCCCAACATAAATGATAGAATTCTAAATGGTCCATTTGGCGATATCAGAAATCTGTTTCGAGGCGAAGATGCGAATTCAACCACCTCACTTACCGGAGTTCCTACCGGTAATATTACGATATATACTGGAGGAAATGCCATAAACTATAGCAATCAAAGCAACCCCGGTATCACGATGTTCAAGCACAAT
>NZ_JAMJWE010000075.1 GCF_023554105.1 Brucella sp. 21LCYQ03
CATGGCCTCACCACGAAATCCCATTGTGCGGATAGCAAACAAGTCTTCTGCCTTTCTGATTTTTGAAGTAGCATGGCGCTCAAAACATAAACGCGCATCTGTGACACTCATGCCACAGCCATTGTCAATGACTTGGATGAGTGATTTTCCGGCGTCTTTTACGATCAGTTTAATCTGATCTGCTCCAGCATCAATAGCGTTCTCTACAAGTTCTTTCACTGCCGAGGCGGGTCGTTGTACAACTTCTCCAGCAGCGATCTGGTTGGCCACGGCATCCGGCAATAGTTGAATGATATCCGACGTCATAACGCGAAGTTACGAAAATGCTTTATTATCGCCGGATGACATTAGTCGAAAAATAAAGGTGGATATTGGTTTTCAAAATTGAAACGAGTAGAATGGAAAAAGTATTAGTTATAGTTATACATCCGGATTTGGAAAGTTCGGTAATAAATAAAAGATGGATTAGCGAGTTGCAACAATATCCCGATCGTTATCATATACATGATTTGTATCATCACTATCGAGATAGAATGATTGATGTAGAGGCAGAACAGCGGCTTGTGGAGCAATATGATAAAATTGTCTTCCAGTTTCCATTGTATTGGTTTAGCAGCCCGCCACTTTTCAAAACTTGCAAGAATGAGGTGTTCACCTATGGTTGGGCATATGGTAGCAAAAGTGGTTTTAAGATGGCCGGTAAAAAAATCGCTCTGGCAATCTCTGCGGGAGTAGCAGAAGATGTATACATGCCAGAAGAAAAGTATAAATATACTTTAGACGAGTTAACGCGTCCCTTCGAACTGACCTTTGAATATGTGAAAGCGGATTACCGTCCATTATTTGCGTACTATGATCTGGAGCTTAACGTGCAAGAACCGTGGATTGCTCGAAGTGTACCATTATATATGGATTTTTTAAATGCTTTGTAACATAAAACATGAGCATCATTCGTTTTATTG
>NZ_JAMJWE010000076.1 GCF_023554105.1 Brucella sp. 21LCYQ03
TGGGTAAGGCGCAGTCTTACGGAATTGTCTTTAATTCTTATCTTCATTTTACTTTGTGTTTTTTAGCACAGATACATGAATTTCTCTTTCCTACTTTCTCTTTACACCATGGCAACATCGAGATGATGATGACTACTTTTGGTGTAAATATTACATCTATTGTCTTTTAAAAAACCAATTAACGTCATATCGAAGTCTTCTGCTAACTCGACTGCCAGACTGGAAGGAGCACCGATGGCCGCTACAATAGCAATTCCGGCCATTGCAGCCTTTTGTATTAGTTCAAAACTCGCCCTTCCGCTCAATAACAAAATGTTGCTGTCTAGAGGCAACAAATTGGCTGATAAGGCATATCCGATCAACTTGTCTAAAGCATTGTGCCTTCCTACATCTTCGCGTAATGCCAACAGATCTCCGCGAAGGTTAAAAAGTCCAGAAGCATGAATGCCCCCTGTTGCGCTAAAGTTATTTTGGAACGATCTTAATCTGTTCGGTAATTGATATAATGTTTCCGTATCTATTCGTATCTCCTCCTTAACATGATCCTTGAATGTGCTTACTGTTCGTATGGATTGTATAGATCCCTTTCCGCATACCCCACAACTGGAAGTCGTATAAAAGTTTCGATCGGTATGCGTTAGCTCAGGAATAAATCCGTTAGTAAGTCTGACTATTATGACATTCTCCTGATTGCGTGAACAAGCTGCATCTATGCCAGTTACGCTTTCAATCTGCTGGTAATTGGAAATAATTCCTTCGGTAAAAAGAAATCCCATAGCAAGCTCTGGATCGTTGCCCGGTGTACGCATCGTAACGGAGATATTTTTACTTTCGCGTATGGTTGCATGGCCAAATGAAACCCTTATTTCTAATGGTTCCTCGACGGAAACTTCGTCTGCAAGATGCAAGCTTTTATTATCATTTATCCTGATAATTTCAACCTTCTTTACTGCGA
>NZ_JAMJWE010000077.1 GCF_023554105.1 Brucella sp. 21LCYQ03
CGCTAGCAGCGTCGCCGCCCTCGTTGAAAGCCATATAGACCCCACAAACACAAACTGTCAACGAACTTTCATAAAAAAACGAAAAGTTTCTTTCCACGGCAAAACCAACGCAATTTTATCAAAAATTAACCAACACAAACAACCCGATTCTGTCGCCGTATATATAAGTGCATTCGAAGCCCCGCCCCCGCCCTTCTCCGTGTACAGCGCTGCGCTAGATATCTGCAGTGGATCAGGGTCAAAAAGTGGGAAAGCTAAACGGGATAATCCGTGAAAGAGAGATGTGAAGGGAGGAAATCATGC
The DNA here is from genome assembly GCF_023554105.1 of Brucella sp. 21LCYQ03. Taxonomy (GTDB): domain Bacteria; phylum Pseudomonadota; class Alphaproteobacteria; order Rhizobiales; family Rhizobiaceae; genus Brucella. The sequence continues at coordinate 304 of NZ_JAMJWE010000077.1, forward strand.
CAAATATTATTCGCCTGCACCGCATCATCGCAGCAAGGCCCGAAAAAGTCTTTCGGGCATTCGTTGAACCAGACGCGATTGCAAGCTGGGTTCCGCCTAACGGGTTCTTATGTACGGTGCATGAACTGAATGCAGAAGTTGGTGGCAATCACAAAATGTCATTCCGCAATTTTACAACGGGCGAGTCGCATTCCTTCGGTGGCATTTATATAGAACTCGTTCACGGCGAGCGGCTCGTCTATACTGACAAGTTCGACGATCCCAACATGCCCGGCGAGATGAAAGTGACTGTCGATCTGATAGCTGTATCTGTTGGAACTGAAGTCACGATCATTCAGGAGGGCGTTCCGGATATTATTCCGCTTGAGGCCTGTTATCTCGGCTGGCAGGATTCACTCGATAAACTCAGAAAACTGGTCGAGCCTGAAATCAATCAATAAATACGTCTTGAATGAAACAATGCCGCCGAATCTGAAAAAGATGCGGCGGCATAAGTTCGGAAGTTAGACGTGTGTTATTCCCACTCAATAATACAGGGCTTGAAATTCACGTGTTTTATCATTGGCTTGCTCGTTTGTCTTAGAGCCTGAATCATAATGAATGTAACGATATCAGGCTCTTGCGATGCGCCGGGTGAGCAGGCG
>NZ_JAMJWE010000078.1 GCF_023554105.1 Brucella sp. 21LCYQ03
GAGACGTAATCTCACATTTATCCGCAATAATATTCTTTACCGGGTGGTTGATACCTCTGTGTCCATTGTGCATTTTTTCAGTACGGATATCATTTGCTAAGGCTAAAATCTGATGACCTAAACAGATTCCAAACATCGGCTTATCCGCCGCCAAAATTTCTTTTACCGTATGGATGGCGTAGTCCATCGCTGCAGGATCTCCAGGACCATTAGAGATAAAATAGCCATCCGCTCCCCAAGCTTCCATTTCTTGGAAAGAAGTCTTAGCTGGAAAAACTTTTGCATATACCTAGCGTGCATCAAAATTGCGTAATATATTTTTCTTGATTCCAAGGTCTAGTACTGCGATACGCGTCGAAGCATCTTCATCGCCAAAATAATAGGGCTCTTGGGTAGTTACATGGGAGGATAACTCCAGGCCGGCCATGGAAGGTACTTCAGCAAGTTGTTTTACTAAAGAATCTACGTCTAGGTTTTCAGAAGAGATAATCGCATTCATCGCACCTTTGTCTCGGATGTAACGCACTAGAGAACGTGTGTCGATATCAGAAATGCCGACTAGATTCTCCTCTTCAAAATAGTTTTGGATGGAACCATCCGCCATCTTGCGACTGTAGTTTACATTGTAGTTTTTACATACCAAGCCAGCAATCTGGATTTTTTTAGATTCGGTATCTTCCTCATCTACCCCATAATTACCAATGTGGGCATTTGTCGTTACCATGATTTGCGCATAGTAAGAAGGGTCTGTAAAAATCTCCTGGTATCCAGTGGTACCCGTGTTAAAACAGATTTCGCCAGTTGTAGTGCCGATTTTTCCTGCTGCCTTTCCGTGAAAAGCTGTGCCATCTTCGAGTACTAATACCGCGGGTAATTTGCTGTAGTTGGTCATTGTTGTATAAAATAACGATAGTTAAACACTTAAAACTAGATC
>NZ_JAMJWE010000079.1 GCF_023554105.1 Brucella sp. 21LCYQ03
AGAGCCTGAATCATAATGAATGTAACGATATCAGGCTCTTGCGATGCGCCGGGTGAGCAGGCGGATGTTTGCGATGTAGACCCAGGCTTCAGCAGACGCGACGGTTTTTTCGAAATCTTTGGCCAATCTACGGCAACGTCCCAGCCATGCAAACGTCCGCTCGACCACCCATCGGCGTGGTAAGAGTTTGAAGCCGTCAGCGTGATCGGATCGTTTGACGATTTCCAGCGTAAATTTTCCGACCTTTTCCAACCTGTCTTTGAGCTTGGGTCCCGCGTATCCACCATCAGCAAAGATATGCCGTAACCACGGCCAGCGTTTGAGGATGGTTTTCAAGACATCAGGTGCACCATCTCTGTCTTGAATACCCGCAGAATGGATCACCAGACCAACCATCAAGCCGAGGGTATCAACCACAATATGACGCTTGCGACCGTTGATCTTTTTTCCCGCGTCAAAGCCTCGTATTCCGCCACTTTCCGTGGTTTTTACTGACTGGCTATCGATCACGCCAGCGGTCGGGCTGGGCTGCTTTCCGGTCAACTCGCGTGCTGTCATCACGAGCGCGTTGTTGATCGTGCGTAGCATCCCTTCATCTCGCCATCGATAGAAATACTTTTGCACCGTGGAAAATGGTGGGAAGTCCGTGGGCAAAAGCCGCCATGCGCCACCTGATGAAGCAATATAAAGCAGCGCATTTACCACCTCTCGCAAATCCGTCTTGCGAGGGCGTCCGAGACGGCTCGGTGCAGGCATCATCGGTTCGATGACAGTCCATTCCGCATCCGTTAAATCGCTTGCATAGCGCGCGTTGCGTCGTCCATATTGTTGCCGAGCGGTTGCAGTCCAGGCCATCATGATCTCCATCGAATGTAAGCAATCCGATTGAATCATAACCTACTGAAATCGCTCAATCCTTTTTGGAACAGGCTCT
>NZ_JAMJWE010000008.1 GCF_023554105.1 Brucella sp. 21LCYQ03
TGTAAGCAATCCGATTGAATCATAACCTACTGAAATCGCTCAATCCTTTTTGGAACAGGCTCTTATATATATATGTATAGCATAATAATTCACTATAAATATTTAAATATAAATTTTTTTTCTTCAATTAATTTTACAGCAAACATAAATTTAATATAAATTTTTACTATTTTGATCAGAATAAGATATAGTTGTATCGGTTATATTATGCAATCTTGCTATCACGATACGGCACGTTGCAACGCCCCTCACCTGCAGTGATGACGCTTGTACAAGCTTCACGCAAACCAATTTGTCGACAGCCACGAGATAAAAAATTCCGAATACAGTATATCAAAAGGGAAACCAGATCAGAATGAGAGCTTGACGGTCACAGTATCTGTATATGTTCCGGCAGAAACGCCATTGGTAGTCGACACGATACCATAAACAGGAAGCTCCTGCACTGCGCCATTGCCTGTGCCTGCCAGTCCATTCGCTAGCACATCATCCCAGCCCCATCTTAACGTACGCGCAGAATCTTTATAAAGTTGATAACCTACGAAATCTTGGCCATTTTTTAACTGTCGTGTCGCTTGAATTGTCGTAATACCATTTAAAGGATTTAGTCCGGCATTCAGATAGACTGTATACGGCAGATCTGTACTGCATTGAACCTGGATACCCGCGCCTTTGGCGGTCGTCGCGGTATTAGTCGCGCTGCTATTTGAGCCATCTCCAAAATCCAATACAGAATTATCACCACTTTTCAACTCACAGCCGGACGTGATCGCGGCCTTGACTGTCAGCTGCCCTGACACGTCAGTCGCATTTGCATGCGATATCATTGCAGTCGTTGCGATAAGGGCAGATAATCCAAATGCTTTTATTCTTGCTGGCAATTTACTTTCCTTTTTGAATATTTAATTCAATATAACTTAACTTTATTATTCTTATTAAGCATAATAGAATGTATAGATGATTACATCTGCAATAAAGTCATCGTAAAAAGCCTCATAATTCAAAATTAATTTGCTGCACATCGCAATATATTGGGGTATCTGTCATGTTTTTTTATATTTTTGTATATCATTATATGAAAAAATACATGTATTTTGTTTGCCAAAATTATAGGTTCATTTCCAAGCTGCGTATTTTTCGGAAACCACTGAAACAGCCACATGCAGCACTTGGCATTTTATCATCATTACTAATTTTCTAATTAAGTATCAGTACTTATTGAGAAAATCAGCCTTGACCAATTTCAAGGGAGCTGTACCTTACTGTTCATTATTGATCGAAGACGAAACTGGCTCTAGCAACAGGGAGATTTGCCCCATGGGAATTTTCGATTTCGTAAAATCAGTCGGCACCAAGCTTGGTTTCGGTGAAAATGAACCCAAAGCCGATGATCTCAAGAAAGAGCTCGACTCGCACAATCTCGGCACCGATGGCGTGCAGGTGAGCGTGCAGGGCGACAAGGCCGTCCTCACCGGCAATGTGAAAGATCAGTCGGCGTTTGAAAAAGCGATCATCGCCGTCGGCAATTCGCTCGGCGTTTCCAAGGTGGAAGCTTCGGAATTGACTGTCGATGGTGCCGGGACAACTGGTGCCGAGCCTGTCTTCTACACGGTCAAGAAGGGCGACAATCTCTGGAAAATTGCCGAAGCCCAATATGGCAAAGGCAAGGGCGCAAAGAACGACATTATCTTTGAAGCCAACAAGCCAATGCTGACCCACCCGGACAAAATCTATCCGGGTCAGGTGCTGCGCATTCCGCCGCTCGAAGGTTAAAGTCTCAAAGAAAAGGCCGGTAAAAACCGGCCTTTTTTATTTCATATTTTCCTCAGTGCCACTTCCTCGATCAGATGATCGCTGCCTTTACGCAGGATAATATCGGCGCGGGGGCGGGTGGGCAAAATATTCTCACGCAGGTTCTTCATGTTGATATTGTTCCAAAGGCCTTCACCGATGGAACGGGCCGCATCTTCTGAAAGCTGCGAATAGCGATGGAAGAACGATTGCGGATTAACGAAGGCTGTTTCGCGCAGCCGCATGAAGCGGTCGATATACCATTTGTGGATCAGCTCCGGCTCTGCATCGATGTAGATCGAGAAGTCGAAGAAGTCGGACACGAAGGGCACCATCTTGCCGTCTTCCGGCAGATCACGCACCTGCAAAACATTGATGCCTTCAAAGATCAGAATGTCGGGCTTATCGACAATCTGATATTCGCCGGGCAACACGTCATAGCTTAAATGCGAATAGAGCGGCGCGCGCACATGGCTCATGCCTGCCTTGATTGCCGACAGAAAACGCAACACTGCGCCCACATCATAGCTTTCGGGAAAGCCCTTGCGCTCCATCATATTCTGCTCACGCAGAACGGCGTTGGGATAGAGGAAGCCGTCCGTTGTCACCAGATCGACCTTCGGGCTTGACGGCCAGCGGGCAAGCAATTCTTTCAGAATACGTGCGGTCGTGGATTTTCCGACAGCAACCGAGCCTGCAACACCGATGATGAACGGCGTCTTGAAACTTTCTTCCATATTAAGAAATTGCTGGCGCTGGCGGAACAGAAGCTGGCTCGCTTCCACATGCGCATAGAGCAAACGCGACAGCGACAGATAAATGCGCCGCACTTCATCCAGATCAATCGGATCGCCCAGCGAGCGCAGCCGTTTAACTTCTTCGTAAGTCAGGGTGAGGGGAGTGTCGGCGCGAAAGCCTGCCCACTCTTCCGCCGAAAAGAAACGGTAAGGCGAGTAACGCGACGGCGTTAGCTGGTCTACTTTTTCCCACATATTGTCGCTGCTCTCCCTCAACGCCAATTCACGCATCTCCTGGTCCGTTTGCATTTATGCCTTTGGTCGCCCGGCCTTTTCCTCAAGGCCAGTCTGCGCCGTGCGGCGTTGCAACTCTGCAAGAACTTCATCAAGCGGCACGTCTGCAATCTTGAGAACCACCAGCAAATGATAAAGCAGATCAGCGCTTTCCGTGACCACTTCGGCGCGGTCGCCACTGACTGCGGCAATCACCGTTTCCACGGCTTCTTCGCCAAGCTTTTTGGCAGCGCGTGTCTGGCCTTTAGCAAAGAGACTAGCCGTATAAGACGATCCATCCGTCGAAGTGGCACGTTCCGCAACGATGCGTTCAAGGTCGGAAAGTGTGAACTCAGTCATCGGATTTCCTTCGGATTTTATAATCAGCGGACCGGATCAAGCCGCATCGGAATGCCAGCCTCGGCCATATAGCGCTTGGCTTCGCCAATCGTATAGGTGCCAAAGTGGAAGATCGACGCTGCGAGAACTGCCGTTGCATGACCTTCGCGGATACCGTCGACCATGTGATCGAGATTGCCAACGCCACCTGATGCGATCACTGGAACGCGCACGCTGTCAGCAACAGCGCGCGTCAGCGCCACATCATAACCCGCCTTGGTGCCATCACGATCCATTGAGGTCAGCAGGATTTCACCCGCACCAAGGCTCACCACCTTCTGCGCAAATTCCACCGCATCAATGCCAGTCGTCTGGCGTCCACCATGGGTAAAGATTTCCCAGCGGTCGCTCTCGCCCGCACCCGAAACCTTCTTGGCGTCGATGGCCACAACGATGCACTGATCACCAAACTTGTCGGCAGCTTCCGCAACAAATTCCGGGTTCTTCACCGCAGCGGTGTTGATCGAAACCTTGTCGGCCCCGGCAAGCAACAGCTTGCGAATATCAGAAACCTGACGCACGCCGCCGCCAACGGTCAGCGGCATAAAACACTGTTCTGCTGTTCGTGCAATCACGTCGAAAATTGTCTCGCGATTGTCCGAAGACGCCGTAATGTCGAGGAAGCACAATTCGTCTGCGCCCGCCGCATCATAGGCGCGCGCTGCTTCCACCGGATCACCGGCATCAATCAGATCAACGAAGTTTACGCCTTTCACGACACGTCCGTCCTTCACATCGAGGCAGGGAATTACGCGTGCTTTGAGTGTCATGCTGAAGTCCTCAGAAGAGCCAGTGCTTCTGCCGGATCAATGCGGCCATCGTAAAGCGCGCGACCGGAAATCGCACCTTCAAGCTTACGCGCATCAGGAGCGGCGAGGCGCTTAATATCATCCATCGAAGCAAGACCGCCCGATGCGATCACCGGAATGGAAACGCTGTCTGCGAGGTTCAATGTTGAATCCCAGTTGATACCAGCCAGAACGCCGTCACGGTCAATGTCGGTATAGATGATGGCGGCAACACCAGCACCTTCAAATTTTTTCGCTAGTTCCACCACGCCAAGCTCAGAGGCCTCGGCCCAGCCTTCAACGGCAACATAGCCGCCCTTGGCATCAATGCCGACTGCAACCTGTCCCGGAAACTCCTTGCAGGCTTCAATCACCAGCGCCGGATCGCGCACGGCAACGGTGCCAAGAATCACGCGGCGCAGACCTTTGGAAAGCCAGCTTTCGATATGGGCAAGCGTACGGATTCCACCGCCAAGCTGAACCGGATTTTTGGTGGCTTTGAGGATCGCTTCAACAGCATTGCCGTTAACGCTTTCGCCAGCAAAGGCACCGTTGAGATCGACCACATGCAGCCATTCAAAGCCCTGATCCTCAAAAGCTTTGGCCTGTGCTGCAGGGTCTTCATTGTAAACGGTGGCCTGATCCATGTCGCCAAGCTTGAGGCGCACGCATTGACCGTCTTTCAAATCGATGGCGGGAAAAAGAATCATTTCAACAGGTTGTCCACATTAATCCACAAAGACATGCACAGCTTATCCCCACAATCTACAGGTTAAAAGCCATATTCAGCGGTTGTGTTGGGGAAGATCTCAGTGCGTGATTGACCGCACCATCCGAGTCGTTTTTCAATAGTAGTTAGGAAAGCCGGGGGCCGAATCCCGACTTTCCTGCCGCTTAACGTGAATGCCAGCGGTGCCCTCGAACTGTGATAGGCAGAGCCTAATTCCGCATATTTGTGGAATCCGGTCAAATGCCAATTTGGAATAATCTGGGCAAAAAGTGCATTCACTTTATACAGCCGGAGAATCTCCCCTATGGCTAACGGATACTTGACGAATATAGAAGCAACGAAAACTTGGGTTTTACGTGCCTGCGGATGGCGAGTTAGAGACATTCAAAAGCGCTTCGACGTTGATCCACGTCGCTTATACGACGTGTGGGAAGAGAAAGAATTCAAAGGGTGTCGCTATAAAGCGATGCGTCTATTCGGTCGTCTTTTCCCTAACGAAAAAGTCGAGGGGTTGTTTGATAAGCATATTCCTCGCTTTCAAAGGACGTTAAAAAAGGACAGTCAACTGACATTGCCATTTTAAGGCTTCCACCGCAAAAAGTTAGCGATTAGAGCCAGCCCCAAAAGCTGGCTCTTTTCAGGATGGAACTGCGTGCCGATCATGTTGTCGCAACCAACCGTTGCGGTCACATCGCCACCATATTCGGTCACGGCCAGAACGTCGGCTTTGTTCTTAGCGTCGAACATATAGGAATGCACGAAATAAGCATGCAAGCCGTTCTCGCCGGTCTCGATTCCGTTGAAGACAGGGTGCGAATGTTTCACGTGAATCCTGTTCCAGCCGATCTGCGGAATTTTGAGCGTCGGGTCGGATGGCGTCATTTCACGCACATCACCAGCGATCCAGCCAAGGCCTTCGGTGACTTCTTTTTCAAGGCCGCGCTCCGACATCAACTGCATACCCACGCAGATGCCAAGAAACGGATGCGCCTTTTTCAGAACCACATCTTCCAGCGCTTCCACCATGCCCGGCACGGCATGAAGGCCGCGACGGCAATCGGCATAAGCGCCAACTCCCGGCAGAACAATGCGGTCAGCGCTTGCCACGCGATCCGCATCCGCCGTCAGTTCGATTTCCGCTTTCAAACCGCTCTCATGGGCGGCACGCTCAAAGGCCTTGGTGGCCGAGCGAAGATTGCCGGAACCATAGTCGATAATTGCAACACGCATTTTCAGTTTTCTCCGCGATGACCGACAAATCCGATCGTCGAGCCAAATGAGGAATATGTGGGACGAGGGGCCTGCTCAGCCCATTCGGGTGCTGAGGTTTCAACAGGAGCTGTCACTTCTTCAAAGCTGTAGAAATAGCGAATTTCCGCTTCTTCCAGATCGGAAGCATCGATAATCGCTTTTTCAAAGTAACCCTGACGTTTGAGTTTCGCGATTTTCCAGTTGGCGCCTTCCAGCGCCACAAACAGCGAAAACAACAAAGTGATCAGCGGCACCGCATTGGAAATTTCCAACACGGAACCTGCCACCCCCAGCAGGATCGTCACGCCAAGAGCAGCAATCGCTTCAAACCACAGCCGCTGCGACAACAGCCAGACCACCGGCAGGATCAGCGCCAATGTGTAGAATCCGTCGCGCACGAAGACAGAGTTTTCAGCGCTGTTTGCGCCTTCTTTCTCCAGCACGACGAATTGCGCCATTGGCTTATCCCTTCAGCGACCCCTTGGTCGATGGAATTGCGTCCTTCTGGCGCGGATCGGTTTCGAGCGCCACGCGCAGAACCCGGGCCACGGCCTTGAAGATTGACTCTGCAATATGGTGATTGTTGGCACCATAATGATTGTTGATATGCAGGGTAATGCCTGCATTCATTGCAAAAGCCTGGAAGAACTCACGCACCAGTTCGGTATCGAATGTGCCGATCTTGGCGGTCGTAAAATTCACGTTCCAGACTAGAAATGCCCGACCTGAAACATCGACAGCTGCACCCGTCAGCGTATCGTCCATGGCAAGATCCATTGACGCATAACGCACGATGCCGCGACGCTCACCAAGTGCTTTTGCAACAGCCTGACCGAGCGCAATGCCAGTATCTTCCACCGTGTGGTGGTCATCAATATGCAGATCGCCCTTGGCCATCACACGCATGTCGATGAGAGAATGTCGGGAAAGCTGCTCCAGCATATGATCGAAGAAGCCGACACCGGTTGTAATGTCGAACTTGCCGTTGCCGTCCAGATCGACAGAAACAGCAATGCTTGTTTCTTTTGTTGAACGTTCGATACTTGCTTTGCGGGCGCTTTCAGCCGTCATTGCATTTCCTCAGTTGAAATCTTTTCGCGTTCTAGAACAGCTAGCCGCTTTTGCCAATGCTTTTAGCGCCTGCGCCAATATTCTGGTTTGGTCCCATTTGCATTTTGGCAGATGGTTCTTAAATATTCACAACGAAACCCGATTCAGTTAGCTCTTGAAAGAGCAAACTAGGGCTTCGCCCATATCAGGGGCTTATGCGTTTGCCAGATGGAAACGTATCGGCCGCCAAAGGAGTGATCCATGATCGAACACAATCCCACGACAATTTACGGCACGACCATCGTTACCGTTCGCAAGGGTAACAAGGTTGTTATTGCCGGTGACGGGCAGGTCTCGCTCGGCAATACCGTGATGAAGGGCAATGCGCGCAAGGTGCGCCGCATTGGCAAGGGCAACAATGTCATCGCCGGATTTGCCGGTGCCACGGCCGACGCCTTCACGCTGCTTGAGCGCCTTGAAGCCAAGCTTGAACAATATCCCGACCAGCTAATGCGCGCTTCCGTCGAACTCGCCAAGGACTGGCGCACCGACCGTTATCTACGCAAGCTCGAAGCCATGATGCTTGTTGCCGATAGCAAGGTCACGCTGGCACTGACCGGCACGGGCGACGTGCTTGAACCGGAACATGGCGTTATGGCCATCGGATCGGGCGGCAATTATGCTCTCGCCGCAGCGCGTGCTCTGGTCGATACAGATCTGGATGCCGAGGAAATCGCCCGCAAAGCGATGGGGATTGCAGCAGACATCTGCATTTACACCAATCACAGCATTCTGGTGGAAAGCCTCGACGCAGAATGACGCAAAGCATGCAAGCCTCTAAAACACAGCGTTGGGGCTTAGGTGCTCTGATTGTTGTTGCCATTCTAGCGATACAGGCCTTTTGGCTTTATCTTGATGGGCGGATTCCCATGTGCGAATGCGGCACCATAAAATTATGGTCCGGTTCGCTGATGTCCGAAAACTCGCAGCATATATCCGACTGGTATACGCTCTCGCACATCATTCATGGCTTTCTGTTCTACTGGCTTCTGACAATCATCGCGCCAAAGGCGCCACTGGGCTTGAGACTTGCCGTAGCAGTTGGCGTTGAAGCCGTCTGGGAACTGGTCGAAAACTCGAATTTCATCATTGATCGCTATCGCGCCAATACGTCCTCGGTGGACTATTTTGGCGACAGCATCGTGAATTCGGTTTCCGATACAATAGCTGCCCTGATCGGCTTTCTGCTGGCTGCAAAACTACCGACAAAAATCACCGTCGCCATAGCGCTGTTCTTCGAAATTCTGGCGCTTATCGTTATTCGCGACAATCTTACGCTCAACGTGATCATGCTGCTGCATCCGTTCGAGTTCATCAGGCAGTGGCAAACCGGGTTATAATCATGAGTAATTTTTCTCCCCGCGAAATCGTCTCCGAGCTTGACCGCTTCATCATCGGCCAGAACGACGCCAAGCGCGCCGTGGCTATTGCTTTGCGTAATCGCTGGCGCCGCCAGCAGCTGGAAGGCCAGATGCGCGAAGAGGTCATGCCAAAGAATATTCTGATGATCGGACCGACCGGCGTTGGTAAGACGGAAATCTCCCGTCGTCTGGCCAAGCTTGCCGGTGCGCCTTTCATCAAGGTCGAAGCCACCAAGTTTACCGAAGTGGGCTATGTTGGCCGCGACGTCGAACAGATCATCCGCGATCTGGTCGAAGCTGCAATCGGCCTCGTGCGCGAAAAGAAACGCGAAGAAGTAAAGGCCAAGGCGCACATCAATGCCGAAGAGCGCGTGCTCGATGGTCTGGTTGGCAAGACCGCAAGCCCTGCAACGCGGGACAGCTTCCGCAAGAAACTGCGTGAAGGCGAGCTGGACGACAAGGAAATCGAAATCGAGGTTGCCGATACGGGCGCAGGCCAGAATTTTGAAATTCCGGGCATGCCGGGTGCGAATATCGGCATGATCAATATTGGCGATATTTTCGGCAAAGCGATGGGCGGGCGTACCAAGACGCGCAAAACCACCGTTAAGGAATCCTATGCAATCCTGATCAATGATGAGTCCGACAAGCTGCTCGATCAGGATCAGCTCATTCAGGAAGCCCTGCGTTCGACCGAAAATGACGGTATCGTCTTCCTGGACGAAATCGACAAGATCGCTGCGCGTGAAGGCGGAATGGGAGCAGGCGTATCACGCGAGGGCGTACAGCGCGATCTGCTACCACTCGTCGAAGGCACCACCGTTGCAACGAAATATGGCCCGGTGAAAACCGATCATATTCTATTCATCGCATCAGGTGCTTTCCATGTTTCGAAGCCTTCTGACCTTCTGCCGGAACTTCAGGGCCGTCTGCCGATCCGCGTGGAATTGAACGCTCTGACGCGTGAAGATTTCCGCCGGATTCTGACGGAAACTGAAGTCAGCCTCATCAAGCAATATATTGCCTTGATGGCGACGGAAGAAGTGAAGCTCGATATTACCGACGACGCGATAGACGCTTTGGCTGATATTGCGGTTGACCTCAATTCGACAGTTGAGAATATCGGCGCACGCCGCTTGCAGACGGTGATGGAGCGGGTTCTGGACGATATTTCCTACACCGCGCCTGACAAGGCTGGCTCGGAATTCAAGGTTGATGGCGATTACGTCCGCAAGACTGTCGGAGATCTTGCAAGAAACACAGATCTTTCGCGTTTCATTCTGTAAGCGAAAACGTGGCCATAAAGTCACGCTTCAGTCCCATAATCATGAAAAACAAAAATCCCCTCGACTTCATCGAGGGGGTTTTTTATTTTGCGCCAACTTTTACATGTCGTTTACCATATTTGGGGCCGTTTCCGCGCAATGACCAGCCGACTGAACCGTATCGCAGGCATCTGCCTTGCCATCGTTTTCTCCTGCCAGAGCGCATTTGCAGCCGTTTCGGTGCCACCAGGCAATCGCAATGCAGAACAACCGCCCATTCCCGGCGCTTCTGCCAAGCGTACCAAGGAACTGAGCACCACCTATGAAAAGAAATATCAGAAGATTTATAACCTTCTGAAAAAAGATGCGTCACTGCGCTCCAAGATCAAATCAACGGCTTCGGCTTATGGCATTGATCCGATCCATATCGTCGGGGCCATCGTTGGCGAGCACACTTACAATGTCGATGTCTATGATCGTTTGCAGACCTATTACGTCAAGGCCATGTCCTATGTGAACCAGGGTGTGAGCTTCGGCTATAATGGCGAGGGCATTGGCCAGTTCGTGAAGCGTCCGGAATTTTCCGAATGCCTCAAGTTTAAAGACAGCTATTCGCTATGGGCTTGCCGCGAGAATATCTGGAACAAGCAGTTCCGTGGCAAATCGGTCAGTGGAAAATCCTATCCGAACAACCGCTTCAGCGCCGTTTTCTTCCAGCCATTTTATGCTGGTCAGACCTTCGGTCTCGGTCAGATGAACCCGCTCACTGCATTGCAGATGTCGGATATGGTGAACCGCGTTTCCGGCCTGCCAAAGCTCGATGCCGACAATGGCAACACGGTCTATAAGACGATCATGGACCCTGATCTGACACTGCCCTACATCGCTGCAACGCTAAAGCAGTCGATCACAGCCTATCGCCAGATTGCCGATTTCGATATTTCCAAAAATCCCGGTCTGACCGCTACACTCTATAATACTGGTGGGGCAGATTCGCGTGCCCGCGCGCTGGCTAACGAAAATGCAAAGCGCAAAGCATCTGGTCAGGCACCTTTGATGCCGCAGGAAAACTATTACGGCTGGCTGGTCAATTCCAAGCTCGATGAATTGAAGGCACTGTTTTAAATATGATTAAATCTTAGGAGCAGTCGGTTTGATCGGCTCATAGTCCTCAGAGCAATCCCGAAAAGTGGGAACCGATTTGTGGAATAAGTCACCGTTCGATCAGCAGATGGTGAAGACTTGAAAAATCCTTAGATTCCTCACAGAGGTGAATTTCGCCCAAACAAGTGCGCGAGCACTCTTTAATTAATTCATTCAAAAATTTGCTTACATTCCGCAGAAGGTAGTCTCTAAAATAAAATCTATCTGTTTGTGGGTGATCTCAATTAGAAAATTCATATTATCCTGTAATACAATTTGAATAAACCTGAATAAAACACAACTGAAATCACCCAGCCATCAATTACTTTGTTTATTCAAGAGCTTTGTTAGCTACCGCAATTTCAGCTCCATAAACCCAGAAGCCGAAAGGATCAGTATTTTGCCAGATTAAAATATTTACCTTTGAATTAGTATTATTAAGGGCTTCCATAGCAGCTGTAACAATTGGAATTTGATCTTCTTTTACGCCTACATCTGCGGCTAAATCATTTCCGTCACAGTAAAAGGTAACGTATGCTATATTCTTACCATTTTTATAAATAGATGTATTAAGTTCAATTTGATATACACCATTATATCTCATAATTTTGTCTTCTGGTATATCCGTCAATACTTGATTTTTATTCGTCATTTTACTCTCCAAGTTATTATATATTTTGAAAAAGCGCTCCCAAAATCCTGCGATCAACAGGTCTGAAATTATGATTATTTAGCAGTATAGTTTTTCTTCTAATGTTCAACAGCCATAAAATACAGATGTATATTGAGCAAGAGCGCCATTGTTAATGCTATTGTTGCTGGAAAATTATGTCAATATAAATATGATATATGCTGTGAAAATTATAAATTTATACATCTGACTATACAATAAAAATAGCACTAATTATTATTATAAGCTAATATATAAATATATATGACTTATATTATAATTATTTAATATATTACCATTATTTATATATCTATTTTACCCCCCGGCGGCGCTTACGCGCCGCTTCAATTTCATCACTCAGATGCTTGATCGTCTCACGATCAATGATGCGGATGTTGCGCGCCAGCAGATTAGCAAGCTCGGTTGCCTGTGGAGACAGGCCGGACGTATCGATCACCACACGCGGATGCGAGACCGAAGCGAGGTTTTGCAACTCTTCCGCTTCATCCCAGATAATGTTGAAATATGTAATGATGCGTTGCAGCAGATCCCATGTCGGCTGGCCACGCCGCCCGTGTTCCAGTGCCGAGAGATAGGCTGGCGACACACGCAAAGCCGCTGCCATTTCTTTCTGGGTAACATTGCGCTCGTCGCGCAATTCCCGCAAACGCTTGCCAAATGGGGTCATCGGAGAAGACCTCCGTTTTGCGTTTGCTTGCGCAGGCGCACATAAAGCGCACCATGCCCGCCATGATGATGCGCTGCATCTTCATAGGCACTGACCAGAAGCCGGAAGAGCGGCGTCGAGAACCAGTGCGGAACTGCCTGTTTGAGCACGCCCTCGCTGCCAAATGAGCGGCCTTTGCCGGTAATCACCATCACATGCTTTAAGCCGCGTGCATGGGCGCCCAGCAGAAAACCGTAGAGCAATTCATAAGCGTCGTTCTGCGTCAGACCGTGCAAATCAATCCGCGCTTCAATATCCACACGACCCTTGGAAATCTTGCGGTGCGTTGGCTTGTCAAATGCGTGGATCGGCATTTCTTTAAGAGCGGCGATTTTCTTTTTAGGCTCGACGGTTTCGGCGACAGGCGAGGGTGCCTGCTTCGCTGGCTTCTTCTCAGCCTTCTCCGCCATCAACTCGCTGAAAACCGAAAGCTCTTCAGACTGAAGCTTTTTGCCAGCCAGAGGCTTGGCGGTTTTAGCCACCGTTTCCCAGAGAATGCGGTCTTCAGGGCGGAGATAATCTTTTTCGGAATTTTCGTTCTTTGGTGTCATGGTTCAGACCACCAGAGCGCGCGGAACAAGCGCATAAAAATCGGTCTGGCTTTTGATACCGCCAGCGATTTCACCTGCCGCATCACCCGAACCTGCAAAAAGATCGCCACGCGCCGGGCCGACAATCGCCGTGCCGGTATCCTGTGCGATCATAAGCCGGGAGAAGGGCGCATTGTCGAACTCAGTCACGCTTGGCGCATTCACATAAAAAGGTGTTCCGAATGTATGCAAAAGCCGGTCGACAGCAATGGAACGTCCTGCCGTCAGCGGAACCTTGGCAGCTGCGATCTGCCCAATACTCGGGTCATCAACCGGTGCTTCGCGGAAAAAAATGTAAGAACGGTTTTGCCAGATCAAATCATCGGCTTTCTCCGGATGATCCTTCAGCCATTGCCGGATGGTCTGCATAGAAATCTGATCAGCCGGAATCTCGTCTTCTGCCACCAAAATACGCCCAATGCCCGTAAAAGGATGACCAGCTTTAGCAGCGTAGGTGATCCGCATAAAACTGCCATCGGTGAGCTTGAGCTTAGCTGCACCTTGCACATGCGCGAAAAACGCATCAACCCGGTCGGCAACATAGGCCAGCTCCAGCCCGCGTCCGTTCAGGCTGCCTTGCTCAATAGCCCGCCGATCATCATATTCTTCGACACCATTCGCTGTTTGCCGTGCGAAAGCATAAGACGTATCCATGCCCGCAGGGCGGTTTTCATCGGTGACTTTTACAAGATCGTCAGGCTTTTTCAAAAAAGGCACAGTGAAATGCGCATCAGGCGTTCGCGATGCAGCAATTTCTGGCTCGTAAAAAGCTGTCACGAAGCCTTCCGCATCGATGCGGCAGGGAACGAAATGCTCTTCAAAAAACGCACGCGCCTGTGCGGTATTGGGATTTGTGAGCAAACGTGCTGCCGCAAAGGCCGGTTGTAGTGCTTCAAAGCTGATGCCGAGACTGCCGCTGTTGTAACTATTATGCTCCGCGTAATCGGCTGAACGACGAAAGGCCGAAAAGGCTAAAGCCTGATCGTCCTGATACCAGCCCGGACAGTCTGAATAGCTGACCGGTCGTATGATGTTCGCCAGATTATGCACAAGCCGCATCCGTCAATATTAAAAGGGCCGCTAATTTAGCGGCCCTGATTCATAAACGCTCTTTTAGTCTTCCGCTTCGGTCGCGACAAGCTTCCAGTTTGGATCACGCGAACGCGTATCGCGGGCAAAGGTCCAGAGATCACGGATTTCGACGACATTCTCCTGATCGCCTTCAACCGCATTGCCATCTTTATCAAAGGTTGCAGAAATCATCTGGCTGACGATATTGAGCGTCACATGTGCTTCCGAGCCCTTCATTTCAGCATTGGCAATTTCTGCCTTATCGATGCCCACGAAGGTTGAGCGCACGCTTTCGCCACGTGCTTCGCGCTCATCAATTGCTGATACAAAGCCCTCATAAACTTCTTTGGAGAGAAGATTTTTGAGAACCTTGCGGTCACCATCGGCAAAAGACATGACAATCATTTCATAAGCGATCTTCACACCTTCGACAAAAGTGGCAGGATCGAAGGACGGGTCTGCTGCCTGAATAGCGCGAAGTCCGTCATTAACCGGAGTGCCCGCAGGCGCAACTTTATCGACCGCTGTAAAGTCTTTTTCGCCCGTACGCTGCGGCAGCGACACCACATTATCTGCACCCCCACCACTCGTCTGCGTGTCAGCACTACGGTTAGAGGTATAAGGATCGACTGGCGGTTTTTCATTTCCTGTGCGACGGCCAAGAACATTCCTCAGCTGAAGAAAGATCACCACCGCTGCTATGAAGAAAAATATCGTGCCAAAATCAAAAAATTCCATACCGCCTGCCACCAGTTAACGGATAACGACCGCAAATTTTGCTCCCGCCACCAATTTCGTTACATATACATATAGATCGGCTTGATAGATCATTCAAATCCCGATCACGAATACCTATGTGATAATCTATGATAGACTGCTTCAATTCCGTTTCTTTTTTACAAACACCCATCAACATAAGGTCTTAATTGCCGTGTCACCTTCTTTCGCCCCTCTTCTCATGCTGGCCATGCCGTTCATCGAAATTGCTGGCTTTGTGATCGTCGGCAGTGAAATCGGTGTTCTGGCAACGCTGGGTCTTGTCGTTTTGAGTGCCGTGCTCGGCTTTTTCCTGCTGCGCGTGCAAGGGTTTGGTCTCTTACAGCGCATTCGCACTGAAAGTGCTGCGGGACGCGTGCCGGACCGCGAAATGATGCATGGCGCGATGATCGTTGTCGCAGCCATTATGCTGATTGTTCCGGGCTTCGTCACAAGCGCGATTGGCCTGCTGCTGTTTGTTCCCTTTATTCGCGATCTCGTCTGGAACCGATTTGTCCGCAATCGTCTGGTGGTCGCAACGGCATCCACACGCTATTCTGAAGCCTATAGCCCGTATCAGCGTCAGGATAACAACGTGATCGATCTCGACCCGGAAGATTATACAGCAAAGCCGGATGAAAACTCACCATGGAATCCGGACCGCAAAGATCAATGATTGCGTAAATACTAACCTAAAAACGGTTTCTTGCCTCATCTACCCACACATGCTAGCCAAGCATCACTGCTTGACAGGCACAGCGTTTAATAACTTTAAAATAGAAGGCATTCCATAATGGCAAAAACGCCAACTGATAAGGCCGCTGCGGGCGAAGTAAAGAATGGCAATGGCGCAACGGTCCAGCCGTCCCTCAACATTCTGACGCAATATATCAAGGATCTTTCCTTTGAAAGCCCAGGCGCGCCTCTGTCGCTGCGTCCGCGCGAAAAGGCTCCTTCGATCAATATCAATGTGAATGTTAACGCCAATCCGCTTTCTGAAACGGATTTCGACGTTGTTCTGACGCTGGAAGCCAAGGCTGTCGACGGCAAGGACGTTCTTTTCAACACAGAACTGACTTATGGCGGCGTATTCCGCATTCAGGGTATCCCGCAGGAACATATGCTTCCGCTGCTGTTCATCGAATGCCCACGTCTGCTGTTCCCGTTTGCACGTCAGATCGTTGCTGACGCAACCCGCAATGGTGGCTACCCACCACTGATGATCGATCCAATCGATTTCGCGCAGATGTTCCAGGCCCGTATGGCCGAAGAAGAAGCCAAGAACGCTGTAAAGAGCTGATCTTAGGTTCCTATCAAAAAAACCCCGCTTTATGCGGGGTTTTTTATGCTTGAATTAGTTCAGGTATTTTTTCCAAATTGCCTTGTCGCCCATTTTTGCAACAAGCGCATCATGTGCCGCACGTTCTTTTTCGGAAATGCGTGAGGCAAGCGGAACCGGGCGTTGACGCAAAACAATACCGCTATTGTTATCCGAGCCATTATTGCCGCCAGAATTTCCGGACATGCTAAGACCAAGTGCCGTCTGCTTGCCGCCAATCAGTTCGATATAGACTTCGGCCAAAATTTCAGAATCGAGCAATGCGCCGTGCAATGTGCGGTGCGAATTGTCGATGCCATAGCGTTTGCAAAGCGCGTCAAGCGAGTTCGGGCCCATCGGATTTCTGCGACGTGCAAGCGCCAGCGTATCGACAATACGATCGACCGCAATGCCCGGTTTACCCAGACGATCAAGTTCCGCGTTGATAAAGCCAAGATCAAACATGGCATTATGCGCGACGAGTTGTGCGCCGTCGAAAAAATCCAGAAATTCATCCACGATTTCCGCAAAGCTTGGTTCTTTGAGCAATTGCTCGTCGGTGATGCCGTGAACGGCGAGCGCATCGGGATGCACCTTACGCCCTTGCGGGTTGATAAATTTGTGAAAAGTTTTGCCAGTGGGAAAGCGGTTGATCATTTCCACGCCGCCGATTTCAATCACGCGATCCTCCAGCCGTTCAAGGCCAGTGGTTTCCGTATCGAAAACGATCTCACGCATGGAAAAACCTCTCAAATCATTTAATGCTTTATAGCACGGCCAGGCAGAAGCTTAGGATGGATTGGTAAGCTTTCCACGCAATTCAGCGATGATTGCTTTGATCTGCGCGCGCGTTTTTTCAAAGTCACCCGAAGAATCGATGATGAAATCAGCACGCACACGCTTTTCGGCATCCGGCATTTGCCGGGCGAGGATTGCTTTGAACTTCTCTTCCGTCATGCCGGGGCGTGCAAGAACGCGCTCGCGCTGAATTTCTGCAGGGGCGGAAACGACAGCCACCTTGTCCACCCGGCTCTCACCACCTGTTTCAAACAGCAACGGAATATCTATCAGCGCAATATTGGCGCCATCTGCACGTGCTTGTGCAAGAAAGCTGGCTTCCTCTTCATGCACGAGCGGATGAATGATGGATTCAAGCTTTTTGAGAGCTTCCGGCTTGCCAAGAACCGTTGCGGATAATTTTGCCCGATCAACAGTGCCGTCAACAACCGTTCCAGGGAAGGCTGCTTCAATCAGAGGTGCGGCACGGCCTGAATAAAGCTGATGCACTGCATCGTCAGCGCTGTAAACCGGCACGCCAGCTTCCGCAAACATGTTGGACGCAGTGGTTTTTCCCATGCCTATAGAGCCGGTCAGTCCGAGGATGATCATAAAGCGCCAGCCTTCTTCATATCATCCAGAATATGCTCACGCAGGGCATCTGTCACTTCTGGTCTTTTGCCAAACCAGCGTTCAAACCCCGGAACCGCCTGATGCAACAACATGCCAAGACCGTCGACAGTTTTAAGACCAGCAGCTTCCGCACTGGCAAGAAACGGCGTTTTGAGCGGAATATAGACAATATCTGTCGCCACGGCTGACTTTTGCGCTGCACTCAGATCAAGGGGAAACTCTTCCACCTCACCATGTCCGCTCATGCCGAGCGATGTCGTGTTGACGATGAGACCGGCATCTTTGACGAGACCCTGTGCTGCATCCCATCCGTGTGCGGAAACGCCCGCACCAAAATGGCTTGCCAGTTCTTGTGCCCGGATCAGCGTGCGGTTGACGATTGCAATGCGCGAGAAGCCGCGTGTTTGCAAAGCATGCACAATCGCACGCCCTGCGCCACCAGCACCCAGAACCAGTGCCGTATCAGCATCATCCCATCTGGGAGCCAGCGCGTCGAGATTAGCAGCGAAGCCATAAGCATCAGTATTGCCGCCGCAGAGTTTTCCATTCTCAAGCCAGAGCGTATTCACCGCGCCAATGGCAACCGCAGCCGCATCGCGACTTTCCACGGCTGCAAAGGCCACTTCCTTGTGTGGAATCGTGACATTGCCGCCAGCAAAGCGATTTTCTTGAAGCGACGCAGCGAATTCCACGAAATTTTCCGGCGCCACTTCAATGGCTTCATAAGACCCTTCGATGCCATGATCTTTCAGCCAGAAGCCATGAATAAGCGGCGAACGCGAATGCTTTATCGGAAAGCCGGTGACAAATGCCTTATTAGCCATCGATCAGATTTTCCTTCCTCAGTTCGTCAAGCAGCGGCAACAGCGGCAGGCCGACAATGGTGAAATAATCGCCGTCGATTTTCTCAAACAATTGAATGCCCGGGCCTTCGACCTGATAGGCGCCAACACTGGAAAGGGCAATGTCGCCAACCTGTCCAAGATAGCGCCCGACAAAACCCGGATCGAGATAACGCATTGTCATGCGCGCTATGCTCACATGACGCCACAGCGTCTCGCCGTTTTTAACCAGCACCACGCCGCTGTTAAGCTGGTGGGTTTTGCCGGAAAATTGCAAAAGCTGGCGGCGTGCCGCCTCCATATCTACAGGCTTGTGGAAAATCTCGTCACCCAGCGAAAGCGTCTGATCACAGCCGATCACCACCGCATCGGGATGGTTTTCGCTGACCGACAAAGCTTTTGCCTCGGCCAGAACCTGCGCTACGTCTTCTGGCGTAGCACCAGACTTATAAAGCGGCGCTTCAACCGAGCGCTCATCAATATCCGCACTCTCAGCCGAAAAGGTGATGCCGGCATTTTTTAGCAGTGCCGACCGAAACGGACTTTTAGAGGCGAGAATAAGCTTTGTCGTCATGTCAGATCTTCCTTCTTGCCGTCACGCAGCAGCGATTGAATTGCCGCTGCCGTTTCTTCAATTGAGCGGCGCGATACATCAATGATCGGCCAGCCATGCCGGTTGCAGAGATTGCGGGCATAAGCCAGTTCTTCGGAAATTGAAACGCGGTCTGTGTAAAGTCCGGTATCAAGCGAAGGCACACTGCCGAGCGGACGGTTCTGCCTTATCTGTGAAATACGCTCTGCCGTTGCCACCAGTCCCACGATCATCGGACGCTTTGCGGTAAAAAGCTGCTCGGGGAGGGGAATACCCAGCACAATCGGCACATTGGTCGCCTTGATACCGCGATTAGCGAGATAAATGCTGGTCGGCGTTTTGGAGGTTCGCGAAATTCCGACAAGAATAACGTCCGCTTCTTCAATATCGGGCGGCAGTTGCCCGTCGTCGTGCTCCATTGTAAAATTGAGCGCATCGATCCGGCGAAAGTAATCGGCGTTGAGCACGTGCTGTGCACTGGCACGGCGATGCGCAGGCGCGCCCAGATAAGATTGAAACGTATTGAGCACAGGTTCGAGCACCGAAACACTCGGTACGCCCATTTCGGCGCAGGCTTCATCGATGATCGCAGCCAGCTTCTGATCAACAATTGTATAGAGAACAATGCCGGGTTCAGCGTCGATATTCTCCAGAACTTTGCGCAGCTGCTTCTCGGTTCGGATAAGCGGATAGATGTGCTCAATCGCGCGCGCACTGGCATATTGGGCGGCTGCGGCACGCCCTGCAGCGAGGAGAGTCTCTCCTGTCGCATCAGAAATCAGATGAAGATGAAAGTAAGAAAGCGGTCTGGTCACAGTTTTCTCCCCTCCCTGTTGACGACTGTGCGTAAATTGAGAGCTTCATCCACAAGCCATGGCAGGCAGTGGGAAACTTGGCAAGTCATCCACAGCGAGTACACATGTGGGAAGCTTTAGAAAGCGCTTGTGTACAAGACTCGTAACATTTGGAAAACGCCTGCGATATACCCAGCTTGTCCACAAAGAGCACCAAAGTGCGGCAATTGGTAACTCCTTAGATTCAATGAATGATTTGAGTTTTCATTGCTTTTATCAAGATGATCGGTGAATGATCGCACAGGCAAAGCTGTGCCTAAGCAGAGCTGTGGGAAAAAGACGGGCAAAGCGTAATCCCCGATTCCAACAGACTCTAAGAATAAGAAGAGTCAAGATTCCTCCTTTCTTTATGAAGGAAGCACGGGAAAACTTGCACACAAGATAACGAAAATCAGACAAGGTGGAATGCAATGAAGCGCAAAGTCTTGAAAGTCATAGACGGTGAAGCGGTATTTCCACCACCAATCTGGATGATGCGTCAGGCCGGACGTTACCTTCCTGAATATCGTGAAGTGCGCAAACAAGCGGGAAGCTTTCTCGACCTGTGCTATTCACCTAATCTGGCAGTCGAAGTGACGCTTCAGCCAATCCGCCGTTATGGCTTTGATGCAGCCATTTTGTTTTCAGATATTCTTGTGATCCCTCACGCCCTTGGACGAGACCTTCGCTTTGAAGAAGGAAGAGGGCCTTTGATGACACCAATTGATGCAGACGAGATTTTCTGGCTTGAGACAGAGGGCGTCGCTAAACGGCTGGAGCCGGTCTATGAGACGGTTCGGCTGCTGCGGGCGCAATTGCCTGACGAAACGACGCTGTTGGGCTTTTGTGGCGCTCCCTGGACCGTTGCGACCTATATGATTGCCGGTCATGGCACGCCGGATCAGGCTCCCGCTCGTCTGTTTGCCTATCGCTTCCCGGAGGCCTTTGAGAAGCTTCTGAATGATCTGGCGGATGTTTCAGCCGAATATCTCATCGAACAGCTTGATGCCGGTGCTGATGCTGTGCAGATTTTCGATTCATGGTCTGGCGTGCTGGACGAAGATTGCTTTGAGAGCTTCTGTGTTCGCCCGGTCGCCCGCATCGTGCAAAAGGTGAGGGCTGTGTATCCTGAAGCCCGCATTATCGGCTTTCCGAAAGGTGCGGGGATGCTTTACGCGGGCTATCGCGAAAAGACCGGCGTTGATGTTCTGGGTCTCGACTGGTCTGTGCCGGTTTCCTTTGCGCAGGAATTGCAAAAGGAAGGCGCTATTCAGGGTAATCTCGATCCATTGCGCGTTGTCGCTGGCGGTGCAGCTTTGGATGAAGGCGTTGATGCGATCCTCAAAAATCTGGGTCAAGGTCCACTGATCTTCAATCTGGGTCATGGAATTACCCCGCAGGCACCAATTGAAAACGTGCAGCGAATGATTGACCGGGTTCGCGGAGCCTATTGATGAGCGCTTCCGATAAGACAAATAGCGGCAAGGCCGCACTGATGCGTACCATTGTGGCTTTGGTCGTTGTGGTGCTCGGACTATGGGGATTGTTTCACGTGAATCCAGCTGATGCTTATCTTTGGGTCAAGTCGATCCACGTCATTGCAGTGATCGCTTGGATGGCCGGAATGCTCTATCTGCCGCGGCTTTTCGTTTATCATTGTTCAGCTAAACCCGGTTCCGAAACCTCTGAGACATTCAAAATTATGGAGCGTAGGTTGCTTCGCTTCATCATTAATCCCGCTATGATTGTAACGTGGATTGCTGGTCTCTGGCTCGCATGGGAAATCTTTGAGTTCAAAGGCGGATGGCTGCACGCAAAAATTCTGCTGGTTGTGCTGATGTCCGGTGTTCATGGTTACTTGTCGAAGGCTACACGCCTTTTCGCGCAGGATAAGAACACGAAATCAGCCAAGCATTGGCGAATCGTTAACGAAATTCCAACCGTGTTGATGATCCTGATTGTTATTCTGGTGATCGTGAAGCCGTTCTAATTGCGAATGATTTTTTAAAGAAGCCCGGAAATTCTATTGTTTTTCCGGGCTTCAACTTTTTTCCTATTGAAGAAACTATCGTTAATCCTTATCTGAGACTTGCTCTTCATACCGCAAAAAGGTATGAGTGAGTCCTCTTCCCACCATGACAGCAGGCCTTCGATGCCGGTCACGATCCAAGTGACCCACCTTTCCGAACAACTGCATTTTCCTTTTATATTTCAAAAGAGTTCCTCACCCATGCAGGAAATGAAACTACAAGAACTTAAAAATAAAACTCCGGTCGAGCTGCTGGCATTTGCCGATACGCTTGAGGTCGAAAATGCAAGCGCCATGCGCAAGCAGGAACTGATGTTCGCGATCCTCAAAAGCCTTGCTGCTCAGGACGTCGAAATTATCGGCGAGGGCGTTGTTGAAGTGTTGCAGGACGGATTTGGCTTCCTGCGCTCAGCCGATGCCAATTATCTGCCCGGCCCGGATGATATTTATATTTCGCCTTCCCAGCTTCGTCGCTTTTCGCTGAAGACCGGCGATACAGTTGAAGGCCCGATCCGCGGTCCAAAGGAAGGCGAACGTTATTTCGCGCTTCTCAAGGTCAACACGATCAATTTTGATGACCCTGAAAAAATTAAACACAAGGTCCATTTCGACAATCTGACACCGCTCTATCCAAATGAGCGTTTCAAGATGGAACTTGAAGTTCCGACCAATAAAGATCTGTCTTCGCGCGTTATTGATCTGGTTGCTCCTCTTGGTAAGGGTCAGCGCGGTTTGATCGTCGCTCCGCCGCGTACCGGTAAGACGGTTCTGTTGCAGAACATCGCGCATTCGATCACAGCAAATCATCCTGAATGCTATCTGATTGTTCTCCTGATCGATGAACGTCCGGAAGAAGTGACCGACATGCAGCGTTCGGTGAAGGGTGAAGTTGTTTCTTCTACCTTCGATGAGCCAGCGACGCGCCACGTTCAGGTTGCTGAAATGGTCATCGAAAAGGCCAAGCGCCTTGTCGAACATGGCCGTGACGTTGTGATCCTTCTCGATTCCATCACCCGTCTTGGCCGCGCTTACAACACCGTTGTTCCGTCGTCAGGTAAGGTTCTAACCGGTGGTGTTGATGCAAACGCCTTGCAGCGTCCGAAGCGCTTCTTTGGTGCTGCGCGTAACATCGAAGAAGGTGGCTCGCTCACCATCATCGCAACCGCGCTGATCGATACCGGTTCGCGTATGGACGAAGTGATCTTTGAAGAATTCAAGGGCACCGGTAACTCGGAAATCGTTCTCGATCGCAAGGTTGCCGATAAGCGTATCTTCCCGGCCATGGATATTCTCAAGTCCGGTACGCGTAAGGAAGATCTGCTTGTTCCACGCGCCGATCTTCAAAAGATTTTCGTTCTGCGTCGTATTCTCGCGCCAATGGGCACGACCGATGCAATCGAGTTCCTGATCGACAAGCTCAAGCAGACCAAGAGCAATGGCGATTTCTTCGATTCAATGAACACTTAAGTTCTGATCGATTATCATTTCAAAAACGCCGCGTTGAGAAATCAGCGCGGCGTTTTGGCTTTATACTCCATAAAAGCTCAGGAATGGCCTCTGAGCAAGATTTCGAGCGCTGCGGCAGTCTCAACCGGTGCCAGGCAAACCTGCCCCTTACAGAGCCATGCTGACGGTTTATCCGCATGTGCTGTGCCGCCAGTGGAAAGCTCTATCAATTTCCCCGCCTCAAAGGCAACAAACTTATCCAATCGACGTGGATCAGGATTGCGCGCGGCCACTGCCAAAAGCTCGCGATCCGCACTTGTGTCAGCTATTACCAGAGAGAGCGGTTCCGCAGCAAAACGGCTCGCATTCAGAATGCCAATTTGCCCATATTGCTGAACAAGTGCACGGCCCATTGCCTGCTCCACCAGACGTTCGTTCTGATGATAAAGATGCATATCGCCAGTGGCTAAGAATAGCCGGGTAAACGCTTCGATGATTTGGCTTGTGGCAGATGGAATGGCCTCGTCATAATCTCCATAGCTGTGAAGAATGACGTCTTCCGCTTCAATTGCTGAAAGCCGGTAATTGCCAGATGCATCCCGATTGTTCTGATTGAGCGCATCTTTGAGCGCAATCGCATCTCGGATGAATGTCGTGTCGCCTGTCGCTTCAAAAAGTGAAAGCGCTGCATTAATCATTGCTGCATAATCCGATGATAGGGCAGGGTAGACCAGCTCATCATCCATCCGGCAATGCGCCATGCGACCAGCTTCA
Organism: Brucella sp. 21LCYQ03; assembly: GCF_023554105.1. Lineage (GTDB taxonomy): Bacteria > Pseudomonadota > Alphaproteobacteria > Rhizobiales > Rhizobiaceae > Brucella. The sequence goes on from NZ_JAMJWE010000008.1 coordinate 23,907, forward strand.
AACGATGACCCTATTGAACGATAAGCGGCAATGGCATGATCAATCCATTCCGGCTTTCTGAAACTGCGGCCCGCTTCTGCCAGCGCACGGATTGCAAGCGCATTCCAGTCAGTGAGTGCTTTTTCATCGCGACCCGGACGAATGTGGGTGCTGCGATAATCAAAAAGCTTTTTTCTTGATGCCTCAATGTCAGCGGGAAGCTCGACCTTCTCATTCACTGCATGAAGCCTGTTAAGAATGTTGCTGCCCTCAAAATTACCTTCGGATTTCACACCAAACCAGCTTTTGAATGCAGCGGCCTGATCACCCAATAGGCTTTCAATCTCAGCCTCGGTGAAGATATAGAATTTCCCTTCCTCACCCTCACTGTCAGCATCAAGACTGGACGCAAAACTTCCGTCAGGAAGCCGCATTTGTTGGATCAACCAGTTAACTGTCTCTTCGATTCGGACACGGAACAATTCATCCTGCGTTTCAGCATAGGCATAAGTTGCGTGTCTGATCAGTTGCGCATTGTCGTAAAGCATCTTTTCAAAATGCGGCACCAGCCAATCGGCATCAACACTGTATCGACAAAGCCCGCCGCCCAGATGATCGTAAATGCCACCTTGCAGTATTGTTCTCAGCGATAGCAGAAATGTATCGCGGTGGTTGCTACGTCCGCCATAGAGCCAGGACAGCCACAACGCATCCATGAAGGGAGCATTGGGGAATTTCGGTGCATTATCGATGCCGCCACGAACAGGATCAAACATCGCATTGATGCGATCTGCTACATTTTCAAAATGAGCAATGTCATTCAGGCTAGCCTCGCTTTGCGCAGCAAGACGTGTCTCCAGATGGCTGAACACAGCCTCCGCATTATGGTTAATTTTTTCTTGATTTCTCTGCCATAAATTATTCACCGCCTTCAGCACGTCTGTAAATCCCGGGAGATTGTGTCGCGCTTTTGGTGGAAAGTAAGTCCCGCCCCAGAATGGCTTTCCATCAGGACGCAGAAACATAGTCAGCGGCCAACCGCCTTGCTGTCCCATTGCACTAAGGGCTGCCATATAAATTTGATCAATGTCTGGACGTTCTTCGCGATCGACCTTCACATTGACGAAAAGATCATTCATGACTTCGGCTACGGCGGGATCTTCGAAAGACTCATGCGCCATGACATGACACCAGTGGCAGGCGGCATAGCCTATCGACAGTAGAATAGGGCGATTGAGTTCCTGCGCTGTATCAAGCGCTTCTTTGCCCCAAACCTGCCAGTGAACCGGATTATCGGCGTGCTGACGCAGATAGGCGCTTGGAGCCGTTCTGAGCCTGTTGCTGCTGATATCGGTCATAAGGCTTTTCTTTCCTGACATGAATGAATATGCGTGTGAGTATCAATATAGAACGGGAAATAAAATGAGCGAGCGGCAACATCTTATCGATACGATTTTCGCATTATCGAGCGGACGCCTTCCGTCGGGCGTTGCTGTGGTTCGTATATCCGGCCCCCAAGTTCGATTCGTAATCGAAACGATCCTTGGCGCAGTAATCGAGCCAAGATATGCCGCGTATAAAACTATTCGCGCCCGCAATGGTGATGCTATTGATAGGGGGCTTGCACTGTTTTTTCCGGGGCCGAACAGCTTTACCGGTGAAGATTGCGCGGAATTCCATCTCCACGGTGGTATTGCAGTCGTTGAGAAATTGCTCGAAGAACTCAGCACTTTTCCAAATTGCCGTATCGCGGAAGCTGGCGAATTTACCCGACGCGCCTTTACCAACGGCAAAATGGATCTGACAATTGCCGAAGGCCTGGCCGATCTGATCGCAGCGGAAACCGAAGGGCAGCGCCGTCTTGCTTTACAGGTCGCATCAGGTGCCCAGCGTCAGCTTTACACCGACTGGCGGCAAAGGCTTGTCCGCGCGCGTGCTCTCATTGAGGCGGAACTCGATTTTGCTGATGAGAGTGATGTGCCGGGTTCCGTTTCGGGGCAGGTGTGGGAGCAGCTCAAAACCCTGCGTAGCGAAATTATCCGACATATTGACGGCGGGAAGCGAGCAGCCATGCTGCGCGATGGTTTGCATGTTGTGATCGCTGGCGCTCCGAATGCTGGCAAATCCAGTCTCCTCAATTTCCTGGCTGGCCGTGAGATTGCAATTATTTCGGAAGAGGCAGGCACCACACGCGATCTTTTGGAAGTCAAATTGAACCTTGGTGGCATCCCAGTTTATGTGACAGACACTGCAGGATTGCGCGAGACGACAAGCCAGGTTGAGCGGATTGGCATTGAGCGCGCGCGTGAACGCGCAGCTGAAGCTGATCTGGTTTTATTGCTTGAGGATATGGAAAGCCCAATTCCTGTTTCGCTTGAGAATGGTGATGCTGACATATGGACAGTCGGCACCAAAGCAGATCTTGTTAAAAGCGATAGCCAAAACTGGCAGCACCGCATTTCGACCCGAACTACAGATGGCCTTGACCGTCTACTGGATGCATTGCAGCAATTTGCAGAAGCACGCATTGGTCTGATCAATGACGCAGTGCCGACGCGACAGCGACACATCAATCTTCTGCAATCTACAATCTCGGAAATTGATATAGCAGCTGATCGCGAAGATTTGCCGTTGGAACTTCGCGCTGAGAATATGCGCAGGGCATCGCAATATCTGGGACGCATCACAGGCGACGTAGATGTTGAAGAGATATTGGACGTTATTTTCTCACAATTCTGCATCGGAAAGTGAGTGATTCACGTGAAACAGTGGCGACTATAGATATTGCTGCGAGAAATGTTTCACGTGAAACATCTGTGGAATCTGTCCAGACTAGTTGACTCCCATATCAATCCGTGAGTCGAGTTCTGTATCAAGTTTATCAAAGAGTTGATCGACGCTAGGTCGGGTTACCCCTTCCGTTGCAGACGCAAACGTGTCAAAGAGACTTCTTTCTAAACTGGATTCGGATGCATCAGGATGAACATCAAAAGTTCGGCCGAAGCGACAGCTTTCGACGTGATTGTAATTGGTGGGGGACATGCCGGCTGTGAGGCTGCGGCAGCTTCAGCACGCGCCGGCGCTCGTACTGCTCTGGTTACGCACCGTTTCGATACAATCGGCGTCATGTCTTGTAATCCTGCGATTGGTGGTTTGGGCAAGGGGCATCTTGTGCGCGAGATTGATGCGCTGGACGGATTAATGGGCCGCGTCGCTGATAAGGCTGGTATCCAGTTTAGATTACTCAATCGACGCAAAGGACCAGCTGTTCGTGGTCCGCGCACACAGGCCGACCGAAAACTCTATCGTCTTGCAATGCAGGAACTGATCTCCGAACAGGATAATCTGACAGTTGTGGAAGGCGGCGCATCGAACATTTGTGTGAACGATGGGACTATCACAGGCGTCGTCCTCACTGATAGTCGCGAACTTGCCTGTGCTGCTGTCGTACTGACAACCGGCACATTCTTGAATGGCCTCATTCATATTGGTGAGAAAAAAATCCCGGCTGGCCGAATGGGCGAAAATCCAGCGCTTGGTCTGTCAGATACATTGCGCGGTTTGGGTTTTGCTGTCGGGCGGCTTAAGACCGGCACGCCGCCGCGCATGGATGGAAGAACGATTGACTGGCAGAGTCTGGATATGCAGTCGGCAGATGAGGATCCTGTTCCTTTCTCGCTGATGACTGATAAGATCACCACCCCACAGATCGATTGCGGCATTACGCGCACAACGCCCGAAACCCATGCGATCATCCGGGCTAATCTTCATCGCTCCGCAATGTATTCCGGTTCCATCGAAGGGATCGGTCCGCGTTATTGTCCGTCTGTAGAAGACAAGATCGTTAAGTTTGGCGACCGCGACGGGCATCAGATATTCCTAGAACCTGAAGGATTGGTCGATCATACCGTTTATCCAAATGGTATATCTACGTCCTTGCCTGAAGAGGTGCAGCTCGAGTACCTCAAGACGATTCCCGGTCTGGAAAAAGCAATTATGCTTCAGCCGGGCTACGCCATTGAATATGACTTCATCGATCCGCGAGAGCTGAAACGCAGTCTGGAAACCCGCCGAGTGACGGGTCTGTTCCTTGCAGGTCAGATCAATGGTACGACCGGTTATGAGGAAGCTGGTGCGCAGGGCTTGCTTGCCGGGCTGAATGCCGCAAAGCGGGCAGGGGGCGGTGAGCCGGTTATTATCCAGCGTACCGAAGCCTATATCGGTGTTATGGTCGATGATCTGACATCGCGCGGCGTCAGTGAACCTTATCGTATGTTCACATCCCGCGCGGAGTTCCGCCTCTCGCTGCGCGCTGATAATGCCGATCAGCGCTTGACACCGCTTGCTGACCAGCTTGGTATTCTCGGCTCTCAGCGTCGCGAAAAATTTGCCGCCCGGCAGGATGCGTTGTCAGCCGCGCGCGATATGACAAAGGAACTGACTATCACGCCAAGTCAGGCAAGCCGCTATGATCTGCACCTCAACCAGGATGGAGTGCGTCGCTCTGCATATGATCTTTTGTCTTATCCGGATATTGATTTGCAGAAGTTGCAGACGATTTGGCCAGAGCTGAATGACATTCATTCGATTACGCGAGAGGCGCTCGAAATCGAGGCACAGTACTCAGTTTATATGGATCGTCAGCAAAGTGACATTGCGGTTATGGAGCGTGAGGAACGTCTGTTCATTCCTGCAACGCTGGATTTCGATGCGATCTCGGGTCTTTCTAATGAGCTTAAGTTCAAGCTCAAGCAGCGTAAACCAGAGACTATTGCCGAAGCGCAGCGCGTTGAGGGCATTACGCCAGCAGCGCTTGCCTTGCTCATCACGCATATTAAGAAGCATGGTGCGCGCGAGCGTGCAGCTTTGGAATTGAACGCCAAGAAGGGCGTAGCATGACTGTGGATAGCCGATATTCGAGCTTGAAAAAGATTGTTCCCGTTGTTTCACGTGAAACAACGGGGCGGCTGATTGCCTTTGAAGAACTGTTTCGCAAGTGGTCAAAGGCCATCAATCTGGCATCTCCATCCACACTTGCCGATCTGTGGAGCCGTCATATTCTGGATAGTGCCCAGATATTTCCACTGGCTCCCGACGCAAAGCGCTGGCTTGATCTGGGTTCCGGTGGCGGATTCCCCGGCATTGTGACGGCCTGCTTCCTGCAAGAAAAGCCGGGTGCATCGATTGATCTGGTCGAGAGTGCTGGCAAAAAGGCTGCTTTTTTGCGCACGGCTGCTGGGAATATCGGCTTGCCAGCGCGTGTTCATTCCGCGCGTATCGAAGCCATGTGGGATAGGATCGAGACGCCAGAGGTGGTGACGGCCCGCGCACTCGCATCGCTCAATGTGCTTTTTGAGCTTGCCGAGCCATGGCTAGCCAATGGTTCCAAGGCACTTTTTCAAAAAGGTCGGGATTACCAGAGGGAAATTGATGAAAGCCGTGTCGGCTGGAGTTTTGATCTGGTACAACATGAGAGTGCTATCGATACCAGTTCGGTGATACTCGAGATTAGTAATCTGCGACGCATCTCCGGATAAACCAGCATCGATACGACAGAAAGTGGCAGGGCGACGGTAATGAGCAAAAGATCCCGGATCATAACCATTGCAAATCAGAAGGGCGGCGTCGGCAAAACCACGACCGCTATTAATCTCGCGACAGCGCTTGCCGCCATTGGCGAGACGGTGTTGATTGTTGACCTTGACCCGCAGGGTAATGCCAGCACGGGTCTTGGTATTGATCGTCTGAACCGCCCTTTGTCATCCTATGATGTGCTGACACAGGCTGCGTCTGCAAATGATGCTGCGATGCAGAGTGATGTGCCTAACCTCTATATTGTGCCATCGACGCTCGATCTTCTCGGTATTGAGATGGAGATCGCCCAGGCACCAGATCGCACGCGTCGTTTGCGTGATGCATTGCGGTTTGATTCTACGGTAGCGGATAAGTTTTCTTATATCCTCGTTGATTGCCCACCGTCTTTGAACCTGCTGACACTCAATGCAATGGCTGCAGCGGATTCCGTTATGGTGCCGTTGCAATGCGAATTCTTTGCACTCGAAGGTCTCAGTCAGCTTTTGCAGACGGTCGATCAGGTTCGTGCGAGCCTTAATTCTGAGCTGACAATTCAAGGAATTGTCCTGACAATGTTTGATAGCCGTAACAATCTTGCGACGCAGGTTGTGGATGACGTGCGCGCATTTATGGGTGAAAAGGTCTATCGCACCGTCATTCCTCGCAATGTGCGAATATCAGAAGCGCCTTCGCACGGAAAGCCGGCCATTCTCTATGATCTGAAATGCGCAGGCAGTCAGGCTTATTTGCAACTGGCATCCGAAGTTATTCAGCGTGAGCGGCAGCTTAAAGCCGCATAATGAGCCAGCATCGCGCTGCGGTGCTTTTATCGATTCGACACCGTAACAATTGCAGGAACTGCCGACGATGAACGACGATCCTTCAAAAAAGCGCCTTGGCCGCGGCTTGGCCGCACTGATTGGTGAAATCGACCGCCCGGCGGAAGAGCGCAAAGTGCCTATTTCCAGTGAACGTAACGTTCCGATCGAGTTCGTAACGCGCAATCCACGCAACCCGCGCCGCATGTTCTCGGAAGTCGAGCTGGAAGATCTGGCGCAGTCGATCAAGGAACATGGCGTTGTTCAGCCGATCGTGGTTCGCCCGGCTCCCGGTGAACCGGATCGCTTTGAGCTGATTGCGGGTGAACGCCGCTGGCGCGCATCGCAGCGCGCGGGCGTTGATACGATACCGGTCATCATTCGCGATGTGGATGATCGTGTCGCGCTTGAAATTGCAATCGTTGAAAACGTACAGCGTGCAGATCTAAACGCTGTCGAAGAAGCGATGGGATATCAGCAGCTTATCGATAATCACGATTACACCCAGAACGATCTGGCGCAGGTCATCGGTAAAAGCCGCAGCCATGTCGCCAATACGCTGCGTCTCCTGAAATTGCCGCAGCGCGTGCAGGATTTTATCTCTGATGGCGCTCTTTCTGCCGGTCATGCGCGTAGTCTAATCACCATGGAAGACCCGACGGCGCTTGCAGAACGCGTGGTCAAGGAAGGCCTGTCCGTGCGTCAGGTTGAAGCGCTGTCGCAGGCACGCAATGGCGTAGAGCCTAAGCCAAACAAAAGTGCGCCGGTTGAAAAGGACGCGGACACTAAGGCGCTTGAAAAGCTGCTTTCTGACGTCACAGGTATGAAAGTTGAGATTAATCACCGCGAACGCGGCGGCGAAGTGAAAGTGCGTTACAGCACGCTTGAACAGCTTGATGAGATTTGCCGTCGTTTGCAGAGCTAACGATCTGTTCTTCTGATAGTGAGAATTCGGAGCCGTGGAACATCGCTTGTTTCACGGCTTTTGTTTTATTAGACGCTCGCCTTGATGAGAAAAAAACGCCGATTATGGGTCACAGATGGGCTGAACACAGGCTATGTATTCAAAGCAATTGATTTCTATCGAAGTTTTCAGAAGTCGTATATTATTGGAATATATAGCTTAGTGATTATTGGGCCGGGGAGAAGCCATAATTCATGGAAATGCTGACGCAAATCATTATTCATACGCCGATTTATGTGTGGGGTCTTCTCGTTTATCTTATTGTTCAGGGTATCAAAGGACGTGAAACACGCACAGTTTCGCTTTGGAAAATGCTTTTTGTCCCGGTCATCTTCATTGGTGTAGGCTTTTTGCACTTCGATGATACGTCAGACCAGTTCAGTTCGTTTTTGATTGCCTGGTTTGTGGGGCTGGTAGTATTTGCGCCGCTGGGCTTTTTGACCGGCCCACGTATTCTCGCGGTGGATCGTGAAAACAAGCGCATTGAACGTGCTGGCACCACGCTACCGCTCATTCGCAACGTAATTTTCTTCTGCGCACAATATGTGTTGGCAGTTCTAAACGTGATCCATCCGGAAGAGCATACCACATTGATGTATGTGACTGCCGTTGTATCGGGCGCTTCGGCTGGTTATTTCAGTGGCTGGCTTATTTCGCTATGGCGGAAATATCAGGAAAGCCCGCAGCTTAAGCTTGAATAAGGCGTGACGAAATATGAAACATTACCCAAAAACATCTAGCGGAAAGTGGAAATATCTTTTAGGAGCAGCTACTCAAAGTAAATATTATATGCTATCTATTTATTGTAATTTACCGACCTAATTCAGAGTTATAAAAGTATATATTAAATAATAAATTGCTTTTTCTTATATTCATAAAATATCTCAATTCTTGCTAAATATATAGGAGAAAAAATGCGTATTGCTAAAATATTGATAATTTCCTTGTTTCCCGTCGTTGCATCTATATCTGGTGCAAATGCAGAGAATGTAAAGAAGATAAATACGCCACTAAAAATTGAATCGGATATTTCGAAATCAATTTCAAAAACAACGACGCAATTTGACGGAAATGTTTTAATCAAAGTTGGAAAAACTGAAATTAAAACGGATAAAGCAAAAGTTGTTAGTAATTCTAAAAATACTACTATCTATGCAGATGGTGTTGTTTTTACTGTAAAATAATAGTTCGTGTTTGTTTTTTTGAATAAACAGGCCGTTTTCGCGTGAAACAATCTACCTATTGCGCGATAGTTTCACGGCTTCCACCGATATTGCAAGCAGGCACTGGCGAATGATGGGAACAGCCAGTGTCGCATTTTGACGGCTTTCGAGAACCGCGCGTTGCAGGCGTTCCATGACACGCGTAAGGCTTTCAGCATTCCACCGACTGACCGCATTTTCAATAAGCTTCTTGCGATTAAAGAAGACCGGTGGACGTGCAGAGGCGACCACGACAGAAGCACTTTTACGCTCGGTATCCGCAATATGGCGCAATGACTGGATTTGCTGGAATTGTCGAGCAGCAGTATTGAGCACCAGAAAAGGCGCTGTTCCCGATTTCACAACGCGGTCAAATGTCGTCTCAAAACGGCGCAGATCGCCTGTAAGAACAGCATCCACCACTTCATCAGTCGAGAGCCCTGCCACATCGCCAACGGCTTCTCGCACGTCATCAAGATCGATGCGCTCCTTGCCTCGTGCATAGAGGCAGAGCTTTTCCAGCTCGCCACGCGTCGCCAGCCTGTCACCGCCGAGACTTGCCCGCAGAAGCTGACGGCCATCCATAGTGATTTGCATTTTCCATTCGGCCAGCACATCGTCAATCACGCCATCAATGCCGCGTGCATCGTCTGAATAGCAGGGCAGGGCCATGCCAGCTGGTGCGTTTTCAACGGCACTGCGCAGACCAACGCCTTTTTTGAGATCACCCGCTTCGACCAGAATATAGGTTTCACGCGGCGGCTCGGTTGCCAGAAGTTTCACGGCTTCAGCCAGCTTCTTTTGTCCGGCAGCATTTTTGATCCAGATCAGCCGCTCGCCGCCAAACATTGAAATTGTGCGTGCTTCATCGGCCAGCTTTGCCGGATCAGCGTCGATTTCGTCGGCTTCCATACGGATGACCGCAAAAGGATCATCAAGCGGCAGTTTTGTGGCTTTCGCATAGCGACGCGCGCGTTCGTTCACCAGCCCCTTGTCAGGCCCATAGAGCAGCACAACCGGAAACGAGCTGCTCGGCTTGCCAATGAACTGATCGACTTCGTGTGCCTTTTTCTGCGCCATTAGGATATATCCATATTCAGGTTATGTCGGCCTGCAAATGGCGCTTTTCTGCGCTTCCAGTGCTCATGTACTGTTAGTACACTGCGCGCTGGGTCTCGAAAAGGCACCATTTTCGGCTGTCCATAATCTGAATCTGAATAATCCTGTCTATGAACAGAAACAGCCGCCGGTCAAACTGAGCGGCGGCTGTGAAACAAAGCTGTTTGCAAATCTATTCGATCAGCAAAGCATCGTCATCAAGCGTCTGTCCACGCACCTTGCGGAACATTTCGATCAGGTCTTCAACGCCGAGCGTCTTGCGTTTGTCGCCGGTTACATCGAGCAGGATTTTGCCGCCATGCAGCATGATTGTGCGGTCGCCATAATCGAGTGCCTGACGCATGGAATGCGTGACCATCAATGCTGTAAGCTTGTTCTCAGTGATCAGGGTGCGGGTCAGTTCCATGACAAATTCTGCCATGCCCGGATCAAGCGCTGCGGTATGTTCATCAAGCAGCAGCACTTCTGAGCCAGAAAGTGTTGCCATGATCAGCGACAGTGCCTGACGCTGACCGCCGGAGAGCAGCTCCATACGGTCATGCATGCGGTTTTCGAGGCGAAGATTAAGACTTGCCACGCGTTCACGGAACCACTCACGACGCTTGGAATTGAGCGCGTGGGTCAGGCCACGGCGGGTTCCACGCGATGCAGCCAGCGCAAGATTTTCTTCAATGGTCAGTGTTCCACAGCTACCAGCGAGCGGGTCCTGAAACACGCGGGCCACAAGACCGGCACGGTCAGCGGTCGATTTGCGGGTCACGTCCTGCCCGCTGATCACCACCTTGCCAGCGGTTGGGATCACATCGCCTGCCAGAACGCCGAGCATGGTCGATTTTCCCGCGCCGTTGGAACCGATGACGGTAACGAACGAACCCTGTTCCATCGTCAGGTTGATCTTGTTGAGCACTTGCTTTTCAAGCGGTGTTCCACGACCGAAGATAACTTCAAGATTGGAGACTTCGATCATGATGATGCTCCTCCACGGCGCAGGCGCGGCAATATCAGTGCGAAGGTAACGAGAAGTGCTGTTGCGATATTGAGATCTGAAGCCTGAAGACCAACCATATTGCCATTGGAAAGGGCGAGCTGGATGGCGATACGATAGATAATCGAACCAAGCACACAGCCAATCAGGATCACGAGGATCAGACGCGAGCGCAACAATGTTTCACCGATGATCACCGCAGCAAGGCCGACCACGATGGTGCCAACGCCGGAAGTTACGTCCGCAAAGCCGTTTGTCTGGGCGAAAAGCGAGCCACCAAGCGCCACGAGCGCGTTGGAGAGTGCCATGCCAAGATAAATCTGGCGGTCGGTGCGTACGCCCTGCGCACGCGCCATTTTCGGATTGGCACCAGTTGCGCGCATGGCAAGGCCCATGTCGCTTTCAAGGAAGCGCCAGACGAGGAAGACGGTAATTGCCACCAGCACAAAAAGGAAAGCTGGGCGCACGTAATATTCAGGAATGCCATGGCCGAAAAACGGCGATAGCATCGTTTCCTGATTGATCAGCGCGATATTCGGACGGCCCATAATGCGCAGATTGACCGAGAACAGCGCAATCATCGTCAGAATGGAAGCGAGGAGATTGAGAATCTTGAAGCGAACATTGAGCGTTGCGGTGACGAGACCGGCAATCGATCCGGCAATCATTGCAACTCCGGCAGACAGCCATGGATTCCAGCCAGCGAGGATCAGAACGCCTGTTACGGCTGCACCCAGCGGAAACGAGCCATCCACGGTCAGATCGGGGAAATCGAGCACGCGGAAAGCCAGATAGACGCCGATAGCGACAAAAGAGAAGACGAGGCCCAATTCGACCGCACCCCAGAAAGCGATCTGACTCACATTGAGATTCCTTGTTCTTTGCCGTGGCTGAACATGAATACGGCCTTGCGGCAAACACTATTCATTGGCCTTCAAACATGGCGGCTTCTGCCACTCATGCCCGGAGACCTGTTTCAATCACGACCGGTTTTGATTTGAGTTCATTTCGCGGGCATTCGCCTTACGAAACCATTCCCCGGTTTTTACATGCGCAATCGCATTGATTGCGATTGTTCTTGCTAGTTATTTTTTCGATACAACTCCAGAGTTCTAACGCGCAAGCATTATCGCTGAAAAAGCGCTGAAAAGCCGCGTTCTGTGGGCTTGATGCAACATTTGAGCTCAGACTTTGAAACGGAACTAAAAATACCGGGTGATTGAAAAACTGAAATCTTAACGTCTCATGCGTTAACGAAAATTTTACAATCGAGACAGCTATCGTGATATAATGGCTTCTTGAAAAGATTACAAATAGAAACTATTATCTGAAATTAATTATACTGCAATATTTTATATTTAAAAAAATGTTTTTATTACAATTATGGTTTTTATTAAATGGATGAATTAGATATTCAGGTAAATATTGGCCTCTTAGACAAAAATATAACATATTATAAAGTTTCACCATATAAGTCTTTCGATTACTTCGTTTCTTTAAGGGATTCATATAAAGAAAGGAAGCATTGGTCTGGAATTTATTTGGCTAAAGATAGGAAGACATCGTATGGATATCGGTTTGATTATGATCATGCATACGGTCATTTGGTACAAATATTGCACAAAATGAATGTCGTTATATGTAGTGGATCCTATTTAGAGAGTGGTGGTAATAGTGGTGATGATAAAGCTAGAGGAATCATAGATATTCTTCCAAATGACATTAAACGCTATTTCAAAAGTGAACGAGATTTATTAATTCCTACATTAGGAAAATTAGGGTATTGCTATCAAGGACCTGCTGATGAAGAGGGGGGAATTGAAGTAATAATTCCTGAAGCACTAGCTATATTCGTCTACATGAGAAATATTATTGACTTTGGCCCATCAAGATATTTATAATGATATAATTAGTTGCGTTTATTTTCATGGGGATGAAAAATTTATTTGCTAAGCTTTTTCTAAAGTTAAGCCGCATTTTATTCTAAAGAATTTTTCAGAAATGCTCTTGTAACTCAGACTTCTCCGCGAGCGCGCCACAATTCCCAAGCAAAATGGGCGCGCACGCCAATATCAAGGAAAGGCCGTGGCGGAAGTTCAGTAGGAGAACCAAGTTTCAGCATATTGTCGATCAGCGGATTGTCGATATCACAGGCCATGTCGGCTGCGAGAATGCCGCCGATGGTTCCCTTGGTTATGCCAACACCGTTCTGACAAAGCGATGTATAAACATTCTTTGCAATCTGCCCAAAGCCCGGTGCGCCATTGCGAGACAAGCAGATAAAGCCTGTCCAAGTATGTTCCATATTCACATGAGCGAGCATTGGGAAACGCTCGTTAAACAGGCGTTTGTGTTCGCGCTTAATTGTTTCACGGCGCGCATCCGACTGACGCAGCGACGGGCAGAAATGCACATTCTGCCGAACGAGAATACGTCGGTCCGATGTCAGGCGCATGGTAATGCCCGCAAAGGAATTGGCTGGTGTCAGCCCCCACGGAGCGACTTCGCCAATGGCTTTATATTCCGCATCGGTCAGCGTGCGACTGAGGCTGGCATGGGCCGCGAAATTCAGCAGTTTTCGTCTGAAAAAGCCGAACTGCTCACCAAAGCCATTGACCGTCAGGATCATCGCCGGTGCCTCTATGCTGCCCTTTGCCGTAGTGATCAGAATAGGGTTGCCATAATCGATTTTGGTAACAGCCGAATTCTCAAAAAGCGTCACGTTGTCGGGCAGGCTGTCGGCAAGGCCGCGCACCAGAGCAGCTGGGTTCAATAGCGAGGTGCCATAGGTGAAGATCGCCGCTTTGAAATGGCCTGTGCCAAGCCGTTTTGCCAGTGCATCGCCTTCCAGCCAATCGAAAGGTTCCTTGAGGCGTTCAAGTTCTTTAACCGTCGGTTCCAAAACCTCACGCATACCCTGATCGGAGACAGCAGCGTGAAACTTGCCATCCTGTCGCCAGTTGCAGTCGATTCCATGCTGATCGATTTGCTGTTTCAGGTGATCAATGGCAGCGCGCGCCAATGCGCGATAACTGTGTGACTTTGCCAATTCTTCCATGGATGAGCTGACATTATGCGGCAGATCAATTGCGAAACCCGCTGCACGGCCTGATGTTCCTTTACCAACCTCTTGCGCATCAATCAGTGCGATCTGGTCATTGGGGCGGTTCTCGGCCAGCCTTCGCGCCGCAGCCACGCCTGCATAGCCCGCACCGAGTACAATCCAGTCGGCCTTTATATCGCCTTTCAGCGATGCGTTCGGGGTGCGGGGGGAAAGGATTTTGCTCCAGCCATTGGTGTTGTCATCGGCTGGGAGGATGCGGATTGCGGGCATTTCAGAAACTCGACAGGTTTAAAACAATAGGGCGGGAATTGATCCCGCCCTTTACACTTACAATATGGATCGTAATCAGTCGATCTTGCTGGTGGCGCGGTCGATCACAGCCTGCGGTAATTCAACGCCCATCTTCTTGGCTGCACCAAGATTGATGACAAGATCGGTACCCTTGGCGATTTCAACCGGAATATCGCCCGGCTTTTCACCCTTAAGAATGGCCACGACCTTTTCGCCAGTCTGCTTGCCAACATCATAATAGTTGAAGCCGAGAGCAGCCAGCGCACCGCGCTTCACAGAGTCTGTGTCAGCGGTAAAGAGCGGCAGCTTGCTTTCTTCAGCAACGCCAACGGCACTTTCAAGAGCCGAAACGATGGTGTTGTCGGTTGGGACATACATCGCATCTGCGCGACCAACGAGCGCGCGGGCAGCGCCCTGAACTTCTGCCGACTTGGTGGCAGCCGATTCAACGATTTCAATGTTTTCAGCCGCAGCCGCAGCCTTCAGTGCTTCCAGCAGCGAAACAGAATTGGTTTCACCGGAATTGTAGAGATAGCCGAGTTTCTTGATGTTCGGCATGACTTCCTTGATGAGCTTGATATGTTCAACAACCGGCGACATATCGGACAGACCAGTGACGTTGCCGCCTGGCTTTGCCATGTCCTTGACGAGCTGCGCGCCGACCGGATCGGAAACTGCGGTAAAGACAATCGGAATATCACGCGTCGCGGAAACAACAGCCTGTGCTGAAGGTGTCGAAATTGGAACGATTACGTCCGGGCCATCACCAACAAACTGACGTGCGATCTGTGCGGCAGTTGCCGGATTACCCTGTGCTGACTGATAGACGAAGGTAAGATTTTCACCTTCTTTGAAGCCAGCCGCAGCCAGCGCATCCTTAACGCCATCACGCGCAGCATCGAGTGCTGGATGTTCCACGATAGCAGTGACAGCAACGGTCACATCTTTGGCCTGCGCCGATGTGGCAAGCGCTGTTGCGGCCAGCAAGGCCAGAAGCATAGAACGCATGAAAATCTCCCCTGTTTTGGTGCGTCGCCCTGTGAAGGCATTTTGTTGGCTTACACCCGAATGTTCAATAACAGCTATGTGCCGCAATTGCAGGTTTATCCGCCTGATAACAAGGCTTAATCGGGTCCGTATAGACTGTCAACGTGTCCGCATTAGCTGTTTTATTACGTCGCTATATTCTGTTTCATGAACACAGTGTTCAGCCCACTTTCAATGGCTATCGTGCAGAGCCATATTCTGCGAGAACACTTTAAAAGTGCTTCTTTACGGACAGGACGGGCACTTGAGGAAAATGAATATGAAAAAGATAGGCTTTCTTTCATTCGGACATTGGTCGCCTTCGCCACAGTCGGGCACCCGCTCGGCAGGTGACGCGCTTTTGCAGTCGATTGACTTGGCCGTTGCAGCTGAAGAACTTGGCGCAGACGGTGCTTATTTCCGCGTACACCATTTTGCACGCCAGCTTGCGTCGCCCTTTCCGCTGCTTGCAGCCGTGGGTGCAAAAACCAGTAAGATCGAGATAGGCACTGCCGTCATCGACATGCGCTATGAGAACCCGCTTTACATGGCGGAAGATGCCGGTGCTGCTGATCTTATCTCGCAAGGCCGCCTGCAGCTTGGTCTGAGCCGTGGTTCGCCTGAGCAGGTGATCGATGGCTGGCGCTATTTCGGTTATGCACCAGAAGAAGGCGCAAGCGATGCCGATATGGGCCGTAAACATGGTGAGGTTTTCTTTGAGGCACTCAAAGGTCAGGGATTTGGCCAGCCAAACCCGCGTCCGATGTTCCCAAATCCTCCCGGTCTGTTGCGTCTTGAACCACATTCGGAAGGTCTACGCGACCGCATCTGGTGGGGTGCAGGCTCCAATGCGACCGCACGCTGGGCTGCAAAGCTTGGTATGAATTTGCAAAGCTCGACGCTGAAAGATGATGAAACGGGCGAACCGTTCCATGTCCAGCAGGCTGCGCAAATTCGTGCTTATCGTGAAGCCTGGAAAGAGGCCGGACATACCAGAACGCCACGCGTTTCAGTAAGCCGCAGCATCTTTGCACTGGTTGATGATCGCGACCGCGCTTATTTTGGTGGTGGCAGCAAGGAGCAGGATTCCATCGGTTATATTGATGAGAACACCCGCGCTATTTTTGGTCGCTCCTATGCGGCTGAACCGGATGCGCTGATCAAAGAGCTGGCTCAGGATGAAGCGGTTGCCGAAGCCGATACGCTATTGCTGACCGTGCCAAACCAGCTCGGCGTCGAATACAATGCACACGTGATTGAAGCGATCCTCAAGCATGTGGCACCGGCTCTCGGCTGGCGCTGAGTTGCTATATTAAAGCTAGTGTTGAAAACTGTGAAACGGTTTTCGAGGAACATGATTGCCTCGCAGGATAGCATTCTGCGAGGCTTTTTATTGGGTTTAAACTGATCCTCTGACACGTTTAAGATGATCGTTTAAAATCTGCCGGATACTCTGGCCGTTGCTCCGAGAGCATTTTCCCGGGTTGCAGTACGAATGAGATAGGGCGTGAATGACAGATCGACTGTGTCATTGATCGCATAGATCAGACTTGTGGATGCTGAACCTCGGGTGTGGGCAAAGTCCGAGTTGAATGATAGTCCGCCGATATAATCTGCTCTTGCGTTAAACTGCGGGTCATCGTGCGAAAGATCCTGTTCGATTTCAATATTAGCTGACCAGCGAAGCCGATTGTTGAGTGCTGCACTATAATTGGCACCCGCATAAACAGTCGTGAGCCGATAGGTCATATTGCTATATGTGAACGGAAACTCCGCATTGGTTTCGGTGTAGCCGTTCATGGTCACATCGCTATAACGCAGGCCGCCATAATAGCCAAAACGCGCATTGTTAAAGCTTAGATTTTCGGTGCGACCGGCTTCCAATGTCGAGCTCCAGCCTTCTACGCGGCTTTCGCCGGTTCCAGCTTCGGTATAATCCAGGCGGGGTCTCATAATATCGGCATCATAGCGGTTGGCGGCGAGGGTAAAGCGCATATACCATTCGCCGGATGGAGTCTTGTCCTGCCACTGCGCATAAGCGCCGCCGCCGAAATTGTCGCTGCCGGAGTTGTATCCGTCTGGTTGTTGACGCCAGAATGAATGCGCCATCGTCAAACCGGCCGAGAAATTTTCTGTAAAGCCGTGGCCCAGTGTTAAGCCAGACAAAAGGTCTTTCTGATCGCCAAAGCCGTTAAAATCTGTGAATTGCGTGTAACAGGTCTTACCTGCTTGATCCACATTACAGACCCCTTGCAACTTGCTGAGTGTGAGGCGCTGCGCTTCCATTGCGGAGAAACCAATATTTGCCAGCTTAAGAACCGTGGCAACCGTGTGATCGACGTCAATGATCACGGGCGTCTCAATTGCTGGCACGGGTGCTTCTAGCGCTGGTTCTGTTGGAAATGGAGTTGGTGTGGGGCCAGAGCCAAGCTGTTCATCAGGTATTGTTCCTTGATCAGTTTCGCCCCCGGTTTCAGGCTTCGGTTCAGGCCCGGGTTCTGTTGGTGGTGTTCCGGGATTGACCACGGGCTCAATTATTGGCTCGCGTTTGGGGAACTTCCACAAGGTTGCATGATGATTGCCATCTGCCGTTTCCGCCATTCCTGCAATCACAGTACCGTCCTCAGAAATATCCCATGCAACAGCGCTTGTTCCGCCTATTGTGCCGAGATCGACCATGCCTTCATGCTCAGTCCAGCGGAAGGCACGCATTAACATCGTATCTGTATAGCTGTAGCCGACCAGTGTATTGCCATCAACCGTCATACTGAGCGCTTGAGAAAGACCGCTACCAAGGGAGTCGAGACTGATCATTCCTATTTGTGCGGTCCAGCGAAACGCCTGATTAGAGCCGTCATCGA
Organism: Brucella sp. 21LCYQ03; assembly: GCF_023554105.1. Taxonomy (GTDB): domain Bacteria; phylum Pseudomonadota; class Alphaproteobacteria; order Rhizobiales; family Rhizobiaceae; genus Brucella. Next base: position 41,790 of record NZ_JAMJWE010000008.1, read on the forward strand.
ATATGGCTGTTCCAGCGACAACATTTCCATCGTGAGAAACTAAATCTGCAATGCTTTGTTGGGAGCCTAAAAGCGAGTGTATATCAACCATGCCAGTTTGTGACGTCCAACGGAATGCGTGTTGCCCGTTGTCGACAGTATCGCTTGTACCGACAACAACTGACCCGTCGGATGAAACACCACGGGCTGTTGAGTTATTGCCGCCAAGTGTACCGAGGCTGAACATTCCTGAAGCTTGTGTCCATCGATACGCTCTCGATTCAAAAGTTTGAATTGTTGAATATCCAACAATTGTACTGCCATCAGAGGAAACAGCATTAGCAAAGGATGATTCGCCACCCAATGTCCCAAGATTCATGAGGCCATCCTGAGGAGTCCAGCGAAAGGCATTCGTTGCGCTGTTCCCGGCAGTATGGCTATCACCAGCAACAACATTACCATCATAGGAAATGCCGTTGGCATAGGATGCCGTTCCTCCCAAGGTACCTATGTCGCGCATTCCGGTTTCCTCTGTCCACCAGAAGGCGTGGCTATCTGTTGGATTTGCAGAACTTATACCTGTTGCGGCTATTCCATTTGCTGAGACTGCCATGAGCGCTGTCGCGCCGCCTTCGATGAGTGAGCCAATATCCGCTACCCCGTCTGGCGTGACGATGAAAGACTTGTCGTAAGGGCCGGTGGAAGACATTCGACGCACGCCAAATACTTTTCCGTTTGCAGACACACTGACTGCATCAGCACGCGCGCCGCCAAATGAGCCATGAAGCTCATAACCAGGAGCCTCTGCAAACGCATAGGAACTCAGAGTTACAAGTATTGATGAGTTTACAATTATCTTAGTTACTAACATAAATTTAACTCAACTCTACACAAGGTATTTATAATTTAACTAAAACATATAGTTAACCATTTGTTATGATATTTTTGTTGTAATAAAATCTAAAAATCAAGATGTTTTTTATTTTACTTTTATGTATTTTTATATCATATATTGCAAATATACGTAATATATTCGTATAGATAAAAATATTTTATTTTAGCTAATGATAACTTATGTGAAGGCGTAGCTATAATTACGCCTTTCCTTCAAAAAGATTTACTTAAAAAGATGTCATGCAGTGTCATTTCACACTGTAAATAGCCAACAGGCTCTTCATGCGGATAATTGCAAGCTCTGGGTCATCCAGCACATTGGCCTGATCTGCGAGGCGAAAAATATCCACATAATGTAGAATACTGCGTGCCGATTGCATTCCGGCGGGCATGGTGAAATGGCTTTGGTGTCCATTAAGCCAGGCGAGAAACACAACGCCTGCCTTGTAATACTGCGTCGGCGCTTCAAAGATTTTGCGCGATAGTGGCACGGTCGGCTCGATGATAGCACGGAAGCGGGCATTGTCACCGTCGGCGAGGGCGGCAAGCGCGCTTGAAGCCTGTGTTGCTACGGCATCGAAAATGCCAAGCAGCGCATGGCTATGCTTGTTGCCATCGCCTTCGATCAGGGGCGAATAGTTGAAATCATCCCCCGTGAAACAGAGGACGCCATCGGGGAGCCGGTCGCGCATTGCGATCTCGTAGCGCTCTTCGAGCAGTGAAATCTTGATGCCTTCAACTTTGTCGCGATTGGCCTCTATAATGCCAATGACTGTATCAAGCGCATCTTCAAACTTGTCGGAACCCCAGTAACCTTTGAGTTGTGGGTCGAACATATCGCCCAGCCAATGTAGTACGACCTTGTCGCGGGCATGGGTGAGAATATGGCCATAGACCTTGGCATAATCCTCTGGCGAGCGGGCGATGCGGGCGAGTGCGCGGCTGGCCATCAGAATGAAACGGCCGCCGTGTTTTTCGATGAATTCAGCCTGGGTTTCATAGGCCTTAATCACGTCATCAAGGCTTTTTGCCTCTGACGGATCGAGATGGTCAGTGCCAGCGCCAGAGGCCAGATCAGCACCTGCTACGGTTTTGCTTTCTGCCAGCGAGCGGCGGATCAGCTCCTGCGCTCCGGCCCAGTTGAGACCCATGCCGCGTTGTGAAGTGTCCATCGCTTCCGCGATCTGAAAGCCGAGGCTCCAAAGGTGGTGTCGGAAGGCCATGGTCGTGTCCCAATCGATCGCTGGGTCGTTCCACGGATTACTGTCTTTGAGCGGGTCTGAAACCACATGTGCCGCAGCATAGGCAATGCGGTTGAAACGGGGAGGAGAGGCGGGGCGCGGTGTCGGTGTTCCAATTAAGCGATAAGGTTTTACACTGCCGTCAGCGAATGGCAGGGTCAGTGCTTTTTCTGATGATACGCTCATGTCAGTCCTCCAGCTCCACGACGACATGAATAATTTAGATCGTTCCAAATTTCAATATGGTGCTTAAAAAATGCGATTTCAGGCTCTGATTTTGCATTTAATGTCGAGAAATGCTTCAAAAATTAAGGAAATCCGATGTCAAGAATATGGCAAATCCGTGTTTATCAAAAAAGTTGACAAATTTGGATCGTTCCAATTAACTTAAGGGAACAGGAGACAGATATGAGCAAGAGCAGCATTACGGTCATCGATATCGCACGCGAAGCAGGCGTTTCGAAATCGACCGTGTCGCTTGTTCTGCGAGACAGTCCGCTGGTTCATGCCGAGACCCGGGCTAAGGTTCAGGAAGCGATTGAGAAGCTCGGCTATGTCTATAATCGCTCGGCCGCCAATCTCCGGCAGTCGAAATCGAAGATCATCGGGCTTGTGGTCAATGATCTGACCAACAGCTTCTTTGCCGAGCTTGCCGTTGGAGTTGATCGTGTCATGCAATCGGCAGGTTATGTGCAGTTTCTCGCCAATACAGCGGAAAGCATTGATCGCCAGCGTGAGGTGATTGCTTCGATGCGTGAGCATGGCATTGCCGGGCTGATCGTTTCGCCGGCGCGTGGCACCGAGGCTAATGATCTGAAACCATTGGCAAAAAGCGGCCTGCCGGTTGTGCAGATGGTGCGCGATGTGCCGGGAGCGGGTGTATCGTCGATTGTTTCAGACAATCGCGGCGGCGTGGCAAAGGCGGTAGAGCATCTGGTGTCTCTGGGGCATCGCGTAATCGCTTTCATGGGCGGCTATGCGGATACCGCTGTTTTTGCTGAAAGAGTTGCGGGCTATCGTGCGGGGCTTGAGCAGGCGGACATCGTGTTTGATGATGCGTTGGTCTTTACCTCTGCGCCTTCGCGTGCTGGCGGTGTTGAAGCAGTTGAGCGCATGTTGCGGCACGGCATGAAGCCGACGGCAGCGGTGTGCTTCAATGATGCTGTGGCTTTTGGGGTCTGCGATGGTTTGCGCACTGCAAATCTGGAGCCGGGCCGGGATTTTGGAGTGGTTGGTTTTGACGATGTGATCGAAGCAAAGACCGCTGTTCCGGCACTGACAACTGTGGCTGTTGATCCGCAAGGTTTGGGAGAACGTGCGGCGCAGCTTTTGCTGAAACAGATCAATTCGGAACGGGTGGAGGCGGAGGCGCAGCGCTTGTCGGTGCGTCTTGCGGTGCGTGCAAGTTGCGGTACGCAATCTAAAAAGGAGGAGAAATTCGCATGGCAAAGTGGGGCCTTATAGGCGCAAGCACCATTGCAAAAGAATGGGTTATTGGTGCCATTCGCGCGACCGGTGGCGAAGTTGCGTCCGTTTACAGCACCAATGCTGAGCGTGGCGAAACCTATGCCCGCGAGAACGGGATTGCCCGCTCGGTGACAAGCCTTGATGCGCTGTTGTCCGATCCGGAAATCGACGCTGTCTATATCTCCACTACCAATGAACTGCACCGCGATCAGGCGATTGCCGCCGCCAAAGCAGGCAAGCATATTCTGTGCGAAAAGCCGCTGGCGCTGACGATTGGCGATGCCCACGAAATGCTAAAAGCCGTGCGTGAAGCGGGCGTTGTGGCGGGCACAAATCATCACTTGCGCAATGCTGCCAGTCACCGCGCTATGCGTGATGCGATCGCTCAAGGCAAGATCGGCAAGGTGCTTGGCGCGCGGGTTTTTCACGCGGTTTATCTGCCGCCGCATTTGCAAGGCTGGCGCATTGAACGCCCTGATGCGGGCGGTGGTGTGATCCTCGATATTACCGTGCATGATGCCGATACATTGCGCTTTGTGCTGGGTGAAGACCCGGTCGAAGCTGTGGCTTTCAGCCAGCAGGGTGGCCTGAGCGGCGCAGGGCTGGAAGACGGTGTGATGGGTGTGCTGCGCTTCTCTTCAGGCGCGATTGCCCAATTCCATGATGCGTTCACCACCAAATATGCGGAAACCGGCTTTGAAGTGCATGGCAGCGAAGGCTCGCTCATTGCACGCAATGTCATGACGCAGAAGCCGGTGGGAACCGTCATTCTGCGTGATCAAAATGGCGAGCACGAATTGCCGCTCGACCAGAAGAATCTCTACGAAACCGCCTTGCAGGCTTTCCATAATGCCATCGCTGGTAAAGGTCAGCCTTCCGCAACTCTGGAGGATGGCATCTGGTCGCTGGCGACCGGGCTTGCCGTGCTTGAGGCTGCAAAAACCGGCAAGGCCACGACTGTTCATTCAGGACTTTGAAAATTATGAGCAAACATATTTCATTTGCGGAAGCAGCAGCACTTATTCCCGACAACGCTGTCGTTTCGGTGTCGTCATCGAGCGGTCTTGGCTGCCCGGATATGATGCTGAAGGCCATTGGCGAGCGGTTTGATGAAACCGGCCATCCAAAGAATATCACCACGCTGCACCCGATTGCTGCGGGTGATATGAGTGGCATTAAGGGTGTCGATTACATCGCCAAAAAGGGGCTTTTGAAGAAGATCATCGGTGGTTCTTATCCGTCAGGGCCATCGAGCGCCGAGCCGCCGCTGATCTGGCAGATGATCACCAATAACGAGGTTCCGGCCTATAATATTCCGTCCGGTATTCTGTTCGACATGCATCGTGAGGCAGCTGCCAAGCGTCCCGGTGTGCTGACCAAAGTGGGGCTTGATACTTTCGTTGATCCCAAGCGTCAGGGATCGGCAATGAACGACAAGGCGCGTGAGGAGCCGGTCGTCAAGCAGGTCAGTTTTGAGGGTGAGAACTGGCTTTATTTCCCCAATATCGTGCCGCATGTGACGATCATTCGCGCCACAACCGCAGATGAACGCGGCAATCTCACCTATGAGCATGAGGGTGCATATCTTGGTGGGCTGGATCAGGCGCTGGCTGCGCGCAACAATGGCGGCATCGTCATTGCGCAGGTGAAGCGTATTGCGAAAGAAGGCACGCTGAAACCGCATGATGTGCGTGTTCCGGGCGTTCTGGTTGACTATATCGTCGTTGATCCCGACCAGAAGCAGACAACGCAGACACTTTACGATCCGGCAATTTCCGGCGAGATTTTCTGTCCGCTTGATACGTTCCGCTTGGCCGAATTCAATATTCAGAAGGCGATTGCGCGGCGTGTCGCGCAGGAATTGCAGACAGGGAGTGCGGTGAACTTAGGTTTTGGTATTTCTGCCAATGTGCCGCGCATTTTGCTGGAAGAAGGTCTGCATGGGGCCGTAACATGGGTGATTGAGCAGGGGGCTGTTGGCGGCGTGCCGCTTCTCGATTTTGCCTTTGGCTGTGCATCCAATGCAGATGCCTATATGCCGTCACCCTATCAATTCACCTATTTTCAGGGCGCAGGCTTCGACGCCTCGCTTCTGTCCTTCCTTGAGATCGGACGCGATGGTTCGGTCAATGTCTCGAAGCTTTCATTCCGGCCGCATGTGACGGCTGGTGCTGGTGGCTTTGTCGATATTACTGCACGGGCCAAAAAGATTGTCTTCTCCGGCATGTTCAATGCGGGCGCGAAATTGTCGGTCGCTGATGGCAAGCTGGTGATCGAGAAGGAAGGCAAGCTCAAAAAGCTCGTTAATGAGGTCGAGCATGTCACTTTCTCCGGCCCGCGTGGCGTCGAGCAGGGGCAGGACATTACCTATGTCACCGAACGCGCGGTCCTGAAGCTGACGCCGGAAGGCATTGTGCTGACCGAGATCGCGCCGGGTGTAGATTTGCAGACGCATATTCTGGACCAGGCTGAGTTTCCACTGATTGTTTCGGATCAGCTTAAAATCATGGATGAGGCCTTGTTTCGTGACGAGCCAATCGGGCTTGAACTGCCGCAAAAGCCTGCGCGAAAGCTGGAGGCTTAAATGGCTCAACGGATAGAAATCTCGACTGAGAACCACATTGCTGTCATGACGATCCGGCGGCCCGAAAAGCTCAATGCGTTTGATATTGAGCTTTTGCAGGAATTATCGTCTGCCTGTGATCAGGTGGAAGCGGAGTGCACCGTGCGGGTTGCGATCCTGACCGGCGAGGGCAAAGCCTTTTCCGCCGGTGGCGACATCAAGGCATGGGGCGGCATGGAACCGGCAGAATTCGGCCATGCCTGGGTGCGTTATGGTCATCGGGTGTTTGAACGATTGGCGACTTTGCGTGTGCCATTGATCGCAGCGATGAATGGTCATGCTTTGGGTGGTGGTTTGGAACTGGCAGGTGCCGCCGATATTCGCATTGTTGAGCGACAGGCGAAAATTGGCCTGCCGGAAACATCGCTCGGTATGATCCCCGGCTGGTCGGGCACACAGCGTCTTGTGCGCCGTTTTGGTGCGCAGATCGTGCGCCGCATGGTGCTGGGCGGTGAAATGTTCACGGCCGAGGAAGCGCTATCGCATGGGCTGGTCGATCATGTGGTGGAGACCGGCAGCGCTTTACAGGCAGCGCAAGATTATGCGGCGCGGGTGGCAAAACGCGGACCGGCTGCGCTCGAAATCTCCAAATTGATGCTGTCGGTCGCCAATGGCGAGGACAATGGCGCAGCCGTAGAGGCACTGGGGTCTATCCTTGTTGCCAAAACCGGCGATCTGCAAGAAGGCGTGCGCTCATTTAGCGAAAAACGCGAAGCGAATTTTGAAGGAAAATGGTGATGAGCATTGTCGTAAAACCACAGCCGCTGAATGGGCTGGAAGTGCGTGAATTTTCGATGCTGATTGATGGCAAATGGGTTGGCAGTCAAAGCGGCGAGACAATCGAACGTGTGGCGCCCGGCCATGGCGTCACGGTAAGCTGCTATCCTGCTGGCAACAAGGCCGATGTGGAGCGCGCTGTAGCGGCTGCGCGTAAGGCTTTTGACGACGGGCGCTGGTCGTCGAAAACGGCTTCGCAGCGTTCGCTGATTTTGTTGAAAGCTGCCGATCTGATAGAAGCGCGGGCCGAAGAGCTTGCTTATCTCGATGCAATTGAAGCCGGCAAACCAATTTCTCAGGTGCGTGGTGAGATTGCCGGTTCCGTCGATATCTGGCGCTATGCGGCAGCGCTTGCGCGTGATCTGCATGGCGAGAGCTACAATAATCTGGGCGATGGGACGCTGGGTGTCGTGCTGCGTGAGGCAATTGGGGTTGTTTCCATCATTACGCCTTGGAATTTCCCGTTCCTGATCGTGGGCCAGAAGCTGCCATTTGCTTTGGCCGCGGGCTGCACGGCAGTGGTGAAGCCTTCGGAACTTACATCCGGCTCGACATTGCTTTTGGGTGAAATTCTGGCTGAGGCAGGCGTACCGGACGGTGTTGTCAACATCATCACCGGAACGGGTGCCGATGTCGGCCAGCATATGAGCACGCATCCAGATGTGGACATGGTGTCGTTCACTGGCTCCACAGGCGTGGGCAAGCTGACCATGGCCAATGCAGCGCAAACGCTGAAAAAAGTATCGCTGGAGCTGGGTGGCAAGAACCCGCAAATCTTGTTCCCGGATGCGGATATGGATGCCTTTATCGATGCTGCGGTGTTCGGCGCATGGTTCAATGCGGGCGAGTGCTGCAATGCCGGTTCGCGACTGATCGTGCATCGCTCGATTGTTGATGAGATTGTCGGGCGTGTCGCTGATCTGTCGAAGAAAGTGATCGTCGGCGATCCGCTCGATGTCAGCACGCAGGTGGGCGCGATCATCACGCCACAGCATTTGAGCAAGGTTGGCACCTATGTCGATCAGGCCAAAAAGGCGGGTGCTGCAATTGCCCATGGCGGCGATGTACTGAATCTCGGCCTTGGCCAATATATGGGACCGACCATTATTGCAGGTGTGAAAGCCGACATGGCCGTTGCGCGTGAGGAAGTGTTCGGACCGGTTCTGTCGGTGCTGTCTTTTGATACGGTGGATGAGGCAATTTCGATTGCCAATGCGGTTGATTATGGCTTGTCGGCTGGCGTGTGGAGCCGCGATTTCGATATTTGCATGAACATTGGCCGCAAGGTGCGGGCTGGCACAGTCTGGATGAACACCTTCATGGACGGCACACCGGAACTGCCTTTTGGCGGTTATCGCCAGTCGGGTCTGGGCCGCGAGCTGGGCCGTCATGCGGTGGAGGATTATACCGAGACCAAGACGCTCAACATGCATATCGGTGCGCGCACCGGCTGGTGGATGCCGCAGGCTAAGTAGGGAGTGACGGCTTTGGGAGGACAGCCGGATATCGTCATCATCGGATCGGGTATCGGTGGCGCAACAATGGCCGCTGGTCTGGCCGCATCAGGTGCGGAGATTCTTGTTCTGGAGGCTGGGGAGCATTTACCGGACAGGCCGGAAAATCGCGATCCGCGTGCCATTTTCCAGCGCGGTTTCTTTCGCCCGAAAGAGCTTTGGTATGAAGCGGATGGAACGCCTTTTAATCCCGGCAATTATTATAATGTCGGGGGCAATTCCAAATTTTATGGTGCAGTGCTGGTGCGCTATCGGCGCGAGGATTTTGAGGAGCTTGCGCATCTTGAAGGCGTGTCTCCGGCGTGGCCTTTTGGCTACGATGAGCTTGAGCCCTGGTATTGCAAGGCGGAAGAGCTTTTTCAGGTGCGGGGCGAGTTGGGCGACGACCCAACCGAGCCGTATCATTCAAAGCCTTATTCTTATCCGCCAATCCGTGATGAACCGCCGATTGCCGATGTGCGGACGCGGCTGAAAAAGGCGGGGCTGCATCCGGCTTCCTTGCCATTGGGTGTTGATATTGAGCGCTGGCTGGGGAAGGCCAAAACGCCGTGGGACGCGCATCCCAACAGCAATGATGGCAAGATGGATGCGGAAACCTGCCCGTTAGCACTTGCGCTCAAACATCCGAATGTCCGGCTTCAAACATCAGCGCGTGTGACGAGGCTGGAAACAGCGCCGGATGGCAAAACCATTACAGCCGTTCATTATGTGAAGAACGGAGAGACGCTGGTCCTGCGCCCTAAGCTCGTCGTTTTATCCGCCGGTGCGGTGCAGTCGGCGGCACTTTTGCTGCGTTCAGGATTGGCGAATCGCTCGGATCAGGTGGGCCGAAATTTTATGAACCACAATGCCAGTGCGGTGATCGGGTTTGATCCGCGCTATCGCAATGACAGCGTCTACCAGAAGACCTTTGGCTTTAACGATTACTATCTCAGCGATGGTGCTGGCGGGCCGCCGCTTGGCAATGTGCAATTGCTGGGGCGGGTGTCGGGTGCGATACTGAAAGCGAACATGCCACGTTTGCCCGAATGGATGCTGAACCGCATTGCCGGGCATACGATTGATTTTTACGCGATGAGCGAAGATCTGCCGTCGCCGGAAAGTCGCGTGAGCGTGGATGGTGATCGCATCATTCTGCATTGGGTGCGTTCCAACTGGAAGGCGCATCTTATGCTGGTTGATAAGCTCAAATCTGCGCTGCGTGCAGCAGGGTTTCCGGTGGTGCTTTCGCGGGCGTTTGACAGGCGAACACCATCGCATCAATGCGGCACGGTACGTATCGGCAATAATCCAGCAACAGCGCCGCTTGATCCTTATTGCCGTGCTTATGATCACCCTAATCTTTATGTGGTCGATGCGTCGTTTCTGCCAACATCGGCGGCGGTTAATCCGGCGCTGACCATTGCCGCGCAAGCCTTGCGCGTAGCAGACCATTTGAACCGGGAGGTGCTTGCATGAACCGTCAAAGACCTGTGGCGCTGGTGACTGGCGGGCGGCGTGGTATCGGGCTTGGCATAGCACGCGCGCTTGCCGCCAAGGGCTTTGATCTGGTGATTACCGATCGCGAGTGTGATGAGGTTGCCATTCATGAATTGCGTGAACTTGGTGCAAAAGTGGCTTTCTTTGAAAGCGATCTTGCTGCTGTCGAAACACATGAAGCGACGGTTGCAGCCGTTGTGAATGAGCTTGGCGGCATCGATTGTCTCGTTAACAATGCCGGTATGGGTTCTGTCGAGCGTGGTGATTTCCTTGGATTGAAGCCGAAGAATTTTGACACAATTATCGGTGTGAACCTGCGCGGCACGGTGTTTTTTACGCAAGCGGTGGTGAAAGTCATGCTGGCCGTAACCGAAGTGCGGTTTCCACGCAGTATCGTCACGATCAGTTCGGTTTCGTCAGTGATGACTTCGCCCGAAAGGCTTGATTACTGCATCAGCAAAGCCGGTCTGACAGCCTTTGTGCAGGGGCTTGCGCTTCGCCTCGCCGAAGCACGGATCGGTGTGTTCGAGGTGCGTCCCGGTATCATCCGCACCGATATGACGGCAAAAGTTACCGAGCGTTATGACGGGCTGATTGAGGCTGGTCTGGTGCCGATGAAACGCTGGGGCGAGGCGGGAGACGTCGGAGCCATTGTGGCGGGGCTTGCCGGTGGCGATTTCATTTTTGCGACGGGATCGGCAATCAATGCCGATGGTGGCCTGTCGATTGCGAAGCTTTAGTTTCTCGGGAGGAGAAACGCATGAAGTACGACTATATCATTGTTGGCGGCGGGCCTGCCGGTTGCGTTCTTGCCAATCGTCTGAGCGAAGATGCAGCGATCAAAGTGCTGCTGCTGGAGGCAGGTGGAAGCGACTGGAACCCTCTGTTCCACATGCCTGCCGGTTTTGCCAAAATGACCAAAGGTGTAGCGAGCTGGGGCTGGGAAACCGTTCCGCAGAAGCATCTCAAAAACCGTGTGTTGCGCTATACGCAGGCAAAAGTCATTGGCGGCGGCTCCAGCATCAATGCGCAGATTTATACACGCGGCAATGCAGCCGATTATGATCTATGGGCTACTGAGGACGGCTGTACCGGCTGGGACTATCGCCATGTGCTGCCCTATTTCAAACGCGCCGAAGACAATCAGCGTTTCAATGATGATTTTCACTCCTATGGCGGGCCGCTTGGCGTTTCGATGCCTTCCGCACCATTGCCGATTTGCGACGCCTATATCCGCGCGGGTCAAGGACTCGGCATTCCGTACAATCCGGATTTCAATGGTCGTGAGCAGGCAGGCGTCGGCTTTTATCAGCTCACCCAGCGCAATCGCCGCCGCTCGTCAGCATCCCTTGCCTATCTCGCGACGATCAGGGACCGCAAGAACCTTATCGTGCGGATGAATGCGCCGGTGCGCAGTATCGATCTGGAAAAGACCTTAGTCACCGGCGTTACACTGATGAACGGCGAGGTTTTGCGCGCAAACCGTGAGGTGATTGTCTCGTCCGGCGCTATCGGATCACCGAAGCTTCTGCTGCAATCGGGCATTGGCCCTGCCGATCATCTCAAAAAGGTCGGCGTGAATGTAAAACATGATCTGCCGGGTGTGGGCGAAAACATGCAGGATCACCTCGATCTGTTTGTTATTGCCGAATGTACAGGCGATCACACCTATGATGGCGTGGCAAAGTTGCATCGGACGCTGAGCGCTGGCCTGCAATATATCTTTCTGCGCTCTGGCCCGGTGGCGTCCAGCCTCTTTGAAACCGGCGGCTTCTGGTATGCTGATCCGGATGCCCGCTCACCGGATATCCAGTTTCATCTGGGGCTTGGTTCGGGCATTGAAGCTGGCGTCGAGAAGCTCAAGAATGCAGGCGTGACGCTTAATTCTGCCTATCTGCATCCGCGTTCGCGTGGAACCGTGCGGCTGGCTTCCAATGATCCGGCTGCAGCCCCCCTGATCGATCCGAATTACTGGAGTGATCCGCATGATCGCAAGATGTCGCTTGAAGGCCTGAAGATCGCGCGCGAAATCATGCAGCAGGCTGCATTAAAGCCCTATGTCATGGCGGAGCGTCTGCCGGGGCTAAAGGTCGTCAGTGATGATGATCTGTTCGATTATGCCTGCGCAAATGCCAAGACCGATCACCATCCGGTCGGCACCTGCAGGATGGGGACGGATGCGATGGCCGTTGTCGATCTGGAACTCAAAGTGCGCGGGCTGGAAGGTTTGCGGGTTTGCGACAGCTCGATCATGCCGCGCGTTCCCTCGTGCAATACCAATGCGCCGACCATCATGGTCGGCGAAAAGGGTGCGGATATTATTCGCGGTTTTGATGCGCTGCCGCCCACTGTGTTTTCATGGGAGAAGAACGAACATAAGCGGCGCGCGCGGGGTTAGTCTTCGTTCACCTCAAAACGCAGATAACCCGCGATGCCGGAGCCTTTGTAGTTCGGATTGTCGGACGGGTGGTTCACGCCATCATTGACCGGAACAACCTTGAAGTCGAAAGGTGAAATGCCTTCGAGACAGGCGACATTCACGCCAAACTGATGCGGGCTGGATCGGCGCTGATGGAACGTATAAATCCCGCATTTCGAGCAGAAATAATGCTTGGCCGCGCCCGTATTGAATGTGTAGAGCATCAGCGCATCTTCGCCGTCCAGAATTTCAACGCCGTTAAGGTCGGCGGTAACGGCGACTGCGCCACGCATCCGGCAATAAGAACACGTGCAGCGGCGGGCTGAGTGAAGTCCATCGGATAATTTGACGCGAAAGCGCACGGTTCCGCAGTGGCAGGCACCATTGGCAGTTTCAATATCAGGGTTCATTGGGGTCTCCTCTATATGGAAACTGTTATTTCCATTTTCCCAGCTTTACCATTGACAAAACTTGATTAAATTCATTCACGACGTTTTCGGGAAGGATCATCATGAGTGGGTTTGCGGTTGTCACAGGTGGTAGCACAGGCATTGGCCGGCATCTGGTGCAGGCTTTTGCGGGAGCCGGATATGCCGTTGCTTTCAGCTTCAAAGGTGATGAAGAGCCGTCAAACACACTTATGGAAGAGGTGGAGGCACAAGGCGGTCAGGCACTTGGGATCGAGTGCGATGTTGGTTCCGCTGCCGAAGTGGATGAGTTTTTTGATGAGGTTTGCAGTTGGTATGGCGACGCGCCGGACGTGCTCGTAAACAATGCCGGTATTCAGGCCTGGGCACCTTTGCTGGAACTTTCCGAAGATGATTGGGACGATGTAATTCGTACCAATATGAAAGGCTGTTTCCTGAATACACAAGCCGCAGCCAGACGCATGGTTGATGTCGGTAAAGCTGGTTCGATTATCAATATTGGTTCGGGCTGTAATAAGCTCGCTTTTCCGAAGCTTGTTTCCTACACCGCATCAAAGGGCGGTATTGAACAATTCACAAAAGTTTCGGCGGTAGAACTTGGACCAAACAGAATCCGGGTAAATTGTGTTGCTCCAGGCGCGATTTTCAATGAACGAACGGCGCTGGAACAGCCGGATTATGAGGAAACTTGGGGTCGGATCACACCGTTGCGGCGAGTGGGTACCGTTGAAGATATTGCCGGACCGGTGCTCTTCTTCGCGTCAAGTGCCTCACAGTTTGTGACCGGGCAGACATTATGGGTGGATGGTGGCGTATTTTCACAAGCCAACTGGCCTTATGACGGATGACCTCAATAAATCCGACTGGCTATTTGGGTATCGACAGATTTTCAGCATAGCTGAACAAGATCAAGATATGTTCTGAATACTTTCCGATATCTTTTAAATTGTAATTATTGAGGGAAATTTATGTTTTCGCTCGCGTTCTGGGTGCTGGAATTTAACCAACCACTAATTTACAATGTTTTTCAGAATCGTAATCCCTATTTTTAAGTGTGTGAGGTTATTATAATTACCGAAGCAAATAAGCTTGTTTGGACTGTCATGATCAAAACGATGTCCATAGCGGGCATTACAATAGGCTTTGTTTGGGTATTGATATTTTTATACATCGGCCAGTTTTGGCTCGTATTTTTTCTTTTATCTCTAGGTGTATTCGCAATATTTGGAATATTTTTAGCGAAATCTGGATATTACTCTTCTGCTTTAATAGTAAATCAATTAAGTATTTTAACATTTATAGTTATTTACTGTATCTTTTATGACTTCCCAACGGAAAAATTTTCCAGAACAACTCATCAGTATATACCTATAATATTTATTGTTGGGTTTGTGAACTATATTAGATTTAAATCTAATTTACAATTATTCGTTATGATTTTATCGCTAATCTTATATACTGTTTTTATGGTTAATTTTAATATAATAAACAAGTATGATATTCTTCCTGATTATATAAGGTATAGTAGTGAGTGGATAAATGCAATTTTAAGCGTTTCATTATTTTCGGCCGCTGTTTTTCTTCTTAAAAATGAATTTGATGAAGATGGAAGGATAAAAAAACAACTTCAGAGTGCATTAGTCGATGATGAACTTGAATTGTTTTATCAGCCTCAGGTCAACTCGGATGGCGATATCGTTGGTGTGGAAGCGTTGTTGCGCTGGAGGCATTCTGAGCGGGGATATGTTGCGCCCAATGATTTCCTGCCTGCTGCTCAAAGACTGGGATTAATGCCGCGAATTGGTGGTTGGGTTTTGAATGAATGTTCGAAGACACTGGCAGAGTGGCAAAACAGACCCGGTTTCCAAAAACTTCACATTTCAATGAATGTCACAGCAGATCATGTTTTGCTGGATGATTTCGATCAGATTATTATCAATACAATATTAGCTTACGACGTGAATTCGACCTTATTGAGGTTAGAGATTACAGAAAGCGCATTTATAAATGACTTTATGAAAGTTGAAACCAATTTACGTAAATTGAGAGATAATGGATTTTATATTTCGATTGACGATTTCGGTACGGGATATTCATCTCTCAGCTACATTAAAAGACTGCCAATCAATCAGATTAAGATAGATAGAAGCTTCGTTGCGGATGTTTCCAGCAGTTTCCAAGGCGCTGCACTTGCAAAAAATATCATAAAAATGGGCAAGGATCTCGGCATGGATGTTTTAGCGGAGGGGATAGAAAATGAGGATCAGTTCGAATTTATGAAAGTAAATGGCTGTAATGAATTTCAAGGCTTCTATTACGGTAAACCTATGAACAAGAATGATTTTGAGGCGCTGTTTTCAGGTCAGCAAGGCGCAACTTAAACCAACTCTGATTTTTTGGAATGCGCTGGCATGAATTGGGTAAATGGTGATCCCGACTGGATTCGAACCAGTGGCCTCAAGATTAGGAATCTTGCGCTCTATCCTACTGAGCTACGGGACCAGCAATCATCAAAGCCCTGCCTGAGCTGAGCATTTTCCGACACATACTGTTTTTCATGGCTTTCGCCAACCCCGCAAAAAGCGGGGCAGGCGCATTTATTTGCATATTGCGTTTCAGGCGGCGAGAGCGGTTTCAATCACCGATACGAAATAGCTCACGCCATAAGGAATGGCTTCGTCGTTGAAGTCATAAGCCGGGTGATGCAGGCCCGGTGTGTCGCCATTGCCAAGGAAGATATAAGCGCCGGGGCGCGCTTCCAGCATGTAGGAAAAATCCTCCGCAGCCATCATCGGAGCCACATCGGTTTTCACTTTGCCTTCGCCTGCGACATTTTTTGCAACGCGGGCTGCAAAATCGGTCTGGTCATCGTGGTTGTAGGTGACCGGATAATTGTTCTTGTAGCGAACGGTGATTTCCGCACCGGTTACAGCCGCGATACCAGCGGCCGCATCGCGAATACGCTTTTCAGCATAGGAACGTGTTTCTTTGCTGAGCGTGCGTACAGTGCCTGATAGTTTTGCTGTTTCAGGGATGACATTATAGGCTTCGCCAGCGTTGAATTTTGTGACTGAAATCACAAGCGAATCCAGTGGATCGATATTGCGTGAAACAATGCTTTGAATAGCGATATGCAGTTGTGAACCAGCAAGGATCGGATCAATCGTGCGGTGCGGCTGCGCTGCGTGACCGCCGCGTCCTTTGATCGACAGATCGAACTCGTCAGTTGCTGCCATGATCGGGCCTTTGCAGATGGCAAACTGGCCGACTGGCAGGCTTGGAAGATTGTGCACGCCATAGACTTCCGTAATGCCGAAACGGTCCATAATTCCGTCCTGAACCATGGCAAGCGCGCCTGCGCCACCTTCTTCAGCCGGCTGGAAAAGCAGAACCGCAGAGCCACGGAAATTGCGGGTTTCAGCGAGATATTGTGCAGCACCCAAAAGCATTGCCGTATGGCCGTCATGGCCGCAAGAATGGGCTTTTCCCGGATTCTTGGAGGCCCATTCGACACCGCTGGTCTCGTTAATCGGCAGCGCATCCATATCGGCGCGCAGACCGATTGCCGGACCATCGCCGTGACGACCTTTGATGACAGCGACAACGCCGCTGCGGCCAATGCCTGTTTCGACCAGATCGCAGCCAAAAGATTTCAGCTTTTCTTCGACAAATCGAGCCGTTTCGTGAACATCGTAAAGCAGTTCAGGGTTCTGATGCAGATGATGGCGCCACGCGGCGATCTCCGTTTGGGTTTCGACGACACGATTAAGCACTGGCATTTCGGAATTATCCTGAGATTCTCGATAAACAGAAGTTGGGAGGATATGACGTTTCGGTGAAAGCGGGCAATCCCTATTTGCCTTTTGATTGCCACATGGCATAGATAACAGAGAGTAAATTCTCCTTTTTGACTGATGTATTTGCAAGCGGTTATCGCTTTTGCTGATTGGAACTACGAATGATCTCTAAGTCGTTGAAAATCCTGTGTGCAGCAGCGGCTCTTTCAGCCCTGACTTTGTCGAGCGCTCTGGCGAACCCATCAATTGCTGTCGATGTGGCCACCGGTAAGGTTTATTCGGCCCAAGATCCGTTCCAGCGCTGGTATCCGGCTTCGCTCACCAAGATGATGACGGCTTATGTCACATTCCGCGCGCTTCAGTCGGGACAATTGACGCTTGAGTCGCCGGTCAAGATGACCGTCAATGCTTCCAAAGAGCCGCCGAGCAAGATGGGCTATCGTCCGGGTTCGGTGTTGACGCTCGACAATGCGCTGAAAATCATGCTGGTGAAATCCGCCAATGACGTGTCGGTTGCCGTTGCGGAAACGGTTGGCGGCAGCGAGGCTGCTTTTGTTAAGCGCATGAATGCAGAAGCGCAGCGTATCGGTATGAGCGGAACACGTTTTGCCAATCCGAACGGTTTGCATGATCCGAACAATTATTCGACCGCGCATGATCTGGCGGTACTTGGTGTGCAGTTGCGTCGCGAATTCCCGCAATATGCGCATTATTTCAATACAGAAGCCCTTGATGCGGGTGACGGTAAGAAACCACAAGCCAATTACAACATTTTGCTGGGTCGTTTCGACGGTGCCGATGGTATGAAAACTGGCTTCGTCTGTGCATCGGGCTTTAATCTGGCCAGTTCCGCAACCCGTCAGGGCCGGACAATTCTGGCCGTGGTTCTGGGTGCCGATCGTCAGGAAACCCGTGCGGTTCAGGCAGCGCAACTGATGACCGATGCGTTCCGCAGCAATGGAGCCGGTGTGCCAACCTTAGGCTCAATGGTTCCGCCTGCAAGCAGCGCGGTTAATCAGGCCGTCGATATGCGCAAGGCCATTTGCAGTCAGCAGGCCATGGCTGATCGCTGGGATGGTCGCGATGTTGAAGGACGTTTGCAGCTCAATTCGCCTTATATTCATGCGATGACCCGCGAGCCTGTGCCTGTTCAGGTTGGGCTTGTTTCAGCACCACCAGCGAAGATCACGCGCGTTGGTCAGCTCGATATTTCGCAGGTTCCGGTGCCGATGCCACGTCCGCAGCGCACATCCGCTTCAATCAACTAAGATAGACCTATGCCGCATCCAATTCCTGTTTCCGTGCTGACCGGCTTTCTTGGTTCGGGCAAGACCACGCTGCTTAATCGCTTGCTCAAAGACCCGGCGTTGACTGATACTGCTGTGATCATCAATGAATTTGGTGAAGTCAGCATCGATCATCTGCTGGTTGAAGAAGCGAGCGAAGGCGTGATCGAGCTTGCCGATGGTTGCCTCTGCTGCACCGTGCGCGGCGAGTTGGTGGATACGCTGGCCGATCTGATCGACCGTCTTCAGACGGGCAAGATCAAGGCGTTGAAGCGGGTGATTATCGAGACGACCGGCCTTGCTGATCCGGCACCTGTACTGCATTCGATCATGGGGCATCCGGTCCTGATGCAGGCGTTCCGTCTGGACGGTGTGCTGGCGACCGTTGATGCCGTCAATGGCATGGCGACGCTTGATAATCACGAGGAAGCCGTCAAGCAGGCGGCAATGGCAGACCGCATTATCATCACCAAAGCCGATATGCCGGAAGCGCAGGCAGCTCTAGGAACGCTCAAAGCGCGGCTGAAGCTGCTTAATCCGGGTGCGGATATTCTGGAAGCGTCGGATACGCGCACGGGCTATGCGGCTCTGTTTGAATGCGGGCTTTATAATCCTGAGACCAAGACTGCAGATGTACAGCACTGGCTGAACGCTGAAGCCTATGAAGATGATCATCATCACGATCATTCGCACCATGCTGATCATGGCCATGACCACGACCACGACCATGTGTGCGGCCCTGATTGTGATCATGAACATCACCACCACCATCATCATCACGATGATGCGATCCGCTCTTTCTCGCTGCGTCATAAGGAGCCGATTCCGTTCTCAACGTTCGAGATGTTTCTTGATCTGCTGCGTTCGACCCATGGCGAGAAGCTGCTGCGCGTGAAAGGCATTGTGCAGATTGCCGAAGACCCGGAGCGTCCGCTGGTCATTCATGGTGTGCAGAAGATTTTCCATCCGCCTGCGCGCCTGCCAAAATGGCCCAAGGACGAGCATGAAACGCTTTTGGTGATGATCGTCAAGGATTTGCCGGAAGCCTATGTGCGTGAGCTTTTCGACGCATTTCTCGGCAAGGCGGGCATTGATCGTCCCGACCGTGCTGCGATGATGGACAATCCGTTGGCTATTCCCGGATTTTCCACGCGATAACTATTTTTTCTGAATGAGAAAACGGTGAAGGTTTTCATGGCGCTCTTGCGATAGCAGAGCGTGGCCTTCCTGCGCGCAGAAATGTGGAAGGTCAATGCCTGACAGCGGGTCGGTTGCTTCCACCCACAGAAGCGCACCAGCTGGCATGTTTTGCAGGCGATTGCGCGTCTTTAAGACAGGAAGAGGGCATTTAAGCCCTCTTAGATCATAAACCGGAACATCTTCACGCATTGCTGCTTAGTTTCCGCCGAGCTTCCACCAGGCCTTTTTCTTTTCAGGCGCTGGTGCTGCCACAGTTTCTGCAACGGTGTTTGCGGTGGCCATAGGCGCTACACTGGCCGGATTCTGCTGCGGAACAGGAACAGAAGCTGTCTGTGTTGCATCAACGACCGCTGGTGTTGCTGCAATTGCGGTGGCTGGCTGCACCGAGATCGGTGTTGCCGCAGGCGCAATATCCGGGGCATTTGGCGTTTCAGCCGATGAAGGCGAAAGCGACGGTGGTTCACGCGTTACTTTTTCGCCGCGTGCACGCGCGGCACTCCATGCCGAGACGAGCTTCGCTTCGGTTATGCCCTGAATGGATGGTGCAGGCTTCTTCTGTGCCGCACTAAATGCCGACTGGAACGTCTTTTCATACGATGTCGTGTAGGCCATCGATTCAGCATTGGCCGAAGGCGGGCAGGCATCGGTTGCTGAAAGCGGCTGGCCATCCGGTGTCGGTACATTGAAGACATAACGCTTTTCGCAGACGTCAACTTTTGGCGGCACCTTGGTCGCTTCAAAAGTGTCATAGCCCTGCTTGAGCATTTTCCAGAAGGCGTAATTCGGGTCGCTCTTATAACGCGCCATATTGGCTGCGGTCATACGGAACGGGAAGGCTTGAATCTGGAAGTCACGCTGGCCGCCCTTGAAAGCATCGCGGCCAAAGGCATAAATCTCGCTCACGCTCTCATCAGTCATCGAATAGCAGCCCGACGACGAACAAGCGCCATGGACCATCAGATTCTGGCCGGTGCGGTTATGCGCGCGGTCATAGGCGTTCGGAAAGCCGATGTTGAAAGCAAGGTGATATTGCGAATTTGGGTTCATCTGGCCGGGGCGAACATTATAGAAGCCCTCTGGCGCCTGACGATCACCCTCTACGAATTTTGGACCAAGTTTACCGGACCATTTGCAAATCTCATAAGAGGCAATCTGGTCGTATTTGCCGTTATTCTTCTGCTTCCAGACTTCGAGGACGCCTTCTTCCTTGAAAATACGAACCATGACCGGCGAAGTGCGTGTCATGCCCTTCGACTTCATCTTGGCGACCATTTTCTCGGAAAGTGGCTTTTCAGCCCGAAGGCTGAGATCGGAAACGGACGAACCCTGACAACCCGCAAGCAGAGCGGAGGCCATGAGAGTTGCAAAAAGTGCGGTTCTGATCTTCATATCGCATCAAGCCTGTTTCGAAATCTGAATTTTCAGTATTCGTTTATTAACAACAAAACCTTTCGGTATCGTTGATAATTCCTTGCTCAAATACCTAAAAAATAGCGTGTCTGCAATATGGCGGAAATGGCGGCATGATGCAAATCCGGCGCAGTTTGAGCTGCGCCGGGGTGGAATTTTGTATTTTATAGTAAACTAAAGCTTAATTTGATCCCGATGAAACGAGGGTCGATAAGATTATGCTTCAGTAAAAGACTTTAGAACAAGTTCTAAAGGTTACGGCCGATGGCCAGGAACTTCTGGCGACGTTCCTGCTTCAGCGTCTCACCATCGACATCCTTCATCGAACGAAGCGAAGCGGTGATGATGTCACCAGCTGCTGCAATGGTCGACTCCTTGCCGCGATGAGCGCCGCCGAGCGGTTCAGGAATGATGCCGTCGATGACCTTGAGGTCGAACAAATCCTGCGCGGTGATGCGCATGTTGGAGGCTGCATCCTTGGCGCGCGTTGAATCATGCCAGAGGATCGATGCCGCACCTTCCGGCGAAATCACCGAATAGATCGAATGTTCGAGCATATAGACGCGGTTTGCCACAGCAATTGCGATTGCGCCGCCCGAACCACCTTCACCGATGATGATCGAAATGACAGGCACGCGCAGCTTGAGGCATTCTGCAGTCGAGCGTGCAATGGCTTCTGCCTGACCGCGTTCTTCCGCGCTCACGCCCGGATAAGCACCGGCGGTATCGACAAAAGTGATCAGCGGCAGCTGGAAACGGTCAGCCATTTCCATGATGCGCACGGCTTTGCGGTAGCCTTCAGGACGAGCCGAGCCGAAATTGTGCTTGAGGCGCGTCTTGGTGTCCGAACCTTTTTCCTGACCGAGAATGGCAACGGCCTGACCATTGAAGCGGGCAAAGCCGCCCTGAATGGCTTCGTCATTGGCGAACTGGCGATCACCGGCCAAAGGTGTGAATTCGGTGAAAAGCGTGTTGATATATTCAAGGCAGTGCGGACGATCCGGGTGGCGGGCGATCTGCGCCTTCTGCCATGGGGTCAGCTTGCGATAAATGTCCTTGAGCGCATCGGCCGAGCGTTTCTCGAGACGGCTGATCTCGTCGCTCATCTCAACACTGCCCTGTTCCTGAGCGAGTTTTTTCAGCTCAAGGATCTGGCCTTCAAGGTCTGCGACGGGTTTTTCAAAATCGAGATAGTTATACATCGGGCCTGACTATTGTGCGTTTCCAGAGATGTTGGCCATAAAACACCCCAGATAACGGCTGTTTTACGACGCCTTACATATTTACTTCGAGCGCATCTTGCAAATTTTTCTGAAATTCTCTTAAACGCCGCGCGCTTAATCGGCAAGCGGATGATGTTCACTTACCAGCTTATGCAGTCTTTCTTCCAGAACATGCGTATAAATTTGCGTGGTCGAAATGTCGGAATGACCAAGCAATTGCTGCACAGTTCTTAAGTCTGCACCATTTTGCAAAAGATGGCTGGCAAAGGCGTGACGAAGCACATGCGGAGAGATGGACGCGCTTGAAAGTCCGGCACGTGCTGCCAAAATTTTAAGTTCGCGCCCAAAAACCTGCCGCGCCAGATGCCCGGTTTCAGAGAAAGCGGGAAACAGCCACGGATTATCATCGCTGCCGGGTAAGGCATCGCGCACCACGATAAAGGCTTGCAGCGCTTCGCGCGCTTTTGGCGACAAAGGCACCATGCGGTCCTTTGAGCCTTTGCCGCGCACAATCAGAAACCGGTGATCGGTACGGGCCACGCTGACCGGCAGGCCAACAAGCTCTGAGACGCGCAAGCCCGTTGCATAAAGCGTTTCGAGAAGCGCATGGAGACGCAGCGCCTTGAAATGCTCAGCTGGCTCCGTTGCTTCCTGTGCTTCCAGCGCTGCGCGGTCGAGAAGGCGACCGACATTTTCGACGCTCATAATTTTTGGCAGTGGCTTTTGCTTTTTGGGCGCATCGATCACGCTGGTCGGATCATCCTGCCGAAAGCCTTCCGCATAGAGAAAGCGATAAAATTGTCTGAGTGCAGACAGGCGCCGCGCTTGTGACGTAGCCGCGAAACCTTCATCGGCCATGCTATCGAGAACACGACGGATATCGTCGGTCTTTGCCTCAGCGAGATTGATGCCGCGCGCTGCGAGTATATCAGCTGCCGCTTCCAGATCGCGCTGATAGGATTCCAGCGTATTATGCGCTGCGCCGCGTTCCGCACTCATCATTTCAAGAAAGTTTTCAATCGCGAGTGATGCGCGCATGTCTATTCCTGATTATTCGTGTTGTCTTCCACAACTGGCTCTGGTTGCGGCGGCGCAATCACTGTCTGTTTCAGTTTTGACGAAGGAATCTCGATGGTGATTTCGTGGGTAGTTGGCTTCACAAAACTGGCGAGCGAGAACATTGCGCCATAGATTATGGCAGCAATTACAGCGAGCAGAAGAAGAATGCGCGTCAGCGTGGGCATGTCTTGTTTATGCTCGGCTATTAAGACGAAAGCAAGGAGCGTCCGAACTTGGCGCTAAAAAGCCGTATTTGGTTCGGTTTTGTCGATGAAAGGATTGACGGCGCACGGTTTTTCATATGGAACCGGAGGAAATGGATGAGGCCAATGAGCAGTACAACAAAACAAACAGATATTAACGAGAAGGCGGACATTGTTCGTCAGCTTCTTGGCGCGAAAGTGGTTGTTCTTGTTGGGCTGATGGGTGCAGGCAAATCGACCGTTGGCCGCAAAGTGGCAACCATGCTCAATTTGCCGTTTAAGGATGCAGATAACGAGATCGAGTCTGCGGCCCGCATGACGATCCCTGAACTGTTCGATGCCTATGGCGAGGCAGAGTTTCGTGATCTTGAACGCCGCGTGATCCTGCGTTTGCTTGAAGATGGTCCGATGGTTCTTGCCACTGGTGGCGGCGCATATATGAACGCCGAAACCCGGGAAGCTATTGCTGCAAACGGTGTTTCGATCTGGCTCAATGCGGAGCTGGATGTCTTAATGGATCGTGTTTCGCGCCGTCAGAACCGTCCACTTCTCAAGAATGATGATCCGCGTGGCGTGATGCAGCGGCTGATGGATGTGCGCTATCCTGTTTATGCGCTGGCAGATGTGCATGCCATGACACGCGACGACAAAAAAGAAGTGATTGCCGGAGAGCTGATCGATGTTCTGATCGCGCATCTGGACAAGAATCAGGTTTAAAGCCTCTGGGAGAATGCAATGAGTGCCGACAATGTGACAGTTCCGGTTTCGCTGGGAGACCGGTCTTATGAAATCCTGATCGGCAAAGGATTGGTTGCACGCGCTGGCGAAGAAGTTGCGAAGCGTCTGCCGGGTATTCGCGTGGCAATCGTCACCGACGAAAATGTCGCCAAAGCGCATCTTGAAGCACTCACAGAGAGTTTTGCGCGCGCAGGCATCGAATCAACGCCGGTTATCGTCGCTCCGGGCGAAAAGTCGAAGTCATTTTCCGTGCTTGAAACCGTCACCAATGCCGTGCTTGCAGCGCGGCTTGAGCGTGGCGACGCGGTGGTGGCCTTTGGCGGTGGCGTAGTTGGCGATTTGTCGGGCTTTGTTGCAGGGATCGTGCGTCGCGGGATGAATTTCGTGCAGATGCCAACCTCATTGCTGGCGCAGGTGGATTCGTCCGTTGGTGGCAAGACCGGCATCAACACACAATATGGCAAGAACCTCGTTGGCGTTTTCTATCAGCCGCAACTCGTGCTGGCGGACACGGATGTGCTCGACACATTAAGCCCGCGTGAATTTCGCGCAGGCTATGCCGAAGTCGCGAAATACGGCCTGATTGATCGCCCGGATTTCTTTGCATGGCTTGAGAAAAACTGGGAAGCGGTTTTTGCAGGCGGGGCAGAACGCACGCAAGCCATTGCTGAATCATGCCGCTCGAAGGCCGCAGTTGTCGCACGCGATGAGCATGAAAACGGTGATCGTGCACTGCTTAATCTCGGCCATACATTTGGCCATGCGCTGGAAACAGCGACCGGATATGATTCAAGCCGTCTGGTGCATGGCGAAGGCGTCGCTATCGGAATGGCGCTCGCACATCGCTTTTCGGTTAAGATGAATCTATGTGGCATTCAGGATGCAGAACGCGTCGAGGCGCATCTGAAGACCGTTGGTCTGCCGACATCGCTAAATGATGTGCCGGGTGGTCTGCCGGACGCTGAAAAGCTGATGGATTACATCGCACAGGACAAAAAGGTTTCGCGCGGTGCACTGACCTTCATTCTGACACGCGGAATTGGCCAGTCATTCATTGCCAAGGACGTGCCTCCGGCGGCAGTGCTTGAGTTTCTTAAAGAACGGCTGATCGCCTGATGGCTGTTCCCGCAAATAAACAGGAACTGCTTGCGGCGATCGAAACCAATTATGAACGGCTGGTGCTTGATCTGGGTCGGGTATCACTTGAACAGTCCACGCTCAAAACCATGGATGGCCATGCCAAAGGCACGCTGATGAGCGTGCATGATCTGGTTGCCTATCTGGTTGGTTGGAACGAGCTGGTGCTCAAATGGTGCGCGCGCAGGGATCAGGGGCTTTCCGTTGATTTCCCGGAAACCGGTTTCAAATGGAATGAACTGGGCAAGCTCGCGGCCAAGTTTTACCATGATTATGAAAATATGCCGTTTGCCGATCTTCTGACGCGGTTTGAAACTGCGAAAAATGCGCTGGTCGCATTGATTACGGAGCGCACTGACGCAGAGCTTTATGGTGTTGAGTGGTATGAGAAATATACGCTCGGGCGCATGATCCAGTTCAATACGTCTTCGCCCTATGCCAATGCGCGGGGTCGTCTGCGCAAATGGCTTAAGGCTCAAGCGTAAGCAAAATCAGCGGCGGGTTGGTTCGCCGGGTGCTGAAGGTTCCAGCGCCAGCGCGTGAACGCCCGTATTGAGTTCATCTTTGAGCAGATCGTTGATCGCGCGATGACGCGCAATGCGGCTTAACCCTGTGAAAGCATCAGACACGATGCGCACGCGAAAATGTGTTTCGCCGGTGCCGTCATAGACCTCATGTTCGCCACGATCTTCGTGATGATGGCCAGCATGGAGATGGCTTTCATTGATGATTTCAAGCCTTTCGGGGGCAAAAGCTGCTTGCAGTTTTGCTTCCATGGAAGATTGTTTGCTATTGTGAATGGACATTTGGGCCAGTTCTCCCCATATAGACGCTGTGCTTCATATAGACGTCGCCCCGGCGACAATCGGTGGGGCAAATCCGCACAGGAATTGGTATCTGCATAAAATTTTCGCCCTGACCTCGTGGCCAAAACCATTCAGGACGAAAAGTCAATTCTTGTTTCGTCACTCTTATTCCGCATAATCCGATTCGATGACAACGAACTCAAAATTTTTCGACAGCATCCGCATCCGTCCCAAGAAGGATGCGGAAAAGAAGTCCAGTGGTCCCTGCTGCCAATGGGATGGTTGCGATAAGCCTGGTACGCATCGTGCCCCGGTTGGGCGTGAGCGCGAGGGTGAGTATCTGCGTTTCTGCGTGGATCATGTCCGCGAATATAATAAGAATTTCAATTATTTCTCTGGTCTCAACGACAGCGATATTTCGAAATTCCAAAAGGATGCGATCACCGGCAACCGTCCGACATGGTCGACGACCTCCAATCCGACAGGGTCTACACGCACGTCGCCTGATATGGCGAAGCGGCGTTCGGGTTCTGCTGCCTATCAGAACCGTATGCGTGATCCGTTTGGCTTCGTGAAGGATGCCAAAAACAACACCGGCACTGCCAAGGCTGTGCAGCGCAAACCGCGCACTCTGGAAGTAAAGGCACTTGGAACACTCGGTCTTGATGCAAATTCAACTAGCGATATGATTAAGTCTCGCTATAAAGAACTTGTGAAGCAACACCATCCCGATGCAAATGGTGGTGACCGCGGGTCTGAAGAAAGATTTCGCGAGGTCATTCAGGCTTATCAATTGCTCAAGACGGCAGGTTTTTGCTAAAGCCTGTTTGGGCTTTATGAGCCGAGTATCAGGGCATTCTTTGCCCTGACGGACATTCATCTACTGCGCTTTTGTGCAGATGCGATTACGGATGCCCGCAACTGAACTCAAGGGGCGCCATCCGGCTCGCCGGAAATCGGCCTCCTGATTGAACTAGAGCACATCCCGAAAAGTGGGAACCGGTTTTCGGACAAGATGTGCGTAAAAACAAAAAGATAGAGCATTTTACCTGATCAACTTAATTCAGAAATGCTCTAGAATGTCGCGGCAGGACAGTTCCTGTCGCTCTGGAGGCATGATGAACAAGGTTGAGCGGGATATAGCCAATTTGCCGGATACTACGGTTTCGGTACGCGAAGTGTTCGGGATCGATTCCGACATGCGTGTGCCAGCCTATGCGGCAGGCGATTCCTATGTGCCGGAAATAGACCCGGATTATATTTTTGATCGCACCACGACGCTCGCGATCCTCGCAGGATTTGCCTATAATCGTCGCGTGATGGTTTCCGGTTATCATGGTACGGGTAAATCGACCCATATCGAACAGGTCGCAGCCCGCCTCAACTGGCCTTGTGTCCGTATCAATCTCGACAGCCATGTCAGCCGTATTGATCTTGTCGGTAAGGATGCAATCGTCGTCAAGGACGGCATGCAGGTTACCGAATTCAAAGACGGCATTCTGCCTTGGGCCTATCAGCACAATGTTGCGCTGGTTTTCGACGAATATGATGCGGGTCGCCCGGACGTCATGTTCGTAATTCAGCGCGTTCTGGAAACCTCTGGCCGTCTGACGCTTCTCGACCAGAGCCGTGTGATCCGTCCGCATCCAGCGTTCCGCATGTTTGCAACAGCAAACACCGTTGGTCTCGGCGACACGACCGGCCTCTATCATGGCACGCAGCAGATCAATCAGGCACAGATGGATCGCTGGTCGATCGTGACGACGCTGAATTATCTGCCGCACGACAATGAAGTGAACATCATTCTCGCCAAGTCCAAGCATTACCAGAATGCTGAAGGCCGTGAGATCGTCAACAAGATGGTTCGCGTTGCCGACATGACCCGTCAGGCCTTTATCAATGGCGATCTTTCGACCGTGATGAGCCCGCGTACTGTCATTACCTGGTCTGAAAATGCCGCGATCTTCAACGATGTCGGCTTTGCATTCCGCCTGACCTTCCTCAACAAGTGCGATGAACTTGAACGCCAGACTGTGGCTGAGTTCTATCAGCGCGCTTTCGGTGAGGAACTTCCAGAATCGGCTGCCAATATCGTTTTGGCATAAGACTGGATGATGCTCGTCGCCCATAATGGGCGACGATGCTCTGTATGAAGTCAGGATAGGCAGATGTCGGGCCAGAAGTCAGGAATTGGCGATAATTCGCGCGAGCGCAAAAACGGACCCGTGGATTCGGAGCCGTTCAAGCGGGCGATGACTGTTACAATGCGCGCCATTTCCGGTGAGAACGAGCTGGAAGTGGCTTTCAGCAATGATCGCCCAGCGCTGACTGGCAACCGTGCCCGCCTGCCTGATCTGCCAAAGCGCCCGACTGCCCATGATGTTGCAGTCACACGCGGCCTTGGCGATTCCATGGCGCTGCGTCAGGCTCGCCATAATGCCCGTATTCACGCAAGCCTTGCGCCGGAAGGCAAACAGGCGCGCGCGATCTATGATGCGGTTGAGCAGGCGCGTGTCGAATCCATCGGTGCGCGCGCCATGGCAGGTGTTGCTGAAAACCTTTCGGTGATGCTGGCTGATAAATATGCCCGTGCCAATTTTTCCGCAGTGACTGACAAAGAAGATGCGCCGCTTGAAGAAGCTGTGTCGCTTCTCTTGCGCGAAAAACTGACCGGACGCAAAGCGCCCGCTGAAGCTGGTCCTGTGCTCGATCTCTGGCGCGAATGGATTGAGCAGAAGGCTGGTCCTGAATTGGCCCGTCTTGGCGAAAATCTCGAAGACCAGCAGGCCTTTGCGCGCACCGTGCGCGACATGCTGGCCTCGATGGATATGGCTGAGGAGCTTTCGCAGGAAGAGCAGAGCGACGAGCAGGACGAAGACAACGAGCAGACGCCTGAGCAGGACGAAAACGAAGAAGGCGGCGAGGAAAATCAGGAAGGTTCTGATTCCGCTGAAAGCGACGAATCGGATAATTCCAGTGAAGAAGGTGAACAGGGCGAAATGGAAGCCACTGACGCCGCTTCCGATGATCTTGACGATAGCGAGGATGTCGACGCGGAAACGCCGGGCGACACACGCCGTCAGAACCAGCCTTTCGCCAATTTCGCCGAGCATGTCGATTACAATGTCTTCACGCATGAGTTTGATGAAGAGGTTGAGGCCACTGATCTTTGTGACGAGGCCGAACTTGCGCGTCTGCGCGGTTTTCTCGACAAGCAACTGGCCAATCTGCAAGGCGTTGTTGGCAGGCTTGCCAACCGTTTGCAGCGCCGTCTGATGGCGCAGCAGAACCGCTCGTGGGACTTTGATCTGGAAGAGGGCTATCTTGATAGTGCGCGTCTGGTGCGTATCGTTATCGACCCGACACAGCCGCTTTCCTACAAGATGGAGCGTGATACGGATTTCCGCGATACGGTCGTGACGCTGGTGATCGATAATTCGGGTTCCATGCGTGGCCGCCCGATCACAGTTGCGGCGACCTGTGCCGATATTCTGGCCCGCACGCTTGAGCGTTGCGGTGTGAAGGTCGAGATTTTGGGCTTCACCACTAAGGCTTGGAAGGGTGGGCAGTCACGTGAAGCATGGCTTGGTCGTGGTAAGCCATCCAATCCGGGTCGCCTGAATGATCTGCGTCATATCGTTTATAAGCGCGCAGATGCGCCGTGGCGCCGTGCACGCAACAATCTCGGGCTGATGATGCGCGAAGGGCTGCTCAAGGAAAACATCGACGGTGAGGCGCTGATATGGGCGCATCAGCGCTTATTGGCACGTCCTGAACAGCGCAAGATCATGATGATGATTTCTGACGGTGCGCCGGTGGATGATTCCACGCTTTCGGTCAATCCGGGCAATTATCTGGAACGTCATTTGCGTGCGGTGATCGAAGAGATTGAAACCCGCTCGCCGGTTGAGCTGATCGCTATTGGTATCGGCCATGATGTGACTCGCTATTATCAGCGTGCCGTGACGATTGTCGATGCTGAAGAGCTGGCCGGTGCGATGACCGAGCAGCTCGCTTCCCTGTTTGAAGAACAGGGTGCAGGCGGGGCAGGGCGAGGACGCCGCCGCGCTGGCGGGCGCTAATCCGAATGAATTAAGGGGCTGTTACAGCCCCTTTTTTATGCCTGCTGGCGGGTTGCTGCGAGTACGATTTCGCGGATGCAGACGCCCTGTGGCTGGTCATAAGCATAGACGATAGCACGTGCTACATCGTCGGCTGCCAGCACAGGCGCACCCATGCTCTTCTTCCAATCCTCATAGCCTGCTTTGATGCCAGCATCATTGGTGTGGCTCAGAAGCTCGGTTTCAACAGCACCCGGCGCAATTGTCACAACGCGCACGTCATGCGGGGATAGTTCTTCACGCAGGTTCTCGGAAAGGCCGTGCACCGCAAATTTCGTGGCTGTATAGGCAACGTGATTGGCGAACGTTTTGCGGCCAGCCACCGAGCTTATGTTGATAATGGTGCCGTGCTTGCGTGCAACCATGCCAGCGGAGACAGCATGAATGCCGTTGAGTAAGCCCTTGACGTTCACGTCCAGCATCTTGTCCCATTCGCCCGGATTTTGCTTTGTTGCGTCACCCAGCAGCATGACACCCGCATTGTTGACGATTACATCGGCAGGGCCAAATTTCGCTTCGGCTTCGTGAACGGCGGCCAAAAGAGCTTTGCGGTCGGTAACGTCGACAGATTTGCACAATGTGTTTGGCAGATTGAGCTTTTGCATCGCATCAAGGCGACGTGCCAGCAGCAGCAATGCATGACCACGAGCAGCAAACATCTTCGCTGTGGCAACGCCAATACCTGAACTCGCGCCGGTAATGATGACGAGCGGTAGCTTTCCCTTATTATCGGACATCTAATAAACCTCTATCTAAATATAAATATCTTCAGAAAAGCACAAAAGACGAGGGCGAAATAAATCCGCACAGCCTTTGCTAATTATAAACAATATAGAAACCGAGTCCGATAAATAAATTCGGGATGGTTAATCATCCAGATTATCGGAGCGCGGTACATAAAGCTTACCGCGCTCCGAAGATACTGAATTTTATTGAGATAAACGAATTGTGATAACGTTCAGCTCTTGCGATCCGGTGCATAAAGCGTTGGTGCGAAGACTGCCAGAATGGCGCCATAAGGTACCAGCATTAGCGTTCCCATCACAACCTTCACAAAGAAGTCACCGATAGCCAGCGAAGCCCAGAGAGGCATTCCAAGGCCAAGGAAAGCGGCGGGATCGGTCAGCGATGAGTCGGGCAGGCCAGTTATGGCATCGACCCATGCAAACTGTGCTGCAAAGGCGATAGAGAAGAACAGCACCGTATCGACAATCGAGCCGAACATTGCTGCTGCGAAGGGTGCTTTCCACCATGTCTTCTTGCGCAGGCTATTGAAGACCGTAATGTCCATCAATTGCGCAATCAGAAATGCCGAGCCGGACGCGATGGCGATACGCGGCGTTGCCAGCCAGATCGACATGAAAACACCAAGGACAAAACCCGCATAGACGACTTTACGCGCGGCCGCAGGGCCAAAACGACGGTTCGTCAGATCATTGACAAGGAACGCAAAGGGATAGGTGAAAGCGCCATAAGTGAGCATTTCGCCGAGGCCAAAATGCTGAAATGGATATTGCACAAGGATATTGGAGGCAGCGACGGCTGCACACATGCACAATATGGCCGGCAAAAGCCGGGACAAAGCAGGGCTTGCAGAAAACATTTTTTTATCCTGGGTGATGTCACCAGTAAAAAAGGCCGACGAGAGTCAGCCTTTTTTGTCAAAACTTAAAAAGCTGATTGCTTATGCAGCAACTTCAGCCTGCTTCTTCGCGATCTGACGCTTCAGCAGGCGAGCGCGCTGCGAAAGTTCTTTGTCGTCAGACTTTGCGAGGAAAGCGTCGAGGCCACCGCGATGCTCAACCGAACGCAGAGCGGAAGCGGAAACGCGAAGACGGTAGCTCTGGCCGAGCACTTCGGACATAAGCGTAACATTGCAGAGGTTCGGCAGGAAGCGGCGACGCGTACGGTTGTTCGCGTGGCTTACGTTGTTGCCGTACTGGACCGAGGTGCCGGTCAATTCACAAGCGCGGGACATTTTGGTCTCACCTTCAAATTTTTGTTTCTCAGGCCCCGACTCGAATGTCCGAATTCAACGCAATCATAGCAGTATTTCTGCTGCTGGCGCGCGATCTCGGACAGGCGGCCTATTGGGAAAGTCGCGTTTCTATAGTGAGACTAGCGATTACAGTCAAGATAGATTCCGTCAGCATGACCTAAAGGCGCGCAATTCCGGCAGTTTTCGGCCCAGACCATGCCATCCGATCATAACTTTGCCAGCTTTTTCTGTTCGACACAGCATATCAATTAGAAATCTGGCGCAGATTTTGAGTTATTGATACTCGAAAGCTGAAACGCAAGACACGGCATCTGTCGAGAAAGAGAATCGGTTACAGGTGTAGTTCATGGGTCGAGTGGCCGGGCATCATTCTTGCGAGGGGATTGGTGCGACGCTGATAAGACGAAAGGAAAGTCTGGCATGATCATGCAATCGTATTTCCAGCAACCGGTTAACAAGCGGGTCGTCAAGCGAAGACTTGCATTTCTAACCGGACTGACGATTGCGAGCATGTCGGTGATGAGTTCCGCGAAAGCTGATGATCTCTATCGGACTGAATATGATATTTCCATGTTTGCGCTTTCTATTGCGCGCTCAGCGATTGAGACGGTCGTTAAAGGTGCCAATTACGGCGTGAATGGCCATTTTAAAACCTCCGGCATTGCCCGCATTTTCGATGATACCGATGGTACTGTTTATGTGGGCGGTAGTTCGACCCAGAGTAAGGTGACGCCCTCGGCCTTTGATCTCGCTTATAAGCATGGGCGCAAGAATAAGAGCACGACCATTCGCTTCTCTGGCGGCAATGTAACATCGTCTGAAAATGTACCGCCGGTTAAAAAGCGCGATCCATGGGTGGAGATAACGCGGCAAGACCTCATCAATGTCAGCGATCCGCTTAGTGCGCTGATGATTCCAACCAAAGACCCGAAAGCTGTCTGCAATCGGACGCTCAGAGTTTTCGATGGCCAGACCCGCGCTGACATAATCTTGAGTTTTAACGGCACCGAATCCTTCACTACCAAAGGTTTTACGGGCGAATCTGTTATCTGCTCGGCGAAGTTTGTGCCGCTTGCCGGGTATCAGAAAGGCAAAAAGGCCATCGATTACCTCGCCAATCGCAGCAAGATCACGATCTCATTTGCTTCGCTTGGCAATTCAGGCATTTATGCGCCGGTGGTGGCGCGTATCGGCACACAGCTCGGAACTCTCAAAATCGAAGCGACGCGATTCGAAAAAATTCAGTAAGCGTCTTTACTCTCAATGTTTCGGATGCAGGCATTCGTCATGATTGCCGAGAATTTCGATAACCCGGCACTGATCAATACGACCATGCGCTGTGCAGTCGAGCATCCTTAACAACTCGGTTTTCAATGACATCAGCTTTGCGATGCGATGCTCAACATCGATCAGGCGTGCGCGCGCAATAGAATCAGCTGCTGAGCAGGATTGATCGGGATTGTCCTGAAGGTCTAAAAGTGTGCGGATTGCATCGACTTCAAAGCCCAGATCGCGCGCATGACGGATGAATAACAGTCGCTGAATATCGGTATTGTCATAGAGGCGGCGATTGCCTTCCGTGCGCGGTGGCACGGGTAAAAGCCCGATTTGTTCGTAATAACGGATAGTTGGCACTTTTACGCCGCTGGCTTTTGATGCCTCGCCAATCGGAACGTTGGTGATCATTTTTTCGCTTGCTCCTCTAGTCACTAGAGGATGTAGACCTTGTTTCAGAGAATTCAAGTGCGAACCCGTACCAGATATTTCTGGTCGCTTTTCTGGGGCAAATGATGAGCCATACTGAACGCGCCAAACATCACGATCACGATCATGAACATAGCAATGATCATGCCGGCTGTAGCGGCCATCACCATGATCATGCACATGACCATGACGGGCACGACCATGATCACCATCATCATGAAGAACTAGAAGCTAAACAGATCACAGCCAGTGCAGACAGTTTCCGTTTTCTTGTTGAGGGGATGGATTGTGCTTCCTGTGCGGCCAAGATCGATACGGCGGTGCGCCGTGTTGGTGGTGTTCAGGATGTTTCGGTTTCCGTGACCAACGGCACTATGATCGTCAATCATGATGGCTCATCGCAGGCTGGTGATATTGCGGCGAAAGTCTCTCAGCTTGGTTATAAGGCCAGTGTGCAATCGACTGCTGATGCAACTTTGAAGCCAACCGCGCGCGTAAAACCAAAGCGCTGGTGGCAGAGCGCTAAGGGTCAGATGATGCTGGCCTGTGGCGGTGGTCTGGTGCTTGCCTATATCGTCGGGCATCTTTATCCGCCGATTGAATTATGGGCCTTCACGGCAGCCATGCTGATCGGTCTGATACCGATTGCAAAACGCGCCTATTCGGCTGCGATCAATGGCACACCATTTTCCATCGAAATGCTGATGACGATTGCGGCCATTGGCGCGGTCATCATTGGTGCAACGGAAGAGGCGGCAGCGGTCGTATTCCTGTTTCTGGTCGGCGAATTGCTGGAAGGTGTGGCCGCTGGCAAAGCGCGTGACAGTATTCAATCCCTCACTGCCCTTGTGCCAAAGACCGCTTTTCTCGAAAGCAATGGCACAACGAAAGAAGTGCCAGCGGAAGGGTTGAATGTCGGCGATGTGATTGCCGTGCGTCCCGGTGACCGTATGCCTGCTGATGGCGAGATTATTGCTGGCGAAAGCGCTATTGATGAAGCGCCGGTGACGGGTGAAAGCACGCCGGTTGGCAAAGCTGTGGGTGACAATGTTTTTGCTGGCACCATTAATGGCGATGGTTTGCTGCGGGTGAAAGTGACAGCCGCAGCGCAGGACAACACGATTGCGCGTGTTGTGCGGCTTGTTGAAGAAGCACAGGAAGCCAAGGCGCCGACAGAACGTTTCATCAATCGCTTTTCGACCTATTACACGCCGGGCGTTGTGGTCGTCGCAGCTCTGGTTGCCATTCTGCCGCCGCTTGTGGCAGGTGCTGAATGGGGCGAATGGGTTTATAAGGGACTTGCCATCCTGCTTATCGGTTGCCCTTGTGCGCTGGTTATCTCTACACCTGCGGCCATTGCGGCTTCGCTTTCATCTGGTGCAAGGCGTGGGCTGTTGCTGAAGGGTGGCGCAGTTCTGGAAACCATCGGCAAGATTACGACCGCCTGTTTCGATAAGACAGGAACGCTCACCGAAGGCAAACCGCAGGTGACAGATGTTTTGCCGGGAACACTTTCGGAAGATGAAGTGCTGCGTCTTTCTGCATCGCTTGATGCGGGTTCCAGTCATCCGCTTGCCTTAGCAATCGTTGGTGCTGCTGATGCGCGTGACTTGAAAATCTCGGCAGTTTCGACCGGCAAGGCACATGGCGGTAAAGGCGTGTCGGGCGTGGCTGATGGTGTTGAGCTGTTTCTGGGTTCACGCAAGGCTGCCAATGAAATCTCTGCCATTCCGGACGACCTTGCTGCCCGCATTTCGGCCTGTAACGATGAAGGTAAGACAGTTTCGGTACTGGTTGCAGATGGCAAGATCGCGGGCGCTATCGCCATGCGTGACGAGCCGCGCGCCGATGCGATTGCAGGGCTAAAGACGCTGAAAGCTGCCGGCATTCGCACCGTTATGCTGACGGGTGATAATCGCCGCACGGCAGAAGCCATCGGCAAGGATCTCGATATTGAGGTGCGTGCCGAACTACTGCCGGAAGACAAACAGCGTATTGTTGGCGAGTTCCGCAATGAAGGTCAGATCGTTGCCAAGGTCGGCGACGGTATCAACGATGCGCCAGCACTTGCAGCGGCCGATGTTGGCATCGCCATGGGCGGTGGTACTGATGTTGCGCTGGAAACGGCGGATGCAGCCGTGCTGCACGGACGTGTGGGCGATGTGGCCGCAATGGTCGATCTATCCAAGCGGACCATGCGCAATATTCATCAGAACATTGCAATCGCACTTGGATTGAAAGCTGTGTTTCTCGTGACAACAGTGCTGGGGATTACCGGCCTCTGGCCCGCCATTCTGGCTGATACGGGCGCAACCGTTCTGGTGACGATCAATGCGCTGCGCTTGCTGAGGCAGCCTTCTTAAAAAAACAAAACCGGCGAAGTTTCCTTCGCCGGTTTTTTTAAAAACTTATTCGCCAATCAGTTCGCGGATACGATCACCATTTTGCTTGGCAAAGGTGACATGCTCGGGGTTGATCTGTTTCACTTCATCGACAAGCTGGTCTTCTTCTTCGGCATCCGCTGCTGCCAGCCCGCTCATCATCGCGAAATAGGCGAGAAGATAATCGCGGGGTGCAATATTTTCCGCTTTCATCACTTCGACGACCTGCGGGCGCGACTCAATGCTTTTGACCATGGAATCCATTGAGGGTCGCGCATCCAGACCTTCTTCAGCGGTCGGTGAAAGCTGCATATCTTCAAGCTTGTTATGGATTTTCAACATCCGGTCCAGCAGGTCTTCGCTGAGCTTGAAATTGTTGATTTCTGCTGGTGTTTGCAAAGGCGTAGCAATCGCCAGAATGTCTTCCGCAAAAGCTGTTTTGACGGATTGCGGCAGGATCACAAGCGAGAGACCGAGCAGGGCTGCGGTTTGGAAGCGTTTTGCATTCTTGAAGCGTTTCATCGAGAAAATCTTTGTCATGATAGAATCCTAGAATAAATCTTTGCGCTTACGGATTTCCGCAAAAACAGCTTCGTCAGTTGCATTCTGCATATCGAGCCGTGCACGAATACGGGCATCGTGCCAGCGCAGAAAAGGATTGGTGGCCATTTCAAGCGCTATGCTGGTGGGTAGCGTCATCTTATCAGCCGCGCGCAGTCGCGCAATCTCCGCTGAACGCTCTTTTAACGCCGAATTGTCGGGATCGATGGTGAGGGCAAAACGCGCATTGCTCTGCGTATATTCATGGCCGCAATAGACTGCCGTGTCGCCCGGAAGGGCCACAAGCTTTTGTAGTGACTGGAACATCGTGCCGGGTGTGCCTTCCAGCAGACGTCCGCAGCCCAGTGCGAAAAGCGTGTCGCCGGTAAACACGACTTTTGCTTCAGGCAGGTAGAAGGAAATCTCGCCATTCGTATGGCCGGGCGTGGAGATCACTTTGACTTTGAAAAGCCCGAAAGTGAACTCATCGCCATCTTGCACAGTGCGGTCGAGCATCGGAATTTTATCGGCCTCTGCCTTTGGGCCGATGATGCTAACGCCGAATTTGGCCTTGAGCGCTGCATTGCCTTCGACATGGTCGCGGTGGTGATGCGTTGTAAAAATGAAATCCAGCCTCCAGCCACGGCGCTTGAGAGCGCTTTCAATAGCTGCCGCATCCGGTGCATCGATTGCTGCCGTCAGATCGCTTTCAGGATCGTGAATGAGAACGCCATAATTATCGCTGCGGCAGATGAATTGTTCAATGTCCAGCCTTTTGTCGATTTGGGACATGGCGTCCTCCTTGATTAATCTTAGTCTTTACGGGCTTCTGGCAAAGTGTGCTTCTGGATAAGCGGCATTTGTAAAAGTGTGAAGACAACGGTGATCGGCATAATGCCCCAGACCTTGAAGGAAACCCAGGCATCGGTCGAAAAATTGCGCCACACGACCTCATTCACCACGGCGAGGAAAATGAAGAACAGGCCCCAGCGGAATGTGAGCTTCCGCCAGCCCTCTGCATCAAGCTTGAAGGCCGAATCAAACACATAGCCGAGCAGGGATTTACCGAACAAAAGTCCGCCCAACAGGATCGCGCCAAACAGCGTGTTGACGATGGTGGGCTTCATCTTGATGAAAGTGTCGTTGTGCAGCCAGAGAGTCAGCGCACCAAACACCAGAACCACAATGCCGGATATGAGCGGCATCATCGGCAAAGTGCGGGTCATCGACCATGAAACGGCAAGAGCGATAACGGTCGCGACCATGAACAGGGCCGTTGCCAGAAAGATCGGTTCGCCAATCTGGCCAAGCACAGGAAAGCGCTCGATCAGATTTTCACCACGCGCATTGGCGAAGAAAAATACCAGAAGCGGTCCGAGTTCTAGTGCCAGCTTGAGAAGGGGCGGCACTTCCTTGCGTTCGGCTTCGGTTTTTTGCGAGGGATCGCGTTCAAAAACGGGATGCTCCATCAGGCAACTCCTGCGATGGCGCGGGCAAAATCCTTGGCCGCAAATGGTTCAAGATCATCGACACCTTCGCCGACGCCGATAAAATAAATCGGAAGCTTATGCTTTGCCGAGATAGCGACGAGAATGCCGCCGCGTGCCGTACCGTCCAGTTTGGTCATGACGAGGCCATTGACGCCAGCGATATTCTTGAAAATCTCAACCTGATTGAGCGCATTCTGCCCGGTCGTGGCATCCAGCGTCTGGAGAACTGT
Organism: Brucella sp. 21LCYQ03; assembly: GCF_023554105.1. Taxonomy (GTDB): domain Bacteria; phylum Pseudomonadota; class Alphaproteobacteria; order Rhizobiales; family Rhizobiaceae; genus Brucella. The sequence goes on from NZ_JAMJWE010000008.1 coordinate 79,935, forward strand.
GTGCGGGGCTTCCGGGTCGTGCTTGCCAAGTACGCGGACGATCTTGGCGAGTTCGTCCATCAGTTCGGCCTTGTTCTGCAAACGGCCAGCCGTGTCGATGATGAGCACATCGCTGCCCGCATCTTTGGCCTGTTTCCATGCGTCATAGGCGAGACCAGCCGCGTCCGCTCCGAGCTTGCTCGAAACAACCGGTGAGCCGGTGCGTTCGCCCCAGATATGGAGCTGTTCGATAGCGGCGGCGCGGAAAGTATCACCTGCCGCTAGCATGACCTTGAGGCCGCCAGCGGTCAGTTTTGCGGCAAGCTTGCCAATGGTTGTGGTCTTGCCGGTGCCATTGACGCCGACAACCAGAATGACGTGCGGCTTATGCGAGAGATCAAGCTCCAGTGGCTTTGCAACTGGACCAAGCACCTTCTCGATTTCCGCGCCCATGATATTGCGCACTTCTTCGCCGGTGACGTCTTTGCCATAGCGGCCAGACGACAGCGCATCAGTCACACGCATAGCGGTTTCAAGTCCGAGATCGGCCTGAATGAGCACGTCTTCCAGATCCTGCAACGTGTCTTCATCAAGCTTGCGCTTTGTGAAAATGCTGCCGATGGAATCGCTCAGCGAATTGGAAGAACGCAGCAGACCGCGACGTAGCCGTTCGAACCAGGAAAGCTTTGGCTCAGGCGCTGCCTCGACCGGTGCTTCTTCCTGATGTTCTTCAACGGCCTTGGCGACCTTGATCTTTTTCGGCTTGGCTGCCTCTGGCTGAGGTGCGGGCTCGACTATTTCCTCAACAACGGGTGCTTCCGGAGCTTTCGCGACTTCTGGCTGTTCAGGTTCAGCAACAGGCTCCGGCTCGACGACGGGCGCAATAACGGGCTCTGGCGCAGGTGCTTCAACTACGATCGGCTCCATCACCGGTGGCTGTTCAATCGGGATTTCGATCTCAGCAACCGGATGTTCGATCACAGCGGCGGGTTCTTCAACCGGCTCTGGCTCTGGAACAATCTGATTTGCTTCAGGCTCGGCAACGGCCACTTCGGCAGCAGGAGTTTCAGCTTTTTCAGGCGTTTCGACAGCTTCTGGAAGCGCTGCTTCCACAGCATCGGGGGCCGGTTGTTCGACCGGCTTTTCCTCGACCTCCTTCTTGCCGAAGGAGAACATTTTCTTGATGAAACCCATTGCCATGAATTTTGATGCCTTGTCTAAGCCGCTTTGTGCTCTGCCTGACGGGTGAGAAGTTTTTCACCGTCATGCCCCGTCACAATTCGTTCGATAATTTCGCCAGCATTGCCTTCATCCACAGCGGCCAGCGTAAAGCCTTCCGTGCGGGCAATGCCTTCCTTCTCGATCAACAGGCGCTGCACAGTGCCGTTGAGAGAAGCGAGGTGTTTTTCATAAGCCTTATCACCGACAGCGCGCAGCCTTTTGGCGCGTTCTTTGACGATGTCGCGCCTGACCTGCGGCATACGCGCAGCCGGTGTGCCTTCGCGTGCGCTGTATGGAAAGACGTGCAGATGTGTCAGTCCGCATTCCTCGACGATCTTCATCGAGTTCGCAAACATGTCTTCGGTTTCGGTCGGGAAACCAGCAATGATGTCGGCACCGAACACAATGTCTGGACGAAGCGCGCGTACATCTGCGCAGAATCGGATGGAATCATCACGCAGATGGCGACGCTTCATGCGCTTTAAAATCATGTCGTCGCCTGCCTGAAGCGACAGATGCAGATGCGGCATCAGGCGCTTTTCATTGGCAATGCTCTCCATCAGGTCTTCGTCAGCTTCGATGGAATCAATGGATGACAGGCGCAGGCGCTGTAAATCCGGCACCTGAGCGAGAACGGTTTTCACCAGTTTACCAAGGCGTAAGCTACCCGGCAGATCGGGACCATAAGAGGTCATATCCACGCCTGTCAGAACAACTTCCGCGTAGCCATTATCGACGAGGCGCTTGACCTGATCGACAACGCCGCCCATAGGCACCGAGCGCGAATTGCCGCGACCATAAGGGATGATGCAGAAAGTGCAGCGATGATCGCAGCCATTCTGCACCTGCACAAATGCGCGTGCACGGCCTTCAATGGCATCGACCATATGGCTTGCGGTTTCGCGCACTTCCATAATGTCGTTGACGCGGACTTTCTCAAACTGGTTCACGCCGAAGTCAGGCAGCATACGGTAGGAGTTGGATTTCAGCTTTTCCTCATTACCCAAAATGAGGTCAACTTCATCCATTGCCTCAAACTTGGCCGATTCCGTTTGTGCGGCACAGCCCGTCACAATGATACGGGCCTGCGGATTATCGCGGCGCGCCTTGCGAATAGCCTGACGCGCCTGACGCACGGCTTCAGATGTGACGGCACAAGTGTTGAAGATGATCGCGCCATCTTTCAATTGGCCAAGGCCAGCACTATCGGCTTCGCGTTTCATCACCTCGGATTCATAGGTGTTGAGGCGGCATCCGAAGGTTACGACTTCCACAGCCATCAGGCAGCTCCCCGGCTCGTCTTTGGGGCGTACTCCCATGCGCCGGTTGCAGGATCAAATGTGCCGTCGAATTCCCATTCCGCAGGACCGGTCATCATGACGTGATCGTCGTCGCGCCATTCGATTTTAAGCGGGCCGCCGGGGACATTGACGGTAACGTTGCGTTCGGTGCGGCCTGTACGTGCGCCTGATACGGCAGCAGCGCAGGCAGCGGAACCACAAGCACGGGTAAGGCCTGCACCACGTTCCCATGTGCGCAGGTTCATGCTGTCACGCGATGTGACCTGAGCGATGGAAATATTAGCGCGTTCCGGGAAAATCGGATCATGTTCCAGTGCCGGACCATATTGATCGAGCGCATAGGACCAGACGTCGTTTTCGACCCAGAAGATCGCGTGTGGATTGCCCATTGATGCAATCGACGGCGCTTGAAGAACCGGCGCATCGGCAGGACCAGCAGACAGATCAATGGCGCGGGTGTCGTCCACTTCATGGGCGAGGGGGATTTCCTTCCAGCCAAAATGCGGCTTGCCCATATCGACCGTAATCAGGCCGTCTTCGTGTTGATTGGCGGTCAGAATGCCTGCCAGTGTCTGGAAGGTGTAATCCTGTTTGCCGCTTTCATTGGAAAGCCACTGCACAACGCAGCGCGTGCCGTTGCCGCATGCCTGCGCCTGTGTGCCATCGCAATTGATGATCTCAATGTAATGATCGGTGCCGAGGGTCTTTGGATCATGGATCGCCATGATCTGGTCGAACGAGGTGGCTTCGTCACCGGCCAAACGGATTGCAGCGTTCGGTGCGATGTGATCGCTGCGCCCGCGCATATCGGCAACAATGATCTTGTTGCCTAGTCCGTTCATTTTGGCGAAGATAGCCTTACTCATTGATGGTTCCGGATCCCGTATATTCTGGAAAGGTTCTGAAGCGCGTTTCGATCTGATTTGATCAGATCTGCGCTCCAACTTATTTATTTTAAGCCGCATCTTAGTCCGAAAACCGTTTCACACTTTTCGGGATGCGCCTTATATGGCGGAAAAGCCCACAAATTGCCAGTACCGGCGCGCTATTGGCCGCATCGACCTTTGATGGCCTTCATTTTGCATCGCAGTTTCTTCAAAAACTGTGTCCTTCCTGTGCCATTTCAAAAATTTCTAAGCTATTTCAAGCCCGTTCGGCTCATTTTGCATAAATTCGCCATAGCCGACTGTTGATTTTTTAACCATATCGCCATTTTATCGGTGCAATATTGTTTTAGCTTGAGCTTTCAAACTCGATGATACGAGGGGCACTCCCCCAAATAGTCAGCCCCAGGATGTCTTAGAAAGACGACTTAGGAATTGGAGAACCAGATGGGAATTTCAAAGGCAAGTTTGCTCAGCATTGCTGCGGCGGGCGCAATTCTGGCTGGTTGTCAGAGCTCCCGGGTCGGAGGCTTTGACAACAATATGTCGCCACCACCACCGGCACCGCTGCGCTCTGCGCCTGTGAGTTCCGTCCAGTCCGGCAATCTGAATGCGCCAACTTCGTTCCCGACAGCGCCGACAACCGACATGTCACAGCCAGCCGCTGGCACACAAGTCGCAAGCCTGCCACCCGAATCAGCGCCTGATCTGACACCGGGCACCGTTGCCGGTGTGTGGAATGCATCGCTCGCCGGTCAGCAGTGTAAGATTGCAACGCCGCAGACCAAATATGGTCAGGGTTTCCGCGCTGGTCCGCTGCGCTGCCCGGGTGAACTGGGAAGCCTCGCTTCATGGGCGGTCAGCGGCAAGCAGCTTTCGCTCTATGATGCCAATGGCGGAACGGTCGCAACACTTTATTCTTCCGGTCAGGGCCGTTTCGATGGTCAAACCACAAGCGGACAGTCGGTTTCGCTGTCGCGCTGATCAGGCAATTGAGTTAAAGACAGGCGGGGCAGTCGCAAGACGCTCCGCCTTTTCTGCAATTAGGCGGTTGGACAAGCTATCATGTCTTTCGACGGTAATCTGAAGGCGTTCCCATCGGTTCGCGAGCATTATGATGCGCTGGTCAGGGCAGGCGAGGTTGATTCCGATCCCGCACAGCTTGAGCTAACCGCGCGCTATGACCGGCTGATCGAGGAAATTTGCACCAAACGTCTGTCGCGCAAATCGAGCGCGCTTGGCTGGCTGTTTGGCAAGCGCAAGGAAATCGCCACCGTCAAAGGACTTTACGTTCACGGCGAAGTTGGTCGCGGCAAAACCATGCTGATGGATATGTTCTTTCAGCTTTTGCCGGTGGAACGCAAACGCCGTGCGCATTTCAATGATTTCATGGCGGATGCGCATGAGCGCATTAATGCCCACCGTCAGGCTTTGAAGCGTGGCGAGACCAAGCAGGAAGACCCGATCCCGCCGGTGGCCGAAGCTTTGGCGCAACAGGCGTGGGTGCTTTGCTTTGACGAATTTACCGTGACCGACATTGCCGATGCGATGATCCTGTCACGCCTGTTCAGCGCATTGTTTGAACGCGGCGTTGTGCTGATTGCGACGTCGAACGTTGCGCCTGACAATCTTTATCGTGACGGTCTGAACCGCCAGCTGTTTCTGCCATTCGTTGATATTCTGAAAAAGCATGTCGATGTGATCAATCTCGATTCCCGCACGGATTACCGTCTGGAGAAGCTTGATCGTCAGCCGGTTTATCTGACGCCGCTGAATTCCGAGACGACCAAGCGTATGGATGCTGCATGGACCGCCCATAAGGATGGTCAGCAAGAAAAGCCTGATGTGGTGCATATCAAGGGTCGCGATATTGTCGTGCGTCAGGCCGTGCCGGGTGCAGCGCGCTTCACCTTTGACGAGCTTTGCGCGCAGCCGCTTGCAGCCAATGATTATATCGCCATTGTTTCACGTTATCAGACGTTGTTTATTGACGATGTGCCGGTGCTTGATCTTTCACGCCGCAATGAGGCCAAGCGCTTTATTCTGCTGATCGATGTTCTTTATGATAATCACGCGCGGCTTTTTGTTTCTGCTGAAGCCCAGCCTGAAAAGCTGTATCAGGCAAGCCAGGGCGTGGAGGCTTTCGAGTTTGACCGCACAGCATCGCGCCTGTTTGAAATGCAGAGCGCCGAATATCTGGATGCATTTTCTGAAAAAGCAGCACAGTGAGCTGAGGGGCGTATTGCCCCTTTACCATCATCTAACTGCCACAGACTCGACTTATAGCATCCCCAGGCTATGTTATCTGAACATGGCTTGGGTGTAGCAGGGTTTTCTTTTAATCGGTTCTGCTCACCTGTGGAATTTATTTGCGGACGTGCTGTCTCGTTTCAAGGGATACGAAACAGTCGGACGAAGAGACTCAATTGCCTCCATTTTGCCAAAATATCTTACGTTTACGTAAATCCATATAAATCTAACCGATTGAAAACATTGGTCGCAAAATAATGAGTTGAGTTTTTTTTGAAAGAGTCCTATCGAACCCTCGCAGCGCAGACGCGTTTTCCGGGAGGAAACCGGATAGCTTCATGCGTTTCTGGATCAAACTTGAGGAAAGAAACAATCATGGCACGCAACAAGATTGCCCTCATCGGCTCCGGTATGATTGGCGGCACGCTCGCTCATCTTGCTGGTCTGAAGGAACTCGGCGACGTCGTCCTTTTCGACATTGCGGAAGGTACTCCGCAGGGTAAGGGACTGGATATTGCAGAATCTTCACCGGTTGACGGTTTTGATGCGAAGTTCACCGGTGCAAACGACTATGCCGCAATCGAAGGCGCAGACGTTGTCATCGTCACCGCAGGCGTGCCGCGTAAGCCGGGCATGAGCCGCGATGATCTTCTGGGTATCAACCTGAAGGTCATGGAACAGGTCGGCGCAGGCATCAAGAAATACGCTCCTGAAGCTTTCGTTATCTGCATCACCAACCCGCTTGATGCAATGGTTTGGGCTTTGCAGAAGTTCTCCGGTCTGCCAGCGCACAAGGTTGTCGGCATGGCTGGCGTTTTGGACAGCGCCCGTTTCCGCTACTTCCTGTCGGAAGAATTCAACGTGTCGGTCGAAGACGTCACTGCATTCGTGCTTGGCGGCCACGGCGACAGCATGGTTCCGCTCGCTCGTTACTCGACCGTTGCCGGTATCCCGCTGCCAGACCTCGTCAAGATGGGCTGGACCACGCAGGACAAGCTCGACAAGATCATTCAGCGCACCCGTGATGGCGGCGCAGAAATCGTCGGTCTGCTCAAGACCGGTTCTGCTTTCTACGCACCGGCAGCTTCGGCCATTCAGATGGCTGAATCCTATCTCAAGGACAAGAAGCGCGTTCTGCCAGTGGCAGCACAGCTGACCGGCCAGTATGGCGTCAAGGACATGTATGTCGGCGTTCCAACTGTAATCGGTGCCAATGGCGTTGAACGTATTATCGAGATCGATCTCGATAAGGACGAAAAAGCCGAGTTCGAAAAGTCGGTCGCTTCTGTAGCCGGTCTTTGTGAAGCTTGCGTCGGTATCGCGCCGTCACTGAAATAAGTTCCAGATAAGGCCGGGTGGCTGCGCATACGCAGTCCCGGCCTTTTCCGGCTGTTAATCCGCAGAGGACAACCAGATGAATATTCACGAATATCAGGCTAAGCGCCTGCTCCACACTTTCGGCGCACCGATCGCCAATGGTGTGGCTGTTTATTCCGTCGAACAGGCGGAAGAATGGGCAAAGACGCTTCCAGGCCCGCTTTACGTCGTCAAGAGCCAGATCCATGCTGGTGGACGCGGCAAGGGCAAGTTCAAGGAACTCGGTCCTGATGCAAAGGGCGGCGTTCGCCTTGCAAAGTCGATCGAAGAAGTTGTTTCCCATGCCAAGGAAATGCTCGGCAACACGCTGGTGACCAAGCAGACCGGCGACGCTGGCAAGCAGGTCAACCGTCTTTACATCGAAGATGGTGCAGACATTGCGCGCGAGCTTTATCTCTCGATCCTCATCGACCGCACTGTTGGCCGTCCTGCTTTCGTCGTTTCGACCGAAGGCGGCATGGACATTGAAGCTGTTGCTGAAGAAACGCCAGAAAAGATCATCACCGTTGCTATCGATCCTGCCAAGGGCGTGACCGATGAAGACGCCAACAAGCTCGCCGATGCGTTAGAGCTTAAGGATGCGGCGCGTGAAGACGGCCTCAAGCTGTTCCCGATCCTCTACAAGGCCTTCTCCGAGAAGGACATGAGCCTTCTGGAAATCAACCCGCTGATTGTCATGACCGATGGCCGCGTGCGCGTTCTCGATGCCAAGGTATCGTTCGACGGTAATGCGCTGTTCCGTCATCCAGACATTCAGGAATTGCGTGATCTGTCGGAAGAAGACGAAAAGGAAATCGAAGCTTCCAAGCACGATCTCGCTTACGTCGCTCTTGATGGCAACATCGGCTGCATGGTTAACGGCGCAGGCCTTGCCATGGCAACCATGGACATCATCAAGCTTTACGGTGCTGAGCCAGCTAACTTCCTCGACGTTGGTGGCGGCGCTACCAAGGAGAAGGTAACGTCTGCGTTCAAGATCATCACCGCTGATCCGGCTGTTCAGGGCATTCTGGTCAACATCTTCGGTGGCATCATGAAGTGTGACGTGATCGCTGAAGGCGTTATCGCTGCGGTCAAGGAAGTCGGTCTCAAGGTTCCTCTGGTTGTCCGTCTTGAAGGCACCAATGTTGAGCTTGGCAAGAAGATCATCAACGAGAGCGGCCTGAATGTTATTTCGGCTGACGATCTCGACGATGCGGCGCAGAAAATCGTAGCTGCAGTGAAGGGAAACTAAGGCATGTCCATTCTCGTTAACAAGGACACCAAGGTTCTCGTACAGGGCCTGACCGGCAAGACCGGTACTTTCCACACCGAACAGGCGCTTGCTTATTACGGCACGCAGATGGTCGGCGGTATCCACCCGAAAAAGGGTGGCGAAACCTGGGAAGGCTCGAAAGGCGAAAAGCTTCCGATCTTCGCGACTGTTGCAGAAGCCAAGGAACGCACAGGTGCAGACGCATCGGTGATCTACGTTCCGCCAGCAGGTGCAGCCGATGCTATAATCGAAGCGATCGAAGCTGAAGTCGGCTTCATCGTCTGCATCACTGAAGGCATTCCGGTCATGGACATGGTTCGCGTCAAGGAGCGTCTGGAACGCTCGAAGTCGCGCCTGCTCGGACCAAACTGCCCGGGCATTCTGACCCCTGAAGAATGCAAGATCGGCATTATGCCGGGCAATATCTTCAAGAAGGGTTCGGTGGGTGTTGTTTCACGCTCCGGTACACTTACCTATGAAGCAGTGTTCCAGACTTCGAATGAAGGCCTCGGCCAGACCACTGCTGTTGGTATCGGCGGCGATCCGGTCAAGGGCACCGAGTTCATCGACGTGCTGGAAATGTTCCTCGCCGACGACGAAACCAAGTCGATTGTCATGATCGGTGAAATCGGTGGCTCCGCTGAAGAAGAAGCAGCGCAGTTCCTGAAGGACGAAGCAAAACGCGGCCGCAAGAAGCCAATGGTTGGCTTCATCGCTGGCCGTACGGCTCCTGCCGGACGCACCATGGGCCATGCAGGCGCCGTGATTTCGGGCGGCAAGGGCGGCGCAGAAGACAAGATTGCAGCCATGGAATCGGCTGGCATTCGCGTGTCTCCTTCGCCAGCACAGCTCGGCAAGACGCTGGTTGAAGTCCTCAAGGGCTGAGACTGCGTTAACGATTGAAATGAACCGGCAGTGGCGAAAGCTGCTGCCGGGGCAAGCGCATCCCAAAAAGTGCGTAGCGGTTTTTGGATAAGATGCGTGAGTGATAAAAGCGCATCCCGAAAAGTGTGAAGCGGTTTTCGGACAAGATGCGCGCAAAAATACCGTGGCGGTCGGTTTAAGGGAATGTCAGGCTTTGGCCATCATTCTTCCGCAGGAATAGAGTTCGCGATTGAGTTATGCCGGGGTCTGTTGTGGTTCCTCCCCGGCGGCGTGAGGGATGAAGGTCAAAAGCTTCCGGCCCGCGCATGATGAGCCACTACAAGGAGACGGAGCGGAGGCTCCGGATTAGGTTATGGCAAGGCAAGAACAAGCCAACGACGTTTTCGCCCTTACCTCGTTCCTCTATGGCGGCAATGCCGACTATATTGAGGAGCTCTATGCCAAGTACGAGGATGATCCCAACTCGGTTGATGCCGAGTGGCGCGATTTCTTTGCAGAGCTGAAGGACGATGCCGACGATGTGCGTAAAAACGCACAGGGCGCAAGCTGGACCCGCAAGAACTGGCCAATTCCGGCCAATGGCGAGCTGATTTCGGCACTCGACGGCAACTGGGCCGAAGTCGAAAAGCATGTCACCGATAAGCTCAAGGGCAAGGCTGCAAAGGGCGATGCGAAAGCGTCTGCTCCGGCACTGACATCAGAAGAGATTGCACAGGCTGCACGCGACAGCGTTCGCGCCATCATGATGATCCGCGCATTCCGTATGCGTGGCCATTTGCATGCCAATCTCGATCCGCTCGGTCTTGCTGAAAAGCCAAATGATTTTAGCGAACTTGATCCGGCCACCTACGGCTTTACGCCTGCTGATTATGATCGCAAGATCTTCATCGACAATGTTCTCGGTCTTGAATACGCGACCGTTCCGCAGATGCTTGAAATTCTCAAGCGCACTTATTGCGGCAATATCGGCGTCGAATTCATGCATATTTCCGATCCAATCGAAAAGGCATGGATTCAGGAACGCATCGAAGGCCCGGATAAAGGCTATGCTTTCACTGCGGAAGGCAAGAAGGCCATTCTGTCGAAACTGATCGAAGCTGAAGGCTTTGAGCAGTTCATCGACGTCAAGTACAAGGGCACCAAGCGTTTCGGTCTTGATGGCGGTGAATCGCTGATCCCGGCGCTGGAACAAATCGTCAAGCGTGGCGGTCAGATGGGCCTCAAGGAAGTCGTGCTTGGCATGGCGCACCGTGGTCGTCTGAACGTGCTGTCGCAGGTTATGGGCAAGCCGCACCGCGCAATTTTCCACGAATTCAAGGGCGGCTCTTATGCGCCTGATGATGTGGAAGGTTCGGGCGACGTGAAGTACCATCTTGGCGCTTCGTCGGACCGCGAGTTCGATGGCAACAAGGTTCACCTGTCGCTGACTGCCAACCCATCGCATCTTGAAATCGTCAACCCGGTTGTCATGGGCAAGGCACGCGCCAAGCAGGATTTACTTGTTGGCCGTACCCGCGACGACATGGTGCCACTGACTGAACGCGCAAAAGTTCTGCCACTGCTGCTGCACGGTGATGCTGCTTTCGCAGGTCAGGGTGTTGTTGCCGAGTGTCTTGGTCTTTCGGGTCTGAAGGGTCACCGCGTTGGCGGTACGCTGCACTTTATCATCAATAACCAGATCGGTTTTACCACTAATCCGGCCTTCTCGCGTTCGTCGCCTTATCCATCGGATGTGGCGAAGATGATTGAAGCGCCAATCTTCCACGTCAATGGTGACGATCCGGAAGCGGTTGTCTTCGCAGCGAAAGTTGCGATGGAATTCCGCATGATCTTCCACAAGCCTGTTGTTGTGGACATGTTCTGCTATCGCCGCTTTGGTCACAATGAAGGTGACGAACCTTCATTCACCCAGCCGTTGATGTATAAGGAAATCCGCGCGCACAAGACAACTGTTCAGCTTTACAGCGACAAGCTGATTGCTGAAGGTCTGCTGGCGCAGGCTGACATCGACAAGATGAAGGCTGATTGGCGCGAAAAGCTTGAGCAGGAATTTGAAGCAGGTCAGAGCTATAAGCCAAACAAGGCTGACTGGTTTGACGGTGCGTGGAGTGGTCTGCGTACGGCTGATAATGCCGACGAACAGCGCCGCGGCAAGACCGGCGTTCCGATCAAGACGCTCAAGGAAATCGGCAAGAAGCTTGTTGAAGTGCCGAAGGACTTCAATGTTCATCGCACGATCCAGCGCTTCCTCGATAACCGCTCCAAGATGATCGAGACTGGCGAAGGCATCGATTGGGCAACTGCTGAATCGCTGGCATTTGGTTCGCTGGTTTCCGAAGGCAGCCCGATCCGTCTGTCCGGTCAGGACGTGGAACGCGGCACCTTCTCGCAGCGCCACACGGTTCTCTATGATCAGGAAACTCAGAACCGCTATATCCCGCTGAACAACATTCAGAAGGGGCAGGCGATCTACGAAGCCATCAACTCGATGCTTTCGGAAGAAGCTGTGCTCGGCTACGAATATGGTTATTCGCTGTCCGATCCACGCGCTCTGGTTCTCTGGGAAGCTCAGTTCGGTGATTTTGCTAACGGTGCACAGGTCGTCTTCGATCAGTTCATCTCGTCGGGTGAACGCAAGTGGCTGCGTATGTCGGGTCTCGTTTGCCTTCTGCCGCATGGGTATGAAGGTCAGGGTCCAGAGCATTCGTCTGCTCGTCTGGAACGCTGGTTGCAGATGTGTGCGGAAGATAACATGCAGGTTGCCAACGTTACCACGCCGGCTAACTACTTCCACATCCTGCGCCGTCAGATGAAGCGTGACTTCCGTAAGCCGCTGATCATGATGACGCCAAAGTCGCTGCTGCGCCACAAGCGTGCTGTGTCGAGCCTCAACGAACTGTCGGGCGATTCATCGTTCCACCGTTTGCTTTGGGATGACGCACAGTACAACAAGGGCGATGAAGGCATTAAGCTTCAGAAGGATGCCAAGATCCGCCGCGTCGTTCTGTGCTCGGGTAAGGTCTATTACGATCTTTACGAAGAGCGCGAAAAGCGTGGCATCGACGATGTCTACCTGCTGCGTGTCGAACAGCTTTATCCGTTCCCGGCAAAGGCGCTCATCAATGAGCTGTCGCGCTTCCGTCAGGCAGAAATCGTCTGGTGTCAGGAAGAGCCGAAGAACATGGGTGCGTGGTCGTTCATCGATCCGTATCTGGAATGGGTTCTTGCACATATCGACGCCAAGCATCAGCGCGTTCGCTATACCGGTCGTCCGGCAGCGGCGTCGCCTGCAACGGGTCTGATGTCGAAGCACCTTGCGCAGCTTGAGGCTTTCCTCGAGGATGCACTCGGAAATTAATTTAGTTGTCAGTAAGAAGCGGTTTGAAAAAGCCGCTTCATCCTGAGTTGAACATAAATCTAAAGATCGAAGATCACGGAAGAAGAAACCATGGCCACCGAAATTCGCGTTCCCACGCTTGGGGAGTCCGTTACTGAGGCAACCATCGGAAAGTGGTTCAAGAAGGTTGGCGACGCAATCGCTGCTGACGAACCGCTGGTGGAACTGGAAACCGATAAGGTGACGATTGAAGTTCCAGCTGCGGCTGCGGGCGTTTTGGCTGAAATCGTGGCGCAGGAAGGCGACACTGTTGAAGTGAACGCACTGCTCGGCCAGATTTCGGGTGCGGGTTCTGCTCCTGCTCCGAAGAAGGAAGAAGCCAAGCCAGCAGCAGCTGCTGCTCCAGCGGCAGCGCCTGTTGCTTCCGCATCGTCGGGTCCAGCAATGCAGCCAGCACCGGCGGCTTCCAAGCTTCTCGCTGAAAAAGGCCTGTCGGCTGATCAGGTTGATGGTTCGGGCAAGCGCGGTCAGGTTCTCAAGGGCGACGTTCTCGACGCAATCGCCAAGGGCGTTTCGGCAACACCTGCGGCAGCGGCTCCGGTTGCTGCGCGTCCTGCTTCGTCGGCTGACGATGCTCCACGCGAAGAACGCGTCAAGATGACCCGTCTGCGCCAGACCATTGCCAAGCGCCTTAAGGACGCACAGAACACCGCTGCAATGCTGACGACTTACAACGAAGTCGACATGTCTGCGGTGATGGAACTGCGTTCGCGCTACAAGGACATTTTTGAGAAGAAGCACGGCGTTAAGCTCGGCTTCATGGGCTTCTTCACGAAGGCTGTGACGCATGCGCTGAAGGAAATCCCAGCTGTTAACGCTGAGATTGACGGTACCGACATCATCTACAAGAACTTTGCGCATGTCGGCATGGCTGTCGGTACCGATAAGGGCCTTGTTGTTCCGGTTATCCGTGATGCCGATCAGATGTCGATTGCTGGCGTTGAAAAAGAACTGGGTCGTCTTGCGAAAGCAGCACGCGATGGTTCGCTTTCGATGGCTGACATGCAGGGTGGCACTTTCACCATCACCAATGGTGGTGTTTACGGTTCGCTGATGTCTTCGCCGATTCTCAACTCGCCGCAGTCGGGTATTCTCGGCATGCACAAGATTCAGGATCGTCCGGTTGTTGTCGGCGGCCAGATCGTCATCCGTCCGATGATGTATCTCGCGCTCTCCTATGATCACCGTATCGTTGACGGCAAGGAAGCGGTGACCTTCCTCGTTCGCGTCAAGGAAAGCCTGGAAGATCCAGAACGTCTGGTTCTTGATCTGTAAGGGTTAGAAGAATATGGAGCCGGGTATCTTTTCCGCGTCGCCTTTTCTCCCGCTGATTGGCTGGAGTGTTGTCTTGCTGGTGGTTCATATCCTCCTGCAGGGCTGGACGGTGACGAGGGAACTTGGCTCCAAATGGAATGCAGGTCCGCGCGATAATGGCTTGAAAGCCTCTGGTCATCTGGCCGGTCGTGCGGAACGCGCTTCCAACAATTTCCGCGAGACCTATCCTGCATTTGTTGCACTCGCTTTGGGTCTTGTATTCAAAGGCGATGCAGCAACGCTTGGGCTTTATGGTGCGTGGATATGGTTCGTCTGCCGCATCCTCTACGTACCGCTTTATCTGGCGGGTATTCCGTATATCCGCTCGCTGGTCTGGGTTGGTTCGCTGGCCGGGCTTGCACTCATGTTTTTCAATTTGGTTTTTTAGGCGATTTCCTGCATCTGAACGGTGCCGGGCGAAGGAAAAGCGATGCATCCCTATCTGTTTGAACTTGCATCTCTGATGGCGATTTTCGTTTTTGCTATCGTTTCGCCGGGCGCTGATCTGGCGATGGTTATTCGTCAGTCGCTGATGCATGGCCGTCGCGAGGCAATCATTACCAGCTTCGGTATTGGCGCAGCACTTATGATGCATGTCACCTATACGGTGCTGGGTCTTGGACTGATCATTTCCAAATCGATCTATCTGTTCAATATCGTCAAATGGTGCGGTGTGGCCTATCTGGTCTATATCGGCATCAAGGCATTGCGTGCCGGTTCAACCAAGATCGATGTCGATGTGAGTTCACAGGAAGTGCCTGTTCAGCAAAGTGCACTTAAAGCTTTCAGTCTCGGTTTTGCTGCCAACGCGCTGAACCCGAAAGCCGTGTTCTTCTTCCTTTCGATTTTCTCGACTGTTGTTAGTCTGCACACCCCCAATGAAGTGAAGCTCGGCTATGGTGTTGTGATGGCCTCGGCATTGATTTCATGGTTTATCGGTGTCAGCCTTTTCATGACGACGCCAAAGATGCGCGCGGTGTTCTCGCGTGCTTCAAAATGGATCGACAGAACCAGCGGTGTTGTTTTCATTGCGCTTGGTCTCAAACTTGCCATTGCGAAAGCGCAATAACAGGGCCAAAGCGCAGTAATCGCTGCCGGATGATTGAGGAGAACCGACAGATGCATGACGTTAAAAAGCTTTTGAAGGTAATGGCTGCATCAGCGCTTGCTGTGACGGTTTTCTCGAGCGCCGTTCAGGCTGCCTGTACACAGAACCGCGCGACTTATCGCGATCAGGGCGATGCTTACACGCTCACCTTCCATGAGGCGCAGTCGAATGCGCTCAAGATGAGCCCGGCACCAACCAATGAATTCACAATCACTGCTGATGACAAGCCGGATTTCAAATTGTCGGGTCTTGTAATCTGGCCGGAAGAGGGTGTTGCGCGCCCCTATGCGCTGATCACCTATAATTGCAAGAATGGTGGCACTGATCCGGAAGATCTGGATGATTGCAGTCTCTGGCAGAGTGTCGTCTATGCGCTCAAAGAGGGTGCGGAAGCCGATGTGTTGCCAAAGGCCGATGAGCCGGCAGCGCAGGCAATTCTGTTTCCCGATCTGGTATCGGCGCTGGACGGATATGATTTTGGTGCAGCGAAGCCGGACAAGCCTCTTCAGTTTGAAAGCTTCCGCTTTAAATCCTGCACACCTGAGGAATGACCGGATTTCTGGTTGAAAATAGTTGACGAGCCGGGAGTGGCTCAGACGTAAGAAGGATAGTTCAATGTCTTATGATGTGGTTGTCATTGGTACCGGCCCCGGCGGCTATGTTGCTGCAATCAAGGCGGCACAGCTTGGCCTTTCGGTTGCTGTGGTGGAAAAGCGCAAGACCTTTGGCGGCACCTGTCTCAATGTTGGCTGCATCCCTTCCAAGGCGCTGTTGCATGCGTCTGAAGTCTTTGCGGAAGCCGGCCATTCTTTCGATACGCTGGGCGTTGAAATCAGCAAGCCGAAGCTCAATCTTGAAAAGATGATGGCGCACAAGGATGCGACCGTTAAGTCGAACACATCGGGCGTCGAGTTTCTGTTCAAGAAGAACAAGATCACCGCTTTCATCGGCACCGGCAAGGTCATTGCCAAGGGCAAGGTTTCGGTTACTGCTGAAGACGGCAAGGTCGAGGAAATCGAAGCCAAGAACATCATCATTGCAACCGGTTCGGACGTCGCTGGCATTCCGGGCGTTAAGGTCGATATTGACGAGAAGGTCATCCTGTCTTCGACCGGCGCCATCGCGCTTGACAAGGTTCCTGAGCATCTCGTCGTTGTTGGTGGCGGCGTGATTGGTCTGGAACTTGGTTCCGTTTGGGCGCGTCTCGGCGCGAAAGTGACTGTTGTTGAATATCTCGACAAGGTACTTGGCGCGATGGACGGCGAAGTGTCCAAGCAGTTCCAGCGTCTGCTCGAAAAGCAGGGCATTGCCTTCAAGCTCAGCGCCAAGGTGACTGGTGTTGAAAAGTCGGCTAAGGGCGCGAAAGTGACCTTTGAGCCGGTTAAGGGCGGCGATGCAGAAACCATCGAAGCCGATGCAGTTCTGATTTCGACGGGCCGTCGTCCTTATACGGATGGTTTGGGTCTTCAGGAAGCTGGCGTGAATGTTGATGATCGCGGTCGCGTGGCCATTGATGGTCACTGGCGCACCAATGTTGAAGGCATTTATGCTATCGGCGACGTGGTTCAGGGTCCTATGCTGGCGCACAAGGCTGAGGATGAAGGCATTGCAGTTGCCGAAATCATCGCTGGTCAGGCCGGACATGTAAACTTCGACGTTATTCCAAGCGTTGTTTATACGCAGCCGGAAGTGGCTTCTGTCGGCAAGACCGAAGAAGAACTGAAGGCCGCTGGCGTCGAATATAAGATCGGCAAGTTCCCGTTCACGGCTAATGGTCGCGCACGCGCCATGCAGCATACAGACGGCTTTGTGAAGATCCTCGCCGACAAGGCAACGGATCGCGTTCTGGGCGCACATATCCTCGGCTATAATGCCGGTGAAATGATCCACGAACTGGCTGTTTTGATGGAATTTGGTGGTTCGTCGGAAGATCTGGCACGCACCTGCCACGCACATCCAACCATGTCGGAAGCTGTACGTGAATCGGCTCTCGCGACCTTTGCCAAGCCAATTCATATGTAATTGCTGGCTTCAGCAATGTAATGAAAGGCCCGCTTGCGCGGGCCTTTTTCGTATGGTTAGTTCTGTGCAGGTGGCGCAGGGGGTGGCGGCGGAGCAGGTGGCTCAGCCGGTGCTGGTGCTTCTGCGGGTGGAGTTGCAGGCGGTGCCGCAGGTGGCATTGTCGTTTCGCCCTGCGAAGCTGGCGGCGGTGGCGCTGCGGTGTCGGTGGTTCCGCTTCTGTAGAAGAAAAAGCCCAGAATGAGGATTGCGGCGAGCAGAATGACTGCAAGCATCATGCCGCTGCCGCCTTTAGGCTGCGGAGGCCGTCCAACCGGGTTTGCAAGCGGGTCCGTCTGACGTGGATTGTTTAATGGATCATTCCGGGGATCGAGTGGGTCAACCATTGGCTCTCCTCCTTTTGGTCGTGACCATCTGGAGCCTTAACGCCAACCATCCCGGATTGTTCCGTAAAACGATTTTCAGGCGCGCGGATGCGCTTTATCGTAAACATCAAGAAGCCTTGCACTATCAACGCCAGTATAGACCTGCGTTGTCGAGAGGCTGGCATGTCCGAGCAGTTCCTGAATGGTGCGAAGATCGCCGCCCCGTCCCAGCAGATGTGTGGCAAAGGAGTGGCGCAGCGCATGAGGCGTTGCGGTGTCAGGGAGGCCGAGACCTGCACGCAGTTTCTGCATCTCGCGCTGGATGATGGCAGCGTGTAGTTCGCCTCCCTTAGCCCCTCTGAACAAAGGCTTGTCGGCAGAAAGATCAAACGGGCAGAGTTCCCGATATTGCGCGATGGCACGATGCACTGCTGGAAGCAGTGGCACCATGCGGGATTTACCGCCTTTACCCGTAATGGTGATGGAAAGCGCAGAGGCGTCGCTCAATGCATCACCCGCGAGGCCCAGTGCTTCGGAAATGCGAAGGCCGCAGCCGTAAAGCAAGGTAAGCACTGCTGCGTTGCGCGCCGCAATCCATGGTTCTTCCGCCATCTGGCCATCGGCTGCAACAACCTTGCGGGCATCGTCTGCGGTCAAAGGCTTTGGCAATGATTTTGGCTGGCGTGGTGCGCGTATTGCTGCCGCACCGGCTGCATTGACCAGCCCGCGTTTCTCCAGGTGTCTGAGCAGAGAGCGGACGCCTGCAAGACCACGGCCCAATGTGCGGGCACCGGCACCATCGCTGCGGCGGTTTGCGAGATAGGAGCGCAGATCAGCCACACGTAGGCTGCCAATATCTTTGATCGAGGGTGGCTCGCCCAGATGCCCGGTCATGAATTGCAGAAACTGGCGTGTGTCTCGCTCATAGGCTTCCAGCGTATTTTCCGACAACCGTCGCATGTCTTTGAGCGTTTTCAGCCACTCCTCACGTGCAGCCGCAAGATCCGCGCGGGCAGGGATAAGGAATTCGCTTTTGCTCGTCATGGTCTGGATTCGCTGCTTGAGTTGGGCTTAGTGTAGTTTGCCAGCGATAGGTTGCCGGGCGGTAAAGATACCGCCTTCCGTTTTTCTTGGCGTTTTTATGGGAAATTGGGTAAGCGATAGAAAATAGTCCTTCAAATACGGAAATATTCATGTCGCGCCTAGAAAATCCAATCCAGCTTGCCGTTGTTGGCGCCGCTCATGGCATCCGTGGCGAAGTGAGAGTCAAAACCTATACCGATGATCCTCTTGCCATTGCTGATTATGGCCAGCTTTATGATGCGCAGGGCAAGGCTTATGAAGTGCTTGAAGCGCGTGCGGCCAAGACTGTGGTTGTTGTTCGCTTTAAAGGCGTCAATGACCGCAATGCTGCTGAAGCCTTGAACGGCACCGAGCTTTTCATCGACCGTTCGCAGCTTCATGATGAAGAACTGGATGAAGACGAGTTTTTCCAGACTGATCTGATTGGTCTTGAAGCCTTTGATGCTGATGGCAAATCTTACGGTGTTGTCAGTGCTCTTTTTGATTTTGGTGCTGGCGATCTGATCGAACTGAGCCTCAAGGGCAAACGCCCGATGCTGATTCCTTTCACGGAAGCAGCCGTGCCGGAGATCGATTTCGGGAAGGGTACGATTACTGTTGAACCACATGCTGCCGGTCTTATTGCCGATGAGGACGACAATCCGTTAAGCGAGCGCAAGAAGCCGAAGAATGAACAGAAGCGGCCAAACAAGTCATGAGTGATCTGCCTGACACGGATAAGGCGCAGCGAGGATTTCATGCGTCGGTGCTGACCCTTTATCCCGAAATGTTTCCGGGACCGCTTGGGATTTCGCTGGCGGGCAAAGCGCTTACTGATAATACATGGTCGCTTGATACGGTGCAGATCCGCGACTTTGCCGAAGGCAAGCATCGCATGGTCGATGATACGCCATCGGGCGGCGGCGCTGGCATGGTGATGAAAGCGGACGTGGTGGCGCGTGCACTCGATTCGGTTGCCGATGAGCGTCCTATGCTGCTGATGAGCCCGCGCGGTGTGCCGCTGACGCAAAAGCGTGTGCGTGAACTGGCCGATGGTCCGGGTGCGATTATTCTGTGTGGTCGGTTTGAAGGCGTCGATGAACGGGTGATCGAAGGGCGACAGCTCGAAGAGATTTCGATCGGCGATTACATTCTCTCGGGCGGCGAGACGGCGGCGATTGTTCTGCTTGATGCGATTGTGCGGCTGTTGCCGGGCGTGATGGGCAATCAGGAATCGGGCGAGACAGAAAGTTTTGAGACCGGGCTTCTTGAGCATCCGCATTATACACGACCGGCGATTTGGGAAGATCGTGCAATTCCTGATGTGCTGACATCGGGCAATCATGGAGCCATTGCCAAATGGCGTCATGCGCAGGCTGAACGCATTACCAAGGAACGACGTCCTGATCTGTGGGACACTTATCGCGAGGGCAAACGCAAATGAATCTGATCCAGCGGCTCGAAAGTCTTTCACTCGCGCTGCTGGCGCTGGGTGCCTATTGGGTGAGTGGCGTGAGCTGGTGGCTGTTTTTGATTCTCATCCTCGCACCGGATTTGTCGTTCTTTGCCTATCTCAAAGGTCCGCGCACGGGTGCGATCATTTATAACATCGCGCATAGCTGGATCGGTGTTGTGATTGTGGCTGTGCTTGGTTGGGTGATGAGCTGGCCGCTTTGCTTTGCTGTTGCGCTTATCTGGGCTGTTCATATTGGTATTGATCGCGCGCTCGGCTTTGGCCTCAAATATGGAACCAGTTTTCAGGATACGCATCTCGGACGCATTGGCGGGAAATAGCGAAATCTGTGCCGTGATATTGATTCAATGCGCGCAATGGTGTATTGCCGCGCCAGTTCGGGAAAACCCGACGTCTTTTAACTAATAAATGGTGCACCGCTCCTGCCTGATTTTTCGGGCATAACCACAGGGCCAAAGATGCTTGGTGGTAAGTGCAGAGCGCTCTGACTGTTTGAGAAGAATTCGAGAAGGATAAGACGATGAACATCATTCGTCAGCTTGAAGCCGAACAGGCAGCAAAGATTGAAGAAAAGCGCAAGCTTCCAGATTTTAAGCCAGGCGACAGCGTTCGCGTTCAGGTTCGCGTTACCGAAGGTACGCGTACTCGTGTGCAGGCCTATGAAGGCGTTTGCATTGCGCGTTCCGGCGCTGGCATTAACGAAAGCTTCACCGTTCGTAAGATTTCTTACGGCGAAGGCGTAGAGCGCGTATTCCCAGTTTACTCGCCAATCGTAGAAGGTGTTGAACTCGTTCGCCGCGGTAAGGTCCGTCGCGCGAAGCTTTACTACCTTCGTGGCCTCACCGGTAAGGCTGCACGTATTGCTGAGAAGAAAGACAACCGCACCAAGGCAGAACGCGAAGCCGACAAGGCCGCTGCTGCTAAGGCAGAAGCTGCAAAGACTGCTGCTGAATAAGCCAGTTTTCGCAAGAATCTGAAAAAGGCGGTCTTTGGACCGCCTTTTTTATTTGCAAAATTCAAAAGCCTGCGTAACATATTGCATAATTCCGCCAATATTGCGCAAGATTGTTACTGCGACACCCTGTTGCGGTTTGTGTTTCTTGACGAAATGCAACGGCGGGTGCATATGACAGCCAATTAAGAACTATTCAAAGGAACTCTCGCAATGAGCGCGCCGCGTACACTTTACGACAAGATTTGGGACGACCATGTAGTGGATCAGCAGGACGATGGTACCTGCCTCCTTTATATTGATCGCCATCTTGTGCACGAAGTGACCAGCCCGCAGGCTTTTGAAGGTCTGCGTATGGCGGGACGTCAGGTGCGTCATCCTGAGAGAACACTGGCCGTTGTCGATCATAACGTTCCAACATCGCCTGACCGCGTAAATGGCATCAAGAACGAAGAAAGTCGCATTCAGGTTGAAGCGCTTGCAAAAAATGCAGCTGACTTCGGCGTTGAATATTATTCTGAACGCGATAAGCGTCAGGGTGTTGTGCACATCGTTGGTCCGGAACAGGGTTTCACGCTGCCGGGCATGACGATTGTTTGTGGTGATAGCCACACGTCAACCCATGGTGCTTTCGGATCGCTGGCACACGGTATCGGCACATCGGAAGTCGAGCACGTTCTCGCGACCCAGACGCTGATCCAGAAAAAGGCCAAGAACATGCTGGTGCGTGTTGAAGGCGAACTCGCTCCGGGCGTTACCGCTAAGGACATTACACTTGCCATCATCGGCGAAATCGGCACCGCAGGTGGCACCGGTTACGTGATCGAATATGCAGGCAGCGCCATCCGTTCACTGTCGATGGAAGGTCGTATGACCGTCTGCAACATGTCGATTGAAGGCGGTGCACGCGCTGGTCTGATCGCGCCAGACGAAACAACCTTTGCCTATGTGCAGGACAAGCCTCGCGCGCCAAAGGGCGAAGCGCTGGAACAGGCCATTGGCTACTGGAAGACGCTGCATTCGGATGAAGGCGCGCATTTCGACAAGATCGTTGAACTGGATGCTGCCAAGATTTCTCCTGTCGTATCCTGGGGTTCGTCGCCGGAAGACGTTGTCTTTGTGACTGACATTGTTCCGAACCCAGACGAAATCAAGGACGAAACCAAGCGTGCATCGAAGTGGCGTGCGCTTGACTACATGGGTCTGAAGCCGGGCACCAAGATGACCGACATCAAGATCGACCGTGTTTTCATCGGTTCTTGCACCAATGGTCGTATTGAAGATTTGCGCGATGCAGCCCGTATGGCTGCTGGCAAGACAGTTGCAGCGGGCGTTAGTGCTATGATCGTTCCGGGTTCCGGTCTTGTGAAGGAACAGGCGGAAGCTGAAGGCCTCGATAAGATTTTCATCGAAGCAGGTTTTGACTGGCGTGAGCCGGGCTGTTCGATGTGCCTTGCAATGAATGATGATCGTTTGAAGCCGGGCGAACGTTGTGCATCGACTTCAAACCGTAACTTTGAAGGCCGTCAGGGCTTCAAAGGCCGCACGCATCTTGTATCGCCAGCGATGGCTGCTGCTGCGGCAATTGCCGGTCATTTTGTCGATATTCGCGACTGGAACTGATTTTCCAGTTTATAAATATGAGAGCCGTCGGAGAAAACCGGCGGCTTTTTTGTTTTGAATAACATGCGAGATGTTAATCTAAATTAGATGCTTTTTTACATTTTGATTTTAATATAACTCTACAGTAGGGCGCAGTCTTTAACGCCAGAAAACATACATGCCGGGAAGTACGAATGGACGGCGCTGAGTTCATACTTTTGATCAATATGACCGTTTCGGGTCTGTTTGCATTTACTTTTCTGGGTATCGCTGCCTATGCGCGCGACAATGCCGCTGCGCCGGTTTTTGCGCTGGGCTTTGTTTTTGCAATGCTCTACTTCCTTACAGAGCTTTTGACGCCATCAATTCCAAGCCAGAAATTTGCCTATATGCTTGGTTTTAGTATGTATTTTCTGACGATGGCATTTCTCGTGATTGGCCTTGCACGTATGTATTCGTTGTCTGTGCCATGGTTGTCGCTGGGTATTCTCTCTGCCGCTTCGCTGCTGTTAATCTACGGTATTTACGACATTTCACGCAGCGAAATGGTTGGCCGCATTCTCTATCAGTTGCCATATTTCTTTATTCTAATGCTAGCAACGTGGGTTGTTTTACGAAGTCGCACAAGCGCTCATTCCCGCAGCCGACCCTTTGGCCGTTCATGGGGACCACTGGATGGATTGATGGCGGCACTTTTTACGGTAAGTGCGGTTCATTTTCTCATCAAGCCAGTTCTAGCCACCATGGTTGGTGGTGTTGGCGTGAATCCCGACGATTATGTCCGCACCGATTATGCCTTGTTGGTACAATCGATCGGTGCCGGGCTTTCTGTCGCAGGTGGATTGCTGTTACTTTTGAGTTTGATGGGCGAATTGATTTCTGATGTTACCCTGCGGTCGGAGACGGATCAGCTTTCGGGATTGCTCAATCGGCGCGGTTTCGAGTTCAGAGCGGAGGCGGCAATTGAAAGATCCAAGCGCATGCGGCAAGCGTTGTCTTTGATTGTTTGCGACATAGATTATTTCAAACTCATCAACGACACCCATGGGCATGCCTTGGGTGACCGGGTGATCGCTGTTTTTGCTGATGAATTGCGCCGTTCAGCTGCGGTCAAGGGCGGCATTGCTGCACGTATGGGGGGCGAAGAGTTTGCTGTTCTGTTACCGGGCCATACGATCCAGTCGGCATGGCGGTTTGCAGAAAGGGCTCGGTTGGCATGTGCCGACATGACACTTCCCAGTAACTCCGGGGATGTTGGTTTTGCAGTCAGTTTTGGCGTGACGGAGATGGAGTTTGATGACTATTTCTCCGATGTTTATAAGCGTGCAGACGGCGCGCTTTATGAAGCAAAGAAGAATGGACGCAACTGTGTGCGCACGGTTCTCCCGATGATGCTCGATGATAATGTGGTAGAGTTTCGCGGCGCAAATAGCGGTCGATAAAATCACGCTGAAACTATGCTTGTCTGCTTTACCTTTGAGTGACCTGTTGTCTACAATCGAACTGTTCCCGGTTACGGGATAGATGTTTTAAGGGAAAGATTGTTCATGACCACAGATCATGCCGTCGATATTGCGCTGCTTCACCTGCGCGATGCCCACGAATTCTCGCCTCTGCTTGCAAGCTATGCACAGGCATTGAAGCGCGGCGCTCCGCGTCGACCGGATGATTTTTATGCCGAGCATCTGTTGCAGGATCGCGCGACTGAAATTCTTGGTGCGCGCGTTGACGGCGATCTTGTTGGCTTTGTCATTTTCTTCGATCTGCCAGAGCCGGTTTCCGGCCTGCGTGCAGGGCAGGTGGATCACATTTACGTCCATCATGATCATCGTGGCAAAGGTATTGCGAAGGCGCTGATTGATGTGCTGGCTGACAAGGCCGAAGAGCG
Source organism: Brucella sp. 21LCYQ03 (assembly GCF_023554105.1). Lineage (GTDB taxonomy): Bacteria > Pseudomonadota > Alphaproteobacteria > Rhizobiales > Rhizobiaceae > Brucella. The sequence goes on from NZ_JAMJWE010000008.1 coordinate 104,268, forward strand.
CAGTTGGTCAAAGCTTGTGCTCAATGCGCCCCGCGTCCCGGAAGATGGTCGCAAGCTCTATGAACAGGTCGCCACGGCTGCTGACTGGTCCAGCTATGTGATTCGCTTCGGAAACTGAGTTTCGTCTGTAAAAGTGGATGAAATTACACATGTTTTGCCAAATACGGGACTTCAATCGTTTGAATTCCTAAATCACGTGAAAGTGTCGTCCGGGTGCGACCAATTGTTAGTCTTTTCGTGAAAAAGCTTCTTTGACGTGGTGGTGAAAGCGCAGTAGAAAGCGCCACATAGGGTCGTGCGACACGATCTAGACACATTTTCTGGCCAGCCCATTTTCTGGGCCGCGCCGGCGCAGGATCGAACAGTTCCGTTTCCTTGCGCTGTGAACGACATCGAACCGGGCTCCGAATGAGCCCGCATCTGCTTCACCATGCCAGACAAAACCGGCATATGGCGAAGCGGGTGGAAACGTCAGGGAAGCCCACGAGAGCCATGACACAACCGACCGTTACGCGTCAGCGTCCTTTGTCGCCACATCTGTCGATTTATCGACCGAAGATTACGATGACGATGTCGATCATCCATCGTATCACCGGTGTAGCGCTTTATTTCGGAACCCTTCTTCTCGCTGCTTGGCTGATTGCCGCCGCAATCGGTGAAAACGCTTTCAACACCGTGAGCTGGGTCTACAATTCGTGGATCGGCTACATTGTGCTGTTTGGCTACACCTGGGCGCTGTTGCACCATCTGGCTGGCGGCGTGCGCCACTTCATCTGGGACATGGGTGCCGGACTGGAAAAGCACACAGCCAGCAAGATCGCTTGGCTGACACTGGCCTTCTCACTGCCTGTAACAATCCTTCTCTGGGTTGTTGTTTTCGCAGTGCGCTGAAAGGAGTTCTGACATGAGCGATATGCGTACACCTCTCGGCAAGGTTCGCGGTCTGGGGTCTGCCAAGGAAGGCACAGGCCACTTCTGGTTTCAGCGTATGAGTGCCGTGGCGCTCGTTCCGCTGGTTTTGTTTTTCGTTGGTCTGGTCATTTCGCTGCAGGGCGCAAGCTATGCGGAAGTGAAAGCCGTTCTGGCGCATCCCTTCACCGCTCTGGTGATGGCGTTGTTCGTGCTGACCGGCGTTTACCACATGCGTCTTGGCATGCAGGTTGTTATTGAAGATTACATTCACGGCGAAGGCCTGAAGGTCCTGCTGGTCATGCTCAACACCTTCTTCACGGTGGTTGTGGGCGTGGTTTGCGTTTACGCGATCCTCAAGCTGAGCTTCGGAGGTTGATAGCCCGATGGCTAGTGCACAAAACAATGCAGCTGGTGCTGCGGGCGAAAAGAACTACACATTCGTTGATCACAAGTTTGATGTTGTCGTGGTGGGCGCCGGTGGTGCCGGTCTGCGCGCAACGCTTGGCATGGCCGAACAGGGCCTGAAGACAGCCTGTATCACTAAGGTTTTCCCGACGCGCTCCCACACGGTTGCAGCGCAGGGTGGTATTGCCGCTTCGTTGAAGAATATGGGCCCGGATAGCTGGCAGTGGCATATGTACGATACCGTAAAGGGATCGGACTGGCTGGGTGATACCGACGCCATGGAATATCTGGCGCGTGAGGCTCCTGCTGCGGTTTACGAGCTTGAACATTACGGTGTGCCGTTCTCGCGTACCGAAGAGGGCAAGATTTATCAGCGTCCATTCGGCGGCCACATGCAGAACTTTGGCGATGGTCCGCCAGTTCAGCGCACCTGTGCTGCTGCTGACCGTACTGGCCACGCGATCCTGCACACGCTTTACGGCCAGTCGCTGAAAAACAATGCGCAGTTCTTCATTGAATATTTCGCGCTTGATCTGATCATGACCGATGGCGTCTGCACGGGCGTTGTCGCATGGAACCTTGATGACGGCACAATCCATCGCTTCTCCGCCAAAATGGTGGTTATGGCGACAGGTGGCTATGGTCGCTCCTATTTCTCCGCAACCTCGGCCCATACCTGCACCGGCGACGGTGGTGGCATGGCGGCACGTGCAGGCCTTCCGCTTCAGGATATGGAATTCGTTCAGTTCCATCCGACTGGCATTTACGGCGCAGGCTGCTTGATTACCGAAGGTGCACGCGGTGAAGGCGGTTATCTCGTCAATTCCGAAGGCGAGCGCTTCATGGAGCGTTATGCGCCTTCCGCCAAGGATCTTGCCTCGCGTGACGTTGTTTCGCGTTGTATGACAATGGAAATCCGCGCTGGTCGCGGCGTCGGTAAAAACAAAGATCACATCTATCTGCATCTCGACCATCTTGATCCGGCTGTTCTGCATGAACGCTTGCCCGGGATTTCTGAGTCGGCCAAGATTTTCGCAGGCGTGGATTTGACCAAGGAACCGATCCCGGTTCTGCCAACGGTTCATTACAATATGGGCGGCATCCCAACCAATTATTGGGGCGAAGTGCTCAACCCGACCAAGGAAGACCCGGATCGCGTTCAGCCGGGCCTGATGGCTGTTGGCGAAGCTGGTTGCGCATCGGTGCATGGTGCAAACCGTCTTGGTTCCAACTCGCTGATCGATCTGGTGGTGTTTGGCCGTGCGGCTGCAATCCGCGCTGGCGAAGTCATTGATCGTTCTGCAAAGATCCCGGACATTGACGAAGCTGCGTGCGACAAGATCATGGATCGTTTCCATCGTCTTCGTTATGCGAACGGCAATACGCCAACCGCAGAACTGCGCGAAAAGATGCAGCGCACGATGCAGGAAGATGCAGCCGTGTTCCGTACGTCGGAATCGCTCAAGCAGGGCGTGGCACGTATGGCGGAAATCTGGAAAGAACTGCCTGATCTTAAGGTATCTGACCGTTCGATGATCTGGAATTCCGATCTGGTTGAAACGCTGGAACTGGAAAACCTGATGGCAAATGCCATGGTAACCGTTGTTTCGGCTGAAGCCCGCAAGGAAAGCCGTGGCGCACATGCGCATGAGGATTTCCCGGATCGTAATGACGCCGAATGGCGTAAACACACCCTTTCCTGGCTGTCGCCAAATGGCGACGTGAAGCTTGATTATCGCCCTGTTCATCTCGATCCGCTGACGACCGAGGAAGAAGGCGGCATCAATCTGGCCAAAATCGCGCCGAAAAAGCGCGTTTACTAATCGAGGGAATGAGCAATGGTTGAACTCGCACTTCCCAAAAACTCCCGCATGCAGGAAGGCAAGACCTGGCCGCGTCCAGACGGTGCCACGAATGTAACGGAGTTCCGCATTTATCGCTGGTCGCCGGATGACGACGCAAATCCGAGCATCGATACTTATTATATCGATCGCGATGATTGCGGCCCGATGGTGCTCGACGGTCTTCTCTATATCAAGAACAAGATCGATCCGACGCTGACGCTGCGCCGTTCGTGCCGTGAAGGCATTTGCGGTTCCTGCGCGATGAACATCGATGGCGCGAATACGCTTGCCTGCACCAAGGGCATGGACGAGATCAAGGGCTCCATCAAGGTTTACCCGCTGCCGCATATGCCGGTTGTGAAGGATCTGGTGCCTGATCTCAGCAACTTCTACGCTCAGCACCGTTCGATTGAGCCATGGCTCAAGACGGTTTCGCCTGAGCCACAGAAGGAATGGTTGCAGAGCCACGAAGATCGCCAGAAGCTCGATGGTCTATACGAGTGCATTCTCTGCGCTTGTTGCTCGACCTCGTGCCCAAGCTACTGGTGGAATGGCGACCGTTATCTTGGACCAGCTGTGCTGCTTCAGGCCTATCGCTGGCTGATCGACAGCCGTGACGAAGCAAAGGGCGAACGTCTTGATAATCTCGAAGATCCGTTCCGTCTGTATCGTTGCCACACGATCATGAACTGCGCGCAGACTTGCCCGAAGGGTCTTAACCCTGCCAAGGCGATTGCCGAGATTAAGAAGATGATGGTCGAGCGCCGCGTGTAATCGCGGCAATCGCCTTTTTTGTTTCCCTGTCGGCCTGTGGCCTCCACGCCTTTTGTGCCGAAATCAAGAAGATGATGGTTGAGCGCCGCGTGTAATCGCGGCAATCAAATACTGAATTAGAGGGAGGCTTTGCCTCCCTTTTCTTTTGCGGCAGATCTGGCTGATACTTGATTTTTTCGTGTTGCCCATATCTGATCAGAAAGCAGAAGTTTAGTCCTCGTTTGAAGGTTTCATCATGCTTGATCATATCGGCTTCAATATTTCCAGCATGTCAAAATCCAGCGCATTCTTTGATGCCGCGCTCAAACCGCTCGGTATTTCACGTGCTATGGAATTTGGTGACTGGGTTGGCTATGGCCGTAATGGCAAGCCAGAGTTCTGGATCGGCAAACAGAAAGGTGCAAAACTCGAAGGGGTTCTGCATGTGGCCTTTTCAGCCGGAACACGGTCTGAAGTCGATCGCTTCTATGAAGCGGCACTTGCCGCAGGCGGAAAAGACAATGGTAAGCCGGGAATACGCGAGCATTATCACCCGGATTATTACGCAGCTTTCGTGACCGATCCTGACGGTCATAATATCGAAGCTGTCTGTCATCTGCCAGAATGATAAATTCAGATTTTTAATTACCGGGCTAGTTCAACCCGACGTAAAGCATTGAATAATTGAATTTTCTCGTCCTGTCGTAAATTGTAATCAGATAGTGATTTTACAAAATAATCCTGATCTGATTCTTCAATGGTGACGCCTTTCTTTAATCTGTCTGCAATCAGTTCAAGCAATTCATTACCAAGCGCAGCGATTTGTTTACGGTCATTATCAAGGGTTTCAGGGGCGTCGAGGCTTTCGCTTTTAAAGAGCCAGTCGGCGCGATATCTGTATTGAACTGCTTTGGCGGCCTTCATTTGAATATTGATGAAGGATTTTACAGATTGGGGATCGAGCCCCAGAGCGTGAGCACGCTCTGCAGACTGCTCGATAACGCGCGCTTCCTGTGCCAAGTCTTCAATAGGGATATGGTTGGCTTCTTTGAAAAGCGCAACGTTCTGCATGTGCGATAATCGTTCGTTTATCAGATGGGATAAAGGCTGAATGTCAGATGCGTGACCGGCTGCGATAGATAGAGTTAAAAATAAAAATGATGCAGGTAAAGATCGCAATATTTTTCTCATAAAATTTCCAGTAATCTTCTGGCAAGAATTAGGTATAGAATTCGATTTGTGTTTATGTTTCGATGAAAGTCGCAAGTCTATTATAATGTAATTTATCGTAATATGCACATCTCATTATGTTTATAATGAGATGTGCCATTTTAGTAATTTTGATGGGTTTCTGAAGAAGACCCATATTCGATATTTAAATAATATCACACCAGTTTGGCGTTGAGCGTTACCTCTATGGCACCAAGCGCCTTAGAAAGTGGACAGGTCTTTTCCGCTGTTTCAGCGAGCTTCTGAAAATCGTCGTTTGATATGCCGGGAATGCTTGCGTTGAGCGTCAAAGCGCTGCGTGTAATCTCGAAACCGCCACCAGATGCTGGAACGACTGTTACCGCTGCTGTTGCTTCAAGCTTTTCAGCCGGAGTGCCATTTTGTGTCAGAAGTGCTGAGAGGTTCATAGCAAAGCACCCTGCATGAGCCGCACCTAGAAGCTCTTCTGGATTGGTGCCAGCGCGTCCGCTTTCGTCTTCAAAACGGGCTTTGAAATCATATGGCAAGTCTTTTAACGCGCCGCTCTGTGTGTTGAGCGTGCCTTTGCCTTCTTTTAAAGTGCCTTGCCAGACTGCTGTTGCTTTTCTGTCCATGATTAAACTCCTCTGTTTGGTTTAAACATCCAAATAGGGCAGCCAGCTTCATCTTCCAGCTTAAATCGCTTCTCCCTGCAGCAGACGCGGGGTATCGCCCGAAAGACCTGCGGCTTGTTTTATGAAGAACGACTTTAGGCTTGGAACGCGATCCACAAGACCCAGTCCAATGTCGCGAATGGTGCGCACGGCCGGGTTGTCGTTGGAGAAGAGTTTGGTCAGTACATCGGTTGTGACGCCCATCTGTACCGTGTCGAACCGGCGCCATGCCTGATAGCGTTCCAGTGCTGCAAAAGAGCCGATGTCGAGGCCGAGGCGGTCTGTCTCGACGATCACTTCTGCAATGGCTGCGGCATCGCGGAAACCGAGGTTCAGTCCTTGCCCCGCGATTGGATGAATACGATGGGCTGCATCGCCCACAAGCGCGAAACGCGGCTTTACAAATTCGCGCGCCAGCGTGAGGCCGAGTGGGAAGGCGCGGCGCGGGCCTTCAACCGTCAGTGCGCCAAGACGATGGCCAAAACGCTGTTCGAGTTCTGTTTCAAAGATGAAGTCATCTTCCCGGATGAGACGCTCCGCATCGGCGGTGCGTTCTGTCCAGACGAGAGAACTGCGATTGCCTTTCAGTGGCAGGATAGCGAATGGGCCAGCAGGCAGGAAATGTTCGTCGGCACGGCCTCCATGTGGGCGTTCATGTGAAACATTACAGACGATGCCGGACTGGTCGTAGTCCCAGTTAACGGTTTTGATGCCTGCAATATCACGCAGGCGCGACTTCGCGCCATCAGCGGCAATCAGCAAGCGCGTGGAGATTGTTTCGCCATTGGCCAAAGTAACAGTGACGGATTCGGGCAGCGTTTCAAAATTCTCGACACTCATGCCTTCAATGAAGGTGATGCCGAGTTCGTCTGCCTTGTTGTGAAGGGCGGTGTTAAGAACGCGGTTTTCCACCATGTGCGCAAAAGGCTCGCCGGGATTAACATCGCCAGCGAATGTCAGAAATACTGGACGCACCGGATCAGAGGTGCGGGAATCTGTTACGACCATCTCAGTGATCGGCTGAGCATCTGTGACAATCTCCCGCCAGCAACCAAGCTGATCGAGCATGCGTGAGGCGGCAGCGGCAATGGAAGAAGCACGCGGGTCATTTTTCCATGCGCCCGCCGGTGCACCATCAATAATAGTCACGGAAAGATGTGGCGCCGCGGATTTGACAGCAACAGCAGTCACAAGGCCGACATAGCCGCCACCTGCAATCACCAGATCGCGTTTGTTGGCTGCATTTTGTGTGGCTTCGGCGGACATGGCTCTTCCTTTCAGATCGTTCTTTGATGAAGCAGATAAGGCTGCGACAGTTTGGGGGAACTTGACAGTTTCCCTTGTGCAAGCCCAAACAGTTCATCAAGAATATGTTCTCTATATAGGGTTTCAGGAGACAGGCTGTCCATGTCCAATAATGAAAAGACCAATCTATCAAAGACCGAGCAAACGGCTGCCATGCAGCAGCTTCTTGAAACGCTCGACCTTGAAACGCTGGAAGTGGATCTTTTCCGTGGTAATAGCCCACAAGTGGGCTGGCAGCGCGTTTTTGGCGGGCAGGTGATTGGTCAGGCGCTGATTGCAGCGCAGCGCACGGTGGAGCCGGAGCGGCAGGTTCACTCTCTGCATGGCTATTTTGTGCGTCCCGGCGATCCAGCAATCCCGATTATCTATGAGGTCGATCGCATTCGCGATGGTTCAAGCTTCAACACGCGTCGCGTTCTGGCGAAGCAGCACGGCAAGGCGATCTTCACCCTGTCGGCGTCATTCCAGATTGATGAGCCCGGTCTCGATCATCAGATCGAAATGCCGGAAGGCCTACCATTGCCCGAGCAACTGGTCGGCGATCATGATCTGAAAGACGAGTATCTGCATCTTGCTCCGTCGGGTGTGCGCAAATATTGGGAGCAGGAGCGACCGATCGAGATCAAGCCGGTGTCGCTCAAGCATTACTTCTCGCGCGAAAAACTGGCGCCAAGTCAGCATGTATGGGTGCGTGCGCGCGGCATCGTGCCGGATGATCGTGCGCTTCAGGCGGCTATTCTTGCCTATCTCTCCGATATGACATTGCTTGATACATCTCTTCACCCGCACGGACGCACGATTTTTGATCGTGATCTGCAGGTGGCGAGCCTTGATCATGCGATGTGGTTTCATCGCCCATGCAGGCTTGATGATTGGCTTTTATACACACAGGACACCCCAAGTGCTTCCGGCGCACGTGGATTTAACCGTGGCGCACTTTATACCCGCGACGGCTTGTTAATCGCGTCGGTTGCGCAAGAAGGACTTATTCGTGTGCATGAAAAAGCTAAGTGATTATATTTTAATCATCAGTAATAAGCGTGTTTAATTTTTATGCAATCGCTGTCTGCATGAAATGAAATCTACGCCCAAAAACTGAATTCGATGAATCACTTAAAGCGGTTTTGCCCATCCGGGTGAGACCGCTTTTATTCTTCCATAGAAAGATTTTTTCGGCGTTTGTATCGTTTGTCTGGTTTACCCAAAAGCCCGGATTTTGGGCGAAAATATAGCGTCCATCTGACAGTTTTGAGACATCAGTAAGCATCAGACATCAGAAAAATTGCATTTTTATGGTGTGGTGGTCGGTAACTGGCACGATTTTTGTTTCTCTTAGTTCGAACCGGTCTTTTCAGCGCAGACGCGTTTGAAGCCGCCATTCGACGGAGATACTCGATGCTCATAACTGAAAGATTCAAGCAGACGGCATTTGCCACCCTTCCTGCGCTGCTCGTATTAGCGGGAACAGCCTTTGCACAGGATGCAGCCGAAGCTACCCCGACCCTTGATACGGGCGATACCGCCTGGATGCTGACTTCAACCGCGCTCGTGCTGATGATGACCATTCCTGGTCTCGCACTTTTCTACGGCGGTATGGTTCGCAAGAAAAATGTGCTTTCCACTGTGATGCAGAGCTTCGCAATTACCTGCCTTATGTCGGTATTGTGGATGTTCTTCGGCTATTCGCTTGCTTTCACCGATGGCGGTTCGATGAACGCCTATATCGGCGGTTTCGATAAGGCATTCCTCTCGGGCGTGACGATGGAATCGCTCACTGGAACAATTCCTGAATATCTTTTCATCGTGTTCCAGATGACCTTTGCGGTTATCACGCCTGCGCTGATTGCCGGTTCGTTTGCTGAACGCATGAAATTCTCCTCCATGCTCGTTTTCATGGTTCTGTGGCTGTTCATCGTCTATGTGCCGGTTGCACATTGGGTATGGGGCGGCGGCTTCCTTGGTTCTGACGGCGTTCTCGACTTTGCTGGCGGTACGGTTGTTCACATCAATGCTGGTGTTGCTGGTCTTGTTGCAGCTCTCATCATTGGCAAGCGCGACGGTTACGGCCACGTCAACATGGCTCCGCATAACCTTGTTCTCTCGGTCATTGGTGCGGCTCTTCTGTGGGTGGGCTGGTTCGGCTTCAACGCTGGTTCGGCTGCTGGTGCCAATTCGCTCGCTGCTGTCGCTATGCTCAACACGCAGGTTGCGACCGCTGGTGCGGCTCTCGCCTGGATGTTTGCTGAATGGGCAATCGCCGGTAAGCCAAGCGTTCTTGGTATCATTTCGGGTGCCGTTGCAGGTCTCGTTGCCGTCACGCCTGCCGCTGGTTTCGTCAATCCAACGGGCGCACTGATTATCGGTATTATCGCAGGCCTTATCTGCTACGTGGCAGCGGTTAAGCTCAAGCACGCACTTGGCTATGACGACTCGCTCGATGCCTTTGGCGTCCACGGTGTTGGCGGCTTTGTTGGTGCGATCCTGACTGGCTTTTTTGCTGATGTGGCAATCAATGCTGCTGGTGAAGGCGCAACCATGGGCAAGCAGTTCTTCGGTGCGGCAGTTACGATTGTTTACACCGCAGTTGCGACAGCCATCATCCTTTATGTGATCAAGGCCATCATGGGTCTGCGCCCGACAAAGCAGGAAGAAATGGAAGGTCTCGACATCGCGTTGCACGGCGAGTCTGTTCAGTAGAACAGGGTTGTCTCAAGAAGAAAAAGGCGCGGGAAACCGCGCCTTTTTCACGTTCAGCATTATTTGCCTGTGCACGACACTGCATGGTTAATGAGGAATTAACCATCGCAAGGCTAGGATCATCCCGATTCATTGCGCCCAGGGCATTCAAAGCCTAAGGGCAACAAACCATAGTTCGGGACAGGCTTTATGCGGCAAGGATATTCGCCCTCATACCCGCTGCGTGACGAGCGGATTTCGGAAGATAGACTGCGACTGGTCAATATCTTCCGCAGGCAATTCTATATCCTCTTTGGGTTGGCGCTGCTTTCGCTGGCAGCGATGGCTGTTGGCGCGCTCGCCACATGGAACGTGGCTGATCCCAGCCTCAGTCATGCGACGGACAATCCTGTCACCAATGCGCTTGGCTATCCCGGTGCTGTCTTCTCCGATATTGCCATGCAGTTTTTCGGCCTTGCCAGTGTTCCTGCACTTCTGCCGCTTGCAGTCTGGTCATTGCTGATGATGACACGCGGTGGCATTGGCCGTATTGCCAAGCGCAGCATCGCTTGGTTTGGCGCGGCGTTGCTGTTTGCAGCCATAGCAAGCTGCTTTGCGGTTCCCGAAAGTTGGCCGATGCCGATTGGTCTCGGCGGTGTTTTTGGTGATCTGGTTCTGCGCATTCCCGGCATCTTTTTAGGTTCTTTCCCGCAAGGCGCAATTGCGTCGGGCATTGCGCTGGTTCTGGCTTTCCCGGCACTTTGGCTTTGCCTGTTTGCAAGTGGGATCATCGGACGAGGCAATGCTGCGACTGATGGTGCGAGTGAACGCGGCGCATCGGCTGAAGATGACTATTCAGATTATGAAGATGCAGACGATGAAGCAACTTCTGGTGGCCTCTCTGCGTTTGTGGGTTCTCTTACCCACACAATTTACAGCGCAACTGCAACTTTCAAACGCCTGACTGGATTGAACCGCCGCAAGCCGCGCGAAGACGAATATGGTGATATGCGTCAGGTACGGCGCAGTGCGGAAGCGCGTGGTAGTGGCCGTCATGAGCCGGGCTTTGGAGGCGCATCTTCGCAAGAACCGCCATTCGATATGGATGGTCACGGCGAAGATATGCCGCTTGCCGGTGAAGAGTGGCATGACGCGCCGCCGCAGCGCTCTAAAGCACGGGTCGCTGAACGTGCACCAGCACCAAAGAGCGGTGCGCGCATTCAGCGTGAAGAGCAGTCTTCATTCCTGAAAGATGGCGGCGCATTTGAAATGCCATCGTTGCATTTCCTTGCTGAGCCGAAGCTTGTGCAGCGCGATGCATCGTTGTCCAAGGATGCTCTCGAACAGAATGCGCGTCTTTTGGAAGGTGTGCTGGAAGATTTCGGCGTGCGTGGCGAGATCATCAATGTGAAGCCGGGTCCGGTTGTTACGCTTTACGAGCTTGAACCTGCTCCGGGGATCAAATCGTCCCGCGTGATTGGCTTGGCTGACGATATTGCCCGCTCAATGAGCGCGATAGCAGCCCGTGTTGCTGTCGTTCCGGGCCGCAATGTGATCGGCATCGAACTGCCAAACCAGAAGCGCGAAATGGTCTATCTGCGCGAAATGCTGGCAAGCCGTGATTTTGAGCAAACAAAGGCAAAGCTCGCGCTGGCGCTTGGCAAAACCATCAATGGTGAGCCGGTCATCGCCGATATTGCAAAAATGCCCCATGTTCTGGTGGCGGGTACGACAGGTTCCGGTAAGTCGGTGGCGATCAACACAATGATCCTGTCGCTGGTCTATCGCATGACGCCAAAAGAATGCCGCCTGATCATGATTGATCCAAAGATGCTGGAGCTTTCGATCTATGACGGTATTCCGCATCTTCTGACGCCCGTTGTGACCGATCCGAAGAAGGCTGTGGTTGCGCTGAAATGGACCGTGCGGGAGATGGAAGACCGCTATCGCAAAATGTCCAAGGTCGGCGTTCGCAATATTGACGGCTTCAATCAGCGCGTTGGCGAAGCCCAGAAAAAGGGTGAGAACATCGCGCGCACTGTGCAGACTGGTTTTGACCGGAACACGGGCGAAGCGATCTACGAAACCGAACAGCTTGATCTCGAGCCAATGCCATATATCGTCGTAATCATCGACGAAATGGCCGATCTGATGATGGTCGCGGGCAAGGATATTGAAGGCACAGTACAGCGTTTGGCGCAGATGGCGCGTGCGGCGGGTATCCATGTGATCATGGCAACGCAGCGTCCATCAGTCGATGTGATCACCGGCACGATCAAGGCGAACTTCCCGACCCGTATTTCGTTCCAGGTTACCTCCAAGATCGATAGCCGCACCATTCTGGGTGAGCAGGGCGCCGAGCAGCTGCTAGGTCAGGGCGATATGTTGTTCATGGCCGGTGGCGGCCGCATTCAGCGCGTGCACGGTCCATTCGTGGGTGATGACGAGGTTGAGCGTATCGTTCAGCATCTCAAGCTTCAGGGCGTGCCGGAATATCTCGACGCGATCACCGAGGATGAGGAAGAGGACGAAGGCGGCGGTCCGACTGGAACGTCCAACCTTGAAAACTCCGACGATCCTTATGATCAGGCGGTTGCGGTGGTATTGCGTGATAAAAAGGCTTCAACTTCCTATATCCAGCGTCGCTTGGGCATTGGCTATAATCGTGCCGCTTCAATTATTGAGCGCATGGAAGAGGAAGGCATTGTCGGCCCTGCCAATCATGCTGGCAAGCGCGAGATATTGGTGCCGACTGAAGACGACTACTAATTCTCAGGATATCATCGGCTTTGTCTGCCACACTCGTGCCTAACTGCCCGATTATTTTAAGAGAATGATGAAAGAAGAGAGTTTGCCCATGATGATCTCCCGTATTTCGAGCTTTATGAAAGCCAGCTGCTTTGTGGCCGTCCTCGGATTGGGAGCATTGAGCTTTGGTGTTGCGGCTCCGGCTTTTGTGCCGGTTGCGGCCCATGCACAGGGCGCAAGCGGTGCTGCGGCTGCACAGCAGATTGCCGATCATTTTTCTTCATTGCGCACGCTGACTGGCGAGTTCGTACAGTTCGGCCCCAAGGGTGAACAGACTGGTGGCACATTCTATCTGGAACGTCCGGGCAAAATTCGTTTCAACTATGACAAGTCGCCAATCCGCGTGATTTCCGATGGTAATCAGGTTGTCATTAACAATCGCAAGCTCGACACATGGGATATGTATGCGCTCGGCACCACGCCGCTAAAAATGCTGCTTGCTGACCGGATTGATCTCGGCGGCGGACGCCTTCAGAGTGTTAAGCAAGACCCGGATATGACCACGCTGGTCGTGGGCGATAAAACGGCTTTCGGAAATTCGAAAATCACCATGATGTTTGAACCAAAGACTATGGACCTCAAGCAGTGGACCATCACCGATGCGCAGGGCCTCGATACTACAATCATGGTGTTCAATCTTCGCAGTGGCGTTCGCTTTACCGATGACATGTTCAAGATCGACTATCAGCGCATTGCGATGAAGCGTAAGGGCCAGTAAAACTTTACGCTCGATATTTGCATTTGCCGGATAAATCGTTAGGTTCGCGGCCATCTTATGATGGCTGTGAGTCTTATTCCCATGACATTTTCTGTTGCTACCTGGAACATCAATTCCGTTCGCTTGCGTATGCCGCTGGTCGAGCAGTTTTTAACCGATTATCAGCCGGATGTTCTCTGCCTTCAGGAAACAAAATGTCCCGATGATCAGTTCCCTTCAAAGGGGTTTCGTGCGCTCGGATATGAGCACATCGCGATCAGTGGACAGAAGGGGTATCACGGCGTTGCAACGATATCAAAACGACCGCTGAGCGACGTTGAAAAGGTCGGTTTTTGCGAGATGGGCGATTGCCGTCACTTAAGCGCTGTGGTCGAAGCGGGTGGCAAAAAGCTTCGCATTCACAATTTCTATGTGCCTGCGGGTGGCGATGAGCCAGACCCGGAAATCAATCCAAAATTTGCACACAAGCTTGGTTTCCTTGAGGAAATGCGGGCGATTGTTGCCGACAGGCAGGATGGAAACTCGTCGATCCTCGTGGGTGATCTCAACATTGCGCCGCTGGAAAACGACGTCTGGTCGCATAAGCAATTGTTGAAAATCGTCAGCCACACGCCGATTGAAACCACCACGCTTGAAGATCTTCGCGTGAAAGGCGGCTGGAGCGATCTGATGCGTCAGGTCATACCGGCTGACCAGAAAATCTATACATGGTGGAGCTATCGCGCGAAGGATTGGGATGCAGCCGATCGCGGCCGCAGGCTTGATCACATCTGGGGTTCGGCTGATCTGGAAGCGCATATGCAAGGCCTGCAAATCCTGCGCGAAGCGCGTGGCTGGGATCGTCCATCCGATCACGTACCAGTGATTGCGACATTCGATCTGGATTAATCGCACACGCAAGCCTATATAGAGCAAAGTTCAGAAGAGGAGAAAAGAGCAATGGATCGTTCAGCACTGTTTTCGATGACCAGTGTTTTCAACGTTTCCGGGGTTCTTCATGTCTTCTCTTCTCACGCTTCAGGGTATTTCCGCGTTCACGGCTGATGGACGTTCACTCTTTTCCGGTATCAATTTCAGCGTAACCGAAGGCCGTGTTGGGCTTGTCGGGCGCAATGGTATTGGCAAATCCACCCTTCTGAAAATCATGAGCGGGGCGTTGCTGCCTGCCAGTGGCACCGTTACGCGCAGTGGCCGGATTGGCGTGCTTGCGCAGAATATCGGCAGTGATGGTCAGCAGACTGTAGCCGATCTGTTTGAGGCGGGTGCTGCCTTTGACATGCTTGCGCGTATCGAAGCAGGTGAGGGCAATGACGCTGATTTTGAACAGGCCGACTGGATGTTGCCGCAGCGTTTTGATGAAGCCTTGCAGATGTTCGGGCTTTCGCTTGCGCCACAAACCCTGCTTTCAGCATTAAGCGGCGGGCAACAGACACGGGCAGCGCTCGCAGCTTTAATGTTTCAGAAGCCTGATCTTATTTTGCTTGATGAACCCACCAATAATCTTGATCGCGATGGTCGTCAGGCTGTCGCTGACATGCTTGCGAAATGGCAGGGGGCAGCTGTCGTCGTCAGCCATGATCGCGAATTGTTGCGGGAAATGGATGCGATAGCAGAGCTTTCGCAAGGCGCGTTGACGCTTTATGGCGGCAACTGGGATTTTTATCGCGAGCGTAAGGAAGCAGAGCGGGAAGGGGCGCAGCGTGATCTTGAGCTTGCTCAGCGCGATGTGAAACAGGTCAGGCTCAAAGCGCAGGAGGCCGCTGAACGGCAGGCAAAAAGCGATGCGCGCGGGAAGAAGTCTCGTGCTGATGCAGGCATGAGCAAGCTGATGCTTGATGCGCGTGCCGATAAGGCGCAAAAGACTGGCGGTCGGGGTGAATTGCTTGCTGAGCGCAATGCAGAACGCGCACAAAACCAGTTGCGTGAAGCGGAAGCAAAGGTCGAACGCAATAAGCTTATGCGGTTTAATATTGAGGCTGCGCTTTCGCCTTCCGGGCGTGTGATGCTGGAAATGCGCAATGTTTCTGGCGGGCCAGTACCGGAACGCCCGGTTATCCGAGACTTCTCGCTGAAAATTGTCGGGCCAGAACGCATTGTCATTCGCGGTGCAAATGGCGCTGGCAAAACCTCGCTTCTACGGTTGATTTCTGGCGATTTGCAGCCTGTTTCAGGTGAGATCAAGCGCTTTGCGTCTATTGCCATGTTTGATCAGCAGATGAGTCTGATGGACCGAAATGCGACGCTCTATGAGAATTTCCGCAGGTTGAACAAAGGTTCCAGCGATAATGATGCTCATTCGGCTCTGGCGCGTTTCTCATTTCGTGGTGAGAGTGCGTCGCGTCTGGCGGGTAGCTTAAGCGGTGGTGAATTGCTGCGTGCAGCATTGGCCTGTGTGCTGGCAGGAACATTGAAGCCGGAACTGCTTATTCTAGACGAGCCAACAAACCATCTCGATCTTGATTCAATTCAGGCACTGGAAACGGCGCTCAATGATTACGAGGGTGGCCTGTTGCTTGTGAGCCACGATCAGGCTTTTCTCGATGCGATAGGTATCGAGCGGGTTATTGAATTATGATTGAGACCATGTCGCGGAAAAGTGCGATGCGCTTTAGTCGTTGCCATCAAATTGCGGTGCTACTTTTTCAATGTCGGCAATCAGTTGCAGCAGGTTTTTGCTGATATGCGCGTGCAGCGAGGCTGCGGCTTCTGGATATTCTTCCAGAATGCGGCGAAACACTGAACGGCTGATGCGGATGACTTCGGTTTCTTCCTCAGCCAGCGCACCGGTCATGCGGGAGGTTTGGGCAATCAGCGCCATTTCGCCAAGCATTGCGCCGGGGCCGACGGGGCGGATTGTGACCCGCCCTTCGTCTGCATCATGAAACAGGCTGATATTGCCCGATACGACGACATAGCCGCAATCAGCGCTCTGGCCTTCGCGGAATAGTTCACGACCAGCACGCAGCACAAGACGTTCTGCGCCAAAGGCGAGCAGACGCAACTGTTCGGGTGAAAAAGACTCGAACAGGCCTACTGAGCTGAGAATGCGGATATCGTCATCGAGCGCCATAGCTTGTCATGACACCCGCATCATGCGCTGTCCATCATGGGACAAGTTTGTATCCCCCGCTTTCTGTAACCAGAAGCGATGCATTGGATGGATCCTTTTCAATTTTCTGGCGCAGACGGTAAACGTGGGTTTCCAACGTGTGTGTCGTGACGCCCGAATTATACCCCCACACTTCTTCAAGCAGCACATCGCGGCCAATGACCTTGTCGCCAGCGCGATAAAGATACTTGATGATCGCCGCTTCTTTTTCGGTCAGGCGGATCTTGCTGCCCTTCTCATCGAGAAGCAGTTTCTGGCCCGGCTTGAAGGTGTATGGTCCGACGATGAATGTGGCGTCTTCACTCTGCTCGTGCTGGCGCAACTGCGCACGAATACGCGCAAGCAGAACGGCAAATTTGAATGGCTTGGTGACGTAATCATTCGCACCTGATTCGAGACCGAGAATCGTGTCCGATTCGGTGTCGTGACCGGTCAGCATAATGATTGGAGCCTTGAACCCGCCTTTGCGCAGCAGCTTGACTGCTTCGCGACCGTCCATATCCGGCAGACCAACGTCCATGATCAACAGATCAACAATGCCGTTGCGCGCCGTCTGAATGCCCTTGGTGGCATTGTCTTCCTGAAGAATCTGGAACTCTTCGCACAGCTCCAGCTGTTCGACGAGGATGGAGCGGAGATCTTCGTCATCGTCCACGAGCAGTATTGTACGACCTGTCATGCCTGTCCTCGTTACTCTTTGATTCAAATAGTGGTTCGTGTTTTATGACATTTAATGGCGATAAGTTGAAGCCGTGAAAAAACAGAGCAGATTTTCAGGCGATCACCCAAACTTTACCAGCAGGCAGAAAACGGAGGCAGGCTTGTCCAGAAATCACAATAACCGCGGAGTTGGCATCATCGATGTACGGGCAAAGCCCGGCCATAAAACGCGCGGCCTGCTTGCTGCTGGCAATTTGGTGCTCGAATGTGCGCTTGGCAAGGGGGGCATCAGCGCTTTCAAGCGCGAAGGCGACGGTGCAACGCCACTTTCTTCCATGCGGTTGCTTTATGGATATCGTCGTGGCGATGCCCGGCAATGGCCTCTAACGCCTTTGCCGCTGAAGCGTGTGCAGAAGCTTGATGGCTGGTGCGATGCACCGAACGACGCCAATTACAATCGTCCGGTCAGTCTTCCGTTCAAATCAAGCCACGAGAAGATGTGGCGTAATGACGATGTTTATGATGCCTGCATTGTAATGGATTGGAATATCAGCCCGCGGAAACGTGGCTGTGGCAGCGCAATTTTCTTTCATCTTGCGCGTCCGGGTTATACGCCGACCGAGGGCTGTATAGCATTGAAGCGCGCCGACATGGCGCGCCTCTTACCGCATTTGACGAATAGGACGGTGATACGCGTATTGCGGTAATCAAAGCGCTATGCGCTCTAATCTTTTTAGTACGCACTGTCCTACGCAAAACCGCTTCGCACTTTTGCTGGAAGTGCTTTAATGAGCCCCTGCGGGGACGATTTTCACTTCATTGCCCTCAACATCGTAGAGTTTGCCGTTCTGGATATAATCGCCATCGTGCAGTTCTGCGATCTGGTGGTGGCGAATGATGCGCTCAGTGCCTTCGGCAAAGACTGACATCTGGTTTGAGTTGCCAGCTTTGAATTCGTTGAACATGAGGTTAAGCACGATTGCCATCAATGCAGCCGAGCTGATGCCTGAATGAAAGACCGTCTCAAACCATGCTGGGAAGTGGTGATAGAATTCGGGTGCTGCAATCGGAATCATCCCGAAACCGATAGAGGTCGCTACGATGATCAGATTGATATTGTTCTGATAATCTACCTTTGACAGTGTGCGGATGCCGCTTGCGGCAACTGTTCCGAAAAGAACGATACCGGCACCGCCGAGCACGGCTGGCGGCACACAGGCGATCACACGACCCATCACCGGCAGAAGACCAAGCGTGATGAGGATAAGCCCGCCTGTGGCAACCACATAGCGGCTCTTCACGCCTGTTACAGCAACAAGACCGACATTTTGCGCGAAGGCGCTCTGCGTGAACGAGCCGACGACAGGTGCGAGAATGCTCGATGCCATATCGGCGCGCAGTCCATCGCCGAGACGGCGGGAATTGACTTTGGTTCCCAGAATTTCACCGACCGCCAGAATATCGGCAGAGGTTTCAACCAGTGTGACGACAATTACGATGAACATCGACAGCGTTGCTGCGATGCTGAAAATCGGCCAGCCAAAGTGGAATATTTCGGGCAGGGCCATCACCGGACCTTCTGCTACACGCGAAAAATCCGTCATGCCGAGCGCCCACGCAACGCCTGTTCCGATCACCATTGCAAGCAGGATCGACAGCCGCGAAATCGTGGCGTTTCCGATTTTGCTGAGCAAGAGAACGATCAGCAGGGTGAGACCTGCGAGACCAATATTGCCCATGCTGCCAAAGTCGGGTGCTTTGCTGTTGCCGCCCATGGCCCAGCGCGCTGCAACGGGCATCAGGGTGAGACCGATGGTTGTAATCACAATGCCTGTAACAAGTGGTGGAAAAAAACGCGTCACGCGCGAGAAAATCGGCGTGATCAGAAAGCCTATGAGGGCTGCCGCTATCACTGCCCCCAGCACGACTTGAATGCCCGCCTCGCCGGTTTCGGCAGAGGTTACGATGGCAACCATCGTGGCTACACCAGCGAATGATACGCCCTGCACCAGCGGAAGCTGACAGCCAAAAAATGGAATGCCGATGGTCTGCAGAACGGTTGCGACGCCACCTGCAAAGAGCGAAGCGGTAATCAGCAGACCGATCTCGCTGGCGCTCAAGCCTGCCGCCTGACCGATAATCAACGGCACGGCGACAATGCCGCCATACATGGTTAGAACATGCTGAAATCCATAGGCAAGATTGGCGGCGACGGATAGTTTTTCGTCTTCAGGACGCGGACTGGCCATCATCCCTGTTGGGTGTGCATTCACGATTATTCCTCCCTATGTCTCTCCTCAAAGACAGGGGGCGAGTATATCCCTCACACACAGACTGACTGCATTGCTTTTTGTTGAAGTTGTTTTCGATCTGAACAGGCTAATATGATCAGGCTGATGCTTCGCGCATCGCATCACGGAGAATGGTAAAAATATAAGGCTCAATTGACTGTGCAACGTTGAAACGCAGATAGCGCGTGGCACTGCGTGATGGGCTGAAGACGTCGCCGGGAGCTAACAGTACGCCCTTCTCAAGCGCATAGGCTGCGATGCGGCCTGAATCCATGCCTTCAGGCAATTGTGCCCAGAGAAACATGCTGCCCTGTGGCTCAGTCCAAATTTCAAGTCCGGTGGCCTTCAGCCGCTTGGCGACCAGTGTCATAGCATCTGCGAGTTTTGCGCGCAGGCTGTCAATGTGGCGAAGATATGTGCCGTCGGTTAGCAGTGAATGCACGATTTGTGCCGAGACAGTATTGCCTGCAAATGTGCTTGCAAGCTTGAGATCGGTTAATCCATCGATCCAGTCGCAGCGACCGGCAATATAGCCAACGCGGGCCGCAGCCGAGAGCGTCTTTGAAAAACTGCCCATGTGCAAAACGCGATCAAAGCCGTCGAGTTCGGCAAGAAGCGGCGTTGGCGATGGATGAAAGTCGCCAAAAATATTATCTTCGACAAGCGTGATGTTATGGATTTCCGCAAGCTTTAGCAAACGGTGGGCAATCGCAGGGGTCATGGTGCCACCGGTGGGATTATGCAGCCCCGCATTGGAAATATAGAGCTTCGGCGCGTGCTCCTCAGCAGCCTTTGCAAAGGCCTCCAGATCGGGGCCACTATGCGTATAAGGGATACCAATGAGCTTTACGCGATGTGAGAGAAGGGCGGCCTGAAAATTAAAATAGCAGGGATCATCGACAAGTACCGTATCGCCTGGCTGCAACAGAAAGCGGAAGATGAGATCAATTGCGTGGGTGCCTGAATCGGTCAGCAAGATATCGCCGCCGGACATATCTATGCCTTGTTCAGACAGTTTGCGCGCCAGATGGTTACGCAAAGGGCGGTAGCCGAGTGGTTCGCCGTAGGTGGTGAGATTGCTGTTCTCATCGCGGGCGATTGCGCGCATGGCACGACGAATGCCTTCAAGCGGCAGCCATTCATCGGGTAGCCAGCCACAACCGGGCTTATAAGTTTCGCTATCAGCTTCTAGGGATTGGCGCATGACCCAGAAAGGATCAATCTGTCGGTCTTTGTGGGGCGTGGTTGCAGCAACGGTAAATGGCTGGCGTCCGCGCTCAGACACATAAAAACCTGCACCCCGTCGTGACTGTATAACGCCTTCCGCTACCAGCCGGTCATAGGCTTCAACCACAGTGGATTTCGAGACATTCATGGTTTCGGCCAGACGGCGGATCGATGGCAGACGTGCACCGGGCGCTAGGCTCATGGCAGCAATGCGGTCACGAATAATCGTCATGACCTTGTCAACGAGCGAGATTTTTTCAGCAGTTGTCTTCTCTTCGCTGTTGCCACCGAGATAAGCGGCTTCAACTGCTTCAAGACTGCGCAACAGGCCCGTTGAAATCATCTGTACCATCCTTCGTATCAGTACAGTTTAGCAAAATTGTACGGAAACTGTCTCTGCTTATTTTGCCGAATTCACGACACTTTGCCAGAATCATCTACATGAAACTGCAACAGATCGAAAAGACATATGAACAAGACTGCGGGTTGGATTAACGGATTTATTGGGGTTCTTATTTTCAGTGGGTCACTGACAGCCACGCGTTTGGCGGTCATCGATATTGATCCGACCTTTGTAACCATGGCGCGAGCGTCTATTGCAGGACTCTTGGGGCTCGCGCTACTGCTTGTTTTCCGCGCGCCATTTCCAAGCCGAAATGACGTTGTTTCGTTGATTGTTGTGGCGCTTGGTGTGGTGGTTGGATTTCCATTGCTGACAGGCATCGCGCTGCAACATATGACCTCGGCCCATGCAATTGTGTTTATCGGCCTGCTGCCTTTGGCTACAGCTGTGTTTGCTGTACTGCGCGGCGGTGAAAATCCACGTCCACTGTTCTGGCTGTTCTCTGTTGTGGGTAGTGCTATTGTCGCGTCTTATGCTTACGGGCAGGGCAGTCAGTCAACATTACTGGGCGACGTGCTGATGCTGGGCGCAATCATTGTCTGCGGGCTGGGTTATGCGGAAGGGGCAAGCCTCTCGCGCCGGCTGGGCGGCTGGCAGGTAATTTGCTGGGCGCTGGTTTTCTCGCTGCCGGTTATGCTGCCGTTGAGCATTCTGACACGTCCTGAAACATGGTCCGGCATCGGCGTCATGGCATGGGGCGGACTTGCCTATGTGACGCTGTTTTCGATGCTGATCGGCTTTTTCTTCTGGTATCGCGGTCTTGCGCAAGGCAGTGCGGCAGCCGTCGGGCAATTGCAATTGTTACAGCCATTCTTCGGCCTGATGCTGGCTGCATCCATTGCGGGTGAACCGGTCAGCATGGGCATGGTGTTGACCGCTGGCGTGGTGGTGCTTTGTGTGGCTGGAGCCAAACGGTTTGCTTAGACAAGCTTGTAGCCCAAAAGTGGGAACCGGTTTTGGGATAACGACAAGCGTTATAAAAATGCCCACACAGTCGTGCGTTTGACTTCGGCATCCTCAAGCGCACGCGTGACAGGAACCGTATAAACGGCGAGCTGCTCAAGCCGGTCTTTGGGCAGATAGGAACGGCCCGGATCTCCGACAATGATGTGGGCACCGCGAGCAGCAAGCTTTGCAAACCACGGGATCAGACGATCTGCGAGCGGCTTTTCGTAGAACACATCGCCTGCAAGCACGACTTCCCACCCATGATCCTGATCGATCAGATCGGTGAGTGTCGGGGTGATGGTAACACTGTTTGCGGCCGCGTTGATTTCGATAGCTGGCAGCGCAAATGGATCAATATCGGAAGCGGTAACGCTGTTCGCTCCGGACTTCATGGCTGCAATTGCAACCAGACCTGAGCCAGAAGCGAAATCCAGTACAGTTTTGCCGAAGACCGTTTCCGGGTGATCGAGAATATAGCGTGCTACGCCCTGACCGCCAGCCCAGGCAAAGGCCCAGAAGGGGGGCGGCAGGCCGATGGTTGCCAGTTCTTCCTCGGTCCTATGCCAGAGGTCGTGTGCTTCATCGGCCAGATGGAGATTTATCTCCGGCACATGCGGCGGCGCTTGCAGGCCAGTATTGGCCAGTATGAAATCACGCGTCGCTTTATGTGCCGGATCAAGCATCAAATATCTTTAGCGTCCAGTCCGCCCATGCGGCAGACTTCAATCCATTCATCTTCCGTCACCGGCTGTACCGAAAGACGCATGGATGTGACGAGCGCCATCTGTTCGAGCTTCGGATTGGCTTTCACATCTTTCAGCGTCACCGGCTTTGGCACATCGCGCACAGCCTTAATATCCACGCAATCCCAGCGCGGATCGTCGGTGGTGCTGTCAGGGTGGGAAAGCGCGCAGACCTCGACAATGCCCACGACTTCCAGACCTTCGTTGGAATGGTAGAAAAAGCCTTTGTCGCCGATCTTCATGGCGCGCATGTTGTTGCGTGCCAGATAGTTGCGCACGCCGTCCCACTGTTCGCCTTGTTCGCCACGGGCTTTCTGCATTTCCCATGACCATTTGAATGGTTCAGACTTGAACAGCCAGTAAGCCATGACCCGTCCTTATGCGTTTGCTGGATTGTTAATGGCCCAGTTCCATGGGCGCACGGTCACATCAGCAAAAAGGCCAGCCAGTGCGTAAGGATCATTCGCGCCGATCTTTTCGGCTGCTGCCTTGTCGGCTGCTTCAACCACGACGAGGCTACCATTTGGCTTGCCATCTTCACCAACGAAAGGGCCTGCGAATTTCAGAACATCACCAAGGCCTTTAAGATAGTCGAGATGGGCTGGGCGCGTATCAAGGCGTACCTGCAGGTGGTCGGGCTTGTCGTTGCACAGAAGAGCAAAAAGCATGTTTAATCCTCGGTCTTGAGTGGTCGGTTTAAAAGCGCGGTAACGGCTTCATCAATCGTGATATTTCCGGCAAGAAGCGCTGCAACTGCCGTGATAATTGGTGCAGGCACGTCATGTTGTCTGCAAAGTTCAGCTGCGATAGGGGCGGTTGCTACACCTTCAGCCAGCGGGCGGTTGGTGAGATCTTCGCTTCTGCCCAATGCCAGCCCATAGGAATAATTGCGCGACTGCGATGACGAGCATGTCAGCATCAGATCGCCAAGTCCCGAAAGACCCATAATGGTTTCTGGTTTTGCGCCCATGGCCTGCGCTACGCGGCGCAGTTCGGCAAAGCCGCGTGTGACAAGGGCTGCTTGCGCGCTGGCACCATAGCCGCGCCCGATGGCAGCACCGGCTGCAAGCGCCAACACGTTTTTCAATGCGCCGCCGATTTCAACGCCTTTGAGATCGGTGGTCGAATAGCAGCGGAAGGCTGGCCCTGAGAGCATCGCTGCCAGTTGATCGGCAATGGCTGCATCTTCGCAGGCGATTGTGACTGCCGTTGGCAGACCACGTGCAACGTCGGTTGCGAAACTCGGGCCGGAGAGTGCGCCGATTGTGTGGTTAGGCAAAACTTCCGCCACCACTTCCGACATCAGCCGTCCGGTTTCGCGCTCAATGCCCTTGGCGCATAAAATGACGGGTGCGGATTGTGGAATAAGCGCGCTTAGTTCCAGCAGTCCTTTGCGCATTGCCTGCGCCGGAATAACGACAAGAACAGCGTTGGCATTTTCAAGAACGGCTTTGGCGTCTGTGCTGGCGCGAATGCCTGCAGGCAATTCGATCTCGCCGAGATAGGTCGGATTGCGGCGCTGTTCGTTGATGTGCGCGACGGTTTGCGCATCGCGTGCATAAAGCCATGCGTCGTGACCGCTGCTGGCTGCCATGGCGGCAAGTGCAGTTCCCCATGCACCGCCACCCAGAACAGCAATTTTAGCGCGCTCACTCATGCCTTTGCTCCGCGACGTCCGGTGCCGAACATGGGTGCCGATTTTTCATCAAGCGGCCAGCGCGAGCGCGGCGCGAGATTGAGCGAATCAGGGCCTTTGGTTGCAGCTCGCTCGGCACCCGCCCAGGCAATCATTGCTGCATTATCGGTGCAGAGATTGAGCGGTGGTGCGATGAAGCTGAAACCATGCTTTTCGCAAAGCTTTTCCAGCGACGCGCGCAAGGTCTTGTTCGCCGCAACACCACCCGCGACTATGAGCGATGGTGTAGCGCAATCCGGGAACTCTTGCTTGAACCGCTCCAGCGAGCGCTTCACACGATCTGACAAAGTGTCGGCAACCGCATCCTGAAACGATGCGCAAATGTCGACTACATCCTGATCAGAAAGAGGGCTGAGTTCTGTTGCAGTCTGGCGCACGGCCGTCTTGAGGCCTGAGAAGGAGAAGTCAAGCCGGGCTTCCCCCTTGAGTGGGCGCGGCAGCGGGAAACGTTTCGGGTCACCCTGCAATGCCATGCGCTCAACAGCCGGACCGCCCGGATAAGGCAGGCCCATCAGCTTGGCAGTCTTGTCGAAAGCTTCGCCCAGCGCATCGTCGATTGTCGTGCCAAGGCGTTCATAATCGCCAAGACCACGCACAAGAACCATCTGCGTGTGACCGCCTGAAACCAGAAGCAACAGATAAGGAAACGGGAGGTTGTCGGTTAGGCGTGCTGTGAGCGCGTGACCTTCCAGATGATTGACCGCATAAAACGGCTTGTTTGCTGCCATGGCCATCGCCTTGGCAGTCATCAGCCCGACGATCAGCCCGCCAATAAGACCCGGACCGGCGGTTGCAGCAATTGCGTCCACGTCATTGAGCTTGAGATTGGCGTCTTTCAGCGCACGCTCCACCAGCTGGTCGAGTGCTTCAACATGGGCGCGGGCAGCAATTTCCGGCACCACGCCGCCGTAAGGTTCGTGTTCGGCGATCTGGCTGAGCACCACATTGGACAAAATATGCCCTTTGCCGCTATCGTCACGTTCGACGATTGCGGCGGCTGTTTCGTCGCAACTTGTTTCTATTCCAAGAACGCGCATTTGCGGTTAGACCCTGCCTGTCTCGTAATCTTACGTAAATATTTTAGAAACCCGGTATCATGGACGGCGCGATATGCAAACAGCATCCTTGAAGATTGGCAGCTTGAAGATCGGTACAAGGGGCAGCAAGCTTGCGCTCGCGCAGGCCTATGAAACCCGTTCCCGTCTGATTGCTGCGCATGGCCTGAGCGAAGATGCGATCGAAATCGTGCCGATGTCCACTGCCGGTGACCGTATTCAGGATCGCCCGCTGTCGCAGGTTGGCGGCAAGGGGCTGTTTACCGAAGAGATCGAAGCAGCACTGAAAGATGGCCGCATTGATCTGGCTGTGCATTCCACCAAGGATATGCCGACTGTTCTGCCGGAAGGTCTTCATCTTTCCGCATTCCTTGAGCGCGAAGATCCTCGCGATGCTTTTGTTGGACGCACCTCGAAGCGCTTTCTTGATCTGCCGCAGGGTGCCGTGGTCGGTTCATCTTCGTTGCGCCGTCAGGCGATGATCAAGCGCCTGCGTCCCGACCTTCAGGTGGTGATGTTCCGCGGCAATGTCCAGACGCGCTTGCGCAAGCTCGAAGAGGGCGAAGTGGATGGGACATTTCTCGCCTGTGCCGGTTTGCGGCGGCTTGATCTGGCAGATGTAATCACCGATCTGCTTGATCCGTCTGTGTTTCTGCCTGCACCCGGACAGGGTGCAATCGGTATTGAAACCCGTATTGGCGATGAAAAAATCGATGCATTGTTAAAGCCGTTGGCGCATCATGACACCCATGTGGCGCTTGCCTGTGAGCGAGCATTTCTGGCGACGCTTGATGGTTCTTGCCGCACGCCGATTGCAGGTCTTGCGATTGTGAATGGTGACACGATTTCATTCCGTGGCATGATCCTGACACCGGATGGTCGTGAGGCGCATGAAGTGACGGCTGAAGGTTCGGCATCGGATGCAGCAGAGCTTGGATCAGATGCGGCCAAGCGTGTGCGGGCGGAAGCGGGTGCTGATTTCTTTGAGGGCTGGGAGTAACATTGGCTGCAGAGCATACGACAGGAACGCGCGGCCCTGTTCTGATAACAAGGCCTGAACCATCGACATCAGTGACGGCAGCAAAGCTTGCCGCGCTTGGCTTTTCGCCGGTTTTGCTGCCTTCAAGTCGTACTGTTGCTCTGGAGTTTTCTCTCGCGAATCAATCCTTTGACGCGCTTGCTGTAACCAGCGCCAATACATTCCGGCATGTGTCGGATGAGTTTCTGAAGCCTTATAAAGCATTACCGCTGTTTGCCGTCGGTGAAGGCACAGCGCGCGCTGCGCGTGCTGCGGGCTTTGAGAAGGTTATAGAGGGCGGCGGCGATGCTGTTCGTCTGGCGTCTTGCATGACAGGGCATCTGCAGGAAGGCGCAAAGATTTTGTATCTCGCGGGGCGGATACGTCAGCCAATCTTTGAAGAGCGGGTATTGCAGGCGGACCTCAAAATGCAGGTTTGCGATGTTTATGACATTGAGCAGATTGATTACTCTGACGATGAAATCAGAGCACTTTTACCTAAAAGTCCATTTGTCGCGGTCCTGCTTTATTCGGGCGTTGCGGCTCAGTATTTGGCTCGGATGATGCCGCAGATTGAAGCCGCATTTGGCCCGGATACCCGCTTTTTGTGTATTTCTGGCCGGGTTGCTGAGCAATTGTCGGAGAGATGGAAAGCGCAGGCGCTCATCGCGGATCATCCTGACGAGCAGGGAATTTTTCGTTTGTTTTCCAAACTTTGACTCTTTTGAGCGCAACCTTCCTTCATCTCGTGATTTTATCTGATAAGCTTTACAAACATTATTTGCACACCGAGAGGACCCATGGCGAAATCTGGCACTCCGCGGCATTCAAAACCGGCCACTAAGCCCGTGACGATCAATCTTGATCCGTCGGATGTTAAACGCGTTGACGAAGCAGCAACGCCAAAGGTGACGCCCGCTGCCGAGCCAGTGGGCGATGCGGCGGTGAAAGCTGAGGCTAAGCCAGAAGAAAAGCCTGCGATTAAACCGGAAGCAAAGACAGAAAAGCCGCCCTTTACTGCGGGTGTGAAACCGGAAGCGCCCCGTGCTACCGTGGCTGCTTCAGCGCCTTCACAGAAGTCGGGTTCAGGCGGCTCCCACTTGCTGGCGGGTGTTGCAGGTGGTGTGATTGCAGTGGCTGGGCTTTTTGCATTGCAATGGGGCAATGTCGTGCCATCGCCCGGCGCAAGAGTGACCGCTGAGCAGCTGGCCCATATGGAACAGCAGATTGCAGAATTGCGCTCCAATCCTGCGCCCGCGCCACTTGATGATGCCAGCAAGGCGCAGCTTGCCGGTTTACAGAAGAATGTTGAGGCGGCTGAAATCAAGGCGGAAGCGGTTGCAGGAACTCTGACGGAAGTTCAGCAGCAGTTTGCGGCGCTGCCAAAATCAGATGCGGCTCCAGTTGACGTTTCAGCTTTGACCGAGCGCGTCAGTGCGCTTGAAACGCAGTTGAGCGATGCGAAAAATCAGGCGGATCAGGCAGCGGCAGGGGTCTCTGGCAATAGCGGGGAAATTTCAGGTCTGGAGCAGAAGCTTGTTTCGCTTCAGGACAAGGTGAATGAAGCTTCACGCCAGCCCGATGCATCCGTGCTGATTGCCGCCAATGCACTTAAGACTGCGATTGATCGCGGTGGTTCCTATAAGGCTGAGCTTGATACTTATGCCTCTGTTGCCCCGCAGGATAATTCTGCTGAAGGGCTCAGCGCTTTTGCCGATAAGGGTGTTCCGACTATTGCTGATCTGAACGCATGGTTTGGACCTGTCGCTAACAAGATCATCGCCACGGAAAACAAGCTGCCTGCCGATGCGGGCGTCTGGGATCAGCTGGTTGCGAGTGCTAAGGGCCTTGTCAGTGTGCGTCCTGTTGCGGGTAATGTGAGCGGCACTGGCGCAGGCCCGACAACGGCCCGCATGGAAGCAGCGCTTCATGCCGGTGATCTTGAACGTGCCATTTCCGAATGGGATCAGCTGACGCCAGATGCGAAGGCTGTTTCAGAAGAGTTTGCAGGCCAGATGAAGGCGCGTCGTGACGCTGATGCGCTCATCCAGCGCGTTGTCACTGAAAGCATCAAGCCAAAGACCGCAACAGACGCCACGGCGCCAAACTAAGGAGCCGTTCATGCTGCGTGTGATTTTTTACTTCGCTATCGTCGTTGCTCTGGGGTTTGGTTTCTCATGGCTTGCGGATCGTCCGGGTGAGCTTGATGTTACCTTTGCAGGCAACCATTATAACGTACCGCTAATTACGGCTGCTGCTGGTGTGGTGGCAATTGTAGCGGCAATTCTGATTCTCTGGTGGGTGATCAAAAGTACCATTCAGTCGCCTTATACGCTGCGCCGTCATTTTCGTGCGCGCAAACGTGACCGGGGCTATCAGTCGCTTTCAACCGGATTGATTGCTGCAGGTGCCGGTGATGCGGAAGCAGCGCGCCGTATGACCAAGCAGGCAGGCCAGTTGCTTGATCCTGATCTCGAACCGATGATCAAATTGCTGGAAGTTCAAACGGCCATGCTTGAAGGCCGCTCGGATGATGCGCGTAAGGCGTTTGAAGCCATGGTTGAGGACCCTGAAACCCGACTTCTGGGCTTGCGCGGACTTTATATCGAGGCGCAGCGCATGGGTGCACGAGAAGCGGCACGTCACTATGCGACAGAAGCCGCGAAACATGCTCCACAGCTTGAATGGGCTTCTTCTGCCGTTATGGGGCAGCTTTGCTCGGAAGGCGACTGGGATGGCGCGCTTAAACTGGTGGATGCGCGCAAACAGGCCCTCTCGCATAGCAAGGATGTTGTGAAGAAGGAGCGTGCAGCGCTTTTGACGGCGAAAGCAATCGCAACCGTTGATGTCGATCATGCAAATGCCAAGGCGATTGCACTTGAGGCCAACAAGCTTGCGCCTGATCTGGTGCCTGCGGCAGTTGTTGCGGCGCGAGCATTGTTTGCTGATGGCGAAGTCAGGAAAGGGTCGAAGATTCTTGAGGCTGCGTGGAAGCGTGCGCCGCATCCAGATATTTCATCGACCTATATTTATGGTCGTACTGGCGACACCGTGCAGGACCGTCTCAAGCGGGCAAAGCACCTCGTGACGCTCAGGTCCAACAATGCCGAAGGCAGTCTGGCGCTTGCGCGGGCTGCTTATGATGCGGGCGATTATCGTCTGGCGCGTGAAAATGCAGATAAGGTGTTGCGCAGTTCGCCACGCGAAAGTGCTTATCTTCTGCTTGCCGACATTGAAGAAGCCGAAACAGGCGATCAGGGCAAGGTGCGTCAGTTGCTTGCGCAGGCGGTTAAAGCACCGCGCGATCCGGCATGGACGGCTGATGGCTATGTGTCTGAACAGTGGTCACCTGTATCGCCAGTGACCGGACGCCTGAACAGCTTTGAGTGGAAAGTACCTGTCGAGCAGCTTTCACCGGTGATTGAAGTAGAAAAGCCGGAAATTGCCGCAGCTGATGTAGACAGCAAAGTGATTGTTCCGGTTGAGAAACCTGTCGTGAATCCGAAGTTTGAGGATGTGGTTGAAGCCGAGCTTCTGCCAAAGGCTGAGTCTGTGAAGGTTAAGACTGCACCGTCGCAGCCCAAAATTGCCGAGGTCGAAAAGCCAGCCGTAATCGATGCCGTTGCACCGGAACATGCGGAAGGTAAGGCCGGTGATGCGAAAACGCTTACCGCGCACATTATCGTTGATGATCCGGGCGTGGACGAAAGTAAGTCATCACAAAAGGCGCAGAACGGCCTTCGCTTGTTTTAGAGTTTTTATTGATCGAATGAGAGCACATCCCGACAACCGCTTCACAATTTCCGGGGTGTGCTCTGAAATGGTATTTTTCCTGATAATTTGTTGCCAAAAGACCACGGCCACAGTGTCTTGCGCTGTTGAAACTGCACCATAACTGTTTGAAGCCTTGTGCCTTGCGCGATCTGCTCGCTATTTTCAACTCTTCTAAAGAGCGCCACCTGGCTGTGTTCCCGTGATGAGGCTGAAATGTTTGATCGTCTGCTGGATTTTCTCAAAGAGCTGCCGGGCAATAGTCTACGTGAGGGATTGCGCACGCGGGACGAGAAGTTTTCAGATGATGATCCGAGGCTTGCTGCTGGCGCGCTGATGTTTCATATCATGGATGCCGATGGTGATGCACGCGAGGTCGAACGTGCCAAGCTTTCAGCCATGCTTTCTCAGAAGTATGGACTGAAAGGCGACGCCCTCAAAAAGCTTATCCGTGCTGCAGAAGAAGCTGATCAGGAATCGATAAACCTGTCCGATTTTACTTCTGTTCTCAAACGTCACCTGGATTATCAGGCAAGGCTCGATTTTATCATCCTGATGTGGAACATCGTCTATTCTGACGGAATTGCCAGCGAGGTGGAGGTCAATGTTATGTGGCGTATAGCTGATCTTATTGGGATAAAATCGGCAGAGCGTGATCAGATCGAATCACAAGCCAGATCTGCAAACAGCCCCGTACACGAGGCTTGAACAGCATAGTTTGTTCTCTGATCGGAATATAGACTTGAAAAGGCCGGTATTACCCGGCCTTTTTTAATGATCACTCTTTACCGAGCAGACCTTTCCAGATGATGGCGCCGACCGCAGCACCCACGAGCGGGGCTACCCAGAACAGCCAAAGCTGACCAAGCGCACCCGTCTCAGCAAACAAAGCTGCTGCTGCAGAACGGGCCGGGTTAACCGAAGTATTGCTGATTGGGATGGCCACAAGATGGATCAGCGTAAGCGAAAGACCAATAGCAATCGGGGCAAAGCCTTTCGGCACTGAAGATGATGTCGAACCTAATATTACGATAAGAAAGAATGCAGTCAGCACGATTTCTGCGATCAATGCGGAGGTGAGGCTATAGCCGCCGGGCGATAGTTCACCATAGCCATTGGATGCAAAGCCGCCGACGGTGAAGCCCGCTTTTCCAGTGGCAATGAGATAGAGAATTGCAGCTGCGGCAATGCCGCCCAAAACTTGCGCAACCCAATAAGGGATAAGGTCTTTGGCTGGAAAACGACCGGCGACCAGAAGACCCAGAGATACGGCTGGGTTGAAATGACTACCCGAAATGCCCCCAACCGCATAAGCCATCGTTAGAACCGTTAAGCCGAATGCGAGAGCAACGCCGGCAAAACCAATTCCCAGTTCAGGATAGGCAGCGGCGAATATCGCGCTGCCGCACCCACCAAAAACAAGCCAGAATGTCCCGAAAAATTCCGCAGATAATTTATTCAACATGGAAGCCCCCCAATGTTGTTGCAATGATACATGCCAATACGAATCATATTTATCAAAATAAATCCAACATTTTTCTTGATATATTCATATTTATTCTTAAATATTTTTTATAAAGTTTAACAATATTATCCATTATTAAATATAATGATAAACTATATTAGTATTTTATTATAAATTATAATTGAATATAAGTTTTACCATGGCCGCTGATTTGGCCGCTTTGTTGCCTTCATTTAATTCGTGATTGCACTGTGTGTTATATATTGCGGGGGGGGGTGGAGGCGCGCTATAAGGCATCTTTCATCCAGATAATTACGATGAAAAGTTATCTTGGCAGTTGGGTGTCTCGTGGGGCGTTAAAGGGAGTTGCCAGTCTTGAATATTCAATTTCAGGCGCGAGCATGCAGACTGGCCTTACAATCGGTAATGTTGGTTTCGGTTGGCGCTGTTTTGTCTGGTTGCGCAGCCTCGGCGTGGTCTGAAACGGTCAGAATCGACAGTAGGCCTCCTATGCCGACTGAATGTGCTGGGTGGCAACGGATCGACCTTAAGCAACGAACGGCAATGGTTCTTCTGCGTGAAGATACCAGGCTTGCCACGGAAATAGATTCTCACAACCTCAAAGGCCGCAATTTAGGCTGTTGGGAATAGATCTTTTTTGCAGATTTGAAGTTTTATGACGTAACTGTGCCGGCAAAGGGTATGGCTGCGGGATACGTCATTCTGTCGCCCAAATATTTTCCCCAATGCACTGCGTTATAAAAACACATTTCTCGCGCAATTTTTACAGGTGATTCCGGTAGAATTAACCTCACATTAACCATGGGGGTTAAAGGTCGTTCCGGTATCGATTTCATTTTCAGCGCCTAATGGTGCGCGGACAATTTAGAGAAGCACAGCGGTGATACGTTTCGAGAATGTGGGCTTAAGATATGGCATGGGGCCAGAGATCCTGAAGGATGTCAGCTTTCATATTCCGCCGCGCTCATTCCAGTTTCTGACTGGCCCATCAGGTGCGGGCAAGACCTCGCTGTTGCGACTGCTTTTCATGGCGCTGAAGCCCACGCGTGGACTTATCAATATTTTTGGTAAAGATGTCGCGCGTCTCGACCATAAAGCTGTACCGTTACTTCGGCGCCGTATTGGAATTGTGTTTCAGGATTTTCGCCTGCTTGACCATATGACGACCTATGAAAACGTTGCGCTTCCACTGCGTGTACGCGGGAAAGAAGAAGCCACTTATCGACATGAAGTCGAAGAGCTTTTGCATTGGGTTGGTCTTGGTGATCGTATGAACGTGCTGCCACCTGTACTTTCGGGCGGAGAAAAGCAGCGCGCTGCGATCGCACGTGCGCTGATTGATCAGCCGGAACTGCTGTTGGCCGATGAGCCCACAGGCAATGTCGATCCACCACTCGCAAAACGTTTGTTGCGGCTTTTCGCTGAGCTTAATCGTTCGGGTACTGCGGTTATTATTGCGACGCATGATCTATCTTTGATGGATCAGGTCAATGCTCGCCGTATGATCATAGAACATGGGCGGCTCGATATTTATGAATAACGCGAGCAGAAATGGACAAAGCGCTTTCGCGAAAGCCATGACAGATCTCCGCATACGCTTTGAAGATCTCAAAGATATGCTGCTGGTGCGCATTGGTAAACGCAGGAAGCGTCAGGGGCCAAATCCGATCGTTCCGGATGGAAGTGTAACCGGGACAGCTCTGGTCACCGTGATTGCGATTATGACCTTTCTTGCCTGCCTCACGCTTGGCGGCGTTACCCTTGTGCGAACATCGGCTGCGCAATGGCAAAGCCAGATTGCACGTGAGGCAACCATCCAGATCAGACCTGTCGACGGGCTGGACATGGAAAAGGCTCTGTCGGATGCCAGCAGAATTGCGCGCGGTTTTTCCGGGGTCAAAGACACCAATATTATCGACAAGGACGCAACGGCACGGCTGCTTGAACCATGGCTTGGCAGTGGCCTGAATATTGACGAACTGCCGGTGCCGCGTCTTGTCGTTGTTACGATTGATGAAAATGCGCCGCCGGATTTTGAAACCATGCGGGCGGAGATTTCGCGCGCTATTCCAAGTGCGAGTTTTGATGATCACCGCACATGGGTCGACAGGCTCGTTTCGATGGCCAATACGACTGTGCTTATAGGTACTGGCGTTCTGTCACTGGTGATTGCTGCAACGGTTTTGACGGTGATTTTCGCCACGCGCGGCGCGATGTCAGGCAACGGCCATATCATTGAGGTTCTGCATTTCATCGGCGCAGAATCGAAGTTTGTGGCGCGCGAATTTGAATGGCACTTCTTCCGGACGGCGCTGAAAGGTGCCTTGTTTGGCGGCGGTGCTGCTATGTTCGTGTTCTTATGTTTTTCCTGGTGGGCATCGCGACGTATGGGAACGCCGGCTGGCGATCAGGCCGCGGCCATGTTTGGCAATTTCGCGATTGGTCGTGAAGGCTATATCGGTGCTGCAGCAATCATCATTCTTGTGAGCTTTTTGACGATGCTGACAAGTCGGCTGACGGTTGTTCGTCAGCTTGCGACGATGGATGGTCCGGGAGTGCGGGCTGAATGACAGCTTTTTTTGCTAATACCGATCGCAAATCGCGAATTTCGAGCAGCTTTCCGACATATCGCCGCAATGGTAGCTATGATGGCAAGTTGAACGAAAACGCAGTTGAATATCGGGAAAGCAATGATGCAGCGGCAAGCCAAGAGACAGGGGCGCATATGGGCGCTGTGGTATGGCGCCGCAGTAGCACTATTGACGCGCCCTCTGGCCTTGCACTGGCGGGCGTTAAATTTCTATGGTCGCTTTTAATGCGTGTATTCCGTCGACTTCAGCCTGTTTCAATTTTTCTGTTTTTGGTGATTGTCGCCTTTTTGATCGGCTTTGTTGCGTTCAGTGAGAAAGTGACAAGCATGCAATCGCCTGTATTGGATACGCCCGCTGATGCAATTGTCGTTCTGACAGGTGGTCAGTCGCGTATTCAGGTGGCACTTGATCTTTTGAAAGATAAGCAAGGCAAGCGGCTGCTGATCAGTGGCGTGCATCCTTCGACCAATGAAAAAGATTTGCAGCGCGCTACGCATACCGATGCGAGCCTGTTTAACTGTTGCGTCGATCTTGATCGCTCAGCGCTGAATACAGTGGGGAATGCGACTGAAAGTGAACGCTGGATACGCGCCAACAAGTATCATCGTGTGATTGTCGTTACGAACAATTACCACATCCCACGCAGTATTCTTGAGATGTCATCGCGGATGCAGGACGTGGAATTCGTGCCTTATCCGGTGGTCAATGGTGAGAAGCGTGCTCATAGCTGGGTGGCTGAAAGCGATACGCTCCGCGTGTTATTTATTGAGTATATCAAATATATTGGCGCAGCCATTCGTGTGGGCGGGGCGAAGATTTTCGGCGAAGCCGCCTAATCCTTTCGAGATCGTGCGCAAATGATCATCTTGCAAAACGATTTCCTTATGGAAAATTCTCGGCTTCCTGATATATCGGGTGCCGCTGCTTTCTCAGAAAAGCCTCCAGTTTCTCTGCTTAGTTGCTTCAAATGCTACAATTTGGAGCGATGGGTATAACCAAGGTTATCGCCGATACGATGCTTCTCTATCTGCGCTCCATTTTGTTCAATCTCGCCTTCTACATCGGCACGTTTGTGCAGATGGTTCTTTACACACCATTTTACTTTTTGCTTCCGCGCAAGAAGGCATGGATCGTGCCGAAGACATGGGCACGCGTTAATCTGTGGTTGCAGAAATATATTGCAGGCACCGACTACGTGATTGAAGGCCTCGAGAATATTCCTGAAGGCGCTTATATCGTCGCGCCAAAGCATCAGTCGGCATGGGACACTTATGCATTCCTACCGCAGCTGGATGATCCGGTTTTGATCCTCAAACGGGAATTGATGCGGATACCTCTGTTTGGCTGGTATGTCGCGAAAATGGAAATGATCCCGGTTGATCGTGGATCGCGCGTAAAGGCACTGCATTCGATTACAGTTGGTGCGCAGAAGGCGATTTCGGAAGGCCGTCAGATTCTGATTTATCCTGAAGGCACACGTCGTTCACCGGGAGCGCCGCCAGAATATAAATACGGTATCGTGCATCTTTATGATGCGCTCAAACTTCCAGTTTTGCCTATCGCGCACAATGCCGGGCTTTACTGGCCGCGCCGCAAGTTCTTTCGCTTTCCCGGCACAATTCGTTGCAGAGTCTTGCCACTCATTCCAGCAGGACTGGAAAAAGAAGAGTTTCTGCGTCGTCTGATCGAAACGACGGAGACGGCTTGCGATGAACTGCTTGTTGCAGCAAGCCGCGATGTTAATGCACCACCTATGCCACCGACAGCCGTGCAACGGTTGAAGGAACTCAGTGAAACAACCACAACTCCCGAATAACTCGATTGCGCTTTGTTACGTCAGAGGGAACGACAATTCGTCACGTTTTGTTGAAACTTCGTTTTTCTTGCACGCAAACATGAAACCCGTTATCAGAGCGCGACACGAAAGGACCCATCATGAATATTGATGCTATCTCGATTGGTAAGAATCCGCCAGAAGACATCAACGTAATCATCGAAGTGCCAGTTGGCGGACAGCCGATCAAGTACGAGATGGACAAAGAAGCTGGTGCCCTGATTGTGGACCGTTTCCTTTATACGCCGATGACCTATCCGGGCAATTACGGCTTTGTCCCGCATACGCTTTCAGAAGATGGCGATCCGATCGACGTTCTGGTCTGCAATACCCGTCCGCTGATCCCGGGTTGCGTGATTAACTGCCGCCCAATCGGCGTTCTGGTCATGGAAGACAATTCCGGCAAGGACGAGAAGATCATCGCAGTTCCTTCGCCAAAGCTGACACAGCGCTACGAAAAGGTGCATGATTATTCCGATCTTCCGGAAATCACACTCAAGCAGATTGCGCATTTCTTTGAGCACTACAAAGATCTGGAACCAGGTAAGTGGGTTAAGATTGGTGACTGGGGTGATGAAGATTACGCACGCAAGTTCATCGTTGAAGCGATTGAACGCGCTAAGGGCAAATAATTTGCCTTACAGAGTTTAAAAAAACACCCGGATGAAAGTCCGGGTGTTTTTGTTTGTTTGGTGATGTGCTGGCTTCTTACAGAAGAGCAGGAAGCAGCGTTGTCCACATGAACTGGCGAATGAAGAAGATAATCAGCAGCAGAACGATTGGCGAAAGATCGATGCCACCAAGATTTGGCAGGATGTTGCGGATCGGACGCAGAACCGGCTCGGTAACTTTGTAAAGAAACTCGCCGATTGAAGCCACGAAACGGTTGGAAGAATTGACGACGTTGAACGCATAGAGCCATGAGAAAATGGCACTTGCGATGATGATCCACGTATAGATATCGAGCGCCAGATCAATGGTGCGAAACAATGCGATCATAAAGTCTTCTCCTTGAGAATTTTCCGAGATGTAGCGGTTGCATTCGTCAAGAACAAGGGCTTGGCCTTCTGTTTCTCATAGTGTTTACCCACCTGTGTACGGATGACATTGACTACGGGCTTGTATAACAATCTGAATGAGGATGGGGTTCAGTCCATTTTGATCGTATTTCTCGTCTGCGTTGCAACGTCTTTACAGGCAACTTATCGACTATGAAGCTTTTTGGAATCTGGCCTCTGGTAACTGAGGGAATTTACAAATTGCACGGCAAGCGGGTCGTGTGGTTTTCCAGAATGCAGCGCAAGGGGCTTGGATTAACCGGCGCTTTTTCCGCACATGCGCAGACGCCTTTCTGGCAAACCCAGAGCTACAACGCTTATATCGGCATTTCTTTTGCGATTGGTGCATTCCTATTTGCGCTGGCAAGTGTCCTGATGTTTTGCGCACTGCGCTGGCCACAGCTTGCCAATATCACAAATGTTACGTTTTTCGTTGGTTCTATCCCGTTTACCCTTGCAGCAAGTTTGCAACATTTCCAGTCGGCAAACTCGCCGGATTTTAAAGTTGGTGCATCCACGCAGGAAACAAGCCCGCGCCATTTAGCGATCATCGGATGGCATCCTAAGAGTGCTGGTTGGCTGAGTTCCTTTACGCAATGGGTTGGAACGATTGCCTTCAATATCAGTACGTTTAACAGTATCGCGGCACCGGGTTCTCATGAACTAAGCGTTCTTGAAATATGGGCACCAAACTTTGAAGGATCGGTACTGTTTCTTGTATCGGGTTATCTCGCCTTCGTTGAAGTGGGAAATAAGCATTGGAGCTGGCGTCCGAAAAATCTGCAGTGGCAGATTGTGTTCATTAATCTGCTTGGCTGTATTGCATTTATGATTGCAGCCGTGACGCCAACATCTCCGGTCAGAAGCGATGCGCTGTGGCTGCTGAGCTATTCCAACACCCATACACTGATCGGCGCCTTATATTTCTTTATGGGCGCCGTGCTGCTGGTGAAGGAAAGTAATTTTGCAAAATCCGGCTGACACCCGGGGTCAAAGCTGGCTTTGCTTTGATATCGTCAGGCTGATCAGATCATTGACATGTTCCAATGCGTGATCGCGAACGCGCATGTTGCGCAGGTGCTCAAGTGTATTGGAGACATAATCGATATTGGCACCTGAATCGCCGCGTGCCGAAGCGACAATTGCAGCAGCGTCTTCTGCTTTGAGTGAGCCCGCATACTGACTGTGTCGCCGGTCAGCAATATAGGTCACGGCTTTCACATCACGGCCATCCGCGAGACGCAGTCCCAGCCATTTTTCATGGTAGACATTGTTCGACATTTCGCGTTCGCGCAAATAGACCATGACTTCATCTGTCATATCGGCTGGTACGCGAAAGGCGATACCAAGGCAGGAGCCTCCGGTATCAAGCCCCAGTACAAGCCCGGGATGATCCGGTGTCCCACGATGAACATGTGAATAGATGCAAAGGCTGCGGCGATAGCCATGCAGATGTGCGCGCATGGTTTCGACATGGGCAAAGCCCGGTCTCCACATTAGCGAGCCGTAACCAAATACCCAGAAATCGTTCATTCGCTCTTCGTTGGTTTGTCTGGTCATGATGGGAATCAATATATGTTTAATTATGGCTAGTTTTTATCGATAATCGCAGGATATACCGCATTTTTTAAGAGGTGAATCTTCACACGACTCATTCTTGCCATAATATGAACACCACTTGGCGGGAACAGAAACACACAGAGTAATTTTTTCGTCATCGTGACACGTTCCGATACGTCAAAAATCTACCGATTAACCGGGGCGTTTTTTATGGTGCAGGCTGGAATTGAATCTAATAAGTCCAGAAAGCGCCCGATCACGATTGCGGTTATCATCATTGTATTGATAGCCGCTTATACAGCTGGCTGGTTTTATGTGGCAGGCGAGATCGAAGCGCGCGCTAAAGCCGATATAGCCAAGCTCGCATCGCAAGGCGTCGGTGTTCAGTGCGAAAACCTGCATACGGGTGGCTATCCTCTGCGCGTCAACGTGGTTTGCGCCAGTGTATCCTGGCGGAAGCCATCGGAAGGCATGTCGCTGCGTGCAGGCCGCTTTACCTCTGGCTCGCCGGTTTATGCTCCGCGTTCTTTGAGCAACGAACTAAGCGGACCGGCTTTCATTGAGTTTCCAGGAATTCAGCCACTCGAAGTTAACTGGAACAAGCTGACTTCCAATACGCGGTTAGCTCGGCCGTTTCCAACTGAGATCGAACTGAATGCGCGTGACGTGAATGTGGGTGTACGAACAGAAACCACGACCACAGAACAAATCAGCAAGCTTGAGCAGATCAATTTTCGCATGAGCAGCGAAGACGATCAGCTTAAGATCAACGGACGTTTTGCGGGGCTTAAGCTTGAGCCTTTCCTAATTGGCAATGCTAAAAGTCCTGAAATTGATGGTTTGATGGATATCGAAGTTGCCAATGCGGCAACATTTCTCGCGCCTAGCCCGTCACCATTCAATGAACGTATGCGTGGCCATAGCGGCGTGATCAATCAGGCATTTTTGTCTATGCCAAATGGTGCCATGCTTTCGGTTTCGGGACCGTTTTCGGTTGATCTGGAAGGTCAGATCGATGCCGCGCTCAAAATGACGCTAGTTAATCCGCAATCTTTTGCTCAGGCTGGCCAGACGGTTTTCCCCGAACAGGGCGGGAATATCGCGACGGTATTGTTCGCTCTTTCGGCTATGCCGAAAGATGAAAATGGCAACCCAACGATAGAAATTGCCGTTCGCAACGGAAGAGCCAGTGCTGGCTTTATTCCGCTCGGTCGATTGCCAAATTTATAAAGAAAAGGGCAGTATGTGATACTGCCCTTTGTCGGTGTTATTGCTTATCGCTTGTCTGTGCCGTTGCCTGACGCCCGAAGTTTGGCGCATCAACTTCCTGACCAGCATCGATAATACTGCGACGCACCGCACGCGTGCGGGTGAAGAGATCAAACAGAGCATCGCCATCGCCCCAGCGGATTGAGCGCTGCAAGGATGCTAAGTCTTCTGAGAAACGCGCCAGCATCTCAAGGATTGCGTCCTTGTTATGCATGCAGATGTCGCGCCACATGGTTGGGTCGGACGAGGCCAGACGGGTGAAATCGCGGAAACCTGACGCCGAATATTTAATGACTTCCGATTTCGTCACCTGCTCCAGATCGCTCGCAGTGCCAACGATGTTGTAAGCAATGATATGTGGTAGATGCGAAACGATTGCCAGCACCAGATCGTGATGCTGCGGGTCCATCTGGTCAAGACGCGAACCACAAGCTGTCCAGAAAGCAGACAGCTTGTCTATGGCTGCCTGATCCGTGTCTGGTAGCGGCGTAAGAATACACCAGCGATTGGTGAACAGCTCGGCAAAACCGGCATCAGGACCGGAATATTCGGTTCCGGCCAGCGGGTGTCCGGGAATGAAATGGACGTTGTCAGGCAGTTCCGGTTGCATCTGTGCGATGACCGAAGCTTTGGTCGAGCCGACATCTGTGACGATAGCGCCGGGCTTCAGGCTTGCCGCAATTTGTTTTGCCACGGTGCCGGATGAGCCGACCGGCACAGAGATGATGACCAGATCAGCATCTTTGACGGCTTGAGCGCTATCGGTCGAGTAGCTGTCGCCGAGGTTTAACTCCTCGGCGCGCTTGAGTGTATCAGCACTACGTGTGGCAATGGCAATATGATTGGCAAGGCCTTCGCGGCGGATGACGCGTGCCAGCGAAGAACCGATAAGGCCGATGCCGATGAGCGCGATTTTGTTAAACTGGATATCAGACATTTTTCTGTTTTAAGAACTCAGTGAGAGCGGCCACAACGCCGCGATTGGCCTCTTCCGTGCCGACGGTCATACGCAATGCGTTGGGGAAGCCATAGCCACCCACACGACGCAGAATATAGCCGCGCTTGCAAAGCCATTCATCCGCCTTATCTGCCGAATGTGCGGCATCGTCGGGGAAATGGAACAACAGGAAGTTGGTCACGGATGGAGTGACGCGAAGCCCAAGCTTCGTGAATTCGTCGCTCAGCCATGACAGCCATTTTTCATTGTACTCGACCGACTTTACAACATGAGCGCGGTCGCGGATTGCGGCAGCACCAGCAGCGATTGCTGCTGAGTTCATGTTGAAAGGCCCACGGATACGGTTGACCGCATCGATAATGTGCAATGGCGCATACATCCAGCCGATACGAAGACCCGGCAGACCGTGGATCTTCGAGAAGGTACGGGTCATAACGACATTCTCGTTCGACGACACCAGTTCAAGG
Source organism: Brucella sp. 21LCYQ03 (assembly GCF_023554105.1). Taxonomy (GTDB): domain Bacteria; phylum Pseudomonadota; class Alphaproteobacteria; order Rhizobiales; family Rhizobiaceae; genus Brucella. The sequence continues at coordinate 145,695 of NZ_JAMJWE010000008.1, forward strand.
CCAGCTTCATAATCGTTGCGGCGAACATATTCCGCATAGGCTGCATCCAGCACCAGCATGACATGTTTTGGCAGACCGGCATGAAGACGACGCACTTCTTCAAACGGCAGATAGGTGCCGGTTGGGTTGGCTGGGTTGGCGATGAAGACGATCTTTGTGCGTGGTGTTACGCCTGCAAGGATCGCATCGACATCGATGCGTTCGTTCTTTTCCTTGACTGTTACAGGTGTAGCACCCGCGCCAAGCGTCTGGATTTTGTAAACAGCAAAGCCATGCTCCGTGATGATGGCTTCATCACCGGGTGCGAGATAGGTCTGGCAAATGAGGCCGAGCAATTCGTCCGAGCCATTGCCGCAGATGATGTTGCCGATGTTGAGCCCTTGCGATTCAGCAATGGCTTCGCGCAGCACAATCGCCTGTCCGTCGGGATATATTGCCAGATGGTCGGACCAATATCGATAGGCCTCGACCGCATGAGGGCTGGGACCGATCGGGGTCTCATTGGAGGAGAGCTTATAGACCTTTGCAACGCCTTCTACGTGTTCCTTACCTGGCACGTAAGCTGCAATATCGAGCAGACCGGCTTTAGGCTGGGGACGGGAGAGGTTTTGTATATTGGTCATGATTTTGGCTCCGCCAAAAGGACAAGGTTAAGGTTACGTAGCGGGCATAAACCGCTGCTGCGTTCAAGTCGAGAAAAACCTTGAGCTGAAAGGCTACAGCGCTATTTTTTGGGCTCTTTTGGTGCAGCTTTTCTCATGCCGCTGACCGGTGTTCCCTGCGGTGCGAGAACCGGAACAAAAACACGCCGCGAAGAGCGCCGGGCGACTGGCAGCCCCTGATAGAGCCGCTTCTGTGCTTCAACGACCAGAACGCCTGAAAACAGTGGCCAGAGTTTGCGGCCAATACCTTCGATTGCCATGCAAGGACGCATCATCCAGCGGCGTTTCACGGGTGGGAAATGCAGTGCATTGCTGATTGTATTGACGCTGAAATTTGCCTCACGCAAAAGTGCCGTCAACTGTGTGCGGCTATAGGGGCGGCCACTGCCAAATGGCGTGCGGTCGAGACGTGCCCAGACACCCCGCCGGTTTGGCACCACGATAACGAGCCGTCCATTGGGAGCCAGCACACGCCACATTTCTTTCAGCGTTTCCGAAGCGTTTTCGGCATATTCGAGTGCATGCACCATCAACACCCGGTCGATGGAAGAATCAGGCAGCGGCAGTTCTTCGTCGAAGACAAGCGCGGTGCTTGATTTGCCCGATGATGGCCATGCAACAGCACCTTGTCCCGCAGGCATGAATGCGAAGCTTCGTTCGGTATCTGCGCTGAAACGGTCGAGATAGGGTAGGCTATAGCCAAGGCCGACGAGCCGCTCACCCGGAACATGCCCCCATAGTGCCGCAAGCGCCATGCGAATGGATCGCTCGGCGAGGTGGCCAAGAGTGGTTTCATAAAAGGAGCGGAGTTCGATAATGTCCGGATGCATGGCAGGCACGCTATATCAAATCAATGAAATGGCAAATGATTATGCACACTTCATCCGTTCTCAAACTCGTGTGCTGCAAAAGGGTGCATTTTTCTGAAAGCATGCTATAGAGCGTCCCTTTCAAAGCGAAGTTATGCTTATAAATCGGGAGACGCAGCAGATGCCTCAGGTTGGCGGAAAAACCATCGACGTGCTTTTCAGCCCGGAGGAAATCGCTGCGCGTAATCTCGCGCTGGCAAAAGAAATAGCAGGACGTGACTTTCACAATCTGCTGACGATTTCGATCCTCAAAGGCTCGTTTATCTTCGCAGCTGATCTTATTCGCGCTATGCACGATGCGGGTGTGGAGCCGGACGTCGAATTCATCACCGTTTCCAGCTATGGCAAGGGTACAACCAGCACCGAAGTGCGTCTGCTGCGTGACATCGACAGCGATGTGAAAGACCGCGATGTTCTTCTGATCGACGATATCCTCGAATCAGGCAAGACGCTCAAATTTGTCCGTGAACTAATGATCGAACGTGGTGCGCGCAGCGTCAGCATTGCCGTTCTTCTCGACAAAAGTGTGCGCCGTAAAGTCGATCTTGATGCGGATTTTGTCGCCTTCGAATGTCCCGACTATTTCGTTGTCGGCTACGGCATGGATGTCGCGCATTCGTTCCGGCAGTTGCCTTTCGTCGGCCACGTTCGGGATTAACCGATATTTGGCTTATAACGGCCTGCAAATGGCGCTTTCCTGCGCTTCCGGTGCTCACGTACTTTAAGTACGCTGCGCGCCGGTTCTCGAAAATCACCATTTTCGGCACGTTATAACCAAAATCTCCCGTGGCTAATGGTGTACGTTTTGGAAAAACTGATCTCGCTTTGATCAGTCGAACTGCAACAAACGTTGAAGATATTCTTTTTCCATTTGTGGCGTTAGCGCATCGCCAAGTTTGCGACGGATTTCATCCAGAATCTCGCGGGCGCGCTGAATATCGATCTCGCCCGGAATCTTGACGCCATTCTCATTCGACATGCCGTTGCTGCCCTGCTGACGCCCGAGTGGATCGCGGCCATTCTGTCCTTGTCGACCGTTCTGGCCTTCGCCTTGCTGCCCCATGGCCTGCTGCATTTGCTGCATCATATCGCGGCCACCACGGCGCAGAGCCTCCAGCGCATTGCCTTGCTGGTCTCCGGCTTCTGATCCTTCGTTGCGACCCAACGCATCTCCGGCATTCCCCATGGATTTGTCTGCGTCAGAGAAATCCTTATTTGGATTTATGCCCATGCCTTTCAGGTCTTCGCCGAACTTTTTCAGTTCTTGTTGAAGTGCTTGCTGCTGCTGTTGCAGCTTGCGCATAGCTTCAGCCATTTCTGACGATGTTTCGCCGGACTGGCCGCCTTGCTGCGATTCGCCTTGCCCCGTGGTTCCATCATCACCCGGCAGCATGTCTTCGTCGCCAAACTCGCCGCTGCCAAATTGTTGCTGCTGCATTTGCTGGTCGAGCTTGAAAGTCTCGTTCATCATCTGTTGCTGGCGGCGCATCAGATCACCCAGCTTGTTCATCTGCTGCTGCATCTGATTGGCCTGACCTTGCCCTTGCTGACCGGGCTGCGACTGTTGCCCCATCTGCAGATTGTTCATCAGGTCTTGTAGCTGCGAAAGAAGTTGCTCAGCCTGATCACGTGACCCCTGACGCGCCAGATTTTCAATCTGGTCCATCATGCGCTGCAAATCCTTGTCAGTCAGCATGCGCGCATTCGGATCTATAGGCTGATTACGGGCATTCGGGTTTTGCTGCTGGCGCTGTGCAAATTCGCGCAGGAATTGCTGCATGGCTTCACGCAGTTCCGCAGTCAGCTTTTCGATTTCTTCCTGTGAGGCACCATTTTGTAATGCATTGCGCAGGGCTTCCTGTGCCTGACGCAGGCGCTTCTCTGCGGCCGACAGATTGCCATCTTCGATGCCCAGTGCCACCTGCCACATATAATCTGCTGTATCGCGCAGTGCATCGTCGCCTGTTGCCAAGCGCAGACGCGTACGGATGGTCACGAGGCCGAGATAATGCGCTTTGTCCTTGATCGTCTCTTCCGGGCGGATCATCAGCGCTGAAAGCATATCTCGCACATGATCACGCTGCGTTGCATCGAGTGCAAGGATCCGGCGTTGTTCGGCGACGGCTTTCGCCAGCGGATTGGAGAAAGGACGTTCCGGAAGTGTGATGATCTTGGTTTCGCTGCGACCAAACTTGCCTGCGGCATCGGTTGCAACAAGCGTTAGCGCCACTTTTTGACCAGCCCATGGGTGTTGGGTCAGGTCTTTGGATGTTGTCGCTTCTTTGGTTCCGCGACGCGGCAGTGCAAGTGGCAGGTCCGGCGCGTCATAGAGCGGTGCCGTTTCCTCGTCCTCGTGGTCAATGTCGAGCGGAACTATTTCGCCATAGGCTTTGACTGCGCCGTAATCGTCGGAAATTTCATAGCTGAGCTGCAAAGTACCGTTTAGTGCATGGCCCGGTTCTTTGCTGAAACGAATAGTCGGCGGATTGTCTGGCGTGACAGCAAAGGTCCAGCGGGCATCAATGCCTGAGAGATTGAGCGTCTGGTCCTGTTGCAGATCATAACGGAAATTCCGGCTATCATCGACGCTTGTCTTCTGGTCGTCTTCGCCTTGCTTTGGTGCAACAGGCTTTATTTCTGCACGGTGACCTGTGGCATCGGTGGTGGTCAGCCTTTCGGAACTGCCGCCGATAATACGGATATTGATGACGCTGCCCTGTGGCACTTCTATCGGCTTTTCGACATTTGCATCATCCAGCGCTGTGCTGAGGAATATCGGCGCACGACCAGTATAAGATGGAGGCGTTACCCAAGCATCAATGCGCGCAACAGCACTTGCCGAACCGGCACGGATATTAAAAGCATCAGCAATCTGGCCGCTATTCGGGCTGAGGCTATAGGCGGCGGCGGTCACGAACAGTAAAGCCACCACAGCGCGCAGTGCGTAGGGATCGCGTTCAGGAATATGTGGACGTGGAACACCGGATTGCAGGTTTTTCAACCGCTCAGCCATGCGGCGCTGGTGTTCCTGCCAGAGGGCAACGGCAAAGGGATCGTTGGCTCCGGTCGCCATCTGTCCAGTCTGGACGGCCAATGGCTCGTGGATCAGTCCGTTGACGTCTTCAATGCGGGTGGTGATTGAATCATCATCGGGAAGGCGAAAGCGGAAAGGCAGATAAAGCGCAATCAGCCCTGCAAGGCCAAAAAGTCCAAGCACACATAAATGCAGCCAGCGCGGCATGAGCGCGAAAAGTCCGAGCCAGCTCAGGCTTGCAAAAAGGGCGATCAAAAGAATCAGCGGTAACACGAGTGGCCATGCCCGCTCGAAGCTGATTGTCAGAAAACTTTGCAGACGCAGGCGCCGAAGGGCCGAACCCTCGCCGGAAAACAGCCGGAAAAACACATCGCGCTTGCGGATTGGCAAGTCTTTGCTGTCTTTGCTCTGCTGTGTCATCGGGTCTTTCTGATGCGTGTAACGCCTATGGTTGTTTCATAGAATAACACGCATCATGGCAAAGGCGAGGCGTAAAGCATGCCACGCTTTACTAGTTTGTTTTTGCGCATGTCTTTTACCCAAAACCGGTTCCCACTTTTGGGAGACATGCGTTCGCCCTAATTAGAGCGCGTTTCGATCTGATTAAATCAGATCGGCGCTCTAATCATTGTTTTCAACGCGCATCTTTTCCGAAAACCGCTTCACACTTTTCGGGATGCGCTTATAGCCAGTCCGGTACAGAATCGAGTGCCAAAAGCTCTTCATAGGTCCGGCGTGGACGAATGACGTGATAACGATCACCATCCACCAGCACTTCCGGGATCAGGAGACGGCTGTTGTAGGTGCTCGACAGAACTGCGCCATAAGCGCCGGTCGTGCAGACAGCAATCAAATCACCGGGAGCAGGCTTGGCCACTTCACGATCAAGGCCGAGATAGTCGCCGGTTTCACAAACTGGGCCGACAAAATCAGCCCGAATGCGTGGGGCGTTATCTTTGGTTTCCAGAACTGGCTTGATGTCGTGGAAGGCTTCGTAAAGCGTCGGCCGGATGAGATCGTTCATCGCTGCATCAACGATGATGAAGTTCTTGGCGTCGCCTTCTTTGACGAAAATCACTTCTGTTACCAGCAGCCCCGCATTGCCGACGATCAAACGACCCGGCTCAAATACAGTCTTGAGGCCCAGCGGCTTGATGTGCTTTGCAACGATTTCCGCATAGGCCACAGGAAGCGGTGGCGGGTTGTTATCGGTGCGATAAGGAATGCCCAAGCCTCCGCCAACATCAACGTGGCGGATATTGTGGCCATCGGCCTGCAATTCCTTCACAAGCTCTGCCATCAGCGCAAATGCATTGTCGAAAGGCTCAAGATCAATGATCTGGCTGCCGATATGCATATCGATGCCGACAACGTCGAGACCGGGCAGGCTTGCCGCGCGCGCATAGGCCTGACGGGCTTTTACACGTGGAATGCCGAATTTGTTTTCGGATTTGCCAGTCGAAATTTTTGCGTGGGTTTTTGCATCGACATCAGGATTGATGCGCAAAGATACCGAGGCGACCTTGCCTGCCTTCACGGCACGAGCTGAAAGGATTTCAAGCTCAGGTTCGGATTCGACGTTAAAGCAATAGATGCCTGCTTCCAGTGCAAAGTCCATTTCATGCGGTGTTTTGCCAACGCCGGAAAACACGATCTTGTTGGCCGGAATGCCTGCGGCGAGCGCACGGCGAATTTCGCCTTCCGAAACCGTGTCAGCACCTGCGCCAAGCTTGGCGAGCGTCTTGAGAACAGCCAGATTGGAATTGGCCTTCAGCGCATAGGTCACTAGCGTATTCATGTCAGCGAAAGCTTCGCTGAAAACGCGGAAATGACGCTCAATCGTTGCGCGGGAGTAGACGTAAAATGGCGTACCAACCTGCTTTGCGATCTCAGGTAGGCTTACATTTTCGGCATGAAGAACGCCGTCGCGATATTCAAAATGATTCACGGGAAACAATCCGAATGGGGGAGGAATTACAGGATTTTGTCGAGGATGAAGGGCTTGTCTTCCTTCGGTTTTTCGACTGTACGACCCTGTTCATTGGTGATCAGCTGCGCTGGCGGTGGCTCAAGTGGGCCTTTACGTCCGCAAGCGGCAAGAGTGGCAGCAAGGGCTGCGATCAGAAGCACGGAAGAAATGGCGGAGCGGCCTGTCATCAGCTTTGGTTCCCGGAATTTGTCGATGGGTCAGGTCTAACCCAAAATATCAGAAAGTGAAATCACTCCTTTAAGAGCGATTTCACCAGGATGGTCAGCTTACGCTTTCGCGATACGATTTTTCCAATAGGCAATCTGCTTGCGCACTTGCTGAGGAGCGGTGCCACCAAATGACTGGCGGCTCTCAACCGACTGCTCAACCGTCAGATAGCCGAAGATCGCATCGGTAATGCCCGGATTGATCGACTGAAGATCTTCAAGTGTCAGAGCTGCGAGATCAACCTGCTTGCTTTCAGCAAGAGCCACAGCGCGACCAGTCACATGATGGGCATCACGGAAAGGAAGGCCCAATTCACGCACCAGCCAGTCAGCAAGATCGGTCGCTGTCGAATAACCGGAACCGGCGGCTTTCTTCATGCTGGCCACATTGACGGTCAGGTCACGGACCATGCCAGACATGGCAGCGATTGCGAGTTCGAGATTTTCGGCAGCGTCGAAAACTTGTTCCTTGTCCTCCTGCATGTCCTTGGAATAGGCGAGCGGCAGACCCTTCATGATGGTCAGAAGTGCAACCAGCGAACCATTGATGCGGCCGGTCTTGGCGCGAACGAGTTCGGCAGCGTCCGGGTTCTTCTTCTGCGGCATGATCGAGGAGCCGGTCGAGAAGGCATCCGACAGGCGCACGAAATTGAACTGAGGAGTCGACCAGATGACGATTTCTTCAGCGAGACGCGACAGATGGCCTGCGCAGATTGCAGCCAGTGACAGGAATTCCAGCGCATAGTCGCGGTCGGAAACGCTATCAAGCGAGTTGCGGGTTGGTTCGCGGAAACCAAGCGCTGCGGCTGTCATGTGGCGATCAATCGGGAAGCCGGTGCCTGCTAGGGCTGCGGCGCCGAGTGGCGATTCGTCCATGCGCTCAATCGCATCGCGGACGCGGGAAAGATCGCGGCCAAACATTTCAACATAGGCCATGCAATGATGACCAAAGGTGACAGGCTGCGCGGTCTGTAAATGCGTGAAGCCCGGCATGACGGTCGCGGCATGTTCTTCGGCGCGTTCAAGAAACGCTTCGATCAGGCCTTCGAGCGCGACCGCAGTTTTCTGCATTTCGCGCTTGACCCAGAGGCGGAAATCAACCGCCACCTGATCATTGCGCGAACGGGCCGTGTGCAAACGTCCGGCAGATGCGCCAATAAGGTCGGCCAGACGCGCTTCGATATTCATATGAATATCTTCGAGCTTGCGCGAGAAGGTGAATTTGCCGTTTTCGATTTCTTTGAGAATGGTTTTCAGGCCATCTTCGATCTTTTTATGATCGTCTGCCGCAATGATGCCTGTCTTTGCAAGCATGGCAGCATGGGCGAGCGAGCCCTGAATATCCTGCGCATAGAGTTTGCGGTCGAAGCCAATCGATGCATTGATCTCTTCCATGATTGCATCGGGTCCTGAGGCAAAACGGCCGCCCCACATCTGATTGCTTGATTTTTGTTCGCTCATGCTCGTATGCCTCGAATGCAAGACTAGGAAAGAAGTGACGCGAGATGGCAAAAGACAACGATAAGGCTAAGTCAGGAAATCGCAGGATCGTCTATCTTGCCGCTCTGGCCGGTGTCATTGCCGGTATAGGCGCGGTATACGTGATGGAACGGCCTTCTGGCAATGCTACACCCAGCAAAGTTTACGTTCAAAGTGATGAGGCTTCCGCACAATGTGCGCTGAAAGCCGATAGCCTGAAGAGCCTTGATCAAGCTGCAACCGGAAGCGTTGCCGCCATGCGTGCAGCTGAAAAGCCGATTTCAGTGGCGCATATTGCTTTCACCGGACCGGATGGCAAGCAGACAACGCTTGGTGATTACAAGGGCAAGACGCTCCTTGTGAACCTCTGGGCGACATGGTGTGCGCCTTGCCGCGAAGAAATGCCGGAACTGGATAATTTGCAAGCGGCGAAGGGCGGCAGCGATTTTGATGTGGTTGCCATCAATATTGATACCGGATCGGACGAGAAGCCAAAGAAGTTTCTTGAAGAGATCGGCATCAAGAGTCTGAGCCTCAACCGCGATGCCACCATGTCGAGCTTCAATGAATTAAAGCGCAAGAATCTCGCATTTGGCCTGCCTGTGACATTGCTGGTCGATAAGGATGGTTGCCAGATCGCGTCAATGAACGGCCCGGCTCCTTGGGATGGCCCGGACGCCATCAAGCTGATTGAAGCTGCGCAGAAACTTTAGATAGACAAATATTCGGTTCAGTGGCTTCCTTTCCATAGCGAGAGGAAGTTTTCTATGAGCATTGAAGTCTGGCTGGCATTTTCTGCCGCATCCATTGTGCTTTTGGTTATCCCGGGGCCAACGGTTTTGCTGGTGGTTTCCTATGCGCTTGGGCAGGGTTGGAGAGCCGCACTCCCGATGGCCATTGGCGTGGCGCTCGGTGACTTCACCGCGATGACGCTTTCGATGCTGGGCGTTGGTGCTCTGCTGGCCGCGTCGGCTACGGTCTTTACCGCCGTTAAATGGATTGGTGCTGCCTATCTCATCTGGCTAGGTATAAAACTGTTTCGGGCCGGTGGCACCATGGATGCCAAGGCGCGGCACGATGAGGTCAAGCCAGTCCGGATGCTGTTGCACGCATGGCTCGTGACAGCGCTCAATCCAAAAAGCATTACATTTTTCGTGGCTTTCCTGCCGCAGTTCTTAAGCCCGCATCGCGATTTTCTCACGCAGATGCTGGTCTTTGAGAGCACATTCCTTGTGCTGGCATTTCTCAATGCCTTTGCTTACGCGCTGGTTGCCACGCGCGCCCGGCGTTTCTTTGCCAATGAACGTGCGTTGCGCATTTTCAATCGTGCTGGCGGGACAATGTTGATTGGCGCAGGCATTGCCACCGTCTCAATCCGATCAAGCTGATTTGAAACCAGCACGCTTGAGCTGAACAATTGCCAGTTCGAGTGCAGACAAAAAGGCCGAGCGGTCTTTTGGCGAAAATGGCGCTGGTCCGCGCGTCGTTTCGCCTGCAGAACGCAGCGAATCCATCAGATTGCGCGTGGCAAGTGTGTTGCCGATGGTGCTTGCCGTATGCACTTTGCCATTGGGCGCTATGACTGATGCCCCCATTTCAATCGACCGGCTCACCAGCGGAATATCTGCCGTAATGACAATGATGCCCGGGCGTGAATTCTCAGCAATCCAGTCGTCAGCCGCATCCAGCTTGTCGGACACAATGACCCGCTCAACCCGCTCTGCATCGCGCGGTATGGCGATATAGCTGTTGGCGACAATCACAACCGGCAGATTGTGCCGTTCGGCTACGCGATAAACTTCCGCCTTTACCGGGCAGGCGTCGGCATCAACAAAAATGCGGATTGTATCGTTCTGAATATCCATGCCGTTTCATAGGCAGAAGCGAGCCATTTGGCAAATTGCTCCTGGTGTGGTGGATTTGAAGTTCCTATGATTATGCTTGCATTCGCGTTTTAGGAACTTCAAATCCGTAAACCACACCAGCTTATATTAGCCTAGCATGGTTTCGAACCCGAAATTCGTCTAGGGGATTGCCCCCTCACGAGGCGATTTTCGGGTTCACCATGCTAGAAATCAGTTTTATGCGATAGCGCAAAGCATGGAACGGGATTAGAGGGAAGCAAACAGGAACGTCTGCATCATGTCTACCCGCTTTTTCCCGATTATGTTTGTGCTGCTCTGGGCCACTGGCTTTATCGGGGCAGGGCTTTCCATGCCTTATGCGGAGCCGTTCAGCTTTATGGCTGTGCGGTTTTCGATTGCAGCATGCATTATGATCCTGTGGGCTTTGGCAAGTGACAGTGTCTGGCCTAAAGGCAAGACACTACTCAATGCAGCCATTGTCGGCTGCCTTATTCACGGCGGCTATCTTTCGGCGCTTTTCTGGGCCGTGCATCATGGTCTGCCAGCTGGCATGTCCGGGCTGGTTGCCGGTCTTCAGCCGATGTTGACCACCTTGATTGCGGCACTTCTTCTGGGCGAGCGCGCCAGCGGACGACAATGGCTGGGGTTGTTGATTGGTTTTCTTGGTGTTGCGATGGTGGTTTGGCCGAAGTTCTCGGGCCATAGCGGTGTTGATCCGCAAAGCCTGATTGCCGCCTTCTTGGCAGTTCTGGCTATCAGCACTGGCACAGTGTGGCAAAAACGTTTCGGCACGGCAGCGGATTTGAAGACCGGGACTGCGGTGCAATATATCGCGGCGGCAGCAATGACTGCGATTTGTGCTTTCGCCTTTGAAACCCGCGTTATGATCTGGTCGCCGCAGCTTATTTTTGCGTTGGTCTGGCTGACGCTCGCGATTTCCATCGGTGCCATTCTGGCACTTCTGGTGATGATCCGCGAAGGAGCGATGTCGAAAGTCGCGTCACTCTTCTATCTGGTGCCGGGCACGGCTGCGATCATGGCCTATCTGATTTTTGGCGAAACGCTCAGTCCCATTCAGATTGCAGGCATGGTTGTGACGACGCTTGGTGTGGCGCTCACTACTTTGCGTCGATAAGTTCGGGCTGCTGTTCTCTCTTGCGGAAGATCATGATTGCCGCGTTGATTTCCGCACCAATGATGAAGATCGCTGAAAGCATATAGAGAAACACGATGGCCACCATGATCGAGGCAAGGCCTGCATAGGTGGTCACGTAGTTTGCAAATGTTTCGAGATATTTTGCAAAAGCGGTCGCCGCAGCAAGCCATGCAAAAAGCGTGATGACGATGCCGGGAAGAATATCGCTCAGACGACGTTTTCCGGCAGGCAGCCAGATATGCACGATGAACAGTGCCAGCACCAGAACGCTTACAGCAATCGTATAGCGCCAGATGGCGATTGTGCCCGTAAAAGGCGCAATGTCTGGAAACCATTGTTCTGCGAGACGCACAGCAAGCGGTGCCAGAACCAGCAGAAAGCTGATGGCCATCAGGCTGATTGTGCCAATCAGCACGAAGCCAAGGCTTTGCAGGCGGCAGAAGATGATCGAGCGCTGGTCACTCACGCGATAGGCGCGGTTGAGCGACATGCGCAAAGCTTCAACACCATTGGAGGCAAAGTAAGCGGCAGCGATCACACTCAATGTCAGAAGTCCACTGCGCTGAACGGTCAGAACATTCATCACTTCATTGGCGATGGGGCCTGCAATATTGGAGGGCCACATATCGAAAATGACATGCACGGCATTATTGGCAAATTCCTTGGTGCCAAGAAAACCAGCCAGTGTTGTTGCGAAAATCAGGAATGGAAATAGCGCCATCAGTCCGGAAAGGGCGATGTGCGAAGCAAATGCCCAACCATCGTCGGTGCTGAAATGCCAGTAAACGTCGTAAGTGACCTGACGGAGAAAACGTTTAACTTTTCGCATCCGTAGATTTTTTCCTTCGGTCAACCGACATTCATTCCAAGCGTTTAAATCTAGTATTAGATTCAATATTGCAAGGGGATAGCGGTTTTAAACGTGCTCCGAATCAAGCACTCTCAATAAAAATAGGAGCGGAATCCGTATATGGTCGTGGAAATTGCAAAGCGTAGCATTCTTATAACCGGCTGTTCTTCGGGTATTGGGGCCTATTGCGCAACGGCTTTGTATGAGGCTGGCTGGCGCGTGTTTGCGACTGCGAGAAAAGATGAGGATATTGCAGCCCTCAAAGCCAAAGGCATTGAGACTTTTTATCTCGACTATACCGAGCCACAATCAATCGAAGCGCTGGTTGATGCGGTTTTGCGCGCTACCGATGGCAAGCTTAATGCGCTTTTCAACAATGGTGCCTATGCGCAACCGGGGGCGATTGAAGATCTTCCGGTTGAAGCATTGCGTGCGCAATTCGAGGCCAATTTCTTCGGATGGCATGATCTGACACGGCGTATCATTCCCACGATGCGCGCTCAGGGGCAGGGTCGGATTGTGCATTGCTCGTCTATTTTGGGGCTTGTGCCGATGAAGTGGCGCGGCGCTTATGTGGCATCGAAATTCGCGCTCGAAGGCTTGATGATGGCGCAACGCATGGAGCTGGAAGGTTCAGGCATTGAAGTGTCGATGATCGAGCCGGGGCCAATAGCATCGCGCTTTACGTATAGTGCAGCGGCGCATGCGCGGGCCAATATTGACCTTGAAAATTCGGTGCATCGCGAACTCTATCAGCGCCAGATGGCAAAGCTCGAAGGTGGCGGCACGAAATCCAAAAACAAGCTTGGCCCGGAAGCGGTTTACGCGGTACTTGTGCATGCACTGGAAGCGCCAAAGCCGCGTCCGCATTACGCAGTTACGCGACCGGCGAAACTGGGTATTCTGGCACGACGCCTGCTGCCGTCACGCTGGCTCTACAAAATGCTGTCCGATCAGTCTTGAAACCAACAAGACGACGGATAATGGGAGGAATGTAAATGGATTTCGTCTTCAAGGCGGCGGCCATGGTGGCCGTGATTGCTGTAGCAATCGTTTTGATTATTGGCCTGCGCAATATGATGCGGGGTGGTGACGGTAATTTCTCCAACAAGATGATGCAGTTGCGTGTTCTGCTGCAATTTGTTGCAATTCTGCTGGTCGTGGGGGCAATCTATTTTGCACGTCAGGCAAGTGGACAATAGCAAATGGTCAAGCTCAACAAGATTTATACCCGTACAGGCGATGATGGCACCACCGGCCTTACATCTGGTGCGCGCAGACTGAAATCCGATCTACGCGTGGAAGCCTATGGCACGGTTGATGAAACCAATGCTTGTATCGGCTTGGTGCGACTGCATACAACTGGCGCAGATCATGGCCCTATTGATGTGATGCTCATGCGCATCCAGAATGATCTGTTCGATCTCGGTGCTGATCTTTCAACGCCGGATGATGGGGAGCCGCTTGCCTATGAACCGCTGCGCATTGTTGCATCACAGGTGACAAGGCTTGAATCCGACATCGATTATTTGAATGTTTCAATTCCGCCATTGCGCTCGTTTATTCTGCCGGGGGGTTCGGCTGCGTCAGCAGCGCTACATCTGGCGCGCACGGTATCGCGTCGTGCCGAACGATTGATGGTGGCGCTTGCAAAGGTCGAAGGCGAAGTCGTCTCAAAAGAGGCGTTGCAATATATCAATCGTCTCTCGGATTTTCTGTTTGTTGCCGCCCGCGCCGTCAATGATAACGGCGCGAGGGATGTTCTTTGGGTGCCGGGTCAAAACCGGTAGGCATTGCCGTGAGGCCGGTCTGCAACTGGCTTTCTGTTTGCGCTTTGGTGCTCACTTACCTTAAGTAAGCTCCGCTCCGATGCTCAACAGACCACCATTTTCGCCACGGCCTGACGACAATGCGCTTTGCCGCTAGCTTTATCTCTTTGTTTTTACGCGTGTCGTTATCGGAAAACCGGTCCCCACTTTTCCGCGACATGCTTTAGACGCCGCGCTTATTGCCCCAGATCAGCACATGAAGCTGGGGCAGGATGCGCGCCTCAAACCAGTGATCTTCCATTACCTTGTCGATCAGCCATTCCATGCGACTCATGATGCCATGCATGTCGATGCGGGCATCGTCATCTTCCGGCGGTGGTGGCGTGTGATTTCCCGGTTGAAGATAGACGGCCAAATGCGGATGGCGGGCCGATGCAGACTTTGCAAAGGCATAATCTGCATCATCAAAGACCACGAATTTCAACACTGTCTTTGGTCGTGATCCCGCAGCATCAATGCAGGCGGCGAGCGCCTGCCAGTCGGTTTCCATGCCGCTTGAAGGCGGTTTTGGGCTTAACACCAGCGTATCAAGTCGTGCAAACCAGTCTTTCGCGACTGATCCCTGTGTCTCCAGAGCGAAGCGATACCCCTGCATGTGACCATGATCGATCAGCGGTCCCAATGGTTGAATAGCCGGGTTTCCGCCAGAAAGTGACACTGTTATTGGTCTTTGACCTGATAATGCCGTCACTTCCTGCCATATGGCATCAAGGCTCATCGGCTTCCAGTCATGGCGAAAGCGGCTTTCAACAGCATGCAGACTGTCACACCATGCGCAGCGGTAGTCGCAGCCGCCCGTGCGCACAAAAACAGTCGGCTCGCCGCTTAATACGCCTTCGCCCTGAATGGTTGGACCGAAAATCTCGCTGATGCGGATTTCAGGGTGCTTGTTCATTGTTGCAGGAAACAAGGTTGCAGACGTTCTGGCCGATATTCCGCCCATGTTTTTGGCGTTTCGCTGACCCTTACCGCCGTCACCTCCTGCCAGCGGCTGTGGCACCACTCATAAAGGTGACGCGCCAGAAATTCTGCTGTTATGCGGTTATGTCCGAGCACATCGTTCAGATGGCGATGATCGAGTTCATCATCGATGTAGCGCTTGAGCGGTGCTAGTTCGTGATAATCACGGACAAAGCCGTGATCATCGAGTTCACAGGCCGATAGCTCGACTTCGACGATATAGTTATGCCCATGCAAACGCGCGCATTGGTGATCGGCGGGAAGTTCGGTTAGCTGATGCGAAGCGGAAAAATGGAATTCCTTGGTGATGCGAAACATCAGGCGCTCCTTTTCTCGATTGCTGCACGCCAGAAGTCGGCATCCTCATAGTGTGTGGGGTCGCTGATACCGGCGAGATGAAAGGCTTCACGACGTTCCACACAGGTGCCACAACGCCCGCAATGATGCTCGCCGCCTTTGTAGCAGGACCACGTTGCTTCAAACGGCGTTTTGTATCTTGCGCCGTCGAGAACGATGTCGCTTTTTGATCGATGCACATAGGGCGCGAGTACCCGAATATCCGCATATCCCTCCAGCGCATGGTTCTGCATGGTCTGGAAAGCATCGATAAAGCCGGGGCGGCAATCGGGGTAGATAAAGTGGTCGCCGCCGTGAACGGCAAGCGCCACTGCCTCGGCCTTTTGTGCTGCTGCCACGCCAAAGGTAATTGCGAGCATGATGGCATTGCGGTTGGGAACGACGGTTATTTTCATCGTTTCTTCTGCGTAATGGCCGTCAGGTACATCAATATCATCGGTGAGTGCCGAGCCGGTCAGGCTCACACCAATAGGGCGAATATCGATGATTTGATGTGGAACATTAAGCCGCTCCGCACAGGCTTGCGCAAAGCTCAGTTCTTTTTTGTGTCGCTGGCCGTAATCGAAAGAAATAAGGCCAGTGAGCTGATGTTCCACTGCGATTTTGTGCGCAAGCGAAACGGAGTCCAATCCGCCGGAGCAGATGACAAGCGTCTTCATAGTTTGAGTCCTTGTTTTGACCGGGTAGGCTGCGACCGGATGTTTACGCTGCACTCCTAACGCATGAGGTATGGCTTGTAAACGCCACGAAAATGGGAGGGCAGAGCATGAAGAAATTAAACGTGGCGAATAGTGCCAAGTCGCTTGGCAACTCTAGGATAGACGTTAGTGCGAAAACGGAATGACTATCTGTCAGAATATATTCATTTAAATCGATATTGCCGCCCATGCACGATTGACGCGCACGTCAACCGTCTTTAGGTTTCGTGCCGGTTCCTGATGCTGCGGGGAAATGCTGGCTTTGACGGCGTTTCTGTCAGCAGCGTTGTCATGTCGGATTCTGACATGCGGGCAAAGATTCATGGCGGCATAGTCAGGCCGCAAAAAGTCATTGAAGAGGTAATCGCGGATGAAAGTCCTTGTCGCAGTAAAGCGGGTTGTAGATTACAACGTAAAGATCCGTGTTAAGGGTGATGGTTCAGGCGTTGAGCTTGCGAACGTCAAGATGTCGATGAACCCTTTTGACGAGATCGCGGTTGAAGAAGCGATCCGTTTGAAGGAAGCTGGCAAGGTCACGGAAATCGTCGTGGTTTCGGTCGGCCCGGCACAGGCGCAGGAAACACTGCGTACGGCACTTGCCATGGGGGCTGATCGTGCAATCCTCGTGAAGACTGACGAAACCGTCGAGCCGCTTGGCGTTGCCAAGGTGCTGAAGAGCGTCGTTGAAGCTGAACAGCCAGACCTCGTGTTCCTCGGCAAGCAGGCGATTGATGATGATGCCAACCAGACTGGCCAGATGCTTTCGGCATTGCTCAACTGGAGCCAGGCAACATTCGCATCGAAAGTTGAACTTGGCGACGGTTCTGCCAAGGTAACGCGCGAAGTTGATGGTGGTCTTCAGACCATCGATGTGAAGCTGCCTGCGATTGTCACCGTTGATCTTCGTTTGAACCAGCCGCGCTATGCATCGCTGCCAAACATCATGAAGGCCAAGAAGAAGCCGCTTGATGAAAAGTCGCCTGCTGATTTTGGCGCTGACATTGCTCCACGTCTTAAGGTTTTGAAGACCGAAGAACCGGGTGGTCGCAAGGCTGGCGTGAAGGTTGGTTCGGTTTCCGAACTGGTTGAGAAGCTTAAGGCCGACGGCGTATTGTAAGAGATCGGAAGGACAAAAACATGGCTATTCTTCTTATTGCCGAACATGACAATGCAAGCCTTTCCGATCAGACTGCAAAGGCGCTGACTGCTGCTGCCCAGATCGGCGGCGATGTTGATATTCTGGTTGCAGGCAAGGGCGCGAAAGCCGCCGCTGATGCTGCAGCAAAGCTTTCAGGCGTTCGCAAGGTTCTGCTCGCTGAAAGCGATGCACTGGAAAATCGTCTGGCTGAGCCACTCGCAGCAGCCATCGTTGAACTCGCAGGAAACTACGACACGATCATTGCAGCTGCCACCACGTCGGCCAAGAATGTGCTGCCGCGCGTAGCAGCGCTGCTCGATGTGATGCAGTTGTCTGAAATCATGGAAGTTGTCTCAAGCGACACTTTCAAGCGTCCGATCTATGCGGGCAATGCGATCCAGACCGTTCAGTCGACTGATGCCAAGAAGGTCATCACGGTTCGTACGGCTTCTTTCTCGGCAACGGGCGAAGGCGGTTCGGCTTCGGTTGAAAGCGTGAACGCTGCTGCTGATCCTGCGCTGTCGAGCTTTGTTGAAAACGCACTGTCGGATTCCGATCGTCCGGAACTGACCTCTGCCAAGATCATCATCTCGGGTGGTCGTGCGCTTGGTTCGTCTGAGAAGTTCGAGGAAGTGATCCTTCCGGTTGCTGACAAGCTTGGTGCAGCGGTTGGTGCCAGCCGTGCAGCAGTCGACGCAGGCTATGCGCCAAACGACTGGCAGGTTGGCCAGACCGGTAAGGTGGTTGCGCCTGAACTTTACATCGCAGTTGGTATCTCCGGCGCGATCCAGCATCTTGCAGGCATGAAAGACAGCCGCGTGATCGTGGCGATCAACAAAGACGAAGAAGCACCGATCTTCCAGGTCGCTGATTATGGTCTCGTCGGTGATCTCTTCACCATTCTGCCAGAGCTGCAAAAAGCTCTCTAATTTTCTTAAAAGGCGGCAAGTCACTCTTGCCGCCTTTTTTATTCGCTAAATCGCACGCTTTGCGCGATGACCTTGCATTTTTCACCTTTAACTGGCTTGTTAGGTGAGCTTTTTAATAAGCATGAATGCGTAGCATGGAGGAGTCGATACTGTGGCAATCAAAACGGTAGGTATTGTTGGTGCGGGTCAGATGGGCAGCGGAATTGCCCATGTGTGCGCTTTGGCAGGTTACGACGTGCTGTTGCACGATGCCGCTGCAGATCGGCTGGAAAAAGGTATTGCCACGATCAATGGCAATATGGCGAGGCAGGTCGCTTCGGGTAAACTTGAAGAACAGCAGCGCTCCGATGCCATGAAGCTGATCCGTGCAGCAAACACGATGCAGGATCTTGCGGGCGTTGATCTGGCTATTGAAGCTGCGACTGAAGACGAAACCGTCAAGCGCAAGATTTTTGCTCAGCTTTGCCCTGTGCTCAATCCTGAAGCAATTGTTGCGACCAACACGTCATCGATTTCGATCACGCGTCTTGCATCGACGACTGATCGTCCAGAGCGCTTTATCGGCATTCACTTTATGAATCCGGTTCCAATCATGAAGCTGGTGGAATTGGTGCGCGGTATCGCGACTGACGAGGAAACATTCCGCAAGTCCAAGGATTTTGTGACTGCGCTCGGTAAGACAGTCACTGTTGCCGAAGATTTTCCGGCCTTTATCGTTAACCGCATTCTGCTGCCGATGATCAATGAAGCGATCTATACGCTTTATGAAGGTGTGGGCAGCGTGGAAGCCATTGATACGGCCATGAAGCTTGGCGCCAACCATCCAATGGGCCCGTTGCAGCTTGCTGATTTCATTGGTCTCGATACATGTTTATCGATCATGCAGGTTCTGCATGATGGTCTGGCGGATTCAAAATATCGCCCATGTCCGTTGCTGGTAAAGTATGTCGAAGCCGGATGGCTTGGTCGTAAAACCGGCCGTGGCTTTTATGATTATCGCGGCGAACATCCGGTTCCGACGCGCTAGAGCACATCCCGAAAAGTGGAAACGGCCGGTGTAGTCACACCGGCTTTTTATTTGTGGCTAATATCCCACGCCTGTGGAAAACCTGAATATCGTTACCGTTAACTTAACCTTAACCATGCCGGTTCAGGGCTTGTTCATCTTTAATTGTTAAAGTTTTCATTAAGATGTTCGGAAGCGAAAAGGATTGCCTTAACCCTATTCGGGCGGGCGCCGGATATCATTTTAGAAAAGCAATTTGGTGAAGAGGTGAAGACGATGAACATTATAGTTCAGCTGCGTGACAGCGTTAATGTTATTCGTGAATTCGTCGCACCAAGCTACAGGCCCGAGCGCCATTACATGCGCGGTCCTGGTCCGGCTTGCGCGGCACGCACGGTAAACTGAAGATTGAGACTTCCGTAGCTGGGCCACTGAGGTTCGGGCGCGGAGTACAAGATTTCAGGCAACAGAAAAGCCAGAGCGGGTGACCGCTCTGGCTTTTTGTCTATCAGTTTTTCTTACTCCAAACCTTCAAAGAGCGCTGTCGAAAGATAGCGTTCTGCAAAGGATGGAATGATGATGACGATGTTCTTGCCCTTGTTCTCAGGACGTTTGCCGATCTCGATAGCAGCGGTGAGTGCTGCACCCGACGAGATGCCAACAGGAATGCCTTCGAGACGCGCAATCAGACGCGAATTCGCGAAAGAATCTTCGTTTGAAACAGTCACGATCTCATCATAAACGCCGGTATCCAGCGTCTTTGGTGCAAAGCCAGCGCCGATGCCCTGAATTTTGTGCGGGCCGGGTGTGCCGCCCGAAAGAATTGGCGAATCCTTCGGTTCAACTGCAACGACTTTAAAGGATGGTTTGCGCGCCTTGATGACCTGACCAACGCCGGTGATCGTGCCGCCAGTGCCAATGCCCGAAATCAGGATGTCCGCTTCGCCTTTGGTGTCGTTCCAGATTTCTTCAGCGGTTGTGAGACGGTGAATTTCAGGGTTGGCCGGATTTTCAAACTGCTGCGGAATGATCGCATTCGGATTGCCTTCAGCGATTTCTTCTGCCGTAGCGATTGCGCCCTTCATGCCCTTCGCACCTTCGGTCAGAACGAGTTCTGCACCGAGCAGCTTGAGCAGCTTGCGGCGTTCAACCGACATTGTTTCAGGCATGGTGAGCACAAGGCGATAGCCTTTAGCAGCGGCAGCAAAGGCCAATGCAATGCCGGTATTGCCGGAGGTTGGCTCGACAAACACGGTTTTGCCCGGAACAGCCTTGCCTTGTGCTTCCAGTGCTTCGATAAGAGCCAGACCGATACGATCCTTGACGCTGGCCAATGGATTGAAGAACTCGAGCTTTACCAGCAGATTGGCTTCGACGCCGTTTTCCTTGGCGAATTTATCGATACGCACCAGCGGCGTGTTGCCGATGGTATCGAGGATGGAATCATAGATGCGCCCGCGTCCCGCAGCTGCGCCGCCTTTTTCGCCAAGTGGCTTGCTCATGGAAAAATCTCCTTGTGTTTGAAGGGGAGTTTAAGAGGAAATAACGCAAAAGCATAGCTGGCTCTGTGCTTCGAATTGCTAAAATTTAGAATTATATTCTTTAAAGGTGGTGAAGATAGAATATATTTTTAATTCATTGTGCGCGGATTGTGTGCACGATGATTTGTTTGAAAAAGACAATTCATCGTTCTCAAACCACTCATTGTCTCTTTCGGTAAGCTCTTCATGTCTATAAGCTTTTCCTGTCTGATTGATCCGCATCAATGCCCTTCTTCATAGCGGCGCGCATGGTTGGATCGTGATCACAAACTGGAGGCTTGGGCTGTGTATAAGAAAATTCTGATTGCTACTGATGGTTCTGAACTTGCAGATAAAGGCGTCGAACAGGGCTTGGCGCTTGCAAAGCAGTTTGGTTCGAAAGTGTCGCTGGTTTCTGTGACGGAACTCCTGCCATCCTATGGCATCGTGGTTGCCGCAGAATGGGCGTCCAGCCCTGCTGCCTTTCAGGAATATCGCGAGGCAATCACCAAAGCTGCATCTGAGCTTCTCGCAAAAGCGAAAGCCAAGGCTGAAGCTGCAGGCGTTGAGGCTGACACTTTGCACATTGAAAACCAATCTCCGGCACAAGGCATTATCGAAGCGGCACAAAAGACTGGTAGCGATTTGATCGTTATCGCATCGCACGGTCGCCGTGGTGTCAATAAATTGCTGCTCGGCAGTCAGGCGGCTGAGGTGCTTTCGTTCAGCTCGGTGCCTGTTCTGGTCGTCAAGTAATCAGGTAATTTGCACGATGACGAGCAGGCGATGTTATTCGCTCTTAGTCGCTTAAGCGTCTAACAACGCAAGAAGATTGCCGCACATCTCTGTTAAACTCCTCCCAGCCTAAGGGCCGGAGGAGTTTTGAGGAGATCACAATGACCGCACCGCGTCAGTCGAAAACCCATATTGGCAATCATCTGCTGCACCCAGAAACGCAGATGATGAATTATGGCTACGATCCCGAATTATCCGAAGGCGCGGTTAAACCGCCTGTTTTTCTGACATCGACCTTCGTTTTTAAAACTGCCGAAGATGGCCGTGATTTTTTCGATTTCGTTTCTGGACGGAAGGAGCCGCCAGTCGGCGTTGGCGCTGGCCTCGTCTATTCGCGTTTTAACCACCCCAACAGTGAGATCGTTGAAGATCGTCTGGCTGTGTATGAGGGTGCTGAAAGCTGTGCGCTGTTTTCCTCCGGCATGTCGGCCATTGCAACAACGCTTTTTGCATTTGCACGTCCGGGCGACGTCATTCTTCATTCGCAGCCGCTTTATGGCGGAACAGAAACATTACTCGCCAGAACATTACATAACTTCAATGTGGAAGCTGTCGCATTCGCGGATGGTGTTCATGAAGCTGCAATTGAAAAGGCTGCGGAACTTGCGCTAGAAAAGGGGCGGGTATCAGTCATCCTGATCGAAACGCCTGCCAATCCCACCAATAGCATTGTTGATATTGCTGCGATCCGACGCGTTGCCGAAACAATTGCGGACAAGCAAAATGGGCTTCGTCCGGTGATTGTTTGCGATAATACGCTGCTTGGCCCGGTTTTCCAAAAGCCACTCGATCACGGCGCGGATATTTCTCTTTACTCACTGACGAAATATGTCGGCGGTCATTCTGATCTGATTGCTGGCGCTGTTCTGGGTGCCAAATCAGTCGTTAAGCAGGTCAAAGCGCTGCGTGGTGCCATTGGTACACAGCTTGATCCGCATTCCTGCTGGATGCTCGGGCGTTCGCTTGAAACGCTCGGTATTCGTATGGAGCGCGCCGACAAAAATGCACGCGCGATAGCCACGTTTCTGCGCGATCACCCCAAGGTTGGAAAGCTGCATTATCTGCCGTTTGAAGATGAGGCATCCGATATTGGCCAATTGTTCAAGCGCCAATGTACGGGTACAGGATCGACGTTTTCGTTTGATATTAAAGGCGGTCAGGCGGCTGCTTTCCGTTTCCTGAATGCGTTGCAGATTTTGAAGCTGGCAGTCAGCCTTGGCGGGACAGAATCGCTTGCGAGCCATCCGGCGGCAATGACCCATTCCGGGGTTCCTGTGGATGTGCGCGAACGTATAGGCGTGCTGGAATCGACTATTCGTCTGTCCATTGGCATTGAGCATCCGGATGATCTGATTGCTGATCTTTCGCAGGCGCTTGATGCAGCATGAATCGTTTATTTTGAGAAGATGGTGCGGGTGGTCGGAATCGAACCGACACTCCTTGCGGAACCGGATTTTGAGTCCGGCGCGTCTACCAGTTCCACCACACCCGCACGTAACTGCCGAAGCAGTTTGATATGGTCCAAAAACGGACAGCGGGGAGGGATATAACGATTAAACGAAACCACGTCAATCGCTCACAAGCGGCTTGACTGATTATACTTCCACACAGCGACGAAAGCACCTTGGATGGGCGATAAAGCCTGTCGCCTGTGCTCACGTCACCTTATGAAGTCGCCTTTTTTACAGCGCAACTTCAACGGCGCATATTGTATTCGACAATATTCCAGCAGACGAGAAAGGCGATCAGGCCTAACACGATGAGATCGAGCGTCTTTAGATAAGTGAGATATTCCAACATAGCGCATCTCCTTCCCATGAGAGGCGCGTCGGTTTTTGTGAGGCAGCGAAAAAGGGTCGTATTCACATATTTACTTGCTGCAACGTAATTAAATATCAGGGCAACAAGTTCAGACCCTTATTTTTCGCCTGCATTGCTTTAATTCAGGCGCTCTCCCGATAGAAAATGTAGCACGTCTTTCCGATTTATCAAATTTTTGTTTCAATATGTTTGTTGAACCATTCGGCTTTATTTTCGCTCGGTGAAATTGCGGATACGGTTGCGAATGATCCGGGTCAGGTTGCGAGTACGCTGATAAAGATGAATTTGTGAGGCCGCCTGGCGTACTTGTTTGTCGACTCCTGGATGAAGCCCGATTACCAGTGTTTCGATGGTTTCCCGTTCTCTAAAGAGACGTGACATTACGGGATGATCGGGGACTGCACAGGAATCTGTGCGGGTAATGTTGGGATCTTCCAGATGGTTTTTGACCACCTCGATCATAAGCAACATACCGGGTGAGTAAGCCTGTAACGTCTCGTCATAGGCCGTTTTCCATGTCCATGCTTCGCCCGACACTGTGAAGACGATCAGGATAGCGATAACACGTCCATCCAATTCAAGCGTATGGATGCGTACACAATCGCGCTCAGCCAGATTGTTGACAGCTTCGCGAGCAAATGCCGCACGGAACCGGTCAACGGCCATCGCTGTGCCACGACGACCTTTCCAGCCACTCGCTTCCAGTGTCAGGAAATGTTCAAACGCAAAGCGGACTTCATCGGGTGTGCGGGCGATGCGATGTACGAGGTTGCCTTTCTCATCGAGCCGACGCCAGAGACGACTGTAATCACGACGGTGGTGTGATCCGATGGCATGCTTGACGTAGGTTTCGCCGTCCAGCTTGCTTTCAAGAAACGGCCGGGCTTTTTGTTCGATAGAAACGATTGGTAACTGCCGTCCGATGGCGACAGAGCGAATAAGCTTTGCAACTGCACCATTGGCACGCATCTCCGGGAGCACCAGCACTTCCGGCATTTTAATGTGGTCGCGGGCAAGAATATCAAACAGATCTTCAACGACGCCCACTGGATCATCATGATCAATTAATGGCGTACCCTGAGGACCAAAAGGTGTTGCCCATGCGCGAATGACGGGCGACGACAGTGGTAATCCGGGTCGCTCAATGGTGTAGGGCATGACGAAACGCAGGCGGCTACGAATTTCGTTTTCATCGCGCATGACCATGAAGCGTACCTCACGATCCTCGAGGCGCGGCATCGCAGGTGCCAGAAAGCGTGCATTGAAGAAGATGTTTGGTTCGATGGTACGGCTGCTTAAATGATCAAGCTCATCACGCAGTTCAAATCCAGCCGACGCGCCATAGATCGCGAGTTTTCGCGGAATGTCACGATTATGGAGACTCTCTTCCAGCCGCTTGGTTGCATCCATCGCCGCAACATTTTCTGAGAGTTGCGATATGATACGTGCTGTATGTCCGCCCGCGGCTTCCTCAAGCAAAGGTTTCGCAGCCATCACTAAGTCTCCTTAGAGGTTGTGCTGGGAGCGGTCAAACTTGGGCCAATTAAATATAGGTGAAGGTCGATGTTGATATGGTGCGATATTTGGCGTTTTATTTTTTCGCGCAGATCGGAGTGGAAGAGCTGATCAATATTGATATGGTAAACAACGGCCATGGCCGATAGATTCCAAAAAAATAAACGCCGCGCTTTTTCCCGGAACGCTGATTTTAGCAAAACACTATCGACCTGGTCCGTTACAGGAGTCGGCCCTGTTGCGATCATACTGGAAAGAATTCGGCTCGCTGCTTCTGCCGCAATAAAACGCACGCGTCACAACCCCTGCTTGGTTCGGCTTTGTCAAGGCTTCGATATTTCTGGTGATCTTCTGATAGATCACGGTTTATGCATATCCAGCTTTAGCCGGAATGCACTGGCTGAACATTAGATGACAGTTCTTTAAAAATGTAAAAAGAAACGGTCTTGGCTTTTAAAATGAAGTAAAATTCAAAATAATGGTAATTAGTTTGTGAATATATCAGCATTTACGCAAATGTAAAAAACTGCGATAGTATTTTTATTTTCCGGAAAAAGAAAAACCCGGCGATTGCGCGCCGGGTTTTTTGGTAAAGTTAGATTGTTGTAGCGCTTATTCGAACGCGCCGTGGCAATGCTTGTATTTCTTGCCAGAACCGCAAGGACAGGATTCGTTGCGGCTTACCTTGCCCCATGTTTTCGGGTCGGCGGCGTCACGTTCAGAAGCGGGAATGATGCGCTCATCCTGCTGGTGTTCGGCCCATGCGTTTTCGTCAAAGTCATTTTCACCAGTTGTGCCGTCGATATGAACGCCGGTCATTGGCGGAAGTTCTGGTTCAGCCGGAGCTTCACGAACGATTTCAACACGCATCAACTGTGTAATGACCACTTCGCGCAAATTAGCGAGCAGAGCCTGAAACAGTTCAAAACCTTCGGTCTTGTATTCGTTCAATGGATCGCGCTGCGCATAGCCACGGAAACCAACGACCGAACGCAGATGGTCAAGATTGACCAGATGTTCGCGCCAGAGATTGTCGAGCGACTGCATGATCACTGACTTTTCGATGTAAGTCATGATCTGTGGACCGAAGCGCTCTGCCTTCTCAGCAGCAGCCTTGTCGGCGGCTTCCTTGATGCGGGCTTCAAACTCTTCTTCGGCGATGCCTTCTTCCTTGGCCCATTCATCAACTGGCAAGGCAAGGTTGAGCTTGGTGAGAATGTCGTCCTTGAGGGCGGCAATTTCCCACTTTTCAGCATAGGCATCTTTTGGAATACGAAGCGCAACCATGTCCTCAATAACTTCGTGACGCATTTCAGTCACGGTGTCGGTGAGGTCTTCGTCGTCCATGATTTCAAGACGTTGCTCGAAGATCACCTTACGCTGATCATTCATCACGTCGTCATATTTGAGAAGGTTCTTACGGATTTCGAAGTTGCGCGCTTCAACCTTGGTCTGCGCTTTTTCAAGCGCCTTGTTGATCCATGGGTGAACGATAGCTTCGTCTTCCTTGAGGCCCAGCTTCTGCAGCATACCGTCCATACGGTCGGAGCCGAAGATGCGCATCAGATCATCCTGAAGCGACAGGAAGAACTTCGAACGGCCCGGATCGCCCTGACGACCCGAACGACCACGCAGCTGGTTATCGATACGGCGGCTTTCGTGACGTTCTGTTGCGAGAACGTAAAGGCCACCCGCTGCGAGTGCTTTTTCTTTCAGCTTTGCAATGTCGGCCTTGATCTCGGCGATCTTTGCTGTGCGCTCTGGACCTTCAGGAATATCTGCAAGCTCGTTATGAACGCGCATTTCAAGATTGCCGCCGAGCTGAATGTCCGTACCGCGACCCGCCATGTTGGTGGCGATGGTCACCGCACCCGGAACACCGGCCTGTGCGATAATGAAAGCTTCCTGCTCGTGATAGCGGGCGTTGAGAACCTGAAAATCTTTGATGCCATCCTTGCGCAGACGTTCAGCAAGCAATTCCGACTTTTCAATCGAAGTCGTGCCGACGAGAACAGGCTGTCCCTTTTCATGGGAAGCGCGAATGTCCTTCACGATGGCTTTGTATTTTTCTTCAACTGTACGATAGACTTCATCGTCTTCGTCAAGGCGCTTAACCGGCAGATTGGTCGGGATTTCAAGAACATTCAGACCATAAATGTTGCCGAATTCTTCTGCTTCCGTAGACGCTGTACCGGTCATGCCGGAAAGCTTGGTGTACATACGGAAGTAGTTCTGGAAGGTGATCGAAGCCAGCGTCTGGTTTTCAGGCTGGATTGTCACATGTTCCTTAGCTTCCAGCGCCTGATGCAGGCCTTCCGAGAAGCGGCGACCCGGCATCATACGGCCGGTAAATTCGTCGATGATGACGATTTCGTCGTTGCGGACGATGTAATCCTTGTCGCGCTGGAACAGCTTGTGCGCACGAAGCGCGTTGTTCAGGTGATGGACAACTGCGACATTCTCAATGTCGTAAAGGCTTTCGCCCTTAAGATGTCCGGCAGCATCAAGAAGCTGCTCAACCTTTTCAGTACCGACTTCGGTGAAGATTGCAGTCTTCTGCTTTTCATCGATTTCAAAATCTTCCGGCTCAAGCGCTGGAATAAAAGTGTCGATGAGGTTGTAGAAGTCTGAACGATCTTCCAACGGGCCGGAGATAATCAGTGGTGTGCGTGCTTCGTCGATAAGGATCGAATCAACTTCGTCGACGATTGCATAGTTATGGCCGCGCTGAACCATCTGACCGCGCTCATACTTCATGTTATCGCGCAGATAATCGAAGCCGAGTTCGTTGTTGGTCGCGTAGGTGATGTCGCAGGCATAATTTGCCTGACGTTCACCATCATCAAGGCCATGCTTGATCACGCCCACGGTCAGACCGAGAAAGTTGTAAAGCTTGCCCATGGTTTCGGCGTCGCGGGTGGCGAGGTAATCATTAACCGTCACCACATGCACGCCCTTGCCTTCAAGTGCGTTGAGGTAGACAGGCAATGTCGCCATCAGCGTCTTGCCTTCACCTGTACGCATTTCAGCGATGCCGCGTTCATGCAGCACCATGCCACCGATCAGCTGCACATCGAACGGCCGCATGCCAAGCACGCGCTTTGCCGCTTCACGCGCGGTTGCAAAAGCATCCGGAAGCAATGCGTCGAGCTTCTTGCCCTGGGCGAGTTCTGCGCGAAATTCCGCAGTCTTTGCCTGAAGCTGTTCGTCGGTAAGGGATGCGTAATTCTTCTCAAGCGCAGTAATCTGTTCCGCACGAGCGCGCAGTGTTTTCACATGGCGGTCGTTGGATGAACCGAATATCTTGCGGGCGAGGCCGCCAAAGCTGACCATTCCTGGTCCTTTCCTGTGCGTTCAGCCGGAAGCGCTTCCGGCGCCATTGCCTTTTTTCGGTTTCACCGAAACTCTAAAAAGGCTCTAACTCTTTAATTCTTTCGCATTTTCGAACTCAAAACCGCATTGCAATTTTGCCGATCATGCTTTGTCGAATGCTTTATTCACGCGTATTGAAACAAATGCAAGAAAACTGCGCGTCGAAAGCTGCCAGATACGGCGCATTTTCAACGCAATTCCCCAGCCGCTTACTGGACGCCAAGCTGAAGGACAGATAAGAGGGGCTTCAAGCGATGTCAATGTTGCTCGACAGGCCGAAAAACTAGTCTTTTCCCAAAGATAATAGAGTTTTCGGGCCAAATTCCGCCGCATTCATGGGGCCGGTAGGCGGTCTCGAAGGAGAGAATTTGATATGAAAGCCTTTTTAAACGCCCCATCCCGCAAGGCGCTAGCCATTCTTGCAACTTCTGTTGCGCTTGCTGGTTTCAATAGTTCGGCTGTTTTTGCACAGGATGCCGCTAAACCGGCTGCGGCCGCGACAGAGCAGTCTGCTGCCGCTTCGGAAGATCCGGCAAAGGTGCTTGCGACCGTAGACGGTAAAGATATTACCGTTGGTGAAGTCGATCAGGCTTCGGGCGACCTTGATCCCCAGTTTGCTCGCCTTCCAGCTGAACAGCGCCGTTTGGCCGCTCTCGCAGCACTGATCGATATTAAGGCGATGGCTGGTGAAGCAACCAAGGAAAAGCTCGATCAGAGCGACGATTTCAAGAAGCGCATGGAGTTCTTGCGTGAACGCGCGCTTCACAACGAATATTTCAAGGATCAGGTTGTCGACAAGATTTCTGATACTGACGTTCGTGCGCGTTACGACAAAGAAATTGCAGCTATTCCTCCACAGACAGAAGTGCGTGCGCGTCACATTCTCGTGAAGACCAAGGAAGAAGCTGAAGCGATCATCAAGAAGCTTGAAGGTGGCGCGAAGTTTGAAGATCTCGCCAAGGAAAGCTCGACCGATGGCACTGCTGCCAATGGTGGCGATCTCGGTTATTTTGGTGAAGGCCAGATGGTTCCTGAGTTTGAAAAAGCCGCTTTTGCTTTGAAGCCAGGTGAATACACCAAAGAGCCTGTTCAGACACAGTTCGGCTTCCACGTCATTCAGCTTGAAGATCGTCGCACCAAGCAGCCACCGGCATTCGATCAGGTTTCGGATCAGATTCGTTCGATCATCATGCGTGAGCGTTATGTCGAAACAGTCAAGAAGCTGCGCGATGGCCTCAAGATCGAATACAAGGATCCTGCTGTCGACAAAGCGATGAAGGAAGCAGCAGAAGCGCAGGAAGCAGCCGAAAAAGGCGATGCGCCAGCAGCAACCCAGCCGCAGCAGTAAACTTTGAGTTCATGAAAACGCCCCGGATTTCCGGGGCGTTTTTTTTATCCAGATTTTACTTATAACTTGATTTTACGCCGCAAACCTTTCCAATGCGGCAGAATCAAATCGCATTTCTCTAGAGGCAATCATGTCTGCGACCGTATCCCCGCTTGCTCCAAAACATTACCCATCCATGCCGGTCATTCACGGCGTCCGCATTGCAACTGCTGCTGCCGGTATCAAGTATAAGGGCCGCACGGATGTCATGCTGATGGTGTTTGACAAGCCTGCGGAAGCAGCCGGGGTTTTCACCCGTTCGCTCTGCCCTTCTGCACCCGTGGATTTTTGCCGCCAGAACCTCGTTCATGGCAAGGCGCGTGCAGTTGTGGTCAATTCCGGTAATGCCAATGCTTTCACTGGCCTTAAAGGGCGTGAAGCAACGCAGGCGACTGCCGAAGCCGCTGCCAAAGCGGTTGGCTGCAACACGACTGACGTTTTCCTTGCTTCTACGGGCGTGATAGGCGAACCGCTTGATGCATCGAAGTTCTCCGGTCTTCTGGATGATATGGCAAACACGGCCAGCGATGATTTCTGGACAGAAGCCGCTAAAGCCATCATGACAACAGATACTTATCCGAAAGTTGCGACCGAAACGGTGCTGCTCGGACAGGTTCCGGTAACGATCAATGGCATCTCGAAGGGTGCGGGCATGATCGCGCCGGACATGGCGACGATGCTTTCATTCGTCGTTACAGATGCGCCGATCAAGGCTGATGTGCTGCAAAGCCTGCTTTCCAAGGGCGTCGGTTCGACATTCAATGCTGTGACAGTTGATAGTGATACATCAACATCTGACACGCTGATGCTGTTTGCAACCGGATCGGCAACAGAGCGCGGAGCGCTTGACGTCACTGATGCTTCCGATAAACGGCTTGGCGAATTTAAGAAGGCGCTGGGCCGTGTTCTGAAATCACTTGCACTTCAGGTCGTTCGCGACGGTGAAGGCGCACGCAAAATGGTTGAAGTCGAAGTGACGGGTGCAAAATCTGCTGCTTCTGCCAAGAAAATCGCGCTTTCGATTGCGAACTCCCCATTGGTCAAAACCGCTGTTGCCGGCGAAGATGCAAACTGGGGCCGTGTTGTCATGGCTGTTGGCAAGGCTGGTGAGCCTGCTGATCGTGATCTTCTGGCGATCTGGTTTGGCGATATTCGCGTGGCGCATCAGGGCCAGCGCGATCCTGCGTATTCGGAAGAAGCGACCTCGGCTTACATGCAGGGCGAAGATATTCTGATCCGCGTTGATATCGGCCTCGGCAAGGGTAAGGCAACCGTCTGGACTTGCGATCTGACAAAGGAATATGTTGCGATCAACGGCGATTACAGAAGCTAAGCTTACAGAGAGTTTGAATATGTCCAATCTTGCTATCGTTCGCCAGCTGGAAGCCGTGGGTTTTCGCGCATGGCCTGCTACGTCCGTTCATTATGACGGGACATGGGCGATACGCATGACGGCTGCACATCCCTCCAAGCGTCTCAATTCGGTCAATCCACTTGATCCGGGCGACACGCGCGATATTCCGGCGCGTGTCGAACAAGCATCGCAACGCTTTCGTACCTATGGCCGGGTTCCATGTTTCAGACTTTCGCCGCTGGCGCCGGTTGAGCTGGAGAATTATCTCGAAGGACTTGGCTGGAAGCGTCACGATGAAACTATCGTTATGACAGCCAATCTGAGTGCCCTTGATCTTACGGCTGAACGTGATGAAGCACCTTTGAAAGACATTGGCCGCTATGTGGATGCGTCGATCGCCATTCATGGTCGCCCGACAGAATTACGTCCGGGCTTCTCTGAATTGCTGGACGGTATTCGCCCGAATAAGGGGATGTTTGTTCTCGAAGAAGGTAATCGCGCCGTATCCAATGTGCTGTGTGTGCAGGATGGCGCCATGGCCGGTTTATTTGATGTCGGAACTTTGCCAGAAGCGCGTCAGAAGGGGCATGGTAAAGCTTTGATCGGTGCGACGCTCAAATGGGCAAAATCACTGGGTGCAAAAACCGCATGGCTACAAATTGAAGCTGATAATATTGCTGGTTTGGCACTTTATAAGCGTTTCGGCTTTCAGGAAGCCTATCGCTATGCTTATCGGGAAAGCAATGAACAATGACTGAAGTGAAATCGCGACGCATTGTATTGGTTGCGGCCTGTGCGCTGGTCGATGCTGACGGACGCGTGCTGTTAGCGCAGCGCCCCGAAGGCAAGTCGCTTGCTGGTCTGTGGGAGTTTCCCGGTGGCAAGGTTGAGGCAGGCGAAACGCCTGAAGAAACCCTGATCCGTGAGCTTCAGGAAGAGGTGGGCATTACGACCAAAGTGGCCTGTCTCGCGCCGCTGACTTTTGCTAGCCACACCTATGATGACTTCCATTTGTTAATGCCACTTTATGTCTGTCGTCGCTTTGAAGGTGTGGCGCAGGGGCTGGAAGGTCAGGCACTGAAATGGGTTCGTCCGAAGGATATGCGTGATTATCCGATGCCGCCAGCAGACGAGCCGCTGATCCCGTTTTTGATTGATCTGCTCTGAGCCTGTGGAAAGCTACAAAATAGTACCCAAATCCTTACCTGTTAACCTTCCGCGTTAATCGATGATTCACTCCACTGCGGCATTCTCTGGGATAAGTGTTCCGGAGTTAGCCTCATGAGTTTTGATAATAATTATTTCAGCGCAGATCATAATGAATACACCCCGGGCCCACTCTCGAAAGCGGGTCGCGGCATCCTGCGCGTCGTGCTGCTTTTTGGTTCTGCCGCAGTCGCTCTTGCACTGATTATTGTGCCGGTTTTAAATGATCAGGCAAACAAGCTTGCCGCACAATCGGTTCTGCCAGCTGGCATTGATCGCACGATGACCGGATCGATCAAGCGGGATGTTCATGCCGAGCGAAAGGCACCCGTCAGACCAATCTGTGTTATTGAAGTCGATGGTACCCAGACAGGCGACTGCTAAGCCTTCTTGTGTCTTCGTGTTTCCGAACGCAAAAACGCTTCACACTTTTGCTGGAAACACTTTATTCCACATTCTTAAGCGCATCAGCCAGTGAAGCCTTGGCAGAGCCGGGCTTCAGTGGCTTTTGTTGCGATTCGTGCGGCGCCCAGCCAGACAGCCAGATAGTCGAGAAACTTGCGCGAATGCGTCCATCCGGGTCGCTGAAGCGCTCTGCATAGATTTCGGCTGCACGGAAAAATAGTTTCTTTGAAACTGGTTTGCGGGATCTGTCGCGCAGAATATTCTGCATTCCCATAGCGCGAAGATCAGCCATCAAGTTAAAGATGCTGTCATAACGCACGGTGACGTTTTCAACGTCCGTGACTGGTAATGCAAAACCGGCGCGTTGCAAAAGACTGCCGACGTCACGCACATCGGCAAATGGGAAAATGCGTGGAGAAGCGCCACCCGTCAGCTCGATTTCGGCCTGCAAAAGGCTTTCGCGCAATTCGCCCAGAGTTCCGTTGCCGCTCAATGCTGCCAGAAACAGGCCATCGGGCTTCAACGCACGGGCAATCTGTATCATTGCGCCCGGCGTATCATTGGTCGAATGTAGCGCCAACAGCGAAACGATGAGATCCGCACTCTGCGGCTTTAATGGCAGGGCTTCGTCATCTGCAACCACTGCCGGGAAGGGGCCGTTGAGAAAGTCTATATCGCGCTCGATGCGCAAAATCATGTCCGCTTTGCCAGAACGGGCAATGGCGCTCGCCGCAAGGCCATTATGTCCGGCGAGATCAACAGCAACCGGGAAACGACGTGTTATCGCATCCAACCGATCTTCAAGGTCTTCTGCTGCCCTTTGCAAAATAAAGTCTGCTCCCGTGATCGCGCGTTTGAAAGCACGGCGGCGAAACGCCAATTGGAGGTCGCGATCAAAGATCGCGTTTTCAGACGATTGGGCAGGTGAAGGGGCGGCCATTGCGATTCCGTCTTCTCTTTCGGATATGCGTCGGTAATATAGATACAGGCGTAGATGCATTCGAACGGGGGCGAATGCAATGGTTGATGACGACAGGTCGCATCAAAGCTTGGTGTTGAGGCTAAAAACGAGCGTGCAGAGCGCCGTTCGCTTTGGCTTGCGCTACTCATCTGATGTGTTGTTTCCGGCCAGTTGTGTCGGTTGTCGCATTCAGGTTTCAGAGCCGGGAACACTATGCCCGCAGTGCTGGTCGCAACTGCGCTTTATTGAAAAGCCCTATTGTCCGGTGCTTGGCATTCCGTTCAGCCATGATTTTGGTGAAAACTTTATGAGTGCAGAGGCGATTGCAGATCCGCCACCCTTTCGACGGTTGCGTTCTGCCGTGCTGCATCGAGGGGCGGCGCAGCGCATGGCGGTCGCACTGAAATTTCATGATCGCACTGATCTTGCGCCGTGGATGGCACGCTGGATGCAGCGCGCTGGTCGCGAGTTGCTCGACGAATGCGACGTTATTCTACCGGTGCCTTTGCACAAATGGCGGTTCTGGTCGCGTCGATTTAATCAATCTGCGGAACTGGCTCGCACACTGGCACGATTAAGCAACAAACCTTTTGCTCCGCAGGCGGTTAAGCGCATTCGGCGGACTGATCAGCAAATTGGGCTGGGCCTGAAAGAGCGAAAGCGCAATGTCGACGGTGCGTTTCGCGTACCCAAAGAACATGAAATTCACGTGCGTGGGCGGCGGGTGTTGTTGATCGATGATGTTTATACGACGGGATCGACGGTAAAGGCCGCGACACGCGCGCTGTTGCGTGGCGGCGCAAAAAGCGTTGATGTACTTACATTCAGCCGTGTTCTGCCTGACACCTGAATACAGCTTTGTGAAGAGATAAGGGGCTTCCAGATCGTGGTTTTGCTACTTATATAGTGGGCAACGAATGGAGTTTTTCATGACCGATATTACCATCTACACCCGTCCCGGCTGCCCTTATTGCACACGCGCCGTCAGCCTTCTCAAAAACAAGGGCGTTGAGTTTAACGAAATCAATGCGGGCGCTACACCGGAACTGCGTGCAGAAATGCAGGAACGTTCGGGCCGTAATACTTTTCCGCAGATTTTCGTCGGTGCTGTCCATGTCGGCGGTTGCGATGATCTCGTAGCACTCGACAATGCAGGCAAGCTTGATGGCCTGCTTGCAACTGGCGAATTGAACTAAGATCAGGGTGGGGGAGATTTTTATGAGCACTTTTCGCGCCGCTGCCGTTCAGATGCGTTCTGGCACTGACATTGCCCGTAACGTTGAGGATTTGGAA
Organism: Brucella sp. 21LCYQ03; assembly: GCF_023554105.1. Lineage (GTDB taxonomy): Bacteria > Pseudomonadota > Alphaproteobacteria > Rhizobiales > Rhizobiaceae > Brucella. The sequence goes on from NZ_JAMJWE010000008.1 coordinate 180,352, forward strand.
AAATTCGTAACTGACGCTGCGGCCAAGGGTGCTCATTATGTGCAGACCCCCGAGATGACGGGTGCGCTGATGCGCGACCGTGCAGCACTTTTTGCAAGCCTGCGTGATGAAAATGAGGACCTCGTTTTCAAAGCCGCATCAGCGCTTGCCAAAAAGCACGGCATTTTCCTGCATATCGGTTCGACAGCCATTGCCGCTGGTGATGGCAAGATTGCCAATCGCGGCGGCATCTTTGCGCCATCGGGCGAGAAGATTGCGACCTATGACAAGGTGCATATGTTTGACGTTGATCTCGACAATGGCGAAAGCTGGCGCGAATCGGCAACCTATGAGCCGGGCAAGGAAACGGTGATAGCTGAATTGCCTTTTGCCAAGGTTGGCATGGCGGTCTGCTACGATATTCGTTTCCCGCAGCTTTTCCGCGCACAGGCGCTGGCGGGAGCCAATGTGATCACCGGACCTGCCGCTTTCACTCGTCAGACGGGTGAGGCGCACTGGCATGTTTTGCAGCGTGCGCGTGCCATTGAAAATGGCGCATTCCTGATTTCAGCAGCTCAGGGCGGTGTTCATGAAGACGGTCGCGAGACTTATGGTCATTCGCTCATTGTTTCGCCATGGGGCAAGGTTCTGGCTGAAGCGGCCCATGATGAGCCGGGCGTGATCATCGCTGATATTGATGTTGCGGAGAGTGTTGCTGCACGCGCCAAGGTTCCCAACCTCAAGAATGCGCGGGAATTTTCCGTGAAGGTTGCGCATGAGAAAAAGGACGCATAATCCATGATCCGCTTTTCGCTTCATTGCGATCACGGCCATGAATTTGAAGGCTGGTTTCGCGACAATGCCGATTTTGACCGGCAGTCGGAACGTAAGCTTGTCTCCTGTCCTGTTTGCAATTCGCCTGATATTCAGAAATCACTGATGGCACCCGCTGTCTCTACCAGCCGTTCGAAAGAGCAGGTGGCGATTGCTATGGATCAGGCGCAGAAGCAGGTGCTGGAGCAAATGCGCGAACTAAGCCGCAAGGTCCGCGAGAATGCGGACTATGTCGGCGATCAATTTGCTGAGGAAGCGCGTAAAATTCATTTCGGTGAAACTGAAGCGCGCGGGATTTACGGCGAAGCCTCCAAGGAAGATGTTCATTCTTTGCTTGAAGATGGTGTCGAAGTGATGCCATTGCCGGTTTTCCCGGAAGACAAGAATTAGCTGATAATTGCAATGCGTAGGAGATCAGGCGCATGAAACTCATGGATTCTGCGCCTTTTTTGTTGCTTACGACCGGCACGCTTCTGGGCCTAATTCTGCCACTTGGTAAGATTGCCGCTGAAGCAGGCATTCCACCTGCGATTTGGACATTTCTGTTCTCGGCAAGTGCCGGTATTATCCTGTTGCTGGTTATGCTTTTGGGAAAAAAGCGTATTGGTTTTGCGGGTGGCAGGCTCCGTTATTACATCTGCACAGCAGCAATTTCCTATGCGCTACCAAACCTTCTGATCCTGTCGGCAATCCCGCGTCTTGGCGCTGGTTTCACCGGCATTATGTACACGCTGTCGCCAGTGATCACGCTTCTAATTTCCATGGGCTTTGGTCTTCGACGCCCCAACGCGCTTGGTATTGCTGGCATTGTTGTGGGCTTTATTGGCGCAATCATGGTTGCGATGACGCGCGGTGAAGTAGGCAAGCCTGCCGATCCGCTTTGGATTGGCTTAGCGCTTCTCATTCCCGTTTTTCTGGCGATGGGAAATGTCTATCGCACACTCGACTGGCCGAAAAATGCTGATCCAACTGAGCTTGCTGCGGGAAGTCATCTCGCTGCGGCGGTGATGTTGTTTGTCGGTATTCTGCTGTTCAGCGGTAATTTTCCGATTGAAACGCTCGCTCTAGCGCCCGCGACTGCTGTGGCACAAGGGATTGCGGCGGCGGGCATGTTTGCGCTTTTCTTCCGGTTACAGGCGGTGGGTGGGCCGGTTTATCTGAGCCAGATCGGTTATGTGGCTGCGGCGCTCGGGCTTATTTCCGGGACGCTGTTTCTGGGAGAAAATTATCCGCCGCTTACATGGATAGGTGCTGTCGTCATCGCCATTGGTGTGGCGCTGACGACGAAAGCCCAGAAGCGCTAATTAATGAGGCCGTTCCGCGAGAACCATGTAGTTCACATCGGTATCGCGTGAGCGGCTCCAGCTATCAGCAAGCGGATTATAGGTCACCCCTAGCTTGTCGATCAGAGTGAGGCCAGCTTTTGAAAACGCTGCTTCCAGCTCTTCCGGGCGCACCAGCTTTTCATATTGGTGCGTGCCGCGTGGCAGCCAGCGCAGCACATATTCCGCACCAATTATTGCAAGGCCATAGGCTTTGAGTGTGCGATTGATGGTGGCGACGAACATCAGACCACCCGGCTTTACCATTTCGCTGGTCGCTGACATGAAGAGATCAACGTCAGAGACGTGTTCAACCACTTCCATGTTCAGCACAACATCGAATTTCTCGCCAGCTTCAGCCAGTGCCTCCGCAGTGGTTGCGCGATAATCGACGTCCACACCACTTTGGGCGGCGTGAATCTTTGCGACTTCAATATTGGTTTCGGATGCGTCCGCTCCAATGACGGTTGCGCCGAGACGTGACATCGGTTCACACAACAGACCACCGCCGCAACCAATATCGAGAAAGCGCAGGCCTTCAAAGGGGCGCGGGCTGTTCGGGTCGCGATTGAATTTTTCGCAAACCTTTTCTTTAATATAGGTCAGGCGCGTCGGATTGAATTTATGCAGCGGACGAAACTTGCCCTGCGGGTCCCACCATTGCGCGGCAATGCGCGAAAAATGCTCGATTTCAGAAGCATCGATCGTGGTGCGGGCGGTCTCGGTCATATCATTCTCCTGCGGAAGCGCGTGCAATCCTGCTCTCAAGGTAGCGTGTTAAAGTCAAGGATCAAATCAAATTCCCGAATTGGAAGCGTTGATTATTGTTTCACGGGAATCACACCCTTGCGGAAGCGCGACATTTTAGCTATGTGACCCCGGGTTTGTCTGTCGCAAGAAAATAATGTTTCGGCAGGCGTTAGTGTAATTTTGCAAAAGACGGGACGTATCCTTAAATGGCGCGCATCGTGATGAAATTCGGCGGCACTTCTGTGGCTGATCTGGAACGCATCTCCATAGTGGCGCGCCACGTCAAACGTGAAGTCGATGCTGGCAATCAGGTCGCCGTCGTCGTCTCCGCCATGTCCGGCAAGACCAATGAGCTGGTCAATTGGGTACAGAACATGCCCAAGGTTGCTGGTGGCACTTCGCCTTTTTACGACGCACGCGAATATGACGCGATTGTGGCTTCTGGCGAACAGGTGACAAGTGGTCTTCTAGCGATTGCGCTGCAATCCATCGGCGTCGATGCGCGTTCGTGGCAGGGCTGGCAGATTCCGATCAAGACAGACAATGCACATGGCGCAGCCCGTATTCAGGAAATCGACGGTTCGGAAATCATCCGCCGCATGGAAATGGGTCAGGTTGCCGTTGTTGCTGGTTTCCAGGGTATCGGCCCGGATAACCGTATTGCGACGCTGGGTCGTGGTGGCTCGGACACTTCTGCCGTGGCGATTGCGGCTGGTGTGAAGGCTGACCGTTGCGATATCTATACCGATGTTGATGGCGTTTACACGACCGATCCACGTATTGAACCAAAGGCAAAGCGCCTTTCCCGCATTACATTTGAAGAAATGCTGGAAATGGCTTCGCTCGGCGCAAAGGTTCTGCAGGTGCGTTCGGTTGAACTCGCCATGGTACATAAAGTTCGCACCTTCGTGCGCTCAAGTTTTACGGACCCCAATGCACCGGGCATGGATGATCCGATCAACCCGCCCGGAACACTCATTTGCGACGAGGATGAAATCGTGGAACAGCAGGTCGTCACTGGTATCGCTTATGCGAAGGATGAAGCTCAGATTTCGCTCCGACGCGTGGCCGACCGGCCAGGTATCTCGGCAGCAATTTTCGGCCCACTGGCCGAAGAGCACATCAATGTCGATATGATTGTGCAGAACGTGTCGGAAGACGGTTCAAAGACCGACATGACTTTCACGATCCCGACCGGCGATATCGACAAGGCACTGCGCGTTCTCAATAAAGTGAAGGGCGAAATCGGCTCTGATCACATTCAGTCGGAAACCGGCCTTGCCAAGATTTCCGTGATCGGCATCGGTATGCGCAGCCATGCAGGTGTTGCAGCGACTGCTTTCAAGGCATTGGCTGAAAAAGGCATTAATATCCGTGCGATCACCACGTCGGAAATCAAAATTTCGATCCTTATTGATGGTCCTTATGCCGAACTCGCAGTTCGCACACTGCACGGCGTCTACGGTTTAGATAGGTAATTAGCCAGCTTTGTCTGGTTCGTTTTGAAACAATGCCACTCCCAATAATGAGGGGGTGGCATTTTCTTATTATATGAGTTGTCAGATTTTCTGCCGATTAGACTAGACGCGCGTGTCAAAAATGCTCACAAAGGATTCGGCGTAACGCTTCGCAGGCGGGTAAAGGGAACTGGCTTTGCGGAAAAGCTGAGCCTGTACCAAATGAGGAGCCCCCCACGATCATGCGTGATCTGACAACTGGTCCCCGCGTGCTGCTGAAGCGGCTGCGCGAATTGATGGCTGAATCACTAGAGCCACAGGAACGCCTTGACCGGATCGTCCGTGAAATCGCGCAAAATATGGTCGCGGAAGTTTGCTCTTTTTATATTCTTCGTGCTGATGGCGTGCTTGAGCTTTACGCGACTGAGGGTCTTAATCCACAGTCGGTTCACCTGGCGCAGTTGCGTCTGGGGCAAGGTCTTGTGGGAACGATTGCTGCAAGCGCGCGCCCGCTGAACCTGACCGATGCGCAAAGCCATCCAGCCTTCGCCTACCTGCCAGAGACGGGCGAAGAAGCTTACAATTCATTCCTCGGTGTTCCTGTTCTTCGTGCTGGCCGCACTTTGGGCGTTCTTGTCGTCCAGAATCAGACCAAGCGGGCCTATCGCGAAGACGAGGTTGAAGCACTTGAGACGACAGCAATGGTTTTGGCCGAGATTATCGCAACGGGCGATGGTCTGCGCCTTGCACGGCCCGGTATCGAACTGGATCTTGGCCGTCCGATGAGTGTGACGGGCAATGGGCTCAATGACGGTATTGGCCTTGGCCATGTTGTGCTGCATGAGCCGCGTATCGTTGTAACGAACCTGTTTAACGAAGACAGTCAGGCAGAACTGACGCGGTTGGAAACAGCGCTCGGTTCGTTGCGTATTTCCATTGATGACATGCTTTCGCGACGTGATGTTGCTGCTGAAGGCGAGCATCGTGAAGTGCTTGAAGCTTACCGCATGTTTGCGCATGATCGCGGCTGGGTGCGTCGTCTTGAAGAAGCCATTCACAATGGTCTGACCGCAGAAGCGGCTGTTGAGAAGGTTCAGAGCGATACGCGTGCGCGCATGGTGCATCTGACTGATCCTTACATGCGGGAACGTTTGTCGGATTTCGATGATCTTGCCAATCGACTGCTGCGCCAGCTGATGGGTCGCGATGTCAAGACGATGGCCGAATCACTGGCCAAGGATGCGATTATTGTCGCACGCACGATGGGCGCTGCCGAGCTTCTTGATTATCCGCGTGAGCGTCTGCGTGGTGTGGTGCTGGAAGATGGTGCAGCGACAAGCCATGTGGTGATTGTTGCCCGTGCGATGGGTATTCCTGTCGTTGGTCAGGCCAAGGGCGCAGTGTCCATGGCTGAAAACAACGATGCGGCGATTGTTGATGGCGATGAAGGCATCGTGCATCTGCGTCCGCAGACAGATGTTGAATTGGCCTATGCCGAAAAAGTTCGCTTCCGTGCGCGCCGTCAGGCGCTTTATCGCGAATCACGCGATAAACCTGCGCTGACCAAAGATGGCGTTGATATTTCGCTATTGATGAATGCGGGTCTGCTGGTGGATCTGCCGCAGCTTGCTGCATCGGGTGCTAGCGGTATTGGTCTGTTCCGTACTGAACTTCAGTTTATGGTGGCGTCTACCTTCCCACGTGCTGAGCAGCAAGAGCGTCTCTATCGCTCGGTGATCGAGGCTGCGGGCAACAAGCCGGTGACTTTCCGTACGCTTGATATTGGTGGTGACAAGGTACTTCCTTATTTCCGCGCAACGGCACAGGAAGAAAACCCAGCGCTTGGCTGGCGTGCAATTCGTCTCACGCTGGATCGTCCGGGATTGCTGCGCACGCAGCTGCGTGCACTTCTGAAAGCGGCTGGTGGGCGTGAACTCAAGATCATGCTGCCGATGGTAACGGAAGTATCCGAGGTCAAGGCCGCACGTGAGATCATCGATCGCGAAGTGCGTCACCTTTCGCGCTTTGCCCATACGCTGCCGAATAATCTCAAGCTTGGTGCGATGATCGAAGTGCCTGCACTTCTTTGGCAGCTTGATGAATTGATGGCGATTGTGGATTTTGTCTCCGTCGGTTCCAACGATCTGTTCCAGTTTTTGATGGCGGTCGATCGTGGCAACTCGCTGATTTCAAGCCGTTTCGATCAGTTGTCGCCTGCCTTCCTGCGCACGCTTCGTCACATTGTTGACGCCGGCAATCGTCATGGAAAGCCTGTGACGTTGTGTGGTGAAATGGCCGGACGTCCGCTGACGGCTATGGCGCTGCTGGGGCTTGGTTTCCGCTCTATTTCAATGTCGGCTGCCAATATTGGCCCGGTCAAAGCAATGCTTGGTGCGCTTGACGTGAGCAAGCTTAATGCGCTTCTCAATGAGAAGCTCGATAAGCCGAATGGTGCGCATTCTCTGCGCGAATTGCTGCTTCAGTTTGCAGAAGACAACGATATTCCGCTATAGCGTAGATAATTGCAGGAAATGTTTGAGCGCGGGACTCTATGTTCGGCGCTCAATTTTGCTTATTCACGCCAAGATTAAAGATTTCAGGACATACCCATGAGCGCCTTGCCACAGGACCGGATGGACCAGCTTTTGAAGCGGTTCTCGATGATTGAAAGCCAGATGGCCAACAATCCTGATTCTGTCACCTATGTGAAACTGGCTTCCGAATATTCCGAGCTTCAGGACGTTGTCGGTAAAATTCGCGAACTGACGGATGCGCGTAGCGAGGCGAAAGATCTGACTGCGATGCGCGATGACGCATCTACTGATGCGGAAATGCGTGCGCTGGCGGTCGAAGAGCTGCCAGAAGTCGAAAAGCGCATCGAAGTGCTTGAGCAGGAAGTTCAGATTTTGCTTCTGCCAAAAGATGCGGCCGACGAGAAGAATGCTATTCTTGAAATTCGTGCGGGTACGGGTGGGCTTGAAGCCGCACTTTTCGCTGGCGATCTGTTCCGTATGTATGAGCGGTTTGCTGCCGAAAAAGGCTGGCGCGTCGAACTGGTTTCGGCAAGCGATGGCGATGCAGGCGGTTTTAAGGAAATCATTGCGACCGTTTCTGGCAAGGGCGTGTTCTCGAAACTGAAGTTTGAATCCGGTGTGCATCGTGTGCAGCGTGTGCCGGAAACAGAAGCTGGTGGCCGTATTCATACGTCTGCTGCAACGGTCGCGGTGCTTCCTGAAGCCGAAGACATTGATATTGAAATTCGCAACGAAGATATTCGTATTGATACAATGCGTGCTTCGGGTGCTGGTGGTCAGCACGTCAATACCACTGACTCCGCTGTGCGTATTACACATATTCCAACGGGCATCATGGTTGTGCAGGCGGAAAAATCGCAGCACCAAAACCGTGCTCGCGCTATGCAGATTCTGCGTGCCCGTCTTTATGACATGGAGCGCCAGAAAGCTGAAAGCGAACGGTCTGAATCGCGCCGCAGTCAGGTGGGGTCTGGCGATCGTTCCGAGCGTATCCGTACTTATAATTTTCCGCAGGGGCGCGTGACCGACCATCGTATTAACCTCACACTTTACAAGCTGGATCGTGTGATGATGGGCGAGCTTGACGAGCTGGTTGATGCGCTGATTTCTGATCATCAGACAGCCCTTCTGATGGAACTGGGCGAAAACGCGTGAGCGGCGAACGTCTTGATCAGCTGATGGCGGCTTCTCGCATGCAATTGCGGGAAGGGGGCGTCGATACGCCTGATCTTGATGCACAATTGCTTGTCGAATGGACGACTGGCGCAACGCGGCTTGATCTCATTTCTTGGCCGGAAAAGCTGATAAATGAGGATAAGGTCGCGCAGTTAAACGACGCGCTGGAGCGCCGTATTGCAGGCGAGCCGGTGCATCGCATCATCGGTATGCGCGAGTTTTATGGTCTGCCTTTCCGACTTTCGCCGGAAACGCTTGAACCGCGCCCGGATACGGAAGCGCTTGTTGATCTCGTTTCGCCCTATATCGAAAAGCTGATTGAACAGCATGGTCGGGCCTTGATGCTCGATATGGGCACCGGCACTGGTGCTATTGTCATTTCGCTTCTGCACAAGTTTGATAAGCTCAACGGTATTGGACTTGATGTTGCCGACGGCGCGCTTGCCATGGCACGGGTCAATGCAGCGGCCAATGGTGTGAGCACGAGATTTGCTGCGCTTAAAAGCGACTGGTTTTCAAATGTAAGTGGCAGGTTTCATCTCATTGTCTCGAACCCGCCTTATATTCCAAGCAGGGATATTGAAGATCTGTCGCGCGAAGTGCGTGAGCATGACCCGATGGCAGCTCTGGATGGCGGCAATGACGGACTTGATTTCTATCGCTCTCTTGCAAGTGAGGCTCGTGCGTACCTATATGAAGGTGGAATAGTTGCCGTTGAGATTGGCGCAGGCCAGTTTCACGATGTGCGCGTCATTTTTGAAAGCGCTGATTTTCATTTGACGAATGAAGCGATTGATCTCGGTGGTCATAGAAGGGCCATGGTTTTCATAAATTTAGACAGTGTGAGCGTTTGAAAGACTGCATGTTAAAAAACGCGCGATGACATCAAAAAAGCGCTTGGAATTTGCGGCGAAGCCGTTTAGTTTCCAGCCACCGTATATAGCCAGAATGGTTTTGCCCGCTTGAGGGCGGTGGCGGAAATACTCCATGACGATTAAGGTCATGCTCCCGTGAGGGTTTTTCTCAAGGGATGGTTTGTACGGAAGTGCACGGCTTTCACAAATAGTTCCGAAGAGTTTTGCTTTTCGGAGGGTCTTGCAAATGCCAAGCCGGAAAGTTCGCGGTGTCTTTGGTGGACAGTGCGGAACTCTTAACAATTCGATGTGTGGGAAGTTTTAGGGTGTGCTTCCTCCATGGCTCGATAATGCGAAGCCGGTGGCTTTAAGCCACAGGAATATGACGCCCTTTAATCTGAAAAGAGAAGACGATGAGGCCAGCACAGCAGAACAGGCGTATGCGCGGACGGGGGAATAACAATAATAATAACAACAATAACAACCGCAAGGGCCCCAATCCTCTGTCGCGTAATTATGAAAGCAATGGTCCGGACGTAAAAATCCGCGGCAATGCTCAGCATGTTGCAGAAAAATATACGACACTGGCTCGCGACGCGCAGGCGTCTGGTGACCGTGTTATGGCTGAAAATTATCTTCAGCACGCAGAACATTACAATCGCATCATCATGGCTGCTATGGCAGCGCAGAATATTCCATATCAGCGCGAAGAAAACTTCGACAATGATGGTGGCGATGAGGATGAAGGCGGCTTTGTGCCAGCCGCTCCTGTGCACCAGCCAGTCAATGGTTCGGGCCCGCAGCCTGTTATCGAAGGCACTCCAGCTGAAGTGGTTTACGGCGAAGAAGGTAGCGACAGTCGTTCAGAAGGTCGCTCGGACAATCGTTCTGATAGTCGCCCTGACAACCGTTCGCAGCCACGCGAAGGTCGTGATTCCCGCGAAGGTCGTGACGGACGTGATCAGCGCCGCCTTGGTCGCGGTCGCCGCCCACAGCGCGAACGCTTCAATGCGGAAGAGCAGTCCGATCAGCCAGTTGTAGACGCACCGGTTGCTGCTGCGGTTGCTGATCAGCAGCCAATTCCAGCGCCAGTTGCTGAAAAGCCTTTCGTTGAAACGCCGGTTGTTGAGGCATCAGTTGCGGAACAGCCAGTGGTCGAAAAGCCAAGACGCGCTGAAAGGCCTGCAAAGGTTGCAGAAGAAGCAGCACCTGTTGTTGAAAAGTCAGTGCCTGCGGCGGAAGCACCTGTTGAAGCTTCGGCTAAGGAAGAGGCTCCAGTCCGTGTCACACGTCGTCCGGGTCGCCCGCGTCGAGTTCCGAAGGATGAAGTTCCTGAAACAGCGGATTCCGATGCATAAAGCCTGAATGGCAATATGTTTGATTTCAAAAAATGGCGCGGTTTTCCGCGCCATTTTTATTTGCACGCTTTTGGCTTTTCTGGTCTTGCCGAACCTTATTGATCTTCCCATATTTCTCCTTGGATAGTGAGCCAGCCGAATTCGGGGGCTCCGTCACCAGAACTCTTCCGATGCCAGAATGGGTTGGAAGGAAAAGGAGACAATATGAATATTGAGAAATACACCGAACGGGTTCGCGGTTTTATTCAGTCGGCCCAGACTTTCGCCCTTTCCTCGGGCAATCAGCAGTTTACCCCTGAACATCTTCTGAAAGTGCTCGTCGATGATGACGAGGGCCTTGTTGCGTCGCTCATTGAGCGTGCCGGTGGCCGTACCAGCGATGTACGTTTGGGCTTGCAGACAGCGCTTGAGAAACTGCCAAAGGTGAGCGGCGGTAACGATCAGCTTTATCTCGCACAGCCATTGGCAAAGGTTTTTACTCTTGCTGAAGAGCTGGCAAGCAAGGCCGGAGACAGCTTTGTCACGGTTGAGCGCTTGCTCACAGCACTTGCTATCGAGAAATCTGCAAAAACGTCTGAAATTCTGGTTGCCGCCGGTGTCACACCGACCGCGCTTAATAAGGTTATCAATGACATGCGCAAAGGCCGCACAGCCGATTCCGCTTCTGCTGAAAGCAATTACGATGCGCTAAAAAAATATGCGCGTGATCTGACGGAAGATGCGCGTGCGGGCAAGCTCGATCCGGTTATTGGTCGCGATGAAGAAATTCGCCGCACGATACAGGTTCTGTCGCGCCGCACGAAAAACAATCCGGTTCTGATTGGCGAGCCTGGCGTTGGTAAAACAGCCATTGCCGAAGGTCTGGCGTTGCGTATCGTCAATGGTGACGTGCCGGAATCACTGAAAGACAAGCAGTTGATGGCGCTCGATATGGGTGCGTTGATCGCTGGTGCGAAATATCGTGGTGAGTTTGAAGAGCGTCTGAAGGCTGTGCTTTCGGAAACGCAGGCTGCTGCTGGCCAGATCATTCTTTTCATCGATGAAATGCATACGCTTGTGGGCGCAGGTAAGTCTGACGGTGCGATGGATGCATCGAACCTGCTCAAGCCAGCATTGGCTCGTGGTGAATTGCATTGCGTTGGTGCGACCACGCTAGAGGAATATCGCAAATATGTTGAGAAGGATGCAGCTCTCGCTCGTCGTTTTCAGCCGGTATTTGTTGATGAGCCGACTGTTGAAGATACGATCTCAATCCTTCGTGGTTTGAAGGAAAAGTATGAGCAGCACCATAAAGTCCGCGTTTCCGACTCGGCACTTGTTGCGGCTGCAACGCTATCGAATCGTTACATCACAGATCGGTTTTTGCCAGATAAAGCCATTGATCTTGTCGACGAAGCCGCTTCGCGTCTGCGTATGCAGGTTGATTCAAAGCCGGAAGAGTTGGACGAGATCGATCGTCGTGCAATGCAGCTCAAAATCGAGCGCGAAGCACTGAAGGTCGAAACTGATACGGCTTCTATTGATCGTTTGCAGCGTCTTGAAAAAGAGCTGACCGATTTGGAAGAAGAATCAGCGGAACTGACAGCGAAGTGGCAGGCTGAAAAGCAGAAGCTTGGACTTGCGGCAGATTTGAAGCGGCAGCTTGAAGAGGCACGCAATGCTTTGGCGACTGCGCAGCGCAGCGGTGAATTCCAGAAGGCTGGTGAACTGGCCTATGGCACAATTCCGCAGCTTGAAAAGCAGCTTGTAGATGCTGAAAGCAATGAGAATAAAGGCTCTTTGCTTGAGGAAACCGTAACACCTGAGCATGTCGGGCAGATTGTTGCGCGCTGGACGGGCATTCCGGTTGAGCGAATGCTGGAAGGTGAGCGCGAAAAGCTTTTGCGCATGGAAGATGAAATCGGCAAACGCGTTGTCGGACAGGGTGAAGCAGTTCAGGCTGTTTCAAAAGCTGTTCGCCGTGCACGCGCAGGTCTTCAGGATCCGAATAGGCCAATTGGCTCGTTCATTTTCCTCGGACCAACCGGCGTGGGCAAGACCGAGTTGACCAAAGCTTTGGCTTCGTTCCTGTTTCAGGACGACACGGCTATGGTGCGCATTGATATGTCGGAATTCATGGAAAAGCATTCTGTGAGCCGGCTGATCGGTGCACCTCCTGGCTATGTTGGCTATGAAGAAGGCGGTGTTCTGACGGAATCCGTGCGGCGCAGGCCATATCAGGTGATCCTGTTCGACGAAATCGAAAAGGCGCATCCAGATGTGTTCAACATCTTGCTTCAGGTTCTCGATGATGGGCGCCTGACGGATGGTCAGGGGCGCACGGTCGATTTCCGCAATACGCTGATCATTATGACCTCGAACCTTGGTGCTGAATATCTCGTCAATCTCGGTGAGAAGGATGATGTTGAAAGCGTTCGTGAAGAGGTGATGGGTGTCGTGCGGGCTTCGTTCCGTCCGGAATTCCTAAACCGTGTCGATGAAATCATCCTGTTCCACAGGCTGCGTCGCGAAGACATGGGATCGATTGTCGATATTCAGATGAAGCGTTTGCAGGCTCTCCTGCATGATCGCAAGATCACGCTGGAACTGGAAGACGATTCCCGCGAATGGTTGGCCAACAAGGGTTATGATCCGGCTTATGGTGCGCGTCCGTTGAAGCGCGTTATCCAGAAGGAAGTTCAGGACCCGCTGGCAGAACGCATTCTGCTTGGCGATATTTTTGACGGTTCCATCGTCAAAATATTGCCCGGCTCTGATCGACTGAACTTTCGTCCCATCCGCGTGATGGGTGAGGGTGAGCCGGTGAAGGAAGATGAAAAGGCATAAGGCTTTATCGAACTTATGAAGAAAGCGCCGCGATCATCCGATTGCGGCGTTTTTTATGAACTATCGATTTTTAAGGCCATCTTCATGTCCAGTTCATCTGGCATTTGCTGTTATTGAGTAATTAATTGTTAACCATATAGTTGCATCCCTTATGTAAGGTAATTCAGGGTTTCTTGTATGTCGCATCTCTTACGCATGCTTCGCTTCGGTTTGGTCGGTTCTGCAATCATTCTTGCAGCAGGTGGTTCAGCCTTTGCGGATGAGCGCGATGCGACCAGTCATGTTTCGCAACCTGTGCAATTGGCACAGCTTTTCGACTGGGGTCATGAGCGTGGTCGGGATCAGGGTCGCGATAGGGGATTGCGCGTTTACACGGATGAATATGGCCGGCAGGTCACGATTGACCGCCGTGGACGTGTAATCAATATTGAAGATCCGCGCGATTCAGGTCGTTATGCAGGTGGTGGTCAGCAGGACGGTGGTTGGTCCGATGGCCCTGTAGGCGGTGGTGCGCCTTATGACGGTTTCGGTAATGTGCCGGAAGATCCGAATTATTACCCGGAAGCGCCATCAGCACCGGGTTATGATTATAATCGCGATGGTCAGGTGCAACGCTCAGAGTTGCCACCGGCGGGTACGGAATATCCGGATACAGAATCACCAACTGCTAGTATTAATCGCGATCCGGGCTATCAACAGCCATCGACACAGCCACATGCTGTGCCCAACGCCGATGATATGACGCCAGCCATTGAAATGCCGAAAGGGCAGGGGGCAAAGCAGAAGATCGCCGCCTATCAGGTTTTGCTTGATCGGGCTGGTGCTTCGCCGGGCGTGATTGACGGTCGTTCAGGCTCAAACGTCGATAAGGCCGCTGCTGCCTATAGTGAGATGACCGGAAAATTCCTCAACCCAACCGATGAGGCTTCAATCGAGGCCGAATTGCAGGCGACTGGCGGTCCGGCTTTCACAGAATATACGATTACCAATGAAGATGTCGGTCGCCAATATGTGGCTTCGATCCCGGATGACTATGCACATAAGGCACAGCTACCTGCTATGGCATACACGTCTGTGACTGAAATGCTTGGCGAAAAATTTCACATTGATGAGGCTTATCTCAAAGAGATCAATCCGGGTGTGAATTTTAACCAGCCGGGTTCTGTTGTGCGGGTGCCAAGTCTCGGTAAGCCTGTCCGCGCAAAGGTTGCGAGGATCATTGCGGACAAGGCTCGCAAGCAGGTTCGGGGCTATGATGAAAATGGCAAGCTCGTGGTGGCTTACCCTTCGACGATTGGTTCATCCGATACGCCATCGCCTTCGGGTATCGTTCAGGTGCAGCGCATCGCGATCAATCCGAATTACACTTATAATCCAAAGATCAATTTCAAGCAGGGTAGTAATGACAAGGTTCTCACTATCCCACCTGGCCCGAATGGCCCGGTTGGTACGGTTTGGATCGCACTGTCAAAACCAACTTACGGCATCCATGGAACTCCTGAACCTTCGCGTATCGGTAAGACATCAAGCCATGGTTGTGTGCGCTTGACGAATTGGGATGCGGAAGAGTTGGCGAAACTCGTCAAAGCTGGCGTTACCGTCGAATTTACAGAGTAAGCACGGCTGTAGATAATCTGCTGAAAAGAAAACACCCGGAAATCAGTAGCGATTTCCGGGTGTTTTATATTGGCATTATGAAACTGAACCGACCCATTAACTTTTTGTGGTTCCGGTCGATGCAAGCTTGGTGCCTGCATCATCTGTGTTCAGCAGCGTATCAATACGCTCACGCTCCTGATTGAAGGCTTCCAGTTCTTTGCCTTTGAGAGCCTTATTATCCGGCAAACGAATGCGAAGCGGATCAACCTTAGTGCCGTTGACGATAAGTTCGTAATGCAAATGCGGTCCGGTTGAGAGACCCGTCGATCCAACGTAGCCGATAACCTGTCCTTGGCGCACCCGTGAACCCGCCGTTACGCCACGTGCAATTGCATTTTGGTGACTATAGCTGCTGACATAGCCATTGGCATGACGAATCAGAGTTTGATTGCCATAGCCATTTGTCCAGCCAGCCTTCTCAACGACGCCGTTACCCGATGCGATGATCGGTGTGCCGCGAGGTGCGGCCCAGTCAACACCGGTGTGCATGCGGCTATAGCCGAGGATCGGATGGCGACGCATCCCAAATGGCGAGCGGAACACACCATTTGGTACTGGGTTGCGTAACAGGAATTGCTTGGCGCTTTTTCCGTCTTCGTTGAAATAATCAACGCTGCCATCTGGAGCCTGATAGCGATAGAATTTTCGCGTGGTTCCACTGAAATTGGCGGCTACATAAAGCAGTTGTGAATCGCCGTCTGGCTTTTCAGGATCGTCAGGCAGCGAGAAGAAAGCGTCGATCTTGTCGCTCTGCGAGAGGCGCGCTTGCAAGTCTACATCGGCAGCTAGCATTTTCACGAGCTGCTCTCGCATGGTTTCCGTCATGCCATAAGCAAGGGCCGCCCGGCTGATACCATCATAAACACTTGGAAGATTGCCGCGAATTGCACTTGGTGGCGCATCTCCATCAAATGCGGACGCCAGCAGCGGCGTTTCTTCGGGCTGATCGGACGGCACATATTGATTACGGTCGTTAAGTGACACTGTGACCAGATGTGTTGTCCGATGGTAAACGCTTGCTCTGACTACGCGATCCTCGCCATTATGCGTCTCGGTGCCGATACGCAGGACGCTTCCCTCTTTAAGACGAGGTGAATTAAGCAGCTTCGTGATGGCATCCGCCATATTTGAAGCATCGTCGTCCGTGTAACCGGCACTCTGCAAAGCCTGATTGATATCCATCGTTTGGCGGAAAGGAATCAGCTCTTCAGAAAAGCCGTCGGTGGCTTCTTCGTCGTCAGCACGCTGCGCGACAGTCACATTTTCCTGCGTGATTTTCACGCCAAGGGCAGGACTCAGTGCAAAAGAGGAGTCTACTCCACCAAAACGCGCTGGATCGACGTAGTGTAGAGAAGCAACCTGAACGTCGCCGTCGGTTAGCAAAACACCCGTATCGCGAACGACTTTTTCAACTTCATCGACAGTCAGATCATTTGAAGCGTCGAAACTCGCACTATTAAGTGGAAAATCTGCAACGCGCAGGCTTACTTCGCTTTCAACCTTGGCACCATAAATCTGGCCCGTATCCGTCGGCTGCGGCGCAGCTGGCCCTTCGGAGAAAACCGTCATTGCATTAAAAGCAGGATATTTTCGATTTGTGGGATGATCAACGGCAAGTGCCATGCTGACGAGTTCGAACGGCCGCGTTCTTATGACTTCGCGTTCGCCGACTTTTTGCATGGTTGAAAGTTCGAAGCGACGGCGGTCATTCGCCTTCTGTTTGGAAATCGTGCTTACAAGACGCGAACCCTTGGTGGCATTCGTATCATTGGCGACGCCAGGCATATCGGCGCGCGCAAGAATCTCTGGCGGAGTTGCCAATTGCTCGCGACCATCAAGCGCTGCAAACAATGCAACGCCAATAAGCATACAAGATGTGACACCCGTCAGAAATGTGCCTGCAAGCCAGCGCGCCGAGACTTCACGCCGATCAGGCGGGCGCCGCCGACCACCGACTGTAAGCGGTGGTTCGTCCCCCGGATTCACATTGTGTGGCCCCAAATCTTTCATGCTGCGGGTGCAGGTCCTTCTTCAAATCTGGATGCACGCATATATTAGAGTGTGCATGAACATCATTTTCCAGAAAGCAGCATTGCTGCTATCTGACATATGGTGTCTTCCCTTATTATGGAAGTCCCTCAAGCGGGCTGTTGAGTTTTGTCAGCCGCAACGCAGTAAGTCAACGATAACCGGGCTCGTAGACGTTATTCACAGCAGTTCGAGCTTTGCTTTACGATTTGAGCGGACGCTAATGGGATAATGAGGCCGGTTTGTGGCTCATTCTGGAGTTGGGCGATTGGTTTTGCGTCTGCTTATATAAGCGGAGACAGTGGAAAACCTGTCAAACAAGGAAATTTGTCAAAAAAGATTCAAAAAAAGAACGAATACGCGTTGACAGTTTGTGTTTGTGGGGTCTATATGGCTTTCAACGAGGGCGGCGACGCTGCTAGCG
>NZ_JAMJWE010000080.1 GCF_023554105.1 Brucella sp. 21LCYQ03
CGATAAAATAAAATACTCCTTTGGTGCGGCCGTGCAGCCCTCTCTACTACGAGGAGATGCCTTTAGTATGAATGATGCCGCTGTAATTAATCGGACGAACTTCAACTTTGTTCCGATTGCACGATTTGAATACAAGTTTTCTCGCCAGTCGAATATCACGATGAGTTACTCCGGGAGGGCTACAGAGCCAACCGTTACGCAGATTTTGCCTTTTGAAGTAACCCGTAATTTGATGACTACGACCGGTAACCCTAATTTGGATCCAGAATTTCGTCATCAATTACAATTTCGCGTCCGCGCTGGAGATGTACAAAAGGGGAAAACCTTTTTTGCCGTCTTACGTACCGAGTTGATCAATGACCGTATCGTATCCATGAATCAACGCTTTAATCGTCCGGGAGAAGGTATTTATCAATTTGTAGACTACATAAACGAGAGAGATCCAGTTTATAATATCAACTCATTTTACATGTTCGGCCGGTCGTTGAAAGACAAAACCTATAACATTATGTATATGGGTGGTATAAGCTACAACAAGAATGTGTCTTACTTGGCAACAGATTCCTTGGCCACGTTTGATGATTATCGGAAGAATACGACGAATAATATTGTATTGACGCAAAATGCATTCTTCCGCTATACCCCATCCGAAAATCTGGAGATAAATCCAGGAGTGCGTTTTACGTATAATATGACCAATTCGTCCCTGCCCGAGTTTGAAGCGCCTAACATCACCACGATAGCACCGTCTTTGATCGGGTCAGTCAATCTGGGGCCTAATACGATCTTTGGGGCAGATTTGTCTAAATCATTTAATCGAGGTTTTGCTAACAATGCAAACCCATTTATTATCACCAGTTATATTGAACACCGCTTCTTGAAGGGGCAACGGGGTGCCTTACGCCTGCAAGGAATTGATTTGCTTAAC
>NZ_JAMJWE010000081.1 GCF_023554105.1 Brucella sp. 21LCYQ03
CACGTCGGGAGCAGGCGTGCTACAATCATAGCATTAGTTTTTGCGAGCGTAAGTACATTATTAGCCTCTGCATCTTCTTACTCGGTCAATGATGCCGAGAACGAAACCATAAAAAGCCACGCCGGAACAGCGGACAGCTTGAAGTCGGTAGCAGCATTCAAAAAAGTGTATAGTGTGCTGATGAGCCCGAGGTGTGTAAACTGTCATCCCGCTGGCGATATTCCACTGCAAGGCGATGATAGTCATCTGCATGCCATGGCACCGAAACGTGGTGCCGATGGCAAAGGTATTTTAACCATGAAATGTACCAATTGCCACCAACCAGAAAATACAGATGGCCTACATATGCCTCCGGGTAATGCCGAATGGCATTTACCACCAGCGGATATGAAGATGGTTTTCGAAGGCAAAACTCCTCATCAGTTGGCGAAGCAATTAGTAGATCGGGAGCAGAATGGCAACAAGGATAAAGCCGCATTGATTGCGCATGCCGACGACAGTTTGGTTTTGTGGGGATGGAACCCGGGAGAAGGTAGGACGTTACCGCCACTTAGTCATGCCGAGTTCAAAGAGGCTTGGATCATTTGGCTTAACACCGGCGCTTATGCGCCAGCAGAAAATTAATAATACATACAGTACAAAAACATCGGTAATATGAAAGATAAAATTGCCAGACGCTCTTTTTTGAAAGCTGCCCTTCTAGCGGGAGGCGGATTGATGTTGCGCTTTAATTGGCCAACTGCGATAGCAGCAACCCTAGAGGAACAATCGATTGAGCTAAATAGTTACATCAAGATAAACCCGCGAGGCGGAATCACCTTGTACAACCCTAATCCTGAATTTGGTCAAAATGTGAAAACCTCGCTGCCCATGATTCTGGCAGAAGAGCTGGACGTAGCTTGGGAAGATGTGGAGGTGGTGCAGGCC
>NZ_JAMJWE010000082.1 GCF_023554105.1 Brucella sp. 21LCYQ03
AACTTTATCTCGGTGATGCCGACCAATCTATACGGCATTAATGATAATTATCATCCAGAAAACTCTCATGTTCTCCCTGCATTAATTCGCAGATTTCATGAAGCTAAGGAGCAGCAGTTAGAAGAAGTGGTGATTTGGGGCTCTGGCACGCCTATGCGCGAATTTTTGTATGCTGACGATCTTGCAGAGGCCTGTCTTTTCTTGATGGAGACGTACAGTGAAAGCGGATTTATCAACGTGGGCGTTGGTGAAGATATTAGCATCAAAGATTTAGCGCAGCTTATTAAACAAATTGTGGGTTATGAAGGAGCTTTACGATATGATAGTACTAAGCCAGACGGAACTCCTCGTAAGCTAATGGACGTTCAGCGATTGCATGCTCTGGGCTGGAAACACAAAACTGCACTGGAAGATGGTATCTTGTTAGCCTATCAGGATTTTCAAAGCAAACAGCGCGATTGAAAAGACAGTCTTTATTGATATAATTCTGAAGCTCGCAAACGTATTTTTTTAGAAATTTTTCAAAAAAAGCGTTGCCAATAGGGCGAACGCTTTTTAATATATTTTGAAAATTTAGTAAATCTAATAGGCTTCACTATCCTTCGGGATACCGTATTTGTTTCCTTCTACAGCCTCTTCGGCTGTAATTTCACCTGGCAGTAATTTCGCTTTTTTAACCTTCTTTTTAGGTCGGATAAAATTCGCTATTCCAGAAACAGCGCTCGAAATGCTGTTTTGATTCACTTGCCCTACAGCTGTTTCCGAAGCAACAGTTACAACGGCCTTCTTGAACCAACCCGCATTCTTTAAAAGCGTACGGTTAAGTACCAAAGGTGTTGCTAAACGCAACACTTTAGTGATCCAATCAGATTTGCCGGTACTCTTTCCACTATTTGCAGTGAAAGAGGATACCACATCACGCA
>NZ_JAMJWE010000083.1:0-302 GCF_023554105.1 Brucella sp. 21LCYQ03
AGCGGTCGGGAGACATTAGAAGATATTCAGTTTATCGGAGCTGTTGGTGGGTTTTCGAATTCGGATGTACTGGGCTCTGCAAAGGGCTGGGCGGGCGCATTTCTATATAACGAAAAAGCGAAGAAAGCATTGGATAGTTTCTTTGCTAGACCAGACACCTTGTCTGTAGGTATATGTAATGGTTGTCAGCTATTTATGGAGCTGGAGTTAATAAACCCTTCACATGCAGAGCATGGCAAAATGCAGCACAACACCTCCGGTAAGCACGAGTCTAACTTTGTTTCTGTTCGTATTGAAGACAA
>NZ_JAMJWE010000083.1:312-909 GCF_023554105.1 Brucella sp. 21LCYQ03
TTTCGCACGGCGAGGGTAAATTCCATTTGCCGGAGGCTGAAGCTCACTATCAGATTGTCGGTAAATATGGTTATGAGGCCTATCCGCACAATCCAAATGGGTCGGACTACAATACCGCCATGCTATGCGATGATACTGGCCGCCATTTGGTAACCATGCCTCACATTGAACGCTCGATATTCCAATGGAACTGGGCCAACTATCCGGATGGCCGCCAAGATGAAGTATCTCCTTGGTTAGAAGCGTTCGTGAATGCGCGTAAATGGATTGAATCACATCCATCTGCGTAAAAGTCGCATGATGTAAATGATATAATAAGGCCTCTCTATATAGGCTACTGCAAATCTAGAGAGGCCTTATTATTTGGAGAGGATTTAAATTTTTTCTGGTTGTAACTGTTGTTCTGCCTTATAGCGCTCAATTTCCTTTTGCAGTTTGGTCAATGCATAGCTTACAATAGCCACGTCATCCAACCAGCCTAATACTGGAATGATATCGGGAACAGCGTCTAACGGCGAGATTACATATACGACAGTACCCACGATGATAGACATATTCCACTTATTCATCTTATACTTCCCTGTCAGCGTATCTTTC
>NZ_JAMJWE010000084.1 GCF_023554105.1 Brucella sp. 21LCYQ03
AAACGATGGGAGATTCCTTTTTGCGCGCTTCTGGAGGAGATCCGATGGCAGAGAAAGTGATCGGCGATCTTCGTGACTTCTGTGCGCACTTTGCCGAAAAGATGGAAGTAATTGAGCCTCAGAGCTAGGGAAGGAATCGTTAAAGCATTTATTCGTTGTAGCATATGAATTACTTTTTAGTGAAATCAGAACCCTTCAAATACAGTTGGGAACAGTTTAATAAGGATGGTGAAACCTTTTGGGACGGCGTACGCAACTATCAGGCGCGCAATAACATGAAAGCCATGCAGAAAGGTGATTTGGTTCTTTTCTATCACAGTAATGAAGGGAAAGAAGTCGTTGGAATGGCGAAGGTAGTGAAAGAATACTATCAGGATCCTACTACCGAAGATGAGAAATGGGTGGTGGTTGATTTGGCACCAGTGCAATCTTTTGAACGCCCTGTAACGTTAGAAGCGATCAAAGCCGACAAAATGCTCGAAGATGTAGCCTTGGTAAGACAAGGTCGTCTATCTGTGATGCCGCTCAAGCAAGCAGAATTTGACCGCATCGTAGAAATGGGGAATAGCTAAGCTTAGCTATTCTCCTCTTTGAAACAGTTTAATCAGATCTTGTAATACTTCAGCATTTTCCGGTTTCAACTTTCCAGATAAGATCAGACGGAGCTCTCGTCTTTGTAGTGCAGAGGTATATAAGGTTTTTTCACCTTCAGTTTCGGGAATAAGCATGGGCACCGCTTTGGGCTTTCCTTCTTCGTTCAATGCGACAAACGTATAGTATGCTTCATTGGACTTTTCCTTAGTGCCTTTCGGGAGATTTTGTGCAAAAACCTCCATACGTACCTCTAACGAGCTGTTAAAAGCCCGCGTAACCTGAGCTTTAATAGTGACCACTTCTCCTAACTTTA
>NZ_JAMJWE010000085.1 GCF_023554105.1 Brucella sp. 21LCYQ03
AAGCAAATCGTGGAGCTGGTTGAAAGAACCGATGCCGGGAATCCTGAACATTCTTCTCAATCTGTCCCTTCTCCCAACCCGATGCAGGATTGCAGAAGTCTGGTTCAAACAGATAGTGGCTGGCCATCGCTTGAAAGCGGATATTGACGTCACGCTCTTTGCCTCGCCCGACCTTATCGATGGCTGTACGCATATTGTCATAAATGCCGCGTCGTGGAACACCACCAAGCACTCGGAATGCATGGTTGTGAGCGTCAAACAGCATCTCATGGGACTGTGTGAGATAGGCGCGAACGATAAAGGCCCTGGAATAACTAAGCTTGGTATGGGCAACCTGAAGCTTTGTCCGTTCATTGCCAATAATTGCCCAGTCTTCAGACCAGTCAAATTGAAATGCTTCTCCCGGCTCAAAGTTCAAAGGGACAAACGTACCGCGACCTGACGTCTGGTTGTGTATATGAAGATCGGCCTTCCATTCACGAACAAACGTCGCAACACGGCTATAAGAACCTTCATAGCCCAGAGCGACAAGGTCAGCATGCATCTGCTTCACCGTGCGCTTTTGTTTGCGAGGTTTACGATCTTCCGTCTTTAACCACGTGGTCAATCGGTCAGAAAATGCGTCGAGTTTGCTTGGCCTGTCCGGAACCTGAAATTTTGGCTCAACGCCATTGAGGCGCAAATACTTGCGGATGGTGTTCCGCGATAAGCCCGTTCGTCGGGCAATCTCGCGGATCGATAGTTCGTCCCGGTAATGCCAGCGTCGGATAACGCTCAATAATGCCATGTCGATCACTCCATAGCCCTCGCTGAAAAACAAACGAGGGAAGGTTCAAACATGGGTCAATTCTAAATGGAAATATCACCCCAAACTGGGTCAGTTCTCAGCGGCAATCAACA
>NZ_JAMJWE010000086.1 GCF_023554105.1 Brucella sp. 21LCYQ03
CGAACGGCAGCAGGCGCACTTTGATCTGAGACAGGCCGTTATTCATGCCGCAATTCTGGAAAGACCGTATGCAGATTGATATTCTACCTGTAGCTGTTAAATGATGGTAAACTTATCTTGATCGTGCAGAAATGGCAAATTCTCCCGCGTTTCTATCAGATCTTTAGGATTTAATGTGAAGGTATACAAATCCTCATCCTCCGGTTTATAATACACCACATCTCCCGCTGGAGAAATACACATAGAACCTCCAGAATAATAATTCTCATTCCCGTCGTGTCCGACCCGATTCACACCAATCACGAAGGCTTGATTTTCAATCGCTCTTGCTGGTATTAGCGCACGCCAATGAGCTGATCGCTTGTCTGGCCAGTTTGCCGTATAAACCAAAAGATCATACGCATCATTTTCATTGCGTGACCACACCGGGAAACGAAGATCATAACAAACCATCGGACAGATTCGCCAACCTTTGATATTGAGTACGACTCGGGATGCCCCAGCCGTGAATTTCTCGTTCTCCTTGGCCATGCTAAAGAGATGTCTTTTATCGTAATGCACAAAAGTGCCATCTGGCGACATCCAAACAAAGCGGTTATAATACCGACCGTCCTCTTCAATAATCAGGGAGCCGGCCACGACACATTCAAACTTTTTGGAAAGGTCGAACATCCAATGCATCGTTGGTCCAGACAATGTTTCGGAACAAGCTTCTACATTCATGGTGAAACCAGTGTTAAACATTTCCGGCAGAATAATCAGATCCGTTTTCTCACGCAATCCAGATAAACGAAGCGATAGATTTTGTAGATTCTTCTCGGCATTCTCCCAGAATAGATACGCTTGAAATATTGTTACTTTTATTTGCTCCATAGTGTTTGTTCGATCGCTACCTTT
>NZ_JAMJWE010000087.1 GCF_023554105.1 Brucella sp. 21LCYQ03
GAGGCGTGGATCTGAATTTCACGACCATCGAGAATCTGCTTTACGCGGCGGAAGATCAGGTAAAGCTCGATATGCGTGGTCGCACCAAGGCCGTTGACCAGAATAGCAACGCGATCACCAGCTTTGAGTTCAAGTTCTTTTAAAACGGCTGTTACCAGCTCGTCAGTCACTTCATCGGCAGGTGCAAGCTTCTGGCGGCGGATACCCGGCTCGCCATGCAAACCCATGCCAATTTCCATCTCGTCATCGCCGATAGAGAAGTTTGGCTTGCCGGTCTGTGGCAGCGAACAAGGGCTCAATGCCACGCCCATCGAGCGGGTAGCCTCATTAGCAGCCTGTGCAAGCGCTTCAACGCGCGGCAGGGATTCACCCAGATCAGCGGCGGCACCCGCAACCTTGAATACGAAGAAATCACCGGCAATGCCGCGACGCTCCGACTTGCGATCAAGCGGTGCTGAGGCCACATCGTCCGCAACCGCGACATGACGCACATCCATGCCGTCCTGAGCGAGTTCTTCGGCAGCCATTGTGAAATTGAGAACGTCGCCGGTGTAATTGCCGTAAAGCATCAGCACGCCAACGCCACCGTCTGCAGCGCGCGCAGCCTCTGCAATATGAGCAGGTGATGGGGAGGCAAATACGTTGCCAACAGCGGCTGCATCGGCAAGACCGCGTCCGACATAGCCCGCAAAAGCTGGCTCGTGACCGGAGCCACCGCCCACGACGATGCCGACTTTGCCTTCGCGTGGGCCATCGACCGCCACAACTGCACGGCCTGTTTCGCCTTCGACGCGTAAGATATCAGGATGCGCGCCAACCATGCCTTCGATCATTTCTGCAATGATGTTTTCAGGCGCGTTGATCAGCTTTTTCGTTTTGACTTGTTCATTCATA
>NZ_JAMJWE010000088.1:0-606 GCF_023554105.1 Brucella sp. 21LCYQ03
AGACTACATCGATATGGAAGTAGAACTCTTTAATCGGGGGTTTTACAATAGCCGCATCGCTTCGGCAGCGAGACAGGTGCTCTCTCCGGTGGTAGATATGCTCAGCAAACTGCGCGAGGGATCGATGGACGCGGAGCAGGTAGATGCCGAATTACAGCGGCTGCGCGGCATAGACGCGCGCGATCAGCTGAACCAGCATATGTATCGAGCTGGAGTAAACCAGCAGTACTATTTAGGACTTCAAGGAGGATCTGAAAAACTGTCTTGGTCTTCGGCAGCAGGCTATGACCGTAATTTTGACAACTTAGGAGAAGGGTATAGAAGGATGAACCTACGATTTGAAAATACCTATAGACCAATCAAAGCCTTATCGCTACGTACCGGCATCTATTACACCGAGTCGGGCACCCGTTCGGGCAGACTGGGCTATAATGATATCTCGATGAACGGCGGTGTGTTTGTTCCTTATATGGAAATTGCAGACAAATATGGTCGGCCAATACCGGTATTTAACACCTGGAACAATAGCTTTATCAATTCGGCCGGGCAGGGGCTGCTGCAAGATTGGAACTACTATCCGCTAACCAACTGGCAGCACCAAACGAG
>NZ_JAMJWE010000088.1:616-888 GCF_023554105.1 Brucella sp. 21LCYQ03
ACCGCGGCACTTGATTATGATATCCTGCCGGGGCTGAAAGCTTCGGTCAACTATCAGTTCGAGCGGCAGTACGATAGCGGCAGTACGCTCGCAGATCCGCAAAGCTATATGGCGCGCGACTTTGTGAACCGCTACACCCAAATCAATAATCAGGGTCAGGCTAGCTATCCCGTACCCAGGGGAGGCATCCATGATCTATCCAGCGGCATGCTCCGCAGCAACAATGTGCGAGGCCAGCTTGGCTATGATCGCAGTTTTGGTGAAGCGCACCA
>NZ_JAMJWE010000089.1 GCF_023554105.1 Brucella sp. 21LCYQ03
ATGAAGAGACTTATCACCGCCTGAGTACTGGTGCGCGGGAGCGCTACGAAACATTATTTACCGATCAGTGCATGATCGACAAAACATTGAACGTTTACAAAAGCATTGGATTACAGTAAAAAGCAAAGAAATGTAGTGTTTCCTTTACAAGCGTAGAGGTTTTTTGCTCTGACAATCTTTTAAAACTGTCAAATTCAACACAAAAAAGGCTAAATTTGCTTTTAGGATAAGTAGCTTCTGTTTATGGCGCCATCATCATCAAAAACCTTTGAAAACAGTTTATTTTTCCAGCAAGTTTATGAGTATATCTGTGATGGAAAAGAAGTGGCCTTTTCTTTGCGCGGATCCAGTATGAGCCCATTCCTGAAGGAAGGGGACCTCATTACAGTGAAACCACTTACAGGAGTTAGCTTAAAGATAGGACATATTGTTTTGGCATACTTCAAAAATGGTTATATTCTTCATCGCATCATACGTCTAGACCAAGACTATGTTTATATTGCCGGTGATGCAAATTTAGTACAAATCGAGAAAATTGAAAGAAAATCAGTGATAGGACTTCTCTGCGAAGCGAGTCGACATAAAAACAACATACCGCTATATACGCTTCGCATGTTATGCTATGCAAAACTTTGGTATTATATGCGACCTTTCAGAAGGGTATGGGCCAAATTATTTAAACGTAAAATACACCCATGAAACTAAGAAACGAACTAACATTAAGGCAAATAGGCAAAGATTATATTATTGTAGAGCCTGGGCAGGACAAAGTCGACCTCTCAATAGTATATACATTGAACGAAACGGCTGCCTGGTTGTGGAAGGAACTATATGGGCATGAATTTTCCAAGGAAGATATGGTGGTGAAGCTATTGGGGGAA
>NZ_JAMJWE010000009.1 GCF_023554105.1 Brucella sp. 21LCYQ03
AGACCCCACAAACACAAACTGTCAACGAACTTTCATAAAAAAACGAAAAGTTTCTTTCCACAGGCAATATGGTCCTTTTTAACCAAAACTCAACCACTATCGAGCCCTGATTCCAATTTTTACGACAGTGAAATGACAAGAATGAATTATTTCTTCGGAATCGACGGCGGCGGCACGGGATGCCGCGCAATACTGGCTGACAAAAACGGCGCCATTCTTGGAAAAGGTGCATCCGGTCCCGCCAATATCGGTGCCGATATGAAGAACTCTGTTCTTCATATAAGAGAAGCCTCCGAACAAGCCCGGCTCGAGGCGGGATTGCACTCTTCTATATACGTAACAAGCAGCGCCGTACTCGGACTGGCCGGAGCGAACTCCCTCGCCGACCCGACGGTTATCTCTCAACAATTGTCATTCGCAACCAGCAGAATCGTGTCCGATACAATAACAGCTCTGCAGGGCGCACTCGGGGATGGCGACGGCGCTATTGCAATTCTCGGCACCGGGTCAGCATTTGCCAAAAGAACAGGAGATACAGTCGAAGTTATAGGTGGACGTGGCTTTATGCTCAGCGACCATGCAGGCGGCGCACGTCTTGGCCGCGACCTGTTAGAGCAAACACTGCTCGCTCATGACGGAATCGCTGATAAAACAGATCTGACGAAAGCGATAATGCGTAAGTTCAGCGATGAAGCGCGCAAGATCACTCAGTTTTCGCGGACGGCAACTGCCGCAGATTACGCCGCCTTCGCACCGATGATCTTTCAATTTGCCGCGAAAGACGATTTGCTCGGCTCACAACTTCTCTCAGATGCATGCCTAATGATTGAGCGAAATCTATTTGCTTTGGGTGTAGAGAAATTGCGGCGGTTCAGCATCACAGGCGGGCTGGCGGAATCATATGCCTCGTTGGATTCCCTGCCCTATAAGGAATTTTACGTTCCCGCGCAGGGCGATAGTTTGCAGGGTGCACTGGCATTGGCCCTGCAAGGCAGCTCGGTTTGAAACAAAATACTCTTTGTTTCACCACATGCGACGCGAAGGTAACTTGTCCCGCCCCGCTTTCCTGCCTAATTCTTTTAAAAGAAAAAAACAGGGTTTGGATCGTCCGCCGGATATGACAACAGGGATGCCATGCTGACGAAAAAAGGCAAATACGGCCTGAAAGCCATGGTGCATCTCGCAGGTGTCTCCGATGGTCATCTGGTTTCAGCAAGCGAGATTGCTGAGCGTCATCATATTCCGCGCAAATTTCTCGATAATATATTCACCGAATTGCGCAATGCAGGCTTTGTCCTAAGTCGTAAAGGCAAAGGCGGCGGGTTTTGTCTGGCTCGCCCAGCAAATGAAATTCACATCGGCAATATCATCCGTGCATTGGACGGTGCGCTTGCGCCGATCGCCTGTGCCAGCAAAACCGATTATCAGCCATGTGACGACTGCGACGAAACAGAATGCGAAGTTCGCCACATGATGCTGGATGTGCGTGAAGCAATCGCCAATGTGCTCGATCATCGTACACTTGCCGACAGCAGGGCCTCTGAACTTGCCATACTGTCGGCGGAGTAAGTTTTAGGCCGCGACAGACCAGCTCGGAAACGGATCGTAGAGGTGCTGCCAGCTTTCCGGCTTAAACACCTCTTCAGTCACCAGACAGCTATCGAGCTCAGCAATGATCGTCGCTTTATCCATCGGATCGACGCCGATAAAGACAATCTCCTGTCGACGATCACCCCATTCAGCGTCGAGATAGTCCCGCATTGCACGATGCCATTCGGGTTCCTGAGGCCAATAGCTGCGCGGAACCGCCGACCACCAGCGCCCGCGCTTGTTTGTGCGCACCAATGCACCGGCCTGACTTAGTTCGCCGACATAATCAGGACGCGTTGCCAGCCAGAAAAAACCTTTTGCGCGAACAACACCCGGCCAGCTCTTATCGATGAAAGCCTGAAAACGTGCTGGATCAAACGGACGCCGCGCCCGATAGACGAATGAGCGAACACCATATTCTTCCGTTTCCGGGACATGATCATTGAAGCCGTATAGCTCTTTATACCAAAGGGGATGCTCATGCGCGCGGTTGAAATCGAAGCGCTTTGTATTCAGAATAGCATCCAACGGAACCTGTCCGAAATCGACTTCTTCGATCCGGACATCAGGATTAAGCGAACGGATCACCTTACGCGCAAGGTCGAGTTCTTCGGCGGAAGCCGTCGAAACCTTGTTGAGTATGACCACGTCAGCAAATTCGATCTGCTCAACCAGCAAATCGACCAGAGTGCGCTCATCCTCGTCACCAAGCGACTCGCCGCGATCCCGCAGAAAATCGCTGGAGGAATAGTCTTTCAGCAAGTTGGCGGCATCAACAACCGTCACCATCGTATCAAGACGCGCCAGATCAGACAGGCTTTCGCCCTTCTCATCGCGAAATTCAAATGTTGCGGCAACGGGTAAAGGCTCGGATATGCCGGTCGATTCGATCAGCAGGTAATCGAACCGATCTTGTGCAGCAAGCTGCGCCACTTCTTTGAGCAGGTCATCGCGCAAAGTGCAGCAGATGCAGCCATTGGTCATTTCAACAAGCTGTTCTTCGGTGCGAGACAGGTCGGCACCACCTTCGCGGACCAATGCTGCGTCAATATTGATTTCGCTCATATCATTGACGATCACCGCAACGCGGCGATTCTCACGATTATTGAGAACATGATTGAGAAGTGTGGTCTTACCGGCACCGAGAAAGCCGGATAGAACAGTGACGGGAAGCCTTTTCATGACAAATCCTTCGCTGGCGTTTGTAAGATCAGCTGCACTTGCAGCGTCGATGGCTAATTTAATGTTATATCATTACAATGATTGGGCTGAAAAGAGGCGGCAAAAGCCACCCTTAAGCATGTTGTTAAACAATCGAACCAAACCCGATGCGCCCCATGGAATGAACGCAAGATAAGTTCCTTATTGGTTTAATCAGCTTTCACTGATCAATTATGCCGGACCATCATTTAAGACGGTCCGGCACAACAACTGGCCACTTCCGGGTGGGGTCCCGGAATGAAGGCGTGACCAGTGCTATTTCGACAAACAATTTTTCAGTGATTCGGCCAGATTGCGAATAAGCTGCGGATAAAGATCCGGGCCGTCTTTCAATTCCGCACCAAGCGGATCGAGAACGCCCGTCTTTGCATCAGTTCCATCGATAACAGTATTGACCAGCTTTGGCTCGAACTGCGGTTCAGAGAAGACGCAGACCGCACCCAGCGACTTGATTTTCTCGTGAATGTCTTTGATGCGCGCCGCACCCGGTGCCTTTTCCGGGCTGACCGTGATTGATCCAGCAGCCTTAACGCCGAAACGATTCTCAAAATACTGGTATGCATCGTGGAAGACGATGAACGGCTTGTCTTTGACTGGCTGAAGTTCTGTTTCAATATCTTTATTCAGCGCATCCAGCTTGTCTGCATAATCAGCAGCATTCTTTTCATATTGCGCCGCATGTTCCGGATCGCTCTCGCTCAAAACCTTGGCGATATTGCCAACCAGCACCTTGCCATTCTGCGGATCGAGCCAGAAATGCAGATCAAACTCGCCATGGTGATGATCATGGCCCTTTTCAGCGGCCTCATCGGCGTGATCATGCTTATGATCGTGCCCGTCATCATGTTTGTGATCATGACTGTCATGGGAATGCGCTTCAGCACCATGGTCATGGCCTTCATGTCCGTGATCGTGTGCCTCAAACGGTCCACCTTCACGGAATTTTAGCTTCGTCAAACCATCTGTTTCACCAAGCGCGACCACTTTTGCGCCTTCGCCCAGTGTGTCGATTGGCTTATCGAGAAATGTTTCCATCGAAGGACCGGCCCAGAAAATAACTTTTGCGCCCTCAATCGCCTTCGCATCAGAAGGCTTAAGATTATAAGAGTGTTCCGATCCCGCACCCTGAACAATCAATGTCGGCTCGCCCACACCCTGCATCACCGCAGAGACCAGCGAATGCAGCGGCTTTATCGACACAACGACGCCTTCGCGCTCGGCGGCAAAGGCCGCTCCGCTCAGAACAGTCATAAAGGCAGATGCTAAAAGCAGGGATTTTACGTGTTTCATGATAGCTTTCTCAAAGTCTCTCTTGAACGTCCGTTGAAGCGCAACAACATATGTGAGTGATATGTTATTTTATTACATAGTTTGCGTTATGCTATAACGTCTGCAATAAGGAGACACAACCTCTTTTTGGAGAATTGTTCACAGCACGAAAGCGTCAGACGCAAATGATCGCGAATCGGCATATCGTTCACGCATCTTGAGACAAGAATTTCGAGAGCAGCTTTTTATCGGCAGATAAACAGGCCCATACTCTCAAAAAGGTAGCGAAAGCTCATTTTACATGGCCCATAAGACCGCCCTCCCCGCAAATGCCACGCGGGAGCCACTGATAGAATTAAAAGGTGCCGGCGTTTTCCGTGATGGTCGCTGGCTGGTGCGCAATGTCGATCTGACGATCCATCGCGGCGAAATTGTTACGCTCATTGGTCCCAATGGTGCGGGTAAAAGCACGACGGCCAAAATAGCACTTCGTATTCTAAAGCCCGATGAAGGCGAAGTCCGCCATCTCAAAGGTCTGCGCATCGGATATGTACCTCAGAAGATCAATATTGATCGGACGATGCCGCTGTCGGTCGAACGTCTTATGACGCTAA
Organism: Brucella sp. 21LCYQ03; assembly: GCF_023554105.1. Lineage (GTDB taxonomy): Bacteria > Pseudomonadota > Alphaproteobacteria > Rhizobiales > Rhizobiaceae > Brucella. Next base: position 4,695 of record NZ_JAMJWE010000009.1, read on the forward strand.
CCGGACCGCTTTCCAAAGCCGATATTCTCCACGCGCTTGATGCGGTCGGAATCACGCATCTTCTCAAGGCGGAAATTGCAAACCTCTCTGGCGGCGAGTTTCAGCGCGCACTGATGGCGCGCGCCCTCGCCCGAAAACCAGATATTATGGTGCTCGATGAGCCCGTACAGGGCGTCGATTTTTCTGGCGAAGCTGCCCTTTATGAGCTGATCGCAAAGTTGCGCGACGATACAGGCTGCGGCGTGTTGTTGATTTCGCATGATCTGCATCTGGTGATGGCTGCAACCGACCGTGTTATCTGCCTGAATGGTCATGTCTGTTGCAGCGGAACACCCCGCGATGTGACGACAAGCCCTGAATATGTACGCCTGTTCGGAAGCCGTGCCGTTGGTCCACTGGCCGTTTATGAGCATCATCATGATCACACGCATCTGCCGGATGGCCGTGTTTTGCATGCCGATGGCAGCGTGACAGATCATTGCCACTCTGATGACGGTCATCATCATGATGGTGAGCACCATCACCACCATGAGGGAGATAAGCCCCATGCTTGACGATTTTTTCACTCGCGCCCTCATTGCCGGTATTGGCCTTGCACTGACCACAGGTCCGCTCGGCTGCTTCATAGTGTGGCGGCGTATGGCCTATTTCGGCGATACAATGGCGCATTCGGCCCTGCTGGGGGTTGCTTTAGCGCTGATCCTCGACATCAACCTTATGATCGGCGTGTTTGCGGTCGCGGTCGCAATCTCAGCAATCCTGCTTCTGCTTCAAAAGCGGCATTCGCTTTCGGCAGATTCTCTCTTGGGCATTCTGTCCCACGCAACTCTGTCGCTTGGGCTGGTCATCGTCGCCTTTATGACATGGGTTCGTGTTGATCTGCTGTCGTTCTTGTTTGGCGATTTGCTGGCCGTTTCGCGAATAGATATTGCCTTCATTTATGGCGGCGGCATTCTGGTGCTCGCAGTGCTGGCTTGGCTTTGGCGGCCGCTACTTGCCGCGACACTGAGCGAAGATATTGCACGTGCTGAGGGCCTTAACCCGGCCTTATCACGCATTATCTTTATGCTTTTGCTGGCAATCGTTATCGCTATTTCGATGAAGATTGTCGGCATTCTGTTGATTACATCGCTGCTGATTATTCCTGCAGCCACCGCACGGCGCTTCGCATCGACCCCGGAGCAAATGGCCATTATGGCATCCGTCATCGGCGCGCTTGGCGTCATCGGTGGGCTTTATGGTTCGGTTGAGTTTGATACGCCTTCCGGCCCATCAATTGTCGTTGCTGCACTTGCTATTTTCATTTTAAGCCTCTTACCACTACATAAGAGACAGGCTTCACCGAAACGGACCGCTGGACAATGAGCAATCATCACGATCACAACCATGCCCATACGCATGCATCGCACGACCTGACGCGCAATCAGTCGCTGGTTTTTGATGTGCTGTCCAAAGCGGATGGCCCGCTCAGCGCCTATACAATCCTTGATCAGCTACGCGATGATGGCTTTCGTGCGCCGTTGCAGGTCTATCGTGCACTGGAAAAGCTGCTCGATTACGGGATGATTCATCGTCTCGAAAGCCTCAACGCTTTCGTTGCCTGCGCGCATCCACAATGCCATGAGCATGGCCTGATTGCTTTTGCGATTTGCGAGCAATGTGGACAGGTAACCGAGTTCTCCGATTCCGCCATCGAGAACCTTGTGAGCGCCTGGAGCGTGCAAAGCGGCTTCAAATCACGCAAAACGACGCTGGAATTGCGTGGTTTGTGTGAGAAATGCGGCCATCACTAGAATAGTATCCGACAACGGCGTACCGAGAGTGAAATAAAAATGGCGGCTTCAGCCGCCATTTTTATAGACCAGAACTTTATAATCCAAACAGATGTTGAACCTCCGGCATCTCAATGATGCCAAGAGAAAGTGCGGTGGCCACAGCGGACGTTCTGTTGGAACAGTTCAGCTTGATTTTGGCATTTTGCAAATATGTGACAACTGTCCAGCGGGCGATGCTGAGAATCTCGGCAATCTCACCATCGGTTTTTCCACTTGCTGCCCAGCGCAAACAATCGACCTCACGGGGAGTTAACAGCCCATTAACAGAATTAGCATCCTGACCACCGCACAGGGAACCGTGAATAATACCCGAAAAACTAAGAAGCCTCGGACGCATACGCTCAACAAAGCTCTGATGGTCTTCGTCAGTCACATCAAAGCTGAATACGGTGCAACCCGCTATGCCTTTCTGACTGCGCGCAGAAACGCCAATGTAAAGATTACCAAGGCCGTGCTTTTCAGAATCCTGTAAAAGTTCCATGGCCGCGGGGCACTCTTTTGCGTCATCAGCCAGATTTCGAACAACACCACTTGCATCACTGCGAAAATATGGTGCGTCCTCCTGAAAAATCGGATCGATCAGAAAGTAATTCTTCGCGGAATACCGCGTTGACCAGTTGGTTGGGACGGTAAGCACAACCGTTAAATCATCTGAAGATGTCTTGGTGCTTTCACCAACCCGCCCTTTAAAGCTGTGTATGACATGACGACACCCTACTTCATCGCGGATACGCTGCAGAAGTGAAAGTGTGTCAGATTGAAAAGAAAGCCCAAAGAAAGTCTTTTTGAAGTTAGGAAAATGGATCAAGTCTAAAGTCATTGGCTAATATCCCTAGCAATAAAGTGCTCAGAATTGCTACTCAAATCGGAACACTTTCTTATGAGAATCGATGTTTTATTCACTTCAATTCGCCATAAGTCACATAAAAAATACGACCTAAATCAACTCGCAATATATTTACTGCAAATAATTACCTGCACAAACATTGTGGAAAAATGTAGGTAACACGTCAAAAAATGGGAATTATTACAAGAAATGACCTGATTGTGATTGGGAGTTGACTGTTGTGTTTCATTTTTAAACACATCATTATTTTTTGCCAAATGCTTTGAAGAAAAAATCGACAGCCGATTCGACATTCTTCCTGATCACTTCATCGGTTGGCGGCTCGGCCAAAGCACCAAACAAACGAGGCCGATATAGTCCCGCAAGAAAGAGATCTGTAAGCTGGTAAGCTTTTTCCAAAACGTCGAATTGCTCCAGTTCTCCAGCCCTTATCATCCGGTCCATATAATCAGCCATGACGATCAAGCTGCGTTTGGGTCCGCGCTCATAAAACCGCGCAGCAAGCTCCGGCTTGCGCTCACTCACCCCAATAATAATCCGCTGCGCGCGTACCGCCGTCGATGACGTGATAATCGTAACCAGCGCTACGCCAAATTCGACGAGTTCCTGGCGCGAAGAGAAGCCACGGTCAAGCGTATCCAACAATTTGCTGAAAAGCGTCTGCCGATAGTACTCACAGAGCTCTACAAAAAGGTCTTCTTTACTGTTGAAGTAAACATAAATCGTACCCTTCGATACCCCCGCTTCCCGCGTAATGTCATTCATGCTGGCGGCATCAAACCCCATACGCAGAAAAACGTTCTGGGCACCTTCGAGGATTTGTCTTCGCTTTACCGGGTCTTGACCCGCCGCAAGTCGCGTCCGCGCCCCATCCGTATCGGTCTCGTCAAGAAGCAAATCGACTTCATCGTCCTCAACAGCTGTGTAAGCAGCATCTTCCGGGCAGCGTTCACGATTCATTGTACAAACTCATTATCTTTTTCGAACCAAGCGGTTCGATGAGACTTGATATGGGCAAGTTATTGCTCTAAGTCAACATCGAACCAAGCGGTTCGTTGAAGCGGTTATACAGAAAGTTTGTCTCATGTCCGCCCCCAAGTCTGTTGATACAGCTGATATTCGACCATTCCCGACTTCAGTATCACAGGGTGAGCAGTCCCGCGTGAATGCCGAGCCGTTGAGCGAACGCCCCGCTCCGCAGGCAACACCTGACACATCTGCACCCAGCGCTCCTTCAGCACCCGCAAAAGGCGGCAGCAAAAAAGGCTTCGGCAAGCGCGTCATGCTTCCGGGCTTTTTGATCGCCGCTATCGCTGGCGGACTTTGGTATGGTTACGACTGGTGGACAGTTGGTCGTTTCATGGTTTCGACCGATGATGCCTATGTGCAGGGCGATATCGCCTCTATCGCACCCAAGGTCACTGGCTATATCGAAAACATCCCGGTCGTTGCAAACCAGCAGATCAAGGCGGGTGATGTCATTTTCCAGCTCGATTCTGGCGACTACAAGATCGCGCTAGATGAAGCTGAGGCCAAGCTTGCGACCCAGCAGCAGACGCTGAACCGGATCACAGCCCAGATTGATGCGTCCAAGGCAGCGCTTGAACAGACGCAGGCAGATGAGCAGGCATCGCAGGCAGTTCTAAAGAACGCTGAAAGCACGATGGTTCGGATTCAGAAGTTGCACGACACGCGCTTCTCGGCACAGTCAGAACTCGACAATGCACAGTCAGCGCTTGATCAGGCCAAGGCGAAGCTTGCCGGTTCAAAAGCACAGATCGCATCGGCCAATGCCAACATCGACGTTTTAAACGCACAATATAAGGAATCAGAAAGCGGCGTTCGTTCGCTTGAGCTCGCACGCGACAAAGCTGCACGCGATCTTGATTTCACAACATTGCGCGCACCATTCGATGGCGTTGTCGGTAATCTTTCCGGCAAGAAGGGCGATCTCGTTTCGGCAGGCCAGAAAATCGCAGCGCTGGTTCCGGTGAATGCGCTCTATATTGATGCAAACTTCAAGGAAACGCAGCTCGGCCACATCAAAACTGGCGAGACAGTCCGCATCTATGTTGATGCCATCGACGGTCCTTACATTGAAGGCAAGGTTGCATCGGTTGCGCCAGCTTCGGGTGCGGTATTCTCGTTGCTTCCACCAGAAAACGCGACAGGCAACTTCACCAAGATTGTTCAGCGCGTTCCGGTTCGCATCACGATTCCACAGGAAGCGCTTGATTCCGGCAAAATCCGCGCAGGTCTGAGCGTTACTGTCGAGGTCGACACACGCACAGCGCCAGCGGACAAGGCCGAGTAAGGTACGGAGCAGACCTTATAAGAATAATGCAGTGGCGCGGCTTTAAGCTTCGCGCCACCATCCTTTTTCCTTTTCGGAGTGCGCCTTCATGGCTGCAAACACCACGATGGGGCCAATGGCTCCCGCAGATGATCGCATTGATCCCAAGAAAGCGATTGCTTTTCTTGCGATGGTGTTTGGCATGTTCATGGCAATTCTGGACATCCAGATTGTTTCTGCATCGCTGTCTGAAATTCAGGCCGGTCTTAGTGCCAGTTCCGATGAAATTTCGTGGGTGCAAACGTCTTATCTGATTGCGGAAGTCATCATGATTCCGCTCTCAGGCTTCCTCGGACGTCTTGTCTCCACGCGCGTGCTGTTTACCGTTTCAGCCGCAGGCTTCACGCTTGCCTCCATGCTCTGCGCGACGGCGACCAATATTGATCAGATGATCGTCTACCGCGCCATTCAGGGCTTTATTGGCGGCGGCATGATACCAAGCGTGTTTGCAGCTGCATTCACGATCTTCCCGCCATCCAAGCGCTCGATCGTTTCGCCGATGATCGGCCTTGTTGCAACACTTGCACCAACCATCGGCCCGACAGTCGGCGGTTATCTAAGCCATGCCTTCTCATGGCACTGGCTGTTCCTCGTTAATGTCGGCCCCGGCATTCTGGTGACTATAGCCGCATGGAACCTCATCGACTTTGACGAAGGCGACCGCTCGCTGCTCAGCAAGTTCGACTGGTGGGGTCTCGCTGGCATGGCCGCATTCCTCGGTTCAATGGAATATGTGCTCGAAGAAGGTCCACGCAACGACTGGCTTCAGGATGAAGCAATCTTCATTCTGACCGGCGTTATGACTGTCGGCGGCATCGTCTTCTTCTACCGCGCATTTACCGCCGAAGAACCCATTGTGGATTTGCGAGCGTTTAAAAACGTCAACTTCGCCTTTGGCTCGCTGTTTTCTTTCGTGATGGGCGTTGGTCTTTATGGCCTTACCTATCTCTATCCGCTCTATCTCAGTCAGATACGCGGCTACGACGCGCTGATGATCGGTGAAGCGCTGTTTGTCAGCGGCCTTGCAATGTTCTTCACAGCCCCCCTTGCCGGATTCCTGTCAAACCGCATGGACCCGCGTCTGATGATGATGATCGGCTTCTTAGGATTTGCTGCCGGAACGTGGATGGTGACAGGGCTGACTGCCGACTGGGACTTCTATGAACTTCTGATCCCGCAGATTTTGCGCGGCTGTTCGCTGATGCTCTGTATGGTGCCGATCAACAATCTCGCGCTGGGAACCCTGCCGCCTTCGCTCATGAAAAATGCGTCGGGTCTGTTTAACCTGACGCGTAATCTTGGCGGTGCAGTTGGTCTGGCGGTCATCAATACGATTCTCACACGCCGCAGCGATATGCATTACGAGCGGCTGGCCGAACACGTGCGTTGGGGCAATGCCGAAGCAGAGCAGATGCTTGCCAATCTGACAGCTAAGTATAATGCAGCCGGTCTTGATGGTGCGACGATAGCCATTTCCAAAATGTCGGGCATGGTCCGCCAGCAGGCAACGCTGATGTCGTTTATCGACGTGTTCTTCATCCTGACGATGATGTTCTGCTCGCTCGCCGTTTGCGCAATCATGCTGCGCAAGCCGAAGCAAGGTGCAGGCGGCGGCGGTGGCGGTCACTAACCCAAATTGACTCCAAAAGCCGGTTTCATACGAAACCGGCTTCGCTTCGCAAAGTTTCCTAGATTTTCGTTTGAAGCCACTCTGCACGCGCCATGCCGCGCGCAGGCTAAAGCCTGTCGTTTTGAGAAAAGCGTCTTTTCAAATTGTGACAATGACGAAACCTCTGTCACATTTATTGTCATAAAAATGCAGTTCATCCGTTAGGGTCAATTGCTAAGTCCCTGAAAACGTGTTTCACTTTCGGTCGTTGATAATTTGTGACAATCGACAAACTGTCATCCAACCGTCATCTAGGGCGGCTATCGGGAGTGCGCGAACACTGGAATCGACCGGGAGCGTTCGTCCGACTTAACAGGGGAGTTTAACAATGCTTGCATTTACTGCGCGTCTGCTGTCGCTTTCGACCGCAATCGCTGTCGGCGGGGTTTCGATCGCTGCCGCTGAACCATCAGCTGAACTCATCGCCGCTGCAAAAGCCGAAGGCGAACTGACCACGATCGCGCTGCCACATGACTGGTGCGGCTATGGCGACATCATCAAGAGCTTCAAAGACAAGTATGGCCTGAAGGTCAACGAACTGAATCCAGATGCGGGTTCGGGCGACGAAATTGAAGCCATCAAGGCAAACAAGGACAACAAGGGCCCACAGGCTCCTGACGTCATCGACGTTGGCTTTGCTTTCGGCACGACCGCTAAAAAAGACGGTCTGATCCAGCCTTACAAGGTCGCAACCTGGGACGAAATTCCAGATAGCGCGAAAGACCCAGAAGGTTACTGGTACGGCGATTATTACGGCGTTCTTGGTTTCGAAGTAAACAAAGACATCGTCAAGGACGTCCCACAGGATTGGGAAGACCTGCTCAAGAGCGATTACGCAAACTCAGTTGCTCTCGCTGGTGACCCACGCGTTTCCGCACAGGCAATCCTCGGCGTTCACGCTGCTGGTATCGCTCGCGGTGCAGAACCAGGTGCCGAAGCTGGCAAAAAGGGTCTTGAATTCTTCAAGGAACTCAATGCTGCTGGCAACTTCGTTCCAGTCATCGGCAAGGCTGCTTCGCTGGCACAGGGTTCGACCCCAATCGTCATTCGCTGGGATTACAACGCGCTCGCAGACCGTGACACGCTCAAGGGCAATCCGGAAATTGAAACCGTGATTCCAAAGACCGGCGTTGTTGCTGGCGTTTACGTTCAGGCAATCAGTGCTTATGCACCGCATCCAAACGCTGCAAAGCTGTGGATGGAACACCTGTACTCAGACGAAGGCCAGCTTGGCTATCTGAAGGGCTATTGCCACCCAATCCGCTTCAACGCGATGGCTAAGGCTGGCAAAATCCCTCAGGAACTGCTCGACAAGCTACCACCAGCAGAAGCCTATGAAAAGGCTATCTTCCCAACTCTTGAACAGATTGAAACCGCTCAGGAAGAAATCACCAAGAACTGGGATAGCGTTGTTGGCGCAAACGTTCAGTAAGCGCATTTAACTGACCCTGTTTATGATCTGTGACGGCCAGCAATGGTCGTCACAGTCTTTGCTTTCACGCGATTAATCCGGAAAGCGGGTGGCCTTTTCGGGATTCAGCTTTTAAGAAAGAACATATGAGTTCAACAGCCGATACAGACGCACCATTTAAACAGGTGCGAAAGCGTCAATTGCCGCTGTCGTGGCTTGGCGTTGCTCCGTTCTTCCTCTTTGCCATTCTGTTCCTTCTCTGGCCCACAATGTATCTCATTGTTGGTGCATTTCAGGATCCGGACGGCAATTTCACCCTGAAAAACGTTCAGGATCTTTTCCAGCCGCAAATTCTAAGCGCCTACTGGATTTCGATCAAAGTCAGCCTCGCATCTGCGCTTGGTGGCGCATTGATTGGCTTCTTTCTGGCCTGGGCCGTGGTGCTTGGCAATCTGCCACGCTGGCTGCGCCCGACAGTTCTGACTTTCTCTGGCGTTGCATCCAATTTCGCTGGCGTTCCGCTGGCCTTCGCGTTTCTTGCGACTCTTGGCCGTACCGGCTTCGTAACAATCCTGTTGCGTGAGTGGTTTGGCTTCAATCTCTATTCAACTGGCTTTAACCTGTTGAGCTTCTTCGGTCTGACCATCACCTATCTGTTCTTCCAGATCCCGCTCATGGTGCTGATCCTGACACCTGCGCTCGATGGCCTGAAGAAAGAATGGCGCGAAGCTTCGTCAATTCTAGGCGCTACCAATCTTCAATATTGGCGCATGGTTGCTTTTCCGATTCTCTGGCCTAGCCTGCTCGGCACAACGCTGCTGTTGTTCGCAAACGCCTTTGGAGCCATTGCAACCGCTTATGCACTGACCGGCTCATCACTCAACATCGTGCCGATCCTGCTTTATGCACAGATCAGAGGCGACGTTCTGCATAACCAGAATCTTGGCTATGCGCTTGCGCTCGGCATGATCGTGATTACCGGGATTTCCAACCTTATTTACATCTGGCTGCGCATGCGTGCCGAAAGGTGGCAGCGATGAAAAAAGGCTTTAACGCCCAGAAAATCGGTGCATGGATCGCCTTCCTCATAGGCGCGATCTACTTCCTTGTCCCACTAATTGGCACGTTTGAATTTTCGCTGCGCATGCGTCGTGGTGAATATTCCTTCGATGCCTATCGCGTGGTGTTCAGTGACCCGAACTTTCAGGCAACCTTCAGCTATTCGATCATTTTGGGCATTCTGACGATCATCTTCGGTGTATTGCTTGTGGTGCCGACCGCCTATTGGGTGCGTCTGCGCCTGCCGCATCTGCGTCCACTGATCGAGTTTATAACGCTGATGCCACTGGTTATTCCGGCGATTGTCATCGTGTTCGGCTATCTGCGCATCTACAATTCATCATCATGGCTGCCATTCACCTCGTCAACGCGGGCGACCGACCTGTTGCTGATGTTTGGTTATATGACGCTGTCGCTGCCTTATATGTATCGCGCCGTCGATACAGCCATGCGTACGATTGATGTTCGCACACTGACGGAAGCAGCCCAGAGCCTCGGCGCTGGCTGGGGACGGATCATGTTCAAGGTCATCTTTCCGAATGTGATCTCTGGCGTTATGAGCGGTGCCTTCATCACATTTGCTATCGTCATAGGCGAGTTTACGCTGGCGTCGCTTCTCAATCGTCCGGCCTTCGGTCCTTATCTTCAGCTGGTCGGCGCCAACCGCGCTTATGAACCGTCGGCGCTGGCGATTATCTCATTCGGCATTACGTGGCTCAGCATCATCATGTTGCAGCTCGTTTCGCGCCTCAATAAATTCAAGACAAACGCCGGGTAACAGTCATGGCTTTTCTTAATCTCAAGCATCTGAAAAAAAGCTTCGGCGCCACTACCGTCGTCCATGATTTCAACCTCGCTGTTGAAAAGGGCGAGTTTGTTTCCTTCCTCGGCCCATCGGGTTGCGGCAAGACAACCGTTCTGCGCATGATCGCTGGCTTTGAAAGTGCCGATCAGGGCGCAATCGAAATCGACGGCAAAGACGTTGTTGATCTGAAGCCAAACCAGCGGAACATCGGTATGGTCTTTCAGGCCTATGCGCTGTTTCCAAACATGACAGTCGCTCAAAACGTTGCCTTCGGTCTGCGTGTTTCTGGCAAGTCGAAAGCTGAAATCGACGCAACGGTCAAAGAAATGCTCGGCCTGATCCGGCTCGAACATCTCGCAGACCGCTATCCTTATCAGATGTCGGGCGGTCAGCAGCAGCGTGTGGCACTGGCGCGCGCATTGGCAACCAAGCCGCAAGTGCTTTTGCTCGACGAGCCGCTCTCAGCACTTGATGCAAAAATTCGTATTTCGCTGCGTCAGGAAATCCGTGCGATCCAGCAGAAGCTTGGAATCACCACGGTTTTTGTAACGCACGATCAGGAAGAAGCGCTTTCCATTTCTGATCGTATTGTCGTGATGCATGAAGGCCGTGCCGATCAGATCGGCACTCCATTCGATATTTATAACCGCCCTGCATCGCGTTTCGTCGCGTCTTTCGTCGGCACGCTCAACATGCTTGAAGCATCAGTTGCGGAACCGGGTCAGAACAGCATTGAGCTGGATGGTCGTACGATCACGATAAACGAAGAAATCGGCCATCATCCAAAGGGCAAAGCGATCACCCTCGCACTGCGCCCGGAAGCGGTCAGCATGGAAGCACGCAAAAGCCACGACACCTCGCTTGAGGCAACGATCGAAGATGTACACTTCCTTGGCTCGGTTATCCGTACACGCGTGGCACTTGGCAAGAACCAGTTGTCGTTCGACACGTTTAACGATCCGGCACACACACCGCCGCAGCGCGGCGACAAAGTGACAGTGCATTTCGCAGCACATGATTTGCTCGTTTTGGCCGATTAAGCTCAAAAACCAACAAAAAAGCCGCCCTAATGGGCGGCTTTTTTTGTGAAACTTGTATTCCGGCGCTGTCGAGATTATGGCCTTTTGTGATTATCCTCACTCAGGCCATAAGTTTAAGCTCTTAGTTGCCCCATGGGCCGTGGAAGTCACCTTCCTTGTCAATGCGTTTGAAGCCATGCGAACCGAAGAAGTCGCGCTGACCCTGAATCACATTTGCTGTACCCTGCGACTGCGTGAAGCTGTCGAAGTAGCTCAACGCCGAACCAAGTGCTGGAAGCGGCAGGCCGGCAAGTGCCGACTGCGCAACGATCTTGCGGAGACCCTTTGAAGCCTTGCCCATGCGCTCGACAAAGGCAGGGACCAGCAGAAGATTTTCGATGTCCTGACCTTCAAAAGCCTGTGCAATATCATCAAGGAACAGCGAACGGATGATGCAGCCTTCGCGCCAGATACGGGCGGTGGTTGCAAGCGGGATGTTCCAGTTGTTTTCCTTGGATGCCGCTGCCAGAACTGCAAAGCCCTGTGCATAAGCAACGATCTTGCCAGCCAGCAAACCCTGCTCAAGATCAGCAAGGAACTGTGCCTGATCGGCAATATCAAGCGTGCGTGGCGCAGGCTTATAAGCCTTTTCAGCGGCTTCACGTTCGACTTTGAGCGACGAAATCGAGCGTGCATCAACGGCAGCTTCAATGCCGGTTGCCGGAACGCCGAGCATCTGTGCTTCAATCGCCGACCAGCGGCCTGTACCCTTCTGACCTGCCTGGTCGAGGATCATATCGACCATCGCCTTGCCGGTTTCTGGATCAGTGGCTTTCAGAACCTTGGCAGTAATTTCAATGAGATAGGAATTGAGCGGACCCGCATTCCACTTTTCAAACACATCACCAATTGCAGGCGCCGAAAGGCCAAGACCGTCGCGCAGAATGCCGTAGATTTCGGCAATCATCTGCATATCAGCATATTCAATACCGTTGTGAACGGTCTTCACGAAGTGGCCTGCGCCATCAGGGCCAACCAGCGCACAGCAGGATTCACCCTTGTACTTTGCAGCAGCAGCCAGCAGGATTGGCGCGATGCGCTCATAGGCTTCTTCTGTGCCACCAACCATCATTGATGGGCCGTGACGTGCGCCTTCTGCACCACCCGATACACCCATACCAACAAAGGTTGGATCGTTTGGTCCAAGTGCCTTGAGACGGCGCATCGTGTCGCGGTAATCGGAATTACCCGCATCGATCATGATATCGCCCTTCTCAAGATAAGCCTTGAGGCGGGTGGTTTCGGCATCAACCGGAGCGCCAGCCTTGATCAGGAAGATGATCGGGCGTGGCTTGCGGATATTGTCAGCCAGTTCTTCAAAAGTGGCGCAAGGGATAATCTTGTCACGCAGCGCGCCTGCTTTTTCGATGAATGCTTTCAGCACGGGCTCGTCGCGGTCATAAACGGCTACTGTGTAGCCCTTCTCGGCGATGTTCAACGCAAGGTTCGAACCCATAACGCCGAGGCCGACCATTCCGATATCTGCTTTTTCCATTTTTTGCCCTTTTGAAACACAGCCATCCGGCTTGTCATACAGAATTAGAGAGCCGACAGACTGGACTGTCTTAGCTTCGACTTTCGCACTATATAGCGCCAGTCTTTATCCTATTCTGGGATGATCTAGGGCATATGACGCAAATTTGATAGGCCTTTTTTTAAAAATCTAACCGATTTAAATGATCAGACGCGTTCCAGTTTCTCATGTGGCAACGGCGGTAGTTCAACCTCGATAATGTCACCGGCCTGCACGTTTCCACCCGCAAGAACGATCGACATCACGCCTGATTTCCGTATCAACTCGCCATCCTCGGTTTTATCCAGCACAGCGTTCAAAAGGCCTTTCTCGTATTTCTCAATCTGCGAGCAAGGATTGCGCAACCCAGTGATTTCTAGAACTACGTCATTACCGATTTTGAGGATCGCAGATTTTGGCAATGCCAGAAGATCAATGCCGCGCGTCGTGATGTTTTCGCCTAGCTCCGCCGGCGAAATGTCGAACCCTTTGCCAGCCAATTCATCAAAAAGCTCGGCCTGAATGAGATGAACCTGACGCAGATTGGGCTGCGTTGGATCAGCTCTCACGCGCGAGCGATGCTTAACCGTGACGCCCTTATGCGCATCACCCTCGACACCCTCTCCCGCCACAATGCTGATCTCTGAAACGAGCTGCTTTGAGAAGCGATGCTTGGCGTCACGCGCAACAGCTACAACAATTCCACTCATATTTTTACCTTGATCCCATGAAGATGCAGACGGCAGGCAAAGCCGGTCGTAATCGCGCATATCATGCGATATACAACACAGAAATGACAAGGGCATAGCGAAGGGGCGGCGGCAAACCATGACGAGCAAATACGACGGCAAGAGTTTTCGCTGGGGCATCTGGGGAACAGGCACAATTGCACACGCCTTCGCTGCCGATATTCGAGCAAGCTACGAAATGCGCATAACCGCCGTTTGCTCGCGTTCGCTCGAGAGTGCCGTAGAGTTCCAAAATAAAATTGGCGCAGATCACGCGTTTGATGATGCGGCGGCATTTCTTAGCAGCCCCGAATTCGATGCCGTCTATATTGCCACGCCAAACGCGATGCATGTGCCGCAGACGCTACAGGCCATTGCTGCTGGCAAAGCATGTCTCACGGAAAAACCGCTGACGCTCGATGCAGATGGGGCCAATGCGATTGCGAGCGCAAGCCAGGCGCATAATGTCTTTGCGATGGAAGCGATGTGGAGCCGTTTTCTTCCGGCCATTGCCGCAACCCGCGAATATATCAAAGCCGGGCGGATCGGGACGGTAAAACGCATTGAAGCCGACCTCTCCTATTTCCGTGAAGAAGACCCGCAAAGCCGCTTTTTTAATCCGGCATTGGGCGGTGGCGCTGCATTTGATCTCGGTGTCTATCCTGTATCACTGGCACTCAGTTTTCTGGGCTTGCCTGATGCCGTCAGCGGGCGCTGGACGAAAGCAAAAAGCGGCGTCGATATGCGAACCGAAATCACGCTAAGCTATGCAAATGCCGAAGCTCAGCTTTCATGCGGTTTTGATCATGACGGCAAAAACCAGATGCTGATTGAAGGAACAGACGGCGCGATCCTGATCCACGCACCGTTTCTCAAAGCACAGCGTCTGACAATATTTTCTGCAAAAATGCTGAACTCGCCGCTCGGCCCGAAAGGTCCGGGCGGATTGATTGGCAAAGTGCTCAACCGTCTGCCACTTCCGGGCAGAACTGTTGAACACCATCCTTTTTCTGGCAATGGCTTGCAGTTTCAGGCGCAAGCTGTGCGTGATGCGCTCAAACGCGACAAGATTTCATGCCCAATCATGCCACTTGAACACAGTGCTGCGGTGGCTAACATCGTCAGCAGCGTGCTTGCGCAGGAACCTGCCTAGAACGTGCTCTGAACCTTATAGGGTGCTGCATTTTCTCCAGCATTGTTTAGTGCAAGGGCAACTTCGGTGATGTGCAAAGCCACAGCACCGGAGAAGAACGCCGTAGATCCTGTTTCAATTGCGCGCGCCTGATCCGCTACGCCACGCATGAAATCGATCTGCGAGGGGAATGACGGAAGAGCTATTGCATCAGCTTTTGGATAGGCAAGCTTGCTGCCAACAGCTGGTTTCCATGGCAATGTCTTGCCGAGTTTAGCTTCCAGCCGCCCGAAGACGCGCGATAGGATAGAACGCTTTCGCTCCGTTGATTCAAGCCGGACTGCCGAACGGTTATCCCAGAGATCATCGACTGTGATCGAACCCTTATCGGCCACAATTGTCAGGCTGCGATCTTTCGGCATTGCCAGACCGGAAGTGAGGCGCGCCACAAGGCCGGATTTGAAACGCAGACAGCCCACGGAGAAATCGGGTGCCATGTGCAGATGCTCGGTGCCCGGACCTTTGTTCTGGAACGTGATTGATGAGAATGCCGAAACGCTTTCAACAGGGCCGAACAGCGATACCAGCCACGAGAGTGCATAACCCGCATGTTCCAGTGTGCATCCGATCTCAAATTCATGCAGACCCGGCCATGGAGCACCAGATTGCGAGCGCCACGTCGCCCATTTATCACGAAAAACCGGACCGTCTTCCATTTCGGCATAAACAAGACGCGGAGTACCGATCTCGCTCATTGAGCTTGATACCAGCTTCTGTGCATCGCTCAAGCCATTTGCGGGTGCGGCTGCCAATGTCAGACCTTTGGAATCTGCAAACTCAACCAGCGCCTTGGCATCATTGAAATCCATGGCCAGCGGCTTTTCCGAATAAACATGCTTGCCAGCCTCAAGTGCTGCACGCGAAATCGCATAATGATTTTCCGGCGTTGTCAGGTTGAGGACAATCTGCACATCGTTATCGGAAAGTGCGGCCTCGAAGCTCTCGTAGGCGCGCACCTTGTAGTGTGCAGCAAACACTTTGAGCCGTTCTGCCGAGCGATCAAAAGCGCCAAGCAGCTTTAGTTGCGGGTAATTGCGCAGCGTGGTCATGTAATAGTCAGCAACGAAGCCCGTGCCAATGATCGCGATATTCATGCTAACTCCGATTATACAGACCGTTTTGGAATGGTGACTTTGGCCGTCATGCGCAAGCCAAAGATTGCAAAAATGAGCATGAGCCAGACCGGGTCCATGCGACGAAAGAAGAAGCTTTCCAGCATTGCATTGAGCGTGCCGAAAAACACAAACATCAGAAAAAAATCGGCGAGCAGCAGGTTTTCGCGTGTCGGCCTGCACCGGATATAATTAACCAGCGGCATGACGATGATGACAACAATCGCACAGATGAGGCCTATAAGCCCCATGGACAGCGTGACATCGAGATAGCCGTTATGCGCATGGACAATGCCGCGCACATCCCAATCAAGATAATAGGGGTTGGCGGCTTCTTTCACGAGATTGGTGCCCCAGAAGCTTTCGTAACCGAAGCCAACCCAAGGGCTGCGTTGTAGCGCATCAATCGCAAAAGCCCAGATTGCGGTACGTCCCGTAAACGTTGGCTCGGCGGATAGATCAAAAATCAGCTGATGCATCGGTTCAAACAGCACGGTTCCGATAGTAAACAAGGCAAAAACGACCTGAATGACGAAAATCATCAAAGGTACCAGCCCGCGCAGGCCCAACGATCCAGGCAGCACGACCAGAAGCATGGCGAAAGGAACAAGCGCAACGGTGGTTTTGGAGCCGGTTTGCGCCACGAAGAACAGGGCAGATAGCACAATCAGTGCACCGCTAATGCGCCAGCCGCGCCGCCACAAGTAAATCCCTGCAAAGGCAAAAGTAGCCATGACAGGCCCGGCAATATTCTTATGCGTAAACACGCCGCGCCACAGGAAAGAGTTCTGCGGTTCGGTGGCATCAAATCCATGCGTTCCAAGATTGGGGAGCAAAACGACACCCGCATAGGAAACCACGATAACAATCGA
Source organism: Brucella sp. 21LCYQ03 (assembly GCF_023554105.1). GTDB lineage: Bacteria > Pseudomonadota > Alphaproteobacteria > Rhizobiales > Rhizobiaceae > Brucella. The sequence goes on from NZ_JAMJWE010000009.1 coordinate 21,170, forward strand.
CGCCACGGTGAGCAGCATCCATGAATAGCTATCTGCATCCTGCGGCAAAGCAAGAACCGCAATGATTGCTACAACACCAATCAATGTCAGTATGATCCCGCGAATGGCCGTAGACGGATCAGGGCTAACAAAGGCTGAGGCCAGAAGAATAGCAAACATCAGTATCCAGCCGAGGCTTACTAAGCGCACAACCTTGCCAGGCTGCGCAAACATCGCCATAGAAATAAGCGCGACAGCACCGACAATGCCAAATCCAAGCTGATTGATCGTATCACCGGCTTGCTGGCCGTCCGTTGCAACGACAGGCGAAAACGGACGAAACGAAATCAGAAGAATGCACATAATCGCCGTTGCGATGACGAGCGCTATGTGGCGCGTCGTCATTCGCGTCGGTTCGGACAAAACTGGATCAGTTTTTGTCCGGGTTGCGATACTGCTCATTCAAATATCCAAAATGCGCCATAACCCGACCCAGACCGATATGGATAAAGTACATACCCACGGGTGCAAAACCCGCCGCAACACCTCGTCTTACAGCCTTGATTGGCGAATAAGCCAACAGTGCAAGGCTTTTCAGGAATACACGCACCTGACCGAGAGGCTCATCCTTGCGCTTGCGCTGTTCAATAAGCGTGGAAAGCACCCCATTGCGCAAGCCGCGTGATCTGATCCAATCATTTTCTAAACGGCGCTCTGGAATGGTTTCACGAACGATACCTTCCGCACACCAGGCAACTTTAAAGCCCTTAGCAATTGAGCGCGACAGAAAGTCGGAATCACCACCACCGGTGAAGTTGAACTTCAGATCCATGAATGGATAGCTATGTGCCTCAAGAACCGCGCGCGCGATCAGCAGATTGCCCGACGAATAGATGATTGGAACCGGGCCGGTCTTGGTGTAATGCGGCAGGAAGACAGGATGCTTCGCCCATTGCTCGGAGTTTGGCTTCTCAAAGATCGGGAACTGCGGACCACCAACCAAACTCACATCATAACGCTCAGCTGTCGACACCATGTTTTCGATCCAATCGGGATCGGCCAGTTCGTCGTCATCAATAACGATAACATATTTGAAGTTCGGGAAATATTTCGTCGCGGTCAACCAGCCAGCATTATAAGCATTACAATTGCCGCGATGCGATTCACCGATCAACATGCCGTTATATTTGCCAGCCTCGAAAAGTGGAGCGGCAACAGTTGCCCCCTCCTTCTTCTCGGTCTCATTCTCAATGACCACAACCGCCCATTTGCGATTGGTTGTCTGGGCATTGAGCGTATCGAGAGTCCTGATCAGGTGTTCAGGACGTTTAAATGTCGGAAGAGAAACGACAATATCAATCTCATCATAAGCAAGGCCGGGTGTTTTAGCAATTACTTCAATATGATCCGGTAAATCTATCATCTCAACTTCCGATTTATTTTAGAGACTAATATTTTTATATTTATCTTTCCACTATTGATAAACGTTTAAAGAAAAGTTCATTGCATGTCTGTAGTGACTGTCACAAAGAGACATTTAATAATTTTTATCAGGAGCTAATTTGCAACCGTTTCGTCTTGTCTTCGTAACATCACTTGTTCCGCATGCGGTCGCTTCGACGGGTTACGAGGTTGCAAACGCAGCCGTGATTGATGGCCTTCGTCGCGCGGGTGCGCAAGTAACCGTTTTGGGCTTCACGTGGCCCAGGCATAAAGCGGCCAAAAGCAAAGACACCGTTGTACTCGGCGAAGTCGAAGTGCGAACCGAGGGTGCGGGTATCAAACGTAAAATCGGCTGGGTGCTGAAGTCCTTTTTGACAGGCCTCACGGTGTCTTCTGCCAAGTTGCGTGTGGTTCCGGCTGTCGAAATCCGTGAAGCCATTGCCGATCTCGGCGATTTCGATGCCTATGTTCTTAATGGCGTCACGCTCCCCGGCGCGTTTGAAGATGTGTTTAAAGACAAGCCTTCGATATTCATCGCACATAATGTCGAACATCGTTCGGCAGAAGAAAATGCCGCTGATACCCAGAGTAAAATCCAGAAAATACTATTTGGCCGCGAAGCCCGCATTCTCAAAAAACTCGAAAACCGGCTGTGCAAACAAGCGAGCTTTGTCTTCACATTTGCGGAAGATGATGGCCCGGCTCTTGGTCTGACATCAGAAAAATTTGCGACACTACCGTTGGTTATGCCGGGCAAAGGCGCCACGTCCAAGACAGCGACTACAAATTATGATCTGGCTTTGATCGGCACATGGACATGGCACCCAAACCGGATTGGCCTTGAATGGTTTTTGCGTGAGGTGAAACCTCTGCTGCCAAAGGACATTTCCATTGCAATTGCTGGAAACACACCAGCGGATCTGATTGCAGCATGGCCCGGCGTAAACTTCGTAGGCAAAGTGCCAGATGCGACGGAGTTTGTGGAAAGCTGTAAGCTCGTGCCGCTGATCAGCCGCGCGGGCACTGGCGTTCAGTTAAAGTCAATTGAGACGTTTGAACTCGGAATGCCAAGCGTCGCAACCGCCCATTCGGTTCGCGGCATTGGCAATATTCCAGCAAACTGCACCATTGCCGATAAGCCAGCCGATTTTGCTGCAGCCGTCGTTGAGAGACTCAAAACAATCACTGACGGTGATAGTCAAAAACTGGACGGAAAAGCCTTTAAACAGGCACAGATCGCAGGCATGGACAGCGCAATCGTACGGGGCCTTAAAACACTTCAGGACGTGACAGGAAAAGCAAACTGACATGACGACTATTTCCCCCGAAAAGCTCGAATATAAAAATATTCTCGGCATCAAAGTTGTCTGTTTCGATTGGGACAGTTCATTCGCTTATTTTGAGAAGCGCATAGAAAAGCGCGAGTTCCTCAAGCAGGGTTGGCTGAATGCCAACAATGCCAATATCGCGCATGAAGACCCAGCCTATATGGCGGCGCTAAAAGATTATTTGATTCTGCCCGATGGTATTGGTGTCGATATCGCAAGCAAAGTCGCTTATGGCGAAAAATTCCCGGCCAATCTGAATGGCACAGACTTCATTCCTGGCCTGATGCAACATATCAAAAGCCCGATGAAAGTGGCGCTTCTGGGCGGTGGTCCGGGCGTTGCGGCGGACGCAGCACAGCTCTTCAAGAAGCAAATCCCACAGCATGATTTCCGCGTGATCTCGGACGGTTATTTTAAGCCAGCAGACATCGACGGTATTCTTAACCAGCTTAAAGAATATCATCCGGATATTCTGCTGGTCGCCATGGGTGTTCCCCGGCAGGAAATGTTCATCGACAAGCACATCACGGCGGAGCATTGCACCATTGCGAGCGCTGTGGGTGCTTTGTTCGACCTGCATACCGGTCGTGTTCAACGCGCGCCGCATTGGGTTCGCACGCTCAAGATGGAGTGGGTGCATCGCCTGCTGCAGGAGCCACGCCGTCTGGCCAAGCGTTACCTCGTCGGCAATCCAGTCTTCCTCTGGCGCGTTGCTAAGGAAAAGCTCTCAGGGGGTAAGCCTTGAAGACAGCGATTGTTACGGCCAGTTGGGATCAGGACTTTGAGCGTTGCAAGCTCTTGTGCGAAACCATGGACAAATTCGTCACTGGTTTCACCAAGCATTACATTCTTGTCGACAGCAAGGATGTAGCCCTTTTCAATCAGATTGAGAGTGCAAACCGCATCGTCATTGATGAGCGCGATTTACTGCCTTCATGGTTGCGCGCTTTCCCTGACCCAACTTATCTCGGACGGCGGCGGGTGTGGTTGTCGCTCAAAACCAAGCCATTGCGTGGCTGGCATGTGCAGCAATTGCGCCGCATTGCGCTGGCCAGCAAGGTGGAAGAAGACGGTCTTCTTTATACCGATTCAGACACTGCTTTTGTGAAGCCTTTTGATTGCAGCACACTTTGGCAGGACGATAAATTACGCCTGTTTTACCGACCCGACGCGCTTGCCAATCCCGAATGGCCGGAGCATCCAGTCTGGGCCGAAAATGCCGGAAAACTTCTTGGCGTTAAAAATGGCAAAAGCGCACTGAACGATTATATCGGCCAGCTGGTGTCATGGCGCAGAGATTCAGTCGTCGGAATGTGCGAGCGCATCGAAAAGCACACCGGGCGACATTGGGTTGCAGCGATTGGCGATGTCCGTCGCTTCTCCGAATGCTTTATCTATGGCCATTATGTCGATGATGTTCTGGAGTGCGCTGGCCATTTTCATGATACGCATGATCTTTGCCGTATGCAGTGGTTTGCGCCGCCGCCAACGGAAGAAGAATTCCGCACGTTTATCGCCGAAATGGAGCCGCATCAGGTGGCCATAGGGATGCAATCATTCCTCAGCCTTTCGGTCGCGGACATTCGCCGCATCATCGGTGCATAAAAACTATGCCGGAGACTACCAAGCCCGAAGCCCTGCTTCGGGCTTCTTTTATACCCGTTTGGCAGGCAAGCGCAGGCTAGTATACGTAAAAACCAGCGACAGAATATAAATACCTGCAAAGACGAAGTTCAGTCCGGCGATCCAGTCATTATTATCGCTGTAATTGACAAGCAGCAGCCAGACGAACAGTGCTTTGCCTGCCATCATCAGCACCATGCTTATTGTACGCAGACCAGACTGACCACGCGCGTAGAGAATTTCTGTCTGATATTCGATCAGATTGCGGAAGCCCGGCACCAGCAGCACCAGCGGCAAGAGGCCGACAATCGGTGCAACACTTACACCAAGCGCCGTTGGGAAAATTTGCAGGAAGATCACCATTGCGCCTAGGCCTGCAACAGACACTGCAAAAACCGCAAATTCCAGCCCCGCCCGAATACGGAGCGAAGCCAGCATATCAGGGGTGCGCATAAGCTTCTGAACCAGCATCATATTGAAAGAGCGGATCGGCAGCGCGGTCAGGTCCACAAGACGCATGATAATTGCGTAAATACCGGCAGTCGCCGGCCCGCCAATGCTCAGCACCAGAAGCTTGTCGAGTTCGCTCTGGATATAGAAAAGCAGCTCCGCACCCATCACGGCGATGGAATCGGATACGCGCCGCATGTAAATTCGGGGTTCAAAGCGCAGCTTGACCTTGGGATAGAACCGCAGCGCAACAGCAAGTGCAACAGCATTGGCAGCCAGATACCACCACGCCCAATGTATAACATCGTGGTGAGCTGCCAGAAACATGAACAACACAGCGGCAATTGCACGCGTGGTTGTGCCAAAAATCACCAGAAGTGCCGAAATACCAAAACAGCGGAGACCGTTATTGACGATGATGATCATCTCGGTCGAGCGCCATAAAAGCGCTTCCGCAATAACCACCACAGCAAAGGGCAGAAAAGAAATATCGCGACTAAAGAATACAAAATAGACCAGCCACGAACAAATGGCGAGAAGCGGCAATGAAATTATGACAGCAGCGAGATAGCCCGCCGTATATGTGCCGAGCAGCAGCGGCTTGACGGTCGAGATACGGTAGAGCGGCGAACTGAACCCCAGCGAGACCAGACGCGACAACACTACGCCTGTACCCGATGCGGTGGCGAAAATACCGAAGTCGCCTGTGGGTAATGTGTTAGCCAGAGCTACGAAGTAAAGAAGTGAAACTACCAGTCGCCCAGCAGAGCCGGAAAACAGCGCGAAATAATCCCGCACGACTGCACCCCGGCTACCTGTTAACTTCTGGATTGCTTTCGCGATCACACGCGGGCCTCGTCTCTATATTTCGTTTTACTTAATTAGTGGTACACATCGACCATGGACCAACACTTAGCAAAAAAAACTTAATTAATAAGAACCAATACAATTATCGACCCACACATTAACTATTTGTTCTGCACAGAAAATATATAGTCGCGCTTAGATAGGCCATTTCGGGGAACGGACATCTTTGACGATGAGCGGTGACGACAAGCGCAATAAAGGAAGAGAGGACAAGCCTCTTCTTGCATTCTCCGACGCGCCTGAGGCAAGTCGTGAAGAAGCTAACGCGCGTCAAGACGAGCAGCCGTCAATAGTTCCGCCATGGACCCCCCCTGCGACGCCAGAAGACCGCACTGCGTTTTTCCGAAATAGACAGAAAAAAAAGGTTACTGAAGAACACGAAGTTTCTGAGCTACGCTCGCGCATGGCTTCTATTAAAGCGGAACTCGAGCGCAAAATCGCCGAGCGCGAGAATGCTCTAAAAGTAAAAACAGAAGCTGCCGATATTGTGGAACCAGAAGTGAGTATTGTCGAGGAAAAGCTGCCAGAGCGACAGGCAGCATCAGACAATGAGTGGAAGCCGCTGATCGATCCGCGCGTTGCGATCGAAGTCGTTCGCGGGTCCCGAAAGTTGCTGATAGCGACAACGCTGCTCGGCGGCATTGTCGCAACGCTTTATGCGCTGACCATTCCGCAGATGTATGTTGCTTCGACCGATATTTTGGTCGATCCGCGCAACATCAAAACTGTCGGAACCGAACTGACACCCGGCCAGCTTCCGACCGACGCTTCGCTGGCAATTGCTGAAAGCCAGGCACGATTACTTGATTCGAGCAGTGTTCTGCTCAAAGTCATTGATCAGGCTGATCTCACGAAAGACCCGGAATTTAACGGCACGTTCGTCCCGACCGGTGTAGCAGGGTTTTTCGCACAGCTTAAAAGCATGGTGAAGCCCAAGACAGTCGCCGATGGCCAGGCGCTTGAGACGCGCGTTCTCTATAATCTCTATGACAGTCTGACTATAGGACGTGATCCAAAAACGTTTATCTATTCTGTTGCCGTCAAAACCCGCAGTTCGGAAAAATCTGCAGAAATTGCCAATCTGATCGGCTCGGTTTTCCAGAGAGAACTTGATTCGCTACAATCGGATGCGGCACGCCGCAATGCGGCTGAGCTTTCAAAGCGGCTCGCAGATATGCGCGCCAATGTAGAGACAGCAGAAAAAGCCGCCGCAGATTTTCGGGCCACGCGCGATCTGGTTGATGTTGATGGTAAGCTCATCAGCGACAACGATCTGACACGCCTCAACGATCAGTTGACCAATCAGCGTGCCGAAACCATGCGGCTTCAGGCGCGGGTGCAGGTGCTGAGCGATGCCAATACCGGCAGCGTTATTTCCGGAACTTTGCCAGAAGACCTGCGCTCCAACACCCTGACGGCCTTGCGCGCGCAATATGCACTGGCAAGCCAGAATGCCAACGGCGCATCCACCCAACTTGGGCCTCGCCATCCGCAATTTATCCAGCTTCAGTCGCAGAAGCAGACTGCGCTTAATGATATTGATGCAGAACTGCGCCGTATCCGCGCTTCGTTGCAGGTTGAGGTCGCGCGTTCGGTGCAGCAGGAGCGCGACCTGAGCTCGCGCCTTGCGCAGCTCAAGTCGCAGCAGGCCAACAGCAACAATGATCGTGTAAAACTGCGCGAACTTGAGCGCGAAGCAACGACGTTGCGTTCAGTCTATGAAGCATTCCTGCTGCGCTCACGCGAAACGAGCGAACAGGAAGGCATCACCACCACCAATGTTCGTGTTATTTCCGAAGCGCGTCCGCCACTTGATCCAGCCGGATCGGCGCGCAAGCTGATCGTGATTGCCGGGCTGATTGCAGGATTCTTGGCAGGTCTGGCCATCACAGCCGTCCGCAATTTCGGACGGCTGGTGCGCATCAATTAAGAACGCGAGACTTTACGTCCGCTGGCACGCAAAATGCCCTGCGCGCCATCAAGATGACCGGCCTTTAGCTCCAGCGCCAGAAAACGACGCTTTTCAAACGGACCCGGCATGGCAAGCTCGCCGGTCTTTTCAGCCGTAAAACCAAAGCGAGCATAATATTCCGGATCACCGACGAGCAGAACTGCGCCATGACCAAGGCGCTTTGCCTCAGCGATTGCGTGCTGCATCAAAGCGGAACCGATGCCGCAACCGGCAGCGGATGGATCAACCGCCAGCGGACCAAGCAGCAGCGCCGAAACCGGGAAGCCGAATGCATCAAGGCCAGCATGGACATTCCACAACCGAACGGTACCTGCGAGGAGACCATCATGACTGAGAGCCGAAAAAGCCAGACCTTCAGCGGGCAGACGACCGCGACGCAGCTTTTCGGATGACTTGCGACGACGGCCCTCGCCCATCGCGCGATCAAGCAGCGCCTCGCGCGCAGCGACATGCTCTGCTGCCTCAACCGCAACGGTGAAGGCAGGGACAAAGAGCGGCGAAAAGCCGGTTACAGTATTTTCCTGGAGTTCCAGATTTGCGTTCATGACATCGCACCCTAAAAATGGGCAGCCGCACATCCTGCCCGACGCTCCTCAGCGCTGGGCAGATTGAGAGGATCTTTTAAGTTTAACCTAAAAGATCAGATGACGTATGATCGGAGCGGTTCAAAACCATTGAACGCCACCGCCGAATAAGTGGTGGTGTAGGCGCCTGTGCCTTCGATGAGAACTTCGTCACCGATGGTCAGCGAAACCGGCAGCGGATACGGAGTCTTTTCGTAAAGAACATCCGCACTGTCGCAGGTTGGGCCAGCCAGCACGCACAGTTCGGTTTCGCCACCATCACGCGGGGTCACGATCTGATAGCGGATCGCCTCGTCCATGGTTTCGGCCAGACCACCGAATTTGCCGATGTCGAGATAGACCCAACGAACATTGTCGTTGTCCGACTTACGCGAAACCAGAACCACTTCGGTCTTGATCACACCTGCATTGCCAACCATACCGCGGCCCGGTTCAATGATGGTTTCTGGAATGCGGTTGCCGAAATGCTTCGACAGCGCATCGAAAATCGCCATGCCGTAAGCCTGTGCGGTCGGTACATCCTTGAGGTAGCGGGTTGGGAAACCGCCGCCCATGTTGACCATGCGCAGGACAATGCCTTCGTCAGCAAGCGTGCGGAATACCGATGCAGCATCGCTAAGAGCGCGATCCCATGCGGTGAGGTCCGTCTGCTGCGAGCCGACGTGGAACGACACACCGTAGGAGTCGAGGCCGAGCGACTTTGCATGGCGCAGAACGTCGATGGCCATGGCAGGCACGCAACCGAACTTGCGCGACAGCGGCCATTCAGCGCCTTCACCATCGGTGAGCACGCGGCAGAACACGCGGCTGCCGGGAGCAGCACGAGCAACCTTTTCAACTTCTTCAACGCAATCAACGGCATAGAGGCGAATGCCCAGCTCGAAAGCGCGCGCAACATCGCGCTCTTTCTTGATGGTGTTGCCATAAGAAATGCGGCTTGGTGTGCTGCCTGCTTCCAGTGCCATTTCGATTTCGGAAACCGATGCCGTATCGAAGCACGAGCCAAGCGATGCGAGAAGACGCAGGACTTCCGGTGCAGGATTTGCCTTCACAGCATAGAAAATGCGCGAGTAAGGCAACGCCTTTTCAAAATTCTGATAGTTTTCGCGCACGACATCGGTGTCGACGACGAGGCAAGGGCCATCTGGGCGGCGGGTGTTAAGAAAGTCGATAATACGCTGCGTTGCCATAGTCGTTCTCCCGCGCGGCTTGATCTGCCGCATCTAGAGCGCAATCCCGAAAAAAGATTGCGCGAAAAAACACTTAGGGAATCTGATCAAGCCCACAATGGACCCGAAAATTCTCTAAGAGACAAAGTAAGCATAAGCACATCCACGGTGAGGCCAGCCTTTGGAGATGCTGAGGTCACGCGAAAACTCATGCGGCGGTGGAACAACGCTAAACCCGCGTTACTCCGCTTTGTCTGCCTTGGATTGGAATTGGAGAACCGCATCCGCACTTCTGGCAATGAAGGTGTGCCTCTTCAGTAATTTCGGTTTTTGGACAACCGAAAGACACTAGAAAGGCCCGCACCGTCGTTGCTTCAAGATGTCCTTGATCTGGCGGTTGGCCAACAGATCAACTGGAGCGGTTAGGTCCAGGTACCGTACCGAATTCCTCACCATTCGAGGATCGGCGGACACCCACAGGCACGTGCGACTTTGGGCAAGGGCGATATAATCTCAAAGATGTGTCCATACAATGACAAATCTTCGTCGCAGCAAAAATAATTTTTAAGCGCCGCAATGCACTCGCCACGCTTGCCATTGTTCAATATTAGTGAAACATTCTGCCGGAAAACTTAGGCTTTAATTTACCATACCCCTCGAATTTCATTGCTGGTTGTGAACAATGACGCCCTTCGATCCGTTCAACGCGATCATCGCAAAGCCGGAAATTCCCTTGCTGTCAGCGCAAAGCGGTCCACTTAAAGGCGAGCGTCTGGCGGTTAAAGACATCTATGATGTTGCTGGAATGAAAACGGGGTGCGGAAATCCGCAAATTCTAGCCGAATCACTTGCGGCTCAGAAGTCGTCGCCAGTGGTGGAAAAGCTGCTCTCAGCAGGCGCAAACTTCATCGGAAAGACCCAGACCGATGAACTGGCCTTCTCTTTGATGGGGCAGAACTCACACTTCCCCTACCCAATCAATCCCGCAGCGCCCGACCGCGTAACGGGTGGTTCATCTTCGGGGTCAGCGGCAGCAGTTGCGGGAAAAATTGCCGACATTGCTCTGGGTTCAGATACGGGCGGCTCCATCCGTGCGCCTGCCAGCTTTTGCGGGCTGATCGGCCTGCGCACGACGCATGGGCGCATTCCGCTTGAAGGCATCATGCCGCTTGCGCCTTCGCTCGATACAATCGGCTGGTTTACCCGCGACATCGCGCTTTATGAAAAGGTCGGGCAAGTTCTGCTCGGCGATGATGAGCAGAAATTCGGCATCTCGCAGCTTCTTTATATGCCCCTGTTAGAACATTTAATGCTTGGGCAGGAAGAGACGGATACTTATCGCGCGATGTTTGCAAAAGTGCGCCCGCATTTTGCAAGTCTCAAAGCTGCAAGCCAAACCACCCTGACAATCGACGAACTTTACCTCACCTTCCGCCAGATACAGGGCTGGGAAGCATGGAACACACATGGTGCGTGGATTTCATCCGGTGATCGCAAGCTTGGCCCCGGCGTCGCGGACCGTTTTGCTTACGGCTCGGAAATCTCCGACGAAGCAGTAGCCCGGCATCGCATCCGCCGTGCGCGTTTCACACAGGAATTGGAAACAATCATCGGTGACAACTCGGTTCTGGCACTGCCAACCGTACCGGGTGGAGCACCTTTCGCAAACGAACCATTCGAGAGCCTGCAAGCCTATCGTGAACAGGCTCTGCGACTGCTTTGCCTTTCCGTGCTATCCGGCCTGCCACAGATTACTGTTCCACTGGGACAGGTTCACGGCGCGCCATTTGGCATCTCATTCATCGGCCCACGCGGCAGCGACCGGGCGCTTATTGCGCTTGGCCGAAACATTCTTGAAAAGCAGGACTAGACCATGGACACCCTCACACGTATGCGCGCATTCATCGACGTGGTCGAAGCAGAAGGTTTTTCGGCTGCGGCGCGAAAAATCGGACGTTCCAAAGCGCTGCTTTCCAAATATGTGCGCGAACTTGAAGACGAACTCGGTGCGCGCCTGCTCAACCGCACGACGCGCCAGTTTTCGCTCACTGAAGCAGGCCATACCTATTATCACCGTGCTGTCGAGATCATCCGCGAGATCGATGCGCTACAGGATGCCGTCAGCGAAACAAGTTCAGACGCGCGCGGACGCATCAAGCTTTCAGCGCCGCGTACCTTTGCCGATGCGGTGATCGGGCAATCGCTGATCGATTTCTGTCTTGCCCATCCGGAAATCGTGCTCGACGTGCGGCTCGATGATCGTTTCGTTGATATGGTGGAAGAAGGCTTCGACCTTGCAATCCGCATTACGCGTTTGCAGGATTCCTCGCTCATTGCCAAAAGGCTGTCACCGTTCCATTCCGTGTTGTGCGGCGCACCGTCACTGATTGAGCGCGTTGGCAAGCCCGAACGCCCGGAAGATCTGCACGATAAGCCCTGCATCATCGATACCAATGCCCGCTCGCGCAACAACTGGCATTTCCGCAATACTGACGGCTCGATGATGACCGTGACGGTCAATGGCCCAATCGAAGTCAACAGTCCAGTCGCAACCAAAACCGCCGCAATTGCCGGACTTGGATTTTGCTCACTTCCAGCTTTTATTGCGGAAGAAGAGATCGAGCGCGGCAGGCTCATTCCCTGCCTCGATGAATTCATCGTAAGGGATGGCGGCATCTATGCGGTCTATCCGCATCGTCGCTATTTGCCAGCCAAAATCCGCGCTCTGGTCGACTTTCTGACCCAGTGGTTCAAAGACCGCGAAGCGCGCGAAAACACAAAACTGTAATCAAGTGGATATAAAAGGCGGCACTCGTCCCACTTTTGCCGCCTTCACGACTATGCCTTGCATAAGCTTTCACGGAATCGATACATGCTGAATTTGCGCTCATGGCTGAAAAGCCCTCTTGGCATTGCCGTAACACTGACGACAGTGTTTGCGCCTTTGGCCGCGAAAGCGCACCCGCATGTCTTTGCCGATGCTCGGCTGGAGCTGACGATCGCACCGGACGGCACGGTGGAAAAGCTGGCCCATATCTGGCGTTTTGATGACGTGTTTTCATCAACGGTTCTAATGGAGTTTGACAAGAATGGCGATTTGCAGCTCGACAAAAACGAGCTGATCGACCTCGGCCATGTTATCAACGGCTCTATCGCAGAGTTTAAATATTTCCAGACCGTTCTTGCCGATGGCAAGGATGTTAAAATGGCACGTCCGAATGATCTTGCCGCAGACTTTTCCGACAATCATCTGATGATCGTTTTCACCAGCAAACCTGAAAAGCCACTAAAGCTTGAACCCGGGCACAAGGTCAGTTTCGGCGTTTACGATCCGACCTTTTATACAGCCATCGACTATGTGAGCGACAAAGAGCTTGTAGTCAAAGGTCTACCCGCCGGTTGCAAGTCTGAGGTCATTCGCCCCAACCCCGATGAAGCGCTTGCGCAAAATCAGGGAACATTGACCGAAGCCTTTTTCAATGATCCGGCAGGCACAGACATGTCGAAGATTTTCGCCACACGCCTTGAGATAGACTGCGAGAAAAAAGGATAATCCGCCTTATGAAGAAAACGGTCCATTTCATTCTCACAGTCAGCCTTGTGATGATCGCTGCTCAGGCTTGGGCGCAATCCTCGCTGGGCATCGGTGCCAATGAAGTCGCCATGAAACCGACCGGACCTTTTGCGCATATCATTCTCTGGATGAATGAACAGCAGCGCACATTCTATCTCGCAATGACCAATGCACTTAAAGCCATGCGCGAAGACCCATGGCAGGCATGGGTGCTTATCGGCCTTTCCTTCGTTTATGGCGTCTTCCATGCCGCTGGCCCCGGCCACGGCAAGGCGGTGATTTCGTCTTACATGATCGCCAATGAAACAGCATTGAGACGCGGCATTTTCCTGTCGTTCATCTCGTCACTTCTTCAGGCGATCATGGCTGTCTTCGTGGTTGCACTCGCATGGTTTTTGCTTCGTGGCACCGGCATTTCGATGAACCAGACCGCCCGCTATATGGAGATTGCCAGTTTCGCGCTGGTGCTGTTCTTTGGCCTGTGGTTGCTGGCACGGAAATTGCCACTTCTGTTCAAGAAGCGTGACAGTGCCGAGCCTTCCCCGACAAGCGCGTTGTTTGCAGCAGCGCCTCAAACGGCAATGGCCAGCGGTCCAGCCTGGCAGGGCAGCGTTTCACAAAGCACGCGTGCGCTCGGAACCACCAACACGGTCAAGCTCAACTACAAGCCTGCCAATGCCGCGGCCGATCACGTCTTCATCGGTGAGGGTGATATCTGTGCCGATTGCGGCAACGCCCATATTGCCGATCCATCGACGCTCGGCGACGATTTCAACTGGAAGACGGCATGGTCGGCGATTTTCTCTGTGGGCCTGCGCCCATGCTCTGGCGCGCTGATCGTGCTCACCTTCGCGCTTCTCAATGGTCTGATGGTTGGTGGCTTGCTCTCGGTCTTCGCGATGGCCTTTGGCACATTTCTGACCGTGGCATTTCTCGCAACCCTCGCCGTAACCGCCAAAAACACGGCATTGCGCTTTGCAGGCAGCAGCGCCATGTCCGGTCGCCTGAAGGCGGCGATTGAAGTAGGCGCAGCACTGTTTATTACGCTGACCGGCGCTCTGCTGCTTAGTGCTGCACTCTTAGGTTAGTCCTTATTCTGGGGTTAGTCCTTATTCTGGCGGCGCGAACGCAGCCAGAATATGCCAAAGAAGCTAAGTACGAAGAGTATCCCGAAAATGGCCGCAGCAACATGCGAACGCTCGCCAAGCGCAATCATAATAGTCGGCAGATAATAGGCCAGCAGGCCGAAACCAATCAAAATAATAGCTGCGGCAAGTGCCGGATTGCTCTTCTTCGGTTCAGCCGCCAATGCGAAAATCCTCTAACTTTCTGATCTGCTGACCGTCACTATCAAAGTTTGTCGGCGCAAGCCATGCCTGATAAGCTTGTTTCAGTGCTGGCCATTCGCTGTCGATGATCGAAAACCATGCAGTGTCGCGGTTGTTGCCCTTTGTCACCATATGTTGGCGGAAAATGCCTTCAAACTGGAAGCCGAAACGTTCCGCTGCGCGCTTGGACGGCGCGTTGTTATCATTGCACTTCCACTCATAGCGGCGATAGCCAAGCTCATCGAAAACATACTGCATGAACAGGAACTGCGCTTCGGTGGCAGCCGGTTTACGCGAAATAAGCGGTCCCCAATAGATGTTCCCGATCTCAATGGCACCATGAACCGGATCAATACGCATCAACGCCTGACGACCAGCGACCTTGCCGCTGGCCTTGTCGATGACCGCAAAGAACAAAGGATCTTCGCTTCCTGACACCTTTTCGAGCCACGGCTCAAAGGCTTCGCGCGTTGCAGGCGGAACCTCGAACAGCCAGGTAAACCGCAGATCCGCATCTTCAACGGAAGAGGCCGCAAACAGCTCGTCACCGTGCCGGGCGGCATCCAGTGGTTCAAGCCTCACATAGCGGCCTTCCAGCACTTTGCGTTCAGGCTTCAGGCGTGGTGTCCAATCTCGCAAATCAATCATTTTATGCTCCCATCTGATAGAGACAGGAGCATAAAAGATGCATGACGAAAACCGGATTATTGTCTCAGTTTCATTTTTCTCTGATTGCCGCACGATCCACGGAGACAGCTTTGACAAGCGCCACAACATGCTCGCCCACTTTAAGGCCCAGATCATCGACCGACCGTCGCGTTAACCGCGCACCCAGACGCCGCCCCTGAAAGTCCAGCGCAACATGGGCATTCGGCCCTTCTCCAGCTTCAATCGCCACAATGGAAACCGGCAGCACGTTGCGGATACTGATCGCATCAGGTGCCTTGCGCGCGATTGAGACATCGCGTGCGCGAACCCGAAGGCGCACATGCATGTTCTGTTTAAGCCCGGCATCGCTGAGCTGGAATGTCGTCCCGCCAAGATCAATTTCCGCAAGCTTGTAGCGCTCATCATAAGCTGAAACCGCGCCTTCAAGCAGCACACCAGCGCCCTCGCCTTCCCCATCGATCAGCGGGAAAATCTCGGCAGCCTCGCCACTGGCTTTCACCTTGCCGCCCGATAGAAGAACGATTTCATCGGCAAGCCGCGCAACCTCGTCGATTTCGTGGCTGACATAGACGATCGGCACATGGCTTTCATCACGAAGCCGCTCGATAAAGGGCAAAATCTCCTGCCTGCGTGCATGATCCAGAGAGGACAGCGGCTCATCCAGCAACAAAAGTGCCGGATCAGACAAAAGCGCACGACCAATGGCCACACGCTGGCGTTCGCCGCCCGAAAGAGTTGCCGGACGACGATCCAAGAGATGATCGATGCCAAGCAGCGCTACAACCTCGTCAAAGCTGCGGCTGTTCTGACGCTTTCCGGCCCAGCGCGCATAAGTGAGGTTTCGCTTCACACTCATATGCGGAAACAGCCGTGCTTCCTGAAACACATAACCGATACGGCGCTTTTCAGGTGGCAGGTTGATACCCTTTTCAGCATCGAAAAGCGTGAAATCACCGACTGCGATGCGCCCGCTTTCTGGACGCAGCGTTCCGGCAATCATCTTGAGAAGCGTTGTTTTGCCAGCGCCCGAATGGCCAAACAGAGCCGTAACACCCCAACGGGCGGCAAAATCTGCTTCAACCGCGAATTTGCCATTGCGGCCAGCGACGGAAACTTCAAGACCGCTCATTTCGCTTCTCCTGCAAGCCTGCGCTGCAACCATTCAGACAACACCACGGCAGCAATGGAAATGGCTGCAGAAATCGCTATCAGACGGAAAGCTTCGGCGTCGCCTGTCGGCGTCTGCAATAGCGCATAGATCGCAAGCGAAAGGGTTTGCGTTTCGCCCGGAATGTTGGAAACAAAAGTGATGGTCGCACCGAACTCGCCCAGCGCCTTGGCAAAGCCAAGCACCGCACCCGCCAGAATGCCCGGCAGCAAGGGCGGCAAAATCACCGTGAAAAAAGCAATAAACCTGTTGGCGCCCAGCGTGCGCGCCGCTTCCTCAAGCCCACGATCAAGCCCTTCAATCGAAAGGCGAATAGGGCGAACAAGCAATGGAAACGCCATGACGCCTGCAGCAAGAGCTGCACCAGTCCAGCGGAAAGAAAAGGAAAGGCCAAGCCATTCCTGCAACGGCGCCCCAAGCGCGCCACGCGATCCAAACAGGATCAGCAAGAGATAACCCGTCACCACCGGCGGCAGAACCAGCGGCATGGTGACAATAGCCTGTACCAGAGACTTGCCCGGAAAATTAAACCGGGCAAGAATCCACGCAACAAGAAAGGCAATTGGCAGAGCGACAACAATAGCGATCCCGGCAACCCGGAGCGACAGAGCAACAATCTGCCAGACATTGCCTTCCATCATTACTGAGCCGCCTCCGCAGCGCCTACAAAGCCCTTATCCTTGATGATCGCCTGACCAGCATCGCTTTCAAGGAACGCAAGGAATGCCTTGGCGGCATCATTTTCGTTCTTTGCAATCAGAGCTGCCGGATAAAGGATCGGGGCATGGCTCGAAGCCGGGAAGCGATAAGCTTCGACCAGATCAGGAGCGGCTGCGCGATCCGATGCATAGACGATTGCAGCCTTCACTTCGGCGCGGCTTACATATTGCAACGCAACACGCACGTTTTCGGTGAAAACGGCGTTCTTTTCGACGTCTTTCCAGATGTCGAGCTTTTCGAGCGCAGCTTTACCGTATTTACCAGCTGGAACATTGGATGGATCGCCCATCGCAAAACGGCCAGCGCTTAAGAGTTCCTTGGCATCACCTTTAGCGTCGTCTTTCTGCGTTGCGATGACCAGCGCATTGCCAGCAATCACCTTGCGCGATGCCTTGTCAATTGCTCCGGCTTTTTCGACATAATCCATCCAGTCGAGATCAGCGGAAATGAAAATCTGTGCAGGAGCACCCTGCTCGATCTGCTTGGCCAAAACCGACGACGAAGCAAAAGAAGCAACAACTTCCGTGCCGTCTTTGGCTTTCATCTGCTTGGCAGCTTCTTCGATCACATCTTTCATGCTGGCTGCGGCAAAAACTGTGACCTTTTCGGCAGCATGAGCAACCGATGCAGCACCGGCTGCGACCGTGATAAGAAACGCAGCGATAAGTTTTTTCATTGTCGACCTCTCCATAGCGCCCGGATTTCGGGCAAACACCATCATCCACCGGCAAAAACCGGCGCTGTTTGTTCGGGTCTCGAATTTTCATTCGATACACCGACTTGCGATGATGGGTATGATGGAGACAAACGCGACCCGGATGCCGTCAGACCCTTTTCACACGGGCGTCCATGCAAAAGCCGCCCAAAATTTCCGTAACGAATTCAGATCGTTCCGAAAACATGGCCACCTTAAAGGGGAGTATTAGCTTTGGCTAGTGCCTAAGGGAACGATGCGGCAAAAGAACCGCCCCCCCTATTTTAGCGTCCAATATGTTTGTGGCTTGTGCCGCGCAATTTAGCGAGCTTCACCTGCTTTTCACGCTCTGCAAAACGTTCGCGATCTTCCGGCGTGCGTTCGTCATAACAACCAGCGCAGGAAATGCCCTCCTCAAAGAACTGCGAAAGCTTGTCTTCTCCAGTGATTGGACGGCGGCAGGCTCGGCAAAGCTCGATATCGCTTTCCGTCAGCCCATGACCGATGGCCACGCGTTCATCGAACACGAAGCATTCGCCGTTCCACATGCTTTCTTCTTTTGGCACGTCTTCGAGATATTTCAGAATACCGCCCTTGAGATGAAACACGTCATCGAAGCCAAGACCTTTGACGAAAGCCGTTGCCTTCTCACAGCGGATACCGCCCGTGCAGAACATGGCAATCTTCTTGCCTTCCAGCTTGTCGCGGTTCTGCTCCACCCATTCCGGGAACTCGCGGAAGGTCTTGGTATTTGGATCAAGCGCACCTTCGAATGTACCAATGGCATATTCGTAATCATTGCGCGTATCGACAACGACTGTATTGTCATCGGCAATCAGCGCGTTCCAATCCTTGGGCGCAATATAAGTGCCAACGCTTTTCAGCGGATCAATACCATCAACGCCCATGGTGACGATTTCGCGCTTCAAACGCACCTTCATGCGATAGAACGGCATTTCAGTCGCGTTGGAATATTTGAGTTCCGGATTGGCAAGGCCGGGAACTGCAGTAATGTATTTTACGAGCTTTTCGATTGCTTCAGCAGAGCCTGCAACCGTGCCATTGATACCCTCTGCTGCAAGCAGTAACGTCCCCTTGATCCCGTTCGAGCAACAAAGCGTTGCCAGCGGCTCGCGCAGGCTTTCATATTGCGGCAAAGGCGCAAAACAATAAAGGGCGGCAACGGTAAATGGCAAATTGCTCATAGGTTCTATCTCTTTTAAATTTACTTCGACCTAGTCCTCGAACGCGACAAATTCAAGTTATTTATCCCCGGCCTCTCAGGTGCAGCGACAATCTGGCTTCGATGAACGTAGTCTTCAGAGGAGAATCCAGATGTTTGATACCGAAACTTTCGCGGCGATTGTTTCCATGGCCAGCAATACAGACATTGAACCAGCAGCTTTGCTGGCAGTAGCCGAGGTGGAAAGCGGCGGTCGGGCGCTGTTTCCTGTCGCGGAGAGAAAAGAACCGGCAATTCGCTTCGAGGGTCATTATTTTGATCGCAGGCTGTCGGGCCGTATCCGCGAACAGGCGCGTCAGATGGGACTGGCCTCACCAGAAGCCGGACGCGTGCGGAACCCCAAGATGCAACGTGAGCGCTGGCTGTTGCTGGAGCGTGCCATGAGCATACACCGTCAGGCCGCACTTGAATCTACCTCGTGGGGCTTGGGTCAGGTGATGGGCGCGCATTGGGAATGGCTTGGTTATCGCAGCATTGATGAATTGGTAAACGAGGCACGCAGCGGCGTCACAGGGCAAGTCTCGCTGATGCTAAACTTCATCGACAAAGCCGGATTGAAACCAGCTTTACAGACAAAAGACTGGCGCGATTTTGCGCGCCGCTACAATGGTCCGGCCTTCGCACGTAATCAATATGATAGCCGCATGGCAGCAGCTTATGAACGATGGAACCGAAGCCTCGGCCATGTGCTTGCAGCGGCTTAGCGAAGCTTTTCTATAATATCCTCATTTTGGAAGCGTAAAAGCCTTCCGCATAAGCCTCCGGCGCGCGGCACTCCATGCCGCGCAGCCGCGAAAGCCCACGAAACGTTTGCTCGTCAAACCAGTCTTTAGAACGCTGGGTGCCGAAATGCTGCATCAGCAATTCGATCTTTCTCTCCAGAACTTTTGCGGGAAGAGCCACATAAGCATTGGGGCGGCCCAAATCCCCATCCCATTTTGGAATTTCATATTCAAGGATCAACTGATCGCGAAAGATATTCCAAGTGAGCTCGTTGATTGTGCGGTGGTCCTGATGCGCATCGTGGCAACTATGCGTAAACACAATATCCGGCTGCTGCCTGCTGCGCTGCCCGATCAGCCACTCTTTAATTTCCCGCCCTTGTGCTGGGAAATAACTATCTTCAAATTGCGCACAATGAATGTTGCTACTTGCAGCACCACACAAAAAATCCTGCGCTGAAGCTTGCGCCTCTGCCCGCCGTTCGTCTCCGCCCGACAAAACACACCAATCGATATGCAGAGCAATGCCCCTATCGATCAGGTTCAAAAGCGTGCCGCCGCAGCCAATCTCAATATCGTCCGAATGCGCACCCAGACATAAAATATTGAGCGGCCTGCCGAGACTAGCAAGAGCGCAGAGATCAATCATAGCGCTATCGCAATATTGGCTGCACGAAGCTCTGTCTTATGCTTCTTCCAGGGCATATCACCCTTCTCAACCATATCTTCGAGCGTTTGCCAGTCACGCAAAGTATCCATCGAACGCCAGAAGCCCTCATATTTATAGGCCATCAACTGATTTTCGGCGATGAGACGGCTGAACGGCTCAAGTACCAGTTCCTCACCCTCGCGCATGTGGTCAAATATCTCTTTTCGAAACAGAAAGTAGCCGCCATTGATCCAGATATCGGACGTGTTCGACGTTCTGAACGCCCGTACATCACCACCTTCAGCAATATCGGCCAGATGATAGGTCAGCGGTGGACGGACCGCCAGAAAGCAAGCAATTTTGCCGCTCTTGCGAAAGCGTTCCGTCATCTCATCCAGATCAACATCGCTTAGACCATCGCTGTAATTTGCGAGGAAGATTTCTTCACCCTCGACATGGGATCGCGCACTCCACAAGCGCTCGCCGATATTGCGCCAGATGCCCGTATCAAGCAGCGTCACACTCCAATCGCGATCCACTTCTTCAAGCAGACGCACATTGCGCCCACCATCTGAAACCACACAATCGGCGAATGTCTGCGGTTTTATACTCAGGAAAAAATCCTTCACCACATTGGCCTTATAGCCGAGACAAAGTACGAAATCATTGTGTCCGTAATCGGAATAATATTCCATGACGTGATGCAGGATCGGCTGATGGCCAAGCGGGATCATCGGCTTTGGAACATTTTCCGAATATTCGCGTATTCTGGTACCAAGACCACCGCAGAACAGAACGACTTTCATATCTAGCGCTCCTCCGTAAGCAATGCCGGATCAATCAGCGTGACATGCGGGATCGGTATGATGAACTTGCCGCCCCACTCCACCACATGCTGCATCTGACGAATAATCTCATCTTTGAAGTTCCATGGCAGGATCAGAATGTAATCGGGTTTGTAATTATCGATCATCGTCGTGTCATAGATCGGTATATGCATACCGGGCGTGAAACGACCGTGTTTGTAAGGGTTGCGATCCACCGTAAAGTCGAGAAAATCGGTGCCAATCCCACAATAGTTGAGGAGCGTATTGCCCTTGCCGGGTGCGCCATATCCGCAAATGCGTTTACCGGAATTTTTTGCCGCAATGAGAAATGACAACAGATCGCGCTTGGTGCGCCGCGTCTTTTCCGCAAACTGTTCATAGGTCGTAATATCGTTGATACCGAATGCCTGCTCACGCTTTAAAAGAGCCGCAACACGCGGTCCGGCTTTTCGCTTGCTGGTGTTATGCGCCAGATAAACGCGCAGCGATCCACCATGCGTTGGCAGCTCGTCCACATCAATGACCTTCAGATGATGGCGATGCGCCATGTAACGAATGGTCAGCAGCGAGAAATATGAGAAGTGCTCGTGATAAATCGTGTCGAACTGGTTCTGTTCGATGAGATTGGTCAGGTGTGGGAACTCAAGAGTAATAACACCCTCGGGTTTCAACAAAATCTGCATGCCGCGGACAAAATCATTGAGATCCGGCACCTGTGCCAGAACATTGTTACCAATGATCAGATCGGCTTTTTTACCATCACTGACCATACGCGATGCCAGATCAGAGCCAAAGAAATCCACCCGCGTTGGTACACCTTTAGCGACAGCCGCTTGCGCAACATTAGCAGCAGGCTCGATGCCGAGGATTGGTATGCCTTTGGGTAAAAAATGCTGCAACAAATAGCCATCATTGCTGGCAATCTCGACGACAAAGCTATCGCTGTTCAGGCTAAGCTTTTCAGTGATTTCATCGCAATAGAGTTTGGCGTGATTGACCCAACTGGTAGCAAAGGACGAGAAATAGGCATATTCCGTAAAAATATCGGCGGGGCTGAAATATTCCTTCAGCTGCACCAGATAGCAATGATCGCATACATAGGCATATAGCGGGTAATACGGCTCCATATGATCAAGCTGTTCCGCAGTGATAAAACTCTCACATGGCGGCGACATGCCCAGATCGACAAATGTGTGTTTGAGGAGCGTTCCGCACAAACGACAGCCTGTTTGTTCTTTGGCCATGCTTGTACTCCGCGTGATGCCCGGCGTCTGGATGGTCATATGAGATACCTCGCCATGCCCGGCCCCTTAATGGGTATTTGGGTCTGAACTCCGATCAATGCCGGATAGTTAAAACTACTAAGTAAGCTTGAAATTTCCGAGACTGTAATCAGGAGCGAGGCGTATATACGATCGGGCGCACCCATCACCCGTCGAATGAGTATGAACATTCCCCCTCATTTCTCCCTATGTCGGAAGTGGGGTAGGCTCTTACGCCTTTGGGTGAACTTGCCTCTCAACTTAAGGCCATTCAGCAAAGCCAAAAACAAGGCTATCTCGCAGACGTGAAGCTGTCAGAATGCAAGCATCTGAAAGCTGAGGCAGCATATGCGATTTACACCACTCAACATCGATGGCGCATGGTCGATTGAGCCGGAAAGGCTCGAAGACGATCGTGGGTGGTTCGCGCGCGTATATTGCGAGGCTGAATTTGCCGAGCGGCAACTGGAAACCAGTTTTCCGCAACACAGCCTGTCATTTTCTCGCGAAAAAGGCACTTTGCGAGGCCTTCATTATCAAAATGAACCCCATGCAGAGACGAAGCTCGTCACTTGTCTGCAAGGCATGGTCTGGGATGTTCTGGTTGATCTGCGGCCAGAATCTCCGACCTATCGGCGCTGGACCGGACTGGAACTTTCAGCCGACAATGGCACGCAACTTTACATTCCTGTGGGCTGCGCTCATGGCTTTCAGACGCTCACGGATAATGTGCTGTTGCGCTATATGATTTCAAAACCCTATGCGCCAGATTCTGCAACCGGATTACGCTATGACGATCCGGCGCTCGGCATTCCATGGCCAGACGAGCCGAGTGTGATGTCTGAAAAAGACCGAGCCTGGCCGCACCTTTAAATCAGGCTAAAATCAGCAATCCCGCGTCTTTCAGTCGGTCTGCGGCATCCGCGAGCTGCACAAACGGCAGACCAGCACGCTCCGCCATATCCAGCAGCGAATGCTCCCCATCCGCCAGATTAAGCACCCACAACATGGCCATGGCTTTTTGTGCGGCATGAGGATCGCCGCCGGTGTTACCGTAAAGCCCCCGACGACCAAGCTGCGGTTCGCCTTTTGGTGATGTACTCAAAGGTGTCCAATTGCGCTCTGCCATCTCGATAGCGCTTAAAACAAGATTGTAAGACTGCTCCAGATATTCCGGTTTGATAAAATCGAGATTGTCAGCCGAGGTGTGGTATTCTGGAAAAGCACCATAAAGGCTGCGCTGAAACAGACCTACCGGCAGATTAAATCCCGGCGAGCAGAACTGACGCTCATCATAGCCATAGGGCCAAAAGTCATGCAGCTTTGCACCCGCAAGATGAGAGGCTTCGATAACCTGAGCCATGATCCGATCAATCTCGGCAACACCACGCCGACTGCGCTTGTAATTGGGACCACCACCATCGCCAACGCAGGATAAAACGAGGCCATGTTTTACGCTGTGCAGATCCGCCTCATTCTTCTGCAACCAAGCCAGCGCGCCAAACGTCGCCGGGCCAAATAGGAACTTATAGGTGTAACGCGTTTTACGCTGCATCAAGGCTTCACCGAGAGCGATCAACAACGCTAGACCAGAACAATTATCATTTGCAAGCGAGGGATGACAGAGATGCGCTGAGAGCAGAAAAACATCGTCGGTTTCCCCTTGATGAATGAACTCACCAAAAGTCAGAAAACCATCCCGGCGCTCTGCATCAATGACAACGTCATAGGTGTCTTCTTTCATTGACATCAGTACCTGATGCGTCATGCAGAAACCCCACGACTCGGCATGGTAGCATGTGCGATACGGGATAAGATCGGGCTGGTCGGGTAAGCTATGGATATGCTCTTTCAATGCATCGAGCGATAATTTTGCACGTATCGGAACGCTGAAATTCACCACATGGAGATTATGCTTCGCGAAATCGACAATGCGATTTCCAGCTGAATCCGCAATATAAGCCTCACGGATTATCCACTCTTGCGGGGCCTGCCAGTCATAAAGCTGTGTGCCACTTGGTATCTCATGAATTTTCAACGGCAGATGTTCACCGATGATGGCAAGCGTTTCACGCACACCATCACCGGTGAGACTGCGGCAAATCGGATAAAGCCGCGAGGCCAGCTCAAAAATCTTTTCGCCCTGATGCTGAACCCGCGACTGGCCGTCCATTATGCTGAAGCCCGAAGTGGTTGTTCGTGTTCATCGATACGGCGCAGGCTGGCATCAAGCGCACCTTCAGCAATCAACTTGCGAATATGGGCAATGCGCTGAAAGCGTGGTCCTTCAAATTCCTCAAGCGTCAGCGATGACCGGCTGTAAGCTGCAAGCAATTCACGCGCACCCGCAACCGCATCCCATTGCGGTTTTGCTTCCGGTAGAACGCGTGCCAGTTTTTCAAAACTCACCCTATAAGAGCGGGTGTCCGGTCCGGCATCATCCGCATATTCAATTCGGCAATCAGGGACATTATCGGCAACGATAGCGGCAATATCGCGGATGCGGTAATTATGCTCTGTCGAGCCGACATTGAAAGCTTCATTGAAAACTTTCTCGCGCGGCGCTTCCATTGCCGCATTAAACGCGCGCGAAATATCGCGAATATGCACAATCGGACGCCATGGCGTGCCATCTGACTTCAGGTAAATCAGCCCCTTGGTGACCGCCCATGCCACGAGATTATTGAGCACAATATCAAAGCGCAAAAATGGTGAAACACCATAGGCAGTTGCCGGTCTGAGATAGACCGGACAGAAACTGGCATCTGCCAGCTCACGTATGTCCTGCTCTGCCCGCACCTTGGAGCGACCATATGCGGTGACGGGTTTAAGTTCCCCCGCCTCATCGATCAGATCCACATCGCTGATGCCATAATTGCTACATGAGGATGCAAACAGAAACCTGCCGACGCCTGCAGCTTTCGCGGCTTTTGCCATTGCAACACTTGCACGATGATTGATGTCATAGGTGAGTTCTTCATTGAGATTGCCAAGCGGGTCATTGGATAGAGCCGCAAGATGAATAACCGCATCAAAGCCTTCCAGATCACGCGGCGACACATCGCGCACATCTTTTCGGATTGTCGGCACATTAAAAACTGAGCCGCCTTCTTCAAAAAGGCAATGCTGATAGAGACCAACATCATACCCCGAAACCTGATGTCCCGCATTGATCAGCGTCGGCACCATCACCGATCCGATATAGCCCTGATGCCCTGTAACAAGTACCTTCATAGCCGGTCCCTCACCGTGTTTGTTGATTTAGGTTAACGAGTGCAAAGGGAAGCGGCGAGTTAACCGAAGGCATGTTTGCTTCGGACAAGCGTTGATATGAGATATAAAAAGTCTGGGCCACTACGCCTTCTGGATGAGCTTCAATTGTTCAGAACTGCCGACTAACAAAATCCAGTCGCTTTGAGCGACGTTTTTCCCATCTGGCGGTGCCTGATAGATGCGCACATCGCCGTCGGCTTTTGGCTTATCGGCGGGCAGAAACTGACCGGAAGCCGGATCAACCCAAAAAGCTTTTTGATTGTCGTTTAGCGAACTTGTCTTGATGCAAAACTCTCCTGCATCGCCATAAACCACAATGAGACTTTGATCAGGCAAAGCCGCTGCATACGTACGTTCCGCCATTGCAATGTTGTTGTCGCGATCCGGCTGTAATTGCGACCATGGCAGCTTATCGAAAAACTCCTTCATCACAGTCATCGACTTTGCTCCGGGACTGTCCAAAGCCTCGCGCCAGTTCTGATCGAAGGTAAACACCCCCGGCCCCGAAAAATGCCAGATCGGATTGTTGCCGAAAAATTGCCCCGCTGCTCCGCCTAAAATGGCTCCATAAGCATTGCGGCGGATCATCCGCGCGGTCGTCTCACGTTCATATTCATAAGCACCTTCGAGCAGGATTACCGGTCTTTTGGCCGCCTTGCTGCGGGCTAAAATTGCCTTGTGCACATCGTCATAAGTATAAACCGTATCGAGAGAGAGCCAGCTTTGATCGCCCCATGTTTCAACTGTGTTCGTATCGCGCCCGGAATGAACTGTTTGAAGCGCATCGGGCGAAACAGATGCAATGCCTTGGGCCAGTTCTGACACAAGTGCACGGTCAGGCGCATCGAAGTCACCCCCCAGAACCCAGACAATATTTGGGAATTTTGCAAAGCGGCGTGCAATCGCTTCGCCATAGGCTTTCATTTTTGCCGGGCCAGCGGCTTGTGCTTGCGCGAACCAGCCCTGATCACCACCATTCACGCCCAAATAAGCCGGAGCCAGAAACACTACCAACCCCTGTTTCTGTGCCTGTTCGATCACCCATGCGGCATGGTCAAAATAGTTTGGATTAAGCGTGCCAAATGACTCGTTTGTAAAAGGCTTATCACCGTAAGCATTGGCAGGCGGGTTGCTTGAAAACTGATGCTCAATCAGGTTGACAAGAATGGCATTAAAACCACTTTTGCTGCGATCTTGAAGATAGAGCTTGGCATCATCGCGTTTCAATTCCGCAAGCAACGACCATGCTGTGTCACCATTAATTAAAAACGGACGGCCCTGCGTATCTTCAAAAAAACGATGATCGTGACTGACTTTAATCGGAAAGACAGTCTCAACGCGCGCGGCACCCATGAGCAACAGCATGGCGAAGATAAAGCCTGCCCATAATCTCATCGCATAGCCGGGGGATAGCTCGATGCCTCGTTAAACCGGCGATAGACAACCTGCGACGGGCGCCCTGTGAGATAGGTATCGACGCCGTCATTCAGCGCACGCGCATAAATACCCAGCGCACCATCAATCGCATCAACCGTGCGTGCAATATCCGTATCGCTATGCGTATAGCTAACGACCAGAGACGGCATCAGAACCCCGCGCCTGATCGTCTCCTGAAGGAACAATGTACGAAATGCCTGCGATGACTGTCCGCATTCATCAAGGGTTGAATAAGACAGACAGCAAGGCCGACCATGTAATCGCACGTGATTTTGCAATCCGTGAACTGTAATCGCTGCATTTACGCCCTCTGCAAGCCTCGTACCCTGCTCATAAAGCCGTTCGATCACCGGCTCATCGCGATAAACCTTCATCGTGGCAATGGCTGCGGCCATGGCATGCGTTTCCGCGCCATGGGTGGTGGAAAGCAGAAAAACACGCGGATGTTCGGTCTGAGTGAGGCCGCCAAGCTGCATATATTCCGCCTTGCCTGCCAGCGCAGAGATCGCAAAGCCGTTGCCAAGCGCTTTACCAAAACAGGAAAGATCAGGCTCAATATCATAAAGCCGCTGCGCGCCGCGCATATGCCAGCGAAAGCCGGTAATCATCTCGTCCAGAATAAACAAAGCACCGTTTTCATGCGCGATGCGCTTTGCTTCATACAGGAAGTTGTCCTGCGGTTCATCGGCTTTTGCAGGCTCAAGAATGAGCGCAGCAATCATGCCGGGATAGTTTTCAAACAAAGCCTGCACACTGGCTATATCGTTATAGCGAAATGTTGTAGTGAGTGCGGACACCGATGCGGGAATGCCGGAATTCATTTTCGTAGTCCCGATGAACCAATCATCGGTCGAGAAAAACGGATGATCTGCGCAGATCGCAATCATATCACGCCCGGTATAGGCGCGCGCCAGCCGCACGGCGGCAGAGGTTGCATCCGATCCGTCTTTGCAGAATTTCACCATTTCAGCGCCCTCAATCAGCTCGAGGAAGCTTTCCGCACATTCAATTTCAATCGCACTGGGGCGCGTGAAATTGCAGCCATCCTGCAAGGCATCACGCACCGCATGAAGCACCGGCGGATAAGCATGCCCCAGCCCGACAGCACGGTTGCCCATTCCATATTCGATATACTGATTGCCATCGACATCAAACACATGCGATCCGGAGCCGCGCTGAATGAAGCCCGGCGCTAAGATCGGGTACTGATCGTCGCCCTTGGCATAGGTATGGCACCCGCCCGGTATCAGGGCATGCGCCTTGCTTCTGAGCAATTGCGAATTGCGAAACCGGGATGTGAAAAGGTTCATGCCCATTTCCTTTCTGTCCATACCGAACGCAACCGCTCTCGCATCTGCCTGAGCCAGTTTTTGACAGGTTTTGGCAAGCGTGACCGCAGGCTCGAATGCAGTGCTGTCGGCATCTTCCATTGTGAAAGTGGAAGAGGTGCTGCGATGGCTGGCGGATTTTTGACCAGATTTTCCAGAAGCCCGGCATAAGCAAGGCCTGAAACATCATTATCAAAAGCCACAGCAACTTTTAAGCGCGCAGCTTTGGCCATTTCGGCCAGTAATTGCCTATTGTCAGCAAGACGATTGATATGGCGTGCGGCCTGTTTGAAATCTCCAACAGGGAAAAGCAGACCATCCTCACCATTGGTCACGATATAATCTGTGACGCCTGCGATCTTCGATACGACCGCCGGGCAACCCTCGCTCATGGCTTCAATGAGCGTGAGGCCAAACCCCTCAAACCGGGATGGCATCAGCATGACGTCATGCTGGCTCACAAGATACGGCACATCGGATGGAGCAACCCAGCTTGTGAAGCTGACCTTGTCGCCAAAACTTTGAAGCCTATGACGTAATTCATTCAGATCAGGACCATCACCAGCAACCGTCAGATGATAATCGCATTTCAACTCTCGCATAATATTGGGCAGCCAGAACACGCCCTTTGAATTATCCTCGATGCGACCAAGATAAAGCAGACGCAGCGGTGCAGAATGACTGCTTTGCACAACACTATCCTGCACATGAATGGTCCGGTTCAGACCATGCGGGATAACGAGTGTCCGCTCCGCATCGAATCCATAGTGTTTTACCAGATCGTCCCGGCAACGCTTCGATACACCCACCGTTGCATGAACATGATCGCGGATCTCGTGCGCAGCCGCATAAGTGCCAGGTGTGATATTATGAACGATCATAATCCGCAAAATATCATCGGGCAGATAGCGCACCAAATTGGTTTCAAAGCGGCTGGATAACACGTTGACAAAAACGGCTTTAAAATTGTTGTCACGCAGAAAAGCAATCATGCGCCGCGCACGGGTTTCCTCATCAAGAACACCCATCCGGTCTATCGCATCGCCCTTGCGCAAAGCTTCGCTTAAGCCCTGATCGGCAGAAGGAAAGCTAATCGTTTCGCCAGCCGCTCCCGCGGCCAGCCAACGCAGTTCAACACCAGACTGCCTGAGTGACGCGCTTAGTCGCGTAAATACCGAGTAAGTCCCGCCAATATGCGGACGGACGAAGTAAGCACATTTCACCATCATCACCCTCGGCCCAGAAATCAGGACTTCGAGGGAAACCGTCCCTCGAAGCCTAGTTTCGGCATATCGGGGGGCGTTTGATATACCGCTTATCAGTGTAGCGAAATTCGCTTAGCGCGCATTTTGGCTATGAGGGGTACATACCCTCATACATAAGAGGATGCTGTTCACCCTTCTGCCAGTTTTCACAAAATCTCATACCGGATTAGTTTCTAGAGATAGCTGGAGACACTTGTATGAGAATAGGTCTTTTCGGTCAGTTTGGCTCCGGCAATACCGGCAATGACGGATCACTGGAAGCGATGCTTCAGCTATTGAAACGCAACTGCCCCGGCGCGCAATTTATATGCATCTGCTCCCGACCGGACATCATTAGCGAAAAATTTCAAATTGAAGCGGTTCCGGTGGGCAAGCCATCATCGGACAACGCCTTCTTGCGAATGCTCGACAAGACCCTGTTACAATTCCCGCGCCGCTTAAGCGGCTTTTTAGGTGCAATTGCACTGGCGAACGGTATCGATCTGATTGTGGTTCCCGGAACAGGAATTCTTGACGACTTTAACGAGGATCCGTTCGGCTGGCCATTCGCGGTTTTGCGCTGGTCAGTTGCGGCACGGTTTGGCGGTGCGCGGTTTGCCTTCGTTTCCATAGGTGCCGGACCTGTCACACATCCCTTGAGCCGGTTCTTCGTTAGAAAAGCATCAAAGATCGCGGCCTACCGCTCCTATCGCGATCAGGTTTCATACGACTTCATGAAGTCGCTCAATGTGAACATCGCAAAAGATTTTGTCAGTGCCGACATCGCTTTCTCTCTCCCCACCCCGGAAGATGAATTGCGTAACAGTGCCGACCAGCGCGTCGGGCTTGGTATCATGACTTATAAGGGCTGGAAAAAGCGCGCGCTCGACGGCGAGGCGATTTACGATAATTATCTCAACAAAATGACGCAACTGACCAGTGAACTTTTAATGGATGGGCGTCAGGTGCGCCTGCTGACCGGCGACAAAGGCGACCTTGAAGCCATTCATGATCTGCGACAGCGCATTCCTGCAATGCATGCGCATAATGTTATTTTTGAGCCGGTAACATCGCTTCATGATCTCATGCAGCAAATTGCAAAAACGGATATCGTCGTGGCCAGCCGATACCACAATATAGTCTGCGCGCTTGCAATGGGGCGGCCCGCTCTTTCGCTTGGCTATGCCCGAAAAAACGATGCGCTGTTAAATGATACAGGCTTGGGTGAATTCTGCCATCACATCGAAAACTTCAACCCCCAAACAGTGCTTGGCCAGATCGACAATATGTTCAGCCGCAGGGAAGAACTCGTCAAAACAGTTGAGACAGGTGTGAAGCATTATCGGCAAAAACTTGCGGAACAGGAAGAAAGCCTACGCATCAATTTACTCATGAAAAGCAGACTATAAAATCCGCTTTCTGCGCTGAAACAGATAATCTATGGGCGGTATCAGAGCCATTAATGGTTTGCGCTTAAGCGCAAAGCCCATAAGTGATGCGGCACCCTCCTCCTGCCTGATGAGATTGGATATTGCCGACCAGTACGCACGCTTTGTCAGGCAATTGCGCGCCGCCGCAAAATGCCTGTCAGCATGCGGCATATTCAAACCCTCATGTTCAAAAAACGAGCGAAAACCCGCTTCAAACTCGCGATTCCAATGCATGATACCTTCAACCTTGGCCGACTGGTTTTCAGAATGAACCCGCGCATAGGCCTGTACGCTGTCCGTTGATGCAACACCACCCAGCAAAGCAAGCCGCAACCACATTTCAAGATCATCTGTATGTGGCAGCGTCTTGCGATAATAGCCTGCTTGCTTTTGTGCAGCCGTTCGCACCAAAGCCGTTGGCCCCGCGACAGGATTGAAAGCATAACGACATGCGAGGCTGATAAAATCAGCGCCGGAGCGAATAGTCCATTTTCCACCATCTGCCGATGTCTGATGCGGCATCTCGTCTTTTGAGATTTTATGAATGCCGCCATGCGCAAGATGCACATCCGGGTATTGCTCCAGCATGTTAACAGCTCGCGCCAAGGCTCCCGGTGCCAGCATGTCATCCGCACAAAGAATGAGAAAATAATCAGACTGCGCCCAGTCAATCGCTGCATTAAATGACGCATGCGGTCCGGCATTCCTTGATCGCAGGAACAATTCGACCCGACCATCACGTGCAGCAAGATCACGTGCAACGTCTGCGCTGTTGTCTTCCGATGCATTGTCGATAATCAGCAGTCGCAACGCGACAGCGCTTTGCGATAAAACGCTGTTGGCACATCCGGCTAAGTAATGAGCATAATTATAGCTGGGAATCACCACATCAATTATTGGCTGATTGCTCATGGGCGCTTCACTCCGCAGGCTCAGACACATGCCTTGCCCATGGCAATCGGCTCATGAACCTTCCAAGCAACCACCGCAATACCGGCACCAGCTCTTCAGTGAATGGATGGCGCGACACAAACAGCGCCGCAAACCAGCTCGCAATGGCAACAAGCCCCATGAGCAATGCCTTTGACCAATGCATATCAAGATTAAAGCCATCCATCGCAACCATAACCAGCGGCCCTGACAGCGCCAATATAGTGACGAGTGCACTTTTAAGAAGCTCACTTCCAAGGATGCTATAAGAGAATTTTGTGTGTTTGCGGACGTAAATGATGGCGACCACCATCTGGAACGGCAGACTGATAAACTGGCTTAACGCCACAGCCAACAACCCATGCAGCGCTGCAATACAGAGAATTGCTGTTGCAACCAATCGGGAGATGAGGTTGGAAATAAACGCCTCACGGTTTGCACCAAGCGCCATGAGAAGCGGATAGGTCAGGATAACCGGAAACCAGAACAGGCTTGCAAGACTGGTAATGGAAACGATCAGCGCGGCCTCGGTCCAGCCCGGACCCAGGATGATATTCACGAGTGGGTAGGCAAGCAGTGCGAGCAAGGCTTGTGCAGGCCAATAGACCACCGAAATATAAGACAAGGCGCGGATATAGGCCCGGCTAATATCACCACCTTCGCGCACATGCGCAGATAGCATCGGAAAGGCCACTGTAAACACCGCCGACAAAAAGATGCGATCCGGCAATCCGCTGACCGTGTTAGCCCGGTTATAAATACCGACCGATGCGATTGGCATGAAGCGTCCGAGCATCAACTGCGGGAAGGTTTCGCAAATCTTGTTCAAACCGGCATTGCCGCCAAGATAAATGCCAAAACGCCACGCCATACTGATGCTGGCAAGCGACGGACGCAGCAGGCGTGCTAGCGGATAAATTGCTATCGCCATGCCTGTTGTCATCAGGGCACTAGCAAGCAGACCGAATGCAAAGCACATATGGCCAAAACCCAGTCCCGCCATGGCGATGGTGACGGCTGCGCCAAAGCCAGTTCCGGCGGTGCGAATTTTGGCAAGAGTTCCGAATGCCATTTCGCGTCGCAACAATGCCACGACAGGCAATGACAGGCTTTCGACGATTGCTGCGATGATTGTGATGTCGAGGAAGAGCAGAAGTGTCGGATCGTGATAGGTTACGGCAAAATATTCCCGCGCCATATAAAGACCGGCAGACAGAACAAATGTTACACCCATCAGAAATGTCATTGAGGTTCTGATGTCGTGATCCTGCACCTTGTCGATGCGGATAAGAAACTCAGGACTGGCAAATTCGCGCAAGGAAAAGATGATTGCGCCAATGCTCAATCCCACAACACCGGCACCCGTTTCTGCCGGTCCTAAGAACCGCGAAACAGCGATCACCATCAGAAAATTAAACAGCAGGCCCGCATATTGTTCGAGCGCCGCCATGACAATGCCTCTGCGGTTGCCACTCATGATCTGCCCCTTTTCGGGAGCCTGATTTGGCTTCGTCTAAACGTGTTCAAAACCTCTGATCCCCCCGGGTTATGTAAACACAGCGCAATCCGCCTTTACTTCACCGTGTAAGAATAGCCGTTTGCCGCGAGCGCGAAATGTGACCCTTGGTGTTACCCCTTACCTGAAAGGAGTATGGGGCACGCTCTATAGCCAAGTCGTCGGCATGCACGAGAGCCAGTAAAAATTCACTTAGTCTTAATTTTTACACGCGCTTGGGAGGAGTCATGATCAGTCTTATCTGGATCACGCTTCTGGCTTTTGCATTATCAGTTGCGTTCTGTCTGGGTTTTCGCGGGCTTGCACGCGAATGGCATCTCATCGACATTCCAAATGCGCGTAAGACACATGATGGTCACGTACCCCTTTGTGGAGGGATCGCGATTTTTCTGTCCTTATCACTCGCAGCACTTCTGACACCGGCATTGGCGGGATCAGCGAATATTGTTGTTTTGCTACCTGGTCTGCTTCTGATCCTTATAACAGGCGTAGCGGATGACAGATTTAACCTGCCCGTGGCACCGCGCCTTGCCATGCAGCTGCTGGCCGCTTTCATGATTATCGGCATTGCGGGCCTCACACAAATCCATCTTGGCTTTGCAACTGGCGTGATTGACACGATGGGATCGAGAGTTCTGACCGGGCCAGTTTTTCTGCTGCTTGCGCTGACTTTCGTGGTGGGTGTCGTCAATGCCGTCAATATGAGTGACGGCGTTGACGGTCTTGCAGGGTCGGCAAGTGCGAGCGCCTTTTTCTGGCTTGCTGTGATAAGTTTCAGCATCGCTGAAAACCGTCTCGGTGTGCAGACACTGGCATTATCAGCGGCCTGTATCGGCTTTCTCGTCTTCAATATGCGCCATCGCTGGCGGGCAAAAGCCAGCCTTTTTCTGGGCGATGGCGGCAGCACGTTTTTAGGCGCAGCGCTTGCCGGTCTAATCCTGATCCTTGCCAATATCAGCGCCACCGTGGCTTTTCCCATCTTGATTTGGGTTGTGATTGTGCCGGTAATCGACACGCTTAGCCTGATTGTACGCCGCCTTGCAGCACGCAGAAGCCCGTTTTCACCAGACAGGCAGCATCTGCATCACCTGCTGCTTGATAACGGCTTTTCCGACAGCCAGACGGCACTCACCATCATGACACTCAATTTTGTTGCCGGTGCAACGGCCTATGCAGCAATCCGTTTTGAAATTCCGGCATGGTCGATGCTCATAGCGGTTATCCTGCCCGCGATAGCCCATACTTTGTTCGTGCTTCGCACCAACAAAGCTCTGCGGCCCATCGCTGTGGATGCCACCCAAGCTGTCAAAACCAACGTCACCTTTCCAGAGGCAAGTTTATGAGTGTTTCCGTTCTCATCATGACCTTGAACGAAGAGGTCAATTTGCCTGCCTGTCTCGCATCACTTGACTGGTGCGATGACATCGTCGTGCTCGATTCATTCAGTGACGACCGCACGGTGGAAATCGCAAAAGCCGCTGGTGCGCGCGTTTTTCAGCGTCGCTATGACACCGAAGACCGGCAGCGCATGTTTGGCATTACGGAAATTGAGTTCAAACATGATTGGGTCTATACGCCCGATGCCGACGAAATAACGCCTGCTGATCTGCGTGACGAAATGCTGGCGATAGCCTCCGATCCAACACGGCCGGAAGTGTTTTTCAAAGCGCGTTACAAAAACATGTTCATGGGGCGCTGGATCAAACATGCGAGCCTTTATCCGACATGGATAACGCGTCTGGTACGTCCTGATCGGGTGCGGTTCGAGCGCTCAGTGCATTCACGCGCAAGTGGTGGCCCGGAAGGTGCCTTGCAGGCGCATTTCATCCACTACAGTTTCAACAAAGGCCTTGAGGCCTGGTATGACAAGCACAACCGCTATTCATCGGCAGAGGCTGACCTTTCTTCTAATCGGCTGCTGGAACGCAAAATCGACTGGAGCGGTTTGCTGTCGGGCGCACCTGAAAAACGGCGGCGCGCGCTGAAGTCGCTCTCCTATCACATGCCTTTCCGGCCATCTCTGCGCTTCCTTTATATGTATGTGGTGCGTCGCGGGTTTCTCGATGGAAAGCCCGGCTATCTCTATTGCCGGCTTCTCGCTGCTTACGAATTCATGATCATCATCAAAATGGAAGAGCAGCAGCGAAAAGAGGCAAGTATGGCTTCGGAAACACCTATCCGGCTTGTCGTTGAGAATGCAGAACCGGAACGGCGTATGGTATGATGCTGTTGATTTTCCTGCCTTGTGCCGTCTTATTCGGGCTTGCCGCAATGTTCTATTCAGAACCTGTGCTCACATTACACGACGACGGCAGCAAGGCGGATGTTATCGTAGTGCCGGGCGGCGATGGTCCGCCGCGCGCAGCACAAGCGGCACGACTTTGGAAAGAAGGCCGCTCGCCCTATATCCTGATTACTGGCGACGGCGATTGTCTTTTCAACAAGCAGATCATGGTCCGCGATGGCGTAAACCCTTCGGCGATTTTCATCGAATGCCAGTCGGGGAGCACCTGGCAGAATGCATTTTATTCAGCGCCTGTGATGCGGGAAATTCAGGCGAAAAAGGCGCTAATCGTCACCAACTGGTATCACTCGCGCCGGGCAATTGCGAGTTTTCGCGCAGTTTGCCCGCAAATGCATTTTATCTCTGCCCCTATTGGCGACGATCAGGGGCAAGCGAGTTTTCCAACAACACGCGCAGATGTTGAGCTTGTCGCAAAAGAATATGTGAAACTCGGTTGGTATCTGGCTTCGGGTCGCATCTACCCATCAAACCTTCTGAAGGATGCGACACCGCCTGATGCATCCAGTGTCTGCACACTCTCGGGAATGAGCCGATGAACGTCTCCCTTACATGGATTTTTGTCGGGCTGGTTGCATGGTTTCTGGCGGGTGGATTGCTGTTTCGCGCAGAGCGCATGTATCAGTTTCCATTTCTGGCAGGCGTAATGACATTCGGCTTTCTGCTGCCGCAGATCCCAGCTTTGATGTACGATCAATTTTTGCCATCAGGCGCTTATGCCAAGACGATGTTCATGGGTATTCTTTCGCTCTCGATGCTGGCACTTGGCTGGCGCATGACAAAACGTCCAATCGGTTTTCTCAGTATGAGTTTCAGCGAGCGGCGACTGTTGTGGGCTGCGGCTGGCCTGTCCGTCTTTGGCGCTTTTTTCTATTTTCTACTGAGCCGTTTGCCCGGCGATGTTTCAATCGGCATGCAGATGACAGGCATGCCGGTGGTCTATCTGTTCTTTGCGCAACTCATGCCCTATGGCCTTGCCATCGCCCTTCTTTGCTTCACACGCCGCCCCTCGTGGCTTGCGCTCGCTATCATCATTTTCGATCTTGTCTTCTATCTTGACCGCATTCTTGTTACTGGAAAACGCGCCGAAGCTATTCAGCTTGTGCTAATGATTTTGCTGCCTTTGTGGTTTTATCGTCGTCTGGTCGTGCCGCGCATTCTTATGGCAATCGGCATTCTTGGCGGAACATTTTTGATGACCAGCATGGGCGATTATCGTCAGATTACCCGCGCTGCCTCTGGCTTTGTTCTCGATGACATTATGCAGATCGATTATGCGGCTAACTTTAACGAGACGCTGGAACGTGGCGGCCTTGAAATGCGCAATGCCGTGTTGCGATTGGATGAAATCGACCGGCGACTGGAGTTTGATTATGGCAAATTTCACTGGAACCGCGTGATCTTCACCTTCGTTCCGGCACAGCTGGTCGGCTCAAAATTAAAAGAAGCACTCCAATTCGACACACCCAAACCAAGCCGTGATTATAATCCGCTGACCGGCACCACAGAAACCGGGCTGGTCGATGCATTTGGATCGTTCTGGTATTTTGGCGCTTTCAAGTTTCTACTTCTTGCATGGATCATGCGACGGCTTTGGGAAACTGCGATGGCGGGCGAAATGCTGGGGCAACTCGTTTACATGCTGTCCATCGTGCCAGCAATGCATGCCATTTCCCATCAGACAGATTGGGTTATTCCGGTCTGGATTCATATGGCGATTTTCCTCGTTCCGGTTTTATGGCTTTGCCGCATACGCAACCGCTCCGTCAGCCTTCCAACCGCTTTGCAGCGCGGCCCGACAGTTCCGCAATTTATGTAAAAGGATAAGATCAATGGCCACTGTATCCCGATCAGATCCCCGCATCACGATAAGCGGTCGCAAAGAATCCTCCCGCCCGATGGAAGGTGGTGCAACCTTCACACTCAGCCACCGCATCCAGCGCCTTTGCTGGCAGATGACGTGGCTTTTGCTAGCCGCATGGACACCGTCATTTCTCTGGCGCTGGCGTGGCGCAGTCTTGCGGGCATTCGGAGCGTCGATCCATAAAACAGCTATTGTGCGTGGCAGTGCACGCATCTGGTGGCCAGCAAATCTGGTCATGGATGCACATTCGTCGCTGGGCCCCGGTGCGCTTTGTTACAATGTGGCACCAGTAACGCTTTCGCCCTATGCGATTGTTTCGCAACGCGCACATCTTTGCACAGCCGGGCATAATATTGATCAGCACGACTTTCCATTGACTGCCGCGCCGATTGTGATCGGCCCTTGCGCATGGGTAGCAGCAGAAGCTTTTGTCGGACCGGGCGTAACTATAGGTGAAGGCGCGGTCTTGGGCGCACGGGCTGTCAGCTTCCGCGATATGGAACCATGGATGGTCTATGCTGGTAATCCTGCAAAAGCAGTTCGCGCAAGACGCAGAACGGTCAGTTAAGCCGGGGCGACGACTTTGAGACCTTTATGACCGGAAACTGTTCCAGCTTTTGGCAGCTGCGCATTTTGATAGGCATCGATTGTCTGAAACGCAATGCGCGGCCAGGTGTAATTCTCACACACAAGACGACTTCCGGCAGCGCCCATCTGAGCCGCACGATCACGATTTTCAAGGACTTCGATCAGACCTGCTGCGACAGACTGAGCGGAAACCGTTGCCACCACCCCGGCACCCGCTTGCGCCACTTCCGGGAAATGACAAGCATCAGTGATAACCACCGGCACACCGCAAGCCAGCGCTTCGGTAATCGCAACGCTAAAGCCTTCCTGACGGCTCGGAAGACAAAAACAGGCGGCACTTTTCAGCGCTGCAATTTTCGCAGGGCCATAGAGTCCGCCCACCATATGCACGCGACTTTCAAGCCCGGCTTGCGCAATGTTTTGCCAAAATCCAGCTTCAGCACCACCATCCGGCCCCGCGACCACGAGGTCAACTTGAGGAAACAATGGCGCAATTTTACGAAACGCATCTGCCAGAATATCGAGGCCTTTTTTGTAGTGGAGCCGCGATAGAAAAAGCACAAAAGGTCTATCGGGCAATCCAGCCCTATCGCCTTCATCGCCCTCGACTTCATTCAAAAATATTCCATTGGGAATAATGATGGACGGCGGTTTCAACCCCAGCGGTCGCATCAGTTCAATTTCGTCCTGATTGAGCGCTTGAATAAAGGCTGCGCCGTTCAACATTGTGCGAAAGCCGAGCTTGAGAGCGAGCTTCTTTTTCCATGCTTTTTGCTGCATGCTCCATTGATCGAGCATCCCGCAACAACATATGCAATAAGCGACATGATGGCGGCGGCAAAGCATGGCCGCTCTCAACAGGTTGGTTTCCCAAACCCCATGAATATGCACAAAATCTGCATTCCTTATTAGCGGCGCCATTGCCGCCGATGCGCCACCACCCAGCAGTTTTTCACGAAAATCTGGCATCGGCAGCAGAAATGTCCTGACCTTATCAAAGTCGGGGATGGTGGCTGTCGCTTTCATCGCTCGGTGATTAACTTCATCGTCGCTGTAACTAACAATCGTCACATCATTCCCGAGTGATGCCTGCGCCGCAGCAAGGCGCACGACAACTGCCTGCGGGCCACCCTTAGCCGGATCAAAAGACCCAATCACATGAATAATTTTCATGAAGCAGCCCCTGATGAATATTGCGATAAAGCCTGAACCAGTCGTTCGCCATAGCGCTCTACTGTAAAGTCACGCGCTCTTTCGCGCGCATTCTCGCTCATTCTTGCAAGTGTGCCGGGACTACCGGAAAACTCGCGCAGAATATGAACTGTCTCATCAACATCGCGGATGGGAACGATATAGCCGTCAATTCCGTGACGCACGACACTGCCGGTATTTTCGGTGCAAATCACCGGAAGACCAGCAGCCAGAGCTTCATAACAAGCGGTGGCTGAACCCTCGCACAAAGAGGGCAGCAAAAACACATCCGCCCATTCAAATTGCGCCCGCATTTCACTGCGCGGAACAGGTCCAGTCAGTTCGACACTGTTGCCAAGCTTTTCCTGCGCTTCGGGCTGAATATCGATTGCCCCAACCATACGAAACTGCACATCACCAGCGAGCTTGCGCGCGACCTCACCGACATAGGGCGAACCTTTTCGCAACCCCACAGCGCCCACGGTCAAAACGCGCAACGGACCCGGCGCGCGGTGGCGCTCACCAATTCTGAAACGATCATCGACGCCATAGGGTACGACGACCACTTTTTCGACGGCACAACCGGCTTCAATGACATGATGCGCCACAAAATTTGAAGGGCAGATCACGGCATCAGCAATCGCCCACTCTGCTTTTTCTCTGGCCGCAAAGGCATCCGCATTTTTATCATCCGCAGCCGATAACTGCCAGCCGGGATTAAGTATTTCCTCTTCGCAGGCCAGCTGATCGACAACGCCACGCGGGGCAATCATCTGCTCGACAGTGGTCCAAAGCCCTTGCTTTTTTGCAGCGCTTAAAAGTTCATAAGCTTCACCGCTAAAGGCATAGACCCCGCTTGCGCCATGAAATCCGCGTGCCGCAACCAGTTTTCCAAATGTCTCACCCGCCCAGATCGCATTGGCAGTCGATTTTGGCCCCGTCTGATGCGACAGCCTGCGAACGGCTGAATGCAGGCCAAAGGTCGGAAATGTCGTCATTCTGTCTTGCGGAATATCCTGTGGCGTGCGCCCGACAAGTCTGCGCACCGAAGCGGGTAGCATCAATGAAGGCAGGCCATTCAACAGTCGTGGCCATCCCTGCTGCGCACAAATATCCGTATAAAAATGCGCGAGCTTCTGATGGCGGGCAAAGATGCGCGGCACCGCATAATGCATGCGTGCACCCAACTGGCTGACAACAAACGAACCATTCATGACATTGTTTGTGACCATCACATTTTCCCCACGTGAGATGGTCTGTCGAGGACGGGAATAGCACTAGGCCCGCTTTTCTTACCGATGCGTCCAACCGCCGACTGCCAGACCGCTGCCCCTATTTCTTTTGAATAGGCCGTCTCCATCAGATAGCGCGCATTGTTGCCCATGGTGTTGCGGTTCAACTGCGAGTTTTTAAGCAACATTACCGAACTTACCAGCATCTCAACCTCGCCTGGACACAGCGATAGCCCACAGTGAAAATCACGCACCACATTGGCGATCTCGCCATCAGGGTCGCCGATGAAAATCGTCGGGCGGGCGGCGGCGAGAACGCCGTAGAATTTGCTCGGCACGATGCAGTGTTCAAGCTCAGGCTTGAGCGAGACTAAATGCACATCGGCCGCGCCGAGGCTTTCAGAAAGCTGCTCCACCGGCTGAAAAGGCTTCATGACGACATTTGTTAGTCCGCGCCGCTTCACTTCGCGTTCGACATATCCGCGCTGTTGCCCTTCACCGATCATCAGGAAAACAATATCGGGAACGCTCTGAAGCTGCTCTGCCGCATCAAGCACGGTCGTAAATTCATGCGCACGGCCAAAATTCCCCGAATAGCCAATAACGAATTTATCGCTCAAGCCCCATGCATAGCGCAACGCGTTTTCTTCTGCACTAACGGGTAAGATTTCATTCTTATCGGCCCAATGATGCACAACCGTCAGATTTTCCGATGGAATCCCCTTGTCCTGTAAAAAGCTAGCCATACGCTCAATAGGGCAAATGGTCAGCGCTGCCTGACGCATCGACCAGTTACGTAACGCTACAGCAAGCCTGCCTGACGCGGCCTGATGTTTCATCAGCCCAAGCTCAATGGCTGTTTCGGGAAACAAGTCCATAACCCAGTTTACCAGCCGTGCACGGCGCAACCGGATGGGCAAAGCGGCAGAAACCGAAAGCAGAGGTGGGTCTGTGCAGACGACACAAATATCATCTTTTCTCGCATGAGCCGCAAACCATGCGGCAGCAGAAAGGTGGAATGTTGCGTAATCAATGCCACGTCCAACAAGCTTTCCGCGACCAAAGCCCGATGTCCAGATGCGGTGAACATCAATGCCGTCAATCATCTCACGCGCAGGCAGTGCCTCGCGGCCTTTCTCGTGATAGCTGCGGCTGGCAAGAACCGTTGTTTCGATACCTTCGCGCACAAGTTCATGCGCAAGGCTTGTCACCATCCGGCTTGTCGCAGACTGATCGGGATAGAAATACCGGTTTGCAAGAACAACACGCATGATCTTTGGCTCCCCGTAGCTTTGTTACCAACAGCATGGCGGTACCTGCTCCCATCTCGCAAGAAGCCCAATGGCATAGGGAACACAGACAGCGGGCGAGATACCTACCTCTTTGGGTGAAACAGCGCATATTACGCGCGTTCTCATGCTCATCCTAAGTGGAATGAAACGCGCGATGCTTACCGTTTTGAAGCCGTTATGTTGCGCAGCCAAATCGCTATCATGAGGCTATCGAATTCTGGTCGGAGGCAAGACCTTGCAGGAAAAGACAGCTCTCATCATTGGCGTGACAGGACAGGACGGCGCCTATCTCAGTGAGCTACTGCTCAACAAAGGCTATCGCGTGCACGGGCTCAAACGACGATCATCTTCGTTCAATACCGCGCGTATCGACCATCTCTATCAGGACCCGCATGAAGAGGACATAAGGTTCAAATTGCACTTTGGCGATTTGACCGATGCCACCAATCTTTGCCGGGTTATTCAGGAAGTCCGCCCCGACGAGATTTATAATCTCGGCGCGCAAAGCCATGTTCAGGTAAGTTTTGAAACACCGGAATATACGGCCAATACCGACGCACTCGGCACCCTTCGACTGCTTGAATCCATGCGCATTCTGGGCCTCGGCGATAAATGCCGCTTCTATCAAGCTTCAACGTCGGAACTGTTTGGCAACAGTTCGCCACACGCGCAAAGTGAGCAAACGCCATTTGCGCCCCAAAGTCCGTATGCGACCGCAAAACTTTACGCTTACTGGACCACGGTGAATTATCGTCAGGCTTATAATTTTCATGCCTCAAACGGCATTCTGTTCAATCATGAAAGCCCATTGCGCGGCGAGACATTCGTAACGCGCAAAATCACGCGGGCGGTTGCTGCCATTGAACGCGGACTACAAGACAAGCTGCGGCTGGGCAATCTGAATGCCCGGCGCGACTGGGGCCATGCACGCGATTATGTCGAAGGCATGTGGCGCATTTTGCAAGACGACGTGGCCGATGATTATGTGCTTGCTACCGGCGAAACCCATACTGTGCGCGAATTTGTCGAACATGCTTTCAAAGCTGTCGACAAGCAGATTGAATGGCACCGCGATGGCGTTGATGAAATCGGACTTGATCGCAAATCGGGCAAGTGTCTGATTGAGATAGACCCGCGTTATTTCCGCCCCAATGAAGTGGATTTCCTTCTGGGCGATGCTTCCAAGGCCAAAAATAGGCTTGGCTGGCAGCACACGACCGGCTTTGAAAACCTTGTTACCGAAATGGTTGACTGGGATATGCGCAACATCATGCGGGAGGCCGGACGCAATGATTTCTATGGCTAATGCAACACCTCACCCTGTCTATTCGCTATCC
The DNA here is from genome assembly GCF_023554105.1 of Brucella sp. 21LCYQ03. GTDB lineage: Bacteria > Pseudomonadota > Alphaproteobacteria > Rhizobiales > Rhizobiaceae > Brucella. The sequence goes on from NZ_JAMJWE010000009.1 coordinate 64,405, forward strand.
GGCAAAAAAATATTTGTTGCAGGTCATACCGGCATGGTGGGATCGGCGATTGTAAGACGGCTACAATCTGAAGATTGTGACCTCATCACCATCGCGCATCGCGATCTTGATCTGACACGTCAGAGCGAAACTGAAGCATTTATCGCCCATCATAAGCCAGATGTGATTATGGTTGCGGCTGCGCGTGTTGGAGGCATTCTGGCCAATTCGCAATATCCGGCAGAGTTTCTTTACGACAATCTGGCCATCGGCATGAATATCATTCGTGCGGCGCATCTGTCGAACACAGAACGCTTGCTGTGGCTTGGATCAAGCTGCATTTATCCGCGTGATGCTTCTCAACCGCTTCATGAGCCAGCGCTCCTGACAGGGCCGCTGGAACCAACTAACGAAGCCTATGCAATCGCAAAAATTGCAGCGCTGAAATATGCGCAAGCCTGTTCGCGCCAATATGGCAATCACTTCATGACGGCCATGCCGACAAATCTTTATGGTCCAAACGATAATTTTGACCCCGATACATCGCATGTTTTGCCCGCACTCATGCGTCGCATTCATGAGGCCAAACTCAAAGGCGCAGACCACATCACGCTTTGGGGCAGCGGCAAACCATTGCGCGAGTTTCTGCATGTCGATGATCTTGCGGATGCCTGTGTGCATCTGTTGCGTTTCAGCGATAGTATTCAACCCGTCAATATCGGCTCTGGTGAGGAAATTTCAATCAGAGATCTAACTTTAACCATTGCCGATGTTGTTGGCTTTGAAGGCAGGCTGGAACATGATCTGAGTAAGCCGGACGGCACGCCACGCAAGCTTCTCGACACATCCAAAATGCGCGCGCTGGGCTGGAAACCAAACATTCGCCTCAAGGATGGAATTGCAGAAGTTTATCGCGCCTGGGCTAACGACATTGCCCGATCCGTTGCAGCTTAAAACTCTACATTCCATAATAAAAAAGGCGCTTCAGCAATCGAAGCGCCTTTTGGTTAAGGCAAATTAGAATCATATGTTTATGATGGCGATCCGGTTAATCTACTCATATCCAATTCAACACGCAGAATGTCCCCGGGTTTAATTTCGGTACGTTCATTGGCAACAATATCCTCAAACGTCCCTTTGACATTGCGGCTGATGGTAAACACCAGTTTCTGGCGCATATCGGACGACGAAATATTGCCAGAAGACTTGGCAATTTCTGCCATCGTTTGCAGTTGAGCATTGGCGCGAAGCTCCATACGCGCAACATTGAGATCCAGCTCCTGCAAACTCGTTGCCGCTTCGCTTTTGCGCACTTCTTCCAGATTGGCGATACGCTGCTGAACTGCCAATTGATTTTGTCTTGCGCGCGCCAGAAACGATCCCAGTTCCAACGCATCGCGGCGGGTTGCGGAAAGATCGCGCTCCATATCGCGGAGATTGGATTTTGCAGCCAATCCGCGGTCCACGAGCGACTTACTTGAATCAACATTTTCCTGGAGTAACTGGATTTCAGCATCATGAAGCTTCATGCTTTGCTGAAGCGTCTGGATTTCATCCCCGTAACTGGCGACTTGCGCTTCCAGCGCCTGTCGTTCGGCTGCAAGATTGTTGCGACGCACATTGAACAGCGTCTTTTCACCCTCCAACATATGCTGACTCAGGGAGGCGGCCTGTTTGTTGGCCGCGGGTTGATCTGGCAGGTCATATTTAAACTCCGTGCCGTTCAGCTCTGCCTGCAAACGAACGCGGCGAATATTGGTCGTGGTGATCTGCATCTGCAGATCAGCATATTCCTGCTGTGCGGTGATAAGCTGCATTCCTGCGGTCACCGCAGGCGCCTCACCTTTGCCCGCACCTCCGCCCAGTGCCATAAGTTCCAGCGCGACCATTCCCGGACGAAACTCATACTTACCCGGCGCTTTGACATCGCCAACAATAAAAACCGGCGCATATTGATTGATTGCCGCGGTCACGGTCAGTCCCGGAATATGCTGCGACAAAGCACCTGCAATCTTCTCACTGATCTGCGGTGTCGTCAGACCGCTGACATTGATGTTGCCAACCACCGGATAGCCGATATTGCCATCGACATCGACCGGATAAAGTCCTGTCAACGAAGGCTGGCCATAAACCGTCACCTGCAAAATATCGTTCGGACTGATGCGGTAAGCCTGAGCCTGCACTTGCGCCGATACTCCATGGCTTGCACCAAGAATAATAAAGCCTGACAGCATCGTCACCCTGAAATGCGACATGAAACGAGAGTGTTTTGATTTCTCTGACATTTTGCCCCCTCAAGCCTGATCTTCTGTGTTGTTAACAGGCCGATTGCGCCGATTCATTGCGGCACGCAGAAACGCGCTGGTTTGTCTCGCCATCGGCCTGCAATAAGCGAGAGCGATATTAAGCCAGCTACGGTAAGACGTGGAAAACTGGTTGACAACAGCCAGCGCTGGCTTGCGCCCCATAGAGGCCATCGTCTGGATCAACGCATGATTTGCATGCTGGTCTTTTCGATCCGGTTGTACGACCAGAAGTGTCGTGTCGGTCGCCCGTGACAGAAGAACGGTACGCTTGTCTTCCATGACCGCGGGCAGATCAACAAGGATAATCTTATGGTCTGAGCGCAATTGCGCAATCAGCTCGGCAAGCCAGTCTCCTTCTCGCAGATGGTCGCCCGGAGTAATGATGTCTATACCCGAACCATGATCATGAATGAGCGTTGCACCGGAAATCTGCCGATCCGTTGAGACGATACCATAGTCGTTTCCGGGCAGTCCGAAAGCCTCCGATAACCTGGAATGCCGGTTAGTGGCATCAATCACGGCGACCGCCACACCGGACGACGCAAATTGTTGCGCGAGCGCCGTTATCAGCAGCGTTTTGCCTTCATTTTCGGTCAGAGACACCACCGAAAGTGCAAGTGAATCACGACCGCGCGTCAGCACACGCAAACGATCATGAACGGATTTTATAGCACGTCCGAAAGCGCTGGTCGGGTCCAGTCCACGATTGACAAGCAGCGGCACTGTCAACTGATGCGAAAGCGGCAACAAGGTTGCAGCCGGAATTCCTGGCAGGGTAAACGATGCCGTCTGTGCAGGCCGGATTTTGTCGAATGTTTCTCTCAAGGCAGTGCCCAAAAGCGAAACCATTGCGCCCAAACCCAAACCCAGCAACAGCCAGTTTGCAAGATTAGGGCTGGCTTTCGCTGTCGCTGGTTCTGCGGCCGAAATCATTTGCGCTTCCGGCACAGCGATGCCGTCCTGCTCGATCAGTTGCTTGTAGCGCGTGAGATAGCTTTCATACACCGCGCGGCTGGCATTGGCTTCACGGTCAAGCTGTACCGCACTTACCTGCGCCTGATTTGCATCACCCAATTCAGCCTCAGCACTTTTCAGCGCAGCTTCAAGACCTATGCGCCGTTGCAAAGCAATCTGGATTTCATTGCTGAGGCTTTTGATGATTTCATCAACCTGTGCGGTAATCTGTTGTTTGAGAGCTTCACTTTCCGCCATAAGAACCGGAATTTCAGCGCTCTTCAAAGCGCCATTTGATCGCAATTCATCAAGCTGACGCTCAACCCGCGCCTGCTCATTTTTTAGCGACTGAATTGCCGGTGACGCCAGCACTTCTGTAAGCGCAGGTGCTTCATTGTTGGTTTTAAGAGACTCGGCAGTGCGCAATCGTGCTTCCGCAAGCGATACGGCACCTGTTGCAGCGACTATTTCCGTATTCAGAGCCGCAACCCGCTGTGCCTGAAAACTGACTTGTCCCGGATCACCTGCAAGGCGCGATTTCTGTCTGAAATCTTCGGCAGCACGCTCGGCGTTTTCCAAGTTGCTACGCAGGCTGACAAGCTTTTCGCCAAGCCACTCGCTGACACGACGTGCTGCCGATTGTTGCACATCGATCTGATGGTCAAGATAGGCCGTAACGAAGGCATTGGCGACTTTTGCCGCATAAACCGGATCGGAAGCACGATAAGAAATGAATATCGTATAGGACCGGCCATCATTATTTACGCGAAGACGCGAAAGCAAAAGATCGATGCGCTGCCGTTCCCGCGCTTCAGCATCCACCCCACGAGCACCGCGTTGCTGTGCGGCTGTATCGGATGCAGATGACAGAACTGTACGCGACCGGAATTCGGTCGGAACAGAGATATTCTCGGCCTGCAAAATGTCGATGACCTTACGGGCCATCATACGTGAGCTGATGATATCAAGTTCTGAACGCAGAACCGGACTGTCCTGTGGCAAGGGGGTTATAGCACTTTCATTGGGGAGCGCCTGCACGCGCCGCATATCGAGCACCAGCACCGATTCCGAAACATAGCTGACCGGCGCTGTGAGATAACCTGCAAAGCCGATGCATGTCCCAGCAACCACCGGCACGATCAACAGCAGCTTTCTTCGCTTAATGGTTTCGAGCAGATCAGCCAGAGGCTGCCGCGCGTTTCCTGATGAAACGTCGGAGATAATCACAAAAAGTCTCCTTTAAAACCTTTTCAGAAACAGCCCCGCTCTTTGGCAGAGATGTTCGACGGCCCGCCGACGTCTTACTGAATGTCGGAAAAGGACGTTTCCGAGGGAAACAACTCATTAATAATACAAGCGACTTCGGTCCGGTTCGACGCTTTGAGCTTCTTCATGATGTTGCGAATATGAACCTTGACCGTGCTTTCGCGGAGTTTGAGTTCATAAGCGATAATCTTGTTTGCCTTACCGCGACGCAGTGCATTGACAACTTCCGCCTGACGCTGGGTAAACATTCCACCCAGAGGCTGGAGTCTATGCGAATTGGGATCGGTAGCATGACGCAGTGCCAGCACACTGCTTGCAGGAACAAAAGTTCCACCAGCCATAGCAAGACGCAGCGCTTCCACGCATACATTCACGTTCACAGACGTAGGGATGTAGCCTTTAACGCCATAATCGAGCGCTTTGAGAACCTGCGAAATATCTTCTTTGTCCGCGAGGATGATAACAGGCGCTGGTGCGCAATCATTGACGATACGGTTGAGATAATTGCCGACCGCAGGATCAGAAACTTTCTGACCACCAATATTGAAAAGGACCGCGCTCACGGTGCGCCCACGGCGCTGATGCTGCCATTGTTCAAACGAACTGAACGTGGCAATCGACATTTCGATACTGTGATTAGACAGCCCATGCGCAAGACATTCACGATCCAACGCACGATTGTCGATGATAACCAGCAATGGTAAAAGACTATCGAAAGAATCCTCCGATTTGAAAGATGCATCTTTCGGCATAACATGATTATTATTCTTTATTTCACTTGTTCTGCTGTTAAAATGCGGAGAAACGTTCATTTTTTCGCCCTCAAAACCGATTTATACGCATGATTCATTGCTTTTCATTTGCAATAAATGAAGCATGACGGCTGCCTGGTTGCTGATTTTTTTTAGGATTTATTGATAACCCTGTAATCAATTCTTGTTATTGCTTTTATTGATTAGAAGATTGCCTGAATTTTAGACCAGTGTCATTAACCTAGATTAGGCAGTTATGTGAAATATGGTTTAGTAAAATATAAGAAATATACGCAATTAGTGGTAGAGATTACTACCTTGCCAAAATACGAGCGCTCACTGACACTTAAAGCAGCGCTTCATCCCCCAAAAATCTGATGAAATCGAAGTGCAAGAGAATCAGTCTCCAAATATTGTTTGGGCAGTGGCAGGATAATGCCAATGATGGTAAATGCTGATGATTCAAAAACGCTGCGCCATTTCCTGGAAAAACCGCCGATTGGCGCAGTTTTTGAGGAAAGCGATTTCAATATTCTTGGCGCGCTTCCGGTATCGGTGAAAACATATCCACCGCACACTGTCGTCAGCAGTCAGGGCGACTGGGCAAACTCGCTGCACATCATTAAGGGAGGATGGGGTTGCATCTACCGTGACCTTGCGGACGGCGACCGCCAGATACTCGACTTTCCCATGAAAGGTGATTTTCTTGGCTTCAGGACCGGGATTGGATTTAATTATTACACATTGCTTTCCGTAACTGAACTTTCTGTCTTTGAGCTCTCTCTTGATCATCTCACAGAATGCCTGGTGAAATCGCCGCGACTGGCTATGACATTCATAGAATTGATGTCCAGACAACGTGCTATTCTGGTTGAGCATGTTATCAGCATTGGACGGCGCAGTGCGCTGGTTCGAGTGGCGCATCTGTTGCTGGAACTTGGCCATCGCGCGCAATTAAACGGAACGGGCGACGAAGCAACGTTTTTTTGCCCCCTCACCCAGGCAGAGCTTGGCGACGCGCTGGGATTAACCCCTATTCACATCAATCGTATGCTGCGTGAATTACGCAGCGACGGTTTATTGACCTTCCGCAACAATGTCGTTGAGTTTCTCAACAGGCCAGCCCTTACGCATATTTCAAGCTTCGATGAAGACTATCTGAATATGGAAATTTTCCCGCGTTTTCATATGACGAGTCCGCCACATCGGTGAGGTGTGAAGCACTCTCCTTTTTATAGAAACGCACTATACTTCGTAAAGAAGACAGCTCGACGATACTATTCAACCTCCAGCGGCAATTGCTTATAATCACCTTTGCGTCGCAGTTCCGACAGCATCTGTCCATGGTGAATAAGATTGCGTAAATCACAACCGAGACAAGCGAGTTTACCGTCACTGGTTTCAATACTGAGGTCAGCTATGGTGAAATCATCAAAGGCTGCAACAAACGAACGCATAGCTGCCTGCAGCAGCATCCCGAATGCTGAATTCGCGCTGGCGTCCTTTGGTGCCTGCTCATGATCTCCAAAACCCGGCTGTACCAACCGTAAGACCGTGCCTACGTTGATCGTCTGCGCTGGACGAGCGAGGCGAATACCACCTCCCCGCCCGCGCGTTCCAACCAGAAAGCCGTGATGGATTAACTCCGTGACGATCTGTGCCGCGTGGTCCTTGGTGGTGCCCGTCGCTTCTGCTGCTTCGCGCGTTGTCACAGCATTTCCACCAACTGCTCTTGCACAAAGAACGAGAAGCTCAATCGAAAGCTCAGCTTGTCTGGTAAATCGCATGCAAAGATCTTTATTAATTATCGTATTTCATTTTAAGGCCCCACGCCCATTCCAGAGCACGTCCCGAAAATCATTTAGAACCTTCAGGACACACAACATAAAAGTATAGTCGTTCTAAGCCCAATTCGAAAGACCACAGCAAGCAGAAGTCTGAATATATTGAACAGGATATATAGTCACTGCGGTATTTTTATAAATTTGGACTTACTAACTGCACGCGGAAAGAATGTCAGGCGTGAGTAGAGGCTTGGTCAAATCAGTTACCCTCACGAAAGTATTCACGTACCAACGCATGAACACGGCGAAAAGCAGCTTCCGCACCAGCGACAACACGTTCTTCTTCAGAATTGGTGAGATCAATTTCATCAAGAGCGGAAGTAAAGCTGCGCCAATGCAGACCGCGACCTTCTGGTGCTCCTGCCAAATGACGTGCGCCATACTCTTGCGAAAGTCCGAGTTTCAAAGCTTCCTTGAGCAGAAAAGCTGCGCCGAGGTTAGAACCTTCAGCAACATAGAGCCAGCCTAGCGCCGTTGGTACATCAATTTCGGCTTCTGCTGCAAAAGCAGGGAAGCCATCAGCTTCTGGTAATTCAAAACCGAGATCAGTTAAATCCTGCCCAACCTGATGAAAGCGGCGACGCCCGTTTAAATCGGGAAGCAATGCATCAAGCGCTGCATCATCGTAGAGCGCATCAATATCGCGATGAAACTGATATTGAGTTTTTACAAAAAGAGAATAGCGCTCGCGGCTTGCGAACGGATCACAGGCCATAATGCTTTGGTCGAGACGTTCATGAGTACCCGTTGTTCGTGCTTTCAGACGCTTAGAGCGGGGTAGAACAACAGATTTCTCAAGTGTCGCAACATCAGTCATGTCAATTATTCCTGTTAACGTGCATAAATGCAGACCTTTTGAGCCCGCAATATCTCTCTCATTCGTTAGACGTTTGTGCGCACAATTTTCTGCACTATCAAAGCAAAAAAAATCACTTTTTGACAAAATGTCACACACTAGTGTGGTGGATTTGAAGTTCCTATCATTTGTGTTGCATTCACGTTTAGGAACTTCAAATCCGTAAACCACACTCGATTCAAAAGTTTACGAGTATAGCTTCGAACCCGAAATTCGCTCCGAGAACGGCTTCAAAGTGCTACGAATTTTGGGTTCGCCATACTAGATTTGCCGTGCAACTGCACCGAACATACTCAGAATGTAAGTTTATGTTCATGCATTGAGCAAACTGGAAGACGAGGCTCGCTGAAATTCATCACCGGAAACCGGGTAACCGAATAACCATCCTTGCCCTACGGCGTCTGGATGAAGTGTCAGCACATAGGCTGCCTGCTCAGGTTTTTCTATACCCTCAACAACCAGTTTGAGTGAAAGACGTCGTGCAATGTTGCAGATATTCTCAACAATTTCAGCACTCACCGCTTCTGTTCCAATCGCCTGTGTGAACATTCTGTCCATTTTGATGCCGCTGATAGGCAGCTTCGCCAAATAGGAGAGATTGGAATAGCCAGTCCCAAAATCATCAATGAAAAACGCATAGCCATAATGATTGAACGATGCCATTCCCTCAATAAGGTGGTCATGATGCGCCGTCGAGCGCTCAGTTATCTCCAATATTATCTGACTGGCAGGCACGTCATGACGCTTCACTTCGTCATCAAGGTATGCACGAAGCTGATCATCAAGAACATCTTCGACAGACACATTGATACTAAGGTAAAAATCTTCGTTATTTTTGAGAAGAGTTCCCATCTCGTTAAGCGCATTGCGTATCACAAGACGCGTTAAATCACCCACAATTCCCATCTCTTCAGCAATTGGAATAAATACCTCTGGAGAAATGGGGTTATTAAGATCGTCGAACAAACGTGCCAGCACCTCGGCACCAATCAGCTTTTCATCGCGCAGCCGTACAAGCGGTTGATAGACGACGTGAAAACGCTCCAATGCAATTGATCGTTTAATCTGTTGCGGCAATGAGGAATGTCCGCGCCGCCAACGCACTGCTGCGATACCAAGACCTCCACCCGCTAATCCCCCAAAAGCACCGATAGCCAATAGCACTCCAATCGGCTGCTGCCACATGCTCACCCCAGTGAGGCCTGCAATAACACATATGTCAAAGCCATCAGCACAACTGAAAACAAGCCGTTGCGAACGCAGATCATACCAAGCCAATTTATGCGGTTTGGAGGTCTGGAGATTACTCACGTCACCAAATGCACGATAGATATAGCGTTCATCACGGCTGATGAGATAAGCACTCGTACCGTCGTGTACTTTCTCAGAATTCTCAAAGGCAAACGGTGATGTAAAAATGATGGAAGATCCCTTCGCCATCATATTCACGCTGCTGGAATGTTGTCCGATATTGACTGCATTGACCCAGAGCTGATGCCCATCATTCACAATTCTATCAGGTTGGGGCAACGCTTTCGGGTGAGAAAGGCGCCCCCATAGCGCAGTACAAATTAGCCGATTGTTTTCCACACGCCCGACATCACTCAAAAAATGTGATTCAAACGCAACGCGCCGCATTTTTGTCAAGTCGTCATCTGAGCAAAGCTGGCTATCATGGTTATTAATGATGGAAAGAGTATTCTTACCATCGCTTGCAACAGTGACCGCATGAGAGAGAAGATTGTCACGATAATCATTCAATTGAGCATATGACAGGCGAACAAGTTCCAATTGACCTAGAAGGATGGCAATTATCGCCCCTATAATGGCAGTCAGTGCAATAAAGAGCCTGTTATTGCCATCACGGATGCTTAGCATTAGAGCTGCTCTCCTCAAAACACATGTCTTCATCTCTCACATACAGAAGTATCGTAAGATTTAACGAACGTCTCACCTATTTTTCAAATTCATAGAAAATTTTTATGATTTCGGAATATTGGAGTGCGGTTCGCGATGTACTACTGGCCTTGAACAAATGATTTAGAGCAATCAATCCCGCGACAACGGCAATTTACTTCCCGACAGATGGCGTTCAGTCAGCGCACGCTCCTCAACAATTGAATACCTGAAACGGAAAAGCTTTGCCGGACGTCCGCCTGTTTCGCTATCGCTTTCGCCCGTTTCCTCAACCAGATCCTGTTGTTCTATCAGACGGCGGAAATTTTGCTTATGAAGTCGTAATCCTGCTAAAGCTTCGACTGTGCGCTGAAGTTGCAAAAGTGTAAAATTATCGGGCATCAACTCGAAGACGACCGGTCGATATTTGATCTTAGCCCGAAGTCGCGCGATAGCGGTCGCAAGAATACGCCGATGATCTGCAAACATATGCAGCCCGTTCTCAGCACTTTTCGCACCCGCCTCGCTGACAAGTCCTGCTTCATATAAAAGCTCATAACGCTGAAGCACCAGATCTTCGTTCCAGCGGGCACCATTTAAGCCAAAAGAAAAGCTGATACGCCTTAAACGCTGCGCAGTGAATTCAGCTGATACCGTTTGACGCGCCCATAGGCAAAGTTTCTCACTCAACGAGCCAACAATATCTGGCGTTCCTTGTCGGTGATCCTCCCAAGGCAGATAATCATACCAACCACGCCAACCGGCCCGGTCCGATGCCACGTCTCCCTCGTGAACCAGTCCAAGATAGCTGATAGAAATTATGCGCTCACCGTGCCTGTGTCGATCACGGTCGGCGAATGTGTAAAGCTGCTCGAGATACCCGACAGGATGAGCCGTTTCAGCTTGTACCCATGCACGCAAACCCGCTTGCAAAGACCTGTGTTCGGATTCAAAGGGGCCAGACGGCAATGCCAGCCCTTGTCGAACAGTCATAACGCGCGGTTGTTCGCCCGTGACCGCGCAAAGCGCTGCAATCAGTTCGGTATGAGCAAAGTCATCTATCAATGCGTTGGTTTCTCTCATATCGAATATATGAAATGATTTTGAGCGGAATAATAGCCATAAGTAAATGAATAGAATGCAATTATTGGATTAACAGCAACAGAAATTCGGGCATAAAAAAGCTGCCCTAGCCAAAAAACTGAGCAGCCTTTGTCTATATCTTAGGATTGTTTAGAAATCCCAGTCTTCGTCTTCGGTCGCAACAGCCTTCCCAATCACATAGGAAGAGCCGGAGCCGGAGAAGAAGTCATGGTTCTCATCGGCATTTGGCGATAGTGCCGAGAGGATTGCCGGGTTGACCTTGCAGGCTTCTGCCGGGAACAGGGCTTCGTAACCAAGGTTCATCAGCGCCTTGTTTGCATTATAATGCAGGAACTTTTTGACATCTTCGGTCAGACCAACGCCATCATATAGCGCTTCGGTATAACGCACTTCATTGTCGTAAAGCTCAAGCAACAGATCGAAGGCAAAGTCCTTGATCTCCTGCTTTTTGGCTTCATCCAGCGTTTCAAGCGCGCGCTGATATTTATAGCCGATATAATAGCCATGAACAGCTTCATCGCGGATGATCAGGCGGATGAGGTCAGCCGTATTGGTAAGCTTTGCGCGGCTCGACCAGTACATCGGCAGATAGAAGCCCGAATAGAACAAGAAGCTTTCCAGAAATACGCTGGCAATCTTCTTCTTAAGCGGATCTTCAGCGTTGTAATTCTCAAGGATCAGCTGCGACTTCCTTTGCAGGAATTCGTTTTCTTCCGACCAGCGATAGGCGTCGTCCACATCAGGTGTCAGGCACAGCGTCGAAAAAATCGACGAGTAAGACCGCGCATGAACCGCTTCCATGAAGGAAATGTTCGACAGAACCGCTTCTTCATGCGGAGTGGAGGCGTCATCCATAAGTGTCACGGCACCAACGGCATTCTGGATCGTATCCAGAAGCGTCAGGCCTGTGAACACGCGGATGGTGAGCTGCTTTTCTTCGGCTTTGAGCGTTTCCCACGACTGGATATCGTTAGACAGCGGCACCTTTTCAGGCAGCCAGAAATTGCCAGTCAGACGGTTCCAGACTTCGAGGTCTTTATCGTCTTCGATGCGGTTCCAGTTGATGGCCCGCACAACCGCCGGCTTTTTCGCATTATTGTTTTTGAACTGCATGTTCATTTGTCTCTACCTTGGTTGGGATCGGCGTGAGATTCTGGCTGTGGCGTGCCGAAAATGGTGGGGGTCGAGAACCGGAGCGCAGTGTACATAAAGTACATGAGCACCGGCTCCCGCATGACGCCGAAAAGTTGCAGACTTTTCGGATAAGATCATGCGGAAAAACTTCTAACGCCATTTACAGGCCGCCGGAGCCTGAATATCCGTGATCCTAAAGGGCGCAGGAAACGCAGCCTTCAACCTGCGTGCCTTCGAGCGCCATCTGGCGCAGGCGGATGTAATAAATCGTCTTTATGCCCTTCTTCCACGCGTAAATCTGCGCCTTATTGATATCGCGTGTCGTCGCGGTATCACGGAAGAACAACGTCAATGACAGACCCTGATCGACATGCTGCGTTGCCGCTGCATAGGTGTCGATGATCTTTTCCGCGCCGATCTCATAGGCATCCTGATAATATTCCAGATTATCATTCGTCATGAAGGCAGCCGGATAATAAACGCGGCCAATCTTGCCTTCTTTACGAATTTCGATCTTGGAAACGATCGGATGGATCGAAGAGGTCGAGTGATTGATGTAGGAGATTGATCCTGTTGGCGGCACGGCTTGCAGGTTCTGGTTATAAAGTCCGCCTTCCATGACGGCCTTTTTCAGTTCCTGCCAGTCTTCCTGCGTCGGGATCGCAATACCGGCATCTTCAAAGAGCTGACGCACCTTGTCGGTCGCTGGCTCCCAAACCTGATCGGTATATTTGTCGAAATATTCACCCGTCGCATATTTCGATTTCTCAAAGCCCTTGAACGAGCTGCCTTGCTCTACCGCAATACGATTGGAAGCGCGGACAGCGTGATAGGCCACCGTGTAGAAATAGATATTGGTGAAATCGACGCCCTCTTCCGAACCATAGAAAATGCGTTCGCGAGCGAGATAGCCGTGCAGGTTCATCTGGCCGAGGCCAATCGCATGGCTTTCGTCATTGCCACGGGCAATCGAAGGCACCGATCCGATATGGCTCATATCTGCAACGGCCGTCAGTGCACGGATCGAGGTTTCAATGGTCTTGCGGAAATCCGGGCTGTCCATGGCCGCTGCGATGTTGAGCGAGCCGAGGTTGCAGGAAATATCCTTGCCAAGATGCTCATAAGACAAATCATCATTGAAGATGCTGGCTTCGCTGACCTGAAGAATTTCCGAGCAGAGATTGCTCATGGTGATGCGGCCATCAATCGGATTGGCGCGGTTCACCGTGTCTTCGAACATGATGTAAGGATAGCCGGACTCAAACTGAATTTCCGCCAGCACCTGGAAGAAATCACGCGCGTTGATCTTCTTCTTGCGGATACGGCCGTCATCAACCATTTCACGGTATTTTTCAGTGATCGAAATCTCGGTCATCGGCACGCCATAAACGCGCTCAACGTCATAAGGCGAGAAGAGATACATATCCTCGTCGTTTTTGGCGAGTTCAAACGTAATGTCCGGGATTACAACGCCAAGCGACAGCGTCTTGATGCGGATTTTTTCATCCGCATTCTCACGCTTGGTATCAAGGAAGCGCATAATATCAGGATGATGAGCATGCAGATAAACCGCGCCCGCGCCCTGACGCGCACCAAGCTGATTGGCGTAAGAGAATGAATCCTCCAAAAGCTTCATCACCGGAATAATGCCGGAAGACTGGTTCTGGATCTGCTTAATTGGAGCGCCGGATTCACGAATATTGGTCAGGCTCAGTGCCACACCGCCGCCGCGCTTTGAGAGCTGGAGTGCGGAATTAATCGAGCGACCAATCGATTCCATGTTGTCTTCAACGCGCAGAAGAAAGCACGAGACGAGTTCGCCGCGCTGCTTTTTGCCTGCATTGAGAAAGGTCGGCGTTGCTGGCTGATAACGGCCCGAAATAATCTCATCGACCATTTCGCGCGCATGCTGTTCATTGCCGCGGGCAAGTGCCAACGCCACCATGCAGACGCGATCTTCGTAGCGCTCGAGATAGCGCTTACCGTCAAACGTCTTCAGCGTGTAGCTAGTGTAATATTTGAACGCGCCGAGGAAGGTCGGGAAGCGGAATTTCTTGTCATAGGCATGATCGAAAAGATCACGCACAAAATTGAAGGAATACTGATCCAGCACTTCCCTCTCGTAATAGCCTTCATCGACCAGATAACCGAGCTTTTCACGCAGATTGTGAAAGAACACCGTGTTCTGATTGACGTGCTGAAGAAAGTATTGCTGTGCTGCCTGCCGGTCACGATACAGCTGAATTTTGCCGTCATCGTCATAGAGGTTCAGCATGGCATTCAGCGCATGATAATCCAGCGACGTTTCCGTCAGCTCTCGCGGCTTACTGCCCGATGCAACACCCGATGCTGGGGATGACTCTTGCTTTTCCGAAGCGGCGACCGTCTCGCGCTCACGGGTCAGGGTTGTGTCTGCCGTGTCCAAAATCGTTCCATCCCGTCTTTAACATTGCCAATGTCTTCATCTGTTCCCAAAAGCTCAAAGCGATAGAGGTAGGGAACCTGACATTTTTCCGAAATTATTTTGCCTGCAAGGCCAAAGCCTTCGCCGAAATTGCTGTTCCCGGCGGCAATAACACCGCGAATGAGGGATCGGTTATCTGCATCATTGAGAAAGCGGATGACCGGCTTGGGAACAGCGCCTTTCGCGCCTCCGCCGCCATAGGTTGGGGTCACAAGCACATAAGGCTCGTTCACCCGCAACAGACCAGCATCGTCTTCATGGCTTTCCAGCGGAATGCGCTTTGAGCGCATCCCAAGACGCATCACAAAGCGATGCGTGTTCTCGGAACGGCTGGAAAAATAGACGATCTGGCCCATAGCAAACCCTGACAGAGATTGGGCTTAAGCGAGCGAGCTGATCATATCCGGACGGAAACCAGCCCAGTGGGATTCACCAGCAACAACAACCGGCACCTGACGATAGCCAAGACCCTGAACCAGATCATATGCATCGCTGTCTGCAGAAATGTCGATGACTGCATATTCAATGCCCTGACGATCAAGTGCGCGGGTGGTGGCGGTGCACTGGACGCAGGCTGGCTTGCTATAGACGGTGACGTTCATTTTTTCCTCATTGGGGATAAGGGTTTTTCAGCAACAATCCGAAGCCGCATTGCACCGGATCATGGTTAAAAACTGAGATTTTACTGACTGCGCTTTACTGGAATGAACACGCAAAAAAACATCCACGCATTGCGAAATGCGTGTGACAAACACAAAACTGAGAGGCAAAACGCTCTTTGAGAGCGCGTGTCCTGTAAACTAGCCCGTACCGGGCGGACCGGAACTATTCGGCTCTAAATCAATCGACATGCTTTTCACCCCGAAGCTTTTGAGGGGATATCCAGGGCGGCAAAAGACGTGGCAAAACTTTGCCAACATTCTATCACGCACCAACCGACACCCCGCCCGTTGACATTCTTGTTCAAGGCAGGTCTCCTGGCTCACGACTTAACGCCTTTGCCCACCTTCCCGGCTTCACCCAGTGGCATTTGGACATCGGCTAACCGCTTACAGTTGCGGGGGCAGCTACGGCTTAGCCACATCCATCATGGATATAGTGCACCGTATTCCCATCTTCGCTTTTGATCCTCACGAATCGTAAGAACCTTGAACACAAGATATAGTATCTGAAGTTAAAAACTCGTCAACGGATAGACGGATCAAAAATATTTAATCTTGGCAAAATTTAGGCTTGGCTGTGAATAGCAGGGATAATGCCAGAGAAGTCTCGTGCATGCGCGATCAGCCGAGTCGCACAGATTTATAGCGACTATCGAACGCAATGTCTGGCGACTGCTTGGTTCGTCCACATTTAAGAACGCTATAGAGAGATCGAATAAAACAAACCCGAAATTGCCTCTTCAATAATATTCATATAAATTGGAGTTGAATATCGGCACGCGTGAGCCATTCACCCTATTGATTGCCGTTATTTCAAATCAATTTGGAGTAAAAATTGCATAGTGAACAATCTATTTTAAAAACATCCATAGCGGTTACAATTTTTATTGCCGGTTTTGGCGTCACCTTTGGCCTTTTGTCAGGATCATTTTCAATTGTTTTTGACGGTGTTTATATGCTGGCCGATGCAGCGATGAGCGGACTTGCGCTTATGGTTGCTCGACTAATTACCTTGTCTGCGCTTGCTGAACCGCCAAGCGGTAAATTGCGTGATCGATTCACCATGGGTTTCTGGCATCTGGAGCCAATGGTCCTCGGCCTCAACGGTATTATGCTAACCGGCGTGGCGATCTACGCGCTAATCAATGCGATTGGCAGTTTGATGGATGGCGGGCGCGATCTCGAATTCAGCTATGCGATTTTTTATGCAGTGGTTGCACTGATCGCCTGCCTTGGTATGGCTTGGTTAGAGACGCGAGCCAACCGTAAACTTAAGTCAGATTTCATCGCTCTGGACGCCAAGGCATGGATCATGTCCGGCGGCATTACTGCAGCACTCCTTATCGCCTTCACGCTGGGCTATGCCATTCAGGGCACTCATCTTGACTGGATAACACCTTATATCGATCCGGCGGTTCTCGCGCTGGTTTGTATTGTGATTATCCCGATGCCAATCGGAACGATCAAACAGGCATTGGCCGATATGCTGCTCGTGACGCCGTTAGACCTGAAAGAACACGTCGACACCGTGGCGCGGCAAGTGGTGGAACGGCACGGCTTTAAATCCTATCGCGCCTATGTCGCAAAAGTGGGCCGAGGCAAGCAAATGGAACTCTATTTCATCGTGCCTCGTGACCAGCCCGCAAGGAAGCTTGAGGAATGGGATGCTCTGCGTGATGAGATCGGCAACGCGCTCGGCGGTGAAGGCCCGGATCGCTGGCTGACCATTGCCTTTACCACCGATGTGGAATGGGCTGTTTAAAAACGAATCCGTTAGCGCCCACCGTTTTTGCGAGGATTGTTGAACCGATTATCGTGCTTTTGGGGCCACAACAGCATGAGATCGTTCAATAACCACAACTACGCCGTTCCAATTCGCTAAAACAATTCAACGGTTTAAAAAATGTTTCAGTTTTACCACCGAAACGTGATCGCAGATTGCGTTGACTATTAACACTTCGTTAACCACAGTTTGTTGCAATCTGTTACATAGCGTTATCGGCAAGGTGGTTACGAATTGAAGGCATTCCGGCAGACACAACAGCAATCCCTGAACACAGGGCATCGCACTGCCATGTCTCAAATGATGTCATTCTGGGGTCTGATGCGCGCCTATTGGGTGTCGGATCGCTGGAAAGAAGCCTGGGCTCTGACTGCTGCGATTTTCATATTCACTGCCTTTATCAGTAAGACGACAGTTTGGGTGGCAGAGGCCTCCGGCCATCTGATGAATTCCATCGTCAACGTAAAAAGCGCGCCGGTTCAGAATCCTTTAATGGCCATCGCGCTCAATGCTGGCGTGTTGATACTGCTTATGCTGGGCAAGGATGTGATCCTTGTTGGCTTCCGGCATCTTCTGTCCACCACCTTGCATCGCAAATGGCGTAAGTGGCTCAATGACAGCTTTTCTGACGCAATGCTTGATCGAAACCACACGCATTTTCATCTCCAGCAAGGCAAAGGTTCGAACCTTCCCGACAATGTAGACCAGCGCTTGCAGGAATCCATCAAGGGCATGACGGGTGGTGCCATCGGCCTTGTTATGGGCATTGTCGGTGTTGTGCTCTCAGCATTCTTTATCGGCCAGAAACTGCTCGAAATCTCAACCGAAGTCAGCGGCCTTGAGTTTCTCGGCTCTTATGGCGGAGCTGTTTTGGCGTTCGCTGCGATTGTTCTCTATGTGCCTATCGGCACGTTCATTGCGATTAAGATTGGTCGCAAGCTGGAACAGCTCAATCTCGGCATGCAAAAAGCGGAAGGCTCTTATCGTGGCGAATGGACAACGCTTCTACGCCGCAGTTTCCAGATTTCTGCATCAGACGGCGAAAGGGTTCAACGTTCGGTCAATAGACGCCTTTACAAAGATGTCGACGGAACATGGAACCGCCTTAACCGCTTCGATGCCGCCTATCTCGCATTCTCGCAAGCCTATGGCTTCCTGTCCAACCGTATCATCGCCTATATACCGGGCATCGTGCCCTATATGAGCGGTGCTGTCAGTTTCCGCAATTACGTGACAGGCGCTGAACTGGTCGCCGCCATGATCAATGATTGCTCATGGTTTATTCAGGTTATGCCTGCAATCGCAAATCTGCGTGCGAATGCGGGTCGTGTCATGGGGCTGGCACAGTCAATAGAAGCTGTTCAGGAACCGGGCGCATTCTATGCCCGGTCCGGCGTCAATCGCTTTAGCTTTGCAACACAGCACCAGCGTTTTGGTCTTTCAGTGCGCAATCTTGCCCTCATGCAAGGCCCGGACACGGAAACACCGTTTCTGCGCTCTGGCGTGATCAATATCCGGGCGGGCGACTGGGTCTATATGCGTGGTGAATCCGGTTCCGGCAAAACATCTTTCATCAAAGCGCTAAATGGTCTCTGGGCTTACGGGGCTGGTGAAATTATCTATCCTGAGTGTCAGAAAACCATTTACACGCCACAGGAAGCCAAATTTCCGAACGTGTCATTAAAGCAGCTCATCTGCCTTCCTGAAGCTGAGAGCGAGTTCAATGATCTTAGGGTCGCTTCCGTCTTGCATGAGGCAGGACTTGGCGAGTTTATTCTACGGATGAATGACGAGAATGCTGACGGCTCAGCATGGGACATGGTGCTTTCAGGTGGCCAGAAGCAGAAAATCATGCTGGCGCGCCTCTTGCTGCACAAGCCGTCGGTTATCTTTCTCGATGAAGCAACGGGCGCCCTCGATCCTGCATCAAAACTGCGCTTCCACACCGCGCTCAAAACACATTGCTCGAAAGCAATCGTCATCTCGATCATGCATGAAGAAAAGCTGCCAACGCTCGAAACCGGCGAAAGCGTCTATTCCCATGTTCTCGAGATACAAAATGGTTATGTTTCGCTGAAGCCTGCTGATACAGCATATGAACCGCAAGCAGCACTGATAGCGGCGGAATAGACCCGCTCATCACGCCATAAATATACCCCAAAATAGCTGCCTATTAAAATGATAGCTACTTTCAGCTCGCTCTATAAATTGTAACATACTCAACACACTGTTTTCCGAATCCAGCCGATTTCTCTGACGGATAATTCAATGACCTATATTCCTGATACTCGCCGATACGATTCCGCAACCTTTCGCCGTGTCGGCAAGAGGGGGTTGAAATTACCTCCTATTTCTCTTGGTCTGTGGCACAATTTCGGTGATACAACGACGCTCGATCGGCAGCGCGAAATTCTGTTTAAGGCGTTCGATCTCGGCATCACTCATTTTGATCTCGCCAATAATTACGGACCACCTGCGGGTTCTGCTGAAATCAATTTCGGACAAATTCTGAAACATGAGCTTGCGGCCTATCGCGATGAGCTGATCATTTCAACCAAAGCGGGCTGGGATATGTGGCCGGGGCCATATGGCGCGGGCGGCGGCTCACGCAAAGCGCTGCTTGCAAGCCTTGATCAGAGCCTCAAGCGCCTTGGCGTTGACTATGTAGACATCTTCTATTCACACCGCTTTGACGCGAATACACCGCTTGAGGAAACAGCCGATGCATTGGCATCCGCCGTTCGTCAGGGCAAAGCGCTTTATGTCGGCATATCATCCTATTCCGGCAATAAGACTCGCGAAATCGCGAAACTACTTGAAGAGCGTCAGGTGCCGTTGCTGATCAATCAGCCGTCTTACAATCTGTTTAATCGCTGGATTGAAAAAGATCTGCTGGCCGCAAGTGATGAAGTCGGATCCGGCATCATTGCTTTCACACCGCTGGCGCAGGGCTTGCTAACCAACAAATATCTCAACGGCGTGCCAGAAGATTCGCGCGTCAATCGTCCGGGTGGTCATTTCCTGCATCAGGAACATCTTGCACCAGAAAACATCGAACGCGCCAAAGCTTTGAACGAGATTGCAAAGCGTCGCGGACAATCGCTGGCACAGCTCGCTCTTGCGTGGGTGTTACGCGATCAACGCGTTACTTCTGCACTGATTGGTGCAAGCTCCGCAAAGCAGGTTGAAGAGAACGTTGCAGCACTCAACAACCTTGCATTCACTGCGGAAGAACTCACCGAAATTGATCGCTATGCGGTGGAAGGTGGCGTCAACCTTTGGGAAAAACCATCTCACGACGAAGCGGTTTAAACAACGCTTCTACACCCTTCTTCGATGATAAAGCCCGAATGCAGATCCTGCATTCGGGCTTTATTTATAGCGCTATCGTGGTTCCCAATTGCGGGAACATGCACTCGACAAAACGTGTCGCAGTTGGCTGCGGTTCATGATTGGCAAGTCCTGGACGCTCATTGGCTTCAATGAAAACATAGTCCGGTGTTTCAGGCGATTTCACCATGAAATCAATGCCGACCACCGGAATGCCAACGGCAATTGCTGCTTTGCAGGCAGCATCGACCAACGTTGGATGCACTGTGGCCGTGACGTCATGAATTGTCCCGCCGGTATGAAGGTTCGCAGCCTTACGCACTGTGATCTCACAACGGTCGTCAAGCACATCGTCAAGTGTCAGGCTTTGTTGTTCAAGGCAGCGTTTTGTTTCGGCATCAATTGGGATGCGGCTTTCGCCGCCTGTTGCAGCCATACGACGGCGTGACTGAACTTCGATCAGGCGTCGGATGGTTGATTTGCCGTCACCTATCACCCGTGGCGGACGGCGAACAGCAGCAGCAACCAGCTTGTAATCAATAATAACCAGTCGCAGATCTTCGCCTTCAAAGCAGGCCTCAAGCAGTACCTGATTGCAGACTTCGCGCGCTTGTTTAATGGCTGAGCGCAGGTCTTTCATCGTGGTGATACCCACTGAAATCCCGCGACCCTGTTCACCACGTGCGGGTTTTACGACCAGCTTCTGATGTTTGGCAAGAAAGGCTTCCAGCGTTTTATCATCTGCATCTGCCGCGATTTGCTCAGGCACGCTTAAACCGGCTTTTGCCACAGTGCGGCGAGTGACGGCCTTGTCATCGCAGATCGACATGGCCACACCGGATGTCATTTCGGACAGGCTTTCGCGGCAATGGATAGAGCGTCCGCCATGCGAGAGACGGAAGAAGCCGCCTTCCGCATCAGTAATGTCCACATGTACGCCACGGCGCAATGCTTCATCGACAATGATGCGCGCATAAGGATTAAGCGCATCAAGGGAGTTGATTGGCTGGGCGAAAAACCTCTCATTAATCGCGTTTTTGCGTTTGATCGCAAAAAGCGGAACGCGGCGAAATTTCAGCTTTTCATAAAGCCGGATTGCGTTGTTGTTGTCATAGAGCACCGAGAGATCAACATGATTTAAACCACGCGCCTGAAAATGCTCGGCAAGCTTGCGCACGAGCTTTTCTCCAATGCCCGGCTGACGTGCCTGCGGATGTACCGCAAGGCACCAGAGCGAGCCGCCCTGAGCAGGGTCATTGAACAGGCGCTGGTGATTGATGCCGGTAACTGTGCCGACAATGTCGCCCGTCGCATCATCTTGGGCCACGAAATAGGTGACAGCGCGGTTATCGCGTTCGCAGGAAAAGAAGTCCGCGCGCAACTGAACCATACCACAGGCGGCATAGACGGCATTGATACCGTCGGCATCGATCTCAGATATAGCACGGCGAATGGTGATGCCGCGCGTGCTGCGGTTACTTGCCCGATAGTTGGAAAGCTCCAGCCGATAGGTGTGCGACGGATCGAGGAAGATTTCCTGTGGTGCAAGCGACAGCAGCACATGCGGATCACTAACATAAAACAGAATATCGCGGCTTAGCGGCGCTTCTGCGCGCAACGCTTCAATGATCGCTTCGTTGCTTTCAAAAGTCTGAGCGAAAAGCAGGCGCCCCCAACCGCAATCAAGTACTGTATTGCGGTTTGCGTCGCGTTCGTCCTGCTGCGTCTGACCGGGCAGGTGTTCCTGATAAAAGCCAGCGCTTTCGGGTGTGCGCAGCCGTGTCAACCGGTGCGAGAACGCGTTTCTGCCCCTTGCTTTTTGCCGCGTCATTTCAATCCCACCTGTCTTTTTCATCTCAGGTTTACTCATCTCAGGCCGCCTCTTGTGTCTGAAGCCACATTTCAAGCAGTCCGGCCTGCCAAAGCTCCGATCCACGCAGAGGCGTGATATGGTCAGAAGGGTTGGCAAACAAGCGGTCGAGATAGTCGCGCTGGAAAAGTCCGCGTTCGCGCGCCTGTTGCGATGATAGCGCATCGCGCAGCATATCCAGATAGGGACCAGCAATATATTTGAGCTGCGGCACCGGGAAATAGCCCTTCTTACGGTCGATTACCTCGCTTGGTATAACCTTGCGGGCCACATCCTTCAGAATGCCCTTGCCGCCATCACGCAGCTTTTCTTCAGGTGGCATACGCGCGGCCAGTTCTACCAGTTCATGATCGAGAAACGGCACACGGGCTTCCAGTCCCCAGGCCATCGTCATGTTATCGACGCGTTTAACCGGATCATCCACCAGCATGATATTGCTGTCGAGACGAAGTGCCGCGTCAACTGGGGTATCTGCTCCATCGCGCAGCAGATGCTCGGCAATCAGTTCGCGGCTGTAATCGCGTTCCGGCATCCATTCGGATGAAAGCTGGGTGGCGAGCACATCATGCGAGCGGTCGCAGAACGCTTTCGCATAATCGCTGACTACATCTTTAGAGCCGACCAGCGGCGGATACCAGTGATAGCCCGCAAAGACCTCGTCGGCACCCTGACCGGATTGCACGACCTTGATATGCTTTGAAACTTCCTTCGATAGCAGATAAAAGCCAACATTGTCATAAGAAACCATCGGCTCAGACATGGCGGCAATCGTACCGGGAAGCGCATCCATCAGATCGGATGACGGTACGAAAATCTTATGATGATCGGTGCCGAAATGCTTAGCAATCAGGTCGGAATAGACAAACTCGTCGCCCTTTTCGCCATTGGCCTCTTCAAAGCCGACGGAGAAACTCATGAGGCCAGTTTGTCCGGCTTCGGCAAGAAGACCAACAATCAGGCTTGAATCCACCCCACCCGAAAGCAAAACACCAACCGGCACGTCAGAAATCATGCGTCGTTTGACGGCAACGCGCAGCATATCAAGAAGTTGCTCCTGCCAATCTTCACGGCTCATAGCGCGGTCACCAGCCAGACGGCTATGTGGCGGTTGCCAATAGATGCGATCACGAAATTCGCCATTCGCTTGATAAACGCGGATGGTAGCTGCTGGCAGTTTGCGCACGCCATTGTATATGGTGCGCGGAGCTGGAACCACGGCATGAAAGCTCATATAATTATGCAGTGCCGCGCGGTCGATTGAGGTATCGACACCGCCAGCCTTCACAAGGGCAGGCAGCGACGAGGCAAATCGCAGCGCGCCGTTGACCTCCGCCAGATAAAGCGGCTTGATGCCAAAACGGTCGCGAGCAAAAATCACACGCCCGGTATCGCGTTCATGGATGGCGAAGGCAAACATGCCATAAAAGCGGGAAACGCATTCCTCACCCCAGGCGTGCCATGCTTTGATGATGACTTCCGTGTCACCGTCGGAAAAGAAGCGGTAGCCCTTGGCTTCCAGTTCGGCGCGCAATTCGCGGAAATTATAAATGCAGCCGTTGAAGACAACGCTGATGCCGAGGTCTGCGTCAATCATCGGTTGCTGTGACTTTTCCGACAGATCGAGAATTCTCAATCGCCGGTGTCCAAAGCCGACATTGCCACGCACAACGATGCCAGAAGCGTCTGGCCCTCTGGGGGCAAGAATGTCTGCCATTTTCGAGATTGCCGAAACCGACGGTGTCGCACCGTCGAACCTGACTTCTCCGCAAATTCCACACATAAAAAGGGTCAAAACCTCCATTGTAATATACAAACAATGAGGCCGTCGCGTGAGTTTTGGCGGCGGCCTGCATAGTTGCTAATGCATGCGCGCCGGTATGGTTCCGAAATTTCTGATTTTTATGCGATTGGTACTTTTTTCAGTTCGTTTTCTTTGGAAAGCATGTATTTTTCGGCGGAAATCATATGTTCCAGCGCGATTTTGCGTGCATCTTCCGCCCTGTTTTCCATCAGAGCTGTCAGAAGGCGATATTGAAAAAGCAGGCCTTCTTCGCGGGATGCGGGTGTCGGATCGGCATAGATCGCGCGGGCAACAGGCATGTTACGCAGCAGATTATGCGTTAGACCACACATGAAGCCCAGGAGCCGGTCCGGGCAGAGTTGTGCGAGCTGTGTATGAAAATCCAGCTCTGCCACACGCTGTTGAAACTGGTCGTCCAGATTGGTCGGAGGGCGGTCGTAAAACCGCATTGTGCTCTCCAGTTTCGTAAGATCTTCATTGCTCAATCTGCCGGCAAGTGAGGCAGCGATCTCAGGCTCCAGCAGCTTGCGTAGGGAATAGATTTCCTGCAGGCTTGGCTGGTCGAAGAAGAAATAATTGCCGAGCATTTCCATCGCATGTTGCGCAGATGGTTCAGCAACGAAAACACCGCCACCGGGACCGGTGCGGGTGAAGAGCAGGCCCTGGGTTTCGAGCGCCTTCATCGCCTCGCGCACAGTGCCCTTGGCCGCCTTGAACTGGTCGATCAGGTCTTTTTCCTGCGGCAGCCGATCACCGGGTTTGAGATGGTCTGTCTGGATCACGTCTTTGATACGGTCAGCAATGACCTCAGGCCGTCGCTTTGATTTGGTCAGCGAAGCATTGTCCGATTTGCTGCGGCTGTTCCTGGCCATACCTTGCTACTCTCTTTTCATACGCGGCGCGCTGTCTATCAACTGACGTGTATAGGCATGTTGTGGCTTCGCAAAAAGGTCCTCGGCGGTCGCTTCCTCGACGATTTCCCCATAATACATGACGGCAACGCGGTCGCTGATGGCTTCCACCACCGCAAGATCATGGCTGATGAATAGATAGGACAGGCCAAACTGCTGTTTAAGCTCATCGAGCAGCAGCAGCACTTGCGCCTGAACGGAGACATCGAGCGCACTTACCGGCTCATCCAGCACGATGATTTCGGCATTTGCCGCAAGTGTGCGGGCAATGGCGATACGCTGGGCCTGCCCGCCGGAAAACTCATGCGGATAGCGCAGAAGAGTATCTTTTGGCATCTGCACGGCATCGAGCAGTTCTTCCATCCGCGTCTCACGCTTTTGACTATCAAGTTCACCGAGTAGTTTCAGGGGTGTTTCCAGTATCTGCCAAATGGTCTTGCGCGGATTAAGCGACGCAACAGGGTCCTGAAACACATATTGGATCACTTTGCCAAAAGCTCGCGGACCAGAGCGGCGAAGTGCGCTGGCATCCTGTCCGGCGATTTTCATCGTGCCGTCGCTCGGCTCTGTCAGCCCCACCAGCATTCGCGCCAGAGTGCTTTTTCCCGAGCCGCTTTCGCCTACGATTGCCAGTGTTTCACCGCGCGCGAGCTTGAGCGACACAGACTTGACCGCTTCAACAGCATGGCTCTGTTTGCCGAAAAATGTGCGTCCGCCGCCAAAGGTTTTGCTCAGATTCTGGACACTGATTGCAGCCTGGCTCATGTGGCGGCCTCCGTCTGTTTGCGACTGAACAGCTTTGCCACGCGCTCATAGAAGTCCTTGCCGTGGCCAAGTTCTGGCACGCAGGCAATCAGCCGCTTGGTATAGCTGTGTTGCGGATTGGCGAGCACCTCTCTGGCGGTTCCGGTCTCGACGATCACCCCGTCTTTCATGACGGCAACGCGATCGCAGATTTCGGAAACCACGCCAAAGTCATGAGTAATGAACAATAGCGCCATGCCGCGTTCGCGCTGGAGATCGCGTAAAAGCTCAAGAATGCGCGCCTGTACGGTCACATCAAGCGCGGTGGTCGGCTCATCGGCGATGATGATGTCGGGATCATTTGCAAGTGCCATGGCTATGCCGACACGCTGACGCTGACCGCCTGAAAGCTGGTGCGGGTAATGATCTGCACGATCCTTTGCATCCGGAATACCCACTTTCTCCAGCAAGGCGATAGCTTCTGCCCGGCATTCGGATTCGCTGATCGATTTATGCGCTGCGATTGCCTCCTGGACCTGTTTGCCGATTGAGTACATCGGGTGCAGCGTGGTCAACGGATCTTGAAAGACATAGGCGACCTTGCTGCCGCGCGTGGCGGTCAGTTCAGTTTCCGTCATGTCGAGTACGTCTTCGCCGTCAAGATATATGGCACCGTTGCGGATCAATCCAGGCGGTGAGGCCACCAGCCCCATGATGGAAAGTGCGGTGACGCTTTTGCCTGAGCCGCTTTCGCCAATCAGGCCAAGACATTCACCGCGATTAAGATGCAGGGAAACACTGTTGACCGCAGGCGTGTAATTGCCATTGTTGACGAAGCCGGTTTCGAGCTTTTCGACCGCGAGAGCTGCATCCAGCATCCTCGTCTTGGGCGCGGTTCTGTTCTTGGCGATTGCCGTTACTGAGCCGGGGCGGGCAAGGGCACCGGAGCGCAAACGGGGATCAAGCACATCGCGGATTCCGTCGCCCAGCACATTGAGGCTGATGACAATCAGAAAGATCATCAGGCCCGGCACGATGGAAACATGTGGTGCCGTGAACATTTGCGCGCGGCCTTCACCGAGCATCGAGCCAAGATCAGCCTGTGGCGGCTGCGCACCAAGACCCAGAAAGCTGAGGCCTGCCGTTTCAAGGATCATCCAGCCTGCCGTGGTTGACATGGTGATGACGATAACCGGCAACACATTGGGCAGCACTTCGGTAAGCAGGATTGAAATATGCCCTTTGCCGGAAAGCCGGGCAGCATCGACAAATTCGCGATTGGCAAGGCCGAGTGTTGTGCCGCGCACATTACGTGCAAAGAACGGGATATTGACCACGGCAATTGCATAAAGCGCATTCATCAATCCCGGTCCCAGCGCTGCAACGATTGCAAGAGCCAGCAGGATATAGGGGAAGGCCATCAGCATATCGATGCCGCGCATCATAAGGTTGTCGGTGCGCCCGCCTGCATAGCCTGCGACGATGCCGATAGCCGAGCCGATCACGGCGGCAATCAGCGTGGCTGCAAAGCCAACCGCCACCGAGACGCGTGCGCCCCAGAGAAGGCGGCTCAGAATATCGCGTCCAAGCTGGTCTGTGCCCAGCAGATGACCTGCGGAAAAGACGGGTTGCAGCCTGTTTGCGGGTGCTGTCGCATCCGGGTTGGGCAATGGCAGGATTGGCACGAGTATTATCAGCACGCAGATGAGTGCGAGCAGAAAAAAGCCAAAAGCTGCCAAACGATTGCTCATCAGCAGACGCCATGATGACAGGCGTGCAGGAGCGGCTGGGGTGTAGGTTTCCGAAAGGGCGCTCATGTGCGTATCCTCGGATCAAGCATGGTCTGAAGGACATCGGCGAGCAGATTGAACAGCACATAGCTGGCTGCCACGATCAGCACGCCGCCCTGCACAAGCAGGATGTCGCGGGTCGAAATTGCCTTCACAAGCATGGCGCCGATACCGGGCCACTGAAATACGGTCTCGATATAAACTGCACCACCCAAGACAAAACCGGCTTGTATGCCTATCACCGGGATGACGCTAACAAGCGCCGCACGAAAGGCGTGGCCGTAAATGACGCGACGTTCATTCAGCCCTTTGGCGCGAGCGGTACGGATATAATCCTGACGCAAAACTTCGAGCATAGCGCCGCGTGTCAGCCGCGCAATCACACCGGCAGCAACGACCGCAAGCGTCGATGCAGGCAGGATCAGATGCCAGATCAGGTCTTTGATATCGCCACCGCCATAGACCGCATACATGCCAGAAGCCGGAAGAATGCGCCAATGAACAGCGAAGAGATAAATCAGCAGAAGACCCAGCCAGAATGACGGAATCGAAATTCCCGCCAATACGATGAAGGTGATCGTGCGATCTGCCCAGCCGAACTGACGCACGGCTGAAACGATGCCTGCAAAAAGTCCGAAGATCGAACAGAGTACAAGTGCCACGCCTGCCAGAATGAGTGTGGCGTGAAAACGCTCCATTACTTCATCCAGAACAGGTCGGTTGAGCACGAAGGAGCGACCGAAATCACCCTGCAACAGATTGCCGATCCAGATGAAATATTGCTGAATAAGTGGCTTATCGAGACCAAGATCACGATTGATACGCTCGACATTTTCCGGCGTCGCATAAGACCCAAGCAGCGCTGTAGCAGTATCGCCGGGGATTGATGCCATAACCAGAAAAACGATTACAGAAAGCCCGAAAAGAACGGGAACGACTGCGACGAGCCGCTTTAAGATATAGGCTGGCATTAGCCCTCCTCCGCTCTGTTTAGAACGCGCTTCGATCTAACAAAATCAAATCGACGCTCTAAACCTTTTTGTTTTCACGCACATTTGCCCCGAAAACAGGTTCCCACTTTTCGGGATGTGCTCAAGCAAAATTGCGCCAGCGGCTGAAACGCTGGCGCAGTGCTTTATTGTTTGGTCACATCTTTGAGATGCAGCAGAAATGACGGCTGAAGCTTGAAGCCCTGCACGGCTGCGGTTGTAACAGCGTTCTGTTTCCAGTTGGCAACAAACAACCATGGCGCATCGTCATGAATGATCGATTGAATTTCACCATAAAGCTTGCCCCGCTCTGCCTGATCGGTTGACGTACGGGCTTTGGCTAGCAATTCATCGACCTTAGGGTTCGAGTAATAACCGGAGTTGAAACCGCCTTTATCCGGCAGCGCCTCAGTACGCAGCGTGAGATATGGAACCGTGTCGGGATCATTTGTCATCCAGGCCATTTCGGCCATGTCTGCTTTTCCATCGAGACCGGAATTCACGCGGCCAAGAAATGTGTTCCATTCATAGGTTTCAATTTTCACCTTAAAGCCGACTGCCCGCAGATCGGCCTGAATAGCTGCACCCATGTTAATCGGGTCGAGCATGCCAGAGCCGCCTTCTGTCACATAGAAGGTGAGTTCTGGATTGGCAGCACCCGCTTCTTGCAACAGCGCCTTAGCTTTTTCTGGATCGTAAGCGTATGGCTCGGTTTTGTCTTCCACCCAGTTGAATGCAGGCGGCACCGGACCGGATGCGACTGTAGCCGAACCTTGCAGGACATTATCGACCAGACCCTGTTTGTTGACTGCATAATTTGCAGCCTGACGAACTTTTTTGTCAGCGAAAGGTCCGCTTTTTGTATTGAGAATAGTGAACCAGACATGCGGTCCAGCCTGTTCTGTAACTGCGAAATTTGCATCTTGTTTAAAAGTTGCGAGATTATCCGGAGGCACCTCGACCATAATGTCGATACCACCTGCCATCATTTCAGCAACACGCGTATTTGCATCGGTAATTGGACGGAAAACGACCGCGTTCAATGTGGGGGCAGTGTCCCAATAGTCTGGATTACGCTCGACAACGACGCGTTGCCCTGACTGCCATTCAGCAAACTTGAATGGGCCAGTGCCGGAAGGATGACGGCCAAACTCCGCACCATATTGTTCAACCGCTGCTGGTGAAACGATAAGGCCGGTCGGATAAGCAAGGTTTGAAAGAAACGGCGCGAACGGCTCTTTCAGTTTGAACTCGACTGTGTTTGCATCAATAGCATTCACGCTTTCGATGGATTCAAAATTAAAGGAAAGGGGAAATGGACCGGTATTGTAGAAAGGATGACCCTCGTTCAGCATCCGCTCGAAGTTGAACTTGACCGCATCTGCGTTAAAATCCGAGCCATCGTGAAACGTCACGCCTTCTCTCAGCTTGAATGTATAGGTTTTGCCATCGTCTGAAATGGTCCAGCTTTCAGCAAGTGCGGGTTCAACCTCAAGCGTACCATCCTTGTAGCGGACTAAGCCATCATAGATGTTTACAAGGATGCGGAAATCATTGGTTGCTGTAACCGTGTGTGGATCAAGTGACTGCGGTTCAGCAATCTGCCCCACAATGAGAACATCAGGTGGTGTCTGGGCACCAGCGTGAAACGTCCCTGATCCCATAACCAGAGTGGCCGCGGTTAAAACGGCGCGAAACAACCTCTTCATCAGCGGTTCCTTTCGTTAGGCCATATTTGCCTGCAAGTCTGTCAGACTGTAATTTATAGGGCGAAAAAGAGTTATATCAACAAATTATCATAATTAATTTGTACGCATAAAAAAGGCGGGATGAGCCCGCCTTGCTAATTACTATGACTTAGAACGCGCATCTTTTCCGAAAACCGTTTCATACTTTTCGGGATGCGCCTTAATTGCTATTCTTTGGGTGTATCTTCCGGCTTCAAATCCTGCTCGGCGGTACTGGATGTCTGATGGGTGAATCCCTTGAGGCCCTTGGTCGTTTCCTCGGCATCTCGCTTAATTTCGACGTCACTCATTGCATAGTGTACGGCAAGCTTTGCAATCGATGTCAGCGCGCTTGAATGAATACGTTCATAGCCATGCGAAGCATCGACACCGAATGTTAGAAGCGCGGTGCGAACATCGTGACCAGCTTCTACAGCCGAGGCTGCATCGGAGCGATAATAGCGAAAGACATCTTTTTGCACCTGTATGTCATGCGTTCGGCACAGCTCGTAAAGTTTCTTGCTCAGGTGATAATCGAACGGGCCGGTTTGGTCCGCCATGGCGAGCGTCACACCAAACTCCGATGAGTTCTGACCGGGAGCTGTCGTACCATTATCAATTGCTACAAGCGACGCAATTTCGGGCACAACGGTTGCGGATGCACCAACGCCCACTTCTTCGGCAATGGTGAAAATCCAGTAGGTATCGACAGGCGTTTCAATTTCGAGGCGTTGCATGGCCTCGAGTGATGCCAACATGATAGCTACGCCCGCCTTATCATCAAGATGGCGCGAGACAATGAAGCCATTATCGATGAACTCTGGCGTGGGATCGACAGCAACAATATCTCCGACATCAATGCCGAGCTCGATTAAATCTTCCTTATTGCGCGCCAGTGCATCGACGCGCAATTCGATGTAACTCCAGCCGACAGGTAGCGTATCAACTTCTTCATTGAAGGTGTGGCCGGAGGCTTTCAACGGCAATATTGAACCGCGATAGGTGCCTTTGGAAGAAAAGATCGAAACGCGGGCACCTTCAGCAAAGCGTGCCGACCAGTTGCCGATTGAAACAAGTTCCAGGCGTCCATTAGATTTCAGATATTTGACCTGTGCGCCGAGCGTATCAAGATGGGAAACGATACCACGCGCCGGCTTTCGAGACTTACCGACGCGGCGCGCCCGAATGGCTCCACGCCGAGTGAGGACGACTTCAAGGCCTAACCGTTCGAGTTCGTGTGCAACGAAATGCACAGCCTCATCTGTAAAGCCAGTAGGGCTGGGGATTGCCAGCAGCGCGGCTAATTTTTCGAGAAGATAATTCTGATTAATCGTTATCTGAGTCATGAAGGGTAATTTATTGGCAAGTTTTTCTGCGTCAACCGTCGAACGCCATTAAATATTTGCTCCATAATTTTCTTGAGAGAAAACACTCATATTTATTCAAAGAAATTCGAAAATATGGTAATATCAGATGTATAATTCGTGTTATTGGCGCCATTAACAGCAAGCATATTCCATAAAGATAATACATTTTTATTATAAGATATATTTAAAATAACTAGCATTAATCATATAGATATAATTCTAATATTATTGTCATTTTTTAATTGTATTTATGTATATATTGGATTTTGTTTTTCATATTTAAGGATTACGAAATGAAATTTGAAACGTTATTTTCAAGAAGGTCATTTCTGAAAACTGGCGCAGTGTTAACCGCAGGCTACCCAACATTAGCGATGGCCTGCAACTGCGAGAAAGGCAAAGCCTATGCGAGCGAGGATGTCACGGAAGTTCTGACTACGCTTGACCGCTCGGTTGTTCCGGGTGAATACCTGACCAAAGGCAAGCGATATCGCATGCTGGCTTTTGATAAGCCACTTCCTATTATTGTGCGGGAAGATTTGGCCGCCGCAAAAGATGGTCGCGATACGCGTCGTAAGCCAATGACGGCTTTTGCTCACCTTACCGACTTACATGTAATTGATGCGGCTTCACCAAGCCATGCTGCGTTTATTCGTCGGTATGGCGGATTAAATGGTGTCGTCGACGGAGCGCCACTATCAAATGCATGGCGCCCACAGGATACGCTGACGTTGCAAGTGCTTGACGCTATGGTCCGGCAGATAAACAACGTAAAAAAAGGCCCTATTTCTGGACGGGACTTTGATTTTGCAATTTCCACTGGTGACAATGCTGACACGAGGGCGACGCATGAGCTGCACGCAGTCGTAACCACACTAAACGGCGGCGTTACATCAATGTCCGCTACGGATGCGCCTTATATTGGCGTTCAGGACAATGTCATGACGTCACCGGAAGTGTATGACGCTTACTGGCATCCAGAGCCTGTATCCGGCAACCAGACTGACGATTTATGGAAACGAGCTTATGGCTATCCTGTCATCGAAGGCTTCCTAAGTCATATCAGCCAGCCCATTGCGACACAGGGGTTGAACATGCCCTGGTATACAGGGTTTGGCAATCACGACGAGCTTGATTTTGGTGTGTTTGCTGGTGGAAATTTCAGCGCATTTGTTGCTAAAATGGCTGTCAGTGACCGTGTGCCGGTTGCTCTGCCTAAAGGCATGAGTGTCGTCGATTTAATTGGCGAGTTGGTTCAGGGCAATGAAACGAAGACAAGCCAGTTATTGTCAGAACTGCCTTCCAGAAATGTTAAGCCATCGCAACTGCGCAATCCTTTCACAAAATCTGAATTCATTCAGATGCATCTTGATAATGAAGGACCGCACGGCCCCGAGGGACATGGTTTCTCTCAGGAAAATCTGGATCAGAAAAACGCCTACTACCGTTTCCAAATGGCTGACGGCATGACGGGCATTATGCTTGACACAACGAACCCGAATGGTGGACCTGACGGTTCGCTTGATATTGATCAGGCAAAGTGGCTGGAGGAGCAATTACAGTCAATCTCATCCCGCTATTATGCTGTTGACGGAACTCGCGTGGAAACCAAAAATCGCGATCAGTTAGTCACGCTGTTCTCGCATCACAACTCTATCACTTTTGACAATCTTAAGCGTGCTCCAGCAGGTCAGCCAAACGTCGAGCGGTTAGGTTCAGATGCCTTTATCGCACTTATTTCACGTTATCCGAATGTCATTTTATGGGTAAACGGCCACACGCATTGCAATAGAATATGGAGCCATTACAACTCATTCAATTCGGAAAATGGTCTCTGGGAAATCAATACCGCATCTCACATTGATTACCCGCAGCAATCTCGAACAATTGAAATTGTCGATAATGCAGATGGAACCCTGTCGATCTTCGCCATAATAATTGATCACTCGTCGCCGGAATCAATCATACGCAATGGCCCTCAAACTCAAGCTTCGCTTGCAGCCCTGAGCCTCGAACTGGCAATAAACGACCCAGCTCTTGATCGTGCATTCAGATTAGGTGCCCCCGAAGACCTGAATGTAGAACTGGTTATCAATAAGCCGTTTAAGTAACTAGAAATGTTACTTAAAGTTGCTCTTTTCCAATGTTGATTGACTGGCTTGGGAGTTGAAAAATCCCAAGCCACTCATCTTTTCTGCTATGCTGATTTCATCGCCTTTTTACCAATCATAGCATGACGAAGTTTCGACGAGAACCAATCAATCACAGCGACTGCGATCAGGATCATCAGGATCAGGAAGGAAACATCCTGAAGGTTGAGAACCTTGATCTGTTCTGCCAGATGCGCACCGATGCCGCCTGCCCCGACAATACCGATGATCGTCGCCGAACGCGTGTTTGACTCGAAAAAATAAAGCACTTGGCTACCGATCAGCGGCAGAACCTGCGGCAGCACGCCAAAGCGATAACCGTGCAGCTTACTTCCGCCCGATGAGACAACACCTTCAACCGGCTTCTTGTCGGCACCTTCAATCGCTTCCGAAAACAACTTGCCGAATGCGCCAAAATCCGAACAAGCAATGGCGAGAATACCGGCAAACGGCCCAAGCCCTACCACAGACACCCAAATCAGTGCCCAGATCAGCGTATCGACGCCGCGAATAGCATCAAGAAAACGACGGATGCCGAAATGCAGAAACACATTCGGGATAATATTCTTGGCAGCCAGAAATCCGAATGGGAAAGCAATAATTGCCGCGAGCAAGGTACCAAGATAGGCAATCGCCAAGGTTTCCAGCATTGACCAGAGATACAAACTGAAGCGCCCGCCTGATGATGGTGGCATCATCATCAATGCAAAATCGCCAAGACGACCAAGGCCATTCAGGATACGAATCAACGAAAAATCGAGCCAGTAAAAAGCGAACCAGACGGAAGCAATCAAAGCTACGGTAAAAATCGCCAGATTGCGCCACGCACGCGCATTGCCGAACAAATCGGCATGTTCCGCACGGAGTTCTTTTTCGTGTGCGTGTGCCTCACGGGAAAGACTTTGTGCAATGTCAGTCATGATAATCTCCCATTTAACCAACACGGCCCAAAAGCGTATGACGAATTCGCTGTGTGATCAGGTCGATGATGACGATGGTCACGATAATCAGCAGCAAAATGGCGCTGACATCGCTGTAATAGAATTGGCGGATCGACGTGATGAGTTCCTGCCCAATACCACCAGCACCCACAAAGCCCATAACCGACGCACCACGCACATTGATTTCAAAGCGCAGCAAGCCGTAGGACGCAAAATTGGCGGCCACTTGCGGCAGCACAGCAAAGCGAATGACCTGAAAACCCGAGCCACCCGATGCGCGAATGCCTTCAACAGGTCGCATATCGATATTTTCAACCACCTCGGAAAACAGCTTGCCCAGCGCACCCGTTGTATGAAGCATCAGCGCCAGCACACCAGCCATTGGCCCAAGACCGAAAGCGATAACGAAAAGCAGCGCAAAAACGATTTCAGGAACCGTACGCAGCAGTTCCAGCCCGCGACGAACGACGAAACGCACCGTCGAGTTGGGAGCCATATTTGATGAAGCTGCAAAACATGCGCCAAATGCGATTACACCGCCAATAAGCGTAGCGAGATAAGCAATCAGCAATGTCTCGAACAGCATTTTGAGCCAGCCGCCGATGTTCCAGTACCAATTGGCCATATCGGCCCCGAAATTGGCAATGGTGAGTTCTGGCAGGATACGCCCAAGATAATTTGTAAAGCGGAAGAGATTTTCAGCCAATGTGCCGGGCCGAACATCGGCAACAACGGAAGCAGCAATGGCGATAACGACAAGTGCGAAAAGCAACAGCATACCGTAGAGACGTCGTTTTCCGACTTCCCTGCGATAATCGGCAAGCAGGTTTTTTGCGCCGTTGCCGTCGAGTGAGGATACCGTCATGCGAGATTCCTTTAATCAAGCATGATCTTGTCCGAAAACCGGTTCCCACTTTTCGGAATCATGCTCTAAAAAATGCCCGGAACGGGTTACGTTCCGGGCACTTCGATTGTTCTACGGATTAAGACTTGCGAGCCTTGTCGTTGAACTTGAGCATCTCGATGATTGGCTCATATTCCTTGGCTTCAGTTCCTACGAACTCGAGATCTTTGCCGTCGGAAAGTGCATCGAAGCCTGCTTTGTCTTTCTTAGGCATATCGAGGAAAGCCTGCTTGATGTCGGCCTGTAGCTGTTCCGGCAAACTATTGAGAACAGCAAATGGGCCTTCAGGAAGAAAGTCCGACTTGAAGATGACGCGGAAATCATCCTTGGTCATTTCCTTGCCATTGGCATCTTTCAGAACGCCACGGCTGACCATGCGGGTCAGGTTGGAATCGTCTTCCGAGTTCCATGAGTTTGCAGCGGCGTCTGCTGTGCCCTGTGCAAGTGCGAGCACTGCATTTTCATGGCTGCCTGCAAAGAAATTTTTGCCAAAGAACGTATCAACGCTATAGCCATCACGGTTCAGGAAGAAGCGCGGTGCGTTGTTGCCTGAAGTCGAGTTTGGATCAACCAGAGCAATTGCCTTGCCCTTCAGGTCTTCCATGGTCTTGTATGGGCTGTCATTGAGAACATAGACAACCGAATAATAGCCGTTAACGCCGGTGTTGTGACGCTGATTGACCATAGGAGTGGTTTCAACGCCAGTCATGACAGCGCGGGCGTAAGAGGCCGGGCCATAGAATGCGATCTGGATGTTGCCAGCGCGCTGACCTTCGATCACGGCTGCATAGTCGTTAGCAACGCGCAGCGTAACCTTCGTGCCGAGTTCCTTGCCGAGATAAGCAGCGAGCGGCGCATAACGGTCGGAAGTGGTCGAAGCATTTTCAGCTGGGATCACACCCAGAACGATTTCTGGATAGTCCTTGCTCCAATCAGCAGCCTGAGCTGTGGAAGCGAGCATTGGCATGGTTAGCGTAGCTGTGAGTGCAGCAGCCGCGAGAAAGTTTCTACGGTTAAGCATAGGTATCTCCTGTTAATCCCCGATTTTAGGAAGGTGTTTTTCCGAAGCTTTATTTGCTCAGGCGGAAATTTGGCGCAGTATGGCTTCAGCTGACTGCGGAACTGGCCCCGAAACTAGTCCGGGAATCGGCATTGTTTCGCCCTGCTCATCAGCGTCGATGACGTCAGCGGCTTCCATGCCGTAAAGGTCGCGTGATGCCATATCGGTCAGCATCGACGGCGTGCCACGGAATACGATCTTGCCAGCAGACATGCCGACGAGGCGGTCGCAATAGCTGCGCGCAATATCAAGCGAGTGCAGATTGCAAAGAACAGTAATGCCATATTCGCGATTAATTCGACGCAACGCGTCCATGACGCTGCGGGTATTGCGCGGATCAAGCGATGCAATCGGCTCATCTGCGAGAATAATGCGTGGCTGCTGAACAAGCGCACGGGCAATCGCTACGCGCTGCTGCTGACCGCCGGAAAGCTCGTCGGCGCGATGCGCTGCAAGATGCGCAATATCGAATTGCTGCAACGCCGAAAGAGCGATCAGACGCTCTTCATCGCTCCAGATACGCAGGAGCGATTTTGGTGTCGAAACGTAGTTCAGACGACCCATCAGAACATTGGTCAAAACATCAAGACGATCGACCAGATTGAAATGCTGAAAAATCATCGCGCATTGTGCACGCCAGTCACGCAACCCCGAACCCTTGAGACCGGTAACGTCGCGACCATCCCAGTGAATTGTTCCCTCTGAAGGCTCAACAAGGCGATTGATCATACGCAGCAGCGTCGATTTACCAGCACCCGAGCGACCAATAATTCCAACAAACGTGCCCGGCTCGATCTCGAGGTCAACGCCCGAAACCGCCACCTTATCATTATAGCGGCGCGTTACGCCTTGCAGTCGAAGCATGAATTAATCTCCATTCATGCTCACTATCGATCCGTTCAATGACACAGCAATGAACGGACAATGACGTTTGTGTAAACTTAAAAACCACCCAGACTATTTCATCTAAGTATTTGTTTTTAATTTTATTTTTTTCAAATGCTCGAGAAATGCCTCTATGGAAATAGCGACTTCACCTGAATTGTCTATTATGACGACATCGTCTGCACCGTCATCGAAGCTCACTTCGCGCTTAAGTCGCAAAGCGATTTCTTCTCGACTTTCACGTCTGCGCGATGCAAGCCGCTCTGCAAGTACTTCCGGCCTGGCCGAAATGACGACCACGGACCGTTCCGAATAAAGCCTGCGAATTTCGCTCAGAACACGGCGTGAGACATTGGCAATCACGACGATACCGTCGGCGATTTCATCATCAAGCGATTTCGGCAATCCATAGCTCAGGCCATGCGCCTGCCAGTGCAGCGCGAAAGCACCCTCGCCTGCGGCTTTTGTAAATGCTGTCTCATCCAGACTGTCGTGATCTTCCGTGCCCGGCATTTGCGGACGCGTGATGATCCGGCGCACAAAATGAAACCGCGTGTCGCCCGCAAGAGCCACACGCGCTGCATCCATAATCGTGTCTTTGCCGGCCCCGCTGGGGCCGACAACGGCAACGAAACAGCCTTGCGGCGTATCGGATTGCATCTGCATCAAAGCACCCGTTCGCCTTCGCGCCAGACAGTGCGCACAACCGGAATTGCACCTTTCGGACGCACGCGAACCAGATCGGCACGCTTTCCGATAGCGATCTCACCACGATCATCCATCGCCATAGCATCCGCAGGATTTTTGGTCACAAGGCGGATTGCGTCTGGAAGCGCAACCGGACGTTCGCCTGAGGCAAGACCAAAAGCCGACTGAATGAGGCTGAACGGAATATAATCCGAAGACAGAATGTCGAGGCTGCCATTATCGACGAGATCGCGCGCAGCGATATTGCCAGAATGCGAACCACCGCGAACAATATTCGGCGCGCCCATCAGGATTGAAAGACCAGCACCTTTTGAAGCGCTTGCCGCTTCCATTGTTGTTGGAAACTCGGCGATCCGTACACCATGGTCGAGTGATTCATCTACATGCGCGCTGGTCGCATCATCATGGCTGGCCAGCACGATGCTGCGCGCTGCTGCCAGTTCGGCAATAGCGCGACGATGTTTGGCCGAATAGGCGTCCGAATCCGCCATACGCTTCTCACAATGCACCCGGAACTCCTCATCCGTGAGCTTCATCTTGCGCATGTAATAAGTGCGATACGTATTAAGATCAACGAATTGACGCTGTCCCGGTGCATGATCCATCAGCGAAGCGAGTTTAACGCGGTCATCCCCTGCGAAAAGCTCGAATGTTTCAAGGCAATCTGCTGAGGATACTTCGCAACGCAGGTGCAGAAAGTGGTCTGCACGCAGGCGATTTTCGCGAACACCACTTTCGATGGCGTCCGCTAGCATCCGCATATCCTTGCCCACGAAGTCACGGTCATAATCAGAACCAACGCGCATCGCATCGAAAACTGTCGTAATGCCCGATGCTGCAACCTGCGCATCATGCGCCTGAACCGCTGCATCGACATTCCAGCGTACCTTTGGACGCGGCGCGTAATGGCTTTCCAGCTGATCGGTATGCAGCTCGATGAGGCCCGGAATGACATAATCGCCATCCATGTCATCGCCGCCATTGGTGTTGCCTTGATCAATGGCTGCAATTTTGCCATCACGGATCAGGATTGAACCGGTAACAATCTCATCGGCAAGCACGATCTGCGCGTTTTTCAGCAGCATTTCCTGTGTCATAATTGGTCTTTCTGTTCAGGCCGCAATTTTGGGAGAAAAAGAGGTTACGTCGATAATGCGATCCGCAACCTTTTCACGCACATCTTCATCATGGAAAATGCCGAGCATTGCGACGCCCTGCGCTTTCTTGGCCTTGATGAGATCAACAACGACTGCCCGGTTTCTGGCATCAAGCGAAGCGGTCGGCTCATCGAGCAGCAACACCGGATGATCTGTGATAAAACCACGAGCAATATTCACGCGCTGTTGTTCGCCACCGGAAAAAGTTGCTGGCGGCAACGCCCACAATCGCTCTGGTAGATTAAGCTGTGCCAGCAATTCGCTCGCACGATTGCGAGCAGCATCGCGATCAATGCCACGAGCCACGAGTGGCTCAGCGACGACATCAATTGCCGACACGCGTGGCAATGTGCGCAGGAACTGGCTGACATAGCCAATCGTATCACGCCGAACGGCCAGGACTTCGCGCGGATCAGCGGTAGCGAGATCAACCATGCGATCTTCGTGGCGAATGAGGATCGAACCTGCATTCACGGCGTAATTGCCATAAACCATCTTGAGGATGGAGCTTTTACCGGCGCCGGAAGGACCGCCAAGCACAGCGCATTTGCCTGCTTCGAGATTGAAGTCAACGTGACTGACGACCGGCAATTGAATACCGCCCTGCAAATGCATCGTGAATGTTTTCGCCAAACCGGACACGGCCAGCGGAGAGGATGGGTTAACTTGTGTCATTTCTCACCTCACGCATGAAGTTTCGCTAATTTACGAACAACACGCTGCAATCCAATTTTTCACTAGAGCGCGTTTCGATCTGATTGAATCAGATCGGCGCTCTAACTCCTTTTACTTTGAGCATAATCTTATCGATCCTCGTTAAACGAAGGTCGGATTATGCTCTAAACCTGCAGAATGGATGAAACGAGCAGTTGCGTATAAGGCGCTTGCGGGTCATCCAAAACGCGGTCGGTCAGGCCCTGTTCGACAATATGGCCGTCTTTCATGACCATGATGCGATGGGACAGAAGACGCGCCACTGCGAGATCGTGGGTAACGATGACGACCGAAAGGCCGAGATCGCTCACCAGACCGCGCAGCAAGTCGAGAAGACGCGCTTGGACAGACACGTCGAGACCACCGGTCGGCTCATCCATGAAAACAAGACGCGGGGCCGTCACCAGATTACGGGCAATCTGCAAACGCTGACGCATACCGCCCGAAAAAGCGCGGGGCTGG
This sequence comes from Brucella sp. 21LCYQ03, assembly GCF_023554105.1. Classification (GTDB taxonomy): domain Bacteria; phylum Pseudomonadota; class Alphaproteobacteria; order Rhizobiales; family Rhizobiaceae; genus Brucella. The sequence continues at coordinate 104,915 of NZ_JAMJWE010000009.1, forward strand.
TCGTCAATACGATCAACTGCGATTTCCACACGTCCAAGCCAATCGGTCGCCGTGTTGCGGATATTGCCATAATGGCGCTCGCCAACAGCCATCAGCCGTTCGCCGACATTGGCACCCGCCGAAACAGTCATGCGCAGACCATCGGCAGGATTCTGATGCACGAAGCCCCAGTCCGTCCGCATCAGAAGCCGGCGTTCAGCCTCTCCGATCTTGTAAAGGTCGCGGAACTCACCATCACGCATGCGATATTCCACACTGCCCGATGTCGGCTCCAGGCGTGTCGCCAGACAGTTCAACAAGGTTGTCTTACCCGAACCGGATTCACCGACGATGGCCAGCACTTCGCCCGGCCACAGCGAAAAATCGATATCTGCACAACCGCGACGGCTGCCGTAAAATTTTGAAAGATTACTGACTTTCAGCAGAGGTTGATCGCTCATTCTGCAGCCTCCTTATTCGCGGCCAGATGACCAAAGTGCCCCTTGGCCTGACGATCTTCGCAATAATCGGTATCCGAGCAGACAAACATTGAGCCGCCACGATCATCGAGCACAACTTCGTCGAGATAGACGCCGCGTGCGCCACACAATGCGCAAGGCTCCTTGAATTTCTGCACCTCAAACGGGTGATCCTCAAAATCGAGGCTCACGACATTTGTGTAAGGCGGCACGGCATAGATGCGCTTTTCACGACCGGCACCAAAAAGCTGCAAAGCTGGCGACATATGCATCTTCGGATTGTCGAACTTGGGCGTCGGCGATGGTGCCATGACATAGCGCCCTTCGATCATAACGGGATAATCATAGGTCTTGGCAATGTGGCCGTGGCGCGCAATATCCTCGTAAAGCTTCACATGCATGAGGCCATATTCAGCAAGCGCGTGCATCTTGCGCGTTTCGGTTTCGCGCGGTTCCAGAAAACGCAGCGGTTCAGGAATTGGCACCTGATAGACAATCACCTGCCCTTCGCTCAGCGGATATTCCGGAATGCGATGACGTGTCTGGATGATAGTCGCCTCTCCCGTATGGGTGGTGACGGCAACATTCGCAGTCTTCTGGAAGAATGCTCGGATAGAAACGGCGTTGGTCGTATCGTCAGCACCCTGATCGATAACCTTCAGCACGTCATTCTGACCGAGGATCGCCGCCGTCACCTGCACGCCGCCAGTACCCCAGCCATAAGGCATCGGCATTTCACGGCTTGCGAACGGAACCTGATAACCCGGAATAGCAATGGCTTTCAGGATAGCACGACGGATCATCCGCTTTGTCTGCTCGTCCAGATAGGCAAAATTGTAATTGGCTAAATCGCTCATTCTGCTGCTTCCTTGCCTTCGGCAATATCGGCTGCTGCTTCCTTGCTCTGGTTCTGCGTTTCCGCATATTCCGCGCGCATACGGCGGATGAGATCGAGCTCGGCCTGAAAGTCCACGTAATGGGGCAATTTCAGATGCTCGACGAAGCCGGTCGACTGCACATTGTCGGAATGGCAAATGACAAATTCTTCGTCCTGCGCGGGTGCTGTCACATCCGCATCGAATTCACGAACGCGAAGTGCACGGTCGCAAAGCGACATCGACATGGCTTTGCGCTCGCTCTGTCCGAACACCAGACCATAGCCACGGGTGAACTGCGGCGCCTGCCTGGCCGAACCTTTGAACTGGCTCACCATCTGGCATTCGGTCAGCTGGACACGGCCAAGCGAAACGGCAAAGCCAAGCTCTGGTACATCGAACTCAACCTCCACCTCACCAATGCGGATTTCACCGACAAATGGATGCGTGTTGCCGTAACCGCGTTGCGTGGAATACCCCAGCGCCAGCAGGAAGCCTTCATCACCGCGCGCCAAAGCCTGCAAGCGCAGATCGCGCGGCATCGGGAACGTCCACGGCTCGCGGGTAAGATCGCCCGGCTCATGCCCTTCCGGCATTGCACCATCTTCTTCGATCATGCCGTTGACACCGAGAATATCGGTCACGCGTGGCGTTTCTTCAGGCTCAGTCACACGCACTTCCGGCTCGGGAACACTGACATCACCCGCCAGTTCCGGATCAAGCAGACGATGCGTATAGTCAAATGTCGGTCCCAACAGCTGCCCGCCGGGCAGGTCTTTATAGGTGGCCGAAATGCGGCGTTCGATCCGCATATTTGCGGTCTCAAGTGGTAGCGAATAGCCAAAACGCGGCAAGGTTGTTCGGTAGGCACGAACCAGAAAGATTGCCTCGATCAGATCGCCACGCGACTGGCGCACGGCAAGGGCTGCGAGTTCCCGGTCATAAAGCGAACCTTCGGCCATGACGCGATCAACGGCGAGACCCAGCTGTTCGGCAATCTGATCAAGACGCAGTGCTGGAACCGAACGATCACCACGACGACGATCATCAAGCAGACGGTGGGCATTGCGGATGGCGGTTTCACCGCCCTTTACGGCAACATACATGGATCAGCCCTCAATCTTTTCGACAGCATGATCTTTTCCGAAAACCGGTTGCCACTTTTCGGGATCATGCTCCAAACTTGCTATAAGCGTGGTGCGGGGAAGAGCTGCGACTTTGCCGTCAGCGACAAGAACCAGATCGATGCCCAGCGGAAACAGCGCGCCATTTTCACGCCATTGCGCAGCAAAATCATGAGGCAGGCCATCGACGTTCAGCACAACTTCATCCTTGATGCCCGGGCCTTTGAGGGTGAACCCATGCCCGCTCGTCAGAGACGATACAGCCAGAACAACAGTCGTCGAACGATCGGGAAACTCAGGGTCTCCCTGCGCGAAGGAAGAAATTGCCGGCAACGATTGCGCATCCGTTACAAGTGCGAACTGCGCTTTTGATTGACCCCCAACGATTGGTGCACCGGTATGGAATGTCAGCCATGCCGTTGCGTCCTGATTGGCTGCAATTTCAGCATCGACCCAGACGCTTGCGTCGTGATCAAGAAGCGTTGCTGCAATCAGGCCAAGCTCAGGCGTGAGCGGCTTTGATGGCGCAGCCGCACTAGGCAGCGAATGGATACGACCAGGATTGGCCATTGCGTGCATGAGCGCATGAAACGCCGACTGCGCTTCATTGACTGGATCAGCCAGTCCGCCTTCAAATGCAGAAGAAGAATGGAGCATCAGTTATCTCCCCGAACCATTGTGAAGAAATCGACCTTCGTGGCAGCAGCTTCGCCGCGCCGTTTTGCATCCGCAGTATCGACACGACCACGCAATGCGTTGAGCACGCTGCTTTCGATCGCATCGCGGGTGGCCTCATCGAGCCAAAGCGCATCAAACAATGCAGCCAGCTTCGCCTTTTCCTGATCACGTCCCAGCGCATAGGAATGCCCAACCGAGCCATTCGCCAGACGAACAGTTGCGCGGGTGACGGTTGCCTCGCCAACATTGAACGGAGCACCGCCACCGCCAATACGACCGCGCATCATAACCAGCCCGGTTTCCGGACCACGCAAAACTTCAAATTCAGGCTTGTCTGCCCAGTTCTGCCAGAACGTTTTCAATTCTTCGCCGCTAGCGCGCGCGAGAAGCGCCATGCTTGCCTGACGTGCAGCCTGCGTTGCATCCAGTGCAAAATTGGTTCCAGCCGTGGAGCCATCCCCACTTTCAACTGTAGTTTGCTCCGTCGTGTTCATGAGCTTATCCGCCCTATCTAATCCGATTGACTTGATCATCTTAATTGTCTATTCATATAGACAACTATACAATACTAGAATGAATACATCCTGCCAATGACAGGACGATGACAAAGGCGCAGATGAAAAAGAGCGGACGGATTGAGAGAAACAGCGGTGTAGCCATCTGGCGGCAGATTGCCGACGAGATACGCGGCGACATCATGGCCGGGAAACTTGCTACGGGCGCGCGTATGCCGGCCGAAATGGATCTGGCTGAACGATTTGGCGTCAATCGCCACACCGTACGCAGCGCAATTGCGGCACTCACGCAGGAGGGCGTATTGCGTGCGGAACAGGGGCGTGGCACCTTTATCGCCAATGCGAAACGTCTCACCTACCAGATCGGACGTCGCACGCGTATTTCGCAAGCGCTCGCACCACAAGTCAGCGAAACAAAAGGCATTCTGCTTAATTCACATCTGGAAACTGCGACCGCCAACATCGCTCAGGCGCTCGGAATGGATATTGGTTCCGAAGTGTTACGTTTGGAAACCATGCATAGTGCCGACGGCCACCCAATCTCCATTGCAACGCACTGGGTGGATTCAAGCGCTTTTCCGACTTTCACCGAAGATTACACGGCCAGCGGTTCAATCACCTCTGCTTTCAAAGCAGCGGGCGTCAGCGATTATTTCAGAAAATCAACCGTTGTATCGGCACGCCATGCCGACCCGGATGACCTCAGACATCTCAAACTGTCTCCCGGTGCAATTGTTCTGACCGCGCGCGCAATCAACATAGATACCGAAGGAAAGCCTATACAATATTCTCTGACACGGTTTTCCGCGGACCGCATGGAGTTCGTGATTGAAAGCGATAAGGAATAATTTGAAACTCAACACTACCCAATTATCGCAATGCTTCACGGCAAAATTGTTAAAAATTTTATGGGCTCTAAAATTTTAATGCAGCATTTGCAGCGTATGTCGTTGAGTCCGTTTCGTTTCCGAACACTCCAGTATAGGTCAGATTCATTGAGAACCGCTCCAAATTAACCAGACCAACCTGCAATCTCATCAGCAAATATTCGTCGTTGGAAGAGGCCCCAACAACATAGAAGGGATATTCTGGCGCAAACGAAAGCTCACGGCGGGTATTGCGATCACCCCATTCTTTGTTCCAAGCAGCATTCAGCCGTGCATTTAGGCTATATCTCTGGTTGATAGAATAAGACGCGTTGGTCTGGATGCCCAGCGTTCCAGTGGTATTGCTTATCGACAAAGACTGGCCGGAAAGTGCTGCATCCAAAAGGCCACTTTCCTGAAAATCATCAATTTCCGTCCTGGAGTAGCTCAAAGCCAGATACGGCTGAACATCCATAATTCCCGCATCGAATGTATAACCAGCTTTGGTAAAATACTGAGTGGTATACGCGTTATAATCCGCACTCAATGCGCCCGTTAAAGCATTCAGGTTTAATGATCGTTGCGTTTGAATTGAATGATATTGATAGGCTGCACCACCGGCAACATTGAAGCCATTCTGCTGCCACTGCAAGAATAAACCTGCCCCCCACGTGTTAATATCTGCAGAACTTGCACGCTCAGAAATCTTCAGCGATGTGTCCTGATAATCACCAACGATACCGGCGGATAGATGATCTGTAAAATCATACGTAACACCAGCATTGATACCGTAACCATTTGATTTGGTAGCTGCAATTCCGTCTGATCCGCTCGTTTTGGCGTTCAGACCTCTGGCAGCCAACCAAAGCTGAGGGTATTCTGAACGTGTTTCAGTTGCTCTAAAACCATTCAAACCGCGATTAAATATCTCATCGCGAAAAGATGAACTGCTGTCAGACAAAGCTGTCGTAATGCTTGAATGCACTTCACCCGAAAGAAGATCGAAGTTGCGCCTCGCATCATTTTCAGAACCACTGATGATTGAGCGATAGACCAGATTGTCCGGGTTAAGATATTCAAGCGCGCCTGCCACCGCTGTCTGATTGGGCGTATTTGAAACGCTATCAAAACGTATATCATTTCGCGTAAGAATAACCGAATTTGAATCCACCGACGGTGTGACGAATACAAAATCGTGACTTAACACTTCGCTGAATGCGGACCCGCTATATACTGGAGCGTAAAAAATACCATATGTTTTGTTAACTTCATAAAGAAAATCATTGGCACGTTTTAAGTCAAGAGTGCCACCCTGGAGTTCCAGGTCTTCAGCAATCAACCGGCCGTGACCGAGCACTAAACTGACATGAGACGTGTCATTGAGTACAATCTTTTGATCCGCTGTTAGTGTGGTTCTGCCCAAATTGACATTACCGGCACTGACGAGAGAACCGATAGATAATTGCTGATTATCAAGCCGGGAAACGTCCAGAAATCCATTTTGATCAACGTGAATATCAGAGGTGCCTCCAGTGGACTGGCCAATAAAGCGTGCCGTTCCGCCTCCACTTATAAGGATCGAGGAAGTGCTCGCCGACGATGTGCCCGAAAAAACCAGATCACCAGCATTGATAATGAAGCTGCTTCCAGCGTTTGAACTGTCGTTGAAACCTATGGACGATTTCTCATTGTTAAACAGACGTGCGCTTCCAGCGCTGCTCTCACCATTGAATACGATAGTGCCACTATTGTTAACATTGGCACTGCCTGCTGTTGCATTGCCATTGAAGCGAATAGTCCCCGTCTCATTGTTCACAATAGATGATTGGCTTGCGGAAGACTGCTCGCTGAAAACGAGCGACCCACTGTTGTTCAGATCGGACGAATTCGTCTTAGACGATCCGTATAAATTGATATTACCGGACTCGTTATTTACAATAAGACCCTGACCAGCAGAGCTTTGGTCATAAAAATCAATCTGACCATTATTGGTTGTGTTGCGACGCCCTGCATCAGCCTGATCGCGAAATGCTATCTCGCCGGAAGAGTTATTCGTAATCAGAGAGTTGTCTGCTGAAGACCCACCATTAAAATTAACTGTACCATTATTCGTTATGACAGCGTCACCGGCTGAGGCTTCATCGGAAAACGTAACCAGACCCGCCTCGTTATTGGTGATGCGGGAATCTGCCGCTGAACTTTGATGGTCAAAAGATAATCTTGCATCCGTGTTAACAGTAATAAACGCATTAGAGGCCGTCGACTGGTCCGAGAACCGCGTTTCACCCCCGGAATTGTTGATTATTGTCGCTTCACCGCCGGAGCTTCGGTCGAGGAACGTCGTCTTGTCAGCAATATTATTTGTAATTTCGATCTGACCAGCACTCTCACCGTCTTTGAATACAAGATTGCGGCCGTTTTGAACATCGCTCGAAAGCATTTGAAAGCCCTCATTCCCGGGCTCATCCACGGGAGTAAGAGGGGCATTATCGGTCTCTAACAGCTGAAAGGGTTCTGCGGAAGAAGCTGGATTTGCGAGAATTATGTATGAATTAAAGCAGAAGAAACCGAGGAGCAACCTCTTAGCATATGCAGTATTTACACGCTTTCGTTTTCCCGCTGTCATTAGAAGCAATCCAAAAAAACATATTCAGTCTCAAGTTGAACGAACTATGAATCACGCGCGTATTCGGATTGTGCTCAACATGGTTAATAGCTAACGAATTACTGCAATATTAGCAATTTATTTACGCTACTAAACCGAGTTATATTTCAACGCTGGAACGCGCGACGGGAAGTTATCTTCCCTGAATATCCCTGATCGCAGCCATTCCTCTTATGCCTTCGCGATCACCAGTCGCAGCCAGAGCCTGATAAATCACCCTCGCATCATCATAACGACGAAGTTTCAGATAGGCGGCGGCCTGGAGGGCCATCAGATCCTTACGGGGCGCTGCCAATTGTGCGCGTTGCTCAAGTATAAAAAGGACATCGCGCATGTTACCTGCTTGAAACGCAGCAACGGCCTTATCTGATAATATTGAAATGCGCAGTTCTTTTTGACGTTGGGGAGTTAAGTGAGCTTTTGTGGCCGACACAGCTGCCTTATCAACAAGCCCCGCCCGTAAATAAGCCAGCGCCTGACCATAGGCCGCATCTGAACGCTGAGTGGCAGACCCTGTCATCAGTGCAGATTCAAAACTTCTCACAGCATCGAGCGGACGATTGAGTTCCATCAGACACCAGCCATGCGCAACCGCATTCCCGCCCGTGGGCATTGGTCCTTCCAGAGCCTGAGCACAGGATCGCGCATTGCCTGATCCGGCTGATCTCGGCTGAGCTACCCGATCCGCCGTGCTGTCCGAATTACTTCTGACAGTCCGCGGAGATGTAGCGTTGTTTAGTCTTGAACTCTGACCACGAGAAGAGCTTTTGCTATTCTGGCTTCGACTGCCAACCTCTTTAATGCGAACGGATGTCGCGTCCCAGTTTTCTTTTACTTTCCGCAGTTGGTCGTCCTCACCAATCGACAACAGGCCCAAAGCCAGACCGTAAGCTGCGGGTTCACTGGATGGATCCCACGAAAGTGCGGTCTGGAACCATTGAACTGCGGTCAAATCCTGTTCCATTGCGCGCGCATACCAGCCAAGTTGTTCCGCTGTCGTAATGTTTTTTTCCGCGACAGTCGCATTTGCAATCCGGGTTAGTACTTGCGGACTAATCGTCTCCGGCATCCGATTAGGCGGATCACTTGAGAGCAAGTTCGCGGCAGCATCAAAATAAACCAGCGTTGCATCGGGCGATTTATCACGCCACGGATACATCAAATCCTCTGCAGCCGAATAATCTTTGCGAGCATTCAGGACAAGTGCCATCCCTTGAGCAGAGGTGGCTGTAGCTTCCTTTTGATTGGCTGAATCAAACCATTTTTCAGCCTTCGCCAGTTCATCACGGCGCATATAATACCAACCAAGCATTTCTGCATCCGAGCCCAGAGCTTCATTTTCCGGGATATTTTCGAGTGCTGAAATGTTGGACTGATCAATCACCAAGTCTTTATCGAGAGCGGCCAAACCAACGAAATGACGCGCTATATCTTTCTCGAGTGCTGCAAATTCACGCTGCCCGTCAGGCGAGCGCTTTTCGACTTCCAGAAGCTTTTGCATTTCCTCATAAGACAGATTTGTCAGCGCTTTTTGTATCGTGCCAGTACGAACATTGGGATCAGTACAATTATTTATAATGTAGAGATAACCGTCCAGCGCACGATTACTTTTGTCAACTTTGGCAAAGGCTTCGGATAACCTCCAAAGAACGTCTACCTCATTGCAGGTAAGCATTTCTGGCGAGTTTGCTGCGAGATTAATGACCATCTCATACTGAGCATTGTTCGATGCATTGATAAGGCGTTCTCTATTCTCACTTTGGTCAAGAGCCTTCAAAAGATCATCTGGTACGACCCACTCTGGCTCATTACTCTTTCGCAAAGCAATCGCTTTGCGCAGCGCACTATATTCACCCTTGGAATACAACTCCCAGAGTTGATCGAGTTTATTATCAGAGACTTTCGCCGGTGCAGTAGGATCTTCTGGCGGAACCCAATCCGGATGCAGGGACTTCAATCGAGTAATCTCGGCTTGCATTCGGGCCTTGTCGCCCCGCGTTGCAAAATAACGCAGCGCGCTTTCATCTACCTCTGAGTTGCCTTGACTTTGAATAGCAGTTTGGCTCGCACGACTGGAAACCGGCGAAGGTGATGCTGCTTGATTTGCAGTGCCGAACTGCAAATCCGGCATGGGATCATCATTCTTCAAAAATAAATAATAACCGCCTACGGCCACCGATCCTAGCAAAACACTGATGAGAATATTTTTCATAGGCATCGTGGGTAAACTTCTTTGATGTAAGATAATGAAAGAAGGTGCAGAGTGGATGGATAGTAATGCGTCGGCTGAAACTCTTTAAGGGCCGTTGATATTTTCTGTCCCGATTTAGCACATGCAGCCAGTTCCGTCAGAATCCTATAGCCTGGCTCATTTAACAACGTTACTGTCGCATCTGTCTGGACATTGACCAAGCGGACATCGCCATTTTTTTGGGTCATCGCTGCGGCTATATCAACCGTAAGCTGATCAGACCCATTGCCGGCGCGCACAAGATAAAGCGGTATCCGAACATTATTGTAACTGAATTCAGGTGGAAATCCATTTGCAGGCGTTGGCATCTCTGCAATGCTAATCCAGTCGGAAGGAAGTTTAGCAGACCCAAAACGACTTTGCGAAAGCAGTTTTAGGCCGCTTAATTTTAGGGCATTCCATTTCGGTGAAGGTGCAACGTCGTTTAACACCGGAAATGCTTCAAATACCCAATAAGAAAGATTTATGATCGGTCCATCTTTGCGATCGTCTTGAGTAAAACCCCGAATTGCAGGCAGAAGTATCGTTTCACCGTTGTAAACAACGATCTGCTTCGCCAGCAATGTGTTCGCGATGGTGCGCGCATAAGTAAGATATTCAGTATTTGGCCATTTCCTGCCAGCCAATGAGAGTGCATAGGCTATGAGGATGTCTCCGTCGGATGCATTGTTCGTATCAACAATATGCGGACGAACAGATGGATCCCATTTCCAGGCTGAAAGACCGTCATTGCGTATTAGCAATTCAGTTTTGGTAAACGTCCAGATGAGTTCAAAATCATCCTGACGCCCGGCCAATACAGCCAAGAGCAACCCGTAGCCCTGGCCTTCGCTATGGCTTATATTGCCATTCGCATCATCAATGATGCGACCTTCAGGACTCAGGAATTTTTCGGTGTAAAGTTTCCATTCAGTTGCATTAATAGTCATCGGTACATTGTTAACATCTTGGGCGAGAGAATTCCAAACAGCCATATTGAATAACAGTATTACTGTAACCGTGGCAGCTGCACGCTTCCATAATTTACAAATGATCGAAATATATATGAAGCTATTCATCATCACGTCTCCCCAAACGTGAAATTAGGGCTGACGTTGTCAGTCCAAGTGCAGCAAAGAATGCTATAATTAAAATGACATAGGACAATGCGTTGCTTGACAGCCAATTGGTAGCGATAAGACGCCAATTTGAGATTGAAAAAGGCTGTGTGGGAATGAACGAAAGGTTCTGAACCGGCATGGTTTCGACATCCGCATTCAACCTGTTATAGGCGGTAATTCTGCCTTTGCTTTTATTCCAGTTTTCTTGTTGCGTAAGCGTCTGCGCACCGGTTCTCAACATGGCGTTATCGGGTGCTGTAAATACTGTCCATGCTCCATTTGACGATGGGCTCGGACCCTGCGCCATTACGGCTGAAATTTCTCTCGATGGTGTGTATTGCGTCGTTTCCCCCGGAAAAAGACGCAGTTCATCCGAAATATTAAACGTTGTGCGCAGACTGGAATACATATTCTGCAACTTACTCACCCAATTAGATTGATGTAGTTGCTGCCAGTCTTTGAGGGTTAAATTCTTATTGTCCTGCAAGATGACATCCGCATCGTCATCGCTCCATGAGTTTTTAGCACCAGGATTGAGCCCAACCCTGGACAAGACCGCGTCAGGTAAATTATTGATATTACCTACAAAAAATGCATTGTTTGCTAGCAGCTGATCATCCGTTGCACTTGTAGCAATATCAAATGGTCTGCCGGCTGCGCTGGCAAGATTACCCAGAATTGTGGCAGATGCCGCCATGACATTAAAATCGCTAAAGTTAGCCACGAGCGGAAGCGTCTCGCGTGAGTAGCTATAAGGATAAGCCATCCCGGCGATCGCAGCAAGATTTGGAGTTTGACCGATGCGTGCGAATGTAGGGACGCTGAACGTCGATGAATCGAAGAGTGCGAAGCGTGGGGAACCCTGCGAAGTTGCCGCTCCAGGCGCGCAAGCATTATCCTGATTGGTTAAGAGAGCAGCTTCAACAACGACGGTATTCACGCCGGGGCGGAAATTGCGCATTGAAATATTAATTGGCAATTGACGCATAACGCCACCACCAGGATTAGTTATCGGTATAGTGGTAGCAATGTTATCATTGACGTAAATATCAATTCTACTGCCGGGTAGAACTTCAGATGAGTATGCTGCATCCATATAGATGGTCGCGTTCCCATATGAGTTTGCGTAGAAATCGGCAGGAATGCCAAAAATGAACTCATTGCTGAACCTGCGCCCGTCAAATTGTTGCGTCGGGATTCCAAGCTCCGAAAATGTCAGAGTTGTTTTAGTCCTGACCATCGGCGCATCTGGCAGGTGCCAGTTCTGCGTATTTAATTTCGTTCTGAATACATCAGCAGGACGATCTGTTAGTTCCGCAATCCGATCAATACTCTGCTTTAATCTTTGCCAGTTGGTGCCTGCAACCAACAATATCCGGCGGCCAGAAGGGTCGGTAAAAAATTCGATACTCTCTGGGGCTTTGGTATCAAAAGTGATGTTCAAAGTTTGGGCTACAGCGCTGAGTTCGTCATATGTACCCAAAAGAACCGTCAATTCACCTGAACGATGAAGATTCTCATCCGGAACATCAGAAAAAAGAAATTTTTCTACCGAAAAACTCTGGTTAGGCATTCCTCCCAATATAGCTAATGCCTGCGAGAGCCGCATGAGACTATTGCCATTCTCATTGTTATTTGAACCTGGAGCAATGATGGTGAAATGTGTTTCGCCTTTTGCGTTTACACCAATAGTTGAAATATGATTATTAATGTCACGCAGACTGCCGGAAACGGTTTCCGCTTCTGGGTTTAGGTCGAATGTAAGGAATGTTCGAGCACCATCAATATTGGTCCAAAGCTCATATGTTGATTGAATAGAACAATCAGTCCGATGCCTCTGATGCGCGTTTAAACTTATCGTATTATTGCCAGCTCTGAGTAGTTTAGCGGGTATGGCAATGTTTACATCAGCCATTTGATCGGATGATCGAATAGCCTGCCTTAATATTTCAGTATTATTCAGTGTGACCGTGAAGAACGAGTTTTCCGGTGCAACCAGGATCGCATTTTGATAGCCAATATTGAGTGTTGCCGCCGAACTGGCTTCCTCGTCGGAGAGTGATATATTCCAGCTACGTCGGAACTGTTCACCCCGTACGGAAAGTTGGTCAGTTGGTATCAAAAAACGTTGCCATTTACGCAAATTTACTGTTGGTGGAGGTGCCAAACTCGGCACCACTGTCGGTTGCTGCATGACAGGGGCGCGCTCTGGTGCACCTTCCGGCCCCATATTAAATGGCGTCTGTGCATACGCACAGGTTGAAGCGAGCGACAGGAGCCCGCCACTGAAAATTGCAGCGGCCAATCTTGGTGTGCTAAAAAACATCTTCTTATGAGGTAGCAAGACCGTCATGCCTTTCCTACCTTCTTTGCCTGCGCCTTGGCTCTGCTGTTTTTAGAGTACTGATTGAGCCCCAGGAAATAGGCAAGTCCCCTGCCCGTTTGGTAGAGTGAAAGACTGAGAAACCACAGAGTTGCCCGCAACACGCCCGGATTGGTGCGCCGCTCTTGTTGGATTTCTTTCCAACGCTCTGAGTTTGCGAAAATCAGGTCGGCAACCAGCCTGTGATGATCTGCTGTTGTCGGCTTGTAAAGACAACCGACAGACAACAAATCTCCCTCACGTTTCACATTTCTGATTTCAATCGGGAGTTCGTCGCTTTGCATAGTGGCCAGTGTCTGGAAACGTGCGGACGTGCGTTGTCCAACGCTGAGCGCATTCGCGTCTGTGGCATAAACAGTCAAATGCATTCCGTTGACAGAAACATCATCAATTGTCGCTGTGTTCCATTCTCCATTGATCAGGACTGAACTCCGTCGCGTAACCTTTACGCGCACGGTCGATGACCACTCGCCCCGCTCTGATACAACGCCCAATGCACATCCGGCCATGATCAGGTTAAGGAGTGTCCATCCACCAACGACAATCAAAACATCGGCTTTATACGGTTCTGTATAGACGCGATATGCTGCATAGAATAACGCGATCACCAGAACGATGAATATTATAAAAAACGGTCGCGATATTTCAGACAGGCGACTGACCGTTATAGATTCGTCTTTCGCAGTCACATTGAATGTCGGCTTCTTTGGATTAAGCAAAACTGAAATGATTGCTGGAAACAGATGTACGGACTGCACATATTCATACAGCTCAGAAATCCATGGCCAACGATAGTTTCCATACAGATAGTTTTGTAGCAACAGATTGATGAACAGATAAATCAATGTGTAGGCAAGAAACTCGCCTCCGGACGCAACAAAAATCTGCAGATCGAAAAAAAGATAAAATAGCGGAGCGACCAGGAATGTCATCCGAGCGAATGGGAAGAGCCAGAATAGTGTCGACGACATGTAACAAAGCCGCTGCGGTAATTTTAATCCCGGCAAAAATGGCGGAAAGCGGTAACGAAGAATTTGCATCATTCCTTGAGCCCACCGGCTTCTCTGCCCGATAAAGCTTGCGAAAGTAGCTGGTTGCAGGCCAGCGATCAGCGGACGATCAATATATACACTTTCCCAGCCCTGCGCATGAAGGTTAACTGCAGTCTCACAATCCTCCGTAATGCTAACACCGCTAAACCCATCAGTTGTGGAAAGCGCTTCACGACTTAACAGCGCTGCAGAACCACAGAAAAATGCGGCATTCCACTTGTCCAACCCCCGTTGAATCATGCCATAAAACATCTCGTTTTCACTTGGCATCTGATTAAAAGTGCGAAGATTGCGCTCAACAGGGTCGGGATTGATGAAGAAATGCGGAGTCTGCACGAGAAACAATTTACGGTTTTGTACAAAGTAACCTACGGTTTGTGTCAAAAAATTCCGAGCCGGCGCATGATCCGCATCAAAAACCGCTATGAGTTCGCCTTTTGAATGCGCAAGGCCATTGTTCAGATTACCCGCCTTCGCATGTTCGTTTCGTGCGCGCGTCAGATAATTAATGCCAAAGTCTGCACATAACGCTTTTAATGTAGCGCGACGTTCAGTGGCGCGACGACTGCCCAGCAAATCCGCTGAGCCGCATTTTTGATCGGTGCCACCATCATCCAAAAGCCAGATTGTTAGCTTGTCCGCCGGGTAATCCATATTAACGGCTGCGGCGATTGTATTGGCAAGAAGGTTTGCATCTTCGTTATAAGAAGGGATGAACACATCAACCGACGGCATATCTTCTTCAGCCAGATCGATACTATCAGGCGATGTACGGGGAAGTGAAACGACAAAGACGGAAAGGGCCAGCATCATCACGCTGTAGAGTTCCGCCATATAAAGCAAAATCCCCGGTATAAAATTCTGTAACTGACTTACAGGAGGAATGGTTTGCGTGGTTCTCCAATAAACATATCGCAACACTATAGCACTACAAAGACCGACAACAACAAGCCGCCAAGGCCCACCAATCTTAAAATGCTTCAGAACAGCAACCAGAATAAGCACACTGATACCAAGCGAAAGCTGCGTTGCAAGATTTATAGGTATGAAGCAAAAAAACAGCACGCCGACGGCTGAAAGAATCCAACAAATTAAAATCCCCAAATTCGGCATAGTGTATTCTTTCTTTAACCTATTATTCGAATAGTGAGGGACCGCTAATTGCAGAAATTATTTGCTTCACTTTCCGTACCGTTTGATCTCGGAGACTTTATCAAAGAGCAGGGAGAGGGAACTTGTATTGCTTCATTTTTCGCTCCTCCATTACTCGACGACTGCCGTCTCAAGACGTCATAGCTCTGACTAGAGACTGGCGGAGGCGGCACAATAACCGTATTTGAACTGGTCGCTTTAATGGGTGCTGGTAGCGCACTACGCGGCACTACACTCTCCTGGCCCGCACTACTCGATGATGGATTTTGAGGGCGGCGCTCTTGCTGATTATTTTGCGCAGCATTTTCGAACGTCGTCTCAGCTTTATTCAAAAGACTGCTGTTCAGATCTGATGCTGGAAACGGTCCGGCAAGCTCGCTTTTCACAGCCGGCGGAAAAACCGGATTGCCGGGCCGTCCGAGATTGGGCGATGGAGAAGCAGGCTCACCATAGGGGTTCCAGGAATTAGCCTGGTTCGTGGCGTTGATGGTGAAGCCATACATCGCCGACAACAGCTTATCGACATCTGCACCCGTCTCACAAAGGCGCAAGCGCAAATTGATACGCCCTCTGTTCTGGAAAAAGTTTTGATTATGCTCCGGTGATTGAATTTGTTGCCACGCGTAAATGCAATTGTCGCCACCGGGTGCTTTACCTGTTGCATAGCTAAACGAGCCGTAATTATTTTGAACATAAAATGGGGAGCGAGACATTGCGATACCAGCCATTTCGGTGCGCAGTTCTCTTGCAATCCTGCCATCTGTAATTGCGGCATAAGAAATGGTATTTTCTGTGCGCGCGTCTGTCGGACCCAAAAACTGAACGTAGAAATAATTTTCGCCCGCGAGCTTGGAATTTGTGCTCAGCGTGATTTTTTGCGTTACGCCATTACGCGCCCGATCTTCGACAACACCAACAACGAAATAATTTGAAGGGAGAACGAATGCATCTTCCGGCGCAACCACCCGCTTACCATTGCTAATGCTCGCCGTCCCTGTGGAAGCGCATGAAGCAAGTAGCGGAGCTAATAAAGCAAGAATGCTAATATGCCAATTATTCAAAACAACGAGCCCCGTTTCTCATTTAATACGGTGATATAATCGGCAAATCACTAGTTATAATTTAGTAATTTTTAATCTTTATGTATAGGGAAAAAACATGGATTAATCATTTTTGGCTAATTTATGTTATAGCGCGAACGCCCACGCTGAGGGTGACGTGATCAGAGCCAACAACCAACTTATTTTGATAGCACGAAAAACGCCAAGCCTAATTTGGATACATTCATAGTTCGGCTTCGCAGCAAATCTAACTGGCACCACTGCCATATGATTCCCATGCATCCATTCGCAACGAATGGATGCAATCACAGTGACAAGCTGAATACAGTTTTTGCGTATAAAGACAAATAGGTTCCAAACCACGTTTGGATTGATAATAGCATTCACGTTAATTTATTAGAGAAATTCGACATTTGGAACCGTGACATTTCGAAAACCGAACCGTATCAAGCTAGTGAAATCACACCGTGAGTTCTAGTTAAATTACTAATTTAGCTTTCATTGTATTCACATTTTGCCGACCCCAAAAGCGAAGCAGATATGATCGGTGATGAACTTACGGGGGTATAACTTTTGAAACAAAATAGGCGTTTCCTATACGTCACTTGCTCTTTCATCACATTGGTTTCTTTTTCGGCACCTGCTTTGGCGCAAGCGCCAAGCAACGAAAAATTGTATGAAATGATCCTTAAGCTCCAGAAAAATCAGGAGCGTCTGGAACAACAAGTTGCCGTCATGGCACAGAGGGCGGAGCAAGCTGAACGACAGCTGGCTCAAATCAAAGGCGGTGCAAATAGCGGCACCTTAGCCATCGGTAATCTTGGTGACATTGAGGCCCCCGAAAGCACGCAGGCAGTTGCTGCAACCAACTTCCGCTTTGGCATTAATGGTGGCAGCGCACATAGCCGTGCCTATGGTTTCGTTGATGGCTCTGTCGCGACACCGCTTGGCGAACGCATGGGCTTTCAGGCAGATGCTATTGGTGGGTTGACTGCCGATGGCGGCATTGCAGGAACAGCCGCCCACTTGTTCTGGCGAGATCCGAAGACGGGAGCGATTGGGCTTTACGGCAGCTTCCTGAATGGAAATGGGAATTTTGTTGATCGGAATAATGACCCATATTCTGGTTACCGGGAAGCAAAAGCTGGTATCGAAGGCCAGGCCTATTTCGATCAGTTCAGTGTGGAAGCACTGGCCGGCGTTCAGTGGAACACCTTTGCTGACAAGTCTGAGTTTTTTGATGATGTCAGGCTCGCCTGGTATCCGGAGGAAAACTTCAAACTTAATATCGGCCATCGCTATTCCGGCAAAGCAAATGGTAACCAGATCGTTGGCGGCGCGGAATACCTCACATCATTCAATACCGGGACAGCCGCGTCGATCTATGGCGATTTAGCAGTCGGTCTTGAAGGCGAGAATAAGGGTGATGTTTCGGTACTTGGTGGTTTGCGCTTCCATTTTGGAACGGCCAACAAGTCGTTGATACGTCGTGACCGTGAAGATTACCTGCCAAGCTACATTGGCCGCGATGTCAATGATATGACGCGCGCCAATGATACAATTCTGGCAGGACAACCGGGCGCTCCTGGGGCACCCGGATCAGCCGGTACTCCGGGCACACCTGGAATACAGGGACCTCAAGGACCTCAGGGACAACAAGGCAATGTCGGTGCGCCGGGCGCAACAGGCCCTCAAGGTGAACAAGGTCAAACAGGTCCAAAGGGTGACAACGGTACAGTAGGACCTCCAGGACCTCCAGGATCGCCTGGAATTGGCTTTCCATAAAATAAACCTGATAAGTCGTTGATCTTTTAAGGTCTACCGATAAGGGTGCGATTTCGATTTCTCACAACAATCGCACCCAAACTCTCTGGTTTGTCATAACACGTCTGTTATCTCGCCGTGAGCGGCACTTTTTGGTGTGTAAAATTGACTTTGCGGAAGAGTATTGAGGCATAAGATTTAACATGGACAATTTACCTTTAGACAACTCGGTCGATAAGGAAAGTCTTCACTCCCCTAAGCTGGAGTGCATGATCCAAACGCCAATCCCACCAAAACTGGTGCCCGCAGCCTCGGACCGCGATTGGATGGATGCAACGTCAGAGCATTTTGCCTATCGTTGCACCCCTTTATCAATTGCAAATGCGAGTGGCTGGGAACTACTGGCGCCATCAGGTTTTAGCGTGATCTGGACTGGCTATAACTCCACGAATGACATCATCATTCGAATGGATGATCCCAAAGCGTCACAGTTTTTTATATCTTCAACTTTTGGGCATGGAATTGTTACATTTCATCCCGGATATATTTTCAGAACTGATCCGGGCTGGGTTGTCTGGGTGCGCGGCAGCCCCAACCGGATCAAGGACGGTGTCATGCCACTTGATGGAATTGTGGAGACAAGCTGGCTTCCGTTTAGCTTCACAATGAACTGGAAGTTCACGAGACCTGGTTCAATTCGTTTTGAGAAAGACGAGCCTTTTTGCTTTATCACGCTCACGCCCAGCATTGCTATCGAAGCTGTCCAGCCCGTGATCTTGCCTATGGAATCAGACCCCGACTTTCATAAAGAAAGCCGTATCTGGACAAGTGAAAGAGTGAAATTTGCCGCTGCACTTCAATTGAGAGATGAGCTCACCATTGAGGAAAAATGGCAAAAGCACTATTTGAAAGGCGTTTCCCCCACTGGAAACTCTGTCGCCGGTCCAGATCATAGAATAAAGCGGCAATTAAAGTGCCCATTCTCAGAATAAGTATTACAATGTACAAATGAAAGGCCTTTTATGTTGGATAATAGAGGTGGAAATATACTTGGAATGGCCCTTGGTGCAATGTCAGGATTTATAATAGGACTAATATTTGCAGCTTTAATGTTTTAAGAGAATAATAATAATTCTTAAAGAAACATGCCTATTCCAGTTGCAATGATTTCATCCAGTACTGATCAAATTAATTGTTTACATGCATAGCGCTAACTGTAAGCCGCCGACCGTCATGGAAGGCAGATGAACAGCCCGTGATACTCAAATGCTCACGATCTAATTTCAAAGGAAAACTCATAAAACTGTGTAAATAATACCGGCCTCGCTATTTCCACCATAGGTAGAATGCAATATAACTAATAAATAAACTAATGCGGGGGCATGAGTGAACCTATCTTCTGAAGAGCGGAACATATGGGCCGCTGTCGATCATATTGTCAGGTCAGAGCCTTTTAAACAGTCAAAGCGGTTGCCAGCATTCTTACGATATGTGGTAAAAGAAGCACTGGAGGGCCGCGGCGACCGCATAAAATCATTCTCAATCGCACTGGAGGTATTTGGGCACGAACCAGACGGTGAAGTGAGTGTCCGAACCACTGCAGCACGTCTTCGGGCCGCACTTGATAAATATTATGAAATTCATAAAGACGACGTAGAGATTATGATAACCCTTCCAAAAGGGCGTTATATTCCAGCATTTATATTTCTGAAAACGAAGCCCATAGAATTAAATAAGCCGCCACATGAAAAAGAAAATAAAATACAAATTATAAAAAATACAATTAAAAAATCAAGAAAAATAACATATCCATCAATTTTATTAATTACAATACTATTCATTACTGCTGCATGTTTTGGATTTCACCGAAAGATGAATAACGAAACACAAAATATGACTATTCTCGTTTTAAACACATCCGCAGATAAACTATCCGACAATATAATTGCAAAAAATTTCAATCATCACCTTTTGAGTGATATGGTGGAAATGGGAACGGCGAAAATTATTTCCGTTCCAGAAACCCAACTTTCACAATTATCGATAGCTGGCGACAGCGCCATCAATTACCCGGAACCGACCCTTGCTCTCTCCACCGACCTCTTCGATGATCAAGATGGCGGGATTTCGGTTACCTGGCACTTATCTAACCCCGCTAACGGCACGGTACTTTGGGTCGATAAAGACCACGTCAAGAGTCAGGAAGCATCCGGCGTTTCCGGACTGGGAAGTGCTGTTGCATTTAGCGTACTCGGTGTCGACGGCGCGGTGAATTCACTTAGCAGCCGACTTGCAGATGACTTGGATGGACGCTGGGCTTGTATTCCGCAATCAATGCGGCTGTCGATCGTGTTCGATGAAATGCACCAGGGTCGCATGATGCAGTGCATCGAAAATTTGGCTAAAAAACAACCGAATGAACCAATGCTTTGGGGTATGTTAGCCCAGATTTATACTTATTACAGCGAGTTGCAGGCATCGAAGGGAAACGACTATATCGCATGGCACAAAAAGGCGAAGGAGGCTGCGGATAAAGCCGTCACACTTGCGCCAAAATCATTTTTAACGCGGCAAGCTGAACTATTAACAGCGTTTAACGCGGGTGAAACGATACGTTTTAAAAATATTGCACACGAACTGCTTCAGCAGTACCCTGGTGATCCAAATTTAAAAGTTCGCATCGGTTCTCATTTTGTGAGACTGGCAGATTATGCTGAAGGAAAGCGTCTGATCCTGGAAGGTATTTCGGAAAAGAAAACAAGTAATTTATGGGATAATATTTCACTTTCTTTGGCCAATTATGGCAACGGCGCTTATTCTGAAGCCATTTTAGCAGTGGACAAAGCGAGCGGGGCGCAATCATATCTTCAGCATCTGATAAGAGCTATTTCATTGGCAGACCTTGATCGCATCGCGGAAGCGAAGACCGAAATCGACAAGTTGCTTCAATATCGGCCGAACTACGCTAACGATGCGTATAAAGATGCAAAGGCACGAAACCTGTCAGCGGAATTGACTGAACGTATCAGCAATAGTTTGCGCAAGGCCGGGTTGCAAATTCGAAAATGATGTGGCTCGTCACATCGTTCTCTCCAGCAGCCTGCACAAGAATTACCCCAGGAATGTTTTTTACTCAAATGCAAACGTCTTCCGATCTTGCAAGAGAGCGGTGGTTTTGCCAAATTAATAGTATGTTATTATTAACTTTTAATCTAATAAGTATAAGAAAATATTCGAAATACAGGACAAAAATGCATTGAACGCCATAAGTATTGAAAATATAATTTTCAATACTTCAATAAGATGGCATTCATATTTAAACTGGGTGTTGCTGTACGCTCAAACCACCGTCTATCGTGAGACAGGTGGCATTCATGAATGGGCACTCATCAGAGATCATGAATACCGCTGCCATGGCAATTTCATGCGGTGAGGCAATACACCCGCCCCGATGCAGGGCCATTGTTTGAGCGCGCGCCTCTGCTGGATTGGTGAAACTGTTCCAGTATTCAATAACTTTTTGGGTTTCGACATAGCCGGGCGCAATCGCATTCACCCGTATGTGCTGAGGCGCGTATTCCAGTCCCAAAGACTTTGTCATCCCTAAAAGGGCATGCTTGGCCAGCGGATAAGGAAAAGTGTGCGGAATAATGGTAAAGGCATGGGTGGAAGCAATATTAAGGATCACACCCCCACCTTGTTCAATGAAGCCAGGTAGAACGGCCTTGCTGCAATTCCACGCGCCCTTAAGATTAACATCGAAGCAGCGATTCCACTCATCATCGCTTGTTTCAAGCGGCTTTGCGAAAACGTTAATACCCGCGTTATTCACCAGCGCATTAACTACGCCAATTTCTTTTTTCGCTTGTCGAACCGCTTCAGAAATTGCTGCTGCGTCTGAAATGTCCGCCTTCGCAAAACCGATCGTTGCACCATGCTCTCGCAAAGCAAGAGCTTCGTCTGCAAGTCGCTCCTCATCCATATCAATGAGGAACAATGCGGCATCTTCCTTGGCAAAAGCCTGCGCTATGGCAAGGCCGATACCCTGTGCGGCGCCCGTGATAAATATGCGCTTTCCCTTAAGCCGCTCAACCATAATTGTATTTTCCTACCATTCCGCCAAACTACCGTCAGCATGACGCCATATCGGATTACGCCAGTCGTGGCCAATTTTCGCCCGTTCCTTGACATATTCCTCGTTGATTTCAACACCGAGACCCGGACTTTGTGGAATGGCAACGTAACCATCGCTATATTCGAAAACCTCGCGGTTTGTGATGTAATCAAGAATATCATTGCTTTCATTATAGTGAATATTCAGGCTTTGCTCCTGAATGAAAGCGTTGTAGCTGACTGCATCCACCTGCAGGCAAGCAGCCAGCGCGATCGGCCCCAATGGACAATGCGGTGCCAGTGCCACATCATAGGCTTCAGCCATCGCCGCAATTTTACGACATTCGGTAATGCCGCCCGCATGTGATAGATCGGGTTGAATTATATCGACGTAACCACCAGCGAGGATCGATTTAAAGTCCCAGCGTGAATAAAGCCTCTCACCAAGTGCTATGGGCGTTGCGGTATGATTAGCAATTTCAGCCAGCGCTTCGACATGTTCAGAGAGCACTGGCTCCTCAATGAACATCAACTTGAACTGGTCCAGTTCTCGGGCAAGAACCTTCGCCATTGGTCGATGAACACGACCATGGAAATCGACCCCGATCCCAACATGCGGACCAACAGCTGCGCGCACCGCACCAACCGTTTCCACGATGGTATCGATTTTATCGTAGCTATCGACGATCTGTAGTTCCTGAGCGCCGTTCATCTTGAGTGCGGTAAAACCTCGATCAACCATCTCGCGCGCATTTTTAGCCACATCAGATGGGCGATCTCCCCCAACCCACGAATAGACTTTGATCCGGTCGCGACACTGCCCACCGAGCAATTCGTGTACCGGTACACCAAGTGCTTTACCCTTAATGTCCCACAATGCCTGATCAATGCCAGCAATAGCACTCATCAGGATGGGGCCACCGCGATAAAACCCACCACGATACATGACATTCCAGTGGTCTTCGATCAAACGCGGATCCTTGCCGACGAGGTAATCGGACAATTCGTGCACGGCAGCTTCAACAGTCCGGGCACGCCCTTCAATGACCGGTTCTCCCCAACCAGTGACCCCTTCGTCGGTTTCAATCTTGAGGAAGAGCCAGCGCGGCGGAACGATATAGGTTGTCAGTTTAGTGATTTTCATCGGTATCGCTCAATTCTGGACAGTGTGGGGAAGCGGATATAGTGAGACGGATTGAGCCGGACAAAGCTTCGCCCGGAGCGAGTATGCGCAAATTGCCAAAATCAGGACTGTTGTGACCATTGGCCCTGTGCGTCATCGGTTCAAGACAGAAGAAATCCGGCATGGCTGGTTCGGAATTTTCCAAATAGGGCAGATATAAAAAGGCATGGGCGAAGACAGGGTCGCAGTGCATTTTCAATGCCAGCTCGGCTTCAGGCCAATAAATGCACGCTGTTCCCTCAAACCCATTAAAGCCGTTATTAATCCAGCGCTGTGGTAATGGACGCGGAACACCAAAATCCAAAAACTCGCCTAAGGCCCGTTCTTCGCCGGGTAGATGTCCTTCAGCTTCTGCATGAAAGCTTTTTGCTTGAAACTTGAGCAAGGTATGAGAGTGAAGTGGAAAATAAGGATGCCAGCCAAGGCCAAAGGGCAATGCATGCGCTCCGTCATTGGTGACTGACAGTTGCAGCTTAAGCCCATGCTCATCGAGATCAAATACCTGACATGCGGTATAGTCGTACGGGTTTTCATCGTTGCTGCGATGGCGATAACTGAGCACCAGAGAATGTTCTGACTGCTCTAAAATGTCCCATTGCGCCAACCAGCCATCACCATGCAGATAAAGTGGATCAAGCGAAGTGTTTGCAGCCAGATGATAAACACTGTCCTGAAACGTGAAGCCGTTGCCTCCCAGCCTGTTCCCAAAAGGCACAAGAGGAAAAGCTGCACTGTCTACCGCTGCAACATTTTCATGTGTAGCTGGTCGCAACAATGGCAACTGGGTGCCATCTTCCTTCTGCCACCACAGGCCCAATATTATCCCGCCCTCACTGGAGATAGTGGCAGACAGACGTTTTGAACTGATGCACAAAGCCACCAATCTCTCCCCTTCAGTGCATATTGCCTTTAATCGCAGCCACTACGCGCGCTTTATATCTTTGTTTCTACGCATGCCATTAATGAAAAACCTGATCATAAGCAGCGATAGTGCGGCGTGCATTGGCTCGCACGATCTCCGCCGTATCACCGGGCCGGTAAAGACTGGTGCCAAGCCCAAAAGTACGCACACCTACTTTGGCGTAATCGGTGAAGCTTTTATCGGAGACGCCACCCACCGCACCAATAACTGTGTCTTTTGGCAGAATGGTTTTGATTGCCGCGATGCCGGATGGCCCAAGTGTCCCTGCTGGAAAGAATTTGAGTGCAGACGCTCCGCTCTTGAGAGCTAGAATGGCTTCCGATGCGGTATAACATCCGGGCATCGAATATAGCCCGCGGGTCGCCGCAGCTTTAATAACCTCTGCATCGGTATTCGGGCTGACCATGATGCGTCCACCAAGATCGGCGAGTTGTGAAACATGGTCTACCGTTAAAACAGTTCCGGCACCAATCAGTGCCTGATCACCAAACAGCTTCACAGCCTGGCTGATAGAACCCCATGGTTGCGGAGAGTTGAGAGGAATCTCAATCGCTTCGAAACCTTCTTCAATGAGAACGGTAAGAATTGGCTCCACTTCATCGTTACGAATGCCGCGGATAATCGCTACGAGCGAGCGTTGCAGCAAAGGCCAGACAGGGGTGTTATTCATTTCATGCTCCGGACTGGGAATGGATTGATCGTGCGGCAGCCAAAAGCCCTGCCCTCACGACTTGTTCGCCATCGAAAAGCTGGACGTTGAAACCGGCCAGCTCCATGACTGGCTGGTAAAGCTGGTTCAATCGTCGGGAGGCCACCAACCCGACTTTACCAGCACCATAAATGCTTAGCGCTGTGCCAACCTCCGCTCCAATCAACACACCGGAAAGATGAGCTGAACCTTCAGCATCTTGTTCCAAACCCAAAAGTTGACCGGCGCGGATTTCAAACAGCCTAGCAAGCGCCCGTTCCGGTGCTCTCAGACTGCGTTCAACTGCTTTCAAAAAAGCAGGCGTGTCGGCATCGAAAGTGCTTTCAGGGTCAATAGCATGTGTGAGGATCGAATGCTGCGACAGCACGGCATAAAGCTCGCCCGTCATAAAGCTGGTAAAATCAGCAACTTGACTGTCAACAATACGTACCCATTTGCAGTGGGTGCCCGGCATGCAAACAAGCCCGTCTGTTAAGGTTTCAACCACGCCAGCAAGCTGTGTTTCTTCTCCGCGCATCACACTCGGAGCATCACTTTGGATCTGTGCAACACCGGGGATGATACGAATATCACGCTTTGATCCTGTTACCGGAACGGCAAAATCGGCCAGTTTATTGAGGCTTGTCGGAATGGAAAGATAGGGCGCTTCCACCCATCCCTGACGGGAGCCGGCCATACCACTAATCATCACGGCCAGATCGGACGGAGCGCCAAGTTTAACAAGGTGATTTTCCAGAATGGAAGAAAATCCGGCTTTCGCCGTCTTCATCATTCCTTCATCACTTTTGCTTTCACCAAGCACTGCTCCTTCCTCATCAACAAGCCAAAGCCGGAAACTGGAAGTACCCCAATCGACCAGTGCATAGAACATGTCATCCATCCTCTGCGCTGCCGTTAGCTTCGAAACGCAATGGTTGACGACCGAAGGTTATCGAGAAGAACTGCCAGAAGCAGGATGAAGCCGCGCACGACATATTGGTAGAATGCCTGAATATTCAGCAGGTTCATTACATTTTCTGCAATGCCCATGATCAGAACACCGACGATTACACCTGTCATCGACGCACGTCCGCCCGCCAGTGAAACACCGCCCAGCACGCAAGCCGAGATAACCGACAGTTCCAGACCGGTCGCAGCATTGGGCTGCCCGGAAGTAATACGCGAAGCCAGCAAAATCCCTGCAATCGCGCAGATCAGCCCTTGTAGTGCGAATATCCATACCCGCATGCTCACAACATTCACGCCTGCCAGACGCGATGCCTCAGGGTTACCACCAATCGCCAGTGTGTTCTTTCCAAAAACCGTGCGGTTCAAAACAAAGCCAAACACGATGAACAGAGCAATCATAACCCAGATTGGCGTGGGTACGCCGAGGAACTTCGACAGTGCGACCTGATAGAACGACGGATCATTGATACCCACAGCCCGGCCATCAGAGGAAATCAGCGCTAGACCACGCACAATTTGCATAGTCGCAAGTGTTGCAATCAGTGCATTAATCTTAAAACGTGCGATAACGATGCCGTTGAAAAGCCCTACGATAAAGCCCGCAGCCAATGCCGCTAACAGCCCTACCATGATTGAGCCGCTCATGTTGGAAGCCATGACCGCAATCATTCCGGTAAAGGCGACGTTGGAACCGACTGAAAGATCGAAGTCTCGCGAAGCAAGGCACAACATCATCGTGCAGGCGACGATACCGATAGTGACAACCGATTGTAACAGGCCAAGCATGTTTCGCTCGGTAAGGAAATTCGGCACCGTCAACGCCACCACTGCAAAAGCGATAGCAAAAATAACGACCAGTCCCTGTTCGCCCAGAAGGAGTTTTTTCAAAGCGTTCATCGTGATGCAACCTTCTGACTGTCAAACTGGATAGATGCTGTGCGGTCCGGCAAAGCCGCCGCAAGAATAGTGCGCTCATTAAAGTCAGCGCGCTCAACTGAAGCGGCAATCCGACCTTCGCACATAACAAGAATACGATCTGAAATACCCATAACTTCAGGTAGTTCGCTTGAAACCACCACTATCGCCATGCCGCTTTCAGCAAGGCCGTAGAGGATTTCGTAAATTTCGGCTTTTGCGCCAACATCAATGCCCCGGGTTGGCTCATCAATCATCAACACCTTGACATTTTGCTCCGAAAGCCAGCGGCCAAGAATGACTTTCTGCTGGTTGCCTCCCGATAAATGAATGATATCCTGCCTGCGTGACGGCGTGCGCACACGCAGCTGTTTGATACTGGCATCGGCAATACTGGCTTCTTTACCCGGGTTGATAATCCCCATAGGAGAAAAATGCCTGCGGGTAGAAATCGTAATGTTTTCTTCGATGGAACGGCTTTGCAAAATGCCGTCTGCTTTACGATCTTCCGGGCATAACATTACGCCCGCCTCTATCGATTTTCGTGGGTTATTTGCAGGAACCTTCACGCCATCAACTTCGACACTGCCTCTATAGCGGCTGTCCGCTCCATATAGCAGGCGCAGCATCTCAGAACGCCCGGCACCTATAAGGCCAAACAGTCCAAGAATTTCGCCACTGCGCACCTCAAAACTAGTCGGCACAGGCAACTTCGGGCCGCAAATATTATCGATTCTCAATCGTACCTGATCTTTTATCTGGCGACCTCTCCATCCCCAAATATCAGAAATTTCACGCCCCACCATTTCCGCAATCACCTGATCACGCGTAACATCTTCAAGAGAGCTATGATGGGCTGCAAGCTTTCCGTCGCGCAGAACTGTGAGGCTGTTGCAGAGTTCAAATACTTCGTCCAATCGATGCGAGACGTAAATAATGACTTTGCCTTCAGCTTTAAGCCTGCGGATGAGCTTAAAAAGAATCTCGCTTTCGCGCGACGAGAGAGAAGAGGTCGGTTCATCCAGTGCGATCACGCGCGCATCGAACATGACGGCTTTTGCAATCTCAACCATCTGCCGTTCGCCGATGGAAAGCTTCGCCACCTTAATTGTAGGGTCAATATCGAGGCCAATATCGGCTAGCTTTTTCTTGACCTCATCCATCAATTGGCGTGAACGAATAACACCACCCTTATTGGGAAATCGCCCCAGCCAGAGATTTTCCGCAACGCTCAGCTCAGGAACAAGTTGCAGTTCCTGATGCACGACGACTACGCCCGACTGAAAGGCATCGCGAACGGACGTATATTTCTGTTCGACACCATCAATTGTTATTGATCCAGAGTTTGCCGACTGATCACCTGATAAGATGCGGATCATCGTCGATTTTCCGGCACCGTTTTCTCCCATCAAACCGTGGACACTGCCCTTCGATACGTTGAAAGAAACATCGGAAAGCGCTTTTACGCCTGGATACGATTTTGAGATATGACTGAATGCGAGAAAGCTATCCATGACATCTCCAGAAACTATGATGTTTGAGGCACTTTCGCAAAAACGATAAACCGTTTTCGTTTCGTAAATGCGTGAAAGGTGGTTGGCGGCCGCATAGTATCCGAGCGGCCGCGCCGGAAAGAATATTCGACTTATTCTATGCCGAGATTTTTTCTTACCTGTTCAAAATTATCACGCAGAGCCAATTCACCAGAAGTCAGAATAAGCTTTTCCGGCTCTTTATCGTTTGCGATCCACTCATACATATTGACGGCTGTTTCATAACCATGGCGCTTCGGCGAGATGATTACAGTGCCATAGAAGCCAGTGGCATTCGGTTTCCTGAATTCGTTGATTGCAGAATCTGATCCCCCGATGCCAACAGCGACAATACTATCGGACGACATGCCGAGGCTTTCAGTCGCACGCACCGCACCAAGGACCGCTTCGTCGTTGAGACCCACAGCAACCCAATGCTTGATTTGGGGGTTCTTATTCAAAACGACAGTGGATGCGTTCAAAGCCGCTTCCGTATCAGTCTTTGCCTGTGGTGCATCAAAAATATTGCCTTCAAGAAGACCCGCCGACTTCAAGGCAGAAAGTGCGCCCTCTACACGATCAACAGCAGTTGGCAACTGATCATAAGAAACACGGATTGCACCAACGTCTTTCCAGTCCCAACCACGTTTCTTTACTTCTTCACTGATGGATTGCCCGACTGCTTCACCAATTTTGGTGGCAGAAATTCCCATATGCGGAACATCTTCGAGCGGCTTGTCATCAGCGCCGACGAGACGGTCATCGACCGTCATCAATTTAAGGTCGTTTGCGGCAGCTTTCGCTACGATCCCAGGTCCGAGCTTTACATCTGGGGTGCAGATAATCACACCTTGCACACCTTGCGCACCAAGATTATCGAGTGCGGCCTGAACCTTTTCGCCATCTTGTGCAGCAATCTTGACGAGCGTGAAACCTTTTTCCCTGGCTGCGACTTCGGCAAACTTCCATTCGTCCTGGAACCACGGCTCTTCTGGCTGCTTGACCACAAAACCAATTTTGACATCCGCAGCCATGGCCGAGGTTATGCAGGCAAATGCAACAGTGCTGGCCACAAGCGCAGCCTTAAACAAACTCATGATGACCTCCCATAAACTCCTCCGCCACTCCTCAGCGGTTGTTAAGCACTAACCCGGACAACGGGCTTCGTCAATCTCTGGTATGATGAATTGGCTCTGTTGTGTTATTTTTATATTTATATAATCATACCAGACTTAATTGATGGTGTATCACGGCGCTATTCTCAAGTAGATTGTAGCTCTCGAACGCGGTAAGCCATTCATCGATCACATGGCCTTTCGGCAAGGCGACGAAGAGTAATGAGAATTGAAGGCAAGAAAAGTGATGGCTGCGTCGGCAGATGAAACAACAATAACATCGTCGTCCTTCACCTCTCGTCCGAGAGTAAAGAATAGCGTCATTTCAGCTCTTGCAGCTGATATATGTTCAAATTTGTTTGTTCCCGGAAGTTACCTTGAACGTGAAAGTGACCTTTCTGCTCGTTATAATGTCAGCCGCACGGTCATTCGAGAGGCGCTCAAAGTGCTGGAATCCAAGGGCCTTGTTCG
Source organism: Brucella sp. 21LCYQ03 (assembly GCF_023554105.1). GTDB lineage: Bacteria > Pseudomonadota > Alphaproteobacteria > Rhizobiales > Rhizobiaceae > Brucella. Next base: position 134,767 of record NZ_JAMJWE010000009.1, read on the forward strand.
CAGCCGTTCTCGTGTCGGCACCGTTGTTTGCGACCCTGATGAGTGGAATATTCTGGACCCTCAGGTCATCGAATGGCTCGGTGATCGTGTCATTGAATTTAATCTTCTTGATTGCGTATTGGAAGCCAGACGCAGTATTGAACCCGCCGCCGTCATATTGGCTGCGCAACACGCCACCACGCAGGAAATCGCAGATATTGATAAGGCATGGCAAATGATGCGCGATGCTGAAGGCAATATTGCTAAATTCACAGAATCCGACGTGCTTTTTCATTCTTGCCTGCTCAAAGCCAGCCACAATCAAATATTTAGACAACTATCGCATACGATTAGCGCTGCGCTGAAATATTCACTGCAAACATCAAACGAAATTGCGGAGACACGCGACGAAGCAATTGCAGCACATGGCAATCTGGTCGAAGCGCTACGAATGCGTGACAAAGATAAAGCTACTGAAGCTATCCAATTTATACTAAGCATGGCCGAAAGGGATTTGGTTCAAGCAAAAAATATTACATGTAAATAGCCGGGATATATATTTATTGCTTAGTCCGCATAAATTCTACTGATGTTATATGACGCTATATTCTGACTTTTTAGGTTTACAGGGCAGGCATGACGGCTCCGCCCTGTAGTTGATGAGTATCTTACAGAAAAGCAAGTTTAAGAAAACTGCTTTGGATTTCGAAGAACCTAAAATTTTACACGCGCACTTATGTCAATGCTTCGTCCCACTCCGGGCAACTCGCCGAATGTCGGGCGATATTCCTTGTTCAGAATATTGCTGACGTTTACAGCGAATGTGAGCCGCTCGTTTTCACCAAAACTACCACCAAAAGCGAAATTCATTGTTGCCCATGATGGAAGATTCTCGGTCACAAGGCCGCTTGTATCCAGATAGGTCTGTTTGTTTGACGTAGCGCCACGCATATAAAGATCAGTCCAGAACGGAAGCTTCTGCACTTCTCCCTCATAACGTACGCCCAACCGACCAGAGAGTGGTGGGGTATCGCTGTTGTAAGTCGAAAATGTTGCATATTCCAGTTCACGCCGCATCCAGCTTCCGCCGACATAAGGCGTGAATCCAGTCGCTGCCAGCTCATAAGATGCAAGGAACTCAAGACCATATGAAGAAGCGCGGTCAGCATTGATATAAACAGACGATGTTCCTGTGTTCAGACAATAATCTGTAACAGTGATGCAGGGCGTCGTGGTGATATAGTCCTTGGACCTTGTATAGAAAGCTCCCAGGTCGAGTGTCAGACCGCGGTCTTCATAACGTGCACCGATTTCAAAATTACGAGCGGTCTCAGACTCAAGTTCAGGATTGCCAAAGATTGTACCCTGTCCGCCGGCCGTTGTTGAGCTGAATAATTGCAGCAATGTGGGCGTAATGTAGCCTTCTGAATAACTGGCTCGCAGCGTGACGGGGTCAAGTCCAGCCCAGGTCACGCCAAATGAGGTCAACAGTCTCGTATCATTCTGAGGCTTAAACTCCGCACGGATTACATCTGAACTGTCATCAAGTGCTGTACGGATATGACTGAGACGTAGTCCAGAAATGAATTTCAGATCTTCGGTCACATCCCATGTGTCTTGTGCATAGGCAGAGAATGTATCGATATGCGCCTTATCCCGCGATGCTGAATTGGTTCTTATCGGAAACGGTGCAAATCCTGTCATGGTGGTTGCAGAGGTCTTATCCGTCACCAGATTGTCTGAAAGATACTGCAAACCAAAAATAGTCTGATGATCTGTCCAAAGATCAAGATCGATTTGGGCATTCATGCCGTAATCAATGATACGATCGTCCGACGTGGACGTCACATCAACTGTGCGCCGTGGCATTGGAGAAACTGTCACCTCATTTTTGAAAAGCCGGTCGATGGTCTGATAATAAGCATCAACGTGAATCTTGCGGATCGTATCGCTTATGTCTTCACCATCATAATAAATGCCAACCTTGCGAAGGTCTCGCTTTGGCAGATCGATCTTGAAGCGCTGAATGGGTGGCGCCACAATTCCGGTCCAGCCTTCACTTTCAAGCCGATGTTGCTCCAGTTTAAGTGCTACGTAATGATTATCACTTTCACCAAACCGATAGCCAAGATGAGCATAAAGATCGCGATTATTATAGGATGTATCGTCAAGTGTTCCGGTCGATGAATAGATACCCTCCGGGACAATACGGTTTCCATGCTTATCGGTAGATGCAGACAGCCGGTAATCAAATCCACTCTTGCTTCCAGACACAGCAGCCCAGCTTTGCCAGCCTTTGCTGCCCGAGAAATAACTGCCACCAGCTTCCACCTGTATGGGCTTGTCCGCTCCCTTTTTGGTTGTGATATTGACCACACCACCAATTGCTTTCGCGCCATACAGAACCGAAGACGGTCCTTTGACGACCTCGATACGCTCAATCGTGTATGGATCGACCAGAATAGGTGTTCCGTAAGTGCTGTGGTCGGTAATTTCCTGCCCATCGACAAGAATTGTAACGCGGCGGGAACTTTCGCCGCGAATACGCAATCGCTTCATACCCGCAACGGACTCATCGCTGACCTCAACGCCCGGAATATCGCGCAGAAGTTCTGCAACGCTGTCGGTCGGACGGCGTTCAATTTCTTTTGCATCGATGACCGCGACAGAGCGTGGATTGTCTTTGATTGCAAGTTCTGTTCGCGTGCCAACCAACGTGATTGTATCAAGCCAGGTCATCGGCGCAGTTTCCTGCGCATGTACCGATCCGATGCCCGCAAACGATGCGGAAAGCATCAAGGCTGCCAGACGTTTGCAATGCGCTGACGTCGTTCGTTTCAGATCCGTCCCACCGGAAATCTGTGTCATATACCCTCTCCGTTTATGCCATTACGCGGATAGATTTCACCCGCCTTGAACAATCAAATCTTGTGTTGATGTGGTGCAATAACTCGCCTGCCCAGCATTTGCCTTGGGCAAAATCTCAAGAGACTTTTGGCAATCTGCAGCGCTCTTATGCTTCTGAATAAGGGCGTGATCGCCATCAAGACTCACCAGAAAACTGTAGCGTGGCGCGTCCTGCGGCATGGAATGGTCAAAATCATCAAACTGCGCAGAACTATCGAAACAACCAGCCTGTTTAAGCTGAACGTCTCCACTTTCCAGCACAGGGCGAATGCGCGACAGTCTTTCATTACACTCGGCACGCGTGTCGACATTGACGAAGGTTGAAGAAACCTCGCCCCCTGAAAGCAGGGTCAATATAATCATGACAACGCCGGCATCCATTTTGATGACTCCTGAAGCTTCTGATCTTTTGAAAAAGCCGTCAGTCAGATCACTGCTAACGGGAAAGGGAAAACTGGATTGACGCATTGCATCCGCCCTGCATCCACGGCAGCAAATGCGCGACCAACGGTTGCAGGATCACGCAATATGCGTAACGTCAGCAATGCGACGTCCTCGCGATGAACAAAACCATGTATCTCAGGATCATCGGACAGGAGCGCCTTACTAGTCGCAGGCTCCGAAACAAGCCCTCCGGGCCGAACGATTGTCCAGATCAGATTTGATTTTCGCAAATAGGCTTCTGCTTTCGTTTTTGCGTCAACCGCCGCACCGAAGGCCGCGATTGCGCGTTCTGAACGATAAGGCGCCATGTCCCCGCAGCCGATTGATGTTACCAACACGAACCGCCGCGTTATCCCTCCTGCAACTGCCGCGGCAATCACATTGATATTGGCTTCATCATCTGCGCGGCGACCGTCTTCCATCCGCCCACCCAATGTGGAAACCACATCGATTTCTTCGCCGGATTGTGCAAATGCACGCGCAACATCTTCAACGCTAAAGGCATCGCCACGAATGATTTGCGCACCAGTTTCTGCGAGTGCCGTTGCGTCTGACGCTTCCCGCACCAGTGCTGTCACTTGCCGATCGTTGGCGCGCGCGTGACGCGCTAACTCCAGTCCAACGCCACGGCTTGCACCAAAAATCAGAAGTGTAGACATATCAGGCATTTCCTGCGCTTGAGGCAAAGCGCGTTGCAAGCTGATTGAAGCGTTCAACCTGATCTTGCTTCAATTGACGCTTTTCATCACGGCCAACATAGATTTTGAAAATTGTCTCACCATCGGCGTTGAAAAACTGAACAGACAAGGTGTCGACACCCATGAAAGGACGGCGAACGAGAAATATGGCTTTGCAATTCTCATGGCGCAAATGACCGGAAAGGCCGCTTGAGCCGCCTTGCAAGTTATACATGCCATGGCCGATTTTGCCGTGAGGAACAGGCCCGCAGAACTCCACAATCGCATCTTTGGAATGACAGATGAAGGTGATGTCACCCCAGTCTGCAATATCGCTCATTACGTCGACAAACAGGCTGCCATCTATGCGCGTAACGCCACCTGCCGGAACGCATTCAAGAACTGCCTGAATCGGCACATTATATTCAGCAGCGAGGCTTTCCAGAATACCATCGGGCTTTTCAGCAATATTTTGACGGATACGTTCAATTTTTTCCGCATGGCTGAGTGATTGCATATCTGTTCTCCATAATTGCTGTGGTTGGGATCAGGCGGCATTGCTTGTGGGCAATAACCGACCTTGAAGAATGTCCTGAAAAGCTGAAATGAGATTGGCGTACCAGAAGCGCCCGGCAACGCTGAGCTCGATAATATTGTCATTGAAGGTGAGAAGCCCTGAGCGCTGCCATTGCTGAACAAGCGGCACAAAATCACCATATGAAAGCCGGTGATCGGCAAGCTGCAACAGTTGGGAAAGGTCGAGAAAGCCCACTTCAAAACTCGCGGTGATGAAATCGCGCAGATGCTGATTGCCGTCAGACCTGTTCAGCATACCAAGCGGCTTAAAGCCCGAACTCACACTCTGAGAATAGCTGCTGAGATCGCTTTTTAATCCATAACTATACGATCCGATTGAACCGCCAGCACCGGAGCCAAAGGCCAGGCAATCCGCGCCTTCCTTGATCAGAATATTATAGAGATTGCGTTCGCGTGTGGTTCGGCCCCAGTGATTGTTGGTCAATTGGCGCCAGTTTCGGCGCTGAAAAAACTCAACGCCGGTCTGATAAAGAACACCGATGTCACTCAACCCGGCTGCTGCTGGAAATTTACCTGCAGCAATTGCTGTAAACAGGGGCGTACCCGGAATGATATTAAGGCCATAAAGATCGATACCATCAGGACCGAGCTCCGCTGCAGTTTCCAAATCGCGCTGCCAGACCTCGAGAGTTTGACCGGGCAGGCCATAAATCAAATCAATAATCAGCGCTGCTCGATCACGGTCTCGAATGCCTTCCAGAAACCGGATGGCATCCTCACGACTGACTTTTCGTCCTTGTCGCCGTCGCACGTCCGTATCAAAACTTTGAACACCGACTGAAAAGCGATTGGCTCCCGCCTCAAGACACGCATCAATCTTGTCATCCGTGAAATGGATGATCCGCCCCTCGACTGTGATTTCGCAATCAGGGGCAAGCGGCAGCTCTCTACGGACAGTCGTCAGAAGCCGGGATAACTCATCAGCCGAAAGAGCTGTGGGCGTACCACCTCCGAGATAAACGGCATGAATAGGATTATCGCGCAGCGCCAAACGGGAAGCGTCACGGCATATTTCGTCAATAACCATATCGACATAGCCCGCACCAATTTGCGGAACATAAGCATTGCGGTAGAAACCACAGAACAAACAATGATTGGCACAAAATGGAACGTGAATATAAGCAAGACGTTTCCCGCGCGCAGACGGCTGGGACAGAATATCAATCCATGCCGATTGCAAATCATCACATTCAAGCTTTGATGTACCGCGAAACGGCATAACCGCGCGGCGTTTTGAAAACGCATCTTTTAAAGGATCGGCGCCGTTTTCATTGGCATAAAAGCTTTGAACATCAAATTTGAACGGCATGCAAAATGGGCCCCATACGCAGTCTTATGTGGGGCAAAGACGTAAATGAATTCAAACATGAGTTATTTGCTCCAGAACAAATAAGTTGACTCTTTGATGCAAGTTTTATGTTTCTTCTGCGCGTTAAGCTCTGTTTATTCGAGCCCGTGCTATCATCAAGTTTAATACGCTGCGCATATCGGAAGAACTGCCGTTCGTCCTGTTGCAGACTGGATGATTTCGCTGTGTATGCCGTAAACGTCACGCAGACTTTTCTCAGTTATGACCGAGTTGAATTCACCTTGTCCGATTATGCTTCCTCTGCCCAGCAACAGCACTGTCTGAGCATGTCGGGCTGCAAGATTAAGATCGTGGATGGCGATGATGACGAGCGCATTGGTCTTTTCAACATAGCTTTGCAATTGATCAAAAACCCGCATCTGGTGGCTTATATCAAGTGCGCTTGTGGCTTCATCCAGCAATAATAAATCAGGCCGTCGAATAAGACGCTGCGCCAAAATGACAAGCTGTTGCTGCCCACCTGAGAGGCTTTGCATAGAGCGCGCATGAAGATGTGCGATGCCAAATTCTTCGAGGATATTAATAGCCTGATCCAGAAAATCCGACGATATACGAAGGCCAAGGCGTTCATGCATTCCCAGAAGCACTGTTTCGACTACTGTCAAATCAGCACGCACCTGACAGTGTTGCGGCATGAAACCAACGGTCTTCATGTCCACCTTCTTTTCCTGCCAGCTAATTTGACCGGTGTAAGCGAACAATCCGACGACAGCATTGATGAATGTCGATTTGCCTGTACCATTCGGTCCCACAAGGCCCACGATCTGCCCGGGTGAAAGCTCACAATGCAGATTGTTTAAGACAGCTGTATTTCCGCGTTTTACACTTACATTTAGCATCTTAAGTGTCATTTAAATACTCTCGCCCTTACCGCGTCTGAGGATGATACCGAACAGCATCGGCACACCAGCAACTGCCGTAATGATGCCAACAGGAATGACTGCTGCCGGTGAGATCAGCTTTCCGAAGACCGACGCACCAAGAATTATAATTCCGCCTGTCAATGCAGAGACCGGTAACGCGTAACGATGATCTTCTCCGACCATTGTTCTTGCCATGTGCGGCGCAATCAAGCCGACAAAGCCAATTGTTCCAACAAAAGAAACAGCGGCAGCCGTTAATAGAGCGACGAGCAGGAAGGTTCGACGACGAATGGCCTCAATGGGTAAACCAAGACTAAGCGCATTGGCATCGCCAAGGCGCAAGGTTGTTAAGGCCCAACTGTCACGCATGACAAATGGGAGGCACACAGCCAAAATCGCGCCTGTGACATAAACACTTGTCCAGGTCGATTTTAGCAAGCTTCCAAATAGCCAGAAGACGATTTGCTGAAGCACTTCTGGCGAAGCCATAAACTGTAACAAGGATTGTATGGACTGAAAAAAGAACAGCACCGCTATTCCGCCCAAAATCAGAACTTCCGGTGCGGAACTTCTGACCTTTGCGATGAGATAGATCATGCCGCAAGCGCTTAAGGTCATGGCGAAAGCAGCGATTGGCGTGATGATATAAGCGGGCATAGCCAACATTCCACCAAACATGATGGCGAGTGCGGCCCCAAACCCAGCCGCAGCTGAAAATCCAAGTGTAAAAGGGCTTGCAAGTGGATTGCCGAGGATCGTTTGCATTTGAAGGCCCGCCAATCCGAGACAAGCACCCACAAGCACACCCATCAGAGTTTGCGGCATGCGCAACTGCCAAAGTATAGTCGCAACGGCCTTATCGGCGCCCGCCGGTCCGTCACGAAGCCCTGTGACGACATCGCTGAGCGACATGCCTGATGGTCCAGTCGTCATATCGAGGATCATAAGCAACACGAGGATAAATATACTGATTGCAACAGCGGCCAATCGCCGACCGGCTACGCGGCGATAATCGCCGCGTATGGTCTGCGCATCAATTTGCACAACGGCCATGAGATTAGTCCTGATAGCCGCTTACAAACACACCGTCCGCTTTAATCGGCAACCATTTTTCATAATAGTCGCGCAGATTTTGCGCAGGGTCGACGTCTTTAAACGCATCTGGGTAAAGCTGCTTTGCGATATACTGCGCATAAACAAAATCAGACAGCGTCCGTGCACCACCATGATAAATCGCATGCACATTGTGCTTTGCGACAGCGGGTAAATCAGCCCAGCCGGCACGCTTTAAGTAAGCTCCCATGCGTTCATGAAGAACTTCCTCTTTAGCACCAAAACCAACTGTCACCGACTGAGGCTTGTTTAACCACTCAGAGCCCGCCAAAAAAATCAGATCAGGTTGTTGTGCAATGACATATTCAGGGTTTAGTGGTCCTGCGCTCGCAATCTGGCCGTCCGCAAGATTCTTCCCGCCGAGTGATTTAATAAGGTTACCCCACATTGTGTTGCCGTAAGAATTACCAATTGTATCTGGACCGTTCTGCGCGAGTTCAACGTAAACCTTTTTCTCAGAACTAGGCTGCGCGTCAATACGAGCATGGATATCCTGCAATGCAGTCTTATAGATATTGGCCAATTGTTCGGCACGATCTTCGTTGCCCATCAATTTGCCAAGTGCCAATGTGGAAGTGACGTGTTTCTCGACGGTTTGGCTGTTGTAGTCTAAAACAACGTATGGAATTCCAGCTGCTTCTATCTGCTTAATACCTTCACCAAGCGTATCGTAACTCCACGCCGCCAGAATAAGCAGATCAGGTTTCGCTGCAATGACCTTCTCGATTGAAAATGTGCCGTCTTCTGTGTTGCCGATGTCCGGTATTGTCGAAAGCTTTGGGAGAGCAGCTTCGTAGGCTTTAAACTGATTGGGCCGCCAATCTTTCCAGGTTGAGAGCGAAAGACCGACAACTTTGTCCAGTGCACTACTGCCGGCTATTGCCAGGTAGTCTTCGTAGTAGAAGCCCAGCACCACACGTTCTGGCACTTTAGGAATCGTGACCGTTCGGCCCTTGACATCTGTCGTTTGAATATCGGCCAGCACTGGCATCGACGTGACTGCAAGAAACGCTGCAACACCTGCGGCGAATTTAAGGAGTGAATGTCTCATTACGAGCTTTCAATATATGGGAAGGCTGCACGTTTAGCGCGCGCCAAAGAACTATCATTCCAAGAAACGTCGTTCAGAAACAACGCACGATTTGGAACGGGGGAAACAGAGCGCCCCGGGTATCGAGCCTTTTGCAGAAGGAGAGTGCCGCATTTTGAACGAAAGCGCCGGGGCTTAAACCTGGCCCGACAATGGTGGCGCTCGCGGTAAGGAGATGCCAAATAAAATTGGCCCCGGGAAAAATATTCTTAAATCAACAAAATAGCGAAGAGCACTTGATTGAATGCGAGGGGATGCACCGCTGGCTGCAATGCGGGCTTCAAGCGATGCCGCAAACATCCCACAACCAAGATTACAGCAATCTGGAATATGCTTTTGGCTATCAGAACTGTCGTCTGGCGCGTGTGCACCGCCAAAGCAGATTACATTTCCATAAAAATCACGATTATCAGGAGCCGCCTGCGCGGAGATAACGTAGGAGCCAAAAAGCGCTTGAACAATAACGAAAAAGGCGACGAGAAGCGTCATCCATGGTTCGTTATGTGTTCGTTTATAGCTGCGCAATGTCAGACATCCAATGAAAGAACTATCACTCCCTAGCATTTGGGAGGCTTATCGCAAAGCTGAAATCACTGTTCATCTTTGTGACGATACAATTCGTATTGGGTTCCGATCCGCTGGACATTGTCTTACATCAAATAGGAATATGTTATTCAGCCTCTATTTCATTGTGGCGTTATACTCCCGCACATCGGAAGAAACGTGACACATTATCGTCTGCTGCAAATGCCATCGCCGTAATTTTTGAGGTAAACCACCGATCCATATTGATCGGCAAATACGGCTTGATACTTGACATCGCCGTTCAGAACATATAGTGAACATAACAATGAAAAAGTCACTCAAAGAGCGCCTCGCTATCTTGTCTGATGCCGCAAAATATGACGCTTCTTGCGCGTCTAGCGGCACAGTAAAGAGGAACTCGCTGGCGTCCGGTGGACTTGGATCAACGGAAGGCTCTGGCATATGCCATGCCTACGCGCCAGATGGTCGTTGTATCTCTCTTCTAAAAATTCTGATGACGAATTTCTGTATCTACGACTGTGCCTACTGCATTAATCGATCATCAAGCAGTGTGGAACGCGCACGGTTTTCTGCCGAGGAAGTCGTATGGTTGACGCTGGAATTTTATCGCCGCAACTATATCGAAGGCCTGTTTCTATCGTCTGGAATTATTCGCTCCTCTGACTACACAATGGAAGAAATGGTGCGAATTGCGCGAGAATTACGCACGACGCATAATTTTCGCGGTTATATTCATCTTAAGTCTATACCGGAATCCTCGCCACAATTGATTGAAGAGGCGGGTCTGTATGCCGACCGATTATCAATCAATATAGAACTGCCGACCGATGCGGGCATTAGCAAATTCGCCCCTGAAAAACGACCTGAAAATATCCGCCGGTCCATGGGCAATCTTCGCTTGAAAATCGAGGAAATGGCCGAACCAACCTTGCAAACAAAGCGACGCCGGAATTTCGCACCTGCCGGGCAGAGCACCCAGATGATTGTTGGTGCGGATACAGCAAACGACGCGACCATCTTAGGCACGAGCGCACGCCTGTATGGTAGTTACGGGTTGAAGCGTGTCTATTATTCGGCATTTAGCCCTATCCCGGATTCGTCAAAGAATTTACCTCTGATAAAACCGCCACTGATGCGGGAACATCGGCTATATCAGGCAGATTGGCTCTACCGTTTTTATGGCTTCGACATTAGCGAGATTACATCATCAACCGCCGATGGCATGCTTGATCTCGATCTTGATCCGAAGCTTGCTTGGGCGCTTGGCCATCGTGACCGTTTTCCGGTTGATATAAATCGTGCGGATAAAGAGGTGCTGCTTCGCGTGCCAGGATTTGGCACCAAAACCGTAAAATCCATTCTCTCATCGCGCCGCTTTAAGCGCCTGCGGCTCGAAGATGTTGGCAGGCTCGGCGTATCGTTAAAAAAAACACAGGCATTCATCACGGCAGAAGGCTGGACGCCACACCGACTGATTGACCGCACAGATTTGCGTTCGATGTTTATGCCTAAGCCAGAACAGTTGTCATTGTTATGACGGCAACTTGCTTTCTGGAGGGATACGGTGATCTCAGAGAGTGGCGGGACGCTGCCAGACAGTTTCTTTTGAACAAGACTGAACCAAGACACATCAACTGGCGGCTTCAAGCGGATCGGCATGAATTATTCGATGATGACATCCAAAATCATAATTCAGATCAACAGCAGCAGGCAACTGCGGTAATCAATGTTCCACCCGCCTTTCTTCGACTTGCGCAAGCCGTGATCTGCCATTCTGATCCAAGCCGGTTTGGGTTGCTATATCGAATTCTTTATCGCCTCAGATCAGAGCGCCATCTGCTGGATCTAAAATCAGATGCGGACATCGTGGCCGCAACTCGCATGCAGAAATCAGTGGGGCGCGATTACCATAAGATGACGGCCTTCGTTCGTTTCAAGGAAATCCCACTGCCTGTGGGCGTCGCAGGACGGCGGCAGTTTGTAGCGTGGTTCGAACCCGATCATTTCATTGTCGAAAGAGTTGCACCGTTTTTCCAGCGACGTTTTTTTGATATGGATTGGATCATTGCGACACCGAAGGGGTCTGCTTCGTGGGATGGTGAGAACCTGAACTGCTCAACCGAGCCTGCTATAAAGCCGGACATTCGCGATGAAACGGACGAACTCTGGCGAACTTATTACGCGTCTATCTTCAATCCCGCGCGGTTGAAGGTAAAATTGATGATGACGGAAATGCCCAAGAAATACTGGAAGAATCTTCCAGAGGCAAACCTCATTCCGGGCTTAATTGCGGGTGCCGAAGCCAGAGTTCTTGATATGGGTCGTCAGCAGGCCAGCAATCCGCTGCCATTCCACCATCGTTTACAAGAAGCAGCAGCACGTGTTCCAATTGAACCGCGTGCAAGAGCCGGTACGATTGAAGCGCTGAAGGAAGATGCGCAGCATTGCAGCCGGTGCAGTCTCCATTGCAATGCAACGCAAACGGTATTTGGTGAAGGACCAGCCCAAGCGCGCGTTATGATTGTTGGTGAGCAACCGGGCGACCATGAGGATTTGGCAGGGCGACCATTCGTAGGGCCTGCGGGACAGGTTTTCGATGAGGCGCTTTCGCTTGCAGGGATGGATCGGCGTGATATTTACATCACCAATGCAGTAAAGCATTTCAAATACGAACCACGGGGTAAGCGCCGCTTGCACCAGCGGCCGAACACCAGCGAAGTGGAGCAGTGCCGCTGGTGGTTAACGCAGGAAATTAACATTGTGCAGCCGAAACTAATCGTCGCAATGGGCGCAACCGCACTGTTTTCTCTTACTGGTCAAAAGGACCGACTAGAAGACGTGCGTGGTCAGCCGATTTCAATGGATGGCAATCGGACGCTTTTCGTCACAGTTCATCCTTCTTATATGCTGCGAATCCCAGATGAGGCCCGACGCAAAAGCGAACTGGCACGCTTCCGCAATGATATTGACCAGATAAAGCATCTCGCTGCCTGAAGAAATCGTCCGTAGTCAACCCATTGAGAATGGTGACAGTTGCAGCAGCCAACAGACAAGATCGCGTATTCCAAGAATTGTTATCTGACTGCTCTTTGCGTCTTTTGAAACTAAAGCTCGATTGGAACAGTCACCATAACCTTAAGCCCGGGATTGTTGTTTATCTCTTCAAGTTCTCCGCCAAGGCCTATGACAATAGCATTTAACATCTTACTGCCGAAACCAATACGGTCGCGTGTTTTCCCGCTACCATGATCAGAGACAATCAGCCGAACCTGATTGAAATTCTGGTCGAGTATCGCTTCAGTTGGTCCCGGAGCACCATCATAAGCGTATTTGTTAACATTGGTCACCAACTCACAATAAATCAGCCCGATATTGATTGCACGATCTGCGCTGATCAATACATGCGAAAGCCTGCTCGTATGGCGGCTTCTCCACTCTGCACCCATCGATTGAAACAATTCGTTCGACAATTCTTCCAAATAGCGCGCGAGGTCGACTGACCCAACATAGTTGTCTGAATAAAGGCGCCGATGCACCAGCGCCACCGCCGCAATACGGCTACGCGCATCGTTCATATGCTGGATAACGTTGGTATCCGCTATCTCCCGAATTTGCATACCTAGAAATGTGGAAACCAGCTGAAGACTGTTTTGAACACGATGATTGATTTCCTTCATCAGGAAATCTTTCTGTTCCAACAATTTGTCCTTCTGTTCTACAGTTTTTTGCAATTCATTGTTTAATCGGTCAATTCGACGGCGCTGATACGCCTCCTGAATTACGCGACCAATACGGTGCATCGCATCTATCTTATTAAAATTCCAAGGCCGTGAGCGACCACGAACTTCCTCTGTCCACGCCGCAAAAGATGCACGAGGGCTGAGCGGAACAGCCGAAGAAGTCGGCACGTCTTTGTGTGGATTTCCTGCCCATTCAACAATTTGCACTTTTTCCGCGCGAGACCATATCAAATAGACATCATCTTCAAGATACAATTTCAGAAGCGCAACACCGCTTGCGAGTGGTATGACATGCGGCGGCAAGCCTTTACTGCGACCAAAATCGTGCGAATAAAAGGCACCGTCTTTAAGCTTGCCCTGTAATTCATCGACGATTGTCATAAGATCAGAAAGATCAGGAGAATTGCCAGAACTGGCTTCAAGGCGTCCATTAACAACGACTGCGAAACCATCAGATATCATCATGTTCCGAAGATTGTCGGCAGACGCAGCAAAACTCTCGTCAAGCGAACTATTCATCAGTAGTTCTTCAACCAGGCGGTCTTCATGCGAGCGAAGACGCAACCTCTCCCTTGCATTCTCAGCCTCATCCTTGGCCTTCATCTGGCGTGCAAAACCGGCCGCCAAAGCTCTTGCTATGGCGCGCGTCGCAAAAGGCATAACGAGCGGCGTCGCATTGTGACACGCAATCAGACCCCAAAGCATTCCATCCTTGATAATGGAAACTGAGGCGCTCGCGGCCACGCCCATATTCCGCAAATACTGCAAATGAACTGGTGACACGCTCCTCAGTGCAACGTCGCTCATATCGAGTTGCTCTATGGTATCACCATACCATCTCAGCTTCTGTGGTTCGTATGATGCATCGGGGATGACTCGCACCCGGTTGCGCAGATAAAGTGCGCGAGCCTGTCGCGGAATATCGCTGGCGGGAAAGTGGTGGTTGAGAAAGGAAGAATAAACATCGTTGCGATCTTCTGCAACGACAACACCTGACGCATCGTCAAGGAACTGATAAATCATCACCCTGTCAAAGCCAGTCAGCTCACGAAAGGCTACAACGGCTTTTTGAAATAAAGCCTGGGTGTCAGATGCGTTTTCGAATGCGTAAGCAATCGCTTCAAGGTTGGAAAGTGATTGCTCAGGTGTGATGCTGGATTGAAGCGCTGGTTCAATCTCAACCAAAAGATACTGACCTAGCATATGCCCGCAGAGATCGAATTCCTTCTCACTCAAAAAGCATTTGCCGAGAATAATCTCGTCTGCGCGTACAGCATTACGAGCAATTGTAATTGCATCCACACCTAACAGGGCATCAATGTGCTGCCCATGCCACAGCTCACCAAAACAAGCTTCAAGATGACCCGCCCCACCCAAAACCCTGCCTGTTGATATTTCTGCTATCAGAAGCATTCCATGCGGCTGAATGGATCCCGGTATATGTATGGGTTCGCGATCACAGCCGGTCAGGTCAGGCAGCATTTCTGGCAACATACTTGAAAACCTTGAGATAATTATATTCAAAAGCACCTAGAGCTGCGATGGCTGCAAACGTGCAGCGCTCTTCGTCATCATCATCCAAAGGCGTTATTTCAATTAATTTAGTAACTTGTGACGAAAATTTCAAACTAATCGACTGCTTCGCGAGATGGCGCGCACCATAATTTCCAGCACAACCAAGATGTGCTGCCTGATCGGCTCTTTGCTGTGCACCGAAAGCAGTGGCTTCCAGTGCATATAATGTACCGATAACCGTTGCCAGATCAACAGGCCGGGTGCTGCGCTTGGGTTCAATAACAACTTCAGCAATAACGTCTTTAATATCATCTAAGTCATCTAAAAGATGGCGCTCGAGTGTGATATCGCTCCATTGAGAGTATAGAGCCGCTATATGGCTTACCTCCAGCATCGTTTCCAGGTGGATCCGGGTCGCAAGCGTAGCCTGTAAATAATGCTTATAGCTTTCCATCGCGCCAAACATAGACTGATTGACATATAATTCATCAAGTCTTTCACGGTGGGGTGCGGTCGCAGTTCTTAACCGATGAGACCGTCCTGACCCTATCATTTGAAACATTAAGAATGCCACTCCCATTGGCGCAAATAAGCAAAAGCCGCAAAAGCGGAATGCTTCATGCGCGGCTCAAACGCAGCAGCGCGGCTTTTGTTCCAGTGATTGAAGCGAATATATTTACGCTATGCAGGATATCAGCATTGACCCATCAGTTTCATTAGATAGACTGATCTACCTAATGAATTGGATAAATGATAATGAACGAAACATCTCAGGCAACAGTGCGCGAAAGGCTTTTGGAAGCTGCGACAGTTCTGTTTTACAATGACGGCATTGCGGCTACAGGGATTGACTCAATCACCCGGCGCGCAGGTGTCGCTAAGCAAAGCCTTTATAATAATTTTTCTTCCAAGGCCGACCTTGTCGCAACATATCTTGAAATCCGCCATGAAGAATGGCTATCACTTTATGCAGCCCGACTTGCAGGAAAAACAAAACCTATCGATAGAATTCTCGCCGTGTTTGAAGCCTATGAAGACCACGCTGAATTTGCTTACGAACGTGGCTTTCGAGGATGTGGACTGCTCAACGCTGCCGCAGAATTAACGGCAAATCATCCCGGACGCGTTCGTGTTCGAACACACAAAGAGCAAATCGAAGGCTTTCTCGCTGAACACCTTCGTTGCTTGAAAATTCAGGATAATCAGAGGGTCAATGAATTGGCAAGGCACCTTTCCTTCATTCTCGAAGGAGCCATCACACGCGCCGGACTTGAGGGGAATGGTCGGCAAATGCGCGAAGCCAAAAATCTCGTGGCTACAATCATTGAGAGCCTGTAATGCGATCATCAAACAGCTATCTGCTAGGCGTAACCGGCATCCTAATCGCGTCAATTGTATGGGGAACGACCGGGACGGCAGCAACATTCGCACCAGACGTGAGCGCCGTTGCAATTGGAGCTGCCGCTATGGGCATTGGCGGAATATTACAAGCTCTGCTCGCATTTAAAGGTATTTCCGCATCACGAAATGCTTTGATTGCTCAATGGCACACCCTAATTCTCGGTGCAGTCGCGGTTGCCATTTACCCACTCGCCTTTTATGCATCCATGCGTATGGCGGGCGTCACAATCGGCACGCTCATTTCGCTCGGATCAGCACCTCTCCTATCGGCCATGATTGAATACAAGCTTGATGGCCATCGCTTATCTCTTCGCTGGGCAATCGGCGCATCAATCGGCATTATCGGTATGCTTCTTTTATGTTTGGGCGAGACGGATAGCGGCCATGCATCGTCAGACACAAATTCAGCTTTTATCGGAATACTCTTGGGTCTTGTTGCGGGCTTCACTTATGCGCTTTATTCCTGGTGTGCACGTCGTGTGATGCAACGTGGCATCTCATCCACGACAACAATGGGCGCAATTTTTGGCATTGGCGGATTATTGTTGATGCCTGTGCTGATGTTCACAGGCGAAGCATTCCTGACGTCTTGGAACAACGCAGCCGTTGGCATCTATATGGCCATCATTCCGATGTTTATTGGCTATGTGTGTTTCGGCTATGGACTGGGTCGCGTTGAAGCAAGCGTTGCTACAACGATCACACTTTTCGAACCTGTGGTTGCCGCCTTCCTTGCAGTCATCATTGTCGGGGAGCGGCTGGCACCTGTGGGATGGATAGGCGTTGTGCTGGTTGTCACATGCCTGATCGTCATAGCCGCTCCCGTAAAATCCAGAAAGCGCTCAGCCGATCCGAGTTCAATGCCGGTGTAATTATCATTTTCTGAGAAAATATCGCTCAACTGCACATATCTCAAAGCCCGTCACCCTTAAGCACTGGCGATCAGACTTATTTGCAGTTAATGGCCTTTCGATAAACATCTTACGAGGGGTCTATGTCATATTTTCCAAAATGGCGACTTACCAATAACAGTACCGTTCTGCCTGATGAACGACTTCCGGCTGCTGCTGCAGCACCAATGGGTATCCAGCATTTGCTAGCCATGTCTGGCTCAACAATTGTCGCACCATTGCTAATGGGCTTTGATCCAAATGTTGCTGTATTTTTCTCCGGTATCGGAACGCTGATCTTCTTCCTGATGACAGGCGGTCGCGTGCCAAGCTATCTTGGCTCGTCCTTCTCCTTCATCGCGGTTGTAATTGCTGTTACAGCTTATTCCGGCAGTGGCCCAAATCCAAATATCGCTCTTGCTCTTGGCGGCATCATTGCTTGCGGCGCGCTATACGCAATTATTGGACTTATCGTTATGGCGGTAGGTTCGGGTTGGGTCGAACGTATCATGCCACCTGCGGTCACCGGCGCAATTGGCGTGGCTATCGGGCTTAATCTCGCTCCCGTTGCAGTAGGCCAGCTTAAGGGCAGCGGCGCGCACATGGCAATCGCATTGCTGACCGTGCTATGTATGGCAATGGTCTCTGCTTATGGCACGCTGGCAGCGAAGCGCATTGCAGTTCTGATAGCTCTGCTGTTCGGCTATTGTCTCGTTCTGATTTTCGGCAATGGTCTGGGTCTTGTTCCCGGCATCAATTACGCAGCAGTTAACGATGCTGCATGGTTTGGCTTGCCAGCATTCACCGCACCCGTTTTTACATGGCCTGCGATTACGCTTATTGCACCAGTTGCTATCGTTCTGGTCGCTGAAAATCTCGGCCACATTAAAGCGCTCGGCTCGATCACCGGGCAGAACATGGATCGCTATATCGGTCGGGGCTTTTTAGGCGATGGTATTGCCACAATGATTTCCGGCTCAGGCGGCGGCACTGGCGTCACCACCTATGCAGAAAACATTGGCGTGATGGCTATCACCAAAGTCTATTCAACGCTGATTTTCGTGATTGCGGCCGTTTTCGCAATTGCGCTCGGCATGTCGCCAAAATTTGGTGCGCTTCTGCATACTATTCCAGCACCTGTATTGGCAGGTCTGGCGGTATCGGTTTTTGGTCTCATCGCTTCTGCGATGGCACGCATCTGGGTGATCAACAAGGTAAACTTCGCTGATCCACGCAATCTTTTCACCGTTGGCGTAGCGCTCATTTTTGGTGCAGGCGATTTCACAGTTAATATCGGAAGCTTTGCTCTGGGCGGAATTGGGACGTCGACCTTTGCAGCGCTTATCCTATATCAGTTGCTCAGCATCGGCCGTAAAAGCGACGAAGCAAAATAAAAATGTGTCGCGCAAAACCCATTAAGGTTTTGCGCGACACTCCCCGCACTTACTCATTAGGCCCGACCTTCTTAAGCTCGGCGCGTACCCGACGAAACAATATCGAGATAAACAGCCAGCACCAAAATGCTGCCTTTGATAATCTGCTGCCAGAATGTATCGACGCCCAGCATCGACATGCCATTGTCGAGGCTCGACATAATGAGTGCGCCGACCAGTGCACCAATCACCGAGCCAACACCGCCACGCATTGACGTGCCGCCAATGAAGCAGGACGCGATAGCATCAAGCTCGCCACCAAAACCCGCCGATGGCGTACCTGCCGCTAGACGCGCAGTGGTGGTGAGGCCAGCCACAGCTGCCATCAAGCCCATCAGTGCAAACACTGCCATCTTGACGAAGTTCACATTGACACCCGAAAACCGCGTGGCTTCCAGATTGGAACCAACTGCATAAATGTGGCGTCCGAAGACTGTCTGCCGTGAAATAATGGTGAAAACACCCAGGATAACGAGCAGCACGAGAACCGGAAACGGAACGCCCTGATAGCTGTTCAGAACCAGAATGAAGCCCAAGATCAAGATGCCTGTTCCAACCAGACGCGCAATTTCCATAGCCGGTGAAAGCATTTGCAGATTGTGCTTGCGCTTGCTGGCGCGCGTTCGCAGCGTGATCAGTATGAGAACGGCGAATAAGGCCATTGCGCAGACATTACCAAACCATTCTGGCAGATAGCCCTGTCCGAGATATTTAAAGTCTGACGAGATAGGCGCGATGGTAACGCCACCCATAATGCCAAGCACGATCCCGCGGAAAACCAGCTGCCCGCCGAGCGTGACGATGAAGGATGGAATGCCAAGATAGGCCGTCAGCCAACCGTTAAAACCACCCAGTATAACGCCCAAAACAAGAACCGTGCTGATTGTAGCCCATAAAGGCCAGCCATAGACAACATCGAGTACAGCCGCGACGCCCCCCAGAAGGCCGAGCAACGCTCCGACAGACAAGTCGATTTCACCCGCCACAATGACGAACACCATGGCTGAGGCCAACATGCCGGTAATTGCCATCTGGCGCAGAAGATTTGAGAAGTTACGCGCCGTCAAAAACTGCGACCGACCCATTTCTGGATCATAGGTCATGACCGCAAAGAATGCCCAGATCAAAGCGACCACGATCAGCAGCGCTACGATCTTATATTCTGATAAAAATTTTCTGAGGCTTTTGCCTGTCAACGTCATGTCATGCACCGGTTAGATTAGTTGCGGTTCAATGTTCAAAAAACTAGGCCGCATTGGTTGCAGGCTTGCCAATTGCAGCGGCAAGAACCCTTTCCTGGGTGAGATTTTCATTCGGGAAGTCACCGCGCAATTTGCCCTCGCCAATGACGAGAACACGATCACTAATGCCAAGCACCTCTGGCATTTCCGACGACACCATCAAAATCGCCACGCCTTGCTTGGCGAGTGCGAATATCAGCTTGTAGATTTCATACTTCGCACCGACATCGACACCGCGTGTCGGCTCATCAAGGATAAGCACCTTCGGATCAGGCAACATCATTTTAGAAAGAACTGCCTTCTGCTGATTGCCACCCGATAGAGAAGCAATCGCCAGCATTGGATCAGCAGTCTTCACTTTCAAGCGCAGAATTTCTCGCTGGATCGTTGCAAGCTCTGCTTCCTTGTCGATGAGACCACGCAATGAGAAGCGATCAAGGACCGAAATTGTCATGTTATGGCCGACCGGCATGATCGGCAGAATGCCGTCGCGTTTGCGGTCTTCCGGCACCATACAAATGCCCTGCTGCACCGCATCACGCGGCGTGCGAATTTTGATTTCTTTGCCTTCCAGAAAAATCTGCCCCTGATGCACACCGGGCCAGACCCCAAACAGACTGGAGACAAGTTCCGTACGCCCTGCACCGACAAGACCTGCGATGCCAAGAATTTCACCGCGTCTTAATTCAAAGGAAACATCATCGACCACTTTGCGATCAGGGTTAGTAACACCCCAACAGCTTATGTTGCGGGCTTCAAACACCACTTCGCCAATATCATGCGGCTCACGCGGGAAGAGATTTTTCATCTCACGACCAACCATCATCGTGATGATATCTGGTGTCGTGAGTTCTGCCATTGGGCGCGTCGCAATATGTGCGCCGTCGCGGATGACAGTCACCGTGTCAGAAATTTCAGCCACCTCATCCAGCTTATGCGAGATGTAGACACAAGCCATGCCTTGCGCCTTAAAATCCTTGATCAGATCAAGCAAAATGCGCGTTTCGGATGAAGTCAGCGCCGAAGTCGGCTCATCCAGAATGAGAAGCTTGGCATTTTTATTGATTGCTTTTGCAATTTCGATCAGCTGCTGCTTACCACCCGTATAGTGATATACGGGCAGCGCGACATTGATATCGAAAATCTTAAGGCGTGCGAGCAACTCAGTCGCCCGTGCATTCATCTGATCATAATCAATGAATCCGCCCGTTGTCGGCTCCGAACCCAAGAAGATGTTTTCGGCAACCGACAAATGCGGCACCATCATCAATTCCTGATGGATAATAACGATGCCAGCTTCTTCTGTATCACGAATGCCGCTGGCTTTTAGTTCCTTGCCTTCCCAGAAAATCTCGCCCGTCCAAGTACCATAGGGATAAACACCCGAAAGCACTTTCATAAGCGTAGATTTTCCCGCTCCGTTTTCACCGCAAAGCCCGACGCATTCTCCCGGACGCACTTTCAGGTAAATTCCATCCAACGCCTTTACGCCGTTGAAATCCTTACTGATGTTTCGCATTTCCAAAAGATATTCGGACATAAACGATGACCTTGCAGTAATTTTCAAAAATCCGGCTTTGATAAAGCCGATGCAGACAACGCTGTCAAAGACAGGAGTTTCACACCAATCTCAGAATGGGTGCCACATGAATTCATACAGCACCCAATTCGTCAGCAGTTCGAGAACTGCAGAAAAGAAGCTTACTTCCCTTCGATCTGTTCCTTGGTGTAGAAGCCGTCCGTTACGTAGACGTCAACATTGTCCTTGGTCACAGCAGTAGGCGTCAGAAGCAATGTCTCGACTTCCTTCGAACCATTGTCGATTTTGCCATTGAATTCAGGCTTTTCGTCCCGAACCAGCTGAACCGTCAGCTTTGCAGCTTCTTCAGCAATCAGCTTGAGCGGCTTGTAAACAGTCACAGTCTGGGTGCCGTCAACCAGACGCTTTACAGCCGCAAGATCGCTATCCTGGCCGGAAACTGCTGTTTTGCCCGCAAGACCCTGAGCAGCCAATGCCTGAATTGCACCACCAGCAGTACCGTCATTGGAAGCAACAACAGCGTCAATCTTGTTCTGGTTTGCAGTCAGCGCATTTTCCATGATTGAAAGCGCTTCAGTCGGGCTCCATTCTTTAACCCATTGCGAGCCAACAATCTTGACCTTGCCAGAATCAACCGCTTCCTTCAGCGCCTTTTCCTGACCAGCACGAAGAAGCTTCGCGTTGTTGTCGGTTGGCGAGCCACCGAGAAGGTAATAATTGCCTTCTGGCTTTTCCTTCAGCACGGCTTCCGCCTGCATGAAACCAACGCGCTCATTGTCAAAGGAAATATAAGCGTCGATATCGGCATTGAGGATCAGGCGGTCATAAGACAAAACCTTGATGCCGGAAGCCTTTGCATCGGCCACAACCGCGTCAAAAACCTTGGAGTTCATCGGCACGATGACGATAGCATCGACGCCCTGCGAGATCAGGTTTTCAACCTGCTTGACCTGCTTTTCTTCATTACCGTCAGCCGACTGAACGTTGACCTTGGCACCAAGCTTTTCCGCTGCTGCGATAAAATAATCGCGGTCACGCGCCCAACGCTCTACGCGCAAATCATCGATAGAAAAGCCGATAACCGGATTTTCCGGCGATGCAAATGCTGGTGCAGTCCCCATTGCACCAATGCCCAAAGCTGCGGCAACCAACGCACCTGTCAAAAAATTACGACGTTTCATGCACGTTCCTCCAATCACCACCGACGCCATGTCGGCTGATACAAGACCTCGCCCCGAACGAAACCGCCCCCGGAGTTTGGTACGACAAAGTAGCCTCTATCGAGACCACTCATTTCTTATATCTGGCTGATCCTCCCTGCGGCGCTTAGCGCCTAGATCACTCCAGTCGGGCCATACGCATCACGCACCGCCCCATCCTCGGACGTAATTGATAAGGAAACAAAAATGAATAGCAAGCATTTTTTGATTTACGTACCTCATTTTTGCTCCTATGTTTCACACGAGGAGTGAGAATGAAACCTACCGTCCATGATATAGCCAGAACTGCGGGCGTCAGTCTCGCCACGGTTGACCGTGTGCTGAACGACCGCCCCGGCGTAAAAGGCAAGACTCGCGACCGTGTGACGGAAGCGATGAATGCGCTTGGCTATGTGCGTGATGTGGGCGCGGCCAATCTCGCTCGCGGCAGGTTGTATCAGTTCGATTTCATTTTGCCGGATAATGATAATACCTTTATGATAAGCCTAAGAGCAGAGTTAAAAGCTGCCACTGAGCGAGCGTTGGGAGAACGCATTCTCATCCAACTCATTCTCGTCCCTGCATTTGATGAAGCTGCACTCGTCAATGCATTAGAAGATAGTGCTGAGCGTCAACCAGATGGTGTGGCTTTTGTAGCGCTGGATACCAGCCCTGTTCGAGAAGCCTGTGATCGTTTGATTACCAAAGGCGTGCACACGGTCACTCTTGTGTCAGATCTGGGCCAGTCGGCGCGTGAACATTATGTCGGAATTGACAATAACGCCGCCGGTCGCACGGCTGCAAGACTGCTCGGCCTGTTTGCGAATGGTACAGATGGTGCAATTGCGATTATTGCGGGCTCCTTGAAAGGGAACGATCATCAGGCGCGCTTTAACGGCTTTAAAGCCGCGATGCAGTCCGATTTTCCCGATCGCGAAATTTTGCCAGTGCTTGAGGGTTTTGATGAAAGCTCCCGCGTCGAGAAGCTTGTTGAAGAGTTGCTTAGCCAGCGCAGCGATATTGCTGGCATTTATAGTCTTGGAGCAGGCAATAGCGGCCTTGTTCAAGCACTTGAAACGCATAACGGCAAGCGCCCTCTCGTCATTGCTCACGAGCGTGACGATGTTACCGCGCAAGCACTGGAAGAAGGCCTCATCCATGCCGTACTGGCACAAGATGCAGGGCATGAAATCCGAAGTGCCATTCGAGTCCTCAAAGCGTCGGCTGATCGCCTCGCCATTGTTCACGGGCAGGAAATTATCCGTATCGAAATCTTTCTCAAAGACAACCTGCCGCATTTAGACTGAGACGCAGGCCAAACGACAATTTTACTGGAGCAACTATGTATCTTGGGCTTGATCTTGGAACATCCGGCGTCAAAGCGCTTCTGATTGATGACAATCAGACTGTCATAGGCTCGGCCCATGGCGAACTGGACGTCTCACGCCCGCATCCGGGCTGGAGCGAACAGGATCCCGCGCAATGGATCAGCGCTTGCGAGACTGCAATTGATGGCCTTCGGGCAGCACATCCAAAGGAATTTGCAGCCGTTGCAGGCATTGGCCTTTCAGGCCAGATGCATGGCGCAACGCTGCTTGACGAAAATGATCAGGTACTGCGCCCTTGCATTCTGTGGAATGATACTCGCAGCTATAAGGAAGCGGCGGAACTCGACGCTGATCCGGCGTTTCGCGCTATTACCGGCAACATTGTTTTTCCGGGTTTTACAGCGCCTAAACTCGTTTGGGTCGCGCGCAATGAACCGGATATTTTTGCTCGCACGCGCAAAGTGCTTTTGCCAAAGGATTATCTACGTCTCTGGCTGACCGGCGAATACGTATCCGATATGTCAGATTCAGCAGGTACAAGCTGGCTCGATACGGGTGCGCGTAAATGGTCGCAAGAGCTTCTGGCAAAGACAGGACTTACCGAAAACCATATGCCAGCGCTTGCTGAAGGCAGCGACGCAACCGGAATTTTGCGCGCCGAACTGACGGCGCGTTGGGGGCTTTCGGCCGCGCCGGTTGTTGCAGGTGGTGCAGGTGACAATGCAGCTTCTGCCTGCGGCATGGGAACAGTGCAGCCGGGTCACGCTTTCGTGTCGCTCGGCACATCGGGCGTGTTGTTTGCTGCCAATGGCGCTTATCAGCCCAAGCCTGAAAGTGCGGTTCACGCATTCTGCCATGCGCTTCCCGGCACATGGCATCAGATGGGCGTGATTCTGTCGGCTGCAAGCGCGCTCGATTGGTTCTCCCGTATCACCGGCACCAGCGCACATGCACTGGATGCAGAACTCGGCAGCACGCTCCATGCTCCCGGCGGCACCACGTTCTTGCCTTATCTTTCCGGCGAACGCACGCCGCATAATGACGCGAAGATTCGGGGTGTTTTCAGTGGTCTCGACCATGAAACAGACCGCAAAGCGATGACGCAGGCAGTCCTTGAAGGCGTGGCCTTTGCCATCCGCGACAATCTCGTAGCGCTGCAATCGGCAGGCACTGAGATCAAATCACTGATTGCTGTTGGCGGCGGCTCGCGCTCAACCTACTGGCTCAAATCCATCGCAACAGCACTGAATGTCCCCATTTCACTGCCTGAAGAAGGCGATTTTGGTGCAGCTTTTGGCGCAGCGCGTCTTGGGTTGATTGCTGCAAGCGGCGCTGACCCTTTTGCGATCTGCACGCCGCCACGCACAGCCCGCACCATCGAACCCGAACAGGCGCTGCTTTCGTCTTATGAGGAAGCTTATCAGCGCTACCACGCACTTTATCCCGCGTTGCACCCTCTCGCCTAAGAGGGCGCGCACTTTATCCATCATCTAAATCGGAGGAATATGATGAGCACCGGATTTTTCGGCGACATCCAAAAAATACGTTACGAAGGACCAGACAGCGATAACCCGCTGGCATTCCGCCATTACAACCCGGACGAAATCGTCCTTGGCAAGCGTCTGGAAGATCACCTGCGTTTTGCTGTCGCCTACTGGCACACATTCGCATGGGAAGGTGGCGATCCTTTCGGTGGCCGCACGTTCGACCGCCCTTGGTATAAGGACAGCATGGAGGCTGCAAAGCTGAAGGCTGATGTGGCATTCGAGTTCTTCTCGCTGCTCGGCGCGCCTTTCTATTGCTTCCACGATGCCGATGTGCGCCCGGAAGGCAATAATTTTGCCGAGAACACGAAAAACCTAGAAGCCATCGTCGATATTTTCGAGCAGAAGCAGGCCGAAACCGGCATCAAGCTTTTGTGGGGAACAGCAAACCTCTTCTCGCATCGTCGTTATATGTCGGGTGCTGCTACAAATCCTGATCCGGAAGTGTTTGCATTTGCAGCCGCAACCGTCAAAACCTGTCTTGACGCTACAAAACGTCTTGGTGGCGACAATTACGTGCTTTGGGGCGGTCGTGAGGGCTATGAAACCCTGTTGAACACGGACCTCAGCCGCGAACTCGACAATATGGGCCGCTTCCTCAACCTCGTGGTCGAATACAAGCATAAGATCGGCTTCAAGGGCACGATCCTGATCGAGCCTAAGCCACAAGAACCAACCAAGCATCAGTATGATTATGATGTTGCCACAGTTTATGGCTTCCTCAAGCGCTATGGTCTTGAGAATGAAGTGAAGGTCAATATCGAACAAGGTCACGCAATTCTCGCTGGTCACTCGTTCGAACATGAACTGGCACTGGCTCGCAGCCTCGGCATTCTCGGTTCTATCGACATGAACCGCAATGATTATCAGTCGGGCTGGGATACAGATCAGTTCCCGAACAATGTGCCGGAAATGGCATTGGCCTATTATCAAGTTTTGCTTGATGGCGGCTTCAAAAATGGCGGCACCAATTTCGACGCCAAGCTGCGCCGTCAGTCGCTTGATCCACAGGATCTGCTGATCGGCCATATTGGCGGCATGGATTGCTGCGCACGTGGCCTCAAGGCTGCGGCTCGCATGGTTGAAGACGGCGCGCTGACCAAGCCATTGGATGAACGCTATGCCGGCTGGTCTGGCGATTTCGGCAAAAAGCTCGCAACCGGCCTTTCGCTGGAACAGATCGCGTCCGAAGTCGAAACAAAGGGCATCAACCCACAGCCAAAATCTGGCCGTCAGGAATATCTGGAAAACGTGGTAAACCGCTACGTTTGATGGGTCTAATAAAAAACCCCGCTCACTGAGCGGGGTTTTTTATTTCTAATTGAATGCAACATCATGCGGCTTTCGACAAGCCGCAAAAAGATCAAGCGTCTGATCGTAAGCCGAAGTTTTAACAGCCATCATGCCCAGCAGCGTATGAAACAGATTGTCATGCGATGACGGCTCAGCTGTTGTTTTGCGCAAACAATCGAGATTAAGCCCCGTATCGGCGGCGTAATCAGGTGAAAACCATGTGATGAAAGGAATATGGGTCTGCTGCGATGGCGCAATAAAATAGGGTGCCGCGTGAAGGTATAGACCATCCTCACCGAGCGACTCACCATGATCGGACATATAAATCATCGAAGATGCAAACTTGTCCTGATGTTGTTTCAGGAGATCTATAACTTCAGAAAGAATATGATCCGTGTAAAGAATGGAGTTGTCGTAAGCGTTTACGATTTCCTCATGTGAACATTTGGCAAAGTCATCTGAACGGCAGTCTGGCTTAAAGCGCTCGTACTCTGCCGGATAGCGGCGATAATAAGCCGGGCCGTGACTGCCCGTCATGTGTAGAACAATTGTTGCGTTACCGGTCGTTTCGCTAAGCTCTCTCGACAGACTATTAATCAAAATCTGGTCAAGACATTCACCACCTTCGCAATAGCTTTTATCTTGCGCACCCTGCAAATCAATCAGTTTGATGCGTTCGGCGACGCCTTTGCTGCCAGTATTGTTTTCATACCAACTCGTCTGCACGCCTGCATGTTTGAGAACGTCCATCAGATTTTCAGAGCCGCGGAATTTGGTGTTGGAATACTCCTCACGGGTGAAAGGCGAGAACATACACGGCACCGACACGGAAGTTTCAGTGCCGCAGCTCGATGTATCCGTGAAAGCAATGACGTCGCGCTTTTTCAGTTCGGGATTGGTTTCACGCGCATACCCATTCAGGCCGAAATTCTCGGCGCGCGCTGTTTCGCCAACCACGACAACAGTCACCAGCTTTTTGCCTGCTGGCAGTTGCGTGAGCGTTTGCTTGGCATCCAAGCCCAATGGCTCCATCACGATATCGCGGTTTTTATATACGTGCGAAACATATTGAATGGTGCTCGCGATTGGCGTGCTTGGCATTATCTTCTGCATAATATCAGCCCCATGTTCACGGAACATGGAAGCATAGGCCGCATAATTCGTGCCTATTATGACAACAGATGCGATCACACAGCTTAGGATGACGCCTGTATTCACCAGCAACTTAGAGAGTATCGGGCGGTGTTTTATGCACACCCAAGCGATCAACAGCGACGGAATAATGCCAAAGATGACCATATGCCAAAGATAGCTTGAGGTAAGCAGTGCACCCGATTCAGCCTGCGTAGTCGTAAGCGCCGCCTCGACAACGTATTTGTCAATAATCGTACCGAATGTGTCCGTGAAATAGGAGCCACCCGCCGCAACCATCACAAACAAGATCAGCATTGGCTTGATAATATATTTTGCTGAGAACAGCATAAAGAGCGCAATGTGCAGCAACAGCAAGACAACTGCGATGCCAGTCAGCCTCCACGGAGCGTCAGCATAATATGTGCCAATCGCGCGCCAGAATGAGGTATTTGTAAAAATGAGAACGTAGAGCGCTGTTAAAAGACACAATGGTCCACTGGCGATTGTAGGACGAAACTTCTGCATGGCACGCTTTCGAAATCTTTGAACACGCGCGCCTTACAAGAGCAACCAACGACAGAGGTTGGCTTTTTCAGGCCCGTTTCCGCCAGACATGAAATCAAGACGGCTTTTTTACGGCGGCAATATCCCCAATTTTTTCAAACCAGCACGCGCATCATGTTCAGATCATCCAATCCGATGGAAATCTGCCTCACGTCAAATCTGGATGTACCTTAAGCGGCATATCATCATGCATAGTTACGGTTTGCCGCTCAATCATACGATGCACCAAAGGAGGTGTGGCACCCTTGTGAAGGGCGAGCAGACGCTCTGACACTTCGGCATCCGACTGGGTACGGCGCTGATTATGACGCACATATTCAACCCACGTCGGCACATGATAGCTCTCTGTCCACGTCTCCGGGTTTTCCAGATCACGCAGCAGCGCCCATTGTCGCGCACCATCACGGATACGGATACGCCGTCTCAATGCCATGGCTGCGAGGAATGCCGGAACGTCTTCCTGTGCAATCTTATAATCAACCATGATCATGATCGGGCCACTGCGTGAACGAAGATCAAGGCGCAGTTCAGGTTCGCTAAAGCGATTCAACGGGTCGAGATTGAGAGATTCAAAATCTGGTTGCGGTAAGAGGAGCCCAACCAGTGCACCAAACAGCAAGACGCAAGATGCCACAAGCAAGGCATAGGGCACGCCAAATTCATCAGCAACCGAACCCCACAGCCAGCTGCCTGCCGCCATTCCGCCGAAGGTTGCAGTCTGATACATCGCAAGCGCGCGCCCAACCACCCAGCGTGGTGTCGATAGCTGCACCGTCACATTGAAAAGAGACAAAGCAAGCACCCAGGAAAGCCCCGCAGGCAGCAGAAAAATGCAACTCATCCATACGCTTCGACTGACCGAAAGCAACGCACAGCTCGCCGCAAAAGCAACGAACGCCCCGCGCACGAGCCATTCATTACCGAGCAATTCACGCAGGCGTGCGCTCAACAAAGCACCGCCAATCGCACCAACCCCAAAAAAGCCGAGCATGATGCCATATGTCAGCGCAGTACCCTTGACCAGATCGCGCGCAACGAGCGGCAAAAGTGCCAGAATAACAATCGCCGACAGACCAAAAAGAAAGCCACGAAACATCACTTTCAAGAGGTTTGGCGACATCGAAACATAGCGCAGTCCAGCCACCATTGCCGGGCCAAAGGCTTCACGCGGCAAGGTTGATTTGGCAAGCTGTGGCTGCCAACGCCAGAGTGCCAATATAAGCGCAATATAGCTGAAAGCATTAAAGATGAAGGCAAAGGCAGCACCCGCTGCCGCAACAATTGCACCACCAATGGCAGGACCGATGCTGCGCATGAGATTAAAGCTCATGGAGTTTAATGCAACCGCCGCAGGAAGGTCTGCTCTGGGAACAATATCCCCCATTGAGGCTTGCCATGAAGGGTTGTGCAGTGCACCGCCACAGCCGATGAGAAAGGTAAAGCCCAGCAGCATCCATGGCGTTAACATGCCCAGATAAGCAAAGGTCGCAAGCGCCACAGAAACGACCAGCAGCATGATTTGCGCAGTCAACATGATACGGCGGCGATCGAAATTATCGGCAAGGGCGCCGGCTGCGACCGAGAAAAACATCACTGGTAGAGTTGTGGACGCCTGAACCAGTGCGACCATATCGTCAGAGTGCGCAATGGTTGCCATCATCCAGCCTGCGCCAACTGTCTGCACAAGACCGCCAAGGTTTGAAAACAGCGTTGCAGACCAGAGAGCGCGGAAAGTTCCATATTGGAACGGCGCCAGGGGGGAATTTCTTTGCGGCATTCGGACGAACCTCCAACCTACACCATTACTTTAGGTGACATAGATATAGCCACAAAGGAATAAGTGAATTCGATCAGGCGCGACGCGACGACACAGTGTTATGCAACCTGCCCTGCACACCAACCAGATGACCATGCCCACTGGAAATTGTAACCACCAAGCCAGCCTGTGACATCGACCACCTCTCCGATGAAATAGAGACCCGGCACGGCTCTCGCCTCCATAGTTTTGGAATCAAGATCACGCGTATCAACACCACCGAGCGTCACTTCCGCTGTCCGATAACCTTCCGAACCCGCAGGCTTTACGTGCCATTCATTGACTGCCGCAGCCGCACGCCGCAATACGGCATCCGAACAATCCGCCAAATTGCTCGCAGGAAAATCAGCGGCAATGAGTTGTGCCAATTTCTTTGGAATAAAATAGGAAAGAGCAGTTTGCAGAGCTTGTTTGCCATTTTTGGACCGCTGCTCCCGCAATAGTTCAAACAAATCGGCTTTTGGCAGCATGGAGATTACAATCTCATCGCCTTCTCTCCAATAAGACGAAATCTGCAAAATAGACGGGCCGCTAATGCCGCGATGCGTAAACAGCATGGCTTCCGTAAACTTCGTCTTTTTGCAAGCCACAACTGCATCGACCGCAACACCAGCGAGAGGTTTAAGCCGCTCAAGCAAATTGGGTTCAAAAGTCAGCGGAACCAGACCGGGGCGCGTCTCGACCAGACGCAAATTAAACCGCTTGGCTATATCATAGCCGAAGCCTGTCGCTCCCATTTTGGGAATGGACTTTCCACCTGTCGCGATGACCAGCGATTTTGCCGCGACTGTTCCACCGGAATGCCGCACAACATAACCGTGTTCGCCTTTTTCAACATTTTCGATTGAGGTCTCAAGCTGCAGACGAGCACCATGACGATGCATTTCATCGAGCAACATATCGATGATCTGTGTTGCCGAACCATCGCAAAACAATTGCCCAAGCGTCTTTTCATGATAGGCAATACCGTATCGCTCTACCAGCTTTATGAAATCGCGTTGCGTGTAGCGGCTCAAAGCAGAAATGCAAAAATGCGGATTCTGAGACAGGAAATTCTTTGGGCTTGCATGGATATTGGTGAAGTTACAGCGTCCACCACCAGAGATGCGTATCTTATCGCCCGGCTTTTTGGCGTGATCCAGAACCAGCACCGAACGACCGCGTTTTCCGGCCTCGATCGCGCACATCATGCCAGCAGCGCCAGCGCCTATCACCAAAACATCGACGCTCTGCAAAACACAACTCCAGGCTAACGGTCAAGCGCGCACCATATTGCGGGAAATTTCAAGCGCAAGATATGTTTTGCAGATTTTAAACATATACGAGATAGAACTGTATAGCTCGGACAAATTATGCCGGACGGGGGAACGTTTGAAAATTTCAGCATCCAGATTGCCAGACGTAAACTCTGCGAAATCCCGCTTTCCGGGCAAACCAATCTGGTGGATGCTGTTCGTGCTTTTAGCACTGCTAGGTCTATTAAGCATCAAGCTAACTGTCCCAATTGGACCGATGTATTGGGACACCTATCTCTATCTGGACGCAGCGCACCGTATTAGTACCGGCCAAATACCATCGGTCGACTTTTCAACGCCTGTCGGACCACTTGGATATTATCTTTTCGCATGGGGCATGAGGCTTTTTCCATACGCTCAATCTTTGTTGCTTGTGCAATGGTCGTTGCTGGCAGTTGCAGCACCATTGATGATGGTCGTTCTTCTGGAAGTTAATAGAAAAAGCAGAACGCTGGCATTCGCACTTCTCATTCCATTCCTCGTCTTTGCACTCTTTCCCGCCAATGTGCAAACGTACACATCGTATCCGGGACTAGATGGCTTCGGCATCTATAATCGTCAGGTATCGCTGCTGCTCTATGTGTTGACGTGCGGGCTGATGTTTATTGCTGATGGCCGCAAACTAGCAACCTTTTGTGCCGCTGTTATGCTTGCACTTTTTCTAACAAAAATCACCGGATTTCTGGTTGGTGGTCTTTTCGGCCTGACAGCGCTTCTGGCCGGGCGTATCTCACTGAAAAGCATTCTGATTGCCGCGGTTCTTGCTATCATAACCCTTGTTGCAATCGAACTAAACAGCCACATGGTTTCAGCCTATATTGCCAACATTTGGCAGCTTCTTTTATTAAACGAAGGCGGATTGCTGTCGCGTTTCCTGACGGTTGTTTCCGGCAAACTTGACGTCATTTTACCGGCTGCGTTTCTGGTGCTTGTACTGTTCTGGATTGAAACCACGCAAAGCATAGGCTCTTACCGCTTTTTCGACCGCAGTTCTGTATGGCTTGCGATCCTTCTGTTTGGTGGTATCGTTTTAGAAACACAAAACACCGGCAGTCAGGAATTCATTTTTATCTGGCCGGTTTTGCTGATGATCTATGAGCGCATCAAGCATTTGGAAAGCAAAGCTAAAATCGTTTTTCTAGTTTTTGCGGCTTTCTGCGTTATCCCAACTTTTAGCAAGGTTACACATCGAACTTTGCGTGCGATTGCTGTGGCACCAACCTATGTTCAGCCACCTGTCACTGAGCTAAAAAACATGCGTCAGGTTTCTGCCCGACCTGATATTATGACCCGCGCGAAACTGCTACCAGAGCATTATGCCGACTACTCAGCACCTTATGAGGCGCTTGCATCTCAGGGGCAATTGCCAAGCTGGCGGCTTTATTCCGAGCTTGATTATCAAATGTACTGGCTCATCTCAGCGGACGAAGCCGTTAAAGCATTCAAACAATTTGAGACGAAATCCGGCCTGCATCTGGATACGCTGATGGCGCTCGACTTCACCGATCCGTTTCCCTGGCTGCTTAATCGGAATGCGACCCGTAAAATTCAGATTGGCGCTGATCCGTTTCGAACTGTTCCCGCTATGTCACCTGAAACAAAAGCGGCCGTTGAGGCTACCGACGGCGTTTTACGCCCCAAGTGCCCAATGACGACATCGCGCCTTGCCTTGCAGGAAATCTATGCCGATGCACTCAAAGATCGCGATGTGGTTGCGCTCGACCCTTGCTGGGATTTACTGCTACGCCCCGGCATCCTTAAACAATAAAAAAGCCGGGATTTACCCGGCTTTTCTCTTTACTTGATCTGCGCTTTTACGAAGTCCTTGACGATGCCAACAATGCCGCGTCCAAGAATTTCATCAAGCGCTGTGATGAACTCATCCACATGCGCGCGACCACAAATCAGTGGTGGCTCAAGGCGGATCACGTTGCGATTATACTCGGTGAAGGCCACCAGTACGCCGTGATCACGCAGCAGATGACTGCCGATAAAGCCCGGCAACGAGCCTTTCAGCTTGTCATCAAGCATAGCCAGCACAGGTCGAAGTACCATTGGCATTGCGTTGGAGAAGTCATGGAACTCCAACCCAACCATCATGCCCTTGCCGCGCACGTCCTTGATGAGTTTAGGATAACGTGCGTGCAGCTCATTCAGACGCTCCAGCAGATAATCGCCGGTTTCAGCTGAGTTATCGATGAGATGCTCATCGTAAAGCACATTGATCGTTTCAATCGAGGTGATGCAGGCTTCACCAATGCCACCAAATGTTGCCATGGCGTGGATCATCGCCGTCTTCGGCGTACCATAGGCTTTCATATAGACGTCGCGCTTGGCAATCATTGCAGCCATAGCCGTCTTGCCGCCACCCAATGACTTGGCAAGGGCAGTAACATCCGGAATGACGCCGTAATGTTCAAAGGCATAGAACTTTCCGGTACGGCCAAAGCCGCACTGCACTTCGTCGGCGACCCAGATCACACCATACTGATCACAGAGCTGGCGCAGCTTCTGCCAGAATGCGGTATCAGCCTGAATGATGCCGCCGCCGCCCTGAACAGTTTCAAGCACGATGACGCCAATTTCAGGGTCCGTGCGGAACGCGTTTTCAATTGACTCAATATCGCCGAACGGTACGCGCACCGTATTGTCGACCAGCTTGAACTCACCTCGATAAAGCCCGCCATCGGTGATCGACAGCACACCCTTGGTTTTGCCGTGGAAAGAATTTTCGGCATAGACGATCTTCGGCTTCTTCGGTCCAGCGGCACGTTCTGCAACCTTGATCGCAGCTTCCATAGCTTCCGAGCCGGACGAGCCTAAGAACACCATATCAAGATCGCCCGGCGAGCAGGCTGCAATGTCATAGGCAAGGGCCGCCGCATATTGCGACATGAAAGCGATGGCGATTTCGTGCCGCATTTCCTCCTGAAACTTGCGACGTGCTTCCAGAATACGCGGGTGATTGTGCCCAAGCGCCAGCGATCCAAAACCACCGAAAAAATCGAGAATCTTGCGACCGTTCTGATCGTAATAATACATGCCTTCGGCACGCTCGATTTTCACCTTGTGAAAGCCGAGCAGCTTCATGAAATGCAGCTGTCCCGGATTTAGGTGCCCGGTGAAAAGCTCTGTCATGCGCGGTAGGTCAAGCGCCTTGGCGTCTTCAACGGTCAGAAGCTTCGGCTTGGGCGTGGTATTCGTTATAACTTGATTGGTCATGACCTGTCCTCACACTGCCTTCGATGCAAGCTTTTTGTGATATTCGCTATAGGCTGCGATCAGCATGTCTTCATCGCGATATTGCGGCACCCAGCCGAGTTCTCGCTCGCCTTTCGACACATCAAGAACACACATTTCATCGGCAATCAGATATTGCTCCGGGTCCATCAAAGGCTTGTTGAGCCAATCGAGGAAATCCAGCGTGCGCTTGACCGCCCAGGCTGGTGTCGGCACCAGAATGGATTTTGAGCCTGCGTGCTTGACCAGATCGCCGAGCAATTTGCGCACCGGCGGCGGATTGAGCGAGCCGAGATTATAAACCTCGTTCGGCACCCCTGCCTTGAAAGCGGCATAGCAAGCAGAGGCACAGTCGAACACGGAAATGAACTGATAAGGATTTTTGCCAGAGCCGATCATCGGCACCGGCAGATTGTTATCGATCAGTTTGAACAGCTTTTCCAGAATGCCAAGGCGTCCTGGTCCGATAATCAGGCGCGGACGGAACAGCGAAATGTTCATCCCTTTCTCGCGCCATTCTGCGGCCAATTCCTCGGTCTTTAGCTTCGACAGGCCATATTCGCCCAGCGGATTGCATGGGTGATCTTCCTTCTGTGGCCAGACATACGTGTGGCCATAAACCATGTCTGTGGTGAAATGCACGAGGCGCTTTGCACCAGCCTCGTCCATTGCCTTGATGATGTTTTCCGTACCGTAATAGTTGACCGGAAAGAAGAAATCGTGACGCTTGGCCCGCACTTGAAGCGGCGATAGCATCTTGGCCGAGAGATTATAGACCATATCGTCGGCGCGAAGCCCAAGCTTGCGGATTGCTTCCGGGTCGGTCACATCCGTATGCACGAAAGTCGCTTGCGCATAATGCGCGAGATCGCTTTTCACGATATCTGCGACGATCACTTCATGTCCGTCAGCGAGAAGCAATGGAGCCAGATAACGCCCCACAAAGCCATCGCCACCGAAAATAATATGTCTCATAATCCTGCCCCAACCTTAAATTTATGATGCTGAACGGTCTTGAACCGCCGCGTTCTGTTCGGCATTCGGCGTCTTGCCGCTCTGCGCGATCAGCACTGTTCCAATGCAAATGAAGGCGATGCCCGCAATCTTGTAGGCGCCCAGTTCTTCCTTGAACAAAAGCCATGCAAAGACTGCCACTGCGACATAGGCAAGGCTCAAAAATGGATAGGCAAAAGACAAATCAACTTTTGAAAGCACATACATATGCGATGCCATGGAAATCACGAACATGGTCAAACCAGCGAAAACCCACGGATTAAAGACAATCTGAAAAATCCGGTAAATCAGCGTATCTGCTGTATAGCTGGCATTACTGAACGTCATCATGCCATATTTGAGCAGCAGCTGTGCTGCCGCATTGGTCATGACCGTAAAGAGAATGAATGGGATATATTTCATTGTCTGTCCCGTGGTTTAATTTTTTAATGCGGTACGCCGCCAGAAATCGGAGCAGAACCGCGCATCGCGCATGTCTTCAAGCTGCTGCCACTCTGGAAAGCCTGCCTTGAATGTTTCAGCACTCATGCGTTGATCCTTATAGGGATTAACGCGCCCGCCTGCCTCAACGGTCATTTTGTCGAGCTGATCCAGCAGATCAAGCGTCTTACGCCCGCGATTAGGGAAATCCATCGTCAGTGTATAGCCGGGCTTTGGAAATGACAGCAGCCCCGGAGAATGCAGATCGCCGAAGCGCTTGAGAACTGTCAGGAAAGAGGACTGCCCGGCGTCCCGACTTGCTGCCAGCATTGCCGGGATTGTTTTCTCTGCGGCCTCAAAAGGTATCACGCTCTGATGCTGATATAACCCTGCTGGACCGTAAAAGCGATTCCAATTGCGCAAACCATCCAGCGGATAGAAGAAGCCCGCAAAGCCTGTCAGATGCGGCTCTTGCTTGCAGCGTTTTGCATGAAAATAGAGAGTGTTGAAGGCCGTCAGGCTCAGCTTATTGAGCATCGAAAATGGCAGATCGAACGGCACACCGAACCGCGCCTCACCACTGTTCACGCTACGGTTGCCATTGATCGCGTGATTGCCGGTTAGCAACACACCACGCCCTTCCGAGCGACCAGTTGCCAATTGATCCACCCAAGCCACTGCATATTCATTGTCGCGGTCAGCTTCTTCCGCAATCGCGAAATACTCAGACAGGCTTTTAAACGGTGTTATGCGTTCTTCAACGTCCAACGATCCAACCGGCATCAGACGGATGCGGGCATTGAGGATAAGCCCTGTCAGGCCCATACCACCAATCGTTGCCGCGAAGAGCTCGGCGTTTTCAGCGCTTGAGCAGACGTAATGCACACCATCAGAACGAAGCAGCTCCAGACTTTCAACGTGGCTTCCAAACGTTCCGCGCAAATGGTGGTTTTTACCGTGCACGTCATTGGCGATTGCGCCGCCAAGCGTCACAAAACGCGTACCGGGCGTTACCGGCAGAAAGTAGCCGTATTTAGCAACCGCCTGAATAATTTCGCTTAGCAATACACCGGATTCAGCTTCTAAAATTCCGGTATGCGGATCAAAACTCACAATGCGATTTTGCGTGCGCATTGGCACAAGCAAACCCGCATCATTATGGCAGCTATCACCGTAAGACCGTCCATTGCCAAAAGCCAACAGGCTTTGCGGGCCTTCCAGTTTGAAGAACACATCGTCGAACGCAATCGCATTGCGCTTGTGGCGATCAATGCGTCCAAAACTATCGAAAGACTGTTCCATTAGCGCATACCGGCCACAAATAACAGCGCAGCACCAATTGCGATTACGACCTGACTGCGCCAGTCATTTGCGAGAAACACGACCGGATCGTCATCCATTTCTTTTCGATGCGCCAATATCCAAACGCGGATGATGATGTAGAGGACAATCGGAACTAACGGCCATATCAGCCATGGGTAGACGTACAGCTCCTGCACTGCCGCACTGTTGATGTAGAGTGCCAATACCATCACAGCTGTAAATGCTGAGGCAACACCGCTTTGCCCAACAATATCCATATCTTCGGGACGATAGCCTCGGCCCGCGATACGATCTTTTTCAGTAGCTGTCGAATGCTGCAATTCGACATAACGTTTGACCATCGCCAACGACAGAAAGAAAAACATCGCGAATGCCATCAGCCAGAACGATTGCGGTATCCCGGTCGCTGCAGTACCGCCCAAAAGCCTCATGGCATAAAGCGCTGCCAGGCAGATTACGTCAATGAGTAACATGCGTTTGAATGCTAAGGAGTAAGCAGTCGTTGCAACGAGATAAAGGCCGATAACCAGTACAAATTCGGGCGGCAACCAAACGCATATAATTCCCGCAATCAGCAGCAAAAATATCGAGACCTTGAGGCCAAATGAAATTCTTAATGCACCGCTTGCAAACGGCCTTAAGCGTTTTCTTGCATGCTGGCGATCAAGTGGCAGGTCGATAATGTCATTGAGAATATAAATGGCAGAGGCAGCCGCCGAAAAAGCTATGAATGCCAAAACGGAAGCAAGCATTATCTCAGGGTAAAAAATAGTGTGGGTTAGGATCGCAGGAACAAATACCAGCAGATTTTTGAGCCACTGGTGGACGCGCAGCATTTTGAGATAAGGTTTTATGCCCGTCTTGTTTTCCTCAAACAGACGGCATGCGTTTTCTTTCTGAAAACGAGCCGCAGCGCGATCGGGTGCGACAACGATCACTTCACGCGCAGCCTTAAAGACCGCTATGTCGGCACGATCATTACCGGCATAATTAAACCCTTTGCGACCAAATTTTTCAGTCAGCATCTGCGCCTTATGACGCGAGGCGAGATTAATATCACCATGTGTTGCGTAGACGTTTTCAAACAGCCCGAGTTCAAGAGCCACAGCTTTTGCCAGCGGTTCCGCTGCTGCCGTCGCCAAAACAATCTTGCGTCCACCAGCGTGTTCATGGCGAAGATAATCAAGAAAATCCTGTCGATAAGGCAGCAACGCGGCATCAATCGCAATACGGTTCGCGATCTGTTGTTTAAGGTTGGCCTTACCCGACAAAAGCCAAATGGGAAAGAGAAAGACAAACAGCAGATTCTTCTTCAGAAGAATGACGGCACTCTCCCAGAGGAGGTCTGTAGCGATGAGCGTGCCATCAAGGTCAACTGCTAGTGGCAGGTCTTGACTCTTTAGCCGCTCATTCATGTTTCATCCCCCCACAACCCTTCCATTCATGCCATTTACAGCTTTTGAACGAGGCCCCCGACTAAAAATGCAGTGTATGATGCAATCGATAATTGTCATTAATCGATCCGTCACTACCAGACCGGCCTTTAAACATTTGCTACAAATTTTGGTTAATAACATGCTTCTCTACATAATCGCTGGTTTATCTTTTCGTGGCATAATATAAGGCGCACATTGTCTTCCAATCTGATCTGCGCATTTTGCAAGGACGCCTCAGGTTTAGAACCGCCGATGAATATTGAATCTGCCTTAAATGACGGTGCCAATGTATTTGAACTCGCGCCAATTTCCCTGTGGCTTGAAGACTACAGTGGACTGCATGCGCAATTTGAACAATGGCGTAAACTCGGCGTGACAGACCTGCGGGCCTTTCTCAAAGAAGATACGAGCCGCTTACGTATTTGTACGAGCCAGATCCGTGTTCTTAAGGTTAATCGCAAGACGCTTTCACTTTACGAAGCACGCGACATCAATCACCTGATTGAAAATCTTGAGCGTGTGTTCCGTGACGATATGGTTGACCCGCACATTGAAGAAATGGTCCAGCTCTGGAATGGCGACAATGCGTTTAACAGCGATACCATCAATTATTCACTCAATGGCAAGCGCCTCGATATTCAGCTCAAAGGCGTGGTATTACCGGGGCATGAAGACAACTGGGATCGCGTTCTCTTATCCATTGAAGATGTGACGGCACGTGAAGAAGCGCGGCGCGAGCAGAGCAAGCACAAACAGCATGCCGAAGGCCTTTTCGAGCATTCACCTGTTTCGCTTTGGGTTGAAGACTTCAGCCGCATTAAGCAGTTGATGGATGATATTCGCGAGCGCGGGATTGTAGATTTCCGTGTGTTCACCGATGTTCACCCCGAATTTGTGCGACAATGCATGAGCGAAATTCGCGTTCTCGACATTAATCGCGAAACGCTTGAGCTGTTTCTAGCACCTGACAAAGCCACCCTTTTGCAAAACCTGCAAAACGTCTTCAAAGGCGACATGGAAACCAACTTCCGTGAGCAGCTGATTGATCTATGGAATGGTGTTTTGTTTCAGCGCCGCGAAGTCATCAATTATGCGCTTGATGGATCCGAGCGACATTTGCTCCTGCAGTTTTCTGTGCTTCCCGGCCATGAGGACGACTGGTCGCTGGTCCAGGTGGCCCTTGCCGATATAACGGCACGGAAAAAAGCTGAAGCCTATCTAGAATATCTTGGCAAACATGATGTGCTGACTAAATTGCATAATCGCGCGTTCTATGTTGATGAACTCAATCGCCTTGAGCGCAAAAGCCATGCACCAGTTTCCATCATCATTATTGATCTCAACGGCTTGAAAACAGCTAATGATCAGCTTGGTCATGCGAGCGGCGACGGCTTACTCCGACGGATCGGCGAAGTGCTGAACGAGGCTGTCAAACTGCCCGGTCACGCAGCGCGCATCGGCGGCGATGAATTTGCGATCGTTCTGCCTTATGTGGATGAACGCGGCGCGGATGCCATCATGGAAGATATTCGTCGGCTGATCGACATCAACAATCAGTATTACTCGCATCTCAAGATCGAACTTTCTATGGGCGCGGCTACCAGTATGCCGGGCGAAAAGCTTGAGACGGTTGCCAAGCGCGCTGATCTTCTGATGTACGCGGATAAGCGCAAACACTATTCAGCGGAAGCATTGCGCAAGTCGCAGCTTTCCTGATTACTCATCAAACTTGATGATCGTTTTTCCACGCGTAAGATCAGTGACAAGTTGCGCCAGTTCACTTTGAACAGCGAGCGGCATCGCGCCAACCATTTCAACGCCCGTTGCTGTGAAATTTTCATGCGCAATCGTCACGTGTTCAACCGCCGTCAGACGTGCTTTTAGCAGCGCATGATCGGAGAAATCACAAGCCAGCGCAAAGCCAATAACAGGGATCACCTCGGTCTTTTCCGCTTGGCGCAAACACATTGCCGCCGTGCCGCCATAAGCGCGCATCAGACCGCCACTACCCA
This sequence comes from Brucella sp. 21LCYQ03, assembly GCF_023554105.1. Lineage (GTDB taxonomy): Bacteria > Pseudomonadota > Alphaproteobacteria > Rhizobiales > Rhizobiaceae > Brucella. The sequence continues at coordinate 175,730 of NZ_JAMJWE010000009.1, forward strand.
GCAGGATACCGCCGAACCAGCGTGTTACCACCACCACAATATTATCAAGCTGCTGACCATCGATCGCTTGTAGAATGGGCTTGCCAGCCGTTCCGCTCGGTTCGCCATCGTCGCTGAAACGATAGTTCTGCCCAAAACGCCATGCCCAGCAATTATGGTTGGCGTTAAGATCGGAATGTTCCGCCAGAAAATCTTTCGCCGCTTGCTCATTCGCAACAGGAGCAGCGACGCCCAGAAAGCGGCTCTTTTTGATCTCCTGCGTAATGGTCTCAATGCGGCTGATGGTAAACATAGCGATCCTGCAAACGGTATTTCTGCGGCCTAGCATTTTACGTTGCGGATGACGACCCCAAATGCTGCCCAGAGCATTGCACCCATGTAAAGTTGGGTATAAGTCAAAGCGTAAATGAGCAGCACCTTACAGCGCTCATATTATTATAACGACCAAGAGGCTGCTGATGTTCGATCTGATTGTAAGAAACGCCAATCTTCCCGACGGACGTGAAAAGCAGGACATTCTGGTCAAGGACGGCAAGATTGCCGATGTTTTGCCATCAACGGGCGAACATCAGGCAGCGAAAGAAATCGACGCATCTGACCGTCTGGTCACGCCGCCTTTCGTCGACCCACATTTCCACATGGATGCGACTCTTTCGCTGGGACTACCGCGCCTCAATCGCTCCGGCACACTACTGGAAGGCATCGCACTCTGGGGTGAGCTAAAGCCGATGCTGACCGTTGAAGCGATGGTTGAGCGCGCTTTGCGCTATTGTGATCTTGCAGTCAGTCAGGGCCTTCTTGCCATCCGCAGCCATGTCGATGTCAGTGATCCACGCCTGCTCACCGCCGAGGCGATGATCGAAGTCCGCGAAAAGGTAAAGCCTTACATCGACTTGCAACTCGTGGCCTTTCCGCAGGATGGTTACTATCGTTCGCCGGGCGCTGTCGATCTGGTCAATCGTTCGCTCGATATGGGATTGGATGTCGTGGGCGGCATTCCGCATTTCGAACGCACCATGGCTGATGGTGCAGCCTCGCTCGAAGAACTCTGCCGCATTGCCGCAGAACGCGGCCTGCCGGTTGATATTCATTGCGATGAAACCGACGATCCGCTGTCGCGTCATGTGGAAACGCTAGCGGCACAAACAATGCGCTTTGGTCTTCAGGGCCGCGTGTCTGGTTCTCACCTCACCTCCATGCATTCCATGGACAACTATTACGTTTCCAAGCTCATTCCGCTGATTGCGGAAGCGCAGATGAACGCCATTCCAAACCCGCTTATCAATATCACTTTGCAGGGCCGTGCCGACACGTATCCAAAGCGCCGCGGCATGACCCGTGTGCCAGAACTTATGGCTGCTGGCGTTAACGTTGCCTTCGGCCACGATTGCGTTATGGATCCATGGTATTCAATGGGTTCGGGCGACATGCTTGAAGTCGGCCATATGGCCGTTCATGTGGCACAGATGACATCTATTGAAGGCAAAAAGCAGGTCTTTAATTCGCTCACCGTCAATTCGGCCAAAGCGCTGGGTCTCGAAGGTTACGGGCTTGAAAAAGGCTGTAACGCAGATTTCGTCGTACTTCAGGCACGCGATCCGCTGGAAGCGTTGCGTCTTAAGGCCAACCGTCTGACAGTCGTCAAGCGCGGCAAGATCATTGCCGAAACGCCGCAGCGCATCAGCAATTTGAACCTCGCAGGACGTCCATCATCCGTTGATGGTGCGGATTACGCACCACGCGGATAATACCCACAGAAATGCGACGGAAAAATAATGCCTGTTTTTCAATCGTCTGATAAAAGCGCTTGAATTAACGGCAGATTCGTCTGAAATACGTGACATTGCTCATAAGCCTCAACAAAAGAGGCAGAGCAAAAAGTCGCGCATAATTGCACGTCTAAAATCACCCAAGAGGGGTTCCTATGACCAAAACATCCACATTCACACGCCGCAGCGTTCTCGTCATGTCGGCAGCACTCGGTGCGACTGCACTGACCAGCAACGTTTTTGCAGCTGAAGAAAAGCTCAAAGTCGCAGGCATCCATGCATCGCCTGTCGAAAATGCATGGAACTCGCGCCTTCATGAAGCGCTTAAGCAAGCCAATGACGAAGGCGTCATTGAATATGTCTTCTCGGAAGGCGTTTCGGCCAGTGATTATCCGCGCGCCATGCGCGAATATGCCGAACAAGGTATCAAGCTGATCGTTGGCGAATCCTACGCGGTTGAACGCGAAGCGCGTCAGGTCGCAGCCGATTATCCGCAGACGACCTTCATCATGGGATCTTCCGGCAAGGAACAGGGCGACAATTTCGGCGTGTTCGGCACCTGGAATTTTGAAGCGGCTTATTTGGCAGGTATGCTAGCGGGTGGCATGAGCAAGACCGGCACATTCGGCTCCGTCGGCGCTATTCCAATTCCTGAAGTCAACATGCTGATTAATGCGTTTCAGGAAGGCGTAAAAGAAACCCGCCCGGATGCTAAGTTCAATGCGTCCTTTATCGGTACGTTCTTCGATCCACCAAAGGCACGCGAAGCGGGTCTCGCTCAGATCGACGCTGGCGCCGACATTCTGTTTGGCGAACGCATCGGTACGGCAGATGCTGCCAAGGAACGCGGCATCAAGGCGATTGGTTCGCTGATCGATTATACGCCACGTTATCCTGACACTGTCTTCGCCAATGCGATGTGGAATTTCCGCCCGATCCTCAACGCAGCCATTGCTGACGTTAAGGCCGGATCGCCAACCGGCAAGGACTACACGCCATTTAGCCTGATGAAAGAGGGCGGCAACGACATCGTTTACGTCAAGGGCTCAGCACCAGCAGAAGTCGAAGCTAAGATGGAAGCCCGCCGTGCTGAGATTAAGGCGGGCACATTTAAGGTCGAGCCAAATCCCGCAGAACCTAAGTAACCAACAGCCTGAGCAGCAGAAATGGCACTCAATATGAAGCAACAGGATGCAACAGCGCTCGCCAACGCGATCGCGAAAGGCGTTTTGACTGCACGAGAGGCTATGGATGCTGCAATTGAAGCCGCAGAAAAATGGCGCCCTCTGGGCGCCATTGCATATCTCGACGAAGAACTTGGGCGCAGCAATGCGGAAGCTTTTGATCATAAAGCTCCATTCGCTGGTGTGCCATCGCTGTTCAAAGATTTGGGTGGCCCTTGTGCTGGACTGCCTATCCGGCTTGGCTCACGTGCCTGCGCAGATGCGCCGCGTGAACTTGATTCAGAACTAGCAGCACGTTTACGCAAAGCGGGCCTTAATTTCTTTGGGACAACTACCGTGCCGGAATTCGGCATGGCGCTTTCGAGTGAGCCGATAAATGGCCCCCTCGCCCGCCACCCTTTCGATGAAAAGCTTTCGCCTGCCGGTTCATCCGGTGGTGCCGCTGCAGCCGTTGCAGCGGGCATTGTTTCGATAGCGCACGCAACTGATGCAGGCGGCTCGATCCGCGTTCCGGCAGCAACTTGCGGTCTGATTGGCCTCAAGCCAAGCCGTGGTGCAATGCCAGCCGGTCCGCATTTCGGCAATTATCTCGCAGGTATCGCAAGCGAATTTGCGCTGTGTCGTTCAATCCGCGATGCAAAAGCACTATTCCCGCTGGTAGCCGGAAACACTGAGAGTTTCCTGCCCGACGTAGCATTCGCATCGGACACGAACCTTTCGAAGTTGCGTATCGGCATTGTTTCGGGTGATTTGGCCAAATATCCGGTGACGAAAGAGCGTCAGCATGTGGTTGCTGATGCAGCTCGTTTTCTAGAAATGCAGGGCCATACAATTCGCAGCATTGATGCAGGCACGCTTGCGCCGCTGATTGATGCCAGCGCAACAGGTTTTGACCGGATTATCTCGGCCAATCTAGCCTCGGCAATTGATGCATTTTCAATTGATGAAACAAAGCTCGAAAGACTAACACAGGCCGTAGCATCACGTGGGCGCAAGCTGAGCGCTATCGATCTATATGACGCCATGAATGGTGGTGTAATGACAGCTTACCAGCTCTGGCAGATATTCCATGATGTCGACGTGCTGATTACACCGATGCTTGCGAGCGGGCCTCAGCCTATCGGCTCTTATCCGATGGATCACGACGATGTAGACGCGCATTGGCATAAGATGAATGCCTTTGCGCCTTATGCGGCATTGGCCAACATTTCCGGCTTTCCGGCGCTTTCCATGCCTTTTGGCGAGGATGCAAACGGTATGCCGCTTGCAATTCAGTTGATTGCTCCGATGGGAGCGGACAATCTTCTCTTAAACCTTGGCGAGTTGATGGAAGAGGACCATCGCTGGCAGCACAAATTTGGCGTTGCGGGGTTGAACGCATGACCACGACAGTTCTTGAACTGCAAAATATCACCAAGCGGTTCGGCGCACTGACCGCCAATGACGATATTTCGTTGAAGCTTGAGCGCGGCGAAATCCTCGCTTTCTTGGGCGAAAACGGCGCTGGCAAAACCACGCTGATGAATATCCTTTTCGGCCATTATGTTCCCGATGAGGGCCGGGTTTTCGTCAAAGGTGCGGAAATCCCGCAGGGCAAGCCACGCGCTGCAATCAATGCAGGCGTTGGCATGGTGCATCAGCATTTTACGCTAGCTCCTAATCTCACGGTTCTGGAAAACATCATCACCGGCACCGAAAGCCTCTGGAAGCTGAAATCAGCACATGGCGCGGCACGTACCAAAATCGCCGGAATTGCCAAACGCTTTGGCTTGCAAGTCGATCCCGATGCACGGCTGGGTGATCTTTCAGTTGGCGAACAGCAGCGCGTTGAAATTCTCAAAGCGTTGTATAATGACGCTGATATTCTGATCCTCGACGAGCCAACCGCCGTTCTGACGACACAAGAAGCAGAAGGCCTGTTTAAAACGCTCAAAGAAATGGCGCGTCAGGGCCTGTCGCTCATTTTCATTTCGCACAAACTACACGAAGTCATGTCTGCCGCTGACCGCGTTGTGGTCTTGCGCGGCGGCAAGCTCGTGGCTGAGCGTAACGCGTCGGAAACGTCGAAGGAAGAGCTGGCCGAGCTGATGGTCGGCCGCCGTGTTTCGCGCCCCTCGCGCGCCGCAGCTACCCCCGGCGAAACTTTGCTCGAAGCCAAATGCGTAACTGTCATCGAGGATAGCACTACCCGCCTGAGCGATCTCGATTTTCATCTGCGTGCTGGCGAGACGTTAGGCATTATCGGTGTCTCCGGCAATGGTCAGGCAGCACTTGGGCGACTGGTTTCAGGGCTGAGCCAGCCTGCAAGCGGTTCGCTTGTGATGTTCGGGCAAGCTGTCACCAAGTTTGATCCGCGTCAGTTTGTGGGAGCAGGTGTTGGCCGTATCCCGGAAGATCGCAATGCAGAAGGTGCTATCGGCGATCTGACGCTTTGGGAAAACGCTGTTCTGGAACGCGTGCGCGATCCGCAGTTTTCCAATGGTATTCTGGTCAATCGAACGGCTGCACGCGAGTTTACTGATCGCATCATCAAGGACTTCGATGTGCGCGGCGGAACGCCCGACAGCCGCATTCGCCTGCTTTCGGGTGGCAATATGCAAAAGCTTATTCTGGGCCGTAATCTTGAAACGGCGCCGCGCATTCTGATTGCAGCACAGCCAACACGCGGCCTTGATGAAGGTGCGGTTGCAGCCATCCATGCCCGTATTCTAGAAGCGCGTGCCAAAGGTGCGGCTGTGTTGTTGATCTCGGAAGACCTCGACGAAATTATCGGTCTTGCCGACCGCGTGCAGGCTATCGTTAAGGGTAAGCTATCGCCGCCGATTGATGCCGATGAAGCCAATGCACAGCGACTGGGCCTGATGATGGCTGGTGAATGGCAGACACAGACTACAAAGGGGCTCAACTGATGCGTATTGAACGACGCGAAACTCGCCCCATGGCTTTGGTAGCAACTGCTCCGATCATTGCAGTGTTTGCTGCCTTTGTGCTGGCAGGATTACTGATCGCCGCCGCCGGTGCGCCTGTGTTTGAATCTTTCAAACAGATTGCAATTGGTGCTTTTGGAACCAAGCTTTCAGTCACTGAGACCCTCACCCGCGCCACTCCTTTAATGCTAACCGGACTTGCGGCGGCAGTCGCGTTCCGCTCCAAGCTCTGGAATATTGGTGCAGAAGGCCAATTCTATATGGGCGCGCTTGCAGTTGTGGCCTTCGGCACGAAATTAGCGCTCCCCGCGCCCTTACTCATTCCGTTGCTGCTGATCGTTGGTGCTATTGCTGGCATGATCTTTCTGCTGATCCCGCTTGGTTTGCGCCTGCGCTTTGGCGTCGATGAAGTTGTGACCACGCTGCTGCTTAATTTCGTCGCCGTGTTGTTCGTCTCCATGATGATCGAAGGTCCGATGAAAGACCCTCTCGCTTTTGGTTGGCCGCAATCAGAGCCGATACCGGATGCGGCTGTGCTGCCAAAAATCATGTCGGGTATGCGCCTTCATATTGGCATCGTGATTGCCATCGTGCTCGCCCTCATTATTGCTTATGTGCAGAAACGCACTGTGTTCGGACTTGAAACCAAGGCTGCGGGGCTTAATCCGAAAGCCGCACGTTTCGCAGGTGTCCCGCTTGGCAAAACACTGGTGAAAGTCGCGTGCATTTCCGGTGGTCTGGCTGGTCTTGCCGGTGCCATACAAGTCATGGGCGTGAAGGGATATGTCACGACTGACCTTTCGCCAGGCTTTGGTTATTCCGGCATTATCGTTGCCATGCTCGCCAATCTGAACCCGATTGGCGCGATTTTCTCAGCACTCTTTGCCGCCGCCATGTTTGTCGGCGCTGACGGAATGAGCCGCGCGATTGGCATTCCGAGCTTTATCGCCGATGTGACTGTGGCGCTCTCCCTGCTCACTATGCTCGTCGCCCTCTTCTTCACCCAATACAGGATCGCCCGATGAACGAGTTGATGGATATCCTGCTTTCCGCTGGCCTATGGGTCTCAGTTCTACGCATTGCAACACCGCTAATTTTCGGCACGCTCGGCGCGCTTTATTGCGAACGCGCGGGCGTACTCAATCTCGGCATTGAAGGTATCATGACCTTTGGCGCAATGATCGGCTGGCTGACGGTCTTTAACGGCGCTGATTTGTGGGTGGGCGTGCTGGCAGCCGCGGCATCGGGTGCCGTGTTTGGCTTGTTGCATGCAGCGCTGACCGTGCCGCTCGGCCTGTCACAGCATGTGGTAGGCTTGGGCATCACGCTCTTTGCCTCAAGCCTCAGCTACTTCCTGTTTCGCCTTCTTGTGCCGCTATCGTCAACGCCACCATCAATCACGCCGTTCCAGCCAGTCAACCCATCATGGCTCGCGGACATTCCATTTATCGGACAGGTGTTTGGTACACAGACCGCACTGACATGGCTTGCCATTCCGCTGGCACTTCTGCTTGGTTATGTTCTTTTCCGCACACCGCTTGGCCTTGCCATCCGTATGACCGGTGAAAATCCGCATGCCGCCGAAGCACAAGGCATCAATCCGATCCGCGTTCGCATTTTTACGATCATGTTCGGCAGTGCGCTGATGGCCGTCGGTGGTTCGTTTCTGACGCTTTCCGCGTTCAACTCGTTCTTCCCGACCATGATGCAGGGACGCGGTTGGGTTTGTATCGCGCTCGTCGTATTCGCCTCATGGAAGCCTGCACGCGCGCTTTTGGGCGCTCTGCTCTTTGCGCTCTTTGATGCCTTCCAGCTACGCTTGCAAACGGTTTACGGCAAACTGATGCCATATCAACTCTTCCTGATGATCCCTTACATCATGTCAATTGTAGCACTCGTCGTCATGGCCCGCCGCGCACGTGTGCCGCAGGCATTGATGCAGCCCTATCGACGCGGCGAGCGCTAGGTTTCGGTAAAAAACACGTTATGTTGCAAAATTTTAATTTGAACGGAGTACGGCTAAACTCCAATTTTTGTAATACAACCCATCCAGATGCCATTTATCGCCGAGGCGTGCTATGCGGCGGTGGATAGTTGGTATAGGCATGCCCGTATTTCTCAGCCCGAGCATACACTAGTTTATGTGTGACGAATATCCTGCGATAATCCAGCAGGATAACGATGGCGACGATAACGCGAAGAACGAATTTCAGTCAAAACCCGTTGTCACAACTGATGTTGACACTCAGGTTAAGATACCAGTGCTCTGGAACCTGCTAACTGGATCAGATTTGTTGGCGGTTCTTTTATTTTTGAGTTGAAGTTAGAAATATTAAACACTGTGCATATAGCGAGTTTTGCATCAATATTTCAAAGATATGGGATTCCTGATTTTAGCAAATCATGATTCTCTGTTGAGATGCCGAAGAGAACGCTTCCCTCGCTCAAGCATGCTGAAACGCTTTCACTGAACGGGTTACGCAGTCTGGTCATGGGTCCGGTTGAGAAGTCAGATCGTGCAGAGGCTGGGCTTGAGAAGCTGGAGGCTGAAAACACAGCACTCCGTAAAGAGAATGCCGGCTCTGTCTGAAAAACACTCATCTTGAGGTTGAAAGCCAACTCCTTCGCGATGAGATTGCGCGACTGAAAAACCTGCCGCCACGACTACCGTTCAGACCGTCAGGGATGGACAAGGCAACCGACGCGAAGGCACAGGACAAGCAGGCAGGAAGGCGCCGCGTGGACAAAACTGGATGTCGAGCGCGTTGATCGTGACGTGGTTCTTCATGCCAATGTTCCAGACGGCTCACGTTTCAAGGACTACAAAAGCTGTTACGTGGGGGATGTGGTTTTGCGCACTGTGATTATTCATTACCGGCGCGAATGCTGGGTGACACCGGACGGTAAAACAATTCTTGCGCCGCTGCCGATCCTGAAGCCTGCGACCATCTTTGATGTTGCAGACACTGCAATCACTCAACGATGCGCCGATTGACATCTGTCAGCATGGCTCCATCCTGACTAGCATGTCGATCTCGTCATCCGAGCCTTCTTCAAAATGCAATTGGAAGCAGTCTTCTGCCCCAGACCAGATTATGATAGATTGAGATCAGGCGAGACTGCCTGCCAAAATGGGACCGCCACCAAATCTGCCCCGCGTACGCGCAAAACTAAATTTTTTCTATAAAAGCTAAAATCATACTGCTGAGACAAGCTCTTTTTAAACGAAAAGCCCCGCGAGAACGCGGGGCTTTTCGTTCAATTATTTAGTCATGATGCTCAGGCATATCCTTGAGTTGCTCCTTGGTCCACTTGGTTACTGCATGAACCTGACCATCTTCATCCCGCATAAAGTTTAGATCAGCAAGCGGTACAGCAACCGGCTTGGCACCGATACCCAGAAAACCACCAACATCAATAATTACCTGATTAACAGCACCGCCGACATGCACGTGATCGACCTTACCGATTTTGTGGTCATCGACACCGTAGACGGTGGCGCCCTCTAAGGTTTCTGGGTTCAGCTCAACCGGAGTGAGGGGAATGTGCTTGCTGTGATCCATTGTGGTTTCCTCTTTTCAGATTACATGAGGTAAACCCTGCTGGAAGGAAAGTGTTCCATCCAGCATTACCTAGAAGTTTAGATGATTCAGGCCTCGTTGTTGTTCATGAGCTTCAGATAAGTTAAATTTAGGCGTATTTTAATGTCGGCTGAATTCCTTGATCGATTAAATCCCGAACTCATTTTACACTAAGAAATATTGGGAAGCTGATCTTGCGAGCGCCGGCCATAATTACAAAATCAAGTGATATTGATCTTCCCTTGGATCAGCTTATGGATCTCGTCCAGCAGCATACGATCAAGTATTTTCTTGATGCGTGCGATCCAACTTCGAAATTGCGTTACGGTAGACTGAATAAAGATAGCACATCGCCAAATGGAATAATTGGTGGCCGTGTTTTTGACTTCATGGCGATTCTGATCGCCGTTTTGCGAGGTAGGATGAACCGGAGCGACGCGGTCGAGCGAATACTTCTTATGTTGAGCGCTTTGTTAAAGGTGGAGCGTTTCCACGGTGCATTCCCTGATTTTGTCGATGCTGGTTCGCTCAAAACATGTACATTTTCACGTTACGATGACGATGGTGATGTTGTTGAGACTGCACTGTTGCTGCAAGGATTACGATAGGCCCGTTCGTTTTTTGATAGAGATAATAGTTCGGAAATGCGGTTGAGAGCTACCATTTCCGACATTTCAAATGCTATGGAATGGAATTAGTACGCACCGAGACGCGTTAGGCCATCGCTCTATTGGCATTGGAGCCCGACACATCAATGGGAAAAGAATATTCCGATTACTGGATGGAATGAAGCACTTATGGCTTATGTTCTCGAGGGTGGTGCGGAAGCTTTCCCGATCGATCCGCAGGCTTTTCATATCGGTTGGTCAAATAAGAGACGCCTCCTCAATGGCAGGGTCTTTTACGACCAATTGTTGCCCACCGGACGCGACTTTGGTGGACCTTTGTTTCTATCGCAATACTCCTTTTGCGGATGTGATCCTCTGTCAATGGCAGATTACTACCTCGACGATGAAGAACAGGTTCGTCTCATGCGACGATTAATTATAGGCACTGTTTAGCAAACCCGCGCGGCTATAATGGGTATGGGATTCATGCCTTGGGATTAACCGCCTGTGACGGTCCCCGAGGATATTCTGTGAATTGTCCAGTTAGAGATCGGGGTGTAGTCGCACCGACGGCAGCTCTTTCAGGTATGCCCTTTTTGAATGAAGAAACGGAGATAGCGTTACGCTCATTTATCCGATTTAAAGATGGCGCACTGTTCTCCGGTTTTGGATTTGTGGATTCATTTCGGCCCGATGGAAAATGGATTGCATCGACACATTTGGCGATCAATCAGGGCCGATCGTTGCGATGATTCAGAATTATCGCTCAAGCTAATTGTGGTCTTTATTCATGCAGGATGAACAGGTGTAATGGGGCTGATGCAGCTCAACATAACAACATCCAACGGCAGAAATTTATTTGGATAAGTGTATAGCGCAAACGATCTTTGAAACTAAATTTAAAAACAGTCAGTTGGCAAAGAATCGTTTTAGCTTGAAGCATGTCGTCAACTTGAGAAGCATTTTAAGGAATTTTAATGACTGACAACAGCACCCCAATGCAGTCGTGGCCGACGATGATGTGATAAAATGAATCGTCTAAAGATTTTTGTTGGTGCTTGTCAATATCTTCGTGGACCACTCAATTGGTTAAATGGCGTGATGCTTCGATGGTTCCAGTTCTAAAAATTATGACCTCCTGATCAGATAGACAAATTCAGATTTTCGCTCTTAGAAAATCAAACCTCCTTGGGAACCTATATTAGTTATTGGCGTTGTATGGGTAGAACTAAAAAATAGTTTAGGGAGATAATTCAAATGGGTAGCACCTCAGACAAGGTTTCTGGCAAGGCTAACGAAATTGCTGGAAAGGCCAAGCAATCAGTCGGCAAAGCCATTAATAACAAAGAAATGCAAGCCAAAGGTTTGGCTCAGGAAGCCAAGGGCGATGCACAGCAGGCTAAGGGTAAGGCAAAAGACGCAGTAAAGAATGTCATCGATAAAGCCTGATTACTCGCTAATAATCTTAAAAGCTCGCTACTTTAATTTAGGTGGTGAGCTTTTTCCATTTCTGAATGCGCTTGATCGCGGATCTTATTTCTAGATGGACGGCTGCGTAATAATTAAAGCCTGATCAATCTTTCCATGCCGGATAATCTGTTCAGAGAGTTTGTTAACTTTATTGCCATCTCTACTTATCAATTCGCAGAATAGGAACACGAACTAGCAAGAGGTATCATGCAGCGCGGACTTGGACGTGGTAACCCCTCTTTAGCTGTAGCGCACGAACATTCACGGTTGCCCGCACTTGCTGCCGTCGCAGCGGTCGTAGCTATTCTTTATTTTGCTCAGGACGTATTTTTACCCTTAGCCATTGCTGTGCTTTTAACCTTCATGCTGGCACCGATAGTCGCTTTTCTCAGACGTTTCGGTTTGCCGCGTCTGCCTGCCATCATCACCAGCGTTACAGGCGGATTTCTGATTATTGGATTGTTTGGTGCAATTCTGGCGTTTCAGGTCAACGAAGTTGGTCAGAACATTGCGACTTATCAATATAATATCATCGAAAAAATTCGTACTCTTAAAGAAACTGGAACCGATAATGGTCTCCTTAATCGACTGAATAGCTTTGCGGAGCGTATTGGCGCTGAAATCAGCCAGGACCAGGAAAAAAGCACAAATACGACCGTCTCTGGACAGCCAGAACGTAAGCCTATTCTCGTTGAAATTTTTTCACAGCGAAACCCAGTTCAAACGCTTGAAACAATCGTAGGGCCGCTTATCGGGCCGCTAGCAACTCTGGGACTTGTTATTGTGGTAGTGGTCTTCATGCTTCTCGAGAGAGAAGAATTACGAGATCGCTTTATCCGTCTGGTGGGCCATGGCGATCTTCACCGTACGACGTCAGCTTTGCAGGAGGCGGGCACACGTGTGGGGCGCTATTTGCTCACACAGCTTGTCGTTAATATCAGCTATGGTGTGCCGCTGGGCATTGGGCTTTGGATTTTAGGAGTTCCGAACGCACTTTTATGGGGCATGCTGGCAATTGTCTTGCGATTTGCGCCTTATATTGGACCGGTTATCGCAGCGATAATGCCACTCTTTCTGGCATTTGCCATTGCACCCGGATGGGATCTTCTTTTATGGACCATCGCGCTTTTCGTTCTGATTGAACTCATCAGCAACAATGTAATTGAGCCGTGGCTCTATGGATCGCGAACTGGCCTGTCACCTTTAGCAATTATCGTTTCTGCTATTTTCTGGACTTGGTTGTGGGGTCCGATTGGATTGATACTCTCAACCCCATTGACCGTATGTCTGGTGGTTCTGGGGCGCTATGTTCCGCAGTTTCGGTTTCTTGAAATTCTGTTCGGCTCTGAGCCGGTACTCAATCCCGAAGAGAGGCTTTATCAACGACTTCTGGCTGGTGATCCCAATGAGGCCACCGACAACGCGCTTGAATTATTATCCGAACAATTTTTGGTGGAATATTATGGCAACGTAGCTATTCCAGCGCTTCTTATTGCCGAACAGGATCGCATTCGCGGCGTTCTCAGTGACACACAGCTACAACAGATTTCACAGAGCTCCAGAATGCTGGTCGCAAATCTCAAGCAAATAGCGGATGAAGAAGAGGATAATGAAGAAACTGTATCAGTTGACGCATTTTCAGACGCCGAGGATGGCGAAACGTTGCAAATTCCCTCAGGTGAAAACAAAACCATAATTTGTCTCGGCGGTCGCGGTCCTTTAGATGATGTTACGGCTGCAATGTTGGCGCAGGTTTTGTCGGTTCAGACGGCAGAAACCAAGGTCATTGATCAGGAGCAATCTCAACCCAGTCAATTGCGTAAGGCTGACATTGCGGATGCCACAGCGATTGTTCTTTGCGTGCTGGACTTAGACACTGCGCGTCGCGCCAAGTTTTCTTTACGGCGTCTGAGACGACTTAATCCAGCGGCCCGTATCGGGTTGGCGCTATGGCAGACAACCATGGACGAGACCACATTTGATCGCAAGAAATTGCAACAGGAAAGTCAGGCAGATTTTCTGGCATTCAATCTTCTGGAGGCTACGATCGAGAGCCTTTCCGATGCCAAGCCGGAAGTATTTGAAAATATCGGGCCCACAATTGTAAGAAAACCACCCGGTAGCCTGAACAGGCAATTCCCTATTCCGCGAGGCTGAAAATCTTCAAATGGTAATCGGAATCATCGAGCACGCATCCCAATGAGATCAAAACGGCTCTCATCACACGCGTAGAAACAAAAATCTGCAGTTTTAATTTTCTTTAATCCAATCAAAATACGCGCGGGTGAGTTTGAGCCACACTCGGTAAAAGAACAGAGCCTTTATATAAGATACCTCTAACGTAATAGCTTCGTTTTTGGAACTAATAGGATTTTCGTGCGTTGACTTAATATCCAGAACATACGTTTGAATATTGGAGAAACATCATGAAAATCAGTACTGTAGCGCTAATCAGCGCGTGTTTTCTTGCGCCTTCTGTTGCCTTCGCTCAAACCTCAACGCCCGATACAGGATCAACGTCTAAAGAGACGCCAGCGGTTACTGCGACAGGCGATAAGAATCCCGATGCGCCAGTGCAAGGCGAGAACAGCTTCACAGAGGATCAGGCAAAATCCCGAATTGAAGAAGCCGGCTTTAGCGGCGTCATGGACCTTAAGCTGGGCGAAGATGGGATTTGGAATGCTTCTGCAATGAAGGGGGCAGACAAGGTTCAGGTTCAGCTAGATTACCAGGGAAACGTAACCACGAAGGCAATGTAAGTCTTGTTTCAGAGCTGCCTTCATTTTTAACAACAATTTTTATCGGAGCGTAAAATGAAAACTGTAACCGGACTGTTTGATAATTATGATGCGGCGAAAGATGCAGTTAACCGCCTGGAAGCTGCAGGCTTTCCGTCAGATGACATTTCCATCGTTTCTCATCATCGTGAAGGTGAAAGCAATGCTGGCGCAGGTGCGGGTGTAGGCGCTGGTATAGGCGCTGCAATCGGTGGTGCGGGTGGTTTGTTAACCGGCTTGGGAATTATGGCAATCCCGGGTGTTGGTCCGGTGGTGGCAGCGGGTTGGTTAGCCGCCACTCTGGCGGGTGCTGTTGGTGGTGCCGTGGTCGGTGGCGTGGCAGGTGGCCTGATTGGAGCACTGACAGAGTCTGGCGTTTCAGAAGAGGATGCTAATGTTTACGCGGAAAGCGTACGTCGCGGTGGCTCACTGGTGACTGCGCGCGTGCCTGAAGAGAGGGCTGCTGAAGCGGATGCTATTCTGGCGGGCGCATCACGCGTCGATGTGGTTGCACGTCGCGAGTTATACACCCGCGAAGGCTGGCAGAATTTTGATCCCGACGCTGAACCCTATACGTCAGAGGAAATTGAACGAGAAAGAAACCGATACCTTTAATGAATTTAAAGCGAGCCTTAGGGCTCGCTTTTTTTGATTTGCCCTCTCTGGCGTCATAGTGTGTTTATGACGAAATCTCTCCAATGAAAATACTGGCTTGGGTGCCATGCAGCGCAACTGAGCGTCTTCCAAGATTATTACAAAAAGATTCACTAGTCGTTTATTTCCTCTGGTATGCCGTTTAATATGCTCTGTAATACTTTTCTTGTAAAAATCCCTCCGCGCCGGAGTCGATGTTCGCAGTTACCTAAAAGATCGTAATATTATTTGTGAGAATAAAAGAATTAGGGTTTTGACCTTTCAAGCAGGTTAAACTCCAGGACTTGTTCCAATTTTGCAGTCGAAGGCGATGCAAATGCAGCTCAATTACCAATAAATTTTTATAGTTGATGCAACCATTTTGCGGCTGTGGCGCTTTAGATTAGCAATTTCGCGCACCACTGAGATCAACGCTCTTAATTTCACAACGCCTTTTACTAGAAGAATTCAACCTTATTGGTTGAGGCGGCTCGCCTTGGCTTTTGTCAGGAATTTATGGATACACTATGTTAGAAGATCTTTGCCGTCTTCTCAGCAGCGGGAATGTGCAAGCACATGGCGTCGTGGATACGATGACCCAGCAGATTGTGGTTCTTAATCAGAATTTGCACGTGATTACTGCAAACAATGCTTTCATCAAAACGTTTAGATTTGAGCGTGATGATATCCTTGATAAAAGCCTCTTTAGTCTTCGCGATGGGCAGTGGAATATACCGGAACTTCGACACCTGATCGCAGTCGTAATTCCCAGAGCGGTTGCCGTGATTGGCTTTGAGGTGAAGTACGATTTTCCGTCTATTGGGCCTCGTACCTTTCTGATCGATGCACGTCGGCTGGTTCAATCTGATGACAATAGTTCGAATATTCTTGTTCTCTTCGATGATATAACGGAGCGCCAGCACCAAACGGCAGAGATTGAGTTCATCATTTCTGAAACACGTCACCGAATGAAGAATTTATTCTCCGTTGTGCGCGCAATTGCGATGCAAACAGAGGTGAAAAACATAACGGCAGCCGAATTCCGCCAGGTCTTGCTTGGGCGTTTGGAAACGACGTTCCGTGCTCAAGAGCTAGCCGCAACGAACGAGACTGCCAATTTTGACTTGCTGGTGAAACAATCAGTTAGCGAACAGGCTTTAAATCGCATTCGATGTGCTGTGGACTTGTCACATTTTGATTCCGTCTCCTTGAATATGCTAATTGTCATTAAGGAGAAGGTTT
>NZ_JAMJWE010000090.1 GCF_023554105.1 Brucella sp. 21LCYQ03
TAGATGACAACGACCCACAAAAATTTGTGGCTAAAATGGGTGCCGACGCTTTAGAAGAATTACTAAAACGTCTGGATCTAGATCAGTTGTCGTACGATCTACGTCACCAGGCAGCAAACGAAACTTCTCAACAACGTAAAAATGAGGCATTGAAACGCCTTCATGTAGTAGAAGCTTTCCGTGGTGCCAATACCCGTATTGAAAACCGTCCGGAGTGGATGATCGTGAAAATTGTACCTATTATTCCACCAGAGTTGCGCCCATTGGTGCCTTTGGATGGTGGTCGTTTCGCGACTTCCGATTTGAATGATTTGTACCGTCGTGTGATTATTCGTAACAACCGTTTGAAACGTCTAATCGAGATTAAAGCACCAGAAGTAATCTTGCGTAACGAGAAGCGTATGCTTCAAGAAGCGGTAGATTCATTATTCGATAACTCCCGTAAAGTAAATGCGGTGAAAACCGAAGGTAATCGTGCCTTGAAATCTCTTTCTGATATATTGAAAGGTAAACAAGGTCGTTTCCGTCAGAACTTACTCGGTAAACGTGTGGATTATTCAGCACGTTCGGTTATTGTTGTAGGCCCACACTTGAAATTACACGAATGTGGTTTGCCTAAAGATATGGCTGCTGAGCTTTACAAACCGTTTATCATCCGCAAGATGATTGAGCGTGGTATTGTGAAAACAGTGAAGTCTGCGAAGAAAATCGTGGATCGTAAAGATCCAGTGGTTTGGGATATCTTAGAGAATGTATTGAAAGGTCACCCGGTATTATTAAACCGTGCACCTACGCTTCACCGTTTGGGTATCCAAGCATTCCAGCCGACATTGGTAGAGGGTAAAGCGATTCAGTTACACCCGTTAGTATGTACGGCTT
>NZ_JAMJWE010000091.1 GCF_023554105.1 Brucella sp. 21LCYQ03
AAAGTGGTTTTGATGGCAGACAAAGGCACAGCAGCCGATGCATTGACTTACGCCATAGATCGTAAACGGGAAGAATTGACCTTGCAACAGATCACCGCTTCCGCCATTCAGACATTGCAGAAAGATAACGATAAGGGTTTCTTTTTGATGGTGGAAGGCGGAAAGATTGATTGGGCTTGCCATAGTAATGATGGCGCAACTGCTATTCAGGAAACCAAAGATTTTGACGCGGCAGTAGCAGAGGCATTCCGGTTCTACGAGCAACATCCAGAGGAAACTTTGATCCTGGTAACTGCTGATCATGAGACAGGCGGCATGGTGCTGGGCAATGGTAGCTCCTCGTTACAGCTGAGTCGTATCCAACATCAAAAGGTATCGCAAGGTGCCCTGAGTAAAAAGATCTCTGATTTAAGGAAAGCTAATCCAAATGCAACATGGGTAGAGGTAAAACAGTTATTGGAAGAAAACACCGGACTATGGAAGGCCGTAAAAATCAGTGAAACCGAGGAGAACGAGCTTAAGGAAGCTTACACGCGAAGCTTTGTACAACACCAAAACGAAACGGAGAAAAGTTTATATGCTATTGATGACCGCATTGCAGCACTAGCCGTGAAAGCGTTGAATAGAGCATCTAGCATTTCTTGGGCATCTGGCAATCACTCTGCCGCTTATATCCCGATTTATGCGATCGGAGTAGGTGCCGATCTTTTTCACCATAAAATGGACAACATCGATATTCCAAGAAAAATTGCGGAAGCTGCAGAATGGCCTATGGCACTCCAAGCTACCGCAACTCATTAATATTTTATTGCCAGCCTCCACCAAGGGAGCGGTATAAATCAATATAAGAGGCCAGGTATTGCTGACGCAAT
>NZ_JAMJWE010000092.1 GCF_023554105.1 Brucella sp. 21LCYQ03
CATCGGCCTTCACGCAATTTTAAACCTAATGTTTCGGCTAGGTTTGGTTCGCCTGCAATGTACCATAACTCGAATTTATTTTGTGGGTTTTTCGGATCTTCCACCAACCTTGTCATGTAACCTGGTCCATCAGTAGGCAACCAACTGGATAGGCTAAGGTGCATGATATTAGGATGTTCGTATAACTTATTTTTGAAGGCCTCCAGCTGGTTGTCGAAGGAAATTCCCCCAATGCTGATCAGTCCTTCGGTATCAATTCCGGTTTCCTTATTTTTCATAAAGTACACTTGACTCTGCACCACTAGCATAGCAACAAGTATAATGATGGAGAGACTGAATTGTGTGATAACCAAAGTCGAACGTAAATAGCTTTTGGAAGATTTATTTGTTTTAAGTGATTTTTTAAGTACACCGTTGGCAGCTAACCTAGTTATAAACCAAGCGGGGTATAAACCAGAAAGTAAGCTGATGACGATGACAATTAATACCATGCCCACAAAATGTGTTAGACGGTATGCAGAAGCTATTTTGTTTCCAATAAAGTGTTCTACATAGGGTAATGCGATTAGATAAAACACTATTGATATAGCCAAAGCGGCGGCAAACATAAGGAGGGATTCCAATAAGAATTGTGCTATTAGGCTATGTTTTGAAGCTCCGAGTACTTTTCTTATGCCTGTAATCTTTAATCTACTCGATGCTTGTGCCGTACTCAAATTCACATAGTTGATGCATGCCATTAACAACACTAATACGGCGATACCTGCGTAGATATAGAGATTTTGTTGGCTACCTCTGATGATCTGATAGGCACCAAAATCACTTTTTAGATAGCTGTCGCGGATGGACTGGAGCTCAAATTGGGTAGGT
>NZ_JAMJWE010000093.1 GCF_023554105.1 Brucella sp. 21LCYQ03
CTCCAACCTACATTTTCTACAGCATTTCCTGGCAGAAGCTTTGCCATTAGCGCGTTATTATGTACCAGAAGCAACCTACTTAGCGTGGGTGGATTTATCAGCCTATTTGCCTAAACGAAAAGGCACCGATCGTTGGACGGTATTCTTCGCTAAAGAAGCTGGTGTGTTGATCGAGGGAGGAGAGGTCTTTGTGGCCAACGGAGAAGGTTATATTCGTATCAATGTGGCCTGTCCTCAGGAAATGTTGCATACGGGGTTAATGCGTATGGCCGAGGCATTGAACAGATAAAGCTTATCCGAAAGCACTTCTGTACGCCAGGGGAGTGATGCCAGTAATCTTTTTAAATGCTTTGTGGAAACTGACAAAATTATTGAAACCGGAGTCAAAGCAGCTTTCTTTGATGGATGCGTGTGAATCTCTGAGCAGCTTACAGGCGTGCGCGACACGTAGTGCAGTGATAAAAGCCGTGAGCGTTTTGCCGGTACGTTGCTTGAAATAACGGCAGAAGGAATTTCGGGTCATACCCGATAAGTTGGCCAAACTAGTTAAGTCCAATTCACCCCGATAATGGTTGTTGATGAAGCTGATGATGGTGTTCATTCTGGAAACTTCTTCGTGTTGCTGCTGGATGTCGTACTCCGAACTAATTAAGCTCATTTTGGGCTTGAATTGCGTAAATTGATGTAGCACATGTAGCAGTAAATAGAACTGTTGAAAACCTGCCACCTCCTGCTCTAATTCCTGAAAAGATAATGCCATTGCAACGGGTGTTTTTTCGATCCATAGTCCCTTTTGGGCGTGATGCAGCATTCTTCGAACTTCTGCTAATTCTGGTAGATTAAAAAAATCCTTCCCTGCAAAATCTTCC
>NZ_JAMJWE010000094.1 GCF_023554105.1 Brucella sp. 21LCYQ03
TAAAAGGCACCAGGATCTTTAACATCCCCGTGTACAACAGCCCTTTCTGTGCTTCCTCCAAATTTTTGGCACCAAATACTCTTTGTATAATGGTTTGATTCATGCACCAAAAGTAGATTTGGTTGATCATCAAACCGGTGAAAAGCGTACTAAAGGGTAATATCGAATCTTCTGCTCCAATAACATTGAATTTTTCCGGACTATGCCTGAACAGCTTTTCCATTCCCAACAAAGGATTCCCATCACCAATATAAATCAGGGCGAGAACTGGGATGAGGAGGCCAGCTAGCAACAATCCGTAACCATAGATAACATCTGACACCGCAACGGCCTTTAGCCCTCCAATCACCGCATAGGCCGCACCGAGTACGCCGACCACTACCACCGTGATCCATAGGCTACTTGCTTTGCTTATACCCAAAAGCTCTGATGTATTGAAGATACTTTCTAAATTGATCGCTCCGGTGTAGAGGACAATCGGCAACAAGGTTACGGCAAATGAGACCAACAAAAACAGCGCAATAAGTGAGCTTGTACCTTTGTCGAAACGTCTATCCAGATACTGTGGGATCGTGACGACTCCCATACGCAAGTACTTTGGAACAAAGTATATGGCCGCCAGGATTAATGCCAAGGCCGAGGTGACCTCCCAAGCAATAATAATAAAGCCGTTTCTATAGGCCGAGCCATTCATACCTACCAAATGCTCGGTGGAGATATTGGACATGATCATAGACGCTGCAATAACGGATCCCGTCAAGCTCCTACCTCCCAAAAAATACCCGTCCTGCGACGACAGGTTATCCTTCCGCAGTCGATACCAGGCATAGATGCCTACAAAAACTGTAAAACCTACAAAACT
>NZ_JAMJWE010000095.1 GCF_023554105.1 Brucella sp. 21LCYQ03
AGAAAATGCTATTTCAGCGTTTATATAGGATTAAAGACCTGCATAGGAAAAATATTTCCGGATTTGGTATAGGTCTATATCTAGTGTCGGATTTGCTGCGTTTACATGATAGTAGTATATCTATTGAAAGTAAATAAGGTATTGGCTCTACTTTCTTTTTCAGTTTAAAAAGTAGTAACACTGGTATTTAATTTTCTGACTATAAAATTGCTCAACTTAATTTTTAACTATTCCGGCCACCAACGCTTTCCACTGTGGATATGAGCCGCCTAATTTAACACCAAGTCCGATTAGTGCATTTCTAATGGTATCTGCTATACCTTCATTTTCATCATTAATCAACTCATTTCTTCCCGCATATTGAGCGGAAACTTCATTATCTTTCTGTTCCAACAAAATAGTAGAAGTGGCTATGTTTTTGAAAAAATGCGCAATATCTTTTTCAGTTTGTGTTGGATCAGTTGTTGGTCTCAGTGTAATGGAAACTTTTTGACTTTTTGATGTGGTTTCTTCCAAAATTTGCTCAATTCGTACCCAATCATATCCATCGCTGCTGGGTAATCCTGGTCCTAGAATGTCAATTTTGACCAAATCACCTTCTTGCGCTTCTCGCTCCAAGTGCGCACCATTGCTGTCTGCCAATTGGAATACGGATGATGGTAATACGGCTACTTCATTCCAATCGTTGATATCTAAAAGACGTTCTTTAGCTACTAAGAAAAATTGCTTTGCTTCTTCTCCAGTAGAAAATTCGGTAGATGATGAACAATCCACTCGTTTACCTTTTTTGTGCTCTGGTATCATAATCTTTCCTTTCGTTAAATAGTAATCAATACCAATAATCTGTATGAT
>NZ_JAMJWE010000096.1 GCF_023554105.1 Brucella sp. 21LCYQ03
GCCATCCTCCATGGGATCAATATGGAAACCGGAAATGGACATATCACCATTGCCTTTACGATCGAAGCAGAAGTATTGAAAGTGACTATTAGCGATAGCGGTAAAAAAATAATCCCCGGCATCAAACCCGATCACCGTTCTCTATCCAGTACGATCAGTCGCGAGCGACTACAGCTCTTAGGAAAGAAAGCAAAACTGAAAAGTATAACCGATGCCAAGCGCGGTACAGTGATTTTTGTAAATATTCCAATTAAAGGTTAATATCGTTAAGAATATGCAGAAATGTTGCATTTTGAACAATCTTTTTTGCGACAGCTTAGATACATTTAGAGTTGATCACGAATGCAAACTCTGTAAGAGTCAACCAAAACAACTCGCGAACATATCCTGAGTTTTTAATTCATCCAAACGAGATTTGCAGTGATGCTGTTTTATAAAAACCATCCCTGGATTATATGTTTTGCTATGTTTTTAGCGTGTATACTGCGATAAAAAATTGCATGATAAAGAATACTCTACGTGTAATAAAAAAAACCTACTCGTCAGTTTGCACTGCAAACTTTTTCATCAGTGGTGCCATATCATCACTCACTTTCTCATTAAGTATCTTGGCGTAAATCTGTGTGGTGGCAAATCTGTATAGTTATGCGGCAGAATGTCTTCTTTGGCAAATATCGGCTAGGTATCTGCTGTTCTTTACATTTCTCCATTTAGCATTATATGCAAGTATCCTTCTATTAAAAGGCACACATGGTGTTTAAACTTATTTACACATCATGTGTCTTATCAAATCTATTTTAAGAAATGAAATTCTATATTTTGGTGTATGCCAATTAGATATTTCAAATGCA
>NZ_JAMJWE010000097.1 GCF_023554105.1 Brucella sp. 21LCYQ03
TTGAAGGGAAAAATCACATTGTTGCACGCGCTCACAATATGGTTGGTGAATCAATCGCTGGTGATCTAGAAGTGAGACGGAATGCGTATTCCTATTGCTATCAATACAGTGTAGACAAAGTCTGTGCAGGTTACAAGATATTGCCAATATTCAAAAAGCTTGGGTTTAAAGGTAATCTGCACTGGATTTCTCCTTATACATTCTTCACGCTACTTGAAAACAATAACCGCGCGGAGACTCTACTCAAAGTCGGTCAGTATTCTATGTTCTTTCAGGAGATAAAAAGAGGCAATGGCGGTGCCTATAGATTCTGGGATTCAATCAAGATCTGCATTCGCAATAAATACAAGGTCAAAGATGCGCAGATGTATTACGATTACCTGGGATTACTTACGAGATGCCGGAAGGATCTGCGAAGTCCAAAATATGTTTGCCCTAAAAATCTTACCAAAGAACTCGATCGCTACGTCAAAAAAGTTCGTGAAATGGACCGAAAACGATCGGAAGCAGAGAAGATGCGACGCGCAAGGGACAATGAAGAGCAATACTTAAAAGATAAGCAGGCTTTCTTTGGTTTGTGTTTCGTAAGAGGTGACGTGACAGTGAAGGTTTTGGAATCTGTAAAGGAATTCGTCCGAGAAAGTGAGATCCATAAGCATTGTGTATTTACTGGTGATTACTTTAAAAAGCAGGATTCTTTAATCTTCAGCGCGCTCGTGAAAGGCGTACCGGTTGAGACAGTGGAATTATCACTGAAAGAAATGCAGATCATCCAATCTCGCGGATTACACAATAAAGCTTCGGAATACAATGAGGACATCAAGAAGCTTGTCGATAGCAATATCGGTCAG
>NZ_JAMJWE010000098.1 GCF_023554105.1 Brucella sp. 21LCYQ03
ATCTAATGGAACGTCGTCTTTTAGGTATGCCAATACAACTCGCCTATCTGTAAATGAGCTATCCAGCTCGGCAAGCGAGAACAACACCTCATATCCATCAGCACAGCGTACTAACAGAAATTTGGATAAGTTCTCCCCTCGAAGCGCTGCTCCTACCGGAGCGCCCGCTTTTTCCAGCAAAGCTTGTACGTTTACTCCTGTGTAAACGTAAGCCTTGCCCGACCTATTATCCTTCAGCACTTCATTAATGGTGGGTAATTTCTCAAAATCTTCCTGGTCAAATACAAGCTCTTTTGGGATATCACCGCTTATTTTCAATTCAAAACTCCTATCCTGAGCCATGCTTCCGAAGCAGGCAGAAAGTAATAACATTAGGTAGATTACACGCATAATTATAATATTTTTAAAAAAGGATTAGAAAAACGTTCATCCCGCAAAAACGTCGTATCAGTGAGCATATGTAGAAACGAGATAATATCTTTTTTTTCTTGTACAGTCAGCCTATTATGCTGACCAGATGTTCCCATCCTATTTTCCAGAAAAGGGCTTATACCATGCCCAGTTATTAAGTGATCACTATAATGATCCAATACATCCTCCAAACTTTCGAACCGAGCATCATGCATGTAAGGCCCTGTAACAGCAATATTTCGCAATGTTACTACACGAAACCGCCCCCGGTCGCCTTGCCTACCCGTTACCATTTCGCGCCCTTGATCATAGTAGATACTATCCAAACCATTATTCATAAATAGCTCTGCATAGGTTTTTACTCCGCCATGGCAGTGGCTCCATCCTGCACTACGTAAAACCCCTTTAGACCTGTTTGTTCCGTAAAATAATGCAATCAC
>NZ_JAMJWE010000099.1 GCF_023554105.1 Brucella sp. 21LCYQ03
AAGCACCTGCTTTGATGATGCTCCCATCAGGCTCGTATAAATAAGTTTGGGGCGTGCGGTATTCACTACGTAGTGCCTTCTCTTCGGCTACAGTGAACGAAAACTCCTGAATCTTATCCTTAAATAAGCGGATAGCGGATAGCAATGGCTCACCCTCATAACCTCTTTTTTGAATAAAGAGTAGCTCCTTGCAGTCATTGTCCAAACTAACCACGTATACATTGCTGACATGCTTGAGTGAACGCAATGCTTGCGTAATATCTAACAGCGGAGATACTTTGGTGATGATGCGTTCCGATTTGGAGAAAAACAACGCTTGCAGCTGCACGATATTTGGTTCGCAATCTTCTAACAAAAATACTTTGCTGTTGCTCACGCGCCGCGAAGGATCGATATAGATATAGTCCAAGCTATCGTCCGCTTGTTGCTGCAGATAGGCGATGCCATCACCTGTGATACAACTTAAGTTATGTACTCCCAGAACGCTGGCATTATGTGCCACGATAGCGGACAATGCTTCATTCCATTCACAATGGATCACTGACGCTGCATGCTGTGCCATATAACAGCTATCCACACCAAAACCGCCAGTAAGATCGATTACCTTCGCACCTTTTCGGATAATCTGCTGTTTGATTAAGGCAGTATGTTCTGATGAACATTGTTCGAGGTTGATTTTTTGGGGATAATAAATATGCTCGCTAAATGCCCAGGTCGGTAACTTCGATACGCAGCGTTGCCAACCATCTACCTGAGCCGCCAGTTCGCCGGGAGCAACGGTAGGGAAAGGACTCTTCCTCAAAGCAATGGTCGCTGGTTGCTCCTGGCGATGGGCTAAGAGGTAGCTTTG